>CAWHFK010000007.1:0-191269 GCA_963828655.1 uncultured Thermoleophilia bacterium | reverse complement strand
AGCGAAATGTCCACCATTCTCGGCGAGACCGACCTGATCGAGCTCACCGCCGCCAAGATCGTCGATGCGCGCGGAGCCGCCTGCCCGGGCCCGCTGCTCGAGGCGAAGAAGGCGATGGGCAGTGTGGCCGTCGGTGATGTGCTCGAGCTCTGGTCGAGCGACTCGCAGACGGGGAACGACGTCTCCGCGTGGTCGGGAAAGGTCGGCCATGAGTTCCTCGGCGTCGTCGCGACCGATGGGTACGAGCGCGTCTTCATCCGCAGGATGAAGTGACCGAGACGCTCGCCGCCGTGCACGAGCCCGCGCGGGCAGCCGCTCCGCGGGTGCTCGTCTTCTCGACGAACGGGATCTCCGATCCGGGGATCGACCTGGCGGGCAGCTCGCACATGCACTACTCGCCGAACGTCGTCGTGATCAGCCTGCCGTGCACGAGCGGGATCCGGCCGGCCTGGATCCTGCACGCGTTGCAGGGAGGCTTCGACGGCGTCTTCGTCGCGTCGGACGGCGACGAGTGTGCCTACCTTTCCGATTGCAGCGAACGCTCGTCGCGGATCGTCGCCGAGGCGCAGGCGCTGCTCGCGGCGGAAGGGATCGACGGTCGCAGGCTGAAGCTCGCAGCGATCTGCTCGGTCTGCGCCGCCCCGTTCACCAAGCACGTCCGCGATTTCAGCGCTGCGCTTGCGGGACTGGATAGCTGATGGATTACGACGCACTCGTCGTCGGCAGCGGGATCGGCGGTATGGAGTCGGCGCTGAAGCTCGGCGACATGGGCTACCAGGTGCTCGTCGTCGAGAAGGAGCCGAGCGTCGGCGGCAAGATGATCCTGCTCAGCAAGGTCTTTCCGACGCTCGACTGCGCGAGCTGCATCTCGACGCCGAAGATGGCAGCGACGGTGCACCACCCGAATGTGACGGTCTTGACCGATTCGGAGGTAGGCGAGGTGGCGCGCAACGGCGACGGCAGCTTCCGCGCGGCCGTGCACCGCAAGCCGCGCTTCGTCGACGAGGCGCTTTGCACCGGCTGTCGTCAGTGCGAGCTCGCCTGCACGGTCGCGGTGCCCGATCAGTACAACGGCGGGCTCGTCTCGCGCCGCGCGGCCTACATCGCGTTCCCCCAGGCCGTCCCGCAGAAGGCGCTGATCGAGCGCGCCGGGACGTCGCCGTGCTCGTTCGCCTGCCCCGCGGGGATCAAGGCGCATGGCTACGTCTCGCTCGTGCGAAGCGGCGAGTTCGAGAAGGCATTCGACCTCGTCCTGGAGGCGACGCCGCTCGTGGGCAGCCTCGGCCGCGCCTGTTACGCACCCTGTGAGGCGGAGTGCACGCGGGGCAGCCTGGAAGGGCCTCTGCCGATCCGCCGCCTCAAGCGCTTCGTCGCCGACCGCCACTACTCGCTCGCCGACCCGCCGCCGGCGGGGCTGCCGGAGCAGAACGGGAAGCGCGTCGCGATCGTCGGCTCGGGCCCGGCGGGCCTCACCGCCGCGTGGCTGCTGGCACGCAAGGGGTACGGCGTGAAGATCTTCGAGGCAGCGCCCGTCCCCGGCGGCGCGCTTCGGCTCGCGATCCCCTCTTACCGGCTGCCGGCCGAGGTGGTCGAGCGTGATGTGGCGAACGTCACCGATGCCGGTGTCGAGATCGCGACGAGCACGCGGATCGACGATCTCGACTCGCTCAAGCGCGACGGCTACGACGCCGTCCTCGTCGCCACCGGCACGCCGAGCGCCGCTCGCCTGCACGTCCCCGGCGAGGAGCTCCGCGGCGTCTCGAGCGCGCTCTCGTTCCTGCGCGACATCAAGCTTGCCGCCCCCGCCGACCTCGACGGCAAGAGCGTCGTCGTGATCGGCGGCGGCAACGTCGCGATCGACGCCGCGCGGAGTGCGCGCCGGCTCGGCGCGGCCGAGGTCCACATGATCTGTCTCGAGGCGAGGGCGGAGATGCCCGCCTACGGCTGGGAGGTCGACGAGGCGCTCGACGACGGTGTGGAGCTGCACGACTCGTGGGGGATCGCCGGCTTCGCCGGCGACAACGGGGTCGAGGCGGTCGAGCTGAAACGCTGCATCTCGGTCTTCGACGAGAGCCACCGCTTCAGCCCGCGATACGACGAGGAGGAGGTCGACCGGATCGTGTGCGATGCGGCGATCGTCGCCGTCGGGATGGGCGCCGACACAGCCGCGTTTCCGCGGCTCGCACCCGACGGGGCGCGGACGCTTCAGGCGGATCCCGCGACCACGCAGACCGTGGAGGAGGGGGTCTTCGCCGCCGGCGACGCCGTCGCGGGGCCGTCGATGATCACCGACGCGGTCGGGCAGGGCCGCAAGGCAGCACACATGATGGATCGCTACCTCCAGGGGCTCGAGCTGACCGGCTTCGTCGAGCCGCTCCCGGCCGTCAGCCATGCCGACGTGCTGGCGCGGCAGCGTAGCCACGCCGTCAGGGAGCCGCTCGCTGCGGGCTCGCCGCCCGTGCTGCCGCTCGACTTCGAGGAGCTCGAGCCGCCGCTCGCCGAAGACGATGCGCGCCGGGCGGCCGGACGCTGCCTCGACTGTGGCGTCTGCTCCGAGTGCCACGAGTGCATCGCCGCGTGCCCCGCGGACGCGATCGATCTCGACATGCGCGAGCGGGATCTCGACATCGAGGTCGGCACGGTGATCGTCTCGACCGGGTACAAGCTCTTTCCCGCGGACCTGAAGCCGCAGTACGGCTATGGAAAGTTCCAGAACGTGATCACGGGCATGCAGATGGAGCGCCTGCTCGCGCCGACGCGCCCTTACAACACGGTGCTGCGCCCGGGAGACGGACGAGTGCCGGAGCGCGTTGCATATGTGATGTGCACGGGGTCGCGCGACCAGACCGTCGGCAACCCGCTCTGCTCGAAGTTCTGCTGCATGTATTCGATCAAGCAGAACCAGCTGATCATGGGCGCGCTGCCGCTGGCCGACGTGACGGTGCACTACATCGACATTCGTGCGGTGGGAAAGGGGTACGACGAGTTCTTCGAGCAGTCGAAGGCGATGGGCGCCACGTTCGTCAAGGGACGCATCTCGGAGATCACCGAGACGGAAGCCGGCAACCTGGTTCTCCGCTACGAGGACATCGAGAACGGCGGTGGCATCGCCGAGGCGGAGTACGACCTGGTCGTGCTCGCGGTCGGTGTGCAGCCGAACCGAGATGCCGGCCGCCTCTTCACGGTCGAGGAGCTCGCGCTCGACGACGCCGACTACGTCGACGAGATCGAAGAGGACATCAACCCCGGACGGACGAGCATCCCCGGCGTCTTCGTCGCGGGCGCCGCCTCGGGCGCCAAGGACATCCCCGAGTCGATCCTGCATGCGGGCGCGGCAGTCGCACAGGCGGCCGCGCACCTCGAGCGCAAGCGGGTGCCGGCATGAGCGAGCGGCGGATCGGCGTCTATGTCTGCAACTGCGGCGGCAACATCTCGGACTACGTCGACGTGGAACAGGTCGTCGATGCGGTCAAGGACGAACCGGGCGTCGTCGTCGCGCGGCGCGCGATGTTCACGTGCTCGGACTCGACGCAGCAGGAGATCATCGACGACATCCAGGGGCAGGAGCTCGACGGACTTGTCGTCGCCTCCTGCTCGCCCAAGCTGCACACGTTCACCTTCCGCGCAGTCGCGCAGCGCGCCGGCCTGAATCCATACGAGTACACGCAGGTCAACGTGCGCGAGCAGTGCTCGTGGACGCACACGGATGATCGCGAGGGTGCGACGCGCAAGGCGATCTCGCTCGTGCGCGCGGGCATCGCCCATACCCGCCTGTCGAAGCCGCTCGACCCGGTCGTCGTCGAAACGACACCGCGCGCGCTTGTGGTCGGCGGCGGGATTGCCGGCATGCGAGCCGCAATCGGTCTCGCTGACGTCGGGCTCGCCGTCTTTCTCGTCGAGCGTGGGGAGAAGCTGGGTGGCCGGATCGGCGATCTCGGCGAGCTCTTCCCGCACGGCAAGGACGGACGTGCGTTGATCGCGCAGCTCGCCGAAGAGATCAGACAGCGGCCGGAGATCACGGTGTTCACGAACGCGGAGCTGACCGCCAAATCCGGCACCTTCGGCAACTACCGCGCGGTCGTGCACGCCGGCGGCGAGTCGATTCACCTCGAAGTGGGCCAGATCATCGTCGCCACGGGCTTCGACAGCTACCAGCCGGAAGCGGGCGAGCTCGGCTACGGTATCGACGGCGTGCTGACGCTGCCAGAGTGGAAGCAGCTGCTCGACTCGAGCGAAGGTGCGCTGATCGTCAACGGCAAGCCGGTCGAGAGTGTCGCCTACGTCTACTGTGTCGGCAGCCGCAACGCCGAGCACTCCTACTGCTCGCGGTTCTGCTGCAGCGCTGCCGTGCACACATCTTTGACTGCGGCAGGCCGCGACGCGAACGTCCGCCAGTACCACCTCTATCGCGATCTGCGCACCTACGGCCGGAACGAGCTGATGCTGAGCGAGTCGAGGCGGCGGGGTTCGCTGTACCTGAAGTTCTCCGACGACGATCCACCCGAGGTGACGCTCGCCGACGACGGGCTCAGTGTGACGGTGCGCGATCTGCTGACGGGCGGTGAAGAGCTGACGATCCCGGTCGACGTCGTCGTGCTCGTGACAGGGATGGTCCCTCGGTGCAACGACGACCTGGTCAGCGTGTTGAAGCTGCCGATCGGCCGTGACGGGTTCTTCAACGAGATCCATCCGAAGCTGCGGCCGGTCGAGACGGTCGTCGACGGCGTTCTGATCGCGGGCACCTGCCAGGGGCCGAAGAGCTCGGCCGAGAGCGTTGCCTCCGGCCTCGCCGCCGTGACGCAGGCGGCCGCGGTGTTGAAGCGCGGCATCGCCGAGCTCGATCCCCAGGTCGCCGTTGTGCACGCTCACGCGTGCACCGGTTGCGGCGAGTGCGTGGAGACGTGCCCGTTCGGCGCGATCTCGCTCGTGGGGGGAGACGGTGGCGAGACCGCTGCGATCGACGCCGCCGGCTGCAAGGGCTGCGGAGCCTGCGCGCCGATCTGTCCGGAGAATGCGATCGACCTCGAGGGGTACACCGACGCGCAGGTGCGCGCGATGATCGACGGCCTGCTCGTCGGCGTGGCGTCATGAGCCGGGACGTCCGCGAAGTCGTCCGCGACGAGCCTCTGATGCGCAGCCGGCTGCTCGAGCTGCTGCGCGACGGGCCGCGCACCGTGCCCGAGCTCGCCGAGGCCGGCGGCTTCCCCGAGCACGAGGTGATGGTCTGGATGATGGGCCTGCGCAAGTACGGCTACGTGGCCGAGGTGCCGGGTGCGAACGGCGACGGCTACTTCGCCTACGGGGCGGTGGAGCGCAGATGAGCGCGGTTGTCCACCGAGGGCTCGCCGACGAGCTGCGGCAGATCGGCTCGTACGACGCCGAGGCGTGCATGAACTGCGGCGTCTGCACGGCAGTTTGCCCGCTCGCAATCGACTTGCTGCCGCGCCGTCTCTTCCGCTACGTCGAGCTCGGCCTCGCCGACCGCGTGCGCGAGGAGAGCGAGACCGTCTTCTCGTGCCTGCTCTGTCGCGCCTGTGAGGAGAGCTGTCCCGCAGAGGTCCACATCACCGAGAACGTACGCGTGCTGCGGCACTGGCTACTGGAGGCGAAGCACTGATGCCCCTGCCGACCCGCGACGTGATCGGCATCCTCACCGACAACCTGCGGCTGCGCGGCTCGGTGCTGCCCATTCCGGCGCGCCGCGCGACCCGCTGGGCGCGAGAGCTCGACCTGCCGCGTGGCGGCGAGACCGTTCTCTACACCGGGATGATGTACCAGCTCATCCCGTACATCGAACGGCTCGTCACGCTCGAGCACCGGCTCGGCGACTCGCCGCTCGCGCGTTTCAGCGGCGTCGCGCGCCGAGTCAACCGCTTCGTCAACGGCGCCGCGCTCATAGCGCGGCCGTCGGCGGGCGAGCGCGCCGAGTACGACCGGGTCCCCGCGAACGTCGCGAAGCTCCTGCAGTTGGCCGGCGTCGAGTTCGGCTACCTCTACGAGGACGACCTCTACTCGGGCGCCCTTGCCCACGATCTCGGTGCAGACGCAGTCGTCGCCGCGCACGCACGAAAGGTCGCGGAGAGCTTCCGCCGGCACGGCGTCAAGGAGGTCATCACGATCGATCCCCACACGACGACGATGCTTCGAAGCGTCTATCCGACCCTCGTCGACGACTACGACGTACGGGTGCGCAGCTACCTCGAGGTGCTGGCCGAGCGGAGGCCGCATGCGGAGACGCAATTGTCGGGCAAGGTCGTGCTCCACGATTCGTGCGTGTATGCGCGCTACGAGGATGTCGTGAGCCAGCCTCGCGACCTGCTCGTCACAACGGGGCTCACGGTTGTCGAACCGGCGCACGCAGGGAAGTCGACGTGGTGCTGCGGCGGCCCGGCAGAGGCGCTCTACCCCGACAAGGCGGCGGCCGTCGCCTCCCGTCGCGTCGAGCAGTTGGGCGCAGTCGCGCCGGACTGCGTGACGATGTGCCCGATCTGCCTGGTCAACCTGCGGAAGGCAGCTGGGGAGACCGTGCGCTTCCGCGACATCTCCGAGTACCTGGTTGAAGCCGGCGGCAGTCGCGGGTAGTCCCGCCGGCGGGCGGGTTCGACCGTTCGCGCTCAGGGATCGGGGACGAGCCGCGACGCGTGTGCAGCGAGGACGGCGGCCATGTCCGCCCCCGGCCGGTGGATCTCCTCGATCAGCTCTGCGATCCGCGGTGTCATCACGGGCCCGAGCCGCAGGCGTACCCTGATGCCGTGGATGTGACGTTCCCCGACGGGACGCGGATTCGCGCGTCCTCCATCTACGAACGTGACGAGTCCGACCCGACCCGCGACTTCGGGCTCTACATGGACGCGCACTGGGAGCCCAGCTGGCCTGCGGAGATCATCGCCTGGCCGGACTTCGCTCTCCCGACCGATCCCGAGCAGGCCGTGTCGCAGATCCAGGACGCGTTCGCGCGCGCCCGAGGCGGCGAGACGGTCGAGATCGGGTGCCTCGGAGGGCTCGGCCGGACGGGGACCGTGCTGGCGTGCTTCGCCGTTCTCGCCGGTATCGATCCGCCGGAGGCCGTCACCTGGGTGCGGCGCAACTACCGGGCGGAGGCCGTCGAGAGCGCCGAGCAGGAGCAGTGGGTCGAGTGGTTCGCCGGACAGGTCCGGCGCGAGAGCGCGTAGTGGCCGAGCCCGGCTACACCGTCAAGCCGCTCGGCGAGTCGACCTGGGCCGCGTTCGCAGCGCTGGTGGAGCGAAACAACGGCGTCTTCGGCGGCTGCTGGTGCATGGGGTTCCATCCCGACGGCGTCGGCAAGGAAACGACCCCGGCGCTCAACCGCGAACGGAAGCTCGCACGCGTGCGGGCAGGGACCGCGCATGCGGCGCTCGTCTTCGACGGGGACGACTGCCTCGGCTGGTGCCAGTTCGGGTCGCCGGACGAGCTGCCCCGGATCAAGAGCCGCGCGGCGTACGAGAAGAGCCAGACGACCGTGCCGGACTGGCGGATTGCGTGCTGCTTCGTCGGGAAGGGGCATCGCCGTCAGGGCGTCGCCACCGCGGCGCTCGCCGGAGCGGTCGAGCTCATCGCGGGCCTGGGCGGAGGCACGGTCGAGGGATACCCGGAGGACGCCGGCTCGGTGCCCGCCGGCTTTCTCTTCAACGGTGCTCTGTCGACCTACGAGCAGCTCGGCTTCAGCCGTGACCGCAGGATCGGCAAGCATCGCTGGGTCGTGACGAAGGTCGTCGAGCAGGCTCGCCCGACGACGTAGGAGCGGGCCGCCGCGAATCCGTGGAAAGCCGATATATGCCGGCGCAGAGTGGCTCGTACACTCGGTCTCGTAGGGATGCTGCTCGAGGCCGAACGCGCGTTGATCGTCGATCACGCCCGGCGCCTGCGCCCGGACGGGCTGGTCGTCGGGACGGCCGGCAACCTGAGCGTTCGCAGCGGCGACCTCGTCGCGATCACGCCGACGTCGATCGACTACGACGAGCTCGACCCCGGCCTCATCTGTGTCGTCGCGCTCGATGGGGACATCGTCGAGAGCGAGCGCACGCCGTCGAGCGAGCTGCCGATGCACCTCGCGGTCTACCACGCGACCGACGCGGCGGCGATCGTCCACACGCACGCTCCACACGCGACGGTCCTCGCGAGCGTGGTCGACGAGCTGCCTGCGGTGCACTATCTGATCGCGGAGCTCGGCGGGTCCGTGCGCGTCGCGCCGTACGCGACCTTCGGAACCGACGAGCTCGCCGCGAGCGTCATGGCTGCACTTGCCGGGCGGAGCGCGGTGCTCCTGCGCAGCCACGGCACGCTGACGATCGGCCGCTCGCTCGAGCAGGCGTACTGGCGCAGCGTCCTCCTCGAGTGGCTCGCCACGCTGTACTACCGGGCCGCGCTGCTCGGAACGCCGCGGCTCATCTCAACCGCCGAGGTCGCCCTCGTCGCCGAACAGCTGCAGGCGCTGCGGGGCTGACCATCTAGCCCTCGAGGCGCATTCGGATCGCGGCGAGGAACCGGGCCGCGAGCACCCCGTCGACGACGCGGTGGTCGACGGTCAGTGTGAGCTCGACCCAGGGACCGATCCGAACCTCGCCCGCGGCGGCGGTCACCCGCTCCGTCACGGCGCCGACGGCGAGGATCGCGGTCTGGCCGGGGTCGACGATCGCCGAGAAGCGGTCGACGCCGAACATGCCGAGGTTGCTGAGCGTGATCGCAGCCGGCGCGGCCGCCGCCCCCATGACCTTGCCCTCGCGCGCGAGCCGTTCGGCCTCTGCCGTCACCTCCACGAGCGCGGGCAGCTCGACGAGGTCGGGCTCGGCGATCGTCGGCACGAGCAGCGTCTCGTCGCCCGCGACTGCGAGGCCGACGTCGGCCCGCTCGAGCTGGCGGAGACGCGGCCCGTCGCTCAGCCACAGGCGGTTCACGGCGGGGTGCTCGCGCAGGGCAGCGGCCGTCGCCTGCAGCAGCAGGTGCGTGTAGGTGAGGCGGGTGAGACCGCCGGCGCGCCCCTGCGCGAGCTGGACGGCGGCGTTCCCCATGTCGACGTCGACCGCGAGATGGAACTGCGGGATCGTCTGCGCCGACCGCGTCAACCGCTCCGCGAGAGCGCGCCGGTGCCGTGATACCTCGAGCTCGCCGTCCGCGGCGGAGGCGGTCCCGATCAGCGCGAGCACGTCCTGCTTCTCGATGCGCCCCTCGGGGCCGCTGCCCCGGACGGACGCGAGGTCGATGCCGTGCTCCTGCGCCAGTCTGCGGGCGGTCGGCACCGCCTGCCGCTTCGCCGGTGCCGGCGCAGGCGGCTCGGCGGCGGGGACCTCCTCGCCGGGAGCGCCGATGTATGCGAGGAGCTCACCGGTCGAGACGGTCTCTCCCGGGCCGTGCAGCACCGTGAGGAGCGTGCCCGCGACCGCCGCTTCGACCTCGAGCGTCGCCTTGTCGGTCTCGACCTCGAGCAGCGGCTCGCCCTGCTCGACGGCCGAGCCGACCTCCTTCAGCCACTGCACGATCTGCAGCTCGTCCGAGGTCGCCCCGAGCGGCGGCATGCGCACCGGACGCGCCATCAGTCGCGCAGCTCGCGGATCACGGTCTTGATCCGTTCCACGGAGGGGACGATCGCGTCCTCGAGGGACGGCGCCGCCGGCATCGGGACATCGTGCGACGCGATCCGCCGGATCGGCGCCTCGAGGTCGAAGAGGCATTCCTCGGCCGCGCGCGCCGCGACCTCCGCGCCCCAGCCGCCGGTGAGCGTGTCCTCGTGAACGATCACGAGCCGGCCGGTCCGGCGCAGCGACGCCCAGATCGTCTCGGTGTCGAGCGGCAGGAGCGTCAGCGGGTCGATCACCTCGCACTCGATCCCGTCCGACGCGGCCAGCTCCTCGGCCGCGGCCAGCGCTCGGTAGAGCGCGATGTGGGTCGCGACCACCGTGACGTCGCTGCCCGGCCGCTTGACCACCGCCTGTCCGATCGGGACGAGGTACTCCTCCTGCGGCACCTCGGCCGTCAGGTCGAGCCCGCCCGCCTGCTCGCGCCCCTTGCTCCCGTAGAGCAGCTTGTGCTCGAAGACGAGGACGGGGTTGTCGTCGCGAACCGCGCTCTTCAGCAGGCCTTTCGCGTTGTAGGCGTCGGAGATGCAGACGACCTTGAGGCCCGGCACGTGCACGAAGTAGCTCTCGGGGCTCTGACCGTGCTGTGCGCCGCGGTTCGTGGCACCGACCGGCGCGCGCATCACGAGCGGCACCGAGACCTTGCCGCCGGACATGTAGCGCAGCTTCGCGGCCTGATTCACGAGCTCGTCCATGCACTCGAAGAGGAAGTCGGAGTACTGCATGTCGGCGATCGGGCGCATCCCGAGCGCGGCCGCGCCGACGGCCGCACCGGCGATCACCTTCTCGCTGATCGGCGTGTCGACGATGCGGTCGTGGCCGAACTCCTCGGGCAGGCCGAGGTACACACCGAATGCACCGCCGAAGCCGCCTTCGATGCCGATGTCCTCGCCGATCAGGAAGACGTCGTCGTCTCGTCGCATCTCCTCCGCGATCGCCTCACGCAGGGCCTCGCCGATCGTCAGGCGGCGCGCCGGCTCAGGCGTAGACATCGGTGCGCGCCTCCTCCGGGTCGGCGTCGGGCGAGGCGCGCGCGAACTCCACGGCGTCCTCGATCGCCGCCTCGACCTCGCGCTCGACCGCCACGGCTGCGTGCTCGGTGAGCATGGTGCGCAGCCGGGGGATCGAGTCGCGCTCCCTCCACGCCGCCTCCTCGTCGTCCGCCCGGTAGCCGCGTGCATCGCTGCGGCTGTGGCCGACGAAGCGGTACGTCTTGCACTCGAGCAGCGTCGGCCCGTCACCTGCACGCGCGCTTGCGACGGCCTCGCCGGCTGCCTCGCGGACGGCGAGCACGTCCATGCCGTCGACCACGCGGCCGGGGACCCCGTAGGCCGGAGCGCGGTCGGCGACGTCGACCAGAGCCGAGACGGCGTCGAACGGCGTCGAGGCGCCGTAGAGATTGTTCTCGCAGACGAAGACGACGGGCAGCCGTCGGACGGCCGCGAAGTTCAGCCCCTCGTGGAACGCGCCCTCGTTGCTCGCGCCGTCGCCGAAGAAGCAGACGGCGACCTGATCGGTGCGCCGCAGCGTGAAGGCGAGCCCGAGGCCGGTGACGACGGTGTTGCCGGCGCCGACGATCGCGAGTGCGGGCAGCATTCCGACTGCCGGATCGCCGAGGTGCATCGAGCCGCCCTTGCCCGCGCAGCAGCCGGTGCTCTTGCCGTAGAGCTCGGCCATCGCGGCGCGCGGCGTCACGCCCTTGGCGAGCGCGTGCCCGTGTGGCCGGTGCGTCGAGGTGATCCAGTCCGTCGGCCGGAGCGCGTCGCAGACGCCGACCGCGACTGCCTCCTGGCCCTGGTACTGGTGCAGCGTCCCCGGGATCTCGCCCTCGAGGAACAGGTAGTAGACCGTCTCCTCGAAGCGCCGGATGAGGAGCATGCGCCGGTAGAGGCCGGCGAGCGTCTCCTCGTCAGGCTGCTCGGCCACTGCCGCCATACTGCCGGATCAGGTCCCGGGCTGTCTCGGCCAGCGCCGCCTTGCCGGCCTCGAGCACGTCGTCCGGGCCGTGGGAGCCGATCGCGGCGTGCACGTCCGGCTCGCCGGGCAACTGCGTCAGCGCTTCGGTCAGGCCGCGCAGGTAGGCGGCTCTCAGCACGGTGCCGACGTTGAACTTCGCAACACCCGCGGCGATCGCGGGGCCGATCGCGTCCGGGGGGAAGCCGGTGCCGCCGTGGATGACGAGCGGGACCGGCACGCGTTCGTGCACGGCGCGCAGCAGGTCGAGATCGATCGTCGCGCTCCCGTGTGCGAGCAGATGCACGTTCCCGACGGAGACGGCGAGGCAGTCGACCCGCGTCGTCTCGACGAAGGCGGCCGCCTGCTCGGGGTCGGTGAGGCTCGCCGCCGAGTGGTCGACCGCTCCGTGCGCCGCATCGGGCAGGTTGCCGACCTCACCCTCGACGGCGGCGCCGCGCGCGTGCGCTGCGGTCACGAGCCGCGTCACCGCGGCAACGGACTCGGTGTGCAGCATCACGGCGTTGAACCCGGCGTCGAGCCCGCGCAGCGACTGCTCCACCGTGTGCGTCTCGTTCAGCAGCAGGGCGACCGGCACCCGAGCCTGCCGGGCCAGCTCGCTGCCGAGCGCGCCGAGCAGCTCGATGCCGCCTGCGTCGAACCACGGCTGGTGCCCGAGCAGGCAGCCGGTGCCGATGATCACCGGTGCGTGCTCGGCCTCGGCCGCCGCGACGACGGCCTCGAATGAATAGCCGTCCCACGCTTCGAAGTACCCGAGTGCGTAGCCCTGCGCGCGGGCGCCGGCCAGGAGCGTTGTCAGCGGGGCGAGGGGCACGGCGCGTAGCTCTCGAGGAGGGCGTCGGCCTCGGCGCGGGTGAACAGTCCGGCGGTGCAGCCGAGGTGCGTGCACGCAGACGCGCCGATCACGCTGGCGAACTCGAGCGAGCGGCGCAGCGGCCAGTCCTGGAGCAGGCCGTAGACGAGCCCGGCGGCGAATGCGTCACCGGCGCCGGACGGCTCGACGAAGTCGACGTGGGGGGCAGGCAGCTCGAACATCTCGTCGCGGGTCGCCGCGATCAGCCCGCGTTCCCCGAGCGTGACCACGACCGTGCCCGCGCCGAGCTCGAGCAGGCGCTCCGCCTGCCTGGCCGGCTCGCTCTCGCCCGTGAGCGCGGCTGCCTCGTCGTCGTTCGGAACGAAGTAGTCGACCTCGGGCAGGACGTCCGCGACGTCGTCGATCGACAGTGCTCGGCCCGCCGGTGCGACGACGTCGAAGACGACACGCGTGCCGGCCCGCCGCGCCAGCCGGAGCTGGGCCGCGAGCTCGTCCTGACGCAGAGCGGGCAGCACGAGGAAGCCGCCGATGTAGAGGACGTCGGGCGCCCCTGCGAGCGCGGGCGCGAGGTCGGTCGCGCAGAGCGCGGCGTTGGCGCCGAAGGTGTGGATGAAGCGGCGGTCGTCCCCGGTCACGGGGATGATCACCGTCTTCGACGTGTCGAGCCCGTCCGCACGGCGGATCCCGGTGACGTCGAGGCCGGCCGCGCTCAGCTCGTCCTCGACGAACGCGCCGAAGTGGTCGTCTCCCACCTTCGCGATGACGGCGGCGCGCACCCCGAGCCGCGCAAGCGCGATCGCGGCGTTCGCGGCACAGCCGCCGGTCTCGACGACGAAGTCGTCGGTCGTCACGAGCTCTCCCGCTTCCGGCAGGCGCTCGAGTGGCGGCACGAACACGTCCGCGACGACGATCCCGGCGCAGACGACCTGCGGGCGCGGGCCGCTAGCCATCGGCGACGACCGTCGCGCGCCCGATCTCACGGTCGGTGAAGATGTCGAGCTCGTCGCGGCTCTCGGTCGAGAACTCGGAGACGATCGCGCCGTCGGGCCCGGCCTGGAACCAGTGCAGCGTGCCGGGCGGGATCGTGTGCTGGTCGCCCGGGTCGAGGACGATCTCGTGCCAGACGGTGTAGGCGCCGCGTCCGGCGCGCGGCGGACGGCAGGCCGGTGCCGCCGCCGGCTCGCCCTCGGTGTAGAGGTAGACGCGGCCCCGGCGGCAGCGGAAGGTCTCCTCCTTGCCGGGCGTCCCCGCGAACGGCGGATGCAGGTGCTCGGGGCACGTCTGCCCCGGGAACATGACGAGCTCCTTCGCGCAGACGCGTTCGGTGTTCACGTAGACGACGACCTCGAGCCCGGTCTGCTCGAGCTCGGAGAGGCCGAAGTCCGCCACCTCGATCTCGCGCTGCTCGGCCGCGGTGAGCACGATGCCGGCGGCCGCGAGCGCCGCGGCTGCGCGCGCCTGGGCATGCTCGATCTCGGCGCGGCTCAGCATGTTGGCAGCGAAAGGATAGGTCGGATCGTGGCCGACCGCCGGTGCCTCCCATGCGATCTTCGACCGGCTGCTTGAATTGATCCTGTGAGCGGGGTCTTCCACAACGACGGCGAGTCGTACGACACCTTCATGGGCCGCTACTCGGTCCGGCTTGCGCCGCTCTTCGCGGACTTCGCCGACGCCGCCGAGGGACAGCGGGTGCTCGACGTCGGCGCGGGCACGGGTGCGCTGACCCGCGAGCTCGTCGCGCGCGGCGCGAACGTCGTTGCGGCCGAGCCGTCGCCCGAGTTCACCCGTGCGCTGCGCACGCGCTTCCCGGAGCTGGAGGTTCACGAGGCACCGGCGGAAGAGCTGCCGTTCGCCGACGACAGCTTCGACCTCGCGCTGGCGCAGCTCGTGGTCGCGTTCATGCAGGACGCGCCTGAGGCGATGCGAGAGCTCGCCCGCGTCGCCCACCGGGTTGCGATCTGTATGTGGGGCGTCGAGGAGGTGCAGATGTTCGCGGCGATCGGGAGGACCGCCCAGGTGATCGACTCGGGCGCAGCCGAGCTGAGCGCGCGCCGCTACCGCACCCCGCAGGAGCTGCACGACCTGTTGGCGGGCGCCGGTCTGAAGGACGTCGAGGCGGGCGAGCTGGACGTCACTGCGTCCTACACCGGCTTCGAGGATTTCTGGAGCGCGCTCAGCCTGCAGGTCGGTCCGGCCGGCGTCTGGCTGCACGGCCTCGATCCCGAACGCCGCGCACTCGCGCACGACGAGCTCTACCGGCAGCTCGGCAGCCCGAACGGCGCGTTCGAGCTCCGCGGCCGCGCCTTCGCCGCGCGCGCCACCCGCCGTTCCTAGGTAGTGGTCGTCCCTGCTCCTCAGCTTCGGCGCGCCCGGCGCGCCACCGCTGTCGTGTTCGCGGTGCACGGGTGTGTGACCGGGAGCTTCGCCGCACGCATTCCCTGGATCGCCGCGCACGTCGGCATCGACGTCGGCCACCTGGGGTTCGCTCTGCTCATGCCGGGGATCGGCGCCCTGATCGCGATGCCGTTCTCGGGGCGGATCGCCCACCGTTATCCGCTCCGTCCGTTCGTCGCCGTGACGATCGTCGCGTGGCCCGCGAGCCTCGTGCTGACCGCGCTGCCGACCTCGCTCGCGCTGCTGTGCGTCGTCCTGGTCGTCTTCGGAGCAACGGCAGGCCTCGCCGACATGGCCCAGAACGCGGAAGGCGTCCTCGTCGAGAAGCTCATGGGTCGATCCGTGATGTCGAGCTTTCACGGCTTCTGGAGCGTCGGCGTCCTGATCGGGTCCGCAGCCTCGGCCTTCGCATCGCACGCCGGCGTCGACACCCGCCTGCAGTTCGCGCTCGAGGCGCTGATCCTCGCTGCGGTCGGCGCAGGCATGGCACGGCTCCTGGTCGACGATCCGACCGCCGCCGAGGGCCCGGCACCGCCTCCCTTCGCCCTGCCCACGCGGCCGGTGCTGCTGATCGGGCTCGTCGGCCTGTGCGCCGTGTTCGGGGAGCAGGCCGGCACCGACTGGTCGGCGGTCTACATCAAGCGCGAGCTCGGTGGCTCGGCCAGCGTCGCGGCACTGGCCGTCTCGGCGTTCGCCGTCACGATGGCAGTCGTCAGGCTGCTGGGCGACCACGCGATCCGGAAGCTGGGGCCGGTGCGCATCGTCAGGCTCTCGGGTCTGTGCGCCGCGGGTGGAGCGATCGCCGTCGTCCTCGCTCCGAGCCTCGCGGTCGGTCTTGCCGGGTTCGCGCTGCTCGGGGTCGGGGTGGCGCTCGTCGTTCCACTCGTCTTTGCGGCGGCCGGGCGTGTCGGGCCGCACCCTGCGCGCAGCATCGCCGGAGTGGCGGTCGTCGCCTATGCCAGTGGACTGGTCGCACCGGGAGTGATCGGCGGCATCGCGTCGGCGTCGTCGCTGACGACGTCGTTCTGCGTGGTCGCCGCCCTGGTCGCGATCATCGCGCTGGCCGCCGGCGTGCTCCGGGGCAGCGGTCGGCCAGACGGTTAGTTCAGGCAGGTGGCGAGCGCCTGCAGCCCGGCCTTCCGGCCGGCTTCCGTGGTCGGCTCGAGCCGGAAGGCCGTCCAGGCCGCGTTCTTCTTCAGCCCCCTGGTGGCGGTGCGGGCCAGGCCGAGTGCCTGGTCCAGCGCGCTCCGCATGACGATCGCTTCATGGCCGGTTCGGCCGAACACGAGGAAGATCCCGATGCCGTCGCGGCTGCTCGGGTTCGTTGCCGTGTAGACGAGCAGCGTGTGCGGCAGGACCGCCGGCGGGACCGACCTGCCGCGGAAGACGAGCGGCACGTAGTGCTTGAGGTCGGCCGGGCGGACCACTGCGCCGTTCGAGAGCGCGGCGAGACACGAGCCGACCGCGGCCGTGGTGTACTTCGCAGGCGAGGGCGCGACGCCGGTCGGAGGCGCGCCGGTCCGCAGGCACGACAGGAACGTCGCCTTGACCTTGCGCTCGACGGGACCGGTGATCGAGATCAGCGTCCAGGCTGCGTTCTCCTGCGCGCTCGACCAGCGAGTGCCGATCGGGAAGTCGGGCCGGAGCACCTTCAACACGGCCGCGGCCTCCTTCGCGTTGCGGCCGACGGCGAGGAAGAAGAACACCGGTGCCCCGCTGCCGGGCAGGGTGCCGCTGCGGATCTCGGCCTGCTGCGCGGCGGTCAGCCCCGAATGGACGACCCCCGGCGTGATCGCGTTGAACGTCGCCCCGTGCTTGTGCAGGCAAGCGCTCGTCTGCGGCACACCGTAGGCGCTCGGGTGAGCCGAGCCGATGCTCGCCGCGACGAGCATCGCCGTCACGAGCGCCGAGCAGGCGGCGAGGCAGCCCCGGAGAGAGGACCGGGTGGGCTTGAAGAGCACGGGGTGAGCGTAGCCGCCGCCCGTTCGGACTACGCTTGCCGGGTGTTCCTGCTCGTCGCAATCGTTCTCCTGCTCGTCCTGCCCTCGCCGTGGGGGTTCATCGGGTTCGGCGTCGCCCTCGTCTGCTTCGCCGGCGAGGTGTCTTTCTGGCAGCGCAAGGTGCGCGGGCGGCGGGCGGTTGTCGGCGCGCATACGTTGATCGGAGAGACCGGGACGGTGGTGACGCCGTGCCGGCCGAACGGGCAGGTCCGCGTCTCGGGCGAGATCTGGGCCGCCCGCTGTGAGCAGGGCGCCGACCTCGGCGACACGGTCACGGTCGTCGACCGCAGCGAGCTGACGCTCGTCGTCGAGCGGGACTCCAGCTCCGGCGGCTGACGGAGCGCGATCGCCGGCACAAACGTCAGCGCCGTCAGCGCGAAGCGGTTCCAGTGACGTCGGTCAGGCGGGGCTTGCCGAGAGCACGTTGACGACGTGCTGGAGCAGCTTCCACGTGACGTCGGGATTCTTGAGCGCGAACTCCTTGAAGTCCCAGAACGGGATCTCGAGGCAGACGACCTGCGTCTCCGCCGTGACCGTGGCGGTGCGCTCGCCCTCGTTGATCATCGCGAGCTCTCCGAAATGGTCGCCGGGGCCGAGCGTGGCGACCTGCTCTCCGCCGACCGTCACGATCGCCGTGCCCTCGGTGACGATGAAGAAGCCGATGCCGCTCATGTGCCCCTCGCGCACGGCCGACATGCCGGGCTCGAGCCGGCGCTCGCGGAACAGCCGCTCGAGGCGGCCGAGCTGCCGCTGGTTCAGATCGCTGAAGAGCGGGACCTGCTTGAGGTCGTCCGCGAAGCTCGGCATCCGCCGATCATAGTGCGAGCCGCCGGGCGATCAGGCTGCGAAGCTCACCTTCAGCAGCTGCTGACGCTGGAGCTCGCGGGCAGCCTCTTCGATCAGCGACCACGCGAGCTGGTCGCAGGCCGTCAGCCTTCCGCCGGCCGGGATAGGGCCGCGGTACGCGTCGCGCGTCGCGGCCCCGGCCGCGTCGCCACGGTGAGCGCTCATCTCGACCTCCCACCGGGTCATGGCCAGCCACTCAGCAACCGACATCTCGTCAGGTCCGAACACCGTTGACTCCCTTCCGCAGAATTGCCGCCGCTCCCTATTTGCCGCAGGGAGGCGTCGGCCGCCACGCGTATTGAGCTTGGCGACGGCCGTCCTGGCGTCCCCCGAACAGGGCACTCGGCGATCGAAGCACTCGTTCGAGGGAGAGCCGGGCGTCAGGCGCCCAGGCCCGGGACATCGGATCGCCTCGCCGTGACGAGGACGGCGAGGTCGCTGAACCGAATGGCGCCGCCGAGCTGCTCGATCAGGTCGCGGATGTCGTGCTGGAGTGCTTTGCGCGTGCGAGGCTCGATCCGCTGGAACGACGAGGTGGTCTCGAGGAAGTCGCAGAGCTGGTCGGCGCTCTCCGCATGTGAGAGCGGAACGGTCGCGCAGCGGACATCGTCGAAGAGCGCCGCGGCGTCCGGGCTCGAGAGGTCGTGGTGGCCGAGCCAGGTCCACACCGCCGAGACATCGGCGCTGCGCTCGGCGACACCGGCCTCGAGAGCCGGGAGGTCCCGAAGCGGCCGCCACATCTCGTGGTCACCGAGGTGCTTCTGGAGCACGACCCTCAGCGCCTCGACCTCCGTGGCGGTCTCCTCCCTGCGGTAGCCGATGTGCATGAGGAGCGCCAGGGTTCCGCCGGGACGAAGGACGTGCGCGACCTTCGCCCAGCCCACCGTCGGGTCGACCCAGTGGAATGCGGTCGCCGAGAACACTGCAGCGAACGCCTCTTCGGGGAGGCCAAGGTCCTCGAACCTCCCGACGTGGAACTCGACCGCCTGTGACCCGCCCGTCCGCCGTCGTGCGACCGCGATCATGTTGGGACCGGGATCGACCGCGTCGACGTGCAGCCCTCGCTCCACGAGTGCCTCGGTCAGCTTGCCGGTGCCGCAGCCGACCTCGAGCACCCGCGCGCCCGGCACCAGGCCGCCGACCGCGAAGGCCGCGTCGATCAGCTCGTCGGGGTAGCCGGGCCGGACGCGGTCGTAGGCCTCGGCGACGGCGTCGAAGATCTCACCTGGGCGCTGTGCGGCGTTCTCTCCGGGCACCTCGCGAGCATACGGCCGGCGTGTCACGCGGTGGTTGCCGAAGGGCGGCCGAGCCAGGTCCCCGCGCCGACGAGCGCCGCGCACACTGCCAGGCGGACGGTCAGCTGTTCCCCGAGGAGCAGGGCGGCGCCCGCGGCCGTGAGGACGGGGATGACGAGTTGCACCGCGCCGGCCGTCGTGCCGGAGAGCGACCGCTGGCATGCGTACCAGGCGACGTAGGCGAGCGCCGTCGTTCCCGCGCCCATCGCGATCCCCCAGGCGAGCCCGGCGGCCGTCACGTGCAGCCCGGCGATCGCCCCCGCGGCCGCCGGAAGGGCCAGGACTGCCGCCAGGACCGCGAAGTGGCCGGTGGTGGCCACCCGCGGGTCGTCTCCGGTGCGCCCGGCGGCGGTGTACATGCCCCACGCCGCGCCGGTCACCGCGAGCAGCAGCACCCCGAGCAGGGTCACGGTTCGGATCGAGCCGCTCGCCAGAACGGCGATCCCGGCGAGTGAGATCGCCGCGCCGACGCCGCGGCGGAGCGGGATCGAGTCGCCGTGAAGAACGTCCCACAGGACGAGCGTGAGCAGGACGGTGGCGTAGAAGACAAAGGTGCCGGCGGCTGCGCCGATGTGCTGGTAGCCGTACGAGATGCAGACGGCGTAGATCCCCAGCCACAGGGCGGGGAGCAGGTTGGCGGGACCGACGACGATTCGCTCACGGCGCACGACGGCGATGCCCACGAGGGCGAGCGCGCCGGCCACGAACCGCACCGCGGAGAGCAGTCCGGCATCGAGCAGGTCCCCGGAAACGACGTGACGGGTGATCAGCGAGTTCGCCGAGAACGACAGGAGGACGAAGACCAGGAGCAACGAGGTTGTGGGATCCGTCACCGTCGGCCGCCTCACTGCACTGCTGATCATCGCTTAGGCTGGCCGGGCCATGAGTGAAGAACGGTCGACGGTCGTCCTCGTCCACGGGGCCTGGGGCGGCAGCTGGTCCTGGGAGCGGGTCGTGCCGCAGCTCGAGGAGCGTGGCGTGCGGGTGCTCGCCGTCGACCTGCCGAGCGTGGGGGCGGACCCCGCCGAGCCGCCCGATCTGTCCGCCGACGCGGCTGCGGTCACCCGCGTGCTCGACGACACGGGCGGAACGTTCGTCGTCTGCGGCCATTCCTACGGGGGCATGGTCATCACCGTCGCGGCGGCAGGACGGTCCGACGTCGTCGAGCTCGTGTACCTCTGCGCGTTCATGCCCGACGCGGGCGAGTCGCTGTTCACGCTCACGGGCGGGCCTGCGCCGTGGATCGACCTGCTCGAGGACGGCCGGACACTTCCGGATCTCGCGCACGCCGCGGCGGTCGGCTACGCGGACTGCGACGAGGAGACGCGCGCGAGCGCGATCGCCCGCCTGCGCCCGCAGGTGACGGCGCCGTTCACCGAAACGGTCACCACTGCCGCCTGGCGCACGATCCCGGCGACCTACGTCGCCTGCACCGAGGACCGGTCGCTCCCGATCGCCGTCCAACGGGAGGTGTTCGCACCGCGCGCCCGCAAGGTCGTCGAGCTGGTCTCGAGTCACCAGCCGTTCTTCTCGCAGCCGGAGCGCGTCGCCGAGCTGCTGGCGGCGCGCACGGGTTTCGGGCTGCGGCAGTCGTGACGACTCTGGCCGTTCGTCCAGGTTGACGGGTGGGGCTTCCCGACTCAGGGTGAGTGGGCGGCTTCCTTCGACCCTGCTCGACCGGCTCGGCAACTGTGGCGTACCTCTTCAGCTCTTCGCGATCGCCTGACCTGTCCTGGCGGTGGGTGGGATGAGCTCGGTCCACGGCACCGCCGGAGCGCCGGCGCTCGCGGCGATGCTCCAGCAGCTGTTCGCCGCCGAAGCGATCGAGGACGTGCGTCAGGCGATCGGACACGGGTCGCATGTGCTGGCGGTCCATGACTCCGTGACGCTGCGCGAGGCCGTCGGCAGCGGCGGTGCGCTCGAGGCGACCTTCCACAAGGGGGCACTGCTCGACCAGGAGGCGAAGTCGGTCGAGCGAAACCTGCGCAGGCTCGCGATCACGACGGGAAGAACCGTGACGACCCTCGACCGTTTCGAGGATCCGGGTGTCGAGGCCCTGGCAGCCTCGTACCGGCTCCGTCAGGGGCTCTGTCTGGCGCGCCCCCTGAGTGCATACGGCAACCTCGTCGGGGTCATCTGTTTCCACTTCGCCGGCCGCGGTGCTCTGCCGGACGCCGAGTTCGATTCGCTGCGCAAGTTCTGCGACTCGGCGGCAACCGCGCTCTACAACGCCCGGGTCCGGGCGGGGCTGCACCATCTCGCCTACACCGACCCGCTGACCGGGCTTCCGAACCGGCGCAGGCTCGAGGAGGAGATCGAGAACCTCCGCGGGGAAGAGGTGTCGATCCTGGTCGTCGACTTCGACGGGCTCAAGCACGTCAACGACGTCCTCGGGTATGACCGCGGCGATGCGTTGATCTCGCTCATCGGCTCCTCGCTCCAGAAGAACCTGCGTGAGCAGGATCTCGCGGTGCGACTCGGCGGAGACGAGTTCATCGTCCTGCTTCCTCACACGGACGAACGGATCGCGCTCATACGCGCGGAAGAGCTCGGGCTCGCGCTGGACGCACTCGAGGTCCCGGAGGACATCAGGCCGTACTTCCACGGGGCGAGCGTCGGCTCTGCGACGGCCGGCCCCGATGAAGACCTGCAGCCGATCCTGCGGCGCGCGACCGACGAGATGCACGCCCGCAAGCGCCGCCGCAAGAGTGACCGTGTGAGCTTCGGCGGGCCCGAGGCACCGCCGCACTGACGAACCGGCCGGCTCACGGGCGGTGGTAGCTCGCCGCCTGGCGGCCGACGAGCTCGACGAGGTTGCCGAGCGCGATGTTCACGTCGAGGATGTGGAGGCCGAGGATCGGCTGCTGAAACCGCGTGAGCAGCGGCCTCCTGTCGGCACGGCCGGCGGTATGGGCGATCTGGAGCCAGCTCGCGTTCCCGGAGGTCTCGCAGCGGGCGGCATAGCCGCCGGAGAATGCGACCCAGGGTGTCGTCGCCCCGAGTGTGGCGCCGGTGAGCGCGAGCACCAGAGTCGGGACGTAGGGCTCGAGCGTGCCGGCCCCGCCGCCGAACGTGGTGGGGTTCACGCACAGGATCTGCAGGTTCGGGTCGGGACGGCGCGGGGCGAGGAGGTTGACGCCGGCGTCGGAGCTGGTGCGCCCGAACTGGCTGTTCTTCGGCGGCCTCGCGGTGAAGCTCGAGTAGGCGACGACGCAGCCGGTCTGCCGGCTCGACGTGCAGGCCGGGATGTGGGCGAAGTCGCCGCCGGTGTCGCGGCCCTTCCGGACTGTCACGTTGCCCCCGAGCAGCAGCGCCGAGACGAGACGGCGGCGAAGCGCCGGGCTCGGGTCGACCTCCTGCTGGAGCAGGCGGATCAGGATCGTCGCGCCCTGCGAGTGCCCGATGAAGACGATCCCGCGGCCGTGGTTGTAGTGCGTGAGGTAGTCCCGGAACGCGGCGCGAACGCTGCGGTACGCGATCAGCGCGTCCGCGAGTGTGATCCGCGCAGGATGCCGAAGGGCGGCCAGCGTGATCTGGCGGTAGACGGGCGCGTAGATCCGGCACGTCCGGGAGAAGCGGGCGACCTGCGCGGTCGCGACCTCGGCCTCGCGAAGCCCCACCTGCGCGTTTGCGTTGATCGTCGGCTGTCCGCTGATCGTCGGGTAGACGTAGAAGCAGTCGACGGGCGGATCCGTCACCGGGGGTGCACGCTCGACCTTCGCTGCGCCGCTCGCGGCCACCGCCGTCGCCGTCAGGCCGCCCGCACAGGGATTGCTGCGCTCGCCCGGGCGGCACAGCCACACGGTTCCCCAGCGATCGCGCGTTCCCGGAGCCGGAGCGGTGATCGGAGCGGCAGTCGTGGAGACCGCGGCGTGCCTGGCACTCGACCCGCCGCACCCGGCCAGGAGCACGCCGACCGCGACGGCGGCCGACGGAACGGCGAGCTCCCCAAATCGACGCATACCCGAAAACTACGGATCCGGTCGAGGGCTCGCTGCGCGAGGATCGGGCCATGACAATCGCGTCGGTCGAGGCTCGGTTCCCGGCTGGTCGGGTGGCGATCATCGGTCGCCGGGAGAGCCCGACCAATCCGGTGCTCGAACGGGAATGGCGAGCGCTCGGGATCGACGCGCGGGTGCTTGCACCGGCGGCTGCCGAGGCGCTGCTGCGGCCGGGGGACGCCGCGCTCGGCCGGCTCGACGTTCGCCAGACACTCGACGGGCTCGAGCCGGGATTGCTCGCGCTGCTCGCACTCGTTCGACGCGGCGTCTGTGTCTACAACCGGCCGGCGACGCTGCTCGCCGCGCACGACAAGCTGCGCACCGCGCGCCTGCTCGCCGCCGCAGGGCTGCCGCATCCACGAACCGTCCACCTGCGCAGTGGTGAACCGATGCCCGAGCTGGCCCTGCCGCTCGTGCTGAAACCGCGCTTCGGCAGCTGGGGCGCCGACGTCATCCGTTGCGAGAGCCGCCGCCAGGTCGAGCAGCGGCTGGCGCTCCTCCGCGGGCGAGGCTGGTTCCTTCGCCAGGGCGTGCTCGTCCAGGAGCTCGTCCCGCCCTGCGGCCACGACCTGCGCGTGCTCGTCGCCGGCGGCCGTGTCGTCGGCGCGATCAGACGGCGCGCCAGGCCCGGCGACTGGCGCACGAACATCAGCCTGGGCGGAACACCCGAGCCCGTGGTCCCGCCGGCCGTCGCCCGTTCGCTCGCGCTCGCCGCGGCCGACGCGATCGGTGCCGACCTCGTCGGCGTCGACCTGCTTCCCGACGGGGACGGCTTCACCGTGATCGAGCTGAACGGCGCCGTCGACTTCGACGACCCGGAGTACTCGACGCCCGGTGAGAACATCTTCGCCGCGGTCGCCGAAGCGCTCGAGCTCGCCAGCCTCGGGGCCGCACCGCTCGAGGCCGCCGTCGGGTGATCGGTGACGATCCGGGCTCAGACGGCGTCGCTCAACGCAGCGGCCAGCTTCGTCCGTTCCGGTCCGAGTTGGTGGAACACGGCGTCCAGTCTGGCGGTTCCCTCTCGGGTCAGGTGGAGGTATCCGCGGCGATGATCGGACGAGTCGACCTGACGCCGGAGCAGGCCGGCGCCGATCGCTCCCGCGACAAGCCGGCTGACGCTGCTCTGTGTCATCTGGAGAGGCTCGCAGAGTGCGCTGACGGTGCTCGGCGTGCTCCTGATCGCATCTGCCCGGACGAGCAGCAGGAGGAGGTATCGCTCGGGCGTGATCCCGTGCTTCCGGGTGATTTCCTCGGTCCGGCGCTGGAATGTCAGAAGCCGGATACGCAACGCTGCGGTGTCGAGATAGGCACGCTCGGCGGACGTTTGCCCCACGGATCAGGTTTTCGCCGTGCCCGCGCGTGTCCTCCATCTCGATCACCCGTCCGGGGTATGGGCGAGGTGAGCGGCGCCCCGATACATGCATGGCTCATGTATCTCTCCGCCCGCAAGACGAATGTGCGCGTTTTCGGCGCGTATGCGCACCCTCTGCGCTCGTCGACCGCCGGTTTCACCCTCGTCGAGCTCCTGGTCGTGCTCGTGATCATCGGCATTCTTCTCGCCATCGCAGTTCCCGCGTACAGCATGCTCACCGACCGGGCGCGTACTCGAACAGCGGAGCAGCAGATTCGCGCCGCGATGCCCGCAGCACAAGCGTTCTATCTGGACAACGACACCTATGTCGGTCTCGGCAACTCGAAGAAGAAGAGCCCACCCGGGATCACGTTCTACGATGCCGCGGTCTCTGCCCAGGTCGGGACCGGTTCGAAGGGCAAACCGACGGCGACGAGTTACTGTCTGAACGCCACCGTCGGCGACGCGACCCTCAGCGCGTCAGGCCCGGCACCGATCGCCTGGTACCAGAAGAAGAACTGCGCAGGCACGAGCTCGGCCTCCGCGCCCTGAGCACGATGCGCCTCAGCGCGGACGGCCCACGCGTGATGCCGGCGACGAAGTCTGCTGAACGCGCGTCGTCGGCTTGTTGCTCTGCGCGCGTGCGCGGCCGCTCGGCCTGGTAGACGAAGTAGCTCTCAGCCGCTCGGCCAGCAGCTCCTCGAGTGCCTCGAGGCCGGGGATGCGACCGGCGATTGCGACCTGATCATCGATGACGAGCGCGGGGGTGGTCAGGACGCCGTAGGCGGCGATCGCGCCGTAGTCGGTGACCTCGAGAATCTGTGCGTCGAGCCCGAGCTCGGCGACGGCCTGCTCGGTCAGGGCTGTCAAGCGCCGGCAGTTGGCGCACCCGGAGCCGAGGATCTTGATCGTGGACATGGTCGTTCCCTTCGTCAGAGGATGGCGTTGAAGAGGAAGCCGGTGGCGAGGATGCCGACGGCGACGACGGCGATGAAGCAGGCGAGAAGCTGCGGGCGCAGCACGCGGCGGAGCAGGATCATCTCCGGCAAGGAGAGTGCGACGACGCTCATCATGAAGGCGAGGAGCGTTCCCATCGCGAGCCCTTTGGCGTGCAGGACGGCGATCATCGGCAGAATCCCGGCCGCGTTCGAGTAGAGCGGCACGCCGACCAGGACGGCGAACGGCACGGCGAGTGGGTTCGAGGACGACGCATGCCGGGCGAAGAAGTCGGTGGGCATCCAGCCGTGGATGACGGCTCCCAGAGCGATGCCGCCGAGCAGGTAGGGCCACGCCTTCCCGACGATCAGTTTCACCTCTTCGCGGCCGAGCTCGAACCGCTCGGACCAGGTCGGCCTCGCCTCGACCGCACTGTTCGTGCCGGCCTGGGAGGCGGCCTCGAGAACGAACGGCTCGATGTAGCGCTCCAGTCGCAGGCGGCCGAGGATCCCCCCGCTGACGATCGCGATCAGGAGCCCGGAGGCGATGTAGAGGACGGCGATCTGCAGCCCGAACATCCCGTAGAGCAGGATGACTGCGACCTCGTTGACCATCGGGCTCGCGACCAGGAAGGTCAGCGTGATCCCGAGCGGGACGCCGGCCGCGACGAAGCCGATGAACGCCGGAACCGCGCTGCACGAGCAGAAGGGTGTCGCCACGCCGAGGCAGGCGGCAGCGACGTTGCCTGCGCCCTCCCGTCTGCCGCTGAGCATGGCCCGGGTTCGCTCGATCGAGAGGAAGCTGCGCAGGATGCGGGCGACGAAGATGATCCCGGCGAGCAGCAGGAGGATCTTCGTCGTGTCGTAGAGGAAGAAGTGGAGCGCGTCCGACCAGCGCGGCCCTTGCGGGACGGCGAGCACGTCGTAGAGCAGCCAGTCCCAGAACGGCAGCAGGGCCTCGTAGAGTGCGAACCAGCCGGCCGCGGCGGCACCGAGCAGCCAGAGCGGATGTCTCTCCTGCGCGGTCTGGGCACGGAGGGCGAGTGCGCTCACGCGGCGCGCGCCCCGATCAGCAGCGAGCCGGCGACGTGGTCGAGCGCCTCGCGGTCGAGTCGGACCTCCAGGCGCCTGCCGACCTTGTCACACGAGATCAGGCCCGCCTCGCGCAGCACCTTCAGGTGATGTGAGAGCAGCGGCGCGGAGAGGTCGAGCCGCTTGCGCAGCTCACACGCGCAAGCTTCTTCGACCGCAAGTTCGTCGATCAGCGCGAGTCGCACCGGGTCGGCGAGCGCACGTAGCGCCGCGATGCGGGTGGGACCTGGTGCGGGGTGGACTTCGCCCATCGTTCAACTCCCATTGAACGGTCGGGCAACGGGCCGGTCATCAGGCGCCCCCACGACGCTGCATCCGTACAAACCCGGCGGCGCGCGAGGCGGCGCAGCCGGCGGATCGTGATCAGGCGAGAAGCCAGGTCTGGAAGACGAGCATCGCGATGAATGCCGCGGTCGTCCAGCCCACCACGGACCGGCGGCTCGGGCTCTGCTCGATCGCCTCGGGGAGCAGCTCGCGCCAGACCATCCAGACCATCGCGCCGGCTGCGAAGCCGAGGCCGACCGGCAGGATCGCGGTGAACTGCTCGACGAAGAGGTAGGCGGGAACCGCGAGCAGCGGCTGGGGGAGGCTCGTGAAGATGCTCCAGAGCGCCGCGCTGAGGACGGTCGATCCCCGGGGGACCATGACCAGGCTGATCGTGACGCCCTCGGGGATGTTGTGGATCGCGATCGCGATCGTGATCGCCAGGCCGAGCGCGTCGCTGCCGCCGAACGATGCTCCGAGCCCGACCCCTTCGGCGGCCGAGTGAGCGGTCATGACCGCGATGATCAGCAGCGCCTTGCGCGCGTCGACGCCGACGAGGTGGCCGATCTCCGGAGTGCCGACGTGGCTGAACAGCCGTTCCATCGCGAGGACGAAGACCGCGCCTGCCGCGAGCCCGGCGACGACCCGGGGGATGCTTCGGTCGGCGCCTTCGATGAGCAGGCTCGCGCTTGCACCGAGCATCACCCCGGCCGCGAGCGCGTTCGAGACCCCCAGGATGCGTTCGCCCCTGAAGCGCCGGAAGACAAACGGCAGTGCCCCGAGCCCGGTTGCGGCCGCCGTGGCTGTCGCGGCGAGGAAGACGGTGAGCGTCTGATTCACGAGGTGCCTCCCGGCATGGACGTGCACCTCTGAATTGAGCGAGCCTGAACCGCTCGCGCATCGGTGGAAGCTACGCCCTTTCCCTGCAGGAGAGCTTCGGGGTTGCCCGATCGCGTCGCGCTGTTTAGGGTCGGGCCTCGTTTTCCTCAACCTTCCGGGAGGTGTTCAGCGAACCGTGGCATCGGCTGAGGCGGTAGAGACAACGACGGTGCTTGCCGTCGAGGAGAAGGCGAAGCTGATCAAGTCGCTTCGCCGGTTCGACATGGTCTTCTTCACGATCTGCGCGTTCGTCGGCCTGGACACGCTCGGCCAGGTGGCGCACAACGGCCCGCAGGGCTTCTTCTGGCTCGTCGTGCTCGCCGTCGTGTTCGTCGTTCCGTACATGCTGTTGATGTCCGAGGTCGGCGCCGCGTTCACGCAAGAAGGCGGCCCGTACGAGTGGACGAAGATGGCGTTCGGCCGGATGCATGCCGGCATCGCCGCGATCCTCTACTGGGTGACGAACCCGCTCTGGGTCGGCGGCTCGCTCGCGTTCATCGCGACCGACGCGTGGCGGGCGAACATCTCCGGCATCGGCACCGCCACGGGAGGCGACTACCTCTTCAAGCTCGTGTTCATCTGGATCTCGATCGGCGTGGCGATCGCCTCGCTGCGCTACGGGAAGTGGATCCCGAACTTCGGCGCGATTCTCCGCGTGGTCGTGCTCGGCTTCTTCTCGCTGACGGTGATCATCTACGGGGTCAAGCACGGCGTCGCGGGCTTCTCCGCCTCGAGCCTGAGCCCGACGCGTGCGGTCTTCTTCGGGCTCGTGCCGATCCTGCTCTTCAACTACGTCGGCTTCGAGCTGCAGAACGGGGCCGCCGAGGAGATGGAGAACCCGCAGAAGGACGTTCCGCTCTCCGTCCTGCGGAGCGGCATCACGGGCGTGCTCATGTACGTGATCCCGATCTTCTGCATCCTCCTCGTCCTGCCCGCGAGCAAGGTGACCGGCATCGGCGGCTTCATCGACGCCGTGACGCTGACGTTCCACGGCGTCTACGGCGGCGCGGCCCACACGCTGCTCGTGCTCATGACGCTGTGCTTCATCGGCGCGCTGATCACGTCGGGCTCGGTGTGGATGATCGGCTCGGACCGGATCCAGGCCGTCGCCGCGTACGACGGTGCGTTCTTCCCGTACTTCGGCGTTTTCAACCGCAGGCTCGGGACTCCGGTGCGGGTCAACGTGCTCTCCGGGATCACGGCTTCCGCCTTCTCGATCGCGGCGATCTATCTGCTCAAGAACGCGAGCACCGCGGCCGCCTTCACGGTCGTGCTCGACATCGCGATCTCGACCACCCTGATCTCGTACCTGTGGATCTTCCCGGCCTCGCTCCGGCTGCGATACACACACCCGCACGTGCATCGACCGTTCCGCCATCCGTTCGGCACGGCCGGCATCTGGGCCTCGACGATCCTGGTCACGTTCTGGATCGCACTCGGCTCGTGGGTGGCGGTCTTCCCGGACACGATCGAGCGCCTCTTCGGCGTGGGCTACGGGTTCAAATCGTCGTGGGGGGTGACCGAGGGGACGTTCGAGGCGCTGACCCTCGGCACGCTCGCGTTGATCGTCGTGATCGGTCTGATCGGCTACGCGTTCGCGGGGAACGTGCGGGCCCAGGAGGCCGGCATTCCCCTCGAGGTCGACTTCGAGGCCGCGCCCGCCTGACGGGGGCGAGACGGGCAGGTCAGGTACCTGGTACCTCTCGAGGTACCAGGTACCGATCCGTCGAGTCGGCTGTCGTTGGCTAGCGGGCCGTCCAGCCGAGATCGATCGGGACCGGCACGCCGGTGATGCCACGTCCCGCCGGGCTGAGCAGAAACGACACCACCTCCGCGACCTCCGACGGCTCGAGCAGCCGCTTCACCGCCTGGCGTTCGAGGAGGACGTCCTGCCAGCACCTGCGCTTCGTCGAGATCGTGCGCGCGCGCCTGGGCCGAGATCTGTGCCTCGACGAGCGGTGTCCGGACATAGGCGGGACAGACCGCGGTTGCGCTGATGCCCACCTCGGCTCCCTCGAGCGCAAGCGTCTTCACGAGCCCGAGGACGCCGTGTTTCGCCGACACGTACCCCGCCTTGAACGGTGAAGCGGCAAGTGCGTGCGCCGATGCAATCACGCAGACGCGACCGTCGCCCGAAGCCGCGAGCGCATCCCAGGCGTAGCGTGCGAGCAGGAACGGTGACGTCAGGAGCAGCGCGATCAGCCTGTCCCACTGCTCCTCCGGAAACTCGGAGACCGGCGCGACGTGCTGGAAGCCGGCGTTGGGCACCACCGCGTCGAGCCGCCCGAAGCGATCGATCGCGTCGTCGACGACGCGTCTGTTTCCTTCGCGCGTCGTCAGGTCGCCCTCGTCGACGTCGACACCGTGCACTGCCCAGCCTTCGCTCTCGAGGCTCGCGACGACTGCTGCGCCGATGCCGCCTCGTGCGCCTGTCACGAGTGCGACGCGCTGCTCCACGCCGCGGGCTCTCACGAGCTCGTCCCCCACCGCACGACGGTTGCCGCCCAGGTGTAGCCGGTGCCTGCCGAGAGCAGCAGCACGGCGTCTCCATCGCCGACGCGGCCCTCGCGCACCGCCCGGTCGAGACCGAGCAGCGGATCGACGCCGCTCATGTGGCCCGTGTCGTCGAGGTACACGGCTTGCTCCTCCCGCATTCCGAGCTCGACCAGCAGCGCCTCGAACATCGAGCGCTTGGTGTGCAAGGGACAGACGAACGCGAGGTCGGCCAGAGTAAGCCCGGAGCGCTCGGCGGCACCTCGTGCTGCGGCGACGAAGTTCGGAAGGGATTCCTGGTCGAGGCCGCCCTTCATCTCCGCGGGATCCTGCACGTCGAGGAAGCGGTAGCCGTCAGGATCGACCGAGCCACCGCCCGCGATCTTCACCTGCAGGGAGTACGCGCCGTTCGTGATCGCATGCGAGCCGAGCACCTCGTTGCGCTCGGCGTCACCGACGAGCAGTCCGGCGACCGCGCCGTCCCCGAAGTTGAACATGAATCGCGATCTCTGGTTCGTGTAGTCGAGCAGATACGACTCGCGGCACGCAGCGACGACGAGGATGGTGTTGAGCTCCTGCTCCGCGCGCAGAAGGTCGCGCGCCAACCGCAGAGCAATCGGCGTGCCGTGCGAGACGTTGTCGTACTCGACCGCGAAGGCGTTGGTCGCTCCGACGCGGTAGGCGACATGAGGAGCCACCTGCCAGACGGCGTGGTCGCGCCACATCGAGCCGTAGTACATGACGACGTCGATGTTCTTCGGATCGACATCGGTTTCGTCGAGCAGCCGTTCGACGGCGCGCACGGAGAGGTCGCTCACGTGCTCGTCCGCAGCCGCGATGTGCTTACCGCGCAGCCCGAACTTCTCGACGATCACCTGCTCGGGAATGCCGGACTGCTGGGCAACCTCTGCAGCGGTCATCCACCGCTCCGGCAGATACGAAGCGGTGGCAACCAGGCCGACCCGCCTCACTCCTTGGCCTCGAGGATGCAGCGAACGATTCGCGCGAGCTCTTCGGACACGCGGCCCGGCATCGGGGCGCCGTCGCCCCACAGGATCCAGCGCATCCCGACCAGCTCGCCGAGGCCCATCAGGGCATAGGCGGTGACCTCGGCGTCGATCTGGCCGATCTCGCCGGATTCCATCGCCTTCTCGAGCGCCGTCACGTATCCGTCCGCGACGCGGTCGTAGTGGTAGCGGAGCATCTCGGGCGCGACGAACTCGGACTGCCTGATGATCCGGTAGAGCGCCGGATGCTCGGAGGTGAACCGGAAGTACGCCTGGAATCCGAGGAGCTCCGACTCGATGCGGGTCGTCCCGAGCGCGGCTCCTTCACTCATCGCACGACGGATGCGACGGTTCAGGTCACGCATCAACTCGACGAAGATCGCCCGCTTGGAATCGAAGTAGAGGTAGAAGGTGCCGGTCGCGACCCCTGCGGCCTCGGCGACCTTGACGATCGAGGCGTCCGGGTACCCGAGCTCACCGAACACCGCTTCAGCCGCGTCGAGCAGGCGGCGTCGCGTGTCGAGGCCCCGCTTCGAGAGCGGGCGTCCGTCGACGTTCCTGACGATCTCTGTCACGCGAGCACCCTCAATTCCGATTTCTGGATTTTGCCCATCGAGTTGCGTGGGAGCTCGTCGATGAACGTGAACGACTTCGGCACCTTGAAGCGCGCGAGCTGCCCGAGGCAATGTTCGCGCAGCTCGCTCTCGGACACCGGGGCGTCGACGACGACGAACGCAGCGCAGACCTCGCCCCATTTCTCGTCCGGGACACCGATCACGGCGGCGTCCGTGACCGCCGGATGCTCGTGCAGCACGGCCTCGATCTCGGCCGGGTAGACGTTCTCGCCGCCGGAGACGACCATGTCCTTGAGCCGGCCGCGAATGCGGTAGTTGCCTTCGTCGTCGCGCTCGGCCATGTCGCCGGTGAGCAGCCAGCCGTCGCGGAACGCGTTCGCGGTCGCCTTCCCGTTTCGCCAGTAGCCCGGGAAGACATTCGGCCCGCGGACGAGCAGCTCGCCGTCTGCCGACAGGTCACATTCGACATAGGGGTAGGGCTTGCCCGCGTAGCCCGCCTTGCGCCGTGCGTCCTCGGGTGGCAGGCAGAGGACGTTCGGGGCCGCCTCGGTGAGCCCGTAGCCCTGCACGATCTCGATGCCCCGTTCGGCCCAGACGTCGAGCAGCGCCTCCGGCATCGGCGCTCCGCCGACGACGACGAGCCTCAGGGAGCTGAGGTCTGCGTCTGCGAATCGCGCGTCCTGGGACATGAAGAGGTAGTTCGCCGGGACGCCCATCAGCGACGTGATCCGCTTGTGCTCGACCAGCTCCAGCGATCTGGACGGTTCGAAGCCGCGCTCGAGCACGATCTTGGCGCCCTTCCACCAGGCGAGGATCGACTGAACGTTCCATCCGCCGCAGTGAAACTGCGGCAGCACCTGCAGGACGACATCTTCCGGACGGATCCCGGTTGCCAGGTCGAAGGAGAGGTTGGTCCAGAAGCAGTTCGCGTGCGTGAGCAGCGCGCCCTTCGGCTTCCCGGTGGTGCCCGAGGTGTAGATGAGGAGAAGCGGGTCGTCGTCCGAAGGACCGGAGCCCGATGCGCCCCGCGAGCGAGGCTCCAGCGTCAGGGCGGGCGTCACGCCCGCGACCGCGAGTGCGGCCTCGCCGAGCTCGAGGTGCTCGTCCTCGACGAGGAAGACGGCCGGCTCGGCGTCGTCGAGCTGGTAGGCGATCTCCGCCGGGGCGAGCCGCCACGAGATCGGGTGGAGGATCGCCCCGGCCTTTGCGCACGCGAACATGAGCGCAACGTGCTCGCCCGTGTTGCCGGTGAGCGTCGAGACGCGGTCCCCGTGGGACAGGCAACGAGCCAGCTCGTCGGACCGCGCGTCGAGCTCCGCGTAGGTCCAGGCGCGGCTGCGCTCGTCGATCGCGATCCGCTCCGGGGTGATCCGGGCGCGGTCGCGGATGATCCTGTCGATCGTCTGCTCGTTCATTGGAGGAACTCGGTGATGATCCTGACGGACGCGGCCGGCTCCTCCCAGAAGAACAGATGACCGGCGCCTTCGAAGAGCTCGACGCGCGCACCCGGGATCCTCGCCGCGAGCACGTCGGCGTTGCGATGGTCGACGACGTTGTCGGCGGTGCCGCCGAGAATCAGGGTCGGGGCCGTGATCTCCGCTTCGACACCCTGGAAGCCCATTCCCGCGGCCGCCTGCGCCTGCCAGCCCGCCGGATCGGGTGGGTTCGCGACTCGCCGTGCGAGGAGGTCGTCGACGAGCTCCACCGGCGGCTCTGCCCCGAGCGCGTTCTCGATGAACCGCCGCATCGCCACTTCGGGGGCGAGCGACGGAGCCTCCGCGAACAGCCGCATGGTCACCTCGGGCATCGGCACGGCAGTCGGGCCACCGGGTGTCGTGCAGCAGAGGACGAGCTTCTCCACCCGTTCGGGCGCGGCCGCCACGAGCTCCTGCGCGATCATGCCGCCGAGGCTTGCGCCGAGCACGTGCGCGCGGGCGATGCCCGCTTCGTCGAGCACCTGGAGGGCATCGCCGGCCATCTGCGCAGCGGTGTACGGGCCTGCCGGTTTGTCGGACTCGCCGATGCCCCGGTTGTCGAAGCAGACGACCCGGTGGTGGACCGCCAGGCCCGGCACGATCGGGTCCCAGCCCCAGCGCCCGTACCCGAGCCCCTGGATCAGGAGCAGCGGCGGGCCCTCGCCCGTCGACTCCCATCTGATGTTCATGTGACCTCCTCCTGAGTTGCCGGCCGGCGCAGGATCCTGTCCAGCCGCACGCCGACCTGTCCGACGCGCGTCAGGCCGCCCGGCACGAAGAAGACGACCAGGATGAACAGGACCCCGAGGATGAAGAGCGGCTGCTGGAGCGGTGTGCGGACGACCGAGGGCAGCGTCGACACGGCGTGGGATGACGAAAGGTCGCCGAGCCGGTGGTCGGCGTAGGTGTAGAGGATGCCGCCGATCATCGCGCCCCAGCGCGAACCGGTCCCGCCGATCACGACCATCAGGAGCAGCGTGAGCGTGAAGCTCGCAGTCGTCACCTCGGTGTTCGCGCCACCGAGCAACAGCAAGTACACGATGCCGCCCGCGGTCGCGAGCATCGATGCGAGCACGAACGACATCAGCTTGTACGTGTACGGCTTCAGCCCCAGCACCTGGACGCGCAGCTCGTTCTCGCGGATCGCCTGCCACACGTGGCCCGGGGAAGAGTTGACGGCCCAACGGACGATCGCGAACACGGCTGCGGCGTAGACGAGGGCGATCCAGTACAGGTGCTTCGTGTTGAGGATGCCGACCGTCCACGCAGGCAGCTGGTGGTAGTCGACGCCAAATCCCTCCTCGCCGCCGGTCCAGTCGTACGGGTTCTTCAACGCCAGGATCGAGCCCGCCTGCGCGAAGGCCAGTGTCACCATTGCGAAGGCGATTCCCGCCACGCGCAGGGACACTGCGCCCAGGACGACCGCGACGAGGAAGCCGACGACCGCGGTGAACGCCACCGACTCCCAGAAGCCCCAGTGCCAGCGCGTCATGGCGATCGCCGCGATGTACACGCCGATCGCGAAGTAGAGCGCGTGACCGAACGACAGCAGGCCCGTGAAGCCGAAGAGCAGGTCGTAGCTCAACGCCAGCCCGCCGAAGAGCAGGCAGAGCGCCATCAGCTCGAGCGTTCCCGGTGTGTTGAGGCCCCCTTCGAACAGGTATGGGATGTCGATCGACAGCCTCGGCACGAACGCGAGCGCGAGAAAGATGGCTGCCGGGACCGCGAACCGTCTCACGCGAAGCTCCCGGAGAGGCCGCGCGGCCGGGCGATCAGCACGATCCCGAGCAGCAGGACGACGCTGAGATCGCCGAGCCCGGATGAGGCGTAGTAGTTCGCGTACTGCTGCACGAGACCGACGATCACCGCCGCCCAGGCGGTGCCTCGGATCGAGCCGAGCCCGCCGATCACGACGACGATGAACGCGAAGATCACGAGGGACGTCCCCTGCTGTGGGTCGACCGTCGTCGAATAGAGGGTGTAGAGGACTGCCGCGATGCCCGCCGCGAGCCCGCCGATCGCGAACACCAGGGTGAAGGACTTCCGCACGTCGATGCCGAGCGCAGTCACCATCGCACGGTTCTCGACGCCGGCACGGACGATCAGCCCGTAGCGGGTCCGGCGCAGGAAGGCCTCGAGCGCAAACAGGACGACGACCGCCGTTGCGATCTCGAGCCAGCGGTCATTCGGGATGTGGGCGCCGAAGACGGTGGTGGTCTGGCTGACCCACGCGGGGGCGACGACAACGCGGGCGTCGCTCCCCCAGATCGCCGTCACGAGCGCGGTGACCGCAAGAGCGAGCCCGACCGTCACGAGCACCTGTTCGATGTGACGGCCGTACAGAGGGCGGATGAGAACGAGCTCCGTGAGAGCGGCGAAGGTCGTGCCGACGATGAGTCCGACCAGCGCGGCGATCAGGAAGCGGGGGAGGACCGGCAGGCCGCCCAGCTTCGATTCGGTGAACCACAGGGCGTACGCCGTCACCGTGAGGAAGACGCCGTGCGCGAAGTTGAGAACGCCCATCAGGCCGTAGATCAGGGACAGCCCCGAGGCGATCAGGAAGTACATCGCCCCGAGACCGAGGCCGGTGATGGTCAGGAGGATGAACGTGCTCATCGGATCAACCGACCCCGAGCATCCGGTGGATCATCGGCTTGTCGTCGAGGAGCTCCCGGGCCGGCCCGATGTGGACGACGCGTCCGGTGTCGAGCACGACGGCGTCACGTGCCACCCGCTGCACGACACCGAGGTTCTGCTCGACGAGCAGCACCGTCGTCAGCTCCGACACCCGCTCGAGGACGCGGGCGACCTCGGTCACGAGCAGGGGGGAGAGGCCTTTGGTCGGCTCGTCGACGAGCAGGACGCGGTTCTCGTTCAGGAGGGCCCTGCCGATCGCAAGCATCTGCTGCTGGCCCCCCGAGAGCGTGCCCGCCGCCTGCCTGCCGCGTGAACGGAGCTCGGGGAACAAGTCGTAGACGAGGTCGTACCGGGGGTCGGCGTCGCGCTCTGCAAGCCGGAGATTCTCATCGACGGTCAGCGCGGAGAAGACGTCCCGATCCTCCGGGACGTAGCCCACCCCGAGCCGGACGATCCTGTGCGTCGGGATCTGCTGGATGTCCCGGCTCGCGAACTCGATCGTGCCTCGCCGGTCGACCAGCCCCATCAACGCGCGCAACGTCGTCGTCTTGCCGACGCCGTTTCGGCCGAGCAGCGCGGTCACACCGCCCTCCGCGACGTCGAACGAGATCCCTTGCAGCACATGGGACTCGCCCAGATGGACGTGCAGGTCGTGGATCGAGAGCAGCGGCACTAGAGCTCTTCCCCGAGGTAGGCCTGCCGCACGGTCTCGTTCCGCATGATCGCGTCGGGAGTGTCGACCGCGAGCAGCCTGCCGTGGTGCATGACGGCGATCCGCTGCGCGAGGCCGGTGACCACCTCCATGTGGTGCTCGACCATGAGCACCGTCTTGCCCTCGTCGGCGTGCACGGACCGGATCAGCTCGACGAGCTCCGGCACGTCCTCCATCGAGACGCCCGCCATCGGTTCGTCGAGCAGCAGCACTCGCGGTCGGCCGGCGAGCAGCATGGCGAGCTCGAGCTTGCGTTTGTCCCCGTGAGAGAGGAGCCCGGCCGCCCAGAGCTCCCGGCCGGCGAGGCCGACCCTGCCGATCGCCCACGTCGCGCGGTCGACTGCCTCGGTCACCGCGGTTGCGCGCCGCCAGAGGCGCATCGTTCCCCCGATCGCCGCCTCCGCAGAGAGCCGGACGTTCTCGTGCACGGACAGCAGCGGAAAGACGTTCGACACCTGGAACGTCCTCCCGATCCCGGCCCGTGCGCGCTCGAACGGAGGCTGGTCGGTGACGTCGATCCCGTCCAGTTCGACGGTGCCGCTCGTCGGTCGATGCAGGCCGGAGACGAGGTTGAAGAGCGTCGTCTTGCCTGCCCCGTTGGGGCCGATCACGGCGAGCAGTTCACCCTCGCGGACCTCGAGCCCGACATCGGCGACGATGGTTGCGCCGCCGATGTCGAGTCCGAGGTCCCTGGTTGCGAGGATCGGAGATGCGCTCACGCGCTGATGTCGGCCTTCGGCCCCTTAGCCTTTCATCGCCACGAGCGGAGGCGCCGTGTCGTACGGCGACGCGGTGCCGAGCACGTTGGCGACGAGGTGACCGTTCTTCTTCACCAGCGCGACCCTGAACATCGGCTGCAGCATCGCGTGATCCTGCGGCCGGATCGCCTGGAAGCCCTTCGGGGCGAGGAACTTCCAGCCTTCGAGCGCGCTGATCATCTTGTCGACGTTGTAGTCGCCCTTCTGCAAGGCGTGCACGAGCATCTGCGCCTCGACGAAGCCGTCGGGCGTGAAGAGGTCGGGCACCTGGCCGCGCTTGCGCATCTGCTGCACGAGCCAGTTGTTCACCTTGTTCTTGGGAGCGGTGTAGACGTAGTGCGAGAGGAAGTGGATCTTGGTCGCCTGGTCGCCGAACGCGGCCCACGTTGCCCGCTCGGCAAGTCCCGTTACGACCTGTGTCCCCGTGTACACGCCCTGCTGGTCGAGCGTCTTGAACATCGCTCCGCCCGTCGTACCGGCCCACGCGACGAAGAGGAGATCGGGATTCGCGTTCTTCGCCTGCTGGGCGAACGGGGTGAAGTCGGTGGCGGTCAGCGGCACCGAGATCTCGGAGACGTTGTGACCGGTGAAGAACGCCTTCACCGCGGCGTAGTTGCCATGCCCGAAGACGCTGTCCTGGTCGAAGACCACGACCTTCTTCCCCGTGGTCTTGCCGAGGAACGACTTCGCGTCGAGGACGTCCTGGATCGTCTGCCGTCCCGCGCGGAACGTGTACTTGTTGATCCCGGTGATCGCGTCGGCGGCGGCGGGGCCGGAGAGGTAGAGCACCTGGTTCTGAGCGGCCAGCGGGGCGATCTGCACCGCGACGCCCGACGAGCCGGTGCCCATCAGGATCTTGACGCCCTGCCCGATCAGGTTCTTCGCCTCGGTGACGCCGGTCGCGGCGACACCCTGGTCGTCCTGATAGGTGATGTTGAGCGTCTTGCCGTTGACCTTGCCCGTGCCGTTCGTGGCGTACTGAAGCCCGTACTTGAATCCTTCGAGCTCCTCCGCGCCGTAGGCGCCGAGGATCCCGGTGCGCGGATAGATGAACCCGATGTTGTAGGAAGCCGACGCGTGCTGGGAACGTGCGGCGACCGTGGCGGTCCCGGCGAGCAGCGTGAAGAGCGCAGCCCCGAGCAGGACCTTCGTGAAGCGATGACGCATGAACGCATCCTCCTGGTATGAGTGCCCGAACCTGATACCCGATTCAGGTGTGAGTTATGGCCCTTGAACTAAGACGTGTCAAGAGGCGGTTCGGTTAACGACCAGGGTCGGACGCGCGACCGGCCGGTTACAGCCGGCTCAGGCGCGAGCGCTGACGGCAGGGGCGTGATTCGTCAGGCGGCCGCCCACGCCTTGGCGTCGTCCAGCTCGGCGAGCTCGAAAACCCGGACCTCGCCGGGGATCAGCCAACCGAATGCCTTGACCATGTGCTTCACCCAGTCCTTGTCACTCACGACGGCCATCTTCTCCCAGGCTTTGAGATCCCCGACGCCGAGCTTCGCGTCCTCCCACATCGCACCGAACGTCCAGCTGTCGAACTCATCGCCAAGCACGTAGATGAAGCGGAACTTGCCCACGGCATCGAGCTTCTCGCGGACCGCCGGGATCAGGACCTTCTCATAGTCGTCGTCGGTCACCGTCCCGCTGGCCTCGACGCCGAGCACGTGCTCGGGCAGGCCTTCAAGAACTCGGATCATGATCTCTCCCTTCCTCTCCCAGCGCGTGACGCTGGGGAACGCTCGAGTCAAGACTAGACCGAGGGCCGCCTCCTGGACCGTGTCGAAGCCCGCAGCCCTTTGCTCCGAGGAGCTTTCAGGCCGCAGGCTTCGACACTTTCCTTGATGCGCACCTTGAAGGTGCGCACCTCCCCCTTGGTCTGGCCTTCCCCCTCCGTGCAAGAAAGGCTCAGCGGTTCGAGGTGTACCGCGTTCGCGCGGGCTCGAAACCTCGGCCGCTCAGACGGTTCGGCGTGAGAAGACCGCGACGATCAAGGCGACCAGCAACAGAATGAACAAGAACTTCGAGATGAAGATCCCGCCGCCGAGTGCGAGCAGCAGGATCAGCAGAGCAAGGAGCAGCAACATGCGTGTGCCTTTCGTCGATAGCGAAGATGTGTGAGTAGGCGCCCGGCGCTCGCGCGCCGGGCTGACGCGGACCGAGCCGCGTCAGGGCTGAGGCGGCCCGTCTTGCACGACCGTCGTGCGGCGGCCGTTACCGCCGAAGCCGCCCCAGCTCGACCAGAAGACGAGCGAGAGGACAAGACCGATGATCCCGACAACCAGCAGGATCGCTCCTACTACATGGATGTTGAGTCCCGACACCGTCGCAGAGACGGCCCAGGTCAGGATCGCACCAGCGGCGATCAGCAGCAGACTGACTCCGGTACCCATGATCCCTCCTTTGTTCGTGGACTCCGCCAAGAAGCGGCCCGACCAGGATCCCCGCTCGATGCACCGTGAAACATCCTTGCGATGTTTCCTCACAAACTCTGCGTGAGCGTGCTCCTACCAGAGGTGGGGGACCAGGCGGTCGGTCGAGCTCGCGTACTCGGTGTAGTCGGCTCCGAACTTCTCCGCGAGCGCGGCTTCTTCGACCCGGATGCGCGGCAGCGTCCCGGCGAAGCCGATGAGGAGCGCGGCGGCGGCGCCGAGCCAGCTGCCGATCGCCAGTCCGAACCCGGCGAAGACGAGGAGGAGGCCGGTGTACGAGGGATGGCGGAGCAGGCGATAGGGGCCGCGCCGCACGAGCTGCTGCTCGGGCTCGATCGTCACCGTCCGCCTGAAGTAGCGGCCGAGGCTGACGATCGCCCAGCCGCGCAGCAGAACGCCCGCGAGGATGAGCGCGATCCCGAGACCGAACGCCCACCAGTTGTTCGCACCGGTGCGCAGGCCGGGCACCTTCGCGATCGCGATCGCCGCGATGATCGCCAGGTAGGCGCCGGCTGCGAAGACGAGCCTCGTCCCGCGGTCCTTCTGCACCCCGGTGCCGCGGTTGCGCGTGAAGAGGAGAAACGCATCCGCCAGGCCGCCGAAGGGCCTTCCATCGCGCGCGTTTCCGAGCAGTGTGGCGGCCACCTCGCCGACCACCACGAGGATCGCCGCTGCAACGATCAGCCGGTGTGCGAGCGGATCGTGCAGCAGCACCGGCAGCGCTCCGGTGACAGAGGGACCAGGCAACGTCTGCATCCAACAGGAACGAAGGAGGCGGCATGACTCGCTCGAGCATCCCGGAACGTCTGTTGCAGCGGCTCGACGACCTCGGCGCGGTGCTCGCCGGGCGCGGCGACGCGATCGCGCTGATCGGGCTCGGCTCTGTCGGCGTCGATCTCGACCGGCTCGACGATCACTCGGATCTCGACTTCTTCGTGATCGTCGACGACGGCGCGCGCCGGCGCTACCTCGACTCGATCGACTGGCTCGAGGAGCTGTCGCCGGTCGCGTTCAGCTTCGCGAACACGCTCGACGGCCGCAAGGTGCTCTTCGCGGACGGCCTCTACGCCGAGTACGCCGTCTTCACCGTCGATGGAGTTGCCGCGTGCGCAGCTCCCGCCGGCCGGCTGGTCTGGCAGCGCGCAGACGCGCCTCCGGGGCTGGAGGCGGCCCGGCACGTACCAGGCCCGTCGCCATACGACGATGTGCAGTGGCAGGCGAACGAGGCGCTCACGAACCTCTACGTCGGCCTCCATCGCCTCGCCCGCGGGGAGGTGCTGAGCGCGACCCGGCTGATCCAGGTGCATGCGGTCGACCGCGTGCTCGTGATCGCCGGGCTGCAGGGGGGCGGGGCCGCCCAGCAGGACGTGTTCGCGGTCGAGCGCGGGGCCGAGCGGCGCTTCGGCGCGGAGGTGCCGCTCGCGGCGCTGGTGCCGGGCTACGCGCGGAATCGTGAGGCCGCGTCGGCGGTCCTCGACTGGCTCGAGGCGCACGCGGGCGTCGACCCGGCGCTCGCCCACGCGATCCGCGAGCTGACTTCGGTCGCTCCTGTAGCGTCACGCCCATGAGCGGTGACGAGCCGAAGGAGACCTCGCCCGACCACGAACCGCCGGCCGGCGCCGTCTCGACGGGGACGTGGAACGACCTCGAGTACACGGCCACGGCGCAGTGGCTCGTGCTCCGGAAGAAGGAGAAGCCGTCGGCGGAGGTCTTCGCCGTCTCGTACGTGAGCGCGAACGCCGACCTCGTCCGGCCGGTGACGTTCGTGTTCAACGGCGGCCCTGGGGCGTCGTCGGCCTACCTGCACGTCGGGGCGGTCGGCCCGAAGCGCGTCGACTTCCCGGCGGACGGATCGCTGCCGGCGATGCCGCCGCGGCTCGTGCACAACGACGAGTCGTGGCTCGCGTTCACCGACCTCGTCTTCGTCGATCCGGTCGGCACCGGTTTCAGTCGGATCATCGAGCAGGAGGGCACCGCGAAGGACGAGGACAAGCAGAAGGCGGACGGCAAGCAGAGCGAGAGCGCGGATCCGAAGGAGTACTTCGGCTACAAGCGCGATCTCGAGTCGCTCTCGGAGTTCATGGGGCGCTGGCTCTCCGGCAACGGCCGTTGGGGCTCGCCCGTCTTCATCGCGGGGGAGAGCTACGGCGGCTATCGCGTCGGGCGCCTCGTGCGCGTGCTTCAAGAGAAGGCGGGCATCGGGCTGAACGGCGCAATCCTCATCTCGCCCGCGCTCGAGTTCTCGACGCTCATCGGCGGCGACTACGACGTCCTCCCGTGGGTCGATCTCGTGCCGACGATGGCCGGGGTGGCCGCCCATCACGGCCGGTCGCGCGTGTTCGACCCGGGCGTCCCGGTCGAGGATGTGCAGCGGGAGGCAGAGCAGTTCGCGACCGGCGAGTTCGCCGCGTTCCTGACGCGCGGCGCCGCGATGGAGCCCGACGAGCGCGAACGCGTCCTGGCACGGCTCGCCGATCTGATCGGACTCCCCGTCGACCTGGTCAGCCGGGCCGAGGGCAGGATCCCGATCGGCGTCTTCGCCCGTGAGCTGCTGCGCGACGAGCGGAAGGTGCTCGGCCGCTACGACGCGACGGTCACTGCGAGCGACCCGTTCCCGGATCGCGAGTCCTTCGCCGGCCCCGACCCGACGCTCTCCGGCATCGCCCCGGCGTTCACGACGGCGATCAACCGGCAGCTGCGCTCCGAGCTCGGCGTCGAGACCGATCGTGAGTACGCGCTGCTCAGCGAAGAGGTCAACGAGGAGTGGAAGGACGACGACAAGCGCCACTTCTTCGTTCCGCCGGCGGGCGCGACCGACGACTTCCGGTACGGGATGGCGCTGAACCCGCACCTGAAGGCGTTCATCACGCATGGCCGGTTCGACCTCGTCACTCCGTACTACGCAAGCGACCGTCTGCGGAACCTGATGCGGCTGGACCCGGCGACGGCCGGCCGCGTCACCGTCCGGCACTTCGGCGGAGGGCACATGTTCTACGCGTGGGAGGAGAGCCGCCGCGCCTTCACGGCCGCGATCCGGGACTTCGTCGCCGACGCGACCGCCTGAACCTGGTTCGGCGTAGCCGAACCAGGTTCACGAGTTTCATGCCGCCATTTGCGACTGGAGGATAGGTTTCACGCGCGGGCCTTGTCTTCGGGCGCCGCAGTCGCGACCATGAGCTGTGCTCGCGGAAGCAGCGTCCTGGCGGCCCAGGATGCTGTTTCCGCGAGGCTGTCCCTTCGTCTAGTTCTTCGCGAGAAACGTCCGCTGCTTGCGCGAATCTGCCGGGCGCAGCGGTAGACGCAGTCGTCGACGCTTCGTACGATCGCCTCGCAGTCGTCGCCGAGGTTGATCACCAGATCGAGGGACTCTGCGCAAGAACGTCCTGTCGATACAGGACGTGTCGGGCGGCAGGAACCGGACGACTCAGAAGGGTTCGCGAGGATGCCGCATAGCGTCCCAGCCGGCCCCCCTTTGCGGCCGGGGGAACGCCGCTCGACAATCTTGGGCCGGTTTCTCGGGTGGCCGCACTCGAGGGCCGGCCCGCCTTGCCGTCAGCGAATGTTCACGGACGCGTCGACGAGCGCACGTCCCGCCCGCCCGCCGGACCGGTCGAGCGCCCAGACGCGCCAGCGGTATCTGCCGGGCGGGAGGCTCGTGACCGCCACGCGGAGCCGCGGAGCACTCGTCGTCGCCGTGTGGACGACGCGCGTGCCGAGCAGGAACTCGACGCGATAGTGGACGGCGCCCTTGGCCGCGGGCCAGACGAAGTCCGGGATCGAGTGCGCCGCCGGCGCCGGCCCGGACGCCGCAGCGCCGATCGACGGACGGGGCCCCTGCGACGCCTGCTTGTCGCCGCCGCTGCCGAAGCCGTAGCGGAACGCTGCCACCCCGCCCACGACGAGGACGGCGATCAGAGCCACCCAGAGCGCGCGCCGGCGAAGCCGCCTGCGCCGCCGGGCGATGCTGCGCAGGTTCGCCGCTTGCGCGAGCCGGAGGATCTCCTCCACGCCCGCCTCATCGAACTGGTCCGCAGTCTGCGTTTTCTCTCTCCCTCCGCGCCCGCTTGGCGCCCCCGTCGACACGATAGTCGACCGGTTAGCATGACCGTCGATGCAGGTCGGGGTTGTCGGCGGGGGCATCATCGGCCTCGCCGTCGCGCGGAGGATCGCGGAGGCCCGGCCGGACGCAAAGGTGACGGTGCTCGAGAAGGAGCGGGACGTCGGGCTCCACCAGACCGGTCACAACAGCGGCGTGGTCCACGCGGGGATCTACTACCCGCCGGGATCGCTCAAGGCGCGCCTGTGCCGTCGCGGTGTCGAGCTCCTGCGTGCCTACTGCAGCGAGCGCGCGCTGCCTCTGCGCGAGTGCGGGAAGCTCGTCGTGGCACTCGACGCGTCGGAGCTCGAGCGTCTCCGAGAGCTCGAGCGGCGGGCGAGCGCGAACGGCGTCCCGGGCGTTCGTTGGGTGGAGCGCGACGAGCTGCGCGAGATCGAGCCGCACGCAGCCGGCATCGCGGGGGTGCATTCGCCGACCACGGCGATCACCGATTACGTCGCGATTGCACACGCGCTCGCCGATGACGTGCGGGCCGCGGGCGGGGAGATTCTCCTCTCGGCCGAGGTGACCGCGATCCGGCGGACCGGGGCGCGCGCCCGCGTCGAGGCGGGTGAGCGGACCTTCGAGTTCGACCGTCTCGTCCTCTGCGCGGGGCTTCAGTCCGACCGGATCGCACGACTTGCGGGCGACGAACGCGAGCCGAGGATCGTCCCGTTTCGCGGGGAGTACCACCGGTTGAGACCCGAGCGCTCGAGCCTCGTGCGCGGTCTTCTGTACCCCGTTCCGGACCCGGCCTACCCGTTCCTCGGCGTGCACTTCACCACTCGGGTCGGCGGCGGCGTCGATGTCGGCCCGAACGCCGTGCTCGCCTTCGCGCGCGAGGGCTACCGGCGGCGCGACGTCTCGCTCGGCGACCTCGCCGAGGCACTCGGGTCATCCGGCTTCCGGGCTCTGGCGCGTGCGAACTGGCGCATGGGGGCGCGTGAGCTCCGTGGGTCGCTCTTCAAGAGCGCCTTCGCCGCGGAGGCACGACGCTACGTCCCGGAGCTGACGGCCGCCGACCTCGTGCCGGCGGCGGCGGGCGTGCGCGCCCAGGCACTCGGCTCGGACGGCTCGCTCGTCGACGACTTCCGCATCAACGAGCTCGGCCCGGTCACCGCAGTCCGAAACGCGCCGTCGCCCGGAGCGACGTCGTCGCTTGCAATTGCCGAGCACGTCGTGGAGGCTTTGCGTCTCTGAACCGAAACCCCCCGGATGGCCAGGACTGAACACGCGCCATCCTGTCGAAAAGGAACCTATGCGCGACAACCAGACGACCCTCGTCCGACCGCTCACCTGCCAGGAATGCCGCGACGAGTGGACCGACACGACCGAGCGGTGGCGTCTCTACGTCCTGCGCGACGAGCCCGTCGAGACGCTCATCTACTGCCCCGTGTGCGCGCACAGGGAGTTCGGCGACTGACGCCGTCCGAGCCACGACGGGTGCGCCGGCACGAGCCGGGCACACCTGTCGGGGGACGTTCGGTCGGTCAGGCAGCGGCGGAGGCGACTTCCAGCTTCTGCTCGCTCGGCAGCAGACCGTGGAGCTGCGCCCAGCGGCTCGCCTCGGTGCGATTGGCGACATCGAGCTTGCGGTAGATGTTCGACAGGTGGAACTTCACCGTCTGCTCGGTCACCCAGAGCATCCCCGCCAGCTGTGAATTGGAGTGCCCCTCTGCGACGAGGCACAGGATCTCGAGCTCGCGGCGGGTCAGATCGTGCGCGTCGGCCGAGGACTCGATGCTCTTAGCCCGCGGCACGAACTCCGTCGAAATGCTCGTCGCGAGGTAGATGGATTGCTCCAACGCCTGGCGGATCGCAGATGCGACGACGTCCTGCTCCGCCGTCTTCACGCAGTACACACATGCACCGGCTGCGAAGGCCGCTTCGACGGCCTCGAGGTCGGTGTTGTCGGCGAGCACCACGGACCGCAGTCCGGGGTGGCTCTCGCTCGCCCGCCTGACGACGTCGAGCACGCCGGTCATCGCCGGGTCGATCCCTGCGATGAACAGGTCGGGGCGATGCTCGTCGATCAGTGAGATCGCGTCCTCTCCGTCCGTCGCGCGTCCGACGACGCCGACGCCGACCCCCTCAACCAGCTTGTCCATTGCATCCAGCCACAGCGGATGCCTGTCCAGAATGACAGCGGAGCTGTCCTTTGTTCCCCTCATCGAAAGGGCCGCCTTTCGATCGTTGACTGAAAACGCAGCTACCTGAATCGGGAGCTTGCGGCTCGTTGTACATGGCCGTTTGGGCGGTGTAAAGGCGGCGCGACCGAGACCTAGACCTTCATCCGGGCAGACTCCGAACGTTCGGCGCACAGCCGTCGACGGCGGCCCGATTCCCAGCGCCGACCGGGCTCGAGCCTCCGCAAGGACTGCACGATCGTCGTATGGTGGGGCGGCCAGGGCACGGCTAGCGTGAGGCCATGCCATTGGTGAGGGAGACCGACGTGCGGCCGGGTGGGACGCACTGCCGCTTCTGCGCGGCGCCGCTCGAGCTGACGATGGTCGACCTGGGGAAGTCACCGCTCTGCGAGAGCTTCCTGCCCGCCGACCGCGTCGAGGAGATGGAGCCGTTCTACCCGCTCCACGTCCGCGTGTGCACGGCGTGCTGGCTCGCGCAGCTGCCGGCGTTCGTGGCGCCCGACGAGATCTTCACCGAGTACGCGTACTTCTCTGCGTACTCCGACTCGTGGGTCGAGCATTCACGGCGGTACGTCGACATGATCACCGACCGCCTCGGGCTCGGGCCGGACAGTCTCGTGGTCGAGCTTGCCTCGAACGACGGCTACCTCCTTCAGCACTTCGTGGCGAACGGGGTCCCGGTGCTCGGGATCGACCCTGCTGCGAACGTCGCTGCGGCCGCCGAAGCGCGCGGCGTGCCGACGCTCGTCGAGTTCTTCGGCGTCGAGCTCGCGAAGCGGCTCGTCGCGGACGGGACGCGCGCCGACCTCGTCCTCGGCGCCAACGTGCTCGCCCAGGTGCCGGACATCAACGACTTCGTCGGCGGCGTCGCCTTGCTGCTCGCTCCCGGCGGCACGACGACCTTCGAGTTTCCGCATCTCGCGCGGCTGCTCGAGGGCGTGCAGTACGACACGATCTACCACGAGCACTTCTCCTACTTCTCGCTCGCGTCGATCTCGGCGATCTTCGCCGAGCACGGCCTCGACGTCGTCGACGTCGAGGAGCTGCCGAGCCACGGCGGTTCGCTTCGGGTCTACGGAGCGCACGCGTCGGAAGGACGCGAAGCGTCGCCGGCGGTGGCGGAGCTGTTGGCGCGGGAAGGGCAGGAGGGGCTCCGCGATCCGGTGCGGTATGCGCAGTTCGCCGAGGACGTTCAGGAGTCGAAGCGCGCGCTGCTCGACCTGCTGATCGGGCTCCGGCGCGACGGCAGGCACGTCGTCGGCTACGGCGCGCCCGGCAAGGGGAACACGCTGCTCAACTACTGCGGGATCCGGACGGACCTCCTCGACTACACCGTCGACCGCAATCCCTACAAGCACGGCCGGTTCACGCCGGGAACGCACATTCCGATCGAGCCGCCGGAGCGGATCGCCGAGACGCGCCCCGACGCGATCGTGATCCTGCCCTGGAACCTGGCGCGGGAGATCGCCGAGCAGCTCGCATACACGAGCGAGTGGGGCGCGCAGCTGATCGTGCCGATCCCGACCGCTCACGTGCTCGAGCCGGCGGAGATCGCGGCGTGAAGGTCGTCCTCTTCTGCGGCGGCTACGGCGTCCGGATGGGCGAAGAGACCCGCGCCATCCCGAAGCCGATGATCGAGATCGGCGGCAAGCCGATCCTCTGGCACATCATGCGCTACTACGCGGCGTGGGGGCACAACGACTTCATTCTCTGCCTCGGGTACAAGGGCGACGTCGTCAAGCGGTTCTTCCTCGAGTACAACGGCGCAGTCCTGAACGACTTCGTGCTCGACCGCAGTGCCGCCGGCACGAAGGTCGAGTTGCTGTCGCGCGACCTGGAGGAGTGGCGGATCACGTTCGTCGACACGGGGCTCAACTCGACGATCGGCGAGCGGCTGAAGGCCGTTTCGCCCTACCTGTGCCAGGAGGAGACGTTCCTCGCGAGCTACGGCGACGGGCTCACCGACGCCCCGCTGCCGGCGCTCGTCGAGACGTTCCGGCAGAGCGGCAAGACCGCGATGTTCCTGTCGGTCCGGCCCCAGTTCAACGCGCACCTCGTCTCGACCGACGCGGCGGGCAACGTGACCCAGGTGAAGGACATGAGCCGCTCCGACGTGCGGATCAACGGTGGGTTCTTCGTCTTCCGCCGGGAGATCCTCGACCTGATCGAGCCGGGCGACGAGCTCGTGGAGGAGACCTTTGCGCACCTGATCGCCGAGCGCGAGCTGGTCGCCTACCCGTACGACGGCTTCTTCGGCGTCATGGACACGATCAAGGACAGGCAGCTCCTCGAGACGATGCACGAGACCGGCCAGGCGCCGTGGCAGCACCTGCCGCTCGACGGCGTCCTCGCCTGAGCCTACGCTCCGGTCGTGCTGAACCTGTCGGCAGCCGAGCCGGTCCGCCGGATCCTCGCGATCGGCTGCCACTCCGACGACATCGAGATCGGCTGCGGCGGAACGCTGCTGAGCCTCGCGCGGGCGAACGAGGGGCTCGAGATCGACTGGCTCGTGCTGGCGGCACCGGGCGCGCGCGGCGAGGAGGCGCGCGCGAGCGCGGAGGCGTTCACGGCCCGGTTCGCCGTTGCGCGAGTGGAGGTGCATGCGTTCCGCGACGGGTTCCTGCCGTACGCCGGCGGCGAGGTCAAGGACGTGTTCGAGGACCTGAAAGCGCGGGTCGATCCGCAGATCGTGTTCACGCATGCCGGCTACGACTTCCACCAGGATCACCGGCTCGCGTCGGAGCTGACCTGGAACACGTTCCGCAGCCACCTGATCCTCGAGTACGAGATCCCGAAGTACGACGGCGATCTCGGCAGGCCGAACGTCTTCGTTCCGCTGACCCGGGCGATCGTGGACGAGAAGCTCGCGCTGCTCGAGGAGCATTTCGCCTCCCAGCGCGGCAAGCACTGGTTCGACCGCGAGACGTTCATCGCCCTGATGCGTCTGCGCGGGCTGGAGAGCGTTGCGCCCGAGCGGTTCGCAGAAGCGTTCACCGCGCGGAAGGTGGTGGTCGCAGCGTGAGGTTCGTGCCGCTCGAGCTGGACGGCGCCTTCCTCGTCGAACCCGAGCGCCATGAGGACGAGCGCGGGTTCTTCGCCCGGACGTGGGACGGAGACGAGTTCGCGGCTCACGGCCTCGCGGCCGGGGTCGTCCAGTCCAGCATCTCGCGCAATACGTCTGCCGGCACGTTGCGGGGCCTGCATTTCCAGTCGGCCCCGCATGAGGAGACGAAGCTCGTCCGCTGTACGCGGGGCACGATCTACGACGTGATCGTCGACCTCCGCCCCGGATCGGCGACGCACGCGAGGTGGGTCGGAGTCGAGCTCGACGCCGACCGCGCCACCGCGTTGTACGTGCCGAAGGGCTTCGCCCACGGCTTTCAGACGCTCGTCGACGACACCGAGGTCCTCTACCTGATGTCCACCCCGTACGTTGCCGAGGCGTCGACCGGCGTGCGCTGGAACGATCCGGCGTTCGGCATCGCGTGGCCGGAGGCGGGCTCACGCACGATGAGCGACCGCGACCGGAGCTGGGCCGACTACGACCCGGGCAACCTCCGCACCCGGGCCACGTAGAGATCGTCGCTGCGGATCTCGTCGATCCGCGCGAGCAGCTCGTCCACCTCGTCGAGGGCGTGCACGAGCCGTCCGCTGAGAGCGTCCGCCCTGCCCGATGCGAGCGTCGCGATCAGCTCCGCCGACCGCGCCGCCTCGACGATCCTGCCGGTGCCGGCGTCTGGCAGCCACGTGCGCCCGGCTTCGGACTCCACCAGCTCGCGCGTCATCGCGGTCTCGGTGTAGCCGGGGGCGACCGCGAACGCCTGGATGCCGTGCGGCGCCAGCGAGGCCGCGAGTGACTCCGTGAGGTTGGCGAGGGCAGCCTTGGCGCACCCGTAGGCGGTCTGGTACGGAGCGGGGCGTGTTCCCGCGTAGCTGACGACGTTGACGATCCTGCCGGTGCCACGCTCGATCATCCCGGGCACGACGGCCCGGCAGAGGTTGAACGCGCCGCCGAGGCTCGTGTGCACGTCGGCCCACCAGTCGTCCGGGTCTGCCTCCCACAGCGGGCCGATCGCGCGCAGCGAGCCCGCGTTGTTCACGAGCATCGACACGCCGTCGCCCTCACCGGCGAGCGCGGAAACCGCCCGGGCGACCGCCTCGCTGTCGGTCACGTCCGCCGGTGCGGCGATCGCGCTCCCGCCGGTTTGCCGGACGAGCGCCGCCGTCTCCTCGAGCTCGTCTGCCGACCGTGCGATCAAACCGAGCGTGTACCCGCGCGGCGCCAGCGCGAGCGCGGTCGCCCGCCCGATCCCGCGGCCCGCTCCGGTGACGATCGCGAGCGCCATCGCGCTACGGCAGCCGCTCGAGCAGTTCGTGGTGCTCGAGTGTCTCCGCCGCCGTTCGAACGGTCTCGAACGGGAGCCCGGACCGCTCGGCGATCGCCAGCAGGTCGTGCGAGCCGTCCGAGAGGCTCAGCACCCACAGGTAGGCGGACTCGGGGTTCGTGCCGTCGGGGACACTCTGGTAGAGGCCTCTGCGCCCGAGCTGCGGCTCGCCGTAGGGAGAGAGGTTCCGGTACCGCCCGTTGGTCTCGACGATGTCGATGATCTGCAGCGCGTGCCGGAACGAGGATGCGAGCGCCTCGCCGGTGACGAGCGACAGGTCGTCGGCGGAGGAGTGATATTCGGGAAAGAGGCCGTGCGGGGTGCGGGAGAGCGTCCCGACCGGGAGGTCGAACCCGGGGGAGCAGTACTGCCGCTCGTCGCCGCCGCCTGGCTGCCAGTCGCTGAGGATCCCGGCCTCACGTCCGACGAGGTATGTCGCCGCGCGGTCGACGGGCGCGTCACCGCGTCGGCTGCGCTTGTAGCGCAGCGGGCCCGGGTCGCCGACGCACGACACGACCAGACCGTTTCGGATGCGATCGAGGCGATCGCGGTTCCGGTCGAGCCAGCAGAGCGGGCCGAGCGTCCCGGGGCTCCAGAGCAGCCGGTAGGTGTGCTCGAGCTGCTGCTGGTGCAGGAGCGCACGGCCGAGCGCCCAGAGGACGACGATGCCCGACAGGTTGTCGTTTGCGAGCGCCGGGTGGCAGACGTAGGTGCTGAGCAGGAACTCGGCGTCGCCCGTGCCGGGAACCGTGACCTCGCCCGAGGTCAGCGATCCTGCCTCGAGCGTCGCGTCGACGACGACGTGGTAGTCCCCGTCCGGGAGCCGCGTCGAGCTGCCGGCTGCTCATGCAGAGCCCCCACTGCTCCTCCCAGTACGACGTTCGGTAGGGGACGAGATCCGGGTCGTCGCGGTGGGTGTGGACGTGGGAGCGCAGCTCCTCGAGCGAGACGACGGCGTCGACCGGTGTGCTGTAGCCGAGCACATGCAGGGGCGAGTCGGCGGCATCGACGACCCGGCCGTCCGGCCCGTCGATCCAGGCGCCGCGGAGTTTCCATTCGCGCGGGACGACCCAGTCGAAGACCGGCGTGCCGGTGGGCGTCTCGACGATCTCGAGTGGCAGCTCGCGTGCGAGCGCGGCCAGGGTCTCACGAACCCCAGCACCCGTCAGGCTCCGGGGCAGCGGGAAGAGCTCGTGCATGAGCTCCATGAGCTCTGCGCCGAGGGTCGCGGCGTCGGGGACGGTTTCCCAGTCGATCGGCATCGAGGCACCGACGATACTCGCCGATCGGCCGGTCGAAAGGCCGGTGTTGCTCGACTAGCGTGAGACGAGCGATGAGAGTGCTCGTCACAGGACACGAGGGGTACATCGGGTCGGTGCTCGCCCCGTATCTGGCCGACGCCGGCCACGACGTCGTGGGCCTCGACTCGGGCCTCTACCGCGGCTGTGACTTCGGCGCCGAGCCGCGGCGGCTGCCGGGGCTCGCGATCGACGTGCGCGATGTCGTGCCGAGCGACGTGGCGGGCTTCGACGCCGTCGTGCACTACGCGGCGCTCTCGAACGACCCGCTGGGCGATCTCGACCCGGGGCTCACCGAGGACATCAATCGCGACGGGACACTTCGCCTTGCGCGCGCGGCGCGCGACGCCGGCGTCCGGCGCTTCATCTTCGCATCGTCCTGCTCGATGTACGGCGCCTCGGGGACGGACGAGGCGCTCGGCGAGGATTCGCCCCTCCGCCCACTGACGGCGTACGCGGAATCGAAGGTTCGCTCGGAGGAGGGGCTGTTCGCGCTCGCTGGGCCCGACTTCGCGCCGGTGTCCATGCGGAACGCGACCGTTTTCGGGGCGTCCCCCCGGCTGCGGCTCGACATCGTCCTCAACAACCTTGCGGCCTACGCCCACACGACCGGCCGGATCACCCTGCTCAGCGACGGAACGGCGTGGCGCCCGCTGGTGCACGTCCGTGACGTCGCGAAGACCGCGCTGGCGCTGCTCGACGCCCCCGAGGATGCGGTTCGCGGCGAAGCGTTCAACGTCGGCACCGACGAGCAGAACTACCGCGTACGCGAGCTGGCCGAGATCCTCGCGCAGGTCACCGGCTGCGAGATCGAGATCGCCGAGGGCTCGTCGGCCGACAACCGGTCGTATCGCGTCGACTTCACGAAGCTCGCCGGGGCCTTTCCGGATCTCGTCCTCGAATGGAACGCCGACCGGGGAGCGCGTGAGCTCGCGACTGCCTACCGTGACGTCGGACTGACGCGCGAGGACTTCGAGGGCGACCGCTTCGTCAGGCTGCGCCGGCTCCGAACCCTGCTCGACGATGGGTCGCTCGCCGCCGATCTGCGCTGGGCCTACGCGGCGGCGCTGGCTCGCGACCTAGCCGATCGACCAGGAAACGAAGTCTGGCGTTGACGCGTTAGGGAGCCGCTGTCAGCCTGCGAGCCTTGGGGAGTGGGGATGATGGTCGGCAGTGGTTCGCCTGATCGCTGAGTCGGCATGCTCGGCCAGGCGGTTTCTGCCTGCTCTTGCGCTCGCCGCAGCGCTCCTGATGCTGCCGCTGTTCGCGGTCGGCCAGACCCATGCCGCGACGCCGGGACTCGTCGCGGCGTACTCGTTCAACGAGGGCAGCGGCACGACGGTCGGCGATGCCTCCGGCACCGGCAACAACGGCACCACGTCGAACACGACGTGGTCGGCCTCCGGGAAGTACGGCGGCGCGCTCTCCTTCAACGGCACGAACGCGCGAGTCAACATCCCGAACTCGTCGTCGCTGCAGCTGACGACGGCGATGACGCTCGAGGCGTGGGTCAACCCGTCGGCGACGACCAGCAAGTGGCGGGACGTCGATCTACAAAGGCAACGACAACTACTACCTCGAAGGAACGTCCGACAGCGCCGGCAAGCCGGCCGGCGGGCGGCACGTTCGGAGGAGCGAACGCCAACGCCTACGGGGCCGTCGCACTCACGGCGAACACGTGGTCGTACCTCGCCCTGACGTACGACGGCGCGACGCTCCGGCTCTACGTGAACGGGACGTTGGTCGGGAGCCAGGCCAAGACGGGCGCGATCACGACCTCGACGAACCAGCTCCAGATCGGCGGCGACAGCCTCTACGGCCAGTACTTCAGCGGCCTCATCGACGAGGTTCGCGTCTACAACGTCGCGCTGAGCGCAGGCGGCCATCCAGACGGACATGAACACGCCGATCTCCGCTGCCACCGACAGCACGCCGCCGTCTGCGCCGGGCACCCTGACGGCGTCGGTCGTGAGCGCGGGCGAGATCGACCTCTCGTGGGGCGCTGCGACCGACAACGTCGGCGTCACGGGGTACCAGGTCGAACGCTGCAACGGGGCAGGCTGCAGCAACTTCGCGCAGATCACCACTCGTCACCGGAACCACCTTCCACGACACCACCGTCGCCGCCTCGACCGCCTACACCTACCGCGTCCGGGCCACGGACGCCGCCGGCAACCTCGGTGCCTACTCGAACACCGCGGGTGGAACCACTCCGGCGGTCGACAGCCAGCCGCCGTCGCAGCCGGGGACTCTGTCGGTGAGCGCAGCCGGGTGCCGGCGAGATCGACCTCAGCTGGGGCGCCGCGACCGACAATGTCGGCGTCACCGGCTACCGGATCGAGCGCTGCAACGGCGCCGGCTGCAACAGCTTCGCGCAGATCGCCACGACCACCGGCACGACCTACAAGGACACGAGTGTCGCCGCCGCAACCAGCTACACGCTACCGCGTCCGAGCCGCCGATGCGGCCGGCAACCTCGGGCCTTACTCGAACACCGCGACGGCTCGACGCCCGCCGCGCCGTCCGGGTCTCGTCGCGGCGTACGGGTTCGACGAGGGCTCCGGGACGACGGTCACCGACGCCTCGGGCAACGGCAACAACGGCACGGTCGCGAACGGCACCTGGGCGACGACCGGCGAATACGGCAAGGCGATCCAGTTCAACGGCACGAGCACGCTCGTCAGCATCCCCGACGCCACCTCCCTCGCACCTCACCACCGGCATGACGCTCGAGGCTTGGGTCAACCCGTCCACCGTCGACAGCACCTGGCGCGACGTCATCTACAAGGGGAACGACAACTACTACCTGGAAGCGACCTCCGACAACGCCTCCAAGCCCGACGCCGGTCTGATCGCCGGCGGCAGCTACGGCGACGCGTACGGCGCCGCCGCTCTCCCCGCCAACACCTGGAGCTTCCTCTCCGAGACCTACGACGGCGCCACCCTGCGCCTCTACGTCAACGGCACCCAGGTCGCCGCGACAGCCCACACCGGGCTCGATCAGCACCTCGACGAACGCGCTCCAGATCGGCGGCGACACGCATCTACGGCCAGTACTTCAAGGGCCTGATCGACAACGTTCGCGTCTACAACACCGCTCTTACCGCCGCTCAGATCCAGACCGACCAGGGAACGTCCGTGAACTCCGTGCTGTCCGCGCCCGGGACCCTGACCGCGAATGCGGTGAGCCCGACCGAGGTCGACCTGTCGTGGGGTGCGGCGACCGGGGGCGTCACCTCCTATCTCGTCGAACGGTGCACCGGGGCGAGTTGCAGCAGCTTCGCGCAGATCGGGACGAGCTCGACGACCAGCCTTCAAGGACACGTCGGTCGTCGCGAACAACACCTACAGCTACCGCGTGCGTGCCACGGACACCGCCGGTGACCTCGGCCCGTACTCCAACGTCGCGACGGCGATCACGGCGTTCACCGTGTCGCCGAACAACGCCGTGCTCACGTTCACGCGAACGCAGCAGTACACGGCTCAGGGACCCGGAAGCGGCAGCGTCACGTGGCTCGTCGACGGCATCGCGGGCGGTAGCGCCAGCCACAGGGACGATCACCTCGGGGGGCCTCTACACGCCGCCGAGCGCGCGTCGGGACGCACACGATCTCCGCCACCACCGGGGCCGCGACTGTGAATGTCACCGTCTACGTCTCGAACTACGCGGGCACGTTCACGTTCCACAACGACAACCTGCGCGACGGCGCGAACCTGAACGAGACGGTGCTCACGCCGGCGAACGTCAACTCGACGAGCTTCGGGAAGCTCTTCAGCTACACGCTCGACGGCCTGACGTTCGCGTCGCCGCTGTATGTCCAGAACGTGAACATTCCCGGCCAGGGCTTCCACAACATCGTGCTCGTCGCGACCGAGCACGACAGCGTCTACGCGTTCGACGCCGACGGGAGAAGCAGCACGCCGATCTGGAAGGACTCGTTCATCAATCCGGCAGCGGGCGTGACGCCGATCCCGCCGGCCGTCACCGGCGAGACCGGCGACATTCCGAACGAGATCGGGATCACCGGAACGCCGGTCATCGATCCGTCGACCAACACGGTCTACGTCGTCGCGGCGACGCAGGAAGTGCACGGCGGCACGACGTCCTACGTCAACCGGCTGCACGCGCTCGATCTCACAACCGGCGCCGAGAAGCTCGGCGGGCCGGTCGTGATCCAGGCAACCGTCCCCGGCAACGGCGACGACAGCGTCAACGGAACGATCTCGTTCAACAACGTCACCGAGAACCAGCGGCCGGCCCTGACCCTGCAGAACGGCGAGGTGTACGTCGGCTTCTCGAACCACGGCAACAACCCGCCCTACCACGGGTGGGTGATGGCGTACAACGCGTCGACGCTCCATCAGGACTGGGTCTTCTGCACGACGCCGAACGCGGGGAAGGGCGGCATCTGGATGGGCGGCGGACGGGATCGGCGCCGACGCCGCCGGGAACCTCTACTTCTCGACCGGCAACGGCACGTTCGACGGGCCGAGCTCGAGCGGCGGCAACGACGACTTCGGCGACAGCCTGCTCAAGCTGAGCCCGAGCGGGACGCGCACCGACTTCTTCACGCCGTACAACTACGCGGCGCTCGACAGCGGCGACATCGACCTCGCCTCGGGCGGGGTCATCCTGCTGCCCGATCAGCCGGGAGCGCATCCGCACGAGGTGATCGCGGACGGCAAGGGCGGCACGGTGTACCTCGTCGACCGCGACAACATGGGCGGAGTCGGCACGACGAGCGACAACCAGATCGTGCAGTCGCTGATCAACGTCTTCCCGACCGGCGGGAGCTACAACACCGGCAACTACAGCGCGCCCGTCTACTTCAACGGCTCTGTGTACTTCGCGCCGGTGAACAGCCAGCTGATGCAGTTCGCGATGACGAACGGGCTGATGTCGACATCACCCACGTCGAAGTCCGCCGAGACCTACAACGGCAAGACCTCAACGTTCTCCGCGCGTGGCGGAGAGATCGCCGCCTCCGGCAACGGGAGCTCGAACGGGATCCTGTGGGGCCTGCAGAGCAACGGCGACAGCACTCCGGGCACGTTGCATGCGTACGACCCGAGCAACCTCGCGCACGAGTACTACACGAGCGATCAGGCCGGCACGCGCGACCAGCTCGACCCCTGGCTGAAGTTCACGATCCCGCTGGTCGCCAACGGGCGCGTCTACGTCGTCTCCTCCGGGCAGCTGACAGCCTTCGGTCTGCTTCCCGTGACGGGGCGGGATCCGGTTCCCGTCAAAACGGTCAGGCCCACCTAGCCGATCGACCAGGAAACAAGGTCTGGCGTTGACGCGTCGGGGAGTCGCTGTCAGCGTGCGAGTCTGGGGAGTGGGGGTGGTTGTCGGTAGTGGTTCGCCGGATCGGTAAGTTCGCATGCTCTGGGCAGATGGTCTCTGTCCGCCCTGGCGCTCGTCGCAGCGCTGTTGATGCTGCCGATGTTCGCCGTGGGCTCGACCCGCGCGGCGACGACCGGCCTCGTCGCCGCGTACTCGTTCAACGAGGGCAGCGGCACGACGGTCGGCGACGCCTCGGGCACCGGCAACAACGGCACGACGTCCAATACGACATGGTCGGCGTCCGGCAAGTACGGCGGCGCGCTGTCCTTCAACGGCACGAGTGCGCGCGTCAACATCCCGAACTCGTCGTCGCTGCAGCTCACAACGGCGATGACGCTCGAGGCTTGGGTCAACCCGTCCACCGTTTCCAGCGCCTGGCGCGACGTCCTCTACAAGGGCAATGACAACTACTACCTCGAAGCCACGTCGAGCCACGGCTCCAAGCCCGACGCCGGCCTGATCGCCGGCGGCAGCTACGGCGATGCCTACGGCACGGCCGCTCTCTCCGCGAACACCTGGAGCTTCCTGACCGAGACCTACGACGGCGCTACCCTCCGCCTCTACGTCAACGGCACCCAGGTTGCCGCCACCGCCCACACCGGCGCAATCACCACCTCCACGAACCAGTTGCAGATCGGAGGCGACAGCCTCTACGGCCAGTACTTCAAAGGTCTCATCGACGAGGTTCGCGTCTACAACTTCGCGCTGAGCGCCGCAGCTATCCAGACCGACATGAACACGCCGATCGCGGCCGGTGGCGACACGACCCCGCCGTCTGCGCCGGGCACCCTCACGAAAACGGTGGTTGGGCTTGCCGACATCGACCTCTCTTGGGGCGCTGCGACCGACAACGTCGGCGTCACCGGCTATCAGGTCTATCGGTGCCTGGGCGCCGGCTGCACCAGTTATGCGCTTCTCGCGTCCCCAACCGGGACCGCGACGACCTACAAGGACACGTCTGTCGCCGCGAACAGTAGTTATGGCTACGAGGTTCGCGCCGTCGACGCGGCCGGGAACCTGGGGGCGTTCTCGAACACGGTGGCTGCAACGACACCGGCGGCGCCGGATACGACCCCGCCCTCCGCGCCGGGCACTCTTACGGGGACGCCGGTCGGGTCTGCCGAGATCGACCTCAGCTGGGGGGCTGCGACCGACAACGTCAGCGTCACCGGCTACCAGTTGTTCCGGTGCCAGGGCACCGCCTGCACCAACTACGTCCTCCTGACGCAGCCGGTCGGCACTCCGACGACGTTCCACGACTCGTCGGTCGCCTCAGGCGCCACCTACGGCTACGAGGTACGCGCGATTGACGCTGCGGGGAACCTCGGCCCGTTCTCCAACGCAGTTTCGGCGAGCGACTCAGACTGCAGCGGACACCACGCCTCCGTCGACGCCCGGGACGCTCACCTCCAGCGCGGTCAACACCGGAGAGATCGACCTCTCTGTGGGGTGCCGCGACCGACAACGTCGGCGTCACGGGTTACGAGATCGTCCGCTGCACGGGGGCGGTGTGCGGCACGTTCGCGAAGGTCGGGCAGACGGGCGGCGGAACGACGAGCTTCAACGACTCGGGTCTTGCGGCTGGCGACGAGCTACAGCTACGAGGTTCGCGCAGTCGACGGATGCTGGCAACCTCGGCGCGTTCTCGAACGCGACGTCGGCGGTAACCAATCAGTCGAGCTCGAGCGGACTCGTCGCGGCGTACGGCTTCAACGAAGGGTCCGGCACATCGGTGGCTGACGCCTCCGGCAACGGCAATGTCGGCACGATCTCGAACGCTGCGTGGACGGCGTCCGGGAAGTACGGCGGCGGCGCTCTCGTTCAATGGGACGAACGCGCGAGTCAACATCCCGAATTCGGCGTCGCTGCAGCTCAGCAGTGGGATGACGCTCGAGGCCTGGGTCAATCCCGTCGACGACCACCAGCGTCTGGCGCGACGTCATCTACAAGGGCGACGACAACTACTACCTCGAGGCGACCTCCGACAACGGCGGGAAGCCCGCGGTCGGTGGCACGTTCGGTGGCGGCAATGCGAACGCTTACGGATCGACGCCGCTCGCGACCAACGCTTGGAGCTATGTGGCCGTCACCTACGACGGGGCAATGATTCGCCTCTATGTGAACGGCACGATGGTCGCGAGCCAGGCGAAGACCGGTGCGATCACGAGCTCGACGAACCAGCTCCAGATCGGCGGCGACGGACTCTACGGCCAGTACTTCTCGGGACTCATCGACGAGATCCGCATCTACAACACGGCCCTCTCGGCTGCCGGCGATCCAGGCCGACATGGCCACGGCCGTCTCGGGAAGCTCGACGCCCGACACGACACCGCCGTCGACGCCCGCCGCGCTGGCGACGAGCGCGGTCGGCCAGACTTCGATGACGCTCTCCTGGAACCCGTCCACCGACAACACCGGTGTCACCGGCTACCGCACCTACCTCAACGGCAACCAGGTCGGCACCTCGCCGACCACCAGCTTCGGCTACAGCAACCTCAGTTGCGGCACCACTTACACGCTCGGGGTCGCCGCCGTCGACGCCGCCGGAAACGTCTCCGGCATCGCCACGCCTTGCGAAACAAACCGCCGCCTGCTCGCGACACCACGCGCACCATCAGCTCCCGGCACCCTGACCGGCACCGCCGCCGCAAGCACCGAGATCGACCTGTCGCTGGGGAGCCGCGACCGACAACGTCGGCGTCACCGGCTACCAAATCTGGCGCTGCCAAGGCACCGGCTGCACCACCTACAGCCAACTCACCCAGACCTCCGGCTCAGCGACCACCTACAAGGACCTGAGCCCAGCCCCGGCAACCACGCTACAGCTACGAGGTCCGCGCCCTCGACGCAGCCGGCAACACCGGTCCCTACACCAACAGCGCCCAAGCCACCACTCCCAACACGTCGCCTCCCGCGATGTATTCGGTCGGCGGGACGGTGTCCGGTCTCTCGGGAGCGGTTGTGTTGCAGGACAACGGCGGCGACGACCTGACTGTCGAGCGTGAACGGCGCGTTCCAGTTCGCGACGAAGCTCCCGAGCGGGGCGGCGTACTCCGTCTCGGTGAAGACGGCTCCGTCGGGTGAGAGTTGTGTTGTCTCCAACGGCTCCGGCACGGTCGGTTCGACAGACGTCTCGAGTGTCGGCGTTGCGTGCTCGGCGGTAGGGCCGGCGAGCGGCTCCGACGATTTCAACCGAGCCGATGGAGGTCTCGGCGCCGCCTGGGCCGCGGATCAGCGACGGGGCCTTGCGATCTCGTCGAACGCGGTGGTCGGGTCTTCGGCAATCGCCGGGGATGTGCGAGTCGCGGAGACGTACGGCGCTGATCAGTTTTCGTCGATCCAGTTGACCTCGACGCAGTTGACGGGTGGGCAGTGGGTCGGGCCTGCCGTGCGAGTGCAGAACAACGGCCTCGACATGTATCTCGGGATCTACTTCTGGAACAACGGCAGCCCCCAGCTTCGGCTCTACAAGCGGAGCGGCGGCAACTGGACCCAGCTCGGCAGCTCGTACAACTCCGGCCCGTTGGCGGCGGGCACGGTGCTCAAGCTGGCGAGCGTCGGCTCGCGGATCGCGTTTTCGCAAAACGGGGTCGAACGGATCGTTGTCTCCGACAGCAGCATCAGCACAGGGCAGCCCGGGATCATGACCTACGGCGCTGCGAGCGCCGACAACTGGTCCGCCGGACCAGCGACCGTTCCGAGCAACACGCTCCAGGTCGACTACACCGGGACGGACGCCAACGGCGTCGCGCAGTACAACGTGACTTCGCCCGACGACGGCGGCACGCAGGTGATGCGCGTGTTGGCTCCCACGAATCCCGACACCGGGCGTACCTCACAACTTCCTCTTCGTCCTCCCGGTCGAAGCAGGACTGTCGACGGTCTACGGCGACGGATTGGAGACCCTCCGGGCGCTTGACGCGCAGGATCAGTACAACCTCACGATCATCGAGCCGTCATTCGGAATCGAGCCCTGGTACGCGGACAATCCGAACGATCCGTCGGTCAGGTACGAGACATTCCTGACGAACGATCTCGTACCATGGGTGACGCAAGAACCTGGCCGAAACCGGTGCCGAGCAGAAGTGGCTGATCGGCTTCTCGAAGTCCGGCATCGGCGCAACCGATCTGATCCTGAAGCACCCGGACGTGTTCACGTTGGCAGCTGCCTGGGACTTTCCGGCTGACATGTCGACCTACGATCAGTTCGGCTCGAGTTCCGCCTCGTCGTACGGAACCAACGACAACTTCCTCACGAACTATCGACTCACCCCAGCGTTCATCGACGCGCACAAGGCGCCGTTCCTCAGCAAGAACCGGATCTGGATCGGCGGATACAACGCCTTCCAGACCGACATGGCCGATTTCGACGCGCTCTTGACCTCGGAGGCGGTGATCCACAGCACCGAGACGCCGCAGTACGTGCCACATCGGTGGGACAGCGGCTGGGTCCAGATCGCCCTCGCCGCGTTGCGAGCAGACAGCGCCAACCTGCCGTAAGCGACTGGCTGATGGCGAGGCGGATGCTCACTGTCGCCGCGGCCGCAATCGGGCTGACCGTGGCCGCCGGCAGTCAACTCCCCATCCTTGGGGACCGCCCTGCTGCGTCAGAGCCGGCTCCCACACGCGTTTCCGCTCGGGTAGCAGAGCGCCGATACGACTTCCCACTCAAGCCCTCGAGCAATCGGCGCTACCTGGTCGATCAGCACAACGTGCCGTTCATGATCGTCGGCGACTCGCCGCAGGCCCTGATCGGCAACCTGAGCGTGCTGACGCCGCGCTTCTACATCGCCGACCGCAAGGCGGCGGGCTTCAACGCGCTGTGGGTCGATCTCTTGTGCACGAAGTACACGGGTTGCCGTGCCGACGGGAAGACGTTCGACGGAATCGCGCCGTTCACGACCCCGGGCGATCTCTCGACTCCCAATCCCGCGTACTTCACGAGAGCCGACGCGATCATCCGCCTCGCCGCGAAGGCCGGGATGGTCGTGTTCCTCGACCCGATCGAGACCGGCGGTTGGCTCGGTGATCTCCGCAGCAACGGCCTTGCGAATGACCGCGCTTTTGGTCGTTTCCTCGGCAGCAGGTACGCGAGCTTCCCGAACATCGTGTGGGCGTACGGCAACGACTTCCAGACCTGGCGCACCCCGTCGGACGATGCGCTTGTCCTGGCCGTCGCCAACGGCATCCGGTCGGCCGACCGCAAGCACATCAGACGATCGAGCTCGACTATCTCGACAGCGGCTCGCTCGACGACCCGCGTTGGAGATCGGTGAGTCAGCTGGACGCCGCCTACACGTACTACGCGACCTATGCCAGAGTCCTTCGAGAGTACGACCGCAAGCCCCACGTCCCCGTCTATATGGCGGAGGCGGGATACGAGTTCGAGCAGAACAGCCCGTCGATCTCCAAGGGCGATCCACCGATTCTCCGCCGCCAGGAGTATTGGAGCATGCTGAGCGGCGCCACGGGACAGTTCTACGGGAACCACTACACCTGGCAGTTCGCAGACGGCTGGAAGGATCACCTGGACACCCCCGGCAGCGCGCAGTTGGGGTACCTCGTCAAGCTGTTCACAGGGTTGCGGTGGTTCCGACTTGTGCCTGATCAAGCGCACAGAATTGTCACTGCCGGTTACGGCGAATTCACCGCGACCGGGAACGTCGGCTCGAGCGACTACGTCACCTCCGCGGCGACGCCGGACGGGACGCTTGCGGTCTCCTACCTGCCGGCGGGTGGCACAGTTACGGTCAACACTGCCCGCTTCTCAGGGCGTCTTCGCGCGCAATGGTTTGATCCCACCAGCGGGAAGTACACAGGCGCGCCGGCCCCCATCCTGAAGACCGGCGAGGTTCAGCTGACTGCACCGGCGACGAACGCCGCGGGGGACCTCGACTGGGTGCTTGTCCTCACAGCTTGACAACCCCTGTTCGTTCCGCCGCTGCGCCTCCCTCGCCGGACCCCTTCCCGATGCGGAAGACCGATGCGTACCGAGTCTCCCAATCCGACCTTCTTCTGTCGAAGGGCTCGAGACCCCACCAATGCCACGGCCAGTCGGCACGCACGGAGGGGTCGCCGTCATGACTTTCCTGCTTGAGGTCGGGTAACGGCTCCCACCCTAGGTCGATGGCGACCTTGGTTCTCACGTCCAGGTCGACTCCCGAAACAACGAGGTGGCCGCCGGGGGTAACCAACCGCGCGAGAGTGCGCAGGCACTCCTCGGCAGACTTCGCGTCCATGTGGCAAAGGAAATTGTTCGCGACCACCAGATCTTGTAGCCGGAGAACGCTGCTCAGCTCCGGATCGCACGCGTTCCCGAGCTGCCACGTAATGCCCTCGCGAAGCCAGGGTTTCACGCGGCCGCGCTCGCCTTCCCAATCGAAGATCTCTTTCGACTCGGCTGGGGTCAAGCGAGCGAAGATCGACGATCCGACCCGGTCCGACGTCTCGGGGCCGTACTCGGCTGCCTCCGCGAGGTCGAGGACCTCCCTCGAGGTGTCGACCGCGTGCACGGAGATCTCGAGGTCGGGACGCGCGCGACGCAGAACCCAGAGTATGGAGTAGACCTCGGCTCCGATGCTGCATCCCAACACCGCGATCCTCAACGCCGACTCGCGCTCTCTGTCGTCGGCCAACCGGCGGATCAACTCGAGCAACGGGCGATTCCGGAGAAAGAAAGTCCCCAGGTACATCTCGCGATCCGCGTTGCGGCAAGTCAAGGAGTGCAACCAGATCCCGTAGGTTCGAACAAGGCGCATGTCTCGGGCGCGCGGCGGAAGGCGCGTCCAAATTCGCTTGCTGAGATCCCAGAAAGCCCTCTCCAACCTCTGCCTAAACACACTTGATCCTTTTGCGAGGGTGACGACTACCTCTGCCCCAAATCTGAAAGGAAACCGACATTCGGACCCACAACGAGGCGCCGCAACTCGGTTTGATCAAGATCATGGCACACGGGGACGACGGCCGGTCAGAGTTTCTTGAAGAGGAACTCGTACTGCTCATCCAAGACTTCACGCGCGTCGCTCACTTCTTGTCTGATAGTCCGCGTTACGCTGTCGCGATCTCGTTCCAGAGCGCGGAAGTGAGTAATTAAGCTTTCCCCATCAATATCGTGAATGTCAATGCAATATTGAGGCAGTCGCATTTCGGACATTAAGGAAACGCATTTGGGATGGAACGAAATTGCCAGAACGGGTTTTTGGAGCAGCAAGGCTAAAAGAACATTATGAAACCGAGTGGCGACGACGATATCAGTCGTCGCGAGCTGAGATAGTATTTCGTCGACGGAGGTGATCGGCTGGTAAATCAGACGCTCCTCATCGTGACTCCCGGCGTGGTGGCGCAGGAGGGAGTTGAACTCCTCGATTACTTCTGTGTCTCCATCGCCGAGCACGAGCCTGATGTCATAGTCATGGGCGAGCAGCCATTTCACCAGGACTGCGACAGATTCCAGATAGGTATTGTAGGTATCGGGCCTCGGATTGAGGGTGCTGTACCGGCCCGGGTACACCATCAAGCCGATGCCCACTACGCGCCTGCGTCCCCCTCGACCGTGATTGGGAGACAAGATAGCCTTGGGCAAACTGAATGCTAAATCCGGATAGACGTGGTCTCGTTTCGGTCGAAAGCCAATACTGCTCAGATATTGTAGACTCGAATCATCGCGATATGATCTGTAGTCCGCAAGTGACAGAGCCGATTTAACCAGAATTCGCCCCATGGTGCCGTCTATAGGACCCGCACCGACACTAACAAAGAGCAACCGACAACCACGTAGCTTCGCCATTAGGGACCATTTGAAGAGGTTATACGGACCCCAATGGGATAGACCATAAGCGTCGGTTAGCAATCCCGTACCAGGGATGATTAGCATATCTGTGCTTCTGAGAGCGGTGAAGGCGCGCACGTACTCTCGAAGTTCGGCGCGGACTCCCATAGCGGCTCTTTTCAGGCGCTTGTCAAGCGGGGCGTCACGGTTCCAGATTTTGACGACTCTGTCGCTAATCGGAACCGCTTCGATCCCATTTCGCGCGGCGACCACGTCAGGATAGCTGCAGATGCAGCAGAATTCGCAGTCGGGATAGAGACCGCGCAGGCGCGAAAGGATCGCGAGCAGAGTACTCTCGTTCCCCGTGTTCGACGACCCAAAGTGACCATAGAAGCTAATCCTCATCGGCTTGCTTTCCATGGCGATCTTGCTGACGTGAAACTGAGTTGCCTCTTGAATCCAGCGACGATCGTGCGGAGCCGCAGATGCGCCACACGAGGGCGGAACCTCACTCACGCTCAACTGGACATGCTTCGCTTTCACCTTAGTGAGACGTTGACAGGGTCGACCGGCGTCGTCAATGGGATCGCCGGCGGAATGTGTCAAACGCATCCTCGCGCGTTCGGGACGCATGCCTGGGCTACGTTATGACCACAACTGAACTGTGCGGAGGCCACGTGCGTGAAGGCAACGTCAGGGTCACTATCGGGATCCCTACCTACAACCGAGCGAAGTGGTTGCACGAGTCCATAGCCAGCGTGCTGTCGCAGACATACGAGAACTTTCGGCTTCTGATCTGCGACAACGCTTCGGACGATGAGACGCGCGAAGTCGTGGAGTCGATTACCGATCCGCGCATCCACTACGTGCGATCGGATCGAAACCTCGGCATGATCCGGAACTATAACCGCGTCATCCAACTCGCTGAAACCGATTCGCTGGTCCTCCTGTCCGATGACGACGTCCTCTATCCTGAGTATTTGAGCTCAGTCATCGACGTCTTAGACAGTTTTCCTTCAGTCGGGGTCGTACACACTGCGTTTGATCTGATTAGCCCCGATTCTTGTGTTCTCGAGAAGGATAAGTCGCTTCTCGGAGCTGAAGCATTGGTCACAGTTGAGCCGGGCGATCAGTATTTGGAGCGAAGCATGCACTCCAGCTGGACGGTGTGTTTTCCGTCTGCCCTCTTCCGGAGGAACGCGATCCTAAGGGCCGGGGGTTTGAGAGCCGACGAGGAGCCGTTTGCGGACGTTCCGCTGCTGATGCGAATTGCTCTCGAGTGGGATTATGCCTTTGTCTCAAAGCCGCTCGTGGGGTTTCGCTTGCACGGGGACTCCGCAACAGCCGATCTAGGCTCGTTCACCGGCACGGGCTACGAGCTGGATGATCATGCGGAGATTCTCTTCGAAAGACGCACTCAGTTCCTGGACGAGGCGAGGCTTTCAGCGATGCAGGCGAAGTCCTACTCGTCGATAGCGAAGAGCACGTTTCGTCGCGAGGCAGTGGAGAGTCTTGCGAACCAAGCCGGTTTGGCGGCTCCCTGGACGTCCACGAATACCGGCCTGCTTCGACTCCTTCGCAAAGACGCCGGGATACTGCTCCTCCCCACGACCTGGCGACTCGTCGCAGGCCAGCTCGGAGCTCGTTACGTGCGCCGCGCCCTGCGGCGCCGACCTCGTCTCTAGCGAAAGGACGAGGTCGCGAGTTGGACTGCAAAGGGCCCTGCCGGTTCCGGGTCGGGCGGCGGTTCTCCTCGAAACGTCCCCGCGAACCGTCAACCGAGCTAGGCCGAACGATCGGTGACCTCATCACCGCGTCGGCGGATTCGGTGCACGCCTCGTCCTATGGCCGGTCGCAAACCAAGTTTGCCCCGCAAGCGGTGATGTGCCGCAAGCTGGATCGATACCCGCCACCGATCGATCGGCGCAAGCCTACTGCGACTGAGGCGCAGGGGGAGGTCGCGCACACCGAGTCTTAGCGGCGCCCCGGGGCTTGTGACGGCTCGAGTGAACAGTTTCGAGTACGGGTTCGCGTTCATGCGAGTCAGCCAAGGCTTTTCATTTACGTGGTGTAGTACGTAAGGGACGACGCCGTCCGCGTACGTGCACGCTAAACGGCTGCCATCCGCGACTTGGACACCAGGGAAGGGTGGAAAGGGCGCGAGGCGGCGTTCGACGCGGACCGCCATCCCGTCATATCGGGTGCACAGCATTGCGTTCAGAATGTCCTGATCGGGGAAACAAAAAGGGCTCGACATGTCAGCTCCGCCGAACTGGGCACTCGTAGGATCGAGCTGTTCCTGCTGTTCGACGAACTCGGGTAGGAGCTCAGAGGCCGTCGCGGATGAGAAGATCAACAGCCCGCTGTTCACGTACGGTTGACGTGTTGGAATCCCAAGACCGAGTGAAGACCATTCCGGAAAGAACCGAGCGGGGAAGCGGTCGTCCTCAAAGACAACTAGTCGACCGTTGGCAGCATCCTCGAACAGGGGAGTGAGTGGGCGCGTAACCAAGATGTCGGCGTCGATTACGACCATGATCTCGGCCGGGTGGGCAAGCGGGCCGGTTGCCTTTTGCAGTTGAGGGTGGAGCCCCCCGTGCGCGGGCACGAGAGTGACGTGCTTCGACAATCTCTCTTGCTGGGACCTGTTCAAATCCACAGTCGACGACAAACAAGGGCGCCTCTTCACCGATGACCCGCAAAGAGTCAAGAAGCGCGACCGCACCTGGGAAAAACGACGCGTCCGCAACCGTGTAATACGCAAGTTCGCGCTCACAATGTAATTCTGGACTCACATGGGGGAGCGTACGTGCGCCGAGACGGCGGGACAAGCCATTGAGTGACCAGGGGCGAGGCCCGTGCGTCGCTCGCCTTGGGGTTGACAGGTCGCTGACTTTGGAGTTGCACGCCGCAACGAGAGAACGCTTCCCAGCCGACGAAAAGACGCCCGTTTTTGGGCCGCGCTGTATCTAACCCAGGCCGAAATGACGGCTGGCGAGGCGTCGGTGGCCGACCGACTTTCGACCCGTCTCGCTTTTCCATGCTGCCAAAGCGGCTAGTTCAAAGACCCGCCGTTAGGTAAGTACCTCACGGAGCCGACGCGACTATCGTCAGGACGATGGCCCCTTCTGCCAGGACTCGCCGCGCAAAGGTTGAGGCCGCCCACGTAGAGCCCGAACTGAGCACCACCGAGATCAGCCGGCGTGCCGCCTCTGGCGCTGCGTTGCTGACCGCAAAGGGAGCGTTCGGGCAGGTGCTGGGGCTGATCTCGACGATCGTCGTCGCTCGACTGCTACTCCCCGATCAGCTCGGGCTCTACGCCATCGCCGTGACGGTCTCGACGTTCGTCTTCGTGCTCAGCGGAGGCATCGGAATGGCCGGAGCCCTAATCCGGCGGCCGACGGCGCCCGAGCATGCCGACCTGCGGGCATACGTCGCTCTCCAACTGGGTGTCACGAGCCTCCTGGTCGTGGTCGTTGCGCTGTTGACGCTGCCCTTTGGGCTCGCGGGGCAGCTGACTGTGGTGATGGTGGCAGGCGCCCCCATCTCGGCGTTCCGCGGTGCCGGCGCCGTTGTCCTCGAACGTCAACTGCTCTACAAGCGAATCGCGACCGCAGAGACAGCCGAGACGATCGCCTACTATGCGTGGACCATCGTAACGGTGGCAATCGGGTGGGGGCTCTGGGGACTCGCCACCGCAACCGTCCTCCGCTCCATCGTTGGAACCGTCTTCATCGTCGCCCTTTCGCCGACGGGCATCGTGTGGCCTCGGTTCGATCGGCGGCGCATCCGGGCGATGCTCGGACTGGGGCTGCGCGTGCAGGCGGTCGACCTTGTCGTCTTCGGTCCGAGATCAGTTTCTTGTCCTTGGCACGGCGGCGGTCGGTAGCGTTTCGATCGTCGCCTACTGGGGCCTCGTCCTCAGAGTGCTCCAGGCGCCCGGAATGCTCTTGTGGACGCTGGTGCGCGTATCGTTCCCTGCGATGTCTCGAGCTAGCTCCGCGGGTGGCGATCCCGCGAGGATGCTGCCACGGCTCTTGCCCCTCGCCACGATCCTCGCCGGAGTGCTGCTCGTGCCGCTTGCAGGATCTGCGCCCGCTCTCGTGCCGCTCCTGTTTGGGCAGGGCTGGTCGCCCGTGGTCGACGCGCTCTGGCTGGCGTGCCTGGCCGTGGTCATTCACACACCATTGATGATCGCCGGTCAGAGCTTTCTCTGGACCTCCGGCGACGCAAAGACGCCTCTTCGCGCCGTGATCGCCGACGCCCTCGTTTGCGTCGCCGTTGGACTACCCCTCGTGCCGATCCTTGGGGTGCTCGGGCTCGCTGTGGCCGGCGTCGCGGCCGCGATCCTTCACACCGCGATCCTCGCGCACGCCGTCGACCAGAAGACCCAAGTCCATGTCTTCCGTCACATCCGCACGCCGGTGCTCGCCTGGGTGGCGGCTGCCGGCGTAGCCTTTGGTTGCGCGGAGATTCCTGGTCCGCTTGTCGTCAGAGCGGCATTCAGTAGCTGTGTTGCCGTGGCGCTCTACCTCGGGCTTCTCCTGTTGACCCGCCGTCAGCTCATGATCGACCTCGCGAGAGAGTCATATCCTTGGATCCGCGCCCTGCTGCGGCGGGGCGGCACGGCGCAGGTTCCAACGGCCTCGAACCCCAGCGCGCTGCAGAGCAGCCTGCCGTAATTGTTCTCCATCGTCATACCGGTCCACAACGGCGAGGCTCACATCGGGGCGCAGCTCGACGCCCTGGCAGCGCAGTCAGCGAGTGAAGACTTCGAGGTCATCGTCGTCGACAACGGATCCACAGACCGCTCGGTTGAAATCGCTGAGCGATACGCGGGAGTGCTCCAGTTGCGGGTCGTCCCGGCGTTGGGAGCGCAATCGGCGTCATACGCCCGCAACACCGGCATCAGAGAGAGTCGTGGAGACACCATCGTTTTTCTCGACGCGGACGATGTTGCGGACTCAGCTCTCATCGAGGCCTATCGCAACAGGCAGGAATCCCCGATCCTTGGTGGCGCCTACGAGGAGGGACGCCTCAACGATCCCCGTATCGCTCCCTGGCGGTACGAGCTCACAAGACACGGGCTGCCGATCGCATTCAAGACGACCGCATTCTTTCTCATGGGGAACGCAGCGATTCATCGCTCCGTGTTCGACGTGGTCGGCCTCTTTGACGAGTCATTCGCCCACGGGGGCGAGGAGGTCGACTTCTCAATCCGGGCACATCTTGCCGGCTTCACCGTCCAGTGGGTGCCGGAGGCGATCGTCTACTACCGACACCGCACGACGCTCCGCGGTCTCGCGCAGCAGTGGTTCGACTACGGGCGCGCGACGGCGGCTGTATACGCGAAGCATCGAGACCGAATGCCGTTTCCTCCGACGACGGTCGGTGACACTATGCAGGCATTGCGAGACGTGCTGCCACATGTGATCGACCTGGCGAGGGGGACGGCGCGCAGAGGGCAGTGGATTCGCATGTCGAGCTTCTACGCCGGCGAAGCGGTCGAGAGCCTACGTCGACGAATGTGGCACCTCGGATGAGTATCCATCGTGAGACACCCCTCGTCAGCGTGATTGTGCCTGTAAGGAATGGCCGCGCTCATCTCGAGAAGCTCATCGAAGCGCTTGCGGCTCAGACTCTTCCCAATTCAGAGTTCGAGCTGGTTGTTGCCGACGACGGGTCGACCGACGGCTCGGACAAATGGTTGGGTGAACTCCAAGAAGACTGGATCCGCATCACGACCGGACAGCCGCGCAACTCGTACGCTGCGCGAAATCGAGCTGTCAGCATCTCGCGTGCGCCGGTGCTGGCCTTCTGCGATGCCGACTGCATCCCGGTTCCAGATTGGCTGGAGCGAGGTCTTGCGGCGCTCGAGACCAGTGACATCGTCGCCGGCCGCATCCGATTCATACTGCCGGCCAGGCGCACCGTCTGGACATTGCTCGACATGGATACGTCGAAGGATCACGAGCGCGAAGTCCGGAACGGGACGGCGGAGACCGCCAACCTTTTTCTGCGGCAAGAGCTCTTCGAGCGCCTCGGAGGTTTCGAGGAGATGATCCCCGAGTTCGGCGACTTCGACTTCATCAAGCGAGCTGTCGCTCGTGGTGCATCCCTCGTCTTTGCCCCGGAGGTAGTTGTCTGGCATCCCACGCGTGATCGAGCAAAACAGTTTCTCCGTGCGCAGTGGGTCTACAGCCGTGGTTACGCCGTGCATGAGGGTCGTGCGGGACGAGTGCCCCAGGATCTGAGGCTGAAATCACTCGTCCCCGTCGTCCCGCTGCTGCGCTCCCGCCGTAGGTGGGGTAAGTCCGTTGGACCTGACCGACACTGGCTCGGCGAGAACGGCGTGGTGCCCACAAGAATGGAGACGCTGAAGGCTCTGCCGCTTATGTATCTGGTCGTGGCCTACTGGCGCATTGCCGCGCAGTTCTTCGGCTGGCTTGATGGACGCGGACTCTCTGCGGCGGGGGAATCCTGATGTCCGGGCGCGCCCGGCGCGTTCAACCGCTCAGGGCGGATTGCCCGCTCGGCGGTTAGTGCTGTGCCTTTCGTCGACGTCGTCGTCGTCTCGTTCAACAGTCGAGCGAAGCTCCGTTCTTGCGTCGAGCCTCTCGCCGAGGCCGACGGCGTGAACGTCGTCGTGGTCGACAACGCGTCGCACGACGACACCCTCGCCACGATCGCGGCCCTGCCCGTCACGACGATCCCGCTGACGGAGAACGTCGGGTTCGGCGCCGGTTGCAACGTCGGCTGGCGCTCGACGTCGTCGCCATATGTTCTCTTTCTCAACCCGGACGCTCGCATGTCCGGAGAGGCGGTTCTCGTCCTCGCGCGAAGGGCGGATGAACGCCACGAGGCCGCCGCCTTCGGGCCGAGGCTCGTCACGCTCGGCCGGCGATCTCGACTACTCACTGCGCCGGTTCCCGCGCCTGCGCTCGACCTACGCTCGTGCGCTCTTCCTGCAGCGGCTCCTGCCGCGGGCGAGCTGGGTCGATGAGGTGATCCGCGATCCGCGTGCGTACGCCGAGCCCCACGCCGTCGAGTGGATCACAGGGGCCTGCCTTCTCGTTCGCCGCGCTGCGCTCGAGGAGGTCGGCGGCTTCGACGAGCGCTTCTTCATGTACTGCGAGGACAAGGATCTCTGTACCCGGCTCTGGAAGGCCGGGTACTCGGTCGAGTACGAACCGTCGATCGTCTGCGAGCACGACGGCGGAGCCGGCTCGGAAGCATCGCGAGGTGCTCGTCGCACGATGCTGACCAGGAGTCGAATGCTGTATGCAGCCGCGCACTCCGGCCGAGCGACGGTCATGCTCGAAGCGCTCGGACTTGCGCTCGAAGCCGCTGTCAGGCTGATCACAGGCCCCGGTGGCTCCGGGGCGCCGCGCCCGGATCGATGAGCTCAGCGTGGTGCTGCAGGCGGTCCGCTCGCCGACGAACGTCGGCCGACGGCTACCCGATCGGCTAGGCCGTCCGTCCTGCCGGAGGCGATTCCTCGCCCATCGGCCGTCGCCGTCGCCGCGTTCGCGGACTAGGTTTCGAGGGTCGGCTCATGTGCGGAATTTGTGGCGTCATCCAGGTCTCCGGACCGCTGCGCGAACTCGCAGCGGACTTCGACATCGAGGCGATGACGGACTCGATGACGCATCGTGGGCCGGACGATCGCGGCGTTCCACGCGGCCCCGGCATCGCAATCGGCGCCCGGCGCCTGAGCATCATCGACGTGGCCGCCGGCCACCAGCCGCTCGCAAACGAGGACGGCACGGTCTGGGCGGCCCAGAACGGCGAGCTCTACAACCACCTCGAGCTGCGCGCAGATCTCCTCGAAGACGGACACAGCTTCGCCACGCGTTGCGATACCGAGGTGATCCCCCATCTCTACGAGCGCTATGGAGTGGACTTCCCGAAGCACCTCTCCGGCAAGTTCGGGATCGCCGTGTGGGATGCGGCGTCGTCGCCGCGCCGTGCTCGCACGCGACCGCCTCGGCGTCAAGCCGCTCTACTACGCGCGGGTCGGCGATGTCGCTCCTGTTCGGGTCCGAGCTGAAAGCCGTCCTCGCGAGCGGTCGCGTGCCGGCGGACATCGACCCCGTCGCGATCCAGCTCTACCTGACCCTCGGATACATTCCCGGCCCGCGGACGCCGTTCGCCGGGGTGTTCAAGCTGATGCCCGGCCATCGTGCTCGTGGTCGAAGACGGCGACGTCCGATCACAGCCGTACTGGACGCTACCCGCAATCCGTCCCCGAACGCCGTCCGCTCGCGGAATGGTCGGAGGGGCTCGTCGAGACGCTCGAGCGCGCCGTCCGTCGGCGCTTGATGAGCGACGTGCCGCTCGGCGCGATGCTCAGCGGCGGGCTCGACTCGAGCCTGATCGTCGCGCTGATGGCGCGAAACATGACCGAGCCGGTGAAGACCTTCTCGGTCGGGTTCGAGGAGGACGAAGAGCACAACGAGCTCGCGGACGCGCGTTTCGTCGCCGAGCACTTCTGCACCGACCACCACGAGCTGACGCTCTCGATGGTCGAGAGCGGCGTCAGCCTCGAGACGCTCGTCTGGCACCTCGACGAGCCACTCTGCCGATATCTCGTCGCTCGGCTTCTACATGCTGTCGGAGCTCGCCGCGCGCCACGTGACGGTCGCCCTTTCGGGGCAGGGCGCCGACGAGCTGCTCGGTGGCTATCGGAAGCATCGGGTGGCCTCTGTGCTGCGCACGCTGGGACGGCTGCCGCAGCCGGTGCGCTCGCTGCTCGAGGGGATGGCGAGCGGTCGGCGGTCGGAGGCCGTGCGGGCGACCCGTGCCCTCGCTGCCCGCGATCCGGCCCAGCGTCTGCTGGCAATGAGCGGCCTGGTCGACGACGAGCTTCGGAGCGCGCTGTTGACAGGCCCGCTCGCCGGGGCCGATGATTCCGCGGCGCACGCCGCAGTGTCGTCGCGGTTGCAGCACCCGACCGGCGATCCGCTCCTCGACACGCTCAGCATCGACGCGCAGCTCGCGCTCGTCGACGACATGCTGCAGTACTTCGACCGCACGTCGATGGCGCACTCACTCGAGGTCCGCGTCCCGTTCCTCGACCACGAGGTCGTCGAGTTCTGTGCCCGGCTGCCGGCCGACCTGAAGGTGCACGGGTTGACCACGAAGTACCTGCTGAAGCACGCCGCACGCGGCCTCGTTCCCGATCGCATCGTCGACAAGCGGAAGCTCGGGTTCTTCCGTGGTGCGTCGACGCAATGGCTCAACAGACAGCTGTCGGGCCCCGGCCGCGAGTATCTCCTCGCACCCGAGCCGAGGTACGCCGAGTTCGTCGACCGCGTCAGTCGTCGCGGATCTCGTCCGGCGTCACGAGGACGGCGACGACAGCCGCGTCCACCTCTTGCTCTCGATCCTGATCCTCGAGGTCTGGCTGCAGACGTATCTTCAGCCGGCCGAGCCGGCACCGGCACTCGCAGCGGTCGGATGAGCGACCGGCTCACCTACGCGGCAATCACCGCGGCCCGGAACGAAGCCGAGAACCTCCCGCGGATCGCCGCGTGCCTCTGCGCGCAGACGGCGCTCCCACTGCGCTGGCTGATCGTCGACAACGGCTCGACGGACGACACGGCCGCAGTCGCCGAGTCGCTGGCGCGGAGGCACGACTGGATCCGTGTTGTCAGGACCGCGGGCACGGCCCATCCGGTACGAGGCGGCGCAGTCGTGCGCGCGTTCCACGCCGGCCTGGATGCCCTCGATGTCTCGCCCGACGTTGTCGTCAAACTCGACGCGGACGTGTCGATGGCGCCCGACTACTTCGAGCGGCTCCTCGCCGCGTTCGGCAGCGACCCGAAGCTCGGCATGGCAAGCGGTGCCGAGCTCGTCGAGCAGGACGGCGTCTGGACGATGCGCCATCAGGCGCGCGCGAGCGTCGTCTGGGGGCCGGCGAGGGCCTATCGCCTGAGCTGCCTCCTCGACGTCCTCCCGCTCGAGGAGCGGATGGGATGGGACGCGATCGACGAGTTCAAGGCGAACGTTCGCGGCTGGCGCACGGGCACGCTGCACGACCTCGAGTACCGGCACCATCGCCTCGAGGGCGAGCGGGACGGAGCGCGCTTGCGGTTCTGGGCGACCGAGGGGAGCGCCGCGTTCTTCATGGGCTACCGCCCTTCCTACCTCGTCTGCCGCTCGCTGTTTCGCGCACTGCGGGAACCGACCGCGCTTGCGATGCTGACGGGCTACGTGGGGGCGGCGATCAGGCGCGAAGACCGCCTCGCCGACCGGAGCGCCGTCGAGTACCTACGGTCGCAGCAGCGGCTGCGCACGCTGTGGCTTCGCAGCCGCGAGGTTCGCGGCGCTTAGGCCTTCGGCTCGGAGTTCTCGCGGCCGATCTTCTCCTCGTTCGACCAGCGGAGGGCCTGGAGGAGTGGCGTGTCGTCGATCTCCTTGAGGATCTCGATGTTCGGCATCACGCAATGGCCGCCGATGATGCCGGGGAGGAATTTCACGGGCGGGAGATAGCCGACCTCCTCGTAGAAGGCGACAACCTCGTCGTAGTCGGCACCGACGCTGTCGCAGTACCGCTCGACCTCCTGAGCCCACGCGATCAGGAGGCCGAAGTACGTCGTCTCGGTCAACTTCGCAAGCTCGGCCGCCTCGGGCGACGACAGGACCCTCGTCGTCATGCCGAGCGATTCGAAGTGCCGGTTCGCTGCGCGACCCGACTCGGCGTCGATCGGGCCGATGAACTTGTCGTAATGCGTCAGTTCCTGGAGCATCCGTGCGTGCTTGCCCCGGATGGGGCTGTAGACGATCGGGCTGCCGATGCGCTCGTGCACCGACCGTGTGGTCCCGACCGCGACGGTGCTGTTGATCACGGTCAGCCCCGGCCGCAGGAGGTCGAAGTAGCGCGCCGTCTCCCCGACGAAGTCGTCGATCTCGAACGGGATGCAGACGTGCATGACCGAGACTGTTCCAGCGGGCAGGCAGGTCGATCGGCTCGACGTCGACCCCGACCACCTCGTGCCCCGTCTGTTCGACGAGCTCGTACAGAGGCCGTCCGACCTCGCCCAGTCCGATGATTGCAATCGTCTCAGCCAACAGACCGTTGCCTCGCTTTCCGCATCAGTCGCATCGCCCGCGGATCGCGAGCCGTAGCAAGGGACTCAACAAGGTCGCAATAGCGATCACGCTCGCGCTCCCACGAATGCCGGTCGAGAAACCTACTCGGCTTGGGCGACGAGCCGGCTGCGCAATTCCGGATCGGCGCGGAGCTCGACGATCCTCGAGGCGAGGTCCTCCTCGTCGCCGGCATGGAAGAACGACACCATTGTCTCGTCGAAGTAGGCGCGGATCGTCGGCGTTGACGATGAGATCACTGGGATGCCAAGCGCGACGTACTCGAGCAGCTTCACGGGCAACATGTAACACGTGAACGCATTATCGACGATCGGGACGATGCCGACCGAAGCGCGATCGAAGACCGGCTTCAGCTGCTCGATGGGCCGCAGCCCCCTGTGGATCTCGACTGCGTCTCTGCAGGTCGAGCTCATCCACGACTGCCGAAAGCCGCTCGACGTCGTCTCCGTCGCCGACGATCTCGAGGTGAATATCGTCGTAGGTGCGCCGCGCGATCTCGACGGCGCGCACCGCGTTCTCCAGACCGTGTCGTCGGGAGATCGTGCCGTGGTACAGCAGCACGAACCGATCCGAAGGCGACGGTGCAGCGGAGCGTCGCGTGAAGAATCTGGGGTCGGGGGCGTTCATCACGATGCTGAACTTTTCCTCAGGGTTGCCGTGGCGCACCAGTGCGTCCAGATGCGGCCGGTGGACGGCGAGCGCGTGGTCCGCGAACCCGACTGATCGCCGCTCGACGAACTTCATGAGCTTGATCACGGCACTGGTCTCGTCGACGTCGAACTTGGCCGCGTACAGCTCGGGGACGAGGTCGTGCACGTCGAGCAGAACCTTCGCGCCCGTGAGTTTCGGGTACGTCGCCGCTGCGACGAGGTAATCCGGCATCGTGTGGACCTGGACGACGTCGTACCGGTTGCGACGGTGGAGGCGGAGAGCCGCCAGAGCGGCGCGGACGAGGAAGGCGACGTCGCGGGCGATGTAGGCGAGCGGACTGAGCTCGTTCTTGTGCTCGAGCTTTCCCGGTGGGGTGTATCCGAACGCCCTCGAGCGAGCGCTGATCGCCGAGCGACGGCGTCCACGGGCAGATCACGTCGACAGCATGTCCACGTCCAACGAGCGCCTCGGCCTCGCGGCGCACACGCGTGTCGCCGGGATAGTTCGTGAACGCGATCATGAGGATGCGGGCGCTCACGTTGCGACCGCCACCGGTTCCGCGAGCCGTCGGCAGCGGAATCGTCGAGTCGCGATTGACCGTGCCACGGCACGTCGACCACCGGTCGTCTCCGTTGCCGTGGCAGGCGAACCCGGATCAGCAGCCCGGCGTCATCGGCCGCTCGTCGGTCCGTTTGGCATAGCTCGACGCTGAGCCGGAGACGTCTCGACCTCGATGCGCCGAAGCTGACGGAGCGACGCAGACGGAACCATTCGACGACGTCGCGCGCCAGTCCCGAACCACGCGTTGTCGGCGCGCAGAGCGTCGAGCACGCGCTGGTAGAAGCGGTCCCAGAGCCGTTCCGGGGCGAGGCTTCGATCGTGCCACGACAGCTGTGAGCACCCCGCCGGCTCGTGACGCGCGCCGCAGCTGCCTCCGTGACCTCCAGGCCGATCCTCGGACATATGCAAGCGGCCGGGTAGAACAGCGTCGTATCCTGCATGTGCAGCGGGAGCTCGAGCAGCCGCTCGACATCGAGCGGCCGGAAGCCTGCGTCGTGCCCGCCTTGAAGCCGACCGCGTCATTCGAAGCCGCAGGTCGCGTCGTACTCGTAGCCTGCCTGTCGAGGATGCTGGTAGCTGCTGCGCGTCGAAGCACAGCCAATGCATTCGGACGCCGACGTCGGCTCGTCGCACAACGCCTGAAACCCGTTCGAAGCTCGCTCCGCGCCGCAGTCGTGCTGTGCCAGGCGTCGATGCCGTGGACGGCGACCTCGTGGCCGCTTCGCGTGCGAGCTCGCAGGGTCGTCTCGGGACGTCGTCCACGTCATATTCGACCGCCGACGGCGAGCCTCGCCGGCGCGCAGGCGCGGCGCCACCGCGACCACGGAACGGAATGACGAAGAAGGTCGACGGCGCGCCGTCGGCCTCGACGTACGAGGCGAACGGCCGCCAGGGGTCTGGCACGAGGCCGAGGTGGACCAGCGGGCAGGCGGCCACGGCCGCCCAGTTGCGGGCCGAGCCTCCGCATGTTGCCGCGACCCGTCACGACGTCGCACATCGACCCGACGGTCGCGCGGTAGAGGAAGCCCGAGAAGCGTGCGATCGCAGACGTGCCGGCGTTGAGGGCGAGGAAGTCGACGTCGTGTGTCAGGCAGACGCGCGTACGGGTGCCCGTCTCGAACCGGGGGGATCTCGATGAGGATCCGGCCTCGGCCGAACGAGCCACCGGCGCACGAGCTTCGATGTGCAGGTCGAGCGTCGGCGTCGCCGCATGCCGATGCGACTTGTCCCTCGCCCCAGAAGCCGCCTGACCTCGGCAAAGAGGTCGTAGCCGCACCGGACGACTCTCCTCTGCCCGTGCAACCGAATCGCGGCCGCCGCACCGGAGGAGAGTCGCATCAGCACCTCGCCGCTCTCTTCGCCGAGTGCAAGGGCGCCTGTCTCGAGCGGGAGCGTCAGCCGCTCCCCGGAGACCGTCCACCGTGCCTGACCGAGGTGATCCAGCGTGATGACGCCGAAGCGGTCGTCCAACCATGTGCGCTTCGGAACCGAACGCCAGGACAGCCCGGCCGTCGAGTTCGATCTCCGGCGCTTGGGCGGTGACGAGCAAGACCGCGGTGTCGTCCCCCGCCGGCGTGTGGAACCCCACGGGCTCTTGAAGAGCTCGAAGAACTCCGGCAGCCGCTGCCCGCTGGCCGCAGCTACACCGATCACCGGACGATGCCGAGTCAGCGGTCATCCCGGCCGGCGATCGGTGGGGCCGTCGTCACAGTGACGGCAGCGACCCGCGGAGCGTGGCCGGCTGCCTCTGGACGTGAAGCGCGGCAGCACGACTCGCGCCGCGCTCCCTCCAGCACTATCGCACCCAACCCGAGATAGATGAAGAAAAGGAACGTCGACCTGGATGAACGAGAAGGCGTCGAAGAAGAACATCCCGACGGCGAACGAGGCATGACGGCTGTCCCAAGCGCGCCGAGCAGCCAAGCTCGCGGCGAATCATTTCGCCGCGCGCGACGCGCATCGTTCGCGACGACAAAGCTCGATGATCAGCCACCACCAGGCAGCGAGGCCGGCGACGCCGGTCTCGAGCAGCGTTGCCGAGCCACTGGTCGTCGAGAACGCACGTGTTCTGCGCTCGGACCGTCCGTGATCCTTGTTCCGTAGCCCTGGCCGAGAAACGGCCGCTGGCTCGGCTTGGTGAGCATCGGACCGACGCGAGCAAGGCGTGGAGCGATGTTGCACCAGGACGCGGATCGCTTCGGTTGACGGCGACCTTCGTACTTGCGTCTGCTGTCGCACGATGCCGCCGCTCGGGCAGAAGTATGCTCGGAGCGTCCCGAGTGTCCCGGGCAAGAAGAAGTGCGTGGCGACGACAGATCGGGACGGCGAGCGGCCAAAAGCGCCGCGTCTCGCGCGGGTGGAGCCAGACGAAGAATACAAGGACGACGAAAAGCATCACGATGCTCGTTCTGGACAGGTCGCGAACGAGCCGAGGATGAGCAGCACGCGACGTGAAGTCCACAAGCGCGAGCGCGAAGTCGCCGCGACGTAGACGGCGAGCGGTACGAGCATCGTCAGCGCGGCGCCGAGCGCGATCGGATGCTGAGCCGGGCCAAAGGCGCGAACGTGGCCCTTGCGACCGAGCGACGACCGACCGGTCGGACCTGTAGGAAGGGCAAGAACTGTCGAGATGGGCGAAGATGTTGAAGCCGGTCCGCGACTCGACGATGGCGCGAGGCCGAGATGATCGCGCCGCCGATGACGAGCGTCCGCACCGTTGCTCGAGATCGTCCAGCGAGCGGATCACGCTCACGAGAACGAAGACGACGAAGATGAAGCTGAGAAAGAACGTGAGTGACTTCAGCACCGGCGTCCCAGCGACGTAGACGAGCGTCGGGTTCGCCAGCTCGGAGCCGATCGTCGCTGCCAGCACGAGGAAGCAGGGTGTCCCTCGAAGCCCGGTTCGGCGCACCGTACACGAGGGTCGACAAGCAGCGAGAGCACCCAGCCGCCGACGAGCAGCATCACGTAAAGGCGATACGGCTCGAGTTGGAACGGCATCCCCCCTGGCAGCACGTAGCGCCGGATCGGGATGAACAGGATGATGAGGAGCAGTCCGGTGACGAGGCCGCGCCACTCGAGCACCGGCTTCTCGACAGCGCCGCGATGGCAAGGAGCAGTATCGCGAGCGCGGCGCCCAGACGGAGCGTGCCCGCGACCAGCCCGAAGGCGATCAGGAAAAATGCGACTGAGACCAGGACGAGCGGCACGTGCGCCCGCCGTGCCGCCTGTACGTCAGTACTCACCGGTCTGCGCCAGAGCAGAGCTGTCCTGCTTTCGAGCCTGGCAGCGAGCCGAGCTTGCGCGACTCCAACGGCTCCGTTTGTTGGTTCAGACAGTTGCTCCACGCCCGACGTCTCTTCCTCATCTGTCTTAGCAGCGGCGCGGCGATTGCGGGCCTTCTCCCGGATGAACACGACAGCGACTGTCAACATCAAGATGAGCGCGAAGGCGAAGATCGCGCGCGTCTTCTTCCTCGGCAGGTACACGGAGGGACGCAGCGGTCCCGCGATGCGGTCGATGATGACCCGGTCTGACTCGGCGACGCCGGTCGCTTTCTGACGCTCGGCGAGATACCTGGAGAACGACGTCGCCGCTCGGTCGGCGAGCGCCACGGCCTTGATCGGTGATGGGGCGACACCCGTGATCTGGATGACTGGCAGCACGCCGCCGTTGCCGCCCGGGGCGGTCATGGGCGACGCGATGATCGCCTCGTGCTGCGGCGGCTTGAGACTGCCGAACACACGCTCGGACTCGACGTTGCCCATGATGAGCTGCGAGTAGAGGGCGGCGAGCTCCGTGAATCGGCTCGGGTCGGCAAAGGTCGGATTGTCGACACGCCCCGAGGGCAACGTTATCGGCGTCGTGTTGAAGACGCTGCGGCCCTCGGGGAATCCAGGCTGGGTCACCAGCATCTGAACTGTGCTCTGGTAGACCACAGGATTGCGGTATACGAGCCGTGGGTGGCCGTCGTTGATCTCGACGCGTGCCATGGCGAACACAGCCGCTGCACACGCGATGAGAAGCCCGGCCAGGACGAGGAAGCGTGAGCGCCACAAGACGCCTGCGAACAGCCCGAAATCCATCAGCCCTGTATCCGGTCTTGTTCCTGACCGCCGGTCTGCCGCCAATACGCCGACGTCGCCTCGGTTCTGTTCTTCACCCTGAGCTTGCGGAAGATTGAGCTCAGGTGGAACTTCACGGCGTGCGTGGTCACGCCCAGGGCCGCTGCCACCTCCGCATTGGTCTGCCCTTCGCGCCGCGCGCTCGAGCACCTGCCGCTCCCGCGACGTCAGAAACGCAAACTCCGGACGGTCATCGGTAGCGCTGGTCGCCATGACTTCGATGCTAGACGCGGTCTCGACGAGCTCCCACGCCCGTAGGGACAGCGTTCGCGACGTAGGGGCTAACCAAGTGGCTAGTGTCCCGCGCTCCAGGTTCTGTCAGGCCGTGAGGTCCCGGCCGCCGTCGCCAACCTGTCTCGCGTGGCGGTTCATCTGCACTTTTGGCTAGGTGCCGGTCCGGCACGCCGTCCCTAGCATCAAGAGAGTTGGCACCGCGCGGCACCCCGATCCTCGTTCTTGCATACCACTTCCCGCCGGTGGGCGGCGGCGGCGTTCAGCGGAATGCGAAGTTCATCCGCTACCTGCGGTCGTACGGCTATTCGCCGACCGTCGTCACGGGCCCGGGACGCCCGTCGGGCCATTGGACACCCCACGACGGCAGCATGCTCGACGAGATCGGTGAGACGACGCCGATCTGTCCGCACCTCTGGGCCGGAGCCGGCCGTTGCCGAAGGCCGCCGCGCCGCGATCGAGCGGCGGCTGTTGGTCAAGTCCGACTGGACGCGTTGGTGGGAGCGAACCTCGGTCGAGACCGGAGCGAAGGCGGCACCCGAGGACGTGAAGCTCCTCTACGCGTCGGTTGTCCCGTACGACCTCGCCGAGCCTGCGGCCCGCCTTGCACGCGAGCTTGGGGTGCCGTGGGTCGCAGACCTGCAGGATCCGTGGGCCCTCGACGAGACGTGGCTCTATCCCAGCGCGGCCCACCGCGCGCTCGACCGGCGGCGCATGCGCCGGCTGCTCGGGACCGCGGCTGCGATCGTGATGAACACGCCCGAGGCGAAGACACGGCTGCTGGCGAACTTTCCGGAGCTGAGCACGCGGCTCGTCGTCTCCATCCCGAACGGGTTCGACGAGTCCGACTACGCGGTCGAGCCGGCACCGCGCGACCACGCGAAGTTCCGGATCGTGCACACCGGGTACCTGCACACCGACCAGGGCCTGCGCTTGCGAGAGATGCGCCGCTGGCGGAAGCTCCTCGGTGGAACGCTCTGCCCGATCGACGTCCTCACCCGCTCGCACGTCTTTCTGCTCGAGGCGATCGCCGATCTCATCGCTGCGGATCCATCACTCGCCTCGAAGATCGAGGTCGTCTTGGCGGGAACGATCTCCGAGGGTGACCGGCGCATCGCCGACCAGTATCCGTTCGTCACGCTCACGGGCTACGTCTCGCATGAAACGTCGGTCTCGTACATCCTGTCCGCGGATTTGCTCTTTCTGCCGATGCACGACCTGGCTCCCGGCACGCGAGCAGGGCTTGTGCCTGGGAAGACCTACGAGTACCTCGGCTCGGGCCGGCCGATCCTCGCTGCGGTGCCTGACGGGGACGCTAGGGACCTGCTTCAGGCGGCGGGCAGTGCGTCGCTGTGCCGGCCCGCGGACGTCGAGGCGATGAAACGGATCCTGCGCGAGCACATCGAGCGCTGGGAGTCGGGCGGGACGGCACCGGCGCCGGATCCGCGGTCATCGCGGAGTACGAGCGGCGCGCCCTGACGAAACGGTTGGCGGGAGTCTTCGACTCGCTGCTCGGCGCGAGCAGGCCCGAATCAGACGAAGCTCGAGCACCGGTGGGCGCGACGAAGATCGTCGCGGCACTTCGGCCCTAGACGACGCGCCGCGTCAGCGCTCTTCGGAGCCCGCGTCACAATTCGTCCCCTGAGGTCGACGCATTGCCGTCCCTGTCGATGTTCAGGGCAGCGTCACCGGACGAGCACGGAACGTGGTTGTCGGCGACCGTGCTACCAGGTGAGCCGGAGAGGTGATAGTTGCCGCTGCCGAGATCGCTGCTGTTCAGGTACATCGCGTTGAACGCGGTCGTATTCGCAACGTGGGCGGAGTTTGTTCCGTAGTCGTGGCCGATCCAGACGTTGCCGCTGTACACGGCATTCCCGGCGGGAGCAGGCGGAGTCGCCTCACTACAACTACCGCCGGTCGGATCCATTCCGATGATGTTGCCAACGATCCTGCACGCTCGACGTGGGCGATCCAGACGACGCAACGATCCCCTGTCCAGCGGCGAAGCTGTTGTACCGAATCAGGGTGTTCGAGATCGGGGCGTTCGCGGAAAAACGGATCGCGCCGCAGCGGGCGAAATCAGTGTCGTAGTCGTTCACCTGTCCGAACCAGTTGTTCTGGATCGTGACGCTCGTCGGCGTCTCGAGAACTCCAGCTGGATCCCGGCCTCCTCGCAGTGGTAGAACCTTGAGTTCTGGATTACGAGGGTTGTCACGTCGCCCGGGAAGAGACACTCGCCGTGCGAGGACGCGGAACCCTTGATGTAGTCGTGGAAGACGTCGTTGGTGAGTGTCGCACTCGTCTGCACCCGTGCAGGGCCGCATGAGCCGCACTGCGAGAAGAAGTTGCTGTTGGACCGCCTCGCCACCAGGTGTCTTCGTCATTGAAGCAAGGCCCGAGGTTCGAGTCCTCGAGCAGTACGTTGCGAGGCCAACTGGGAAGATCGCACCTGTCGAACGTGTCGAAGACAACGCCCACTCCGTCGTGCTGGACCCCGTTTCGCCTTGGTTTCCGGTCGCCAGGCGTGGCCGCTGAAATCGGCGCGGGTTGTAGCAGTTCCCCATGTCGGAGTTCGTGAGCGTGAAGTTCGTCGCACCGCTCGCCAGCGACCGCTCCGGAGGAAACATGATCGAACGTGAGGTTCTTGCCTTCGGTGCCGCCGTCGCCGTTGCCCGCGATATAGAAACCACCCTGGATCTTGAGATTCTCGAACGTCAGATAGGAGGGCGAGCTGTGGTTCGTCCCGGACGGGCTTCCCAGCGTCAGTCCGCCGCAGTCGTTGTTACAGGTTCCGCCGAGATTGGGCGCGTCGGCTCCTGCGCCGACTGCGGGCGCCGTGGAGGCGGAGACCGGCTCGAAGGTGATCGCAGGGGCACTCTCAGGGCAGTCGGCTGTAGAGAATCGTCTGCTCGGCGTAGTTCCCCGGCTGGACGCCGACGACGTCGCCGGCATGCGCCTTCCGGCATGCACCCGCGAGCGAGAGGCACGGGTGCGCCTGGTCGCCGCGCACGCACGTCGAGTCGCTCCCCGACGGTCGAGACGAACACATTCGCCGTCGCCCGCCACTGAGCAAGCGGAAGTCGACCCCGACACCGACGCAGTCCCCGACACGTTCCCGGCGCCGTCGACCGCCGCCACGCCGAGCGTGTACGTCGTGCCGCACGAGAGGCCGCCGAAGATGTAGCCCGGCGAGATCGACGTCCCGACCTGGCTGCTGTTCTGGAACAGCCGGTAGCCGGTCACGCCGACGTTGTCCGTCGATGCGTTCCAGGACAGCGACAGCGACGTCTGGCCCGGCGATCCCACGCTGAGGCCGGCGGGCGTGGAGGGCGGGGTCGTATCCGGGCAGGCGGCCGTTGTCACGCTCTTCGTGGCGGTGCCGGAGACGTTGCCGGCAGCATCGACTGCGGCGACGCCGACCGTGTAGGTCGTCGCGCAGGTGAGCCCGGTGTAGCCGAAGCTGGTGGTGGCCGACGTGCCGACCTGCGAGCCGCCCTGGAAGAGCCGGTAGCCGGTGACCGCGACGTTGTCGGTCGAGGCCGTCCACGACAACGTCGCCGTGGTCGTCCCGACAGCGCTCGTTGCGAGCCCCGTCGGAGTGGAGGGCGCGGTCGTGTCCGGGCAGGCAGCCGTCGTCGCGCTCTTCGTGGCGGTGCCGGAGACGTTCCCCGACGCGTCGACGGCGGCGACACCGAGCGTGTAGGTCGTTGCGCAGGCCAGTCCGGTGAAGCTGAAGCCCGTCGCCGGTGGCTGTCCCGACCTGCGTGCCGTCACGGAAGACGCGGTAGCCGGTCACCGCGACATCGTCCGTCGACGCGGTCCAGGACAGCGCGATCGACGTCTGGCTGATCGAGCTCGTCGCGAGCCCCGTCGGCGTCGAGGGCGGCGTCGTGTCGGTGCAGGCAGTCGTCGTGACGCTCTTCGTTGCGGTGCCGGAGACGTTGCCTTCAGCATCGACGGCGGCGACACCGAGCGTGTACGTCGTGCCGCACGTGAGCCCGGTGTAGCCGAAGCTGGTGGTGGCCGACGTCCCGACCTGCGAGCTGCCCTGGAACAGCCGGTAGCCGGCGACGCCGACATTGTCGGTCGAGGCCGTCCAGGAGAGCGTCGCCGTGGTCTGCCCGACCGCGCTCGCGACCAGGGCCGTCGGGGTTGAGGGCGGCGTCGCGTCGGGGCAGGCAGCGGTCGGGACGTTCACCGCTGCCTTGTCGGAGACGTTGCCGGCTGCGTCGACCGCGGCGACGCCGAGCGTGTAGGTCGTCGCGCAGACGAGTCCCGTGTAGTTGAAGCTCGTGGTCGTCGAGGTCCCGACCTGGCTGCCGTTCTGGAAGAGCCGGTAGCCGGTGACGCCGACGTCGTCCGTCGACGCCGTCCAGGAGAGCGTCGCGGAGGTCGCTCCGACCGCGCTCGTGGCCAGCCCGGTCGGAATGGAGGGCGGCGTCGTGTCCGGGCAGGTGGCGGTCGCGACATTCACCGTGGCGGTGCCGGAGACGTTGACGGCAGCGTCGACGGCGGCGACGCCGAGCGTATAGGTCGTGCCGCAGGTGAGTCCGGTGAAGCTGTAGCTCGTTCCGGTGGGTGTCCCGACCTGCGAGCCGTCACGGAAGACGCGGTAGCCGGTCACCCCGACGTCGTCGGTCGCTGCGTTCCAGGACAGCGACACGGAGGTCTGGCCGACCGAGCTCGTTGCGAGCCCCGTCGGAGTGGAGGGCGGCGTCGTGTCCGGGCAGGCGGCCGTCGTCACGCTCTTCGTGGCGGTGCCGGACACGTTGCCGGCCGCGTCGACGGCTGCAACGCCCAGCGTGTAGGTCGTCGCGCAGGTGAGCCCCGTGTAGCCGAAGCTGGTGGTCGCCGAAGTGCCGACCTGCGAGCCGCCGCGGAACAGGCGGTAGCCGGTCACGGCGGTGTCGTCGCTCGACGCCGTCCACGACAGGGTCGCCGAGGTCGTGCCCACTGCGCTCGTCGCGAGCCCCGTCGGCGTCGAAGGCGGTGTCGAGTCGCCCGCGCAGGCCTGCGTCGCGACGTTCGACAGGACCGCGCCGGAGGTGTTGCCGGCTGCGTCGAAGGCCGCCACGCCGAGTGCATAGGTCGTTGCGCACGAAAGGCCCGTGAACGTGAAGTTCGTGCCCGAGACGGTGCCGACAGCGGTCCCGTCCCGGTACAGGCGGTAACCGGCGACGCCGACGTCGTCGGTGGACGCGGCCCAGGACAGCGTCACCGCTGTCGGGCTGACGCCGGAGACGGAGATGCCGGTGGGCAGCGACGGCGGTGTGGTGTCGCTCGGAGGCGTTGGCGCAACAGGCCCGCCGCCGCCTCCACAGGGGCCGGGCGTGGCCGTCACGGTCGACTCGGCCGAGGCGTTCCCGGCGGCGTCGACGGCGTCGACGCCGATCGTCACCGGAGCGCCGCACGGAAGGTTCCCGATCGTCTCCGGGCTGGTCCCGTTGGCGTCGAACAGCGTGCCTCCGACGTACAGCCGGTACGCGGCGACGCCGACGTCGTCGATCGACGGCAGCCACCAGACGCTCGCGGAGGACGGGGTGACGCCGACGACGCTGACGCTCGGCGCGCTCGGCGCGGTCACGTCCGGCCCGGTGCCCGCGGTCGTGCTCGTAGTGGATAGCGTGGCTCCGAAGCTCTGGACTGCCGGCGACCCGAGAGGTGACACGGGCGCCACCGCCAGGTCGACGGCGGGCGACGCCGCTGCGGAGGCGATCAGAGAGCCCCAGAGCCGGCTGTTGAACGTCTTGTAGAGCGGGGCGATCACGAGGATGCGCCGCCGACCCGCCGTGAGCGACGAGAGCTGAGCGAGCATCGACGGCTTCGAGACGTAGACCGCGACGAGCGGCCTCGTCTTGTCGGCGAGGCGCGCCATCCTGATCGCGGCCGGCACCGAGGGCGCGATCGTGGCGCAGCGAGCCGTCGTTCCGCGGCACAGCTTCAGCGCGTGGCCGACCGCGGGCGTCGTACCGCCGCCGCGCGGTACGAGCAGGACGAACGACATCTTCAGCGAGCCGGCGAGGGCGCGCATGCCGTCGACGCGCCGAACACCGGTCTTCGAACGGCCGAGTCGCTGTCCGTTCAGCACGAGTGCGTTGACGCCCTCCGCGTGCAACGTCTTGAGGGCTGCGGCCCCCGGTGTCGCCGCCTCGCTCGGGGCGATCCCCCAGAGCGGCGCCGTCGTCAGCGGGGTCGTGCCGGCAGCGACGACCGCAGGTGCGGCGCACGCCACAAACGCAAGCACGACTAATGCCCTGGTCAAACGGCCAGTGCCTCTCCCCACAATCCTGGACATTACGCGAGTCGGCGGAGGGGCGCCGGGTGTGGGTGCGGCGGCTCCCAGCACGGCAAAGCTAGTGATCGGTCGCAGACGATGGGCAGGACGTCCCCCTTCTGAGGGATCCCAAACCTCCCGGGCTACGAGGCCAGGCGCAGAGCCAGATCGACCGCAGCCGAGACGTCGAGCACGCCGTATCCGAGCTCCGGAGACCAGGCGCCGTGGCCGCTCGCGGTCTGCTCGAGCACGGCCGCAACCTGCCGGGCCGTGAGCGCCGGATCTGCCGCCCAGACGAGCGCGGCCGCCCCGGACACCTGGGGGGCGGAATACGAGGTGCCGCTCGCGAGCCCGTAGAGCCCTGCGCCGCCGCCGGGCAGTTGCACGCGCGCGAAGAGCGATGCCCGGGCTGTCGACGCGACGGCGCCGAACACCGTCGTTCCCGGTGCCGCCAGCGAGAGGAACGATCCGTGCTCCGAGAACGGCGCCCGCCGCCCGTCCATGCCCGAGGCGCCGACGGCGAGCCCGAGCCCGCCGGCCCCGTCGGGGCGGACGGGCCGGAGCAGCGCGGCGGGGTACTCGAGCGGGTTGCCCGCCAGCGCGTCGTTGCCCGCCGCTGCAACGACGAGGACGCCGTGGCGTGCGGCGTAGGCCACCGCGCTCGCTTCCACGGCCGAGCGCGTGCGCCCGGCCAGGCTGACGTTGACGATGCGCGCGCCGCTTTGCACCGAGCGGACGATTCCCGCCGCCACGTCGACGTCGCTCACGGAGGTCCCGTCGCCGACCTTGACGACGAGGAGGCGCGCTGCGCCGCCGAAACCGGCGACGGCCCCGCCGCCTGCCGTCGAGCCGCCTGCGATGGACGCGACGAATGTCCCGTGCCCGCTCGCATCCCCGACCGCCCGCCTGCCGGTGCGGACGTCGTACGACGCGCTGACCTTGCCTGCGAGGGCGGGAGCCGAGAGATCCGCCCCGGTGTCGACGATCGCGATCGTCGTCCGCGCCGCTGCCGCGAGGATCCTCGCCGGCACGCGATCGACGCCGGTCGCATACCACTGCCACTCGTAGGCGCCGCCTGCGGGAGTCGAGACGACGCCGAGCGTCAACCCCGGAGCGTCTGCTTCTGTCCGCGGAACGGAACGGTGCGCAGCGAGGATCCCGCGCGCACCTCGAACCGAGCGGATGTAGCGGATCGCGTCTCCGGAGGGCCGCACCTCCGCCACACCGAGCGCGGGAACGTCCTGGACGAGCGCGGCGGGATGACGGACGAGCGCAGCTCGAAGCGCGGCCGGGGAGGCGTAGGTGAGCTCGACCGTTGAGCTCACGCGCAGCGGTTCACCGCGGCCCGAGCCCGCAGCGAGGGCGATGACGGCGACGACGAGCGCGCAGGCTCCCACGAGACGCGCGGTCCGTGCGAACTGCCTGGGTGCCGCCGCTGCCGAGCCCACGCCGGACTCAGCATCACGCGCCGCCCGAGCCCGGTCGACCGCCTGAACGACCAGTCTTGGCTGAACCTTCGGACGTGGCGGCCTCACACGTCCGGGTCTAGGTTCGAGACATGGCGCTCCGCTCGACGACCCAGGCTGGACCGACCGTGCCGTTCCTCGACTTCGCGCCGATGCACCGGCCCCTCGAAACCGAGCTGCTCGAGGAGATCGCACAGCTCTTCCAGAGCGGGGCGTTCACGAACGGCCCGGCCGTTGCTCTGTTCGAGGAGGCGTTTGCCGCGTATTGCCGCGTCGGCTACTGCGTCGGCGTCGGCAGCGGGCTCGACGCGCTGCGGCTCGGGCTTCAGGCAACCGGGATCGAGCCCGGCGCGGAGGTCGTCGTTCCCGCGGCGACGTTCGTCGCGACGCTCGAGGCGGTGACGCAGGCGGGCGGTGTTCCCGTCGTCGTCGATGTGTCGGAGGACGACTACTGCCTCGATCCCGCCGGTGCCGCGGCGGCCGTCGGCCCGCGCACGCATGCGCTGATGCCGGTGCACCTCTACGGCCAGCTGGCGGACATGCGCGCGCTGCGGCGCGTCGCCGACGAGGCAGGGGTCGCGGTCGTCGAGGATGCGTGCCAGGCACACGGCGCGACGCGCGTGGGCGAGCGCGCCGGCGCCGCGGGTGTCGCTGCGGCCTTCAGCTTCTATCCCGGGAAGAACCTCGGCGCCGCCGGCGACGCCGGGGCGCTCGTGACCCGCGACGCCGAGGTCGCTGCCCGTGTGCGCGCCCTGCGCGAGCACGGCCAGACGGCCAAGTACGTCCATGCGTACGAGGGCTGGACGTCGCGGCTCGACACGATCCAGGCGATCGTGCTCTCGCACAAGCTGCCGGAGCTCGAGACGTGGAACGCCCAGCGCCGCGAGGCTGCAGCCTTCTACACGGACGCACTGGCGGAGGTCGGCGACCTGCGGCTGCCGCCGGTCGCCGCCGGCAGCGCTCCGGTCTGGCATCTCTATGTCGTGCGGACGAGCGACCCCGACGGCCTCGGAACGTGTCCTACGCGAGCGCGGGATCGGGGCCGGACGCCACTACCCGGAGCCGGTGCACCTGACCGATGCCTACGCGCGGCTCGGGCACGGTCCCGGCGACTTCCCGGTCGCCGAGGCGCTCGCGCGCGAGTGTCTCTCGTTGCCGATCTTCCCCGGGATCACGGAGCGGCAGCTCGCCGCCGTCTCAGAAGCGGTCCGAACGTTCTTCGATGGCTGACGCACCGGCGAACGACGCGCCGTACCGCCTGCTCTCCGACGTGACGTTCGGCGACGACGTCGTCGTCGGCCCGTTCACGAACCTCTACGGCTGCGCGATCGCGGCGGGCAGTCGCATCGGGCCGTTCGTCGAGATCCAGCGCGATGTGCGCGTGGGGGAGCGGTGCAAGATCCAGAGCCACACGTTCGTGTGCAGCGGCGTCGTGATCGGCGACGAGGTCTTCGTCGGCCACGGCGTGATGTTCATCAACGACAATCGTCCCCGCGCGACGAACGACGACGGCGGCCTGCAGGGCGCGGACGACTGGGAGTGCCAAACGACCGTCGTCGAAGACCGGGCGTCGATCGGCTCCGGCGCGGTCGTACTGGGCGGTGTGCGCATCGGCGCCGGCGCGCTGATCGGAGCCGGCGCGGTGGTGACCCATGACGTCGCACCGGGTGAGGTCGTGGCCGGGGTTCCGGCCCGTGCGCATGGCGCAGGCCCCACCCGAACGGCTAGCTCCCCTCACCCGGAGGGTTTTTCGACTCTGGTCTGGTCTGGCGGCTCGACCCCGCCCTAGCCTCGGAGTGTGGATTCCACGGGGAGAGGGTGCTGCGTTGAGGTTCGAGAGGTGCGGTAGGGGTCAGACGACCCCGGTCGAGAGGCGGAGGGCGTGAGCGCCTTCCAGGAGGCTTCGGCGGCGGGGCTCGACCTCGACGTGCTCGTGCTCGACCGGCGGACGGAATCGCTGCTCGAGCGGCGACGCAGCGCCGCCGGTCAACATCCTGCGCGCCGCCGCGGCTGGTTCGTGCGACGCGCTCTGCTCGCCGCCGACGCTGCGGGCCTGATCCTCGCGTATCTCCTCGCGAAGCTGATCGTCTCCGCCGGCAGCGGCTCGATCCCGTGGGTCCAGTTCGCGGTGATGGTGCTCGCGCTGCCGCTGTGGGTCGTCGCGGCCAAGCTCTTCGGGCTGTACGACCGCGACGAGGAGCACGTCGACCACTCGACGACCGACGAGGTCGTCGGCGTCTTCCAGCTCGTCACGCTCGGCGCGTGGGCGTTCTTCGTCGCATCGTGGCTCGCCGGCCGTGCGAGCCCGCACGTGCCGAGGCTGATCGTCTTCTGGCTGCTCGCCGATCGTGTTCGTGACGTCGGCCCGCGGGCTCGCGCGCACGATCGCGAGGCGCAGTCCGCTCTACCTCCAGAACACGATCATCGTCGGCGCCGGCGACATCGGCCAGCTCGCGGCGCGGAAGCTCCTCCAGCACCCGGAGTACGGCATCAACCTCGTCGGCTTCGTCGACGCGCACCCGCGGCCGCGCCGGCCCGAGCTCGAGCACGTCGCCCTTGTCGGACCGGCCGACCGCCTGACCGAGATCATCTCGCTGCTCGACATCGAGCGCGTGATCATCGCGTTCTCCGACGCGGATCACGAGGAACTGCTCCGAACGATCCGCGAGCTGCGGAAGTTCGACGTGCAGATCGACGTCGTGCCGCGCCTGTTCGAGATCGTCGGCCCGAAGGCCGGCATCCACACGTTCGAGGGTCTCGCTGTCGTCGGGCTGCCGCCGAGCCGGCTGTCGCCGTCCTCGCGGCTCCTGAAGCGCAGTCTCGACTGCGTCGTCGCCTCCGCGATGATCGTCCTCCTTGCGCCGGTGATGGCGACGATCGCCATCTTGATCCGCCTCGACTCGAGCGGGCCGGTGCTCTTCCGGCAGCGGCGGCTCGGACGCGACATGCAGCCGTTCACGGTCCTGAAGTTCCGCACGATGGCCGTCGACACGGATCAGGAGGAGCACCGCCGCTACATCGCGGCCACGCTGACGCACGATGCCTCCCCGAACGCGAACGGGCTGTACAAGCTCGATCGCTCCAGCTCGGTGACCCGCGTCGGCAGCATCCTCCGGAAGACGAGCCTCGACGAGCTGCCGCAGCTCTTCAACGTTCTCGCGCGGCGACATGTCGCTCGTCGGCCCGAGGCCGTGCCTCGACTACGAGACCGAGGGCTTCGCGGAGTACCACTTCGAACGCTTCCTGATGCCGCCGGGCCTGACGGGGCTCTGGCAGGTGACCGCGCGCGCCCGCTCGACGTTCGGCGAGGCGCTCGACATGGACGTCGAGTACGTGCGCGGCTGGTCGTTCAGCCTCGATCTGCGGCTACTGCTGAAGACGCCGTTCTCCCTCGTCCGCATGCGAGCGACCACATGACACCGGCACCGTTCCCGGCAGAGCTTCAGCACGAGCCGGCGCGCATCGGCGTCGTCGGCCTCGGCTACTGGGGCCCGAACCTCATCCGCAACCTGAACGATCTCGAAGAGGCCGACCTGCGGTGGATCTGCGACCTCGACCAGTCACGGCTCGACACGTTCGTCCGGCGCTACCCGACCGTGCGCGGCACGCGCTCGTTCGAGGATCTGATCGCCGATCCCGATCTCGATGCCGTCGCGATCGCCACGCCGGTGTCGTCGCACTATTCGCTCGCACTCGCGGCGCTCCAGGCCGGCAAGCACGTGTTCATCGAGAAGCCGCTCGCCGCGTCGGTTGCGCAGGCGGAGGAGCTGGCAGCGGTGGCGGCGGCAGCGCGGCCTGACGCTGATGCCGGGCCACACCTTCCTCTACAGCCCTCCCGTGAACACCATCCGCGACCTGATCAGTAGCGGGGAGCTCGGTGACATCTACTTCATCTCGATGAGCCGTGTGAACCTCGGGCTGCACCAGTCCGACGTCAGTGTCGCGTGGGACCTCGGCCCGCACGACTTCTCGATCCTTCGCTACTGGCTCGAGGTGACGCCGTCCCACGTCGCGGCGACGAGCCGCAGCTGCATCTTCCCGAACATCCCCGACGTCGCCTTCATCAACCTCGAGTACGAGCAGGGCGCCATCGCCCACGTCGAGCTCTCGTGGCTCGCCCCGAGCAAGCTGCGCCGAACGACAATTGTCGGCTCACGGAAGATGGTCGTGTACGACGACGTCAGCAACGAGCCGGTGCGCATCTTCGACTCCGGCGTGATGGTCGACGATCCTCAGTCGTTCGGCGAGTTCCATCTTTCGTATCGCACCGGCGCGATCGTCTCTCCCGCGATGCGGCCGCTGGAGCCGCTTCAGCTGGAGATGGCCGACTTCTGCCGTTCGATCCACACCGGCGCGGTGCCGCGGTCGTCGGCCCAGCTCGGCGTCGAGGTCGTCCGGATGATCGAGGCGGTCGACGCCTCGCTCGACGCGCATGGCGCGCGCGTCGAGCTGCTGCCTGGTCTCGGGGCAGCCGCGGCAGCCTGACAGCTTCAGGGCTTGCGAAAAGGCTAGTTTTCCACAGGAAACCCTTTACTTATCCCCAGGACCTGTGTACAACGCCACCAAGGCAGAGACCCGCCCGAATATGCGGGTTACCAGGTCAATTGAGTCGAAAGGCGGCCCTTTCGATGGGGGGAGAGCACAAGCGGTCAGCTGTGATCCTGGACAGGCATCCGCTCTGGCTGGATGCCCTGGACAGATTGCTGGGGAACGTCGGGTTTGTCGTCGTTGGGAGAGCGACCGACGGAGACGAGGCGCTGGAGCTGATCGGCGCGCACGCGCCGGACGTCTTCATCGCCGGCATCAACGCCGCGAGCACGGAGCAGGTGGCGGTCGTCCGCAAGGCACGGCAGAGCCACGCCGACCTGAAGTGCGTGGTCGTTGCGGACAGCGCGGAAGTGGAGGCGATCGAGGCCGCGTTCGCCGCGGGCGCATCGGTCTACTGCATCAGGACCGCGGAGGAGGGTGATTTCGCCTCGGCCATTCGCCAGGCCTTCGAGCGGTCGATCTACATCGCAGCGAGCCAGCACGAGTCGCTGCTGCGGCCCCCGAGGGCGCCGGAGCCCGATCTACCCGAGCACCACCTGACCCGGCGGGAGCTGGAGATTCTCCGGCTGGTCGCCGAAGGGCACTCGAACTCGCAGCTGGCGCACATGCTCTGGGTCACCGAGCAGACGGTGAAGTTCCACCTCTCGAACATCTACCGCAAGCTCGACGTCGCCAATCGCACGGAGGCGAGCCGCTGGGCTCAGCTGAACGGTCTCCTGCCGAACGAGCGCGAGCAGGAGCGGGGCGGGGTGGCCTCCGCCGCCTAGCGGGGTCGGCCTCCCGCGTCGAAACACCTAGCCGAATTGCCCCCGGTTCGTCCAGGTGACAGTTGGTACAAGCGGGCGCATGCTGAACCTATGACATCGCGTCTCGCTCTGGCCACCGTTCTCGGTTCCGCCACGTCGCTCGCTGCCGCCTTCCTGGCGATTCTGTGGCGCTCGTAGAGGCGTCGCCGGATCCCGCCGGGCGGGGGGACGCGACGGAGCGGGTCCGCGCTGTTCTCGCCTCGCTCGTCCATGAGCGGCAGACGCTTCGCAGAGGCCCCACCGACCGGGCCGCGCTCGAGGCCAATCGGCTCGCGATCGTCTACTGGCAGCAGGAGCTGTCCAGGCGCCTCATAGAGAACGGCGTTCGCTGAACGGCTCTCGTCCGCCGAACTCCTGAAATGCGCAGACGGGGCAATAGAAGCCGAGCTCGGGCAGCTCGTCGCTCTCGGGGTCGTCGACCCGGTGCGCCTGCCAGCCGTGCCACCGGTACCCGCTCGAGCAGCCGCACTCGACACAGATCACGGTGCCTCCCCGCCGGCGCTCGGGCTCGTTGCCGATCTGCTCGTTCCAACGCACGTGTTCAGAATGCGCCCGCCGGTTTCGGTCGGCTACTGGCCCTTTGGATCAGTTGTGCCCGCCGTCAGTCTGGTGTGCGAGCCGTCGGCGCGAGGTAAACCATGATCGGGATGGCGCGCACTCTGTGGGGGAAGTGCTCGCTGCCATTCTCTGGGCATTCTGTAGGGCCGCGCGGGAGGCAGGCCCTACGGAATGTCCGCCTCTCACTGACCGGCCTGAGCGTGGCCGCCGCCGGAGGAGCCGTCGTGTTCCGCCTGCTCGACACGAGGACGACGTTCGGCCGGCACTTCGACCTCAACGCGGTGCAGAGCGGGCTTGCTCTGAGCACGCAAGCGGCCAGGTCGAGCGACGCGGTGCTCAACGCCGTCTCGATCGTGTCGTTCGTCCTCGTCGGAGGGTTGCTCGTGGGGCTGCCGCTTTTCCGACGGCGGTTCGACCTGGCCGCCGCCGTCGCAGTGACCCTGGCCGGGTCGTTCGTGACGACCGAGCTGCTGAAGAGTCGCCTGCCCCACCGGCAAGGGGTTCCCGTTGATCTGGCGGGCGGATTCCCGAGCGGCCACTCGACGGTGGCGCTTGCGCTCGGTCTCTCGTTCGTCCTCGTCACCCCCGCAGGGCGCAAGGTGGTCGCTGCCGTGGCGGCTGCTCTCTATGCGGCCGTGATGGGGGCGACACTCGTCTTCTACGCGTGGCACTTTCCGTCCGACGTGGGTGGCGGCTTCTGCATCGCGACCGCCTGGGCCGCGGGCGCGGCACTGCTCGCACGAGGGCCGCTCGAGCGCGGGATCCCCGGCCGGCTCATCGCCGCCGCTCTCGCGCTTGTCGCCCTTGCCGTGCCGGCCGCGCTCTACCTGCGGCCGGGTCTGAGCTTCACGGTGACCTCACCGGGACGGCTCTGGGATGCAGCAGCGGGCATCGCGCTCGTCGCCGCCGCCTGCTGCGCTGCCTTCGTCTGCGCAAGTGCAACGAACCGCACCGGAGACTCGGCGTAGTCGGTGCCTCCCGAGAAACTCGCGAACCAGATTCACAAAGCGAATCTGGTTCGGCCCCTGGGTCCACACTGAACCTGGTTCGGGGTAGCCGTTACGACTCCAGGAGTACGGGCGGCCGCACCCTGAAAGGTCGGCCCGCTCCATTGGCGGCCGCTGGGCGGCGTGGCAGCCTTGCTCCATGAACACGGACGTCACCGATCCCGAGCTGCACGAGCTCGACCATCGAACCGGCGACGGCTTCGACGTCGCCCTGCTCTGGAACTCGCGCACGGACACGGTCTTCGTCACCGTCGCGGACGCGCGGACGGGCGATCTGTTCCGGATCGCCGTCGACGCGTGCGACGCGCTCGACGCCTTCCACCATCCGTACGCCTACAGCCGCCGACAGGACCGGCCGGTGGGGCCGCGGCCGGAGTGGGGTGTCGCCGCTTTCCGGCACGACGGATGAGGCGGACGCGGGCGGGGCTGCACAAGGCTCCGGTCCTGACCGTCGCCGTTACCGCGCTGACCCTGGCAACGGCGCTCGCCCAGGCGGCCGACCGAGGCCTCCTCGGCCGGTTCGAGCGAATGCACGCGGAGCTGCACGGCGAGCCGTGGCGGATCGGGACCGCGCTCCTCGTCCAGGACGGAGGCGTGCTCGGCGCGGCATCCAACCTTGCGTTTCTTGCCCTGATCGGAGCGGCCGCCGAGCAGGTTCTCTCGTGGCCCCGCTGGCTCGTTCAGTACGTCGGCGTCGGCCTGCTGAGCGAGCTCGTCGGCTATTCGTGGCAGCCCCTCGGCGGCGGCAACTCGGTCGCGGTCTGCGGCCTCGCCGGGGCGCTCGCCGTCGCTTGCCGGCGCACCGACCGTCGTCTGCCGGGATACACCGTGCCGGTGCTGCTGCTCTGGTGCTGCGCGCTGATCGGCACGCTGTCCGCTGAGCTTGCTCTGCCCGCCGTCGGCCTCGCCGCCGCGGCGGCCGCTCTGGTGATGCGCCGCCGGGAGCGCCGTGAGACGGCTCAGCGGTACGCCGCCGTCGGCGTCCTCGCCACCGGCATCGTGCTTGCGATCGCGGCGAACATCCACGGCGCCGCGCTGCTCGGCGGCATCGCGCTGGCGCTGGTTCCCGGCGAGGGCGCGTGACCGACGCCCTGCCGAAGTTCGGTTAGCCGCACTCGAGAAAGCCTGGCCGCCGTACGGCGCCCGGCCCCGGCGGCAGCCACCCTCGAAGAGATGCAAACCGACGTAGAGAGGGGTTCGAGATGAGCGTTCTTGCCAGCTCTGCTCCGGCAGTGGAGCAGGACCGCCGGCGCTGGATCGTCCTGGCGGTGATCGTCGCTGCACAGTTCATGGTCGTCCTCGACGTGGCGATCGTGAACGTCGCGCTGCCGACGATCAAGACCGACCTCGACTTCAGCCAGGAGAGCCTGCAGTGGGTCGTGACCGCCTACTCGATCCTGTTCGGCGGCGTGCTGCTCCTCGGCGGGCGGATGGCCGACCTCCTTGGCCGCCGCCGCCTCTTCATGGTGGGGCTCGGGATCTTCACCGTCTCCTCGCTGCTCGACGGCCTCGCATGGTCGGAGGGGTCGCTGATCGCCTTCCGCGCGCTCCAGGGGCTCGGCGCGGCTCTGCTCTCGCCCGCGGCGCTCTCGATCCTGACGACGACGTTCGCGGAAGGACGAGACCGCAACCGCGCGCTCGGCATCTGGGGAGCCGTATCCGGCAGCGGCGGCGCTGCGGGCGTGCTGCTCGGCGGCGCGCTTACCAGTGCCCTCAGCTGGTCCTGGATCTTCTTCATCAACGTGCCGGTCGGCGCCCTCGTGTTCGTGTTGGCGCCGCGGTTGGTGCACGAGAGCCGCGCGGACGTGACGCACCGGCACTTCGACGTGCCCGGCGCCGTCTCGATCACCGGCGGGCTGATGCTGCTCGTCTACGCGATGACCCGCGCGGTGCAGCACGGTTGGGGGACCACCGAGACGATCGGCCTGCTGGCCGCGTCCGGGGCGCTGATCGTCGCGTTCCTGGTGGTCGAGGCACGCTCGAGCGCACCGCTCCTGCCGCTGCGGATCTTCCGGCTGCGCACGCTCACGGGCTCGAACATCGCCGGGCTGCTGATGGGCGGGGCGGTGTTCTCCCAGTTCTTCCTGCTGACGCTCTACATGCAGCAGGTGCTGCACTACTCGGCGCTCCAGACCGGGGTCGCCTACGTCGCCTTGACGCTGACGATCATCGTGTTCGCGAACGTCGCGCAGCTGCTCGCGCTTCGGTTCGGGGTGAGGCCTGTGCTCCCGGTCGGCCTGCTGCTCGCCGCGGCGGGGCTCGTCCTCTACGCCCGCCTGCCGGTCGACGGCCACTACTTCTGGGATCTCTTCCCGGCGTTCCTGCTGAGCGGGGTCGGGATGGCGCTCGCGTTCATCCCGATGACGATCGGCGCGCTCGCCGGTGTGCGCTCCGCCGACGCGGGGATCGCCTCCGGTCTCATCAACACGAGCCAGCAGATCGGCGGCGCGATCGGCGTCGCGGCGGCGACCACGATCTCCGCCACCGCCACGAGCCGTTACCTCGACGCCCATCCGGGCTCGAGCGCGGCTGCGCTGACGCACGGCTTCGCGATCGCGTTCTACGCGCTCGCAGCCGTCGCGACCCTCGCCGCCGCCGTCTGCGCGCTCGTCATCGAGTCGAAGACGCAGCTCGCCGTCGAGGCCGACGAGGCGCCCGCCGACGCGGCTCCCGCGTACGAGGCAGCCGCATGACCGGGCGGGCCGGACAACACCAAGAGTCAGGAGACGAGATGAAGCTCAACATCGCTGCGCGCGCCGGACGCTGGAGCGCAGACCACTGGAAGGCGGCCGTCTCGGCATGGCTCGTCTTCTGCATCGCCGCGATCGCGCTCGGCGCCGTCGCGGGAACGAAGCTGATGAAGCAGAGCGATGCCGCCGCGGGTGGCGCGAAGGCGGCCGAACGGATCCTCAACGACGCCGGCTTCCCGGATCGCGCCGGGGAAAGCGTGCTCGTCCAGTCGAAGACCGAGAGCATCGGCGACCCGGCGTTCCGCGCCGTCGTCGCCGACCTCGCGCGCTCGGTGCGGGGCCTGCCGCAAGTGCAGCGGGTGCGCTCTCCGCTCGACGCCGCCAACGCCGGCCAGGTCTCGCAGAACCGGCACTCGGCGCTCGTCCAGTTCGAGATCCGCGGGGACGAGGACAAGGCCGACAAGCATGTGCAGCCGGTGCTCGACGCCGTCGCCGCGGCCCAGCAGCGGCATCCCGGCTTCACGGTGGCCGAGTTCGGCTTCGCCAGTTCGGCGCACGTGCTGAACAAGACGCTCAGCAAGGACTTCCAGCGGGCCGAGTACTCGACGCTGCCGGTGACGCTGATCATCCTGTTCGTCGCGTTCGGGGCGCTCGTCGCAGCCGGGCTGCCGGTGCTCCTCGCCTTCTCGGGCGTGCTCGCGACGATCGGCCTCTCGGCGCTCGCGAGCCATGTCGTCGCCGCGGGCACCGCGACCCAGTCGGTGATCCTGCTGATCGGGATGGCCGTCGGGGTCGACTACTCGCTCTTCTACCTCCGGCGGGAGCGCGAGGAGCGGGCGCGCGGCCTGTCTCACCGCGACGCGTTGTTGAAGGCCGCCGGCACGTCGGGGAACGCGGTCTTCATCTCCGGCCTGACCGTGCTGATCGCGATGGCGGGCATGCTCTTCACCGGCAACCCGGTCTTCACCTCGATCGCCGTCGGTGCGATGTTGATGGTCGCAGTGGCGCTGATCGGCTCGCTGTCGATCCTGCCCGCACTGCTCTCGAAGCTCGGGCCGCGCGTCGACCGCGGTCGCATCCCGTATCTCGGGCGGCGGGCGGGAACCGGCGATTCCCGCGTCTGGGGGTTCGTGCTCGACCGCGTGCTGCGGCGGCCGGTCTTGGCGGCCGTCCTCTCGGGCGGCGCGCTCCTTGCACTTGCGCTGCCGGCGCTCGCGTTCCACACGCAGCTCCCGAGCTTCACCGACCTGCCGAAGTCGCTGCCGATCGTCAGCACGTACGAGTCGATCCAGCGCGCGTTCCCGGGAGCGCAGACGCCGGCCGAGGTCGTCGTCGCCGCAGACGACGTCACAGCGCCGCACGTGCAGAAGGCGATCGCCGACCTGAAGCAGCGGGCGCTCGCAAGCGGCCAGATGTTCGAGCCGGTCTCGACCGAGGTCAATCCGAGCCGCAGCGTCGAGATCGTCTCGCTCTCACTCGCGGGCAACGGTTCGAACGGCACCTCGGTGGCGGCCCTGCAGACGCTTCGCGACCAGGTGATCCCGGCCAGTCTCGGAAACGTCTCGGGCGTCCGCGTGGCCGTGACCGGCGAGACGGCGGGCACGCACGACTTCAATCAGCAGATGAAGAGCCACGCGCCGTTCGTCTTCGTGTTCGTGCTCGCGCTCTGCTTCGTGCTGCTGCTCGTCACGTTCCGGTCGATCGTGATCCCGATCAAGGCGGTGCTGCTCAACCTGCTGTCGGTCGGCGCCGCCTACGGGCTGCTGGTGCTCGTCTTCCAGCACCGCTTCGCGCAGGGCGTTCTCGGCTTCCACTCGAACGGGGCGATCACCTCATGGCTGCCGCTCTTCATGTTCGTGATCCTGTTCGGGCTCTCGATGGACTACCACGTGTTCATCCTCAGCCGGATCAAGGAGCTCGTCGACCAGGGCATGCCGACACAGGAGGCGGTCGCGACGGGCATCAAGCGGACGGCCGGGACGGTGACGAGCGCCGCGGTCGTGATGGTCGCCGTGTTCGCGATCTTCATGTCGCTGCGGACGCTCGACATCAAGCAGATGGGCTTCGGGCTGGCGGCGGCGATCCTGATCGACTCGACCGTCGTCAGGGCCGTGCTGCTGCCGGCCGTGATGAGCCTGCTCGGCGAGTGGAACTGGTACCTGCCCCGCTGGCTCGAGTGGCTGCCGCAGCTGAACGCCGAGGCGGACGGCCGGCGGGGCGCGAGGCGGGAGCGCACGCCGGAGGCACCGGCCTGGGACTACAAATGATGCGGAGCGGGAAGGCGACCCCCGTGAGCGTTGAGCAGCAGGAGCTGCCCGAGCTGGTGCGGCCGGCCCGCCGCCTCATTGTCGTCGACGACCACTCGAGCTTCCGCCGTTGCGCGAGCGCGCTGCTTCGCACGGAGGGGTTCGACGTGGTCGGCGAGGCGGAGGACGGGGCCTCCGCTCTCGCTCTCGCGGCCGAGCTGGCGCCTGACCTGGTCCTGCTCGACATCCAGCTTCCCGACCTCGACGGCTTCGCCGTCGCCGAGCGGCTCCGCGCCCGCAACCCGGAGCTGAAGATCGTGCTCGTCTCGAGCCGGGACCGTTCCTCGTACGGCCCGCTGATCGAGCGGAGCGGCGCACTCGGGTTCATCGCGAAGAGCGAGCTCTCGGGTGCAGCTCTCGAGCGGCTGCTGACATGAACGGAACGACGGCGCTCCACCAGCGCGACGGCCCGCGCATGGTGCACCTGGCGGCCCCCGTGCTGTTGCTGCTCGCCGTGGCCGGGACGTGCGCAGCGGCGTACGTCTTCTCCGTCAGCAGGATCTCGCCGCATCCGGCGGTCCAGGCCGTGCTCACGGCGGTCGTCTGTCTGACGTTCGTCGGCACCGGCGTGCTCGCGCTGCGGCTGCGGCCGTATGCGCGTTTCGGGGTGCTGCTCTGCGCCGTCGGCTTCGCGTCGCTGATCAGCGTGCTGCACGACGCAAACCGCGCGGCCGCGTACACGGCCGGCGTGCTCGCCTCGAACCTCGTGTTCGCGGTGCTGGTGCACGCGCTTCTCGCCTTTCCGAGCGGCCGGCTCCGCTCGACGAGCCGGCGCGTGCTCGTGGTCGCCGCCTATCTCGACGTCCTCGTCCTGCAGACGGTCGCCGTCCTCTTCGATCCGCTCACGCGGTATCACAGCGACCATCCGTCGAACCTCGCGCTCGTCGACGCGCGATCCTCGCTGGCCACCGCTCTCGAGGAGCTCGAGGCGGCAATCGCGGTCGCGATCGCGGTGGCGGTCGTCGTCGTCCTGTCCCGGCGCGCCCGCGCGGCGACTCTTGCCGCGCGGCGGCAGCTGGTGCCGGTGCTGGTCGGCGGCGAGGTCGCCCTCTTGCTCTTCGCGCTCGGGCTCGTGCTCGCGCCGCTCTCGTCGCAGGCCGGCCTCGTCGGGTTCGGGCTGGCCCTCGTCGCCGCCCTTGCGCTGCCGGTGGCGTTCCTCGGCACGCTCGTGCAGGGACGGCTCTCGCGGGAAGCCGTCGGCGAGCTGCTGCTCGAGCTGCGCGATCCGGGCGGGTCGCCCGATCTCGAGGAGGCGCTGCGGCGCGCGCTCGGCGACCCGTCACTCCGGCTCGGCCGGCGCCGCGCGGGAGCCTACGTGGACAGCCGCGGCGAGCCGCTCGAGCTTCCGCGCCCCGGCGACGTGCAGGTCACGACACCGATCCTCCATCAGGGAGAGTCGGTCGGTGTGCTCGTCCACGACCGCTCGTTGAAGCTGCGCCAGGAGCTGCTCGACGCAGTGAGCGCGGCAGCCGGCTTTGCGCTGGCCAACGAGCGTGCCCTGCATACGACGCAGCTCGTCGAGCAGCGCAACCGCGCGCTGCTCGACGCGATCCCCGACACGATGCTCCGCGTCGCCCGCGACGGCACGTACCTCGACATCCGGCCGGACGAGAACACGGCCCAGCTCGGCCCGCCGGAGGAGATGATCGGACGCAACGTCCGCGACCTCCTGCCGGACGAGCTCGCGTCGACCGTTCTCTCATCGATCGAGCGCACACTCGACGCCGGCAGCCTGACGACGATCGAGTACGAGCTCGCGATCGCCGGAGTGGCGCACTGGAAGGAGGCGCGGATCGTGCCGAGCGGCGAGGGAGAGGTCGTGGCGATCTCCCGTGACTTCACCGAGCAACGGCGCGCAGAGGCCGAGCAGCAGCGCCTCGGGGCAGAGCAGGCCGCCCTCCGCCGGGTGGCGACCCTCGTGGCCGGGAACTCTCCGCCCGAGGAGGTCTTCCAGACCGTGACGGAGGAGGTCTGCCTCCTGCTGGGCCTGCGGACCGCCGTGCTCCACCGCTTCGAGGATGCGCGGACGTCGACGATCGTCGGCAAGTTCGGCGAGCCGACGGGCCCGTTCGAGGTGGGCAGGACGAACGCGCTCGAGGTGGGCTCCGCACTCGAGGTGCTGGAGACCGGCGCGCCGGCCCGCTCGAGCTACGACGAGCTCGACGGCCCGGGCGTCGTCGAGTTGCGGGCGCTCGGGTTCCGGGCCAGCGTCGGCGTGCCGATCACGGTCGCGGGCGTGACGTGGGGCGCGCTTGTCGTCGCGCTCCGCCAGGACGAGACGCTCCCGCTCGAGACGGAGCGCCGGCTGCAGGCGTTCGCGGAGCTGGTGGGCCTGGCCGTCGCGAGCGCGCAGGCGCGCGACGAGCTGGCTGCGTCGCGCCTGCGCATCGTCGAGGCGAGCGACACCGAGCGCCGGCGGATCGAGCGCAACCTGCACGACGGCGCGCAGCAGCGCCTGGTCGCGCTCTCACTCGGGCTGCGAGTCGCGCACGCCAAGCTGCGCACCTCCCCGGCGGAGGCCGAGGAGCTGCTCGAGGACTTCGCGGGCGAGCTCGCGCAGGCGCTCAACGAGCTGCGCGAGCTCGCGCAGGGGATTCACCCGGCCGTCCTCACCGAGCGCGGTCTCGAGGCGGCGCTCGAGGTGCTCGCGGCGCGCGCACCGGTCACTGTCGCGCTCGACGTCGACCTGGGCGAGCGCCTGCCGAAGCCGCTCGAGACCGCCGTGTACTACACCGTCTCCGAGTCCCTCGCGAACGTCGTCAAGCACGCCCACGCCGACTCGGCCCAGGTGCGTGTCGAGTGCTCCGAGGGCCGGGCGGTGGCGGTCGAGATCTCCGACAACGGCGTGGGGGGCGCCGACGCGGACCGCGGCTCCGGGCTGCGCGGCCTTCGCGACCGCGTCGAGGCGCTCGACGGCGACCTGCAGGTCGAGAGCGCACCGGGCCGCGGCACACTCGTGCGGGCGGCGCTGCCGGTTCGATCGGGGTGGCTCACGACGGTCGGCGGGAACGCGTGACGCTCACCTTCTTCTTCAGCGACCTCGAGGACTCGAGCGGGCTCGCCGACCGGCTCGGCGCCGGCTACGGCCCGGTCCTCGCCGAGGCGCGCGGGCTGCAACGTGCCGCGATCGGGCGCAACGGCGGCCGCGAGGTCGACTGTCGCGGCGACGAGCTGTTCGGCGTCTTCGACGCTGCAGGCCCAGCCGCGGCGGCCGCGCTCGAGATCCAGCGCACGTTCCTGGCGAACACCTGGCCGGCGCAGGAGCGCGTCCGGGTGAGGATCGGCCTGCACTGCGGCGAGGCGGAGCGGGCAGGCGACGGCTTCGTCGGCCTCGACGTCCACCGGGCCTCGCGGATCTGCCAGGCCGCCCACGGCGGCCAGATCCTGGCGTCGCAGGAGGCGGCGGCCGGTGTCGGCGTTCCCGCCAGGGAGCTCGGGACGTTCGCGTTCCGAGGCCTGCGTGAGCCGGAGCTGATCTTCCAGCTCCTCGCCGACGATCTCCCGGCCGAGTTCCCGCCGCTCCGCCGCGCCCGCGCGCACGGGCGCGGGCTCTCGGCGGTGATCGCCGACGACTCGACGCTGCTGCGCGAGGGGCTGACGCGGCTGCTCGAGGAGGCGGAGATCGAGGTCGTCGGCCAGGCCGGGAACGCGGACGAGCTGCTGCTCAAGGTGCGCAGTTACCACCCCGACGTCGCGATCGTCGACATCCGCATGCCGCCGAGCCAGACGGACGAGGGGATCCAGGCCGCCCGCGAGATCCGCGCGAAGCATCCCGACACCGGCGTGCTCGTCCTCTCACAGCACGTGGCGCACACCTACGCCGTCGAGCTGCTCGCCGACAGCGCGGAGGGCCTCGGCTACCTGCTGAAGGACCGGGTGACCGACGTGGAGGAGTTCACCGCCGCCGTCCAACGGGTCGCCGAGGGCGGCTCGGCGCTCGACCCGCTCGTCGTCTCCGAGCTCGTCGGGCGAAACCGCGGCGACGATCCGGTCGCGAGCCTCTCGCCCAGAGAGCGCGAGGTGCTCGAGCTGATGGCCGAGGGGCGCTCGAATCAGGCGATCGGGCAGCGTCTCTTCATCTCGCCCCGGGCCGTCGAGAAGCATGTGACGAGCATCTTCACGAAGCTGCGGCTGCCCGCCGCGCCGGAGGACCACCGGCGCGTGCTCGCCGTTCTGCGCTTCCTCGGTTCGTAGGCTGGGCCACGTCCTCTGATGTCCCGCCGATCAGGTACCTGGTACCTCTCGAGGTACCAGGTACCAATTCTTCGAGCCGCCCGGCTCCGCCACTGAGGAGTCAGACCGTGCGCGAAGGGGATAAGTTCACGGGGATGCAGACCGGGGTGGTGATCCGTCCGTGGGAGGCTGGCGATCTCGAGGTGGTCGCGGGGCTTTTGCGTGCTGCGGATGACTCGCGTGTTGTCTCGTCTGCTGGGCTTTTGCATGCGCGTGCGACGCGGCCGGAGCGGGCTCGGATCCTCGAGTTGGTCGTGGAGCTTGATGGTGTTGTGGTCGCCAGCGGTGTTGCGGGGCTGAACAGTTGGACGACGACGGAGGGTGCTGCGTGGGTGTCGCTTACGGTGGGGGCGGTGTGGCGGTGCCGGGGGATCGGGGAGGAGCTGGGGAGGCGGCTGCTCGAGCATCTGCGTGGGGTGGGGGCGACGAAGGCCACGTCGTTCATTCGTTTCAGCGAGGAGGGCGAGCGGTGGGCGCTCGCCCGCGGCTGGCAGCGGCTTCTGAGCGGCCCGTTGATCGCGCTCGATCCGCGGGAGGTGCCGGAGCCGTCGCTGCCGCCGGGGTTCCGTTGTGTGGCGATGAGGGAGCTGCAGCCGGAGGCTGTCTACGAGGCGGTGGCTGCGGCGGCGCTCGACGAGCCGACGCCTGTCCCGAACGACAACATCCAGCTGGACGAGTTCGTGCGCGAGTGGAGCGACCCGGATCTCGATCTCGACGCGAGCACCGTCGTGCTCGAAGACGGCGGCCGGGTCGCGGCGTTCGCGTTCATCAATATCGTGGGCGAGCAGGCGCGGCACGGCTTCACGGGCACCCAGCGTGACCAGCGCGGCCGCGGGCTCGCGACCGCCGCGAAGCGATCTGCCCTGCGCGCCGCTGCTGCGCGCGGGGTGACGCGCGTCACGACCTCGAACGCGGAGGAGAACGCCGCGATGCGGGCGATCAACCGCAGGCTCGGCTTCGAACCGATCGGCGAACACGTGATCTACGGGCGCGACCTCTAGCTCCGGTCGGTTCGCGCGCAGGTGGAGGGCTACTGCTTCCGAACCACCTGGTGAGCACTCCAGGGCCCGCCGCCCTGCGGGCTGTTCCAGTGGCCTGACATCGACGTGCCCGACACGGTGCCCGTGTAGGTCGCTCCGACGGCGACGGCTCCAAACTTGATGCCCTTGCGCGTCAGGTTGCCGGTGATGCCGTACTTCCCCTTCGGGCTCGAGAGCGTGATCGATCCACTCAGTTTCGACCCCGTCTGCGTCCACGTGAGCGTGAACGTGCCCGAGAAGGCGCCGCTGTATTTCCCCTTCCAGGTGCCGGCCAGGTGAGATGTCGAGGTGTCCACCGCGGCGAGCGCGGCGGCGCCGCTACAGCAGACGGCGAGAACTGCGGCGATCCAGAGAGCGGGAACCAATCGACGGCGCATCGTGACGTCCTTCCTTTCTCGATTGTGGGTCGCCGCAGACCGCCGATTGTCGAGCATTTCTGCCAGAAGCGCAATGCGCGGATCAGGAGGCGTGTGCTCCTTTCAAAGTGCAAGGAGGCCCGACCTCGTCGGCGAGTGCGATCTCGGTGAGGAGCACACCTGCCTTCCGGCTGCGGCCGTCGGCGTACACGTTGTAGGAGCGTCCGTAGGTGTCGACGCGGACGTCGGCGAATCCGCCCGCCGGGACGCAGACCGAGACCGAGCGCTCGACCCGGTCGGTGCCGTTGGCCACGCCTTTCCACTCGTCGGCGTTCGACACGACCTCGAACGGCGCGCGGGGCACCGGCGTCGGCGCGAACGGAGCCAGGGCTCCCACCGCCAGGTAGCGCATGACCGCTCCCCTTTGCTGTGGGTACGCAAAGACACGGATGCGCGCCGGCGCGCGCCCGCTCGTCCAGCCGTCCTCGTAGAGCCCGAACGTCAGCCAGTCGGTCCGCCAGGGCCGCTCGGCGTCGATCAGGAGCGTGTCGCGCGTGACGGTGACGCCCTTGCCGGACACCCGAAACCGGGTCTCCTTTGCGTTCTCCGCCACGTACCGGGTGGGCGACATGTTCGCGCGACCGGTCCGAGCGTCGAAGTGGGGATAGAGCTTCGGGAACGTGCTGGGCGTACCGATGAACTGGCCGGGATAGTGAGCATCCCGGACGACCGCCTTGTTCCAGAACTCGAGGTCCCACCAGAAGGCGATGCTCGCGCCCGTGTCGGTCTGGAGGGTCGGATACGGGACCATGGTCACGGACGCGTTGGTCCCGACGGTGCGGTCGATCCAGTCGAACACCTCGCCCTGCGCCACGGTGACCGGACGGCCCGCGGTGCCGTTGTGGTCGAGCAGCTGGCGGAACGCGTACTGGGTCTCGACCGGGAGCGCCACCACCGTGAACGTCACCAGCACGGCGGCGACATAGCGGCGGCGGAGCAGGATCGTCCCCTCGACGTAGAGCAGTGTCAGCACCCCCGCAGCGGCTGCGAGGAAGATCCTCGTCTCGGTGACCGAGTGCAGCTCGTTCCGGAGGTAGACGATGACGACGGCGACGGGCGAGCCGACATCGAGCCGTCCGTAGTCGGGGACCGGCATCACGGCGAAGCCGGCCGCGACGATCGCTGCGGGCGCGACGAGCGACCAGCGGAGCCGGCGCTGGTCGCCGAGCGCGCAGAAGAACGCGATCAGGAGCAGCGGGACGGCGTAGAAGAGATAGCGGTCACGCACGACGACGGTGCCGTAGCCGTTGCGAACGTCGAAGAGCGCCCCTTCCAGCACGACGACCAGCGTCGTCACGAGGGTGATCGCGGCGAACGCGTAGAGCTCGTCGATCGCATGCGGCCGGATGAGGGTTGCGACCAGCCATGCCGCGGCGATGATGAACGGCAGGATCGCGAGCCCGAGCGCGAGCACCGCGACATGGTCGAGGACCGCGCGTCCGATCCCGCCGGGCACGAGATGCCCGTGCACCGTCTCGCCGTAGACGCCGAGCGTGCTCCCGATGTGCCCCGTGGCGATGAGCGCGACCGCGAGAGCGGCGAGCACCGCGTAGGCCCACGCGAGGACCCGGTGACGGCCGAGCACAGCACGGCGGTCGTGCAGGACGAGGACCACCGGGGCGACGATCAGCAGTGTCACGAACTGCGTGCGCGCCAGCACTGCGAGCGCGATCCCGAGCAGAGCCAGCACGTCGTTCCGGTGCGACGGGCGCGCGGTCGCCGCCTGCAGCGCGAGCATCGCCCACAGGAACGCCGGATATGCCGCGACCTCGGTCAGGAGGAACGACGAGTAGACGATCCACGGCACGAACACGGTGAGCAGCGCCACCAGGTAGGCGATCCATTGCGTGCGGGTCACCCGGCGTGCGAGCAGGAAGGCGGGGATCGCCGCGGAGCTCATCACCCAGGCGTTGATCGCGTGGGCCCGCTCGAGGTCGTGCGGCACGAGGCCGTGCCGGTACGCGGGTGCGATCAGCAGGGGATAGAGCTGATCGACGACCGGGACGAGCCGCCCGTGGAGGTAGGGCAACGGCGAACCGGTGCGGGCGATCGACAACGCGAGGCGCTCGTAGAGCAGCTCGTCGGTCATGTAGTACCAGTCGACGACGCGGGTCGTGATCGCCTGTAGCCCGAGGGCGAGCCCCGCCCAGACGACGGCGAGCGCCAGTGCTGTCCACATTCTTCTCACGGCCGTCTCACCAGGCGGTCTCGGTTGCACAGGACGGGCTCGAGGCCCCGCGGGGAGCTTAGGCGATTCGACCCGGGGCTACGCGGCCCACGGGCCGACGCCGCCGATCCGCTCGACCGTGATGTGCAGCACGCAGCCGGCCGGCGGGTCGGCCATCGGCGGGAACCTGACGTCGGGCCCGAGATAGACCTGGGCGAGCCGCTGCAGCAGTTCCGCCGCTCCGCCTTCCTCGATCCGTGCCCGTCCGTGGAGGATCAGGTACTGCTTGAGACCGGGCGGCTGGATCTCGGTGCCCTCGATCGACAGCGAGACGCGCGGGTCGCGGGCGATGTTCCGCAGCTTCCGCTGATCCGGGTTCAGGTGCCCCGAGACGAGCTCGTCCGCTTCGAGCCCGACCCAGATGCAGCTCACCTGTGGTGAGCCGTCGGAGTTGAGGGTGACGAGGTGGGCGAGCGAGCCGGATTCGATCAGCTCACGGGCGTTCTGCGACAGCTTCATCCGCTCAAGCGTGCCTCACCGGTCACGGCCGTGCAAGGCGCTCGCGAGCACCCCGGCCGTCTCCTACGCGGCCGCCGGCTGCGCGCGCGTGGCCGTGAGCCCGCGGATGCTCGGTGTCGCCGCGACGACGAACGTGACTGCGGCGTTGAGCGCCGCGGCGAGGTAGAGCGTCTCCGGGACTCCGATCCTGCCGGACAGCGGGCCGACGAGGATGTAGCCGATCGGGTTCAGGGCGATCGACCCGAACCAGTCGAAGGAACTGAGCCGCGACATCAGGTGGTCGGGGATGTTCTGCTGGAACGTCGTGATCCAGATGATGTCGCCGCAGGTGATGCCGACCGAGGCCGCGAAGCCGACGACGCAGAGGACGACCGTCGGCGCCGCCGCGCCGAGCATGGCGATGAAGCCCGCAGTCGGCATCATCAGGAGCGTCGCAGCGAGCAGCGGGCGGGCCGGTCTGAGGCGCAGCGCGAAGACACCGCCGATGACCGCTCCGACGCTCTGACAGGCGAGGATCGCCCCCCAGGCGCCGGCGCCCCCGAGCTCGGTCTTCGCGACGACGGGGCCGAGCACCAGCATCGCCGGGAAGAGCGTGAGCTGGAAGAAGCCGAAGCTCGCCACCATCACCCAGCACCAGGTGCGGGCGCAGAACTCGCCCCATCCTTCGCGCAGCTCGTGCAGGATCCGCGTGCGTTCGGGCCGGGCCGTGCCGCGAATCTGCATCTGCAGCCGCAGCAGGGCCGAGGCGATGAAGGAGGCGGCGTCGACTGCGAGCGCCCAGCCGGGGTTGGTCGCGACGACGATCACGGCGCCGATCGCAGGCCCCGCGACGCGGCTCGTCGAGCGGCTCAGGTCGTACAGCGCGTTCGCCTGCTGCAGGTGGGAACGGCTGACCGCCTCGGCGATCAAACCGGTCGAGGCCGGCCGGGTGAACGCGCTCGCGAGGCCGAAGACGACCTGGAGCGCCGCGACCTGCCAGATCGTCGCGCGATGCGTGAGGAAGAGCAGGGCGGTGACGGCCTGCGCGGCGCCCATGGCGAAGTCGCCCGAGACGAGGAGCAGCTTGCGCGAGATCCGGTCGGCCCAGACGCCGCCGATCAGCAGGAAGACGACGGTCGGGATCTCCCGCGCGACGATCACGTAGCCGAGCTCGGTCGCGCCGCCGATCCGGAGCACGGCGAAGGCGAGCGCGACCTGCGCCATGCCGCTGCCGAGCGCGGAGACCGTCCCCGAGGCGACGAGAAACCGGAGGTTGCGCTCCCTCAGCGCATCGCGGATCCCCTCTGCCCGCATCGGGTTGACCCTAGATGACTCGCGCGACCGCGAGGTGCGCACGTTGGGTACCTGGTACCTCCGGTACCAGGTACCTGTTCCTAGGGGTGCTGGAACCGCGAATCGTGGTTCGCGGCGACGCGCAGAAGGGCATCGTGCAGCCCGGCACGTTCCTCGGCGTCGAGCGGCTCGAGGAACTGATCCTCGATCTGCTTGACGATCACCCGCATCTTCGCGATTTCCTTGTTGCCCGCCGGCGTCAGGCTGACCGTGTGCCGGCGGCGGTCGATCTGGTCGCGGCGCCGCTCGATCAGGCCTGCGTGCTCGAGCCCGTCGAGGACGCCGACGAGCTGGCCACGGTCGAGCTTCAACGTGTCGGCGATCGTCGCCTGCGTGGCCTTCGTCCCCTCGCCGAGCACGGCCAGCACGCTGTACTGGTAGAGACTGAAGCCCGCGCGCTCGAACGCCTCGATCGCGCTCAGCTTGATCGCGTAGCCGACGCGGGCCAGCAGGAACGGCGTGCAGGCCCGCAGCTCCGCCGGCATCGCGTCGGGCTGTTTCGGCTCGGAGACCGGCACCGTCATCGGGGAATAAGCGTAGCGCGTTGCATCGTTGTTAGGCTTCATCGTGTATTGAACAAACGATTGGAGCCGCTAATGACCTCGCTCGATTCCCGGAAACGCTGGTTCGCCCTCGCGGTGGTGGTCGCCGCCCAGTTCATGGTCGTGCTCGACGTCGCGATCGTCAATGTCGCCCTGCCGTCGATCAAGACCGACCTGAACTTCAGCCAGGAGAGCCTGCAGTGGGTGATCACCGCCTACGCGATCTTCTTCGGCGGCGTGCTCCTGCTCGGCGGCCGGCTCGCCGACCTGCTGGGGCGCCGCCGGCTCTTCGTCGCAGGCCTCGTTCTCTTCACCGTCAGCTCGCTGCTCGACGGGCTCGCCTGGTCGGAGGGCTCGTTGATCGCCTTCCGTTCGCTCCAGGGGCTCGGCGCGGCGATGCTGTCTCCGGCCGCCCTCTCGATCCTGACCACGACGTTCGCGGAGGGCCGCGAGCGCAACCTCGCGCTCGGCATCTGGGGCGCCGCGTCGGGCAGCGGCGGCGCAGCCGGCGTGCTGCTCGGAGGCGCGCTGACGAGTGCCTTCAGCTGGTCCTGGATCTTCTTCATCAACGTCCCCGCCGGCCTGGCCGTCCTCGCAGCGGTTCCGTTCGTGCTGCGTGAGAGCCGCGCCGACCTCGACCACCGGCACTTCGACACCGCCGGCGCTGCCTCGATCACGAGCGGCCTGATGTTGCTGGTCTACGCCATGACCCGGGCGGCCCAGCACGGGTGGATCAACCCCGAGACGATCGGGCTGCTCGCGGCCTCGGCTGCACTGATCGTGTCGTTCGTGGTGATCGAGCTGCGCTCGAAGGCGCCGCTCCTGCCGCTGCGGATCTTCCGCCTCAGGACGCTGACCGCGTCGAACGTCAGCGGGCTGCTGCTCGCCGCGGCGGTGTTCTCGCAGTTCTTCCTGCTCACCCTGTACATGCAGCAGGTGCTGCACTACTCCGCGCTCAAGACCGGCGTCGCCTACGTTGCACTGACCCTCTCGATCATCGCCTTCTCGGGGATCGCCCAGGCGTTGACGACGCGGGTCGGCGTGCGTCCCGTGCTCACCGGCGGCCTCGCGCTGTCGGCGGGCGGGCTCGTGCTGTACGCGCAGCTGCCGGTTCAGGGCCACTACTTCTGGGATCTGTTCCCGGCGTTCATGCTGAGCGGGATCGGGCTCGCGCTCGCGTTCGTGTCGATGTCGATCGGCGCGCTGACGGGCACCGACCAGTCCGACGCGGGCGTCGCGTCGGGCCTGATCAACACGAGCCAGCAGATCGGCGGGGCGATCGGCGTCGCCGCCGCCACGACGATCGCAACGACGTTCACCGCCCGCTACGTCGACTCGCATTCCGCAGCGTCCGAGCTGAGCGGTGCGGCGCTAACCCACGGCTTCCAGGTCGCGTTCTACGCGCTCGCCGCGATCGCGGCGGCCGGCGCTGTGCTCGCGGCGGTGCTGACGGAGTCGCGGTCGGTCACCGTCGCGGCCGTCGAGCCGGTCGAGGCCGAGCTCGCGCTCGAGGCCGCCTGAACGCAGCTGCCTCGCTCTCGTTCGCGCCCTGCAGAAGGGGCGCGAACGAGAGCCGGCTGTGATCGCGACGAGACCGCTACCGCGGATCGACGGCGACCGTGGCATGCGCCGAGCCGGCCGTCTTCGCGCTCACGAACACCGTTGCCTTGATCGGCGGTGAAGCGGCCGGGACGCGCCAGACGCAGGTCACCGCTCCCGCCGCGAACCGGCGTACCAGCACGTGCAGCTTCCGGTTCCCGGCAGAGGCGCCGCAGCCTGTGCTTCCTTTCCGCAGCGGCTGCAGCGAGGGAGTGAGCACCGCATGCGCGCGCAGAACGAGGCGGCCCGCGTGCTGGGTCACGTGCACCTTCTGCAGGACGAGCTTGTTCTGCGCGGGCGGTGATGTCTTGGGTGCGCTCGAGCCGGAGTCGTCCGTCAGGCCGAAGTCCTGTGCCCACACCGTCACTCCGTTGGCGGTCACGGAGGCACCGGCGCCGGTGACGACGTACGCGGGGTTCTCGATGTTCGCGCGGTGTCCGGGCGACTGCAGCCAGGCGGCGAGCACGGCGGCGGGCGTCGGGAAGCCGGCGGCGATGTTCTCGCCCCAGCCGCCGCGGTAGCCGCAGGCGGTGATGCGGTCGGCGGCGGTTCGTGCGACGGGCGGAGCCGGATCGTCATGTGCCATGTAGCCGTAGGTCGCCATATGGCGTGCCTTCCAGACGGCGGAGGCAGAGAGCGACGGAGACACCTTCAGCGCGTGCAGGCCGAGCGTCGCGCGGTGCTGGTTGACGAGCTGGACCACCTGGTCTGCGAACGCGGCGTTCGCCGGGCGGAAGGCGGCACCCGGGGTGCAGTCGCCGACCGTGGCGGCGGGCGAGCCGGCCGGGACGAAGACAACGAGGGCTGCGGCGCATGCCGCGAGCAGAGCTGGGAGGGGCCGAACCACGAGCGCAGGCACCGTACCAGCCCTCCGCGGGCCGACCGCCTACTCAGTGGCGGTGCGCCTCCAGACGAGGACACTCACGGTCGCGGTCCAGAGGATGAACCCGGCGAGGCCGACGAGCCCGGCCGGAGTCGCTGTAACGATCCCGATCGCGATCGCCGCCCAGCCGAGCCATGCGGGCAACTCTCCTCCACGCAGGATTGCCAGGCCGCTCGCGATCCCGAACACCAGGCCGGCGGCCGACACAGGAAGGAAGAGCTTCAGAGCGAGAACATTCAGCGCCTGGGCTGCCGCCGGGTCGAGATGGCTGGGGACGGTGGCGAGCGCATAGTCGAAGCCGAAATAGACGGTCGCGGCAACCGTCAGTGCGGCGGCCCCGGCCAGCACGACCGAGCTCAGTGCCTTTGCAGATGGTGTGCGACGCAGGTAGTTGCGAAGCGAGCCGGCGAACAGCAGGAAGAACGCGAACGCGAGCGTCCACAGGTAGTCGGACGTCTGCGCGCTGGAACCGTGTTCCTCGTAGAAAGCGATCACGTGTGCACCGCTTGCAGTCGCGCTCGGTGCTCCCGACGCGCTCGCAAACGCAGCCACTGCCAACACCGCGAACACGGTGCCGGTCAACGGGGCCAGCCGGCTCGAACGATCCAGCACGGCGGCCATCCTCCCGTTCGGTGTTCCCCGTGTCATCCGTGCAAACGTAGAAGCGCGTCGTTACGAGAACGTCACGAACGGAGCAGACGCCTCGCGGCCGAGATGGCTGCCTACGCGATCGGCTGGTTGAGGTCGAGGAGGAGGCTGCGGAGTTGGGCGAATTGCTTGGGGCCGAGCTCTTCGGCCCAGGTTGTCTCGATCTCGGCGACGGCCTGGCGGATCACGCGGACTGCGGAGCTGCCGCGCGCGGTGAGGGCGACGCGTTTCGAGCGCAGGTCGTCGGGGTCGGGCTCGCGCGTGAGGTAGCCGAGGCGCTCGAGTTGGCCCAGGAGGTGGTTGAGCGCCTGTTTGCTGATCCGCAGACGGGCTGCAAGTTCTGAGGGTCGTTCGCCCTGGGGGCCGGGGTACTGGAAGACGGTCAGGTAGGCCGGGTCGAAGTCGGCGAAGCCGCGTTCGTGGAGGCGTTCGAGCATGTGCCGCTGCACCTTCTCCCAGGGCAGGCGGAGGAGCGCACCGATCAGCGGCGGCCCGGGCGGCCCCGCCGTCCTGGAGTTGATCAAGTCACTTGACGAAGTGGTCCTGGGCATATATCGTCAAGCCACTTTACCAGCTGCGTGAGGAGGAGAACCATGTCGGCGACGAGCAGCGAAGAGATCCGGATCGGGCAGATGGCGATTCGGTTCCTGGTCGAGGGCGGCCAGTCGGGAGGATCGGTCGCGGTCTTCGAGTTCGAGGTTCCCGCCGGCTCGAAGGTCGCTGCTGCGCACAGCCACGACGGCTACGAGGAGACGATCTACGGGGTCGAAGGCGTTCTCACCTGGACGATCGAGGGCACCGCGACCGATGTCGGCCCCGGCGAGGTGCTCTGCATCGCCCGCGGCGCCGTCCACCAGTTCGCCAATGGCGGCGAGACCGACGCGAAGGCGCTCGCGATCGTCACCCCCGGCATCCTTGGGCCCGACTACTTTCGTGAGGTCGCGGCCGTTCTCAACGCCGCGGGCGGTGGCCCACCCGACCTCGCCGCGGTCGCGGCCGTGATGCGCCGCCACGGGCTCACCCCGGCGCCCTGAACCTGCCTTCGAGACGAGCGAGGCGGCGCCGGCTGCGAACGCGCCACGCTCCTCTGCGTGCCGGCGCTCGCTCCGGGTTATCTGACGGTTTCTACGTCGAAGGCGACTTCGAAGGTCTCGAGGCTGATGCGCTTTCCGCGCACGCTTTCGGGAATCTCGTCACCCATCTCTTCGAACCGCTGCTCGGCGGCGGCCGCAGCCTCTTCGCTGTCGAAAAATGAGATCACCGCCAAGGGATCCCTCGCTGCCGACAGCGCCGGCGAACACGTCGATGATCTGGTTCTAGCCCGCGATCGGAATCCAGCTCGGGGGCTGCCCCCACACGTAGTCCGTCGACTGTGGCACCGAGGGCACGGCCGGGACCACGCCCACCCAAGCAGGCGGTTGTGCCCAGACGTACTGGGTGGTCTGGATCGCTGGCGGGAACACTGCCGCAGTCGCCGTCGCGGTGACGGCCATCGTCAGCAGGAGCGCGCCGAGAGCGACGAGGAGAACCCTGCGCTGTGCATGATGCATAGCTGCTTCCTTTCGTCCTCTTCAGCGTTCCGCAACAGGCCCCAACGCGCATCCGCGGCCGCCACGATGGACGAAAGCCGCAGTTCCTCGAGCTGTGTGGGTGATCCGCGACCATCGGCGGGGGGCCGTCTGGACGATGGCCGTAAGTGCGCAGCTCTCGATGGGCACAAGATCAGAACACGAAGGTCTCGGCGTCCAGGTGGTCGGACGTCCCAGGTTCCCAAGACAGGTGGTGAGATCGATTGCTGCGCGCGATGGAGGCGAGTCAGGAAGAGGAGTGTCCGTTGGATCCCGACGGGCGGCGGAACGATTGGTTCGCCGAGCAACTCGGCGGCCGGTGGCAGACGTCCGGCGATGGCATCTACACCTACACGCCCGATGAACCGCGATCTGGGAGCGAATACACGACGAGTTCAAGGTTCGTCGTCGCCCCTCTCCGAGATCACCCTGTCACGCTGTCGCGTGCTCGAGGAAGCCTCAGCGGCTGAGAGCCTTCCCAGGCGTCGGTCCGGCACATCGGGCACGGTCCAGGCGAGGTCGCTCGCGCGATTCCATAGCCGCACGTCGAGCACCGAAGCGATGCCGGGTACAGGTCGACGTGGATGGGATTCGCCGTTGCTCCGTCGCGCGCGGGCTCTCGAGCCTGGAGCCGCTGCCGGATCACGCGACACCTTCGAGGATCAGCGTGCCGACGAGGGTGACGACGAGCAGGGCGACGACGATCCAGGCGACGGTGCGGCCGACGCGGGTCACGCCGGCTCCGTCGCGGGCGGCGAGGCCGTGTGGTTTCTGACCGGTTCGTTCATGCCTTCAGGTTGCCGCGGCCTGGTCCGTGACGCCATCGGGTCGTGGCCCCATCTTTGGACGACCGCGCCGTGCGCCGGTCGCTACGGTTGGATCAGTCCGCGGCGGATCGCGTAGCGGGTGAGTTCGACCCGGTCGCTCATGCCGAGCTTGTCGAGGATGTTCTGGCGGTGCCGCTCGACCGTCTTGATGCTGATCACGAGCTCGACGGCGATCTCCTTCGAGGTGTGCGCTTCGGCGATCAGCTTCAGCACTTGAAGCTCGCGTGCCGTCAGGATGTCGAACTGATCATCCCTGGGACGGCCCTGCTCGAGGTAGTCGCGTACGAGCGTGGCGATTGCCGATGGGTAGAGAAACGACTGCCCGCGCATCGTTCGCCGGCAGGCGTCGACGATGTCGTGGTCGGCGTCCGACTTGAGCACGTAGCCGGAGGCGCCGGCTCGCAGTGACTCGTACAGGTACTGCTCGCTGTCGTACATCGACAACATCAGCAGCTTGAGCTCAGGCTTGCGCTTGTGGAGCTCGGCGGCGGCCTGGATCCCGGTCAGCTTCGGCATCGAAACGTCGAGGATCGCGAGATCGACATCCTCGGCGAGCGCCTTCTTGACAGCGTCGGCGCCGTCCTCGGCTTCGGCAATCACCTGGAGGTCGGCTTGTGCGTCGAGGACGGTCTTCAGGCCGGAGCGGACGATCGGGTGGTCGTCGGCGACGAGGATGCGGGTGAGCAGCGGGACCGGCATCAGTCGGCTTGGGCGGGCACCTCGAGGCGGATCTCGACGCCACCGTCCGGGCCGGGCTTGACGGCGAGCGCGCCGCCGACGAGGACGGCATGCTCGCGCATCCCTCGCAGTCCGCCCGTCCCGCTCGGCGACGGCGGCTCGGTCATGCCGTGGCCGTTGTCGCTGATGCGGAGGACGACGCTCTCTGCGCCCGGCTCGAGCGTCAGATCGACGCGACTCGCCTGCGCATGGCGGGCCACGTTGGTGAGACCCTCCTGGGCGACGCGATAAACGGCAAGCTCGGATTCCGCCGTCAGGCGGGGCAGGTCGCCGGCGAATCGATGCTCGACCGTCAGCCTGCTCTGGTCGGCGAACCGCCGTGCCAGCTCGGTCAGCGCGGCGACGAGGCCCAGATGCTCGAGCAGCTCCGGCCGCAGCTCGTGTGCGATGCGTCGCACCTCCTCCAACGCGTGCCGGATTGCCTTCCGGGCCTCGTCGGTGCGGCGGCGGCGTTTGTCGAGATCGGTGTCCGAGAGCGCGTCGAGCTGGAGCAGGACACCGGTCAGGACCTGGCCGACCTCGTCGTGCAGGCCGCGGGCGATCCGCAGCCGCTCCGCCTCCTGCGCTGCGAGCACGCGCCTGCTGCTCTCGCGGCGCTCGGTCTCCAACCGGTCGAGCATCTGGTTGAACGCGCGGACGACCTCGACGACCTCGACGCCACCTTCTTCGGCCAGCCGCTGGCCCGGCCGGAGCAGGTCGACGGTCCGCATCCGTTCGACGAGCCGGTCGACCGGGGCAAGCGTCCTTCGAAGCAGAAGCAGGTTGGCGGCGAGCATCACGACCAGGCCGACGGCAAGGTCGACGGTCTCGACAACCGCGACCGAGGCGTGAATCCTCCCGCGGCTGAAGACCAGCACCAGTGTCCCCGCGAGCAGCAGCCCGGCGTTGATCGCGAAGATCCGCCACAGCAGAGGGAGGCGCGAGAAGCCCATCGGGTTGCTAGCGGGCCGAGTGCGCTTCGGCGAGGGCCAGGCGCCGACCGTTCCGCTTGCGGGTCGCCGGCGGAGCGATCAGTACAGGCACGTTCTGCGCTGCCTCGAGCTGCCGGGCAAGTGTGCAGCGCAGCTGCCGGCCGCGCGCGCCGCGCGGACGCGAGCCGAGCACAATCGCGTCCGCCCCCTCCTCGGCGGCCGCCCGGGCGAGCCCGTCGACTCGGTTCCCGGAGAGGAGACGGATCTCGACCTCGTCGCAGAGCTCGCGCGCGATCGCCTCCAGCGTTGCCGTGCCGGCGGGATCCGCAGCTCGTTGATCCGGCTCGAGATCCGGTGACGCCGCATCGAACGGCCGGGGCTGCGTCTCTGTGACGATGTGCACCAGCACGAGCCGCAGTCCGATCCGTGCGGCGAGGGCTCCCGCCAGCTGCACCGCGGCCCGGCTCTCCACGCCGTTGCTCACCCCGCACACGATCGTCCCGCGCATGGTCTCAAGTGTCGCTGCTCCAAGACGACTTGGCCATGGGCGCGAGACCCCATTTCTGTGTCGCAGCTGCCCGGTTTCGGAAATGGGGTGTCCACCCGATGGCATGCAGGTCTGCTGGAGGGCAGCCTGGTGGGAGCAGCACCGAACAAGCACGGTGCGACCCGACGCCGAAGGAGGACCGATGAAACAGATGATGATCACCCCTGCAGGGCTCCTGCGATTCGAGGAAGAGCTGGGCCGTCTGAAGACAGCCGGCAGGCAGGAGATCGCCGACCGCCTCCGTCTCGCGCTCTCCACGGACGCGGATGCGAGCGCGAGTGCCGACTACCTCGCTGCTCGCGAGGAGCAGGCGCTGCTCGAAGCGAGGATCGCGCGCCTCGAGTTGCGACTGGACGCAGCGCGCGTCGCCGAGCCGGACGTCCGCAACGGCATCGTCGACCTGGGCGAACGCGTCCGGCTCCGCGATCTCGACACGGGCGCCAGGCACGAGTACGAGCTGGTCGGGTCGCTCGAGGCCGAGCCGGCCGCGGGCCGAATCTCGGCGGAATCGCCCGTCGGACGAGCGCTCATCGGCCGCCGGCGGGGCGACGTGGCTCTGGTCGACGCCCCTCGGGGCCGGATGCGCTTCCGGATCGTCGCCATCGACGTGCCGGCCGCAACCGTCTGAAAGGTCGGCGCCCAGGGTCAAAGCAGTTCGGGAGATTGGCACGGGCGAGCACGTCGTCCTGTAGAAGATGTCGAGATGCTGTCCGAGGGACAGATCCCTCTTCCCGGCGGAGGAACGGCCGCGTGGTGCGAGTGGGGCGAGCCGGGCGGCCGTCCCGTCGTGCTGCTGCATGGGACACCGGGATCGCGGCTGTTTCTTGCCGATCCAGCGGGAGGATCATCGGCAGGGCTTCGAGTGCTGACCTTCGACCGGCCCGGATACGGTCTTTCGACCGCGCCCGCTGTGCCGACGCTGGCGGGGGTGGCTGAGATCGTCGGGCGCTTGGCCGACGAGCGGGAGCTCGAGCGGTTCGCTGTGGTCGGCTTCTCCGGCGGGGTGCCCGGCGCGCTTGCCTGCGGCGCGCTGTTGGGATCGCGAGTGGCGCGTGTTGCTGCCGTGTCCGGCGGGGGCCCGGTCGACGAGCTCACCGATCTCTACGCAAGCCTCTCGGATGCGGAGCGGGACCTGGTGGCCGGGATTCGGGCCGATCCCGCCGGCGCTGCCGAGCGCCTTTGGGATCTCGCCGCTTGGTATCCCGAGACACCTCTGCGGATGCTCGACACTCCGCAGGAGGGGCCGGACGAGCGCATCCTCAGTGATCCTGTGATCCGCGCGAACTTTGCAACGTCGAACATCGAAGGTGCGCGGCAGGGTCAGGCCGGTCTCGTCGCCGACTGGATCGCAGATGCCCTTCCGTGGGGCTTCTCCCTCGGCGACATCTCCGTGCCTGTCGACCTCTGGGTCGGCGCACGCGACCCGGGCCGGGCGCCCCTCGACGCCCCGGAGATCGGACGCCGCATTCCGCGCTGCTCGGTGCACACGGTCGCCGAGAGCGGCCACTGGCTGCTGATGACCCACTGGCGGGAGATCGTCGCGGCCGACGCTCTCCCGGGCGGTGACAACATGGGTCGGCGGCTTCCGTCTTGAGCCCGGCGTTCTTTGGGCTCAGGCAATGTCCTCGGCCAACGTGCCCTCGTTCAGGCCGGCCTGCTGGACGCCGGAGGATCAGCGTGGGCTGATACGGCCGCCTCGGCTTCCTCTGTGCCCGGCCTTGCTCATGGCGAGGTCGTGGCACCTGACCTTCGGGAACGTCAGGTGAGATCGAGGGCTGCGACGACCTCGGTGCCTTCCAACTCGCCGGTTTCGCGAAAGCCGAGTTGTGCGTACAGCGAGCGGGCAACGGTGTTGTCGGCGTCGTAGCTGAGCTTGACGCAAGGCGCGCCGGAAGCACGCGCGATCGCGATCAGTGCGTTCATTGCGGAACGTCCGCGCCCGTGTCCTTGGTGGGCGCGATCGATCAGTAAGCCCCCGATCCAGCAGGCGTTGTCGGTCGGGTCGTGCACCCACATCGCGAATCCCACCACCTCGCCCTCGGCGAGTATCGCGAGCGGCGCCCATCCTGTCTCGCCGAGGTGCGTCAGTGAGAGATAGCGGGTTGTGGGAGCGACGAATCGATTCTGCTCCGGCGTGACCTCGAGGTCGGCAACCGCATGCCAGTTGCGCGGACCAACAGGGACGATTTGGATACTCACTCGAACCGACGCGAGCCCAGCTCGCCGCCGAGCTCGCTCGAGTACCCGAGCGGGTCGCTCTCGAACTGCGGCGGCAGCACCCCGGCACGACCGATCAAGCGGCTCACGCGAGGCCAGCCGGCGCGCTCGGCTAGTTGCAGGCTTCGCACGGCCTTCGCTATCCGCTCATCGGTATCACCGAAGTTGCGGAACGCGAGATACGTCGTGCGTGGGAAGTACGGAAAGCGAACAACCGGGCGTAACACGATCGCTGAAAGGATCTGGCAGTCGAACCGTGCCACCTCCTCGCGGATTTTCGGGCCGACAGTTTGTTCCTGCTCGTAGAGCAGTGCCGTCTCAAAGACCTCGGCGCGATCTCGCTCCCGTAGCTGCGTACCGGCACGCCTGGCCTGGTGGACTCGATTCAAGGCCTCGAGGAGTGCGGGCGCAAGCACTTCGTCGGCACCGCCGGCTTCGCCGTGCCGCTTCGCGAACACGTAGTTCGAATACGTGTCGACGAACACGGAGCGGTTCGCTTCTTTGAACCCCTGCGAGAATCGGAACAACATGTACGCGCGACGGGCACGCTCGTCAGCGTCGTAGAAGTAGCGGTACGCAATCGCCCTGCTCACCGCCCCTCGGCGCTCGTAGAAGCTGTACGCCCACAGTGCGCCGTGGAGCGCTACCTCTGGAAAGACGTGGTTCCCGCCCGAGTCGAGGAAGATCCCATGCAGCAACGCCACGCGTTGCGGGATATCGCCCGGGCCGCCCGCGAGCCGCTCCGCTTGAATACGGATGGCCTCATGCTCACGGGTGAGGGCAGCCCCCATAAGCGAGCGAGCATATCGTGAGGTAGGTGACTTCTCTCCGGCGGGCTTGAGTGAGGAGGGCGCTCAGGGGAGATCCCTGATCACGGGGGTGGCGGCAGTTCTGGCGCTTTGCTAGTTCGATCGGCAGAGCATCGGCGCATCATCGCCGACAAGCGGCCGGCGGGTCTTCCGAGTGCGAGAGATCGCGCGCCAGTTACGTCCGTGTAGCCGGAACTGCTCGCCCGGTTCTAGCGGTGTGTCGCGCTCGACGGTCGCCTCGTGGATGCGGCCGTTGGGGTATTGCAAAGAGACTCTGATGTCCATGTCCCTCCATCGGCATGCGGCCGCGTCGACCTGAGGAGCTGTGGCGGGTTCAGGCGGTCAGCAGGCGCAGGCCTAGCTCTGCCGCCTCGAGATCGAGAAGGTCGCCGTTGCGTTCGGCCCATCGGCCGGATGCGAGGTCGCCGCGGAGGCTGCGCACTGCCCTCTGCTCGGCGTCCGGCCCGACCTTGGCCCACATCGAGATGCCGCGACGGACGCGCTCGTCCAGGTACGCCTCGGGTCGGCGCCAGTAGGCCTCGAAGAAGCCGTCAGCGCAGTCCCACGGAATGAGCACCGGCTCCATTCGCGCTCCGATCGCGCTGGCCAGACGGCTGGCGAGGCCGACGCGAGAGGCGGTGATCTCCGGGAGGTAGTCACGAGTCAGCCAGAAGCGGCGACGCCAGTTCCGATCGGTGGTCTCGCACGTGAACACCACCACCCGGCGAGCCACGCGCCGCATCTCGTGCAGGCCGGCAATCGGGTCCTGCCAGTGATGAACGGTCGCAAAGGCCATCGCGGCGTCGAAGGACTGGTCCTCGAACGGAAGGCTCTCCGCACTGGCGGCCACGCACCGCGCTGCGCCCGCGGGGCGCTGCGCCCGCATGACTGCCGACGGCTCAACCGCGGTCACATCACGATCGGACGGCTCATAAGACCCGGCGCCGGCCCCGACATTCAGCACGGTCCGCGCATCACCGAGCGCAGCCCAGACCTGCGCCGCGATCCGCGGCTCGGTGCGCCGCGTCACGGTGTAGGCGGCTCCGATCGTGTCGTACAACTGTGCGCCGGACACGAAGTCCCTTATCGCGCGTGACGCAGTCGAAGGCAACACACGAATCGACGGGCGCAGCGAATACGTCGGTGAGCGGCGTCCTCCGGCGTCACGACCTGCCTGGCACCTCCGGTACCAGGTACCGATCCTTCGAACCGCTCCTCCGGCCTCCGCACCGTCACGGCTGTCCCTCTCGCAGTGCGCCGTTCGTCGCCTGGATGAACACGAACGTCACGGAGGCGGCGTGACCGCCACACAAGGAGGTAGCCGATGCTGGCTTTGCTTCGTCTCGTCAATGTGATCCTGCTCGTCTCGCTCGTCGTATCCATCCTGGGTGCGATGGCGGGGCTGATCCTGTTCGCGCCGTTCCTCGCCGGCGCCTGGGTGCTCAACGCCTTCGCACTCGTCGGCTATGAGGAGGACGCTCGACCCGGCTGGATCGAGCGGTTGCACGCGTCGACGGGGCAGCCGTCGAGCGGCGCGGCCGTAGTCCCGATGCCGGCTCGCGCAGGCTCGCCTGTCGAACTGCCGGATGGCCGAGCGGCTTGACTCCAGCCCCGCCGTCGAAAGCCGGACGAGGCTGTCCCCAGACGCCGTTTACATTCGTAGTAGGAGGGAAAAGCGTTCGGCGAAAGGGGGCTCCATGAACTACTTGCTCCAGATCTATCCGGTCCGCGCGACGGAAGAGCTCGAGCGCATGTCTGCGGACGAGCGGGAGGCGATCGTGGCGGAGTATCTCGCCATCGGGCAGTCGCCCGGCGTCGTCGGCGGGGAGCAGCTTCAGCCGGTCGAAACCGCAACCACGGTGCGCGTTGAGGACGGGGAGACACTGCTCATCGACGGTCCGTTCGTCGACGCGAAGGAGCACCTGGGCGGCTTCCTCCTCCTCGAAGCAGATGATCTCGACGCGGCGCTCCAACTGGCCGCGCGGATCCCGGCCGCGCGGATGGGCGGGGCGGTCGAGGTGCGTCCGTTGGTGCAGAGGTAGGCGCTGCTCGAGCAGGTCTTCCGCGACGAGTGGGGCCGCGTCCTCGCGAACCTGGTCGGCTTCCTCGGCGACTTCGACCTCGCCGAGGAGGCCGCTCAGGAGGCGTTCGTGGTCGCCGCCCAGCGCTGGCCTCGCGACGGTGCGCCGCCGAATCCAGGCGCCTGGCTGACGATCACGGCCCGCAACCGGGCGATCGACCGTCTGCGGCGCGACCGCACGCTTGCCGAGAAGACGCGCCTACTCGACGTACCCGAAGCCGTGGAGGACGAGCTGGAGGAGACGGAGTTCCCGGACGAGCGGCTGAAGCTGATCTTCACGTGCTGCCATCCGGCGCTCGTTCTCGACGCGCAGGTCGCGCTCACCTTGCGCGCGCTCGGTGGGCTGCGCACGGAGGAGATCGCGCGCGCGTTCCTCGTTCCCGAGGAGACGATGAAGCGGCGGCTCTCGAGGGCGAAACGGAAGATCAAGGATGCGGGCATCCCGTTCCGGGTGCCGGACGGCGATCTGCTGCCGGTGCGGCTGAGGGCGGTGCTCGCCGTCGTCTACCTGATCTTCAACGAGGGCTACGCCGGCCGCGGCGATCTGGCGGCGGAGGCGATCCGGCTCGGCGCGGCGCTCGCCGAGTTGATGCCGGACGAGCCCGAGGTGCACGGGCTTCAGGCGCTGATGCTGCTCAACGACGCGCGCCGCGAGGCACGCTTCGAGGGGGGCGAGCTCGTGTTGCTCGCAGACCAGGACCGGTCGCGCTGGGACACCGCCCAGGTCACCCGCGGGCGCGAGGCGCTGGATCATGCCTTCGCGCTGCGCGGCCGCGGCGCGTACGTGATCCAGGCGGCGATCGCATCGCTGCACATGGAGGAGCCGCTCGACTGGCCGCAGATCGCTGCGCTCTACGGCGAGCTGGTCGTGCTGACCGGCTCCAGCGTCGTGGAGCTGAACCGCGCGATCGCGATGGCCGAGGCGGAAGGGACGGAGGCCGGCCTTGCCGTCGTCGACCGGCTCGACCTCGACGGCTATCAGTACTTCCACTCGACTCGTGCCGACCTGCTGCGCCGCCTGGGCCGAACCGACGAGGCGCAGGTCGAGTACGAGCGGGCCCTCGAGCTCGCGCACACCGAGCCCGAGCGCCGCTTCCTGCGCCGGCGCGCCGCAGAAGTCAGCGCGTAGCCGTCCCCTTCCGGCTCTCCCGGATCCCGGTCGGCCTCCTAGCTCGCGGCCACTTGTCCCCTCGGACGCGGCTCGTTCGTCGCTTCGACGAACACGACATCCAGGAGGCACCAATGAGAGTGAAGATCGCAGCCAATACCAATTCGGAGCGGAGACGCTGGCTGGTTCTGGCGGTGACCGTCGCCGCACAGTTCATGGTCATCGTCGATGTCGCGGTCGTGAACGTCGCCCTGCCGGCGATCAAGCACGACCTTCATTTCTCGCAGGAGAGCCTCCAGTGGGTGATCACCGCTTACGCGATCCTGTTCGGCGGGACGCTGCTCCTGGGCGGGCGCCTGGCCGATCTACTTGGACGCAGGCGGCTGTTCATGACAGGCGTCGCAGTGTTCACGCTCGGCTCGCTGCTCTCCGGGCTTGCCTGGTCGGATAGCGCACTGATCGTCACCCGGGCGATCCAGGGCCTCGGCGGTGCCCTGCTCGCCCCGGCTGCGCTCTCGATCGTCGTCACCACCTTCCGCGAGGGGCGTGAGCGGAACCTCGCCCTCGGCGTGTGGGGCGCTGCCTCGGGCAGTGGTGGCGCTGTCGGTGTGCTGCTCGGCGGGGTGCTCACTTCCTACCTGAGCTGGTCGTGGATCTTCTTCGTCAACCTGCCGGTCGGCGCGGCTGTCCTCGTCGTCACCCCGCTGCTCGTCAGCGAAAGCCGCGCCGCACTCGGGCACCGGCACTTCGACGTGGCAGGCGCCACGTCGATCACGGCCGGCCTGATGGTGCTGGTCTACGCGATCACCCGGACGAGCTCCCATGGCTGGAGCGACGGCGTGACGCTCGCGCTGCTCGGTACTGCTGCCGCGTTGATCGCCGCCTTCGTCGGGATCGAGGCACGCTCTCCCGCCCCGCTGCTACCTCTGCGCATCTTCCGCCTGCGCACACTGTCCGCGGCCAACGTCGCGATGCTGACGATCGGAGCGACAGCGTTCGCGCAGTTCTTCCTGCTGACGCTGTACCTGCAGGAGGTGCTGCGGTACTCGGCGATCAAGACCGGTGTCGCCTTCGTTGCCATCACCCTCACGATCGTCGTCGTCTCGGGTCTCGGCCAGCGGCTGACCACTCGTCTGGGCGCGCGGCCGGTGCTGAGCGCCGGCCTGCTGCTCACTGCGGCCAGCGGGCTGCTGTACGCCCAGCTACCCGCCGACGGGCACTACTTCCGGGATGTGTTTCCCGGGCTGGTCGTCGGCGGGATCGGTCTCGGCCTCTCGTTCGTGCCGGTGACGATCGCGAGCCTGACCGGCGTGCAGCCGGCCGATGCAGGCGTCGCGTCCGGACTGATCAACACGAGCCGGCAGATCGGCGGCTCGGTCGGGCTGGCCGCAGTGACCACGATCGCTGCCACCGCGACGAGCCACTACGCCCACAGCCACGCGGTGCTCGCGTTCGGCGGCCCGGCGCTCGCGAACGGCTTCCAGGTCGCCTTCTACACGCTGGCCGGCGTGGCGCTCGCGGGAGCGGCGATCGCTGCCGCCTTCGTCGAGTCCAAGCCGACGGCAGCTCCGAACGCGGAGCCGCTCGAGAAGGAGTTCGCGCTCGAGGAGGCAGCGTGATCGCGTCGATCGCGCTGCCGGACTGGAAACAACCATCAACCCATGGAGGACAACCATGCAAGGACGGATCGATAACCCGGCGCTCAGCGTTCCGGGCGCGTTGACGGCGCTGCAGGGGCTCGCGAACGCGGTCAAGCAGGCCGACGTCCCCGAGACGACCGTGTATCTCGTCGAGCTGCGCGCGAGCCAGATCAACGGCTGCGGCGTGTGCGTCGACATTCACTCCCGCGAGCTGAAGTACGCGGGCGAGCCCGATGACCGCATCAACACGGTCGCCGTCTGGCGAGATGTGTCGTACTTCACCGAGGCCGAGCGGGCCGCTCTGGCGCTCGCCGAGGCGGCCACTCGTCTCGCCGACCGCTCGGACCCCGTTCCGGACGACGTGTGGGACGAGGCCGCGCGTCACTACGACGAGGCGCAACTCGCCGCGCTCGTGCTCGTGATCGCCTCGATCAACGCGTGGAATCGTCTCAACGTCACCACGCGGCAGATTGGCGGAGAGTGGGTCGGCCAGTGGGTCGACGCGCTGCAGAAGGAGAAAGAGGCAGCCTGACCCCGGCGGCGGCTCCGAGGCTCAGAGATCGGCGAGCGGCGCCGGCGCGCGCCGCTCGCCAAGAGCCAATGAACCGAGCGGGGCGAGGCTCGCTGCGGCCTAGGTGAGATCGGCGGCGGAGGGTCGAAAGAAGCGTGTGAGCTCGGCGGCGGCCTCGAAGCCGAGCCGCGCGTAGATCGCTCTCCCTTCCGCCGTTGCGTCGAGGCACGCTCGAGTCGCACCCGATTCGCGAGCAGCACGAAGCGCCGCACCGGTCATCGCTCGTCCAATGCCGCGGCGCCGCCACTCGTGGTCTGTGTTCACGAAGATCACGTTCGCGTAGCTGCCGAAGACGCCCGATCCTGACGTCGCGCGCACCGCGTTGCTGCGTTCGACTGCGGCGAACAGCCGGAACGTCGGCGGAAGCGAGCGCAGGTAGTCGGCGAACGCGCCCGGCTCGTCTTCGATGTGAGGATCGGCCGAGATGGCTGCCGCCACTGCGTCCTCGAGTGGGACGCCGTCGGCCTCGTCACCGGCGAGGCGTCTCACGGGCCGCAATGTGAGCTCCTTCGGCAGCGGAGCGACCGGGATGTCCCCGAGGTCTCGTGAGACCATCGCCGTGACCGTATTGGCCGTCCACGCCGAGGCGCTCGTAAGGAGTCGGAGACATCGCGTCGCCGTGTGCACGACCCCGATCATCCCCGCGCGCACCTCGGGCAGCAGCGCCGCGAGCAGCTCGTAGGCTCCGTCGTCCGTCACGAGCAGCCGCGCGAGTGGATCATCCCGTCCGGCGAGGAGCCCGAGCACGCCCGGCGCTTCGAGCTCGGGCCGGCCCGGCCGCCGCCGGAAGTCGCACCGCGCACGGAACGCAGCGACATACGTGTCGATGGCATCCGTCTGCACCGGGGCACGATAAGGGATCCCTCTCTGGAGCTTGCGAGACCACTATTCAGTGCTACTATGTACCAGTAGTCAGTAACACTCAGTAGCTGGAAAGAGGTCGGCCGTGGGCAAACAGGTGACGGAGATGCTGAAGGGAACGCTGGAGGGGATCGTCCTCGCGATCCTGTCTGGCCGGCCGGCATATGGGTACGAGATCACGGCATGGCTGCGGGATCAGGGCTTCTCCGACATTGCCGAGGGAACCGTCTACGCGCTGCTCGTCAGGATCGAGCAGCGCGGCTTCGTGGACGTGGAGAAAGTCCCGTCGGAGAAGGGGCCGCCCCGCAAGGTGTATTCCCTGAACGCTCAGGGGCGGGGGTATCTCGAAGAGTTCTGGAGGACCTGGAGCTTCCTCACGGAACGGCTCGAACAGCTCCATGAAGGAGGTAGATGACCGTGTCCGACACGGAGAAGGGCGGCTTCATCTCGAAGGTGATCGGCCCGAAGCGGCGATGGCGCGCGTACAAGGCGCGCGTCAAGGAGCTTCCCGAGAACTACCGCACGGCGGTCGAGGCGATCGAGCACTACCTGATGCACTTCGTGCCGACCGACGGCGACAGCGTGGCGTCCGAGTTCGAGGATCTTGTCGATCTGTTCGAACAGGCCGCCGCGGATCGAGCGCCGATTCGCGAGATCGTCGGCGACGACCCGGTGGAGTTCGCCGAGACGTTCGCCCAGAACTACACGAAGGGCGGGTATGCCCCCGACCGGGCGCGGGAACGGCTGATCACCGCGATCGAGCGCGCCGAGGACGACGCCGGGGAGGCCCGGTCATGACCCGGGCGACCCCGGCGGCTGCGATCCGCGTGCAGGGCCTGGAGAAGTCGTACAAGGATCTGGAGGTGCTGCGCGGCGTGGACTTCGACGTGGCGCCGGGCAGCATCTTCGCCTTGCTCGGCTCGAACGGGGCCGGCAAGACGACGGTCGTGAGAATCCTGTCCACGTTGCTCAACGCCGACGCGGGGACTGCAAGCGTGAACGGCTTCGACGTCGCCACGCAACCGGCGAACGTGCGGGAAGCCATCAGCCTCACGGGGCAGTTCGCGGCCGTCGACGAGATCCTCAGCGGGCGTGAGAACCTGGTGCTGGTCGCCCGGCTACGGCACCTCGAGGATCCGGGCGCGATCGCAGATGACCTGCTCGAGCGGTTCTCGCTGGAGGATGCGGCTGCGCGGAAGGTGTCGACCTACTCGGGCGGCATGCGCCGCCGCCTCGACATCGCGATGAGCCTGATCGGGGATCCGCCGGTCATCTTCCTCGACGAGCCGACGACCGGGCTCGACCCCGAAGGGCGCATCGAGGTGTGGCAGGCTGTCAAGGAGCTCGCCGGGCACGGCACGACGGTCCTGCTCACGACGCAGTATCTGGACGAGGCCGAGCACCTCGCCGACGAGATCGCGATCCTCCACGAGGGTCGGATCATCGTCGACGGCAACCTCGGCGAGCTCAAGCAGCTGCTTCCGCCCGCCAAGGTCGAATACATCGAAAAGCAGCCGACCCTCGAGGATGTCTTCCTTGCCGTCGTCGGTGACGGCGGTAAGGACGGCGGCCTGGCAACGGCCGCGGGGTCGGCACGGACGAGTGAGGAACAACGATGACCAACCATTTCTTCGGCGACACCGCCGTCCTGCTGGGACGTTCGCTGCGCCACATCACGCGAAGCATGGACACGATCATCACGACCACCGTGATGCCGATCGCCTTCCTGCTGCTGTTCGTCTACGTGTTCGGCGGCGCGATCAACGCAGGGTCGGGCTCGTATGTGAACTACCTGCTTCCCGGCATCCTGCTGATCACGATTGCCTCGGGCATCTCCTACACCGCCTTCCGGCTCTTCACGGACATGCAGAGCGGCATCTTCGAGAGATTCCAGTCGATGCCGATTGCACGCTCGTCCGTCCTCTGGGCGCACGTGCTGACCTCGGTGGTCGCCAATCTGATCTCGCTCGCGGCCGTCGTGCTCGTCGCCCTCCTCATGGGCTTCCGCTCGGGGGCAGGACTGCTGGCGTGGCTCGAGGTCGCCGGCATCCTGATCCTGTTCACTCTGATGTTGACGTGGATCGCCGTCATCCCCGGTCTCTCGGCGAAGTCGACAGACGGCGTGAGCGCGTTCTCCTACCCGCTCATCTTCCTGCCGTTCATCAGCTCGGCATTCGTGCCCACCGACACGATGCCCGGCCCGGTTCGCGCCTTCGCAGAGCACCAGCCGGTGACGTCGATCGTCAACGCCATCCGCGACCTGTTCGCACAGCAGCCGGTCGGCGCCGACATCTGGGTCGCTCTCGCCTGGTGTGTCGGCATTCTCATCGTCGCGTACAGCTCCGCCATGGTCACCTTCCGCCGCAGGATTTCCTAGTGCGAACCGACCTGCCGCGCTCGCGCCTGGTACCGCCGCACCGTCACCCGGCATCTTCGGTCGATCGCACGCCGAGTACGCTCTCGCGCGATGAGCAAACGGGCCGTTCTCGTTCAACTCACCGACTCGCACATCGGCGCGACCTGGTCTGAGGGCGATCCGATCGTCGGCCTCCAGGCCGCGATCGCCGCGGTTGGGCGTCTCGACGTCGCTCCCGACGCGATCTTGGTCTCCGGCGACCTCGCCGAGAACGGCGCTCAGGCCGAATACGAACTCGTGCGGGAGTTGCTGCAGGGCCTCGGTGTGCCGATCCATGTCCTGCCCGGAAACCACGACGACAGAGCGGCATTGCGCAGGTGCTTCGGTTTGCCCGGGGCGGCGGAGGCGCCGATCCAGCAAACCGCGGACGTCGGCGCGCTACGCCTTGTGCTGGTGGACAGCACTCGGCCGGGCGAGGATCGTGGCGAGCTGGACTCCCCGCGGATCGAGTGGCTCGACCGAGAGCTGGCGGCGGCGCCGGAGCGGCCCACCTTGCTGGCCATGCACCATCCGCCGATCGTGACGGGGAGCCCGGCCTGGGACGCGATCGGGCTGCCCGGCCCGGGGCGTTCGGCCCTCGCCGAGGTCGTGGCGCGACACCCGCAAGTCCTCGGAATCGTCGCGGGGCATCACCACCAGATGATCGTCTCCGACCTCGGATCGCGAGCGGTCATGGCGATCCCGAGCACGTACGGGCAGGCACGGGTCGGCCACGGGGCGGGAAAGATCGTCTTCAGTGACGCTGTGTCGGCGTTCGCAGTGCACGTGCTCTCGGACGGCGTGCTTGCTTCGTCCGTGCAGTTCGTGCCCTACACCTAGCGAAGCGCACCGGTCGGTCATCCACCAATTTGGCTCAGACGGTTCGGGCGCGCGGGTGATCATCGCGCACGGTCCGGCCGCATTCGATCGCTGATGCTCGAAGTCTGGGGCGTAGGGTTGCGGCGTGGCGACTGAGCAGGCCGAGATGCACCGGGCTCTCGAGGACGCCTTCGAGCGCCTGTTCTCGGCCTTCGAAGGCGCCCGATTCGAGCGGCGCTCGGACCTGGTCGTGGCGCTCCTGCCGGGAATCCCGATTCCGCAGGTCAACGGTGCCTGGGTTTGCGAGGACTCGGAGGCGGCGGCCGCTGCGCTGCCCGAGACACTCGCGGAGGTTGAGGCCGCCGGCGAGTGGCCGTGGCTGCAGACGCGGCACGGGCACGAACGGACACGGCAAGCAGCGCTCGCGCTCGGCCTGACTCATACCGAGCGGATACCAGGGATGGTGGTGCGACCCGGCTCATTGGTCGAGGCGCGAGCGGAGATCGAGATCGGACCGATCGCCCAGGGTGAGGTCGACGAGACCAACAGTGTCCTGGCGGCCTCGTTCGAGGCGCCGATCGAGCTGTTCACCAGGTTCTCCGAAGCGGTGCGGCGCGTCGCGGAAGCCCGCTGGTATGTGGCACGGGCCGAAGGACGGATCGTCTCGACCGCCGTCGGGCTCGGAGGCGACGAAGCCGTCGGGATCTTCAACGTTGCGACTCCCAGTCAGCACCGCGGCCGCGGCTACGGTGCCGCAGTCACCTCATACGCTCTGCGCGAAGGCTTCGATCAGGGCGCCAGGTTCGGTTACCTTCAATCGAGCGCAATCGGACACGGCGTCTACCACCGCCTCGGCTTCCGCGACGTCGAGGAGTACACACTCCTCACTCGACCAGCGCCGAACTAGGAGTCCGAGCGAACGCTGGTGCAGGTCGGGGCCCCGACGCCCGGGTACGTGACCCCCGCGAACCTCAAGCGCTGATCGCGGCGAGCCGCGCGAGGCTCGCCGCCGGCCACAGCGCTTGCAGGTCGTAGTACACGTCGAACGCCGGCACCGACTCCGGGATTGCGATCCAGCTCAGCTTCGACTTCGCGAAGATATGGACGTCAGGCGCGACCGCTGACGGTCGATCGAGCGTTCCCGCGCGCACGTACCGCAGCTCGGGTCGTCCGTACTCGCTGAAGACAGCGACCTGGCAATCCGGACAGCGGAAGATCCGCTGCGCGCTGCCGTTGTCACGCGGCACGTCGACCGGCCGGGGAACACCAGCGAGCGTCTCCACCCGGTCTGCCTCGATCAGCATGTTGATCACGAAGGCACTTCCGGTCTGCCGTTGGCAGTTCAGACAATGACAGCAATGAACGAAGAGCGGATCGGACCCGAGCCGGTAACGCACCGAACCGCATGAGCAACCGCCTTCAAGAAGCTCGCTCACGATCTCCCTCCTCGGGCACGATGGGATGGAGCCCAGACGGTACAGCCAGCCTCCCGGGCCGCGATGTTCTCCGGCTGCGTTTGCGCTAGGTCACGCGGAGAAACGGCGCGCAGGTGGGGGCACTTCGATTGCCGGACGGGTCGGAGGCGACGACGCAGAAGCGCAGTTGGCGGCTGCGTAGCCGCTTGGGCACGTGCCAGCTCACGTCGGCGTGGCGTGTCCCGATCTGAAACCGCATCTGGGTGGCGAGGGTTGCGACGAGTGCGCCGCTTTCGTAGACGCGGACGCGGGCGCTGCTTCGGCCGCTGTCGTCGAAGAGGTCGAAGCGCAGGCGTGCGGGTCTGCCCTGACGCGCCGAAGCAGGATACGCCGTGACGAGCGGTGCTCTGATGTCCGTCGAATCGAGTGCTGATGCGGCGGCGAGGTCGTGAACTGCCGTCGCCGCGCTTTGCGTGAGGCCGTCGGGGCTCGTCGCATCGACACGTAGCGGGCGCAGGACCGCTTCTTCGGCCGCGGTCGGGCGGTCACCGTCGTAGATGCCGAATCCGGCGGGCATCACGACCAGCAGCGGGCCGACATACCAGTGTCCGAGCTCGATTCCCAGGAAGTGCGCGTAGTCGGCGGGATGACCGAACAGAGACGGGATCGAGCCGAGATCCGTCTGGTCGTAGACCACCGCGACCTTGATGCGGTTCCCGTGCGCATACACGCGGCCGACCGCTTGTTGCAACGCGAGCCGCGCAGATTGCGACGGCGCGTTGTACGGGAAGAAGACGCTCTGCTCGAGCAGCATGTCGCTCGCGGGGTCGCCGTCGGCGAGCGAGACAGGAACCTGCAGCGCGACGATCGCGGCGACGCCGGCGAGCACAAGGCCCCGCCGAACGCCGCCGCGACCGCGCCCTGTCACTTGCTGCAGCTCGACGGTTGTGGCTTGTCGATCCGCAGGCCGGTCGTCGGCGTCCCGCCCGGGACGATGAACGTGACGATGTCGGTCGCAGCCGCACTCGTCTCGTTCTTGACGATGAACGTGTTCGCGCCCGTCTCCGTCCAGGACTGCCCTGGGCTATAGGTCTGCGATGAGCAGTCGGTGGCGTACTTGGTGAGCGTGCCCGTCAGCTGCGTCGAGACGAGGAAGCCGGGATGCGTGTGCCAGCCCGACGCCGCGCCCGGCGGGAAGTTCACCGTCTGGGTCACGATCTCGGGCGAGTGGAGCACCCCGATCGGCACGAGGCCGAACGCCGCCGACACCAGCGGATGCAGGTTGAGCCAATCGCCGAGGCTCGTCACACCTGCCGCGCGGCGCGCCAGCAGGAACTCCGGCAGTTGGTCGGCGTCGTAGTGCTTCGTGCCCCAGGTCAGGCCCTTTGCCGTCACCGGTAGACCGGTGTTGAAGGCGACGTCGCCGTTCAACGTGCCGATCGACATGATGGTCGACTTCGTCCCGGTCGCCGGCGTTGCGAGCGCGACAGACGCGCAGATGACCGCACCGGCCAGAGGAACGAGAATGAGAAGTCGTTTCACGATTGCCTCCGATCTCCGTCGAGGGATCGACCCGCGCGATCCCGCTGACGCCGACGCTAGAAGGCACGCGCCCAGGCTCCTACGGTGCTACCAGGCAAAAGATCGGGGAGGCTACCCCGCCGGGAGTCGCGGGCCTAACCCCCTACCGGAGAGGGGTCTCCAGCGGCCTACCATCCGCCGCGTGGACGGTTCGAAGCTGCCTGAGCCGATCGTGCTCTCGAGGGGGACGTTGACCCTCGTCCGGCTGATGCCGCGCCACGAGGCCGAGCACGCGCTCGCATCGGGCTCCGCCGCGGATGCCTCGCGGGACACCCGGGCGGCAGAGAGCCACTGGCAGGCGCACGGCTTCGGTCCGTGGGCGATCCGCGATGCGAACGATCGTTTCGTCGGCGTCGCCGAGCTGCACTTTGCCGGCGAAGGCATCGAAGGAATCGCGCCGTCCGAGGTCGAGGCCGGATGGTGGGTGACGGAATCTCGGCGCAACCAGGGAATCGCCACGGCGGCGATGGAGGCGGCGATCGGTGATCTCTGGCGGCGTCCCGGTGTCGACAGTATTGCCGCGTACATCGCCGGAGAGAACGAACCGTCGCGCCGCGTTGCCGAGAAGCTCGGATTCGTCGTGCGCGGCGAGGGCCGCGGTCGCTTCGGGGAGCCGATGACCGTGTACGAGCTCCGCCGCGCTGTCACGGGATTGACCGGCGCGCGACCACCGCGCTAACGTCGGCCGATGACGGAGATGTCTACCGCGGTGATCGAGGCGGCCCTGTTCCCCGAGCTCGACCTGCCGGACCCGCCGCCGGGGCACCCCTTCCAGGTTCGGAAGGGCGACGGCTACCAGGTCGGCTTCACCTCAGGCACCTCGTACGCCATGGTCTTCGTCCGCCGGCTGGCAGAGGAGACGCTCGCCTCGCGCGTTGCGGAGGTACGGGCGCTCCTTGGCTCCGAGGGCTTCGAGCGGGCGGCATGGGTTGTCAGCGAGGCGGCCGAGCCGGCGGGCCTCGCCGCTCTCCTCGAGGGGCTCGGGCTCGTGCCCTGGGAGCGGGAGGGAGAGGGGTTTGAACCGCGGTTCCGGAGCATGGCGCTGACGGCCGAGCCGGCGCCTCCTCCGGAGCAGGGGGTGGTCGCCCGGCAGGTTGAGAGGTTCGAGGAGTTCGTGGCCGCGGCCGAGGTGGCGCATGACGCGTTCCACATGTCGGAGCAGGACCGGCAGGTGTTCCAGGAGCGTCAGGCCGACTACTGGCACTGGCAACAGCGCTATGAGGATTTCAAGACGTTTGCTGCCTACGTCGATGGTGAGATCGTCGGCAACGCCGGCGCCATCTTCGGAGCCAATGCGGCGTACATGGTCGGCGGGTCGGTGCGCGCCGATCGGCGCGGGCGAGGTGCGTACCGGGCGCTCGTCCGCGCCCGCTGGGACGCTGCGGTCGAGCGCGGCACGCCGGCGCTGACCGTGTCGGCAGGGGCGATGTCCGGACCGGTCCTCGACCGGCTCGGCTTTGCAACCGTCGGCCAGGGAGACGTTCTCTCCGATCGTTTCTCCTAACCCCGGCCGGATGGACTTCACTCGTCCGACTCACCGAGGGCGAGCGCAACCGCGGCATCGAAGCCGATCCGCCTGCCCTCGGCCCAGTACGAGTCGGCCTCGACGCCGAGCGCCTCGCGGGCCTCTCCGAGATGCGTTCTCAGCAGATCGTCCCAGAACGGAACCGAGATCGTGATGCCGCGCTCCTCCCAGAGCGCCTCGACAGCCGCCGCGAGCCGCAGCGCGCGTACCGCATCGCCACGGCCCGCCGCCGACATCGCCAAACCTTGAATCTCGAAGCTTGTCTCCAGCACGTCGCCGAGACGCAGGACGGATACGAGGCTCTCGCGATACCGATTCTGCGCGTGGTCGTAGTCCCCTCGGATGAGCGAGCAGTCCGCCAGGTAGTGAAGGGCGAAGTGCTCGGAGCGTGGGTCGGCATCGCCCCGCGCGAGTTCCAGGAGCTCGCTCGAAAGCTGCTCGGTGCGTTCGACTTCGCCCTGGGCGACGAGCACCTGGCACACACCGGTCAGGGCGCGCGTCTGACCGCCGCGATCGCCTGACGCCCGGCGGCGCTCGAGGCTCTCCTCGAACGCACGCAGCGCCTCTGGGTTGCGGTCGGTGAAGAAGAGCATCCAGCCGAGCTCGTCCAGCGCGGTCGTCAGTTCCGCCTCGTCGCCGAGCTTGCGCCACATCGCGATGCCGGCCTGCAGCTGCCTGCGCGCCTCGTCGCCGTCGGCTTGCCTGACAGCCAGGCCGCCCGCGGCGACGAGGGCGCGTGCAACGGCGCGACTCTCCGCAGGTGCTGCGGTGAGCGCCGCTGCAAGCCGGCGGCGGCCCTCCTCGAGATGCGAGTGTGAGATCCAAAACCAGCCGAGCGCCCCCGCGAGCTCGAGCGCGCCGACAGGATCGTGCTCTACGCGCCAGTCGAGCGCGGCCCGATGGTTGTCGTGATCGTTCTCGAGCGCCGTCACCCACTCGGTCTCGGCCTCGAAGCGGTGCCGGTATGCCTCTTCGGCGACGGCTGCGAAGTAGTCCGCGTGCCGTCGGGCGACAGCCTCACCGTCTTCCTGCACGAGCAGGCGCTCGCGGGCGAACTCGCGAATCGTGTCCAACAGCAGCAGCCGCTCGTCGCCGACCGCCTTGACGAGACTCGCGTCGACGAGCAGCTCGAGCTCGTCGAGCGACGTGTCGCAGACGTGCTCGCCCGCAGCGAGCGAGAAGGATCCCGCAAACGCGCCGCAGCGGGCGAATACCTCCCGCGTGCGCGGATCGAGGAGGTCGTGGCTCCATTCGATCGTCGCCCGGAGAGTGCGCTGTCTCTCCGGCGCGTCTCGTGCGCCGGTCGTCAGGAGCGGGAGGGTGCGATCGAGCCGCTGGAGCAAGCTCTCACCGCTCAGCAGACTTGTGCGGGCAGCTGCCAGTTCGATGGCGAGCGGCAGGCGGTCGAGCCGGGCGCAGATGGCGTCGACGGTCTCGGGCTCGGCGTCAGCTCCGCCTGCCGCCGCGGTCCGGGCGCCGAAGAGCGCAGCGGCGTCGGCCGCCTCGAGCGGCTCCAGCCGGTACTGGTGCTCTCCGGAAACCCGCAACGGCGCACGGCTCGTGATCAAGAGGCGCAGACGATCCGAGAGTGAGAGCAGCTCGTGCAGCGCCGGCGCCGCAGCCTGCACGTGCTCGAAGTTGTCGATGAGGAGCAGGAGCTCGCGACCGCGCAGAAATCCTTCGAGGTCCCCCTGGGCGCCGACGGCCTGCGCGATCTCCGGAACGACGAGACCCGGATCGGCGAGCCCGGCGAGCGCCACCCAGAACACACCGTCGTGGAAGCGCTCGACGAGCTCGGCGGCAGCCTGCAGCGCGAGACGCGTCTTCCCGATGCCGCCGGGGCCGGTGACGGTGACGAGCCGTGCGTCTCCAACCAGCTCGATGAGCTCGCCCAGCTCCCGCTCTCGTCCGAGCAGTGGGGTCACCCGCGTCGGAAGGTTCGTGGCATCGAGCGTTCGCAAGGGTGGAAAGGATCCCGCGCCGAGCTGGAACAGCCGCTCGGGCGCACCCATGTCCTTCAGACGATGCTCGCCCAGGTCGCGGACGGGCGCGCCGTCGTCCAGCAACGACCGTGTTCGCGTCGAGAGCACGACCTGGCCGCCGTGACCGGCGCTCATGATGCGCGCGCCGCGGTGGACGTCGATGCCCACGTACCCTTCGTCGGTGACGGTCGGCTCGCCGGTGTGCAGGCCGATCCGGATCGACACCGGCCCGTGCCGGAGCGCCTCTTGGATGTCCGCCGCCGCCGATGCGGCATCCGAAGCTCGAGCAAAGGCGACGAAGAACGCGTCGCCCTGGGTGTCGACCTCTGCGCCGCAATGGGTCGCTATGACCTCTCGCACGAGTAGCCGGTGCTCGGCGAGCACGCCGGCGTACCCATCGCCGAGCTCATGCAGGAGCCGGGTCGACCCTTCGATGTCCGTGAACATGAACGTCACGGTCCCGTGCGGAAGGTTTCGTGCCATCTCGCGCAGACTCACGCAACGATCGAAGACGGTCAAGGCGGGTCGGTGGCACAGCGTCAGGTGCAGCGGCAACCTGGAATTCGAGGAAGCTGCAGGGCTACTCGACGTGTCCGTCGTAGCGGGGGAGGTCGTCGCGGATCTCGTCCCACGACGCCTTCGTTCGTGGTGCCGTCGCTGACCTGGCGCGGAAGAAAGCGAGGCGGTACCGCGTCTTGTGGGTAGCGTCACAAGACAGCACGCGGAGGAGGCCGAAACATGGAGATGCACGGTACGGCACGTCTCGCCGAGCAGATTCCGGCGGAGCGCGCGGTCACGACGCTCGTCCCGCGCGACGAGATCGCGGGAGCTGTGGCAGATCCGGCGCACGCGCCGGAGCTCTACCTGAACGTGACCCGCGGTGAGGAGGAGGACACGATCGGCATCAGCTGGTCGTACGACGAACTCGAGCAACTGCTCGCAGACGCCACGGACGACGGTGTCGTTCTCACGTTCGACCGCGACGAGCTGCAGACGATCTTCGACGACGTCGAGGCGCACGGTCTTCGCGAGAAGGGGCTCGTCTTCGCCGTCGCCGCGGCGGGAGCTCTCGGCTCCGGGGCGACGATCGCGAACGCGGCACCTGCCCTCGATCATGCGTCTTCCGGGGCTTCTGTTGCAACCGTGCAGACGTTGGCGGCCGAGTCGCTCGCCGCCGACGCCGGGGCATCCTCGAACGTGAGGACGCCGGGGCTGCAGATCGGCGACGAACCGGCGACGATCGCGACGCCGTCCGCCAACATGGCCACGGCTCACGCGACGGACGCCGAAGCCGGAACCCCGTCGAACGTGCACACCCCGGGGCTGCAGATCGGCGACACGGCAGCGACGGCCGGCACCTCGCCGGTCACCGTCGCTACCGGCTCGTCCAGCGGCGAGTTCCTGGGGATCACGAGTCGCGACGTGACCGACGGCGTGATCGCCGGCGCTGTGCTGCTCGCGATCGCAGGAGCGACGTTCGCCGGCAGCCGCCGCACGGGCACGACGCGGCCTGCCTGACCTACCTGTTCTCTCCTCGGCTGGCCCGGTCGTCCCGGCCGGGCCAGCCGGGCGGAGGCGCGACGGAGGCGATCGCGTCGTACCGGGCGTACTCACCGGACGCGAGACGGATCCACATCTGTGCGTACAGGCCCTGCCGATTCAGGAACCGGGCCAGCTCGTCGCGGACGGAGTCGTCGTCCCCCAAGGCGATCTTCTCGGGCTGGTCGCGCCCCGAAACGCGGACGGCAAGCTGCCCCCCAGTGCTCCAGACATCGCGAGGCCAGCGTCGGTGGGGAGGCGGACTACGACGAGAGTTCAGCCCGGCGCGACCACCAGGCCTCGGCGGCGGTCATTGCGCTCTCGGCCTCGTGGATTCCGTCGCCCACGAGCCCTGCGGTGGCAGCCCAGTGCAGGGGTACAAGGGCTAGAGCCCCGGGGAGCCATCGGTGCTCGTCGCGAGTCAGTGGTTCCGGAGCCGTGCGTTCGTAGGCGTCGAGCAGTCGTCGCGGCTCGAGCAATTCGCCGCTCGGTGCGACGTGGTGCAGGCTGGCGGCGATGTCGTACAGCCGTTCCCTGACCCTCGCGAAATCCAGGTCGAAGGTGGCCCATGAGCCGTCTGACAGTTCTCCCGCGTTGCCCAGTCTGTAGTCCCCATGAATCGGGGTGCGTGGCAGTTCGACCTCCTTCCAGAGACTGGAGAGCTCGCCGGTCAGTTGGCGCATCCGATGCACGACCGGCTCGCTGCGGGGTCCGAGCCTGCGGCGTGTGAAGCCGACCGAGTAACGCAATTGGCCGAAGGTTCTGTGGTCGTCGAGGGGTTCGGGCGGGCGGGGCTCCCAGACTGCTTTGAGCACAGTGTGCAGGCGTCCGAGTTCCTCGAATAGGCGGACGTACGCGTCCTCGTCCGCCCGCGGCTGGACGTGATCGATGAACTCCTCGAGCTCAGCCCAACGATCAGCGACCCTCAGGAGGTCGCAGCCGGAAAACAGGATCGGCCGAGCGACGCGGACTTGCGTCCGCTGGAGCCGTTCCCGCAGGCGCCGCAGTCCCGCTACCCGCCCGCGACGGACCCAGGGCCTGTGAACCCGGAGGACAACCGGCGGCTCTGCGTCTATCCGCAGGTTGAGGTTGAACGCACCGCCGATGTCTGCCCATCCGGCCCCGCGCGCGACCCGGTCGATCAGGGCCGAGACGGCCGGGTCATCTGGGCTGGCTCTAGGTCCGAACCAGCGCGGCAAGGGAGGGGGAGAGGTCGAAGCGTCGATTCCGGTCATGGCAATGGCCCACCAGCGCACCCGACGAAGGGGCCGCCGGCGAATGCGAACACAGAGTCCGACGGTAGAGGACGGTCTGCCCGCTCTGAGCGCAAACCAGTGGAAACCCGCAGTCCCGACGGGCGACGAACCGATGCGCGGGCGGAGTGTGTCCGTGACGCTCGGTTCGGCCGTGACCCATTCGACGGGACTCAACTGGCGCCGTTTCCTCCTGAGCTGGTTCGCCCTGCCCGCGTCGGCGATCGCAGCCTTGCTCGTCGGAGCGATCATGATCGCGGCGCTCGGCGCGGATCCGGTCAGCGGATACCACGCGCTCGCTTCCGGGGCCTTCGGTAGCGGCTACGCGCTGAGCAGCACCGCAGTCAAGGCGATTCCGCTCCTGCTCGTCGGTGTCGGCATCTGCATCGCTTTCCGCGCGAACGTCTTCAACATCGGCGGGGAGGGCCAGATCGCGATGGGGGGCCTCGCGGCAACGACGGCCGTGCTCATCTTCCCCGATCTGCCCGCGGTGGCCCTGATCCCGCTCGTGCTGCTGGCCGGAGCGGTCGGGGGTGGGTTCTGGGGCGCGATCCCCGGGTTTTTCAAGGCGTACTTCAACGTCAACGAGATTCTGAGCACGATCATGCTCAATCTCGTCGCGGTGCAGCTCATGAACTATCTGCTGGCCGGGCCGCTCGTCGACAAGTCGTCCGGGTCCGTCGGCGGGCTCATCCCTCAGACGAGGCTGCTGCCCAAGCACTCCTGGCTGCCCATCATGATCCCGGACACCCAACTGCATCTCGGCGTCCTCATTTCGGTTCTGCTCGCGATCGCCGTGTACGTCCTGCTCTGGCGCACCAGCTTCGGCTTCCGCATCCGCGCCGTCGGGCTGTCTCGCGAAGCTTCGACGTACGCCGGCATGCCGGTGAAACGCACGATCACCCTCGCGATGACGCTGAGCGGGGCATTGTGCGGCATCGCCGGATCGATGCTCGTATTCGGGAGCGACTCGCACCGAATGGTCACCGACGGCAGCCTCAACGGCTTCACCGGCTCGGCCGGATACAACGGCATCGTCGTCGCGCTCTTCGGCGCTCTGAATCCGCTGTGGACGATCCTGTCGGCTTTCATCTTCGCCGGGCTTCTCGTCGGGGGATCGGCGATGCAGGTCGTGACGAACGTCCCCTCGGACCTGATCGTCGCGTTGAACGGCCTCGTGGTCGTGTTTGTCGTCTCCCTGGAATACGTTCGCCGGCGGACCCGCCTGCTCGAGGCGGCAGACCGGAGCCGGCGAGTCTCGCCGAGCGACTCGATCGACCGCCCCGTTCGCGTCGAGGCGAGCGGATGAACCAGTTCTTCACCTCGGCGATCCTGACCGCGACGGTGGCTTCCGGGATCCAGCTCGCCGCGCCGTTCCTGCTCGCGGCGCTCGGCGAGACGTTGGGCCAGCGCAGCGGAGTGATCAACCTTGGCGTGGACGGGATCATGCTGCTCGGAGCCTTCGCCGCGTACTACACCGCACTCAAGACGGACAACCTCTGGTTCGCCGTGCTGGCGGGGATGGGCGTCGGCGCGATCCTCGGTCTGGTGACGGCACTGATGAGCGTCACGCTCAAGGCAGAGCAGGGGATCAGCGGCATCGGTGTCTACCTCTTCGCGCTCGGGTTCAGCAGCCTGCTCTTCCTGAAACTCGTCGGCACGCCCATCCCGATCAAACAGCTCTCGCCGATCAACATCCCGCTGCTCGACCGCATTCCGACGATCGGCGGAATGCTGTTCGAGCAGACCGCTCTCGTCTATCTCGCGTTCATCCTGGTGCCGGTCGTGACGTTCGTCCTGAACCGCACGACGTTCGGGCTGAACATCAAGGCGGTGGGCGAGAATCCCGCGGCAGCGGACAGCCTCGGGGTGAGTGTGCCGCTCGTCCGTTACGCGACAGTCGTGATCGGCAGCACCCTTGCGGGCCTCGCGGGTGCGACGCTCCTGATCGAGGTCGGCATCTTCCAGCAGAACCTGACCCAGGCCGCCGGCTTCATCGCCGTCGCGCTCGTCTACTTCGGCGCCTGGCGCCCGGTCGGCGTGATGGCCGGGGCCCTGCTCTACGGGCTGACCGAAGCGGTGACCCTCTCGTGGAAGGGACTCGGGATCATCCCGCTCAGCGTCTCCGACCTCGCGTCGACGGCTCCTGCGGTGATCACCGTCTTCGCTCTGCTGACGATCGCACAGCGCTTCCGGCAGCCGGCGGCTCTCGGGAAGCCGTACGAGCGGGGCGGCTGAGCTCCCGGGAGACGTGCGGAAATACCCTGCGACGATCAGCGGACACACCGATTGCCGTCAAAACCCGTTCCGCCACGATTGAAGCGCCGCCGGCAGATATCGGTGGTGATGCAGTTCAGAAGAGAGGAACGCAACATGCCTATCTCCTCGCTCCGGCGGTTGGTGTTCATTCCCGCTGTCGCCGTCGCTCTCCTCGTCGCCTCCGTCGCAATCGCCGGTGCCACGACGAGCACGAAGTCGGCCACCCCCCAGCTGAAGGTCGCACTGATCGCACCGAGCGCACACAACGATCTGGCGTTCACCCAGTCGATGTACAGCGCACTCAAGCAGCTGCAGGCGAAGTACAACTTCAAGCTCTCCGTCTCGGAGAACCAGTTCGTCGTCGCCGACGCGGCCAACATCATGCGGCAATACGCCGCCGCGGGCTACAACCTGATCATTGCCCACGGCTCGCAATACGGGGGCACGGTCGAGGCGCTCGCACCCAAGTACCCGAAAGTCTCGTTCGCGTGGGGCACGGCGTCCTCGACGTTCGGCCTCCCGAACGTCTACGCCTACCAGGCCGCCTCGAACGAAGGCGGCTACGTCCAGGGGTACCTGGGTGAGCTGATCAGCAAGTCGAAGGTGATCGGCGTGATCGGGCCCGTCGCTGTCGGTGACGCCAAGCTGTACGTCGATGGTTTCAAGGCCGGAGCACTGGCTGCGAATCCTGAGACCACCGTGCGCGTCAGCTACACCGGGTCGTTCAGCGACCCGAGCTTGATGTCGAAGCAGGCGACCGAGTACCTCGCCGAGAAGGCGGATGTCCTCACCGGCAGTTCGCAATCCGTCGTCGGCGCGATCACGGTCGCAAAACAGAACAACGTCGCGTGGTTTGGGACGCAGTGGACGCAGGCCTCGCTCGCACCCAAGCAGGTCGTGTCCTCCCAGGTCTACGACTGGAAGGGCATGCTCACGAAGGTCTTCACCAGAATCACGGCCGGCAAGCTCGGCGGATCCAGCTACACCATCAACCTGATCAATGGTGGCGAGAAGATCCAGTACAACGCCGGCTACAACCTCTCGGCCGCGGTCAAGGCAAAGGTCCAGAAGGTGATCAAGGCGATCGAGAAGGGCTCGATCAAGGCACCGAAGTGATTCATCGCCGTGTCTGAGCACGGACGAACGCTCGAGGTGACAACGCCGGGAAGCGCGCCGGAGATTGCCGTCGCTCCATTGCTGGAGATGCGCGGCATCACCAAACGGTTTCCCGGCGTCGTCGCCGGCGAGCGGATCGATTTCGACGTGCGGGCAGGCGAGGTGCATGCGCTGTTCGGTGAGAACGGCGCGGGCAAGAGCACCCTCATGCGTGTCCTCTACGGCCTCTACAAGCCGGACGAGGGCGAGATTCGGCTGAACGGCTCGCCGGTTGCGATCACCTCACCGGCGGATGCGATCAGGCACGGGATCGGGATGATCCACCAGCACTTCATGCTCGTGAACACGCTCACGGTGACCGAGAACGTGGCCCTCGGACTGCACTCGTCGCGCGGGCCCTTGACCGACCTGAAAGTCGTGGCCGCCCGCGTTCGCCAGCTGTCCGAGCGATACGGGCTCGAGGTCGACCCCGACGCGGTGATCTGGCAGCTGTCGGTCGGAGAGCGCCAGCGTGTGGAGATCATCAAGGCGCTGTACCGCAACGCATCGCTGCTGATTCTCGACGAGCCCACTGCGGTGCTCACCCCGCAGGAGGTCGACGATCTCTTCGCCGTCCTCCGCCAGATGGTCGCCGACGGGCGAGGCCTGGTCTTCATCTCCCACAAGATCCGCGAGGTCCTCGAGCTGTCCGACCGCATCACGGTCCTCCGCAGCGGCCGCAATGTCGGCACGGTGCTCCCGGCGAGCGTGAGCCCGCACCAGCTGGCCGAGATGATGGTCGGCCACACGCTCTCCTCGGAGGAATCACAGGCGGCGAAGCGGCCCGGCGAGGTCAGGCTTGCGGTGACCAACCTCCGCGTGATCGGAGACCGTGGCACCGAGGCGGTCCGCGGATTGAGCCTGGAGGTCTGTTCGGGCGAGATCGTCGCCATCGCGGGTGTCTCGGGGAACGGGCAGCGCGAGCTCGCTGAGGCGGTTGCGGGCCTGCGGTCGACGACGAGCGGCTCGGTTCGGCTGAACGGTGTCGAAGTGGTGGGCCGCCGGCCGGCCGAGGTGCGAGCGGCGGGCCTCGGATTCGTGCCTGAAGAGCGGATGCGCGATGGGGTCGTTGCGGGGTTCAGCGTCGCCGAGAATCTCCTCTTGATCGACAACGCGCACCGTCCTTACTCCCGCTACGGCTTCCTTCAGGGCCGCGTCATCCGCAAGCATTGCGACGAGCTCATCGCGGAGTTCGACGTCAAGACGCCAAGTCTCGAGGTGCCCGTCAGCAACCTCTCGGGTGGGAACATCCAGAAGCTGATTCTGGCGCGCGAGCTTTCAGCCGCGCCGCAGGTGCTGCTGGTGGCGCAGCCGATTCGGGGCGTAGACGTTGGCGCCGCGCGCTACATCCACGAACGCCTCGTCGCACAGCGCGACACTGGCACGGCAATTCTCGTCATCTCCGAGGATCTCGACGAGGTGCTCTCGATCTCGGATCGGGTGCTCGTCATGTACGAGGGAGCGATCATCGCCGAGGCGGATCCCCGCGCGAGCACGCGCGAGGCCCTCGGGCTGATGATGGCGGGCGTACGCTCCTAGCCGCCCAGGCGAGACAGCCGTCGCTCGGACTGCGAGAATCTGTTAGGTGAACGAAGCGAGGGCGAGGAGCGACTTCTCCGAGCCTGGGACTTCTTCCATTCGCCTCCCTGGACGGAGCATGCCTTCGTGGGCGCTGGCGACGCACCGTGTGTGGTCTTGATGGTTGGCGCGCACGTAAGCCCGGAAGTGCGCTATCCCGTGTCGGACCTCGCAGCGCGCTACGGCGCGAGTGTGGAGGAAGAGACATCCGATCCGGAGCAGGTATACGCGACGGCCGAGCGTTTCCGGCGAGAGCGCCCGTCGTACTGGTCACGACTGCCCTGGGGCTAGAGCCGTTCGCGGTAGCCGCCAGGCGCCAATCCCGAACCCTCGGCCAGCCCGGTGATTCCGGATCGCGCGCCCAGGCGAGCCTCGGCCAGTGCGCCGGTCAACGGGTCAGGAGGCCAGGCACGCTTCGGGCATTCCGCCGGGAGGCCGCATTCGGAGCGGCACGAGAGCCTGACCCGCGTAAGCGCGGTTCCGTGCAGCCCGCGGGAGCTACCAGTCGCTGGATTTGGCAGTTCTGGTGGTGCAGCTGCGTCTCGCCGCGGCGGACGGACTGTCTGTTTGACCATGGCGAGATGGGTGTTAGTCTCGTCTTAACCCCCCTCTTGTGCCCGCGGCCTTCAGGCCGAGTCCGAGAGAAAGGAACGTGAGACACGTGAAACCCCGTGTACTGGTTCCAGTGGCAGGGGCTGTCGCCCTGTTGGCCCTGCTCGTCTCGCTGAGCATCGCGACGGCGGGAACGACGAAGCCGGCGAAGATAGCTTCCGTCGCCGCGATCGTTCCGCCCGCGGTCCCGAACGCGCCCGCGATCAGGAAGAAGTACGGCGGGCAGTCGATCACCTTCATTGGCGACAACGCTGTGGGGTCGAGCCACACGCGCGACATCGCGCTCGCCAAGAGGTTCTCGGCGGCCACTGGCATCAAGGTCAAGGTTGTCCCACATCCGACGGCGTCGGACGCAGCCTACGCGCAGCTCGCCCGGGCCTTCTCGTCCCACTCGTCGTCGATCGACGTGGCGATGCTCGATGTCGTCTGGCCGGGCGCCTTCGCACCGTTCCTGGTCAATCTGAAACCGGCTCTCGGCTCGCAGGCGAAGCTGCACGCCCAGGGCATCATCCAGAACGACACCGTCGACGGGAAGCTCGTCGCGATGCCGTGGTTCGGCGACTTCGGGATCCTCTACTACCGCACCGACCTGCTCAAGAAGTACGGGTACTCGGCGCCGCCGAAGACGTGGACCGAGCTCGGGCAGATGGCGAAGAAGATCCAGGACGGCGAGCAGGCGACCAACCCGAACTTCTATGGGTTCGTCTGGCAGGGGAACGCTTACGAGGGCCTCACCTGTGACGCGCTCGAATGGATCGCCTCGTCGGGCGGCGGCAACATCATCCGCAACGGCGTCGTGACGATCAACAACAAGAAGGCTGCCGGGATCCTCGATATGGTCCGCGGCTGGGTCGGCACGATTGCTCCCCGCGGCGTCACCTCCTACCAGGAGGAGGACGCGAGGAACGCCTTCGACAACGGCAACGCGGCGTTCATGCGCAACTGGCCGTATGCCTACAGCGCGAGCAAGGGCACGGCGGTCGACGGGAAGTTCGCCGTCACGGTGCTCCCGCACGAGAACGGCGCCGTCTCGGTCGGGACGGTCGGCGGCTGGCAGGTTGCTGTCTCGAAGTACTCGAAGCACCAACAGGCCGCGATCGAGTGGGTTCGGTATCTGACGAGCCCGATCGTCGAGCGGTACGACGCGATCTTCAACACCAACGTGCCGACGATCCCGTCGGTCGCGAAGGATCCTGCGGTCGTCAAGGCCAACCCGTACCTACTGCCTGCGATCGCGACGGTGGCACGGGCGACACGGCCTGCGAGCTTCCTGAAGACGCACTATGCGCAGGGCTCGCAGATCATCTACCAGGGCATCAACCGGATCGAGAACGGGGCGCCGGCGTCGTCGGTGCTGCCCGGAATAGCGGCCCAGTTGAAACCGCTCATCAAGTAGCTCGACCTGTAGAGAAGTCGCGGGAGGACGGGCATGCCCGTCCTCCCGCCGTCCCACCTGACCGCTGATGGACGCTCCGGAGATCTACGACGACATTGCCACCGCCGGCCGCCGGCCGCGCCGCCATCGTCGGCGGGCGGGGCGGCTCCAGCGGAAGCAGACACGCCTCGCGTGGATCATGCTCGGCCCCGCGCTCATCGTGGTCGCGCTGGTGGCGCTGTATCCGCTCGGGGTGACGATCTTCCAGAGCTTCACGGACAAGCAGTTCCTCGCGCTCGAACCGACGAAGTGGATCGGCCTGGCCAATTACAGGACACTGATCCACGACACGATCTTCCGCGACTCGATCGTGACGACCGTGAAGTTCACCGTCATCACCGTCAGCTTCGAGTTCGTGCTCGGCCTCATCATCGCGCTGGTCGTGAACTCCAACTTCAAGGGCCGCGGCGTGATGCGCGCCGTCATGCTCATTCCGTGGGCGATTCCGACAGTGGTCGCCGCCCAGATGTGGAAGTGGATGTACGACGACATCTTCGGCGTCATCAACGACCTTGGAGTTCGTCTGCACATTCTCCATCACTCGGTTGCGTGGATCTCGCAACCGAGCACGGCCCTCGCCAGCGTGTGCGCGGTGGACATCTGGAAGACGACACCGTTCGTCGCGCTCCTGCTCCTCGCAGGCCTCCAGGTCATCCCGAGTGACCTCTACGAGGCTGCAGACGTCGACGGTGCGAGCAAGCTCCGGCAGTTCTGGCGGATCACGCTGCCCCTTCTGCGTCCGGCGATCCTTGTCGCCCTCATCTTCCGGACGCTCGACGCGCTCCGGGTCTTCGACGTCTTCTACGTCTTCTTCGGGAATCGCGTCGACACGCAGACCATGGCGATCTACGACCAGAACACCATCGTCTCGGTCGGAAACGTCGGTTACGGCGCCGCGATCAGCGTTGCAATCTTCTTCATCATCGCCATCTTCGTCGTCATCTACGTCACGTTCATCAGGGTCGAAGAGCAATGAGCACGGTCGCTGAAGCCGCGTCGAGAACGGAGGCGCGGACACGGGTGCGGCGTCGTCGTGGCAGGCGTTTCGTGAAGCGCGTCCCATTCCTCATGCTGGTCGTGATCATCATCGTGTACATCGGGTTCCCGTTCTACTGGGCCGTTCGGTCCGCGTTTACCCCGGACTCCGAGCTGTTCAGGACGCCCGTGCAGTACTGGCCGAGGAATCCGACCTGGTCCAACTTCAGCGCTGTACTCTCGAGCAGCGACTTTCAGCGTGCGATGATCAACTCGACGATCGTCGCCGGCTCGATCACGATCATCGCGCTCGCCCTCGGATCGCTGGCCGGATACGCCCTCGGGCGCTTTCGCTTCCGGGGCCGCTCGACGGCGCTCTACCTGATGCTGTCGATGACGATCTTTCCGCAGATCGCGATCCTCGGCGCCCTCTACACATTGATCAATCGCTTCCATCTCTACAACACGCTGTACGCGCTGATCTTCAGCGACATGGTCATCGTGCTTCCGCTGACGGTGTGGATCCTGACGACGTTCATGCGGGCGCTGCCAAAAGACCTCGAGGAAGCCGCCTACATCGACGGCGCGACGCCGTTCCAGGTCTTCTACAAGGTGATGCTGCCGCTGGTCGCTCCGGGCCTCGTTACTGCAGGGCTGCTGGCCTTCATCGCGGCCTGGCAGGAGTTCCTCTTTGCGCTCTCCTTCACGGAGACCCCCGACAAGCACACGGTGACCGTCGCGATCACGACGTTCACCGGCAAGACGGGGAGCGCGTTTCAGATTCCGTGGGGCGAGATCATGGCGGCGACCGTTGTCGTCACCTTGCCGCTGATCTTGATCACGCTCGCGCTGCAGCGCCGCATCCTCGCCGGCTTGACGGCCGGAGCTGTCAAGGGCTGACGAGTCCGTCGGGCAGTGGCCGCTCCGAGTCTCGGCTAGATGCGGTCGCGGGTCTCGGGGTCGAAGAAGTACAGGCGACTCGTGTCGACCGCGAGTTCGATCGGCTGCTGCTCGGCGATACGCGTCCTCGGGCTGACTCGGGCGACCAGACGGGTCTTCCCCTCATCTGCTTCATCGCCGCCGCCGAAATGGACTTCGGCGTCGGCCGCCTGCTCTTCGATCGCACTCGAGACGACTCCGACCGCCGAGGTCGCGAAGTGGACGAGCACCTCTGCGCCGAGCGGCTCCGTCAGGACGGCAACGGTCTTGATTCGACGGTCCGCAGGTGCATCCGGCTGGAGGCTTGCGTCCTCCAAGTCTTCGGGCCTGATCCCCAGGATCAGAGTGCGTCCGACGTAGTTCGTGAGTCCGGAGCGGTTCCTCGCCGACCGTTCGTCGACGGATAGTCGGTGGTTGCCGAAGGTCACGGCGAAACCGCCGTTCTGTCGCTCCAGTCCGGCCTCGACCAGGTTGATCGAGGGCGAGCCGATGAATCCGGCGACGAACTCGTTGACCGGTTGGTCGTAGAGCACCTGCGGCGTGTCGACCTGCTGCAGGCGTCCGCCGCGCATGACTGAAACCCGATCGCCCATCGTCATTGCCTCGACCTGGTCGTGAGTGACGTAGATCGTCGTCACGCCGAGCCGGCGCTGCAGCTGATGGATCTCCGCGCGCATCTGCACCCGCAGCTTGGCGTCGAGATTCGACAGAGGTTCGTCCATCAGGAACGCGTGCGGCTCGCGGACGATTGCACGCCCCATCGCCACGCGCTGGCGCTGGCCGCCGGAAAGCGCCCGCGGCTTCCGCTTGAGGAACTCCTCGATCTCGAGGGCCGTGGCAGCGTCCTTGACCCGCTTCGTGACCTCCTCTTTCGGCAGTTTGCGGAGCTTCAGCCCGAAGGCGAGATTCTCCTCGACGGTCATGTGCGGATACAGCGCGTAGTTCTGAAACACCATCGCGATGTCTCGCTCTTTCGGTGTGAGGTCGTTCACGACCTGGTCGTCGATGCGGAGCTCTCCGTCCGTGATCTCCTCGAGGCCCGCGACCATCCGCAGCGCAGTTGTCTTGCCGCAGCCCGACGGGCCGACCATCACCATCAACTCCCCGTCCGCGATCGCCAGATCGAGGTCGAAGACAGCCTGGGTACCGTCGTCGAAGACTTTCGAGACCTTGTCGAATTCGATCGTCGCCAAGCCTGGAGCCCCCTGGTGTCCAAACGAGCTTACTTGGTTCGAGGCTGGGTCCGCCATACGGGACGTCCCTTCTGGTCATGATGCATCGGTGCAACTGACAGTCCTGGACGGCTCGACCTTCTGCATCTGCGACCAGTTGGGCGACTTCGTAAACGGAGCCGCGGGGCTCTTCGCCGACGACACGCGCCACCTTTCCCGGCTTCTGCTCACCCTCGACGGTCTCCGCCCGCTACTCCTGACCTCCCGGAACATCGAGTACTTCTGGGCGGCCTTCTACCTGCGGAACTCCCCTACAGGCACCCTGCCGCAGAACGCGCTCCTGATCAGCCGGAGGCGATTCGTCGGTGGGGGAATGCAGGATCACCTCGCCGTTCGGAGTCAGACCGTCGAGCCGGTCACCTTCGAACTCGCCCTGGAACTGGAAGCCGACTTCGCGGACATCATCACCGTGAAGGAGCATGAGCTCGCGGGCGGGACGGCGGCTGGCGTGCGACCCTTGCCGGCGCCGGGAGACTGTCGAGTTGACGACGACGGCAGAGAGCTGCTCCTCTCGGAGACCGAGCGCGGAGCAACGGCGGAGACGCAGGTTGTGCTTTCGCGCGCCGCGGAGGTCGACGGCAATCGCCTCTGCTGGCGCGTCGCGCTTGCGCCTCGCGAGAGCTGGGAGCTCCGTCTTGACGTTGCCCCGCTCTCAGCCGACGTCCGACGCCGGCCGCGCCCGCAACTCGAGCGCCACTTCGACGACGAGCGGCGGCGCCTCCGCGAATCGCTCGCAGCATGGGAGGGCGAGCTGCCGCAGCTTCGCGCCTCCTGGGACACGCTCCAGCGCGCCTACGAACGGTCAGGGGCGGACCTCGCCGCGCTCCGGCTGCGAGACGCGGGCACGCCGGGCAGCCTGCCGGCCGCCGGCATGCCGTGGTTCATGACGATCTTCGGCCGCGACACGATCATCTCTTCGCTGCAGACGCTGATGATCGGCCCGGAGCGCGCGCGCGCTGCTCTCGAGGCCCTGGCTGAGTTCCAGGCAACCGAGGATGACCCCTCGATCGACGCCGAGCCGGGGAAGATCATTCACGAGCTGCGTCGAGGGAAGGCCGCGCACACCTGGTTCCCGCGGTACTACGGGTCGGTTGACGCGACACCGCTCTACCTCGTCCTTCTGTCCGAGCTCTGGCGGTGGACCGGCGACCTGACGCTTGTCGCGCGATTCAAAGGGCCGGCGCTCGCCGCCCTCGACTGGATCGACCGGTTCGGCGACCGCGACGGCGACGGATTCGTCGAATACGAGCGGCGGACGAGCCGAGGTCTGCCGAACCAGTCGTGGAAGGACTCGGGTGACTCGCAGCGTTTCTCGGACGGACGTCTCGCCCAGACGCCGATTGCGCCGTGCGAGGTACAGGGCTACGTGTTCGATGCGAAGCGGCGACTCGCCGAGATCGCGCGGGACGCCTGGGATGAGCCGACGCTTGCCGATCGGCTCGACCGCGAGGCCACCGAGCTCCGCGACCGCTTCGACGAGGCGTACTGGGTCGACCGGAGGGGCGGTTACTTCGCTCTCGCACTCGACGGCGAGAAGCGGCAGGTCGATTCGCTCTGCTCGAACATCGGGCATCTGCTCTGGAGCGGCATCGTCTCGGAGCGACGGGTGGGAGCGATCGTCGAAGCCCTGATGGGGGACGAGCTCTGGTCGGGGTGGGGGATCCGAACCATGGCCACCGGCGACGCCGCCTACAACCCGATCGGCTATCACAACGGTTCGGTCTGGCCGCACGATGGTTCGCTGATCGCGCTTGGTCTCGCGCGGTACGGGCGATGGCCGGAGGCGCACCGGATCGCACATGGCCTGCTCGAGGCAGCCGCACACTTCGACTTCGAGCTTCCCGAGGTCTTCGCCGGGACGCCGCGGGCGGAGGCGCCCTTCCCGATCGCGTACCCGGCAGCGGCGCATCCGCAGGCCTGGGGCGCGGGAACAGCCGTTCTGCTCCTGCAAGTGCTGCTCGGGCTGCAGCCGAACCGTGCCAGGCGCACGCTGGAGACCGTTGCGCCGCCCGACCTGCCCACATGGATCGGCGCGATTGCCTTGGAGGGCGTCCGCGCCTTCGGGCGGTCATGGGACGCGCAAATCCAGGGCAGCCGCGTAAGCGTCGCGGCCGCCTGATCGAACACTATGCGGCGGTTCGCGCGGTCTATTGACTCAGCTGGGGGATGGAGTAGCGTGGACTCAACCTTGCGGCCGTCTTCCGGGGGGACTGGAGGCGAAGCGACCAAGGCGACGGCCCCGCGGAACGTGGAGCCGCCGCCGAGGTCGCCATGAGCCCGCCGTGCCTCGCTTCGCGGTCGGCTCAATACCCGTCGAGCGTGCGGATCCGAATCCCGAACGCCAGCCCGGCCATTCGAATCCGATTTGCACCTCGCCCCAGGAAGCGGTCGGCCCGTCTTGCATCCCGCGCCGCCGCCGCAACCTCCCCGCTGTCGTTCTCGCTGAAATCGATCTGACTCCTGACTCCCTTCTGGGTCAGCCCGAACCCGAGGAGGGCCATCTGTCTCGCCCGCTCCACTACCGCCGTAGACCCGCGCTCACCACGAAGACTCGCGATGATGCGGCCCAGTTGGGCGTCGAGCCTTTGCCGATCGTGGGTCGTCTGAATCTCCTCGACGCCACGGAGCAGGTCTTGCTTGACGGAGACATCCGCGGTACTCACCCCAGACCGCGAGGACCCACATCCGCAACCCAGCACGAGGACCATCAGCCCGGTCGCAGCCCAGCGAACGATCATCAATCAGAGCGTAGTGGACCAAGTTCACGCGTGACGATCACCGATCGTGCCGCCGCTCGATGGTTCGGGTTCGGTCAACGGGCCAGGAAGCGACAGGCTTCGGGGTGGTGGCCGCCAGGAGGCCGATTCCCGCAAAGCGCAAAGCGGGCCGCTCGATAACCGGGCGGCACTACGCGGGACCCTACCCAGGCGATCTCGCTGAGCGACGACCTCATTGAGACAATCTCGTTGAGGCGGAGTTCCTCGAACCCATAGCGCACTTGGCTTTCTGAAGACGGTCGAGGTCCGGCCTTGGTGCGATCGCCATGTGGGCTTCTGGACGCCACTGTTCGGTCGTCCCGCGCGGGTGCGCTGATCGCCGCCACGCAAGAAGGAGGGGCTGCCGCAACACCGAGCAACCCGCCGACTCTTCGTTCTCCCGCGATGTGGTTCGACGAACAGTCCAAAGGTTTTGATCGATCCGGCAAGCGGCGCACGCACGGCACGCATTGGCTTCGATGCGCTTCTGAAGCGTGCGTTCGACCTCTTGCCGGCATCGACCCTCCTCGTACTTCTCTCCCCGCTGCTCGCACTGGTCTCGCTCGCGATCAAGCTCGACAGCCCAGGGCCGCTGTTCTTCCGCACCATTCGCGTCGGCTACGGGGGCCGCGAGTTCGCGATGCTCACCGCCTGACGCGGGTCGGTCGTCTGCTCGTCGGGCTCCGAATCGATGAGCTGCCGCAGCTCTGGCATGTCCTCACCGGAGCGATGAGCCTGATCGGACCTCGTCCCGAGGACCCGAGGTTCGTCGAGCTTTGTCTCGGCGACTATGCGGAGATCCTCAAGGTGAGGCCGGGTATCACTGGGCTTTCGCAGCTCGCATATGGGAACAAGACGCAGCTCGGCGTCGACATCACCTACGTCGTCGAGCAGGAGGCGCTCGGCACGGCCGGGTCGCCTCCTCGACGCTGAACGTGCAGTCGCCGACTGCAACGACGCCGCCGAAGTGCTTGTGTGCTCCGTCGACCTCGAGGAGTGCGCTCACGACGCGGCAACCTCTTTGGTCTGGGTCTCGCGCGGCGTCCTCCGGGTACGCAACCGTCGGCCCCGGTCGGTGAGCGACGGCAGGATGCCCCGTGGGAGCAGCAGGATCACGATGAGGAAGACGCTCGAGTAGCCGACCAGGTACAGGTCGCTCGCACCGAGCCGGTACGCGAGGTACTTCTGTGCCGGCACGAGGATGACCGAACGTGATTACTCCTCCCCTTCCCAGTAATCGAGCTCGGGCCCCGGGCGGCCGAACATGATTGGTTCACCCGCCACGCTGCGTGCGCCCACCTTCCCCGTATCGAGGTACTCGACGATGTCCGGAGCGACGAGTGTCGAGAGCATGAGCACACGAATCGGGGAGTCGCTTCCGTTCCAGACCTGATGCGCCCCCGCCTTGCCTCGCGGGAAGCAGACGACGTCACCTTCGTCAAGCTGGCGCTCGCCCTCGGGCGTGCGGAGGGTGGGCCGACCGCGGACAACGAGGAGCCACTCCTCGTTGGCGTGATGCGTGTGATACGGCCAGACCTTGTTGCCAGGTTGTGCCTCGTACAGTCCTGCGCCGATCAATTCGCCGCCGAGGTACTCACCGACCTTCGCTGCCCTGACGTTCCAGCCCTCGCGTTCCGTCGAGTTGTCCAAGTCGCCGTTGTAGAGGTTGAAGACCTTCATCCGGACGACCCCCTTTCGCAAAGCGTTGATCGTCTGACCACGCCTGTTTGTTCACGACTACGACCGATTCGTTCGCCTCCATCCCGAACAGCATCGCCTATCAGGGGTCAACACTGGCCCAGGCCACCGAATCTGATTCGGCGCAGCCGAACCAGATTCACGAGTTTCGAGTTGCCGGCTGCCTTCCGAGAAACTCGCGAATCAGATTCAGAGAGCGAATCTGATTCGGATCGCTGTTCGACGGTCACTCCGGATCACTCGGGCAGGCGAGCGCTCACGTCTCGGCGCCTGCTGTTCCTTCTCCAGTCCACGGTGCAATGTCGTCCACGGCGCTGCTCCGTTTGACGATGATGTCGACTGCGTCGTCGTCCGTCCAGACCCAGACCATGTCGCTGTCCGGGTAGACGACGGCACCGACCGCCGCGGCGCTCGAGGAGAACATTGCGACGCGGGCGGGTGACTCGCTGTTGTTCCGCACGAGGTGCGCTCCGGCGGGGCCGGAGGGAAAAAAGACGACGTCCCATGGTTCGAGCTGCTCCTCGCCGCCTGGATGCCGCACGGTTGGCGTGCCTGAGACGACCAGCAGCCACTCCTCGTCACGCTGAGGTTGACTCGCCGAGCAGGCTCAGTACTCATCAGGTCATCGCAGCGGAACCCACTCCGGCGTCAGCGGCGCACGTGGGGGCGCTCGGCACCTACGCGGGGGGTGGTGGTTTGATCCAGAGGGACGCGTGGCCGGGATGCACTGCTCCGCTGACTGCGGCAACCAGCTCTCGGTGGACGGTCTCGATCTCGACCGCTTCCCGGAGCCGCTGGCTGAAGGCCGCAACGATCGCTTCGGCGTCGTAGTGGCCGCGGTTGAAGCGCCGGTCGACGAGATGCTGCACCCGCCTCCGTAGCGGATTGAACAGGCCCGCAGCGGCCAATGTCGATGCGGCCACGGCAACTGGTGAGGAGAACGGCAGCACATCCGTTGCGAGCACGACGATCCCGATGAACACCCCGGCCAGCAGCCAGGTGATGATCAGGTAGGAGAGGGTGCGGCTGATCAACCGGTCGATCTCGTACAGGCCGTGCTTGAGAATCGCGATGCCGCAAGCGACCGGCACGGCGACACCGAACCCGAGCACGACTGCTGCGTCGCTCCACCCAGGGCTCACCGAGACACCCGCCATGCCGACAATCATCACCACCAACAGGACGCCGATCGTTAGCGCCGCCGCATAGGCGAGCAGCTTCAGCTGTTGTCGTTCCTGGGAGGCCGCAGACCGGCCGCGATGAACCAGACTGCCGATCGTGACCGCGAGCAGCACAATTGCGATCAGCCACCAGACGTTGCCGACCGCGCTGCTCGCGACTGGCCCGAGCGCAGAGATGCCGGTCGGGTTCGCCACGTCCGGTAGATCAGACGAGACCGTGATCGGCGTGGGGCTGACCCAGCAGAACGCGACCCCGAACAACGTCATTGCAACCGCCAACCACGCAACCGGCCGCCAACGCTCGGAGGGCAGACGGCCGCTCGGGAACAGCAGAAACGCAAACAGCGACAACCCGGCTGGGAAGACCAGGGGCACAGCCCAGCTGTTCAGCCAGGCCGCCCAGCGCGCCCCCGGCAACCCACCCGAGATGACGCTCCGCTCGTAGTACAGAGCCCCCAACGGCTGCCACGGCATCAACACGCCGATCAGCAGGTAGATCCAGCCAATCCGATTCCCCGGCTGCCGCGACACGATGACCGCACCCAGCAATGCGAACGACAGCGGCAAGACGATCCCGGCCGGCTGCGCATCGTGCAACGAATGAATCCGCGAGCGGTCAAGAACATCCAAGACGATCACCGCGGCCGCGCCCACAACCGCCACGGCGCAGAGCGGCCACACCAACCGGGACCGACCGGCCATCACTTTCCGCTCCGCGCTCTACTCGGGTTCGCGTCCACAGCGATCCCCTGAAACCTAACCACGTCCCGTCCCGAAACCGTTACGGCTCGATGCCGGGCCGGTCTCCGCGCAATTCGGTCAGCACGGCGGCCAGTTCGGCTCGTTCCGGTCCCGGCAGCGCGGATGGGCGGCGCGGTTGAAGTGCGGCCGCTGGTGGAGGTCTGTCCCCTTCAGCGCTTCTTGTTCGTGGCCCTGATGAAACCACGAGCAGGGAGGTTGATGATGAGAGTGTTTGTGGCTGGAGCGACGGGCGCGATCGGCAAGCAGCTGGTGCCGCGTCTGGTTGCCGCGGGTCACGAGGTCTACGGCATGACCCGGAGCGGGTCCAAGCAGGAGCTGCTCTCAGAGTTGGGGGCCGTGCCGGTGGTCGCCGACGCGCTCGATCCCGACGAGGTCGCAGAGGCCGTGGGCCGGGCCCGCCCGGATGTGATCGTCCATCAGCTGACCGCGATCCCGGCGACGTTGGACCTACGGCACTTCGATCGCGATTTCGCTCTGACCAATCGCCTGCGGACCGAGGGGACGGACCACCTGCTGTCGGCCGGCAACGCGGTTGGGGTACGGCGGTTCGTCGCACAGAGCATCGGCGCGTGGGCATACGCGCGCACCGGCGGGCCGATCAAGAGCGAGGATGACCCGTTCGATCCCACGCCCGCGCGCGAGATGCGCAAGACTCTGGACGCGATCCGTCACGTCGAGCAGGCGGTTCTGGGTGCGCGGTGGACGGAGGGGGTGGTGCTGCGCTACGGCGCGTTCTACGGGCCGGGAACATCGCTGGCGCCTGACGCGGAGCAGGTCGAGCTCGTCCGCAAAGGCAAGTTCCCGCTGGTCGGTGACGCCGGCGGCGTGTGGTCGTTCATCCACGTCGCCGACGCTGCCGAGGCGACGGTGGCGGCCGTTGAGCACGGCGGGCGCGGCGCCTACAACGTCGTCGACGACGACCCTGCCCCCGTCGCCGAATGGCTGCCGGCGCTGGCACAGGAGATCGGCGCCAAGAGGCCGAGGCGCGTGCCGCAGCTCGTCGGGCGGCTGTTCGCTGGAGAGGTGGGCGTGGTGATGATGACCGACACTCGCGGAGCGTCGAACGCCAAGGCAAAGCGCGAGCTCGATTGGCGCCCAGCGCACCCGAGCTGGCGTGGGGGGTTCGCTGCAGCCTGACCGACCGCTGCGCTCCCACGGGCCTGCTCTTGACCCTCCCCCCGGGAGGGTCAAGGACGGGTCGTCTGTCGAGGCGCGCCTGACGCCGCGAGCCTTCCGAGTCGCAGCGCCGCGACGCTAGCTTGGCGAGGCGTGCGTGTCGACGACGTAGTGGCTTGAAGTCAGATCGCGTTCGATGAGAAACCGATCGTCTTCAGGATAGAAAACCGCCGTTTCGTAATCCTGGCCTGCGAACGCCTTGATTGCGTCCAGCGAGTCCCAGAGTGTGAACATCAAGAACTCAGTCTTCTCACCGATGTCGCGGCGGAGCATCCAGACCCCGCAATTGCCGGGCGTGTTTGTGTATCCCGCGACACCTGTGGCCTGCATGTACCCGGCGTAGGCATTGCCGTCCTGCTTACGGACTGCGCCTCTCCAGATCCGCGCAATCATCTGTCCTCCCTCGTTGGCTTGCCGTTACATGTCCCGGAGCCGGCACGGTTTCGGCTCGAGTCGTCTATGCGGCGGACACGATCGCATCCACGAGCCGGAGGCGCTCGACGGGACACCGAGTGCCATCGGCCGAGAGCTGTCCCCTCGCGCGTCGCTCACTCGTCTCGTAGATGACGAGACCACTCAAAGAAGGGAAGGATCATGCGTGTCTTCGTCGTGGGGGCGAGCGGTGCAATCGGGCGTCGTCTCATCCTGCAGTTGCTTGATGCCGGCCACGATGCGGTCGGCATCCATAGCTCGCCGGAGCGCAGAGCTGCGGGAGACGCTGGGTGCGCAGCCGTGACGAAGACCCGGACCCTGAACTCACGGGATTGGTCGCTACGCGACCCAGTAGCGGGAGGGGCTGGCGCACCGGCAACGTTGGTATACGAGGCAACACATCGTCCGCGCTTGAGACACAGCGTCAGCGATTAAGCACGGTACCGCCGTTCATCTCCAGCCTCGTCCCGGTACTGCAATCCCGCGTCACCTTTTCCGGACGCCGTTCGCGGGCCGGGCATGCGTCGCTCGAGCAGCTCACCGCGGATCGAAGAGCTCTGAGCTGACTGTCCCCTCGGACGCGGCTGGTTCGTCGCCTAGACGAAACACGATGTCCAAGGAGGAACAAATGAGCACTCACGTCCGCATGCGCGAGCGCCCTCAAGCGAAATTGGCTACCGGTTCGGAGCGGAAGCGCTGGCTTGTTCTGGCGGTGATGGTGGCCGCACAGTTCATGGTCATCGTTGACGTCGCGGTCGTGAACGTCGCATTGCCGGCGATCAAGCACGACCTCCATTTCTCGCAGGAGAGCCTGCAGTGGGTGATCACGGCCTACTCGATCCTGTTCGGCGGGACGCTGCTCCTGGCCGGGCGACTTGCCGACCTGCTCGGGCGCAAGCGGCTGTTCATGACAGGTGTCGCCGTGTTCACGCTGGGGTCGTTGCTTTCGGGGCTCGCTTGGTCGGAAGGCGCGCTGATCTTCACGCGGGGGCTGCAGGGGCTTGGCGGTGCATTGCTCGCCCCGGCCGCGCTCTCGATCGTCGTCACCACCTTTCGTGAGGGGCGTGAGCGGAACATCGCTCTCGGCGTGTGGGGCGCTGCATCCGGCCTCGGCGGCGCCGTCGGCGTGCTGCTCGGCGGTGTGCTCACCTCGTACCTGAGTTGGTCGTGGATCTTCTTCGTCAACCTGCCGGTCGGCGCAGCTGTGCTCGCCGTCACCCCGTGGCTGGTACGTGAGAGTCGGGCAGCGCTCGGGCACCGCCACTTCGACGTGTTCGGCGGCGCCTCGATCACGGCCGGCCTGATGGTCCTCGTCTATGCGATCACCCGGGCAAGCCAGCACGGTTGGAGCAACGGCGTGACGCTCGGGCTGCTTGCGGCCGCCGTCGCGTTGATCGCGACGTTCGTCGGGATCGAGGCACGCTCCCCGGCACCGCTGCTACCGCTGCGGATCTTCCGACTCCGCACACTCTCCGCAGCCAATGCGGCGATGCTGACGATCGGAGCAACCGCGTTCGCGCAGCTCTTCCTGTTGACGCTGTACCTGCAGCAGGTGCTGCGGTACTCGGCGATCAACACCGGCGTCGCCTTCATCGCGATCACCGTCACGATCGTCGCCTTCGCGAACGTCGGCCAGGCGCTGACCACCCGGCGCGGCCCACGAGCGGTGCTGAGCGCCGGTCTGCTGCTCTCGGCGGCGGGCGGAGTGCTGTACGCCCAGATGCCGGCGGGCGGGCACTACTTCTGGGACGTGTTCCCTGGTCTGATCCTCAGCGGGATCGGGCTCGCGCTGTCGTTCACGCCCGTGACGATCGCCGGCCTGACCGGCGTAGAGCCGGCCGATGCCGGCGTCGCGTCCGGGCTGATCAATACCAGCCGACAGATCGGCGGCTCGATCGGGCTGGCCACGGTGACCACGATCGCCGCCACCGCATCGACCCATTACGCGCACAGCCACGCGGTGCTCGCATCGAGCGGCCCGGCGCTTACGCACGGGTTCCAGGTCGCCTTTTACACGCTCGCCGGCGTGACGCTCGCGGGAGCTGCGCTCGCCGCGGCCTTCCTCGAGTCCAAGCCGAAGGCAGCTCCTGAGGCGATGCCGGTCGAGACCGAGTTCGCGCTCGAGGAGGCAGCGTAATGGCAGCGGCCGCACATCCAAGCCGTCGTCCCACGCTGGAGCCAGTTCGCCGATGCCGGCCAACCCACAAAGCGGACCGTCTGACCGCGGCATGTCGTTGCTCGGCGCGAACGCGCAGCTACCTGTGACTGCCCACGAACCAGTACGACTCGAGAAAGGACGACAACCATGGAAACACCCAGAAGATTTGCAGTGGCGGGGGCGACCGGGAAGGTCGGACGTCATACCGTCGACGTACTCGAGGGCAGGGGCCACGATGTCGTCCCGATCTCTCGCTCGACCGGCGTGGATGTGATCACCGGCGACGATCATTGGCGTCAGGGCCGAGGCGTCGGCAAGACCAATGCGAATACGGAACGCGCGCCACAAGGCCGCATCGGTGGGAGGATCAGAGCCACTCAATCCTGTTGGCGAAATCGTCTTCATGCGGGAAGCGGCGCATGACAGCATCGAGCGCCGCTACGAAAGCTCCGATGGTGTTTCGTGACCGAGGCATGCTGCGTGGCGACGAGAAGATGATCCCGGAGTGGGACTCGCCGGCCGCGAGGATTTGTCGGACAAGAGGCGCGAAGTCCGAAACGTTCTCGGTGAGCAGCGCCCTGCGTTCCGCCGTCAGCAGCGAGAGAAGCTCACTGTCCGACAGGCTTATGAGCTCAGGGCGCTCTTTGACGCAATCGACGTCGTGGCCGATGCCGCGGAGCTCAGTTGCGATCTGTACGGCGTAGTGCTCGTCGAGGCACAGCTTCACGCAAAGACAGCCTGCTCACGCTGCCAAGCATCCCGCTCGCGCTCCGCGATTTCTGACAAGCGGTTGCGCCATTCGTCGATCTCGTCTCGATAGGACGCGTAATACCTCACGCATTCGCTGACATGGCTCTCAGGAAGACCCAGATATTCGGCTGCCTGTTTGATTGAATGATCGTCGCTAGCCAAGACTGTGTCGATGACCTGCGCGACGGAGATCCTCGTCCCGGCGATTACGGCACGACGTCCGGCCGCGCCGCCTCGGAACACGATGAGGGGGTGGGCGTCGTGTCGCAAACCCTCATCGATGAATCTCTCATAGAGAGCTGCTGATGGCACGCCTGCCTCTCGTGCGCGTCGTTCAAGTTCTTCCTTGATGTCCGGAGAAATCCGGATCGAGGTCACCCGCTTGGACATGGGGGGCCTCCTTCTCGGTGGAGTGGTTGCTAACGCGTAGTACGGAGTACTATAGCGTAGTACACGCTAGATCGATAGAGCGGATTGTCACGGTTCCCGGATTGTCCAAAGCCGGGTGATCCAGCGCAGGAGTGGGCCGGAGGCTGGACGGAGGATTCTTGGCGGCGGATGATCTCGACCGTGCGTGCGGATCTTCCGGCCGGCACCGTCACATTGCTCTTCACTGACATCGAGGGCTCGACGCGGCTCATCGACGAGCTCGGCGAGGAAGCCTACGTGCGCGCGCTCGCGGAGCACCGTCGTGTTCTGCGCGTCGCGTTCTCCGCGCATGGCGGATTGGAGGTCGACACGCAGGGAGACGCGTTTCTCTATGTCTTTACCGATCCGGGGAAGGCGCTGGCCGCCGCGGATCAGGGTCAGGAGGCGCTCACGTCGGGCGAGGTAAAGGTGCGGATGGGGCTGCACACCGGCGAGCTGCGGCTGACAAGCGAAGGCTATGCCGGCCGCGAGCTGCACCGGGCCGCTCGCATCGCTGCCTCGGGCCACGGCGGCCAGGTAGTGCTGTCCGCAGCGACGCGGGCGCTCGTTCACGGTGAGCTGACCGACCTCGGCGAGCACCGGCTGAAGGACTTCGCGGAGCCGGTGTGGATCTTCCAACTTGGCGAGGAGCGGTTTCCACCGCTGAAGACGATTTCGAACACGAACTTGCCGCGGCCGGTGTCGTCGTTCGTGGGCCGCGAGCGGGAGGTGGCAGACGTGGTCGAGTTGCTGCAGGACGGTGCGCGACTCGTCACGCTGTCCGGCCCGGGCGGCTCGGGGAAGACACGACTCGCAGTCGAATCGGCGGCCGAGCTGGTGCCGGAGTTCCGGAACGGCGTCTTCTGGGTCGGTCTGGCCGCCCTGCGCGACCCGGCTCTCGTCGCCGAGACCGTCGCCCAGACGCTGGGCGCCAAGGACGGCCTGGCCGAGCACATCGGCGAACGCGAGCTGCTCCTGCTGTTGGACAACTTCGAGCAGGTGGTGGAAGCCGCGCCGGGGCTCGGCTCGCTGCTCGAGTCCTGCCCAAACCTCCGCCTCTTGGTGACGAGCAGGGAGCTGTTGCGCATCCGCGGCGAGACCGAATACCCGGTGCCGCCGTTGGCCGGCCCCGAGGCGGTCGAACTCTTCTGTACCCGCTCCCGTCTGGAGCCGAGCGAGGAGATCGCAGAGCTCTGCGCCCGCCTGGACGATCTGCCCCTGGCCGTCGAGCTGGCCGCGGCGCGAACGAGCGTGCTCAGCCCGCGCCAGATCCTCGAACGTCTCTCCCAGCGGCTCGATCTGCTCAGGGGTGGCCGCGACGCCGACGCGCGCCAACAGACGCTGCGGGCCACCATTGAGTGGAGCTACGAACTCCTCACCGAAGAGGAGAAGTGGCTCTTCGCCGCGCTCGGCGTGTTCGCCGGCGGCTGCACGCTGGAAGCGGCTGAGAGCGTCTGCGACGCCGACCTGGACGCGCTGCAGTCGCTCGTCGACAAGAGCCTGCTGCGGCATACGGACGAGCGCTTCTGGATGCTGGAGACGATCCGCGAGCTCGCGCTCGAGCGGCTCGGAGACTCCAGTGGCGCCGAGGATCTCCGGCGACGGTACGCCGCGTACTTTCTCGAGCTCGGCGAGCTCGCGAAGCCGGAGCTGCGGGACTGGAGCTCGTCGGTCTGGTTCGACCGGTTCGAAGCGGAGCACGACAACCTCCGCGCCGTGCTCGGCGACGCGCTCGAGCACGGTCGCGCCGACGTCGCATTGCGGCTCGGCGCCGCGGCCTTCGAGTTTTGGTTCGCGCGGGGCTACTGGAGCGAGGGCCGCCGCTGGCTCGAGCCGGCTCTCGCCGGCTGCGACGATCCGCGCCTACGCGCCGACGCGCTCCCGGGCGCCGGCCTGCTCGCCGTCTGGCAGGGGGACGTCGAGCGGGGGCGCGCCGTTTCGGAGGAGCTTCTCGCCCTCGCCGCGGAGATTGGCTCCCCGCGGACGCGGTTCGACGGCCTGCTGATCGCAGGGATCGTCACCGACGACCCGGATGAGGACGTGCGCCTGCACGCAGAGGCGGCGGGACTCGCGCGCGAGCTGGGCGACTCGGCGCTGGTAGCTCACTGCGTGAACAACATCGGCAACGTCGAGCTGAGTCGCGGCGAGTACGAACGGGCGCTCGAGCTCTTCCAAGAGAGCCTGGCTGCCGGCCGGGAGCTGGGCAACCAAGACCTCATCGCCCGCGCATCGTTGAATCTCGGCTTCACGATGCTCTTGCTCGACGATGCCCGGGACGCACGTCCGCTTCTGCGCGATGGTCTCAGTGCGGCACGCGAACTGGGGCAGGTGGAGGGGTTCATGTACGGATTCGCCAGTCTCGGGACGGCGTACGCACGCGATGACCCGGCTCGGGCCGCGCGCCTGCTCGGCCGCGCGGACGCGCTGTGTGAGGAGACAGCCTCAGACCTCGAGCCGCTCGAGGCCCGTGTCCGCGACGAGGCGAAGGCAGCTCTACGCGCAAGCCTCGGCGAGGATGCCTTTGCAGCCCTCCACGCGGAGGGACGCGCACTTACGCTCGAGGAGACACTCACGCTCGCCCTCCGCGCAGATTAGGGGTGATCGCCGCGTTGACGGTCTGACCTCGGACATGAGACGGTGGTTCGTCACTGGTGCGGTCTGATTGGCGCCGTCCGGTTCCCGACGAAAGGAGCGGCCGTGGCGATCATGGTGATGAATTTTGAGGTCGACGACTACGACACGTGGAAGGCGATGTTCGATGAGGATCCGGTGGGCCGGAGGGACAACGGCGCGACGGGTCACGTCGTTTCGCGTGCCGTCGACAACGCGAACGAGGCTTTTGTCCGCGTCGAGTTTCCATCAGTCGAGGAAGCCGCGGCGTTCCGCGAGCGTCTCATCGCCTCCGGCGCCATAGAGCGCGGCGGGATGAGGCTGAAGTCAGGGCCGACGGTAGCCGAGGTGGACGACGCAACGACCTACTGAGGTAACCACGCTCAGTGAGGCCGGCCGGCACGCTACAAGCACGCCGACCGCGCTTACTGAGAGTCCAACGCGCATCGCTGCGCCTGGACGATGCCGGCGTCGAAGGCGACGGCGCTGAATCCTCTCGCCGCTACGGCTCTGCGAGTTCGAGCGGTGTCACGACGAGCAGGCCGTTGTAGTCGTCGCTGCCGAAATCGTCGGCTGGGATCGAGGCAGTGACCCGGAAGCGGTTGTGGTCGTCGTCGTAGAGTTCGTCGCCGATCCGCCACGTCGGGGCCATCGTCTCGAACCGCCCGATGTCTTCGCCGTTTTCGAGGTAGAGCCGGTATCGAAAGGCCATGGCGCTGTTCCCTCTTCGGAGCTCGGTTGGGAGGTTGCATTCCGCACAGAGCACGAACGCCGAAGCTACGCCCCGCGATCACGTGCTGCAAGACCGTAAAAGACGACATGTGGGACACTACGCTCTAGCCGCGCTCGCTCCGTCGTACTAGTTTCGTCCGACCGACGGTTCTCTTCATTGACCCTTCCTCGGAGACCGCCGGCTCGGGGGCAGCAGCGGCTACGCAACGCTGTGGGGGCGTGCGTAGCCGTGGCTGCGGTGTTACAGGTGGCCGCCGAGGACGTCGCGACTGAAACAACGCGCTCGTGCGTCGCCCCTGTGGTCCGACCGTCCCTTACGAGCGTAGGCTAGGAGGAGCAACTCGTTTGCAGTCGGTTTCGTTTGGGATGGGACTGAGAGGAGGCGGGAATGACGACCGTCGGCGAGATCATGTCGGGCAGCCTGTTGACGGCGGAGCCTTCGCTGGGGCTGACCGAGGCCGCACGGCAGATGGACGAGCGCAAAGTGGGTGCGGTGCTGGTCTTCTCTGGCGGGCGCCTTGCGGGCATCCTGACCGAACGCGACGTCTTGCGGGCCGTCGCGGCCGGGAACATTGAGAGCGCGACCGTCGGCGACTGGATGACGCGCGACCCGGAGACGGTCGAACCGTCCGAGCGCGCGGGGCAAGCGGCGGCGATCATGATCCATGGTGGCTTTCGCCACCTGCCCGTGCTTGACGGCGGCGACCCGGTCGGGATCATTTCGATCCGGGATCTCGTGCGCGTCGTCATCGCCGACGAGAGTCCGCGGGGAGCCTAGGGAATAGGGCGGAGATGTTCGTGGAGGCCATCTTGCCGGGAAGTTGCAGCTCGCCCGCTACACGCACGCGCGCCGTGGCCGATTCGTCCTCGTCAGTGTTTGCGTGCCGGGGTGGGCGACATTCTTGGTCGAGCGTTAGGCAGATGGTCTGATCCAGAGCGACACGTGGGTGGGCTGGACGGCGGCGCCGACGGCCTGGAGTAGTTCGCTTCGCACGGTGTCGAGGTCGACTGCTTCGCGGAGGTGGGCATTGAACCCCGCGACGATCGCTTCGGCGTCGTAATGGGTGCGGTTGAAGCGCCGGTCGACCAGATGCTGCACGCGTCTTCGCAAGGGGTTGAACAGTGCGGCGGCGGCCAGCGTCGAGGCGGCGATCGCGACCGGAGAGGAGAACGGCAGCACGTCGGTTGCGAGCACGACGGTGCCGACGAACACGCCGGCCAGAAGGCCGGTAACGATCAGATAGGAGAGCGTGCGGCTGATCAGCCGGTCGATCTCGTAGAGCCGGTAGCGGAGGATGCCGACCCCGATCCCGAACGGGAGGGCGGCGACGCTGACAAAGCCGATGAAGCCCAGGGCACTCAAGACCGCGTTGTTGCTGTTGTTGATGGCCATCGCGAGCAGGAGACCGCCGATCGAGATCGCACCGCCGCTCAGCAGCCACTTCAGCTGCTGGCGATGCTCTCCCGCCGAGCGCCGGTAGCTGAGAATCTGGCGGCCGACACAGGCCACGCAGAAGGCGAAAAAGGAGACGGCCATCACACCCTTGACCGCCGAGCCGCCAAAGCCGCCGTCGGCGGACACCAGCTCACCGTTGGAGTCGACCCGGATGTGCCGGGCAGCGATCCCGGTCGCGTCCTGCCACGTATAACCCACCACGAACAGCGCGCAGACCCCGAGATACACCCAGACCACCGCACGCCAGCGTCCTGACAGGCGCCCGTCGGGGAAAAGCCCGATCGGCAGCGGCAACAGGAGGAGCAGCCAGATCCACCACGCAGCGAGAAAGGCTCCGACCCGGGCGAGCGGCAGGGCACCGTAGCCCCGCCGGTAGTAGAGGACCGCATAGCTCCCGCCGTCGTCCGAGAGCAGGAACGCGAGCGTCATACCAAGCAGGATCCAGCCGATTGGATTGTGGGGCTGACGCCGCGCCACGACGAAACCGACGACCCCGAAGGGAATGACAATGATCCCCTGCGACAGGCCGTGTCTCACAATGGCCAACGGGATAGCGGCCGCAACCAACAGCACCGCCGCGACACCGAGCACCAAGGCCGTCCGCGGAGACGCCAGCCGCCCGGCAGTGATCTCGGGATGCGCTCCTAGGCTCGCCTCCGCAGCCATCCCTTAATCTAGACCGCAACGCGTCCCAGGAACGTTACGGGACCAGCGCCAGATGCGGCGCGCCGCTTCGCCCAGGTCATGGCCCTGGCCTAGCCGGCGTAGAGGGTGAGAACTCCCTGCTGCTCTGCTTCGGCCAGTCCGCTCTGCCGAGCAATGTGCTCGACGATCGGTTGCGAGGTTTCCCCGATGACAAGTTGGCCGTGGAGGCGGACGTTTGCGGGGACGAAAGGAGATGTCGTGTCCACTCGTCAGGGCAGGCGCACCCGAGCGCGTCGCCACGCCCACCCCCGCCACGCCACGCAGGTGCTGCGGGAACGTCCGTCCACGCACGTACGGCGACGCGGTCGCTATGAGCCGAACCCGGACGCTAGCCCGGTCTGAATCCGCTCGCTAGCGTCACCTGCCGGCCAGCAATCGGGGGCAGGAGGTCGCGTCGGTCAACCGCGCCAGGAGGTGCACGAAATGATGAGTGCACTCGGTTCCGGGCGCGGCTCGCTTACGCTCGGGTTGTGAACGGCCAGCCTGAGGTTCGTCAGGTGAGCGTTGGCGGCCGGTTCGTGCGCCAGCGCGAGCTCGGCTCTGGCAGACCGCTCGTGCTCCTGCACGGGCTGGCCGGCTCGTGGCGTTGGTGGTCGCCGCTCTTTCCCGCGCTCATTGCGAGCCGGCGGCTCTATGTTCCCGAGCTGCCCCGTCCGCCGCGCAACCTGGGCGACGACGCGATGGGATCGTGGGTCTTGCGGTGGCTTGACGCCGCCGGCCTCGATCAGGTCGATGTTGCGGCGCACTCGTTGGGAGGGTTGTTCGCGGCCGAGTTGGCGGCGGTCGCGCCCCAGAGGGTCGGAAAGCTGGTGCTCGTCGCGCCGGCCGGCATCCCGTGCGGTCGCGGTGTGACAGGTCGACTGCTGCCGCTTGCTCGCTCGTTGTTCGACATTCGACTGCGGTTGCCCATGGTTCTGGGCGATGCTGTCCGGACCGGGCCGATCGCAGTCGCGCGAGAGATTGCGCTCCTTGACCGTCGTGATCTTGCATCCGAGCTTCCGTTGATCGGCGCGCCGACGCTCCTCGTTTGGGGGGAGCGTGACAGGCTCGTGCCGCCGCGCTTAGCTCAAGAGTGGCAACGGCTCATTCCACAGGCCCGGCTCGCGCTCCTCAGCTGCGGTCATGTGCCGATGCTCGAGGCTCCCGCCGAGTTCGTGGCGGCGATCCTTCCGTTCTTCGATGTGTAACGCGGCGACGAGGTCGGCGATGAGCTTCGGCCGCGTGAAGTGCACTGCATGCGGCTCGCCTGGGACGACCACAAGTCTTCCGTACGGGAGGAGATCGGTGACGCGCCGACCCCAAGCACCGTCGACGAATGCATCCCGCTCTCCGACGACGACAACAGCGGGTTGACGAATCGAGGGCAAGCGTTCCTCGATGCGGTCTGTGAGGATCACTCGCGCGGTCGCGGCCAACCTGAAAGCATCGTGAGCCGTCGTTCTTCGAACACTCTCGAGGACGACCGATTCAGGCTCGCGTGTCAGAGCACGAAGGGCACTGAAGAGTTGACGCCTCCCTGATCGGCGCGTCGGATCGACGGTGGGGCCGACCAGCACGAGCGGCCCGAGACTATCTGGTCGGTCAACCGCCAAAGCCGTGACGATCTGGCATCCGAACGAATTCGCGACGGTAATCGGCGTTGCAATGTTCAGCACGTCGACGAGCTGCCCAAGCAGCGCAGCCAGCTCACCGATGCCGAGCGTGTCCGCCGGGCGGTCGCTCTTGCCGCTTCCGGGTAGATCAGGGATGAGCACACTGAACGATCGGGACAAGGCCTCGGCAAGTGGGAGCATGTACGCGCCCGAGACTCCATATCCGTGCACCAGGAGCACGGACGGCCCCTGGCCGCCCGACACGCAGTGAACGCGGCAGCCATCCAACTCCTGGAACGAGCTGCGCAAGATCATCGTCCTCCATCCGGGTGGTCGATCTTCGCCATCGCCTGGTTGCGAGTCTAGATCGCGGGATGTGGGCCACACCACCTTTCCACGGGGTCGGTTCGAGCGGCCGACACGACCGGCCATCGGCCTTCTGATCTCCCACCAGAAGGCCCCAGCCTCCTGCGCATGTTCGACAAGGCGCGGGCGCGGCTGAGCGGCGACACCGATGCGCCGCCGTTCGGCTGCCCGCTCGACCACAGCTGCTTAGCGCGCCTGCGGGTCTACCCTGAGGACGTGCTTGAGCTCGTCAGCGGCAACGGCGATGACGACCGGGCGATCCTCTCGCCGGTCTACGTGAGCACGGCATTCCTCGGCGACCTTCAGATGCGGATCGTCCGCGCCGGTGAGGTGGTGCGCGTGCCACCGGAGTTGTCACATCGGATCGAGGACATCGGCGAGCCGCCACTGCGCCTAGACTGGCTGGCGGTCGATTCCGGCTCGCCACCGAGGATTTCGCCGTAGCGGCCACCCGCGCTCCGCGCGAGCGCGTAGCCGGCGCAAGGATGCGGAGCAGGGTGATTCCGTCGCGGGCACCGACGGAATCCGTTCTGCGTCGACGACATAGGATCGGATGGTTGCGATCGTCGATCAGGATCTCGGCGCGGGTGGCGAACGGCGCCTGACTCGCGACGCGGAGGAGTTCCGCGCGTTCTACAGCGCTGCGCTTCCCCGGGTGTATGGCTACCTGTTGCACCGCTCCGGGTCATCGGCGACTGCCGAAGACCTGACTCAGGAAACGTTCCTCGCTGCGGTCGTGGAGGTGCGGAAGGAGCGGCAGGTCGATGAGCCGTTCGCCTGGATCATGGGGATTGCGCGGCACAAGCTCCTGGACCACTACCGGCGCCAGGATCGGGCGCGGTCGCGAGTCGCCTCCGAGATCGCCGAGACACCTGCCGAGCGGACGGACGACGGCGATGGCCGTGCGATTACGGCGCTCGCGTCCGTCCCTGGCGACCAGCGGATCGCTCTGGTTCTGCGTCATGTCGACGGGTTGTCGGTTCCCGAGGTCGCCGCCGCTCTCGGGCGCAGCGTCGAGGCGGTCGAGTCGCTGCTCGCGCGGGGGCGCGTGAGATTCCGGCAGGCATACATGGAGGTGTCAGCGTGAGCGAACGCGATCCGTTGGAACTGCTCGCGCAGGTTGGACGTGCCGCGCAACCTCGACGCTCGTTCGCCGAGTCGCTGCTCGCAGAGTGTCTCGAGGAGCTGCAGGCGCCGTCGCGGCCAACGCTGCGTGTTCGGTTGCCACGAAGCCGCGCTCTGCGTCTGCTTGTAGCCGTCGGGGCGGCGCTCGTGCTCGCGGCTGCGGCGACGGCGACCTACCTCGCCGCCCGGAAGACCGCGTCTCCTGTCGTTCCTCGCGCGGCGCAGCTCACCGTGATCCAAGCGCATGACGAGCGGATCCGGGGGGTTCGCGAAAGCCTGGCTGCGATCGCCGTCCTCGACACGCGCGGCGGACTCCATACCGTCTGGACGTGCCCGAAGCACACCTGGTGCGGCGATCTCACCAGCATCGCCTGGTCGCCGAACGGGCGCCGTCTTGCGATCACTCTCGGCGAGGTCGGCGGCCGCAGCGGGTACGTCGGACTGCACGTCATCAACGTAACGAGCGGGACCGACACGCATCTCGGCTCGCTCCCCATCCCGAACATCGAACGGGAGCAGCCGACTCAGGTCCTTCAGCGCCTCGTCGACGAATCGGTGAAGAAGCTCGGATGTCCGCTGCCACACCAGGTCGCATGGGCACCCGACAGCAAGCGGCTCGCCTACGTCTGCGGTGACGACCTCCTGCACGGTGGCGAGCGGACGGCGATCTACCTGATCAACGCGAACGGAACCGGAAGGCGTCGCCTGCCAACTCACACGACGAGCGCGTATTGGCCGAGCTGGTCACCGGATGGGACCCGAATCGCCTTCGCAACCGCGCCATTCCCGCACCTCACGGTTCAGCGCGACACCAAGTTCGCGCCGAAGCGGATGCGCTCAGACGTGTACACGACACGCACCGACGGCACCGATCGGACACTCCTCGCCCGCGCCGGCTCGGCGCCGTCCTGGTCGCCTGACGGCAAGCTGATCGCCTACGAGGCGACCTGCGGCATCCGGCTCGTCACGCCAAACGGGATCGACGAAACACCCGGCCCTGCCGGCTCGTGTCCGCACATCGGCATCGTCGGCGAGCCGCTCTGGTCGCCCGACGGCACGCAGCTCGCAATCGGCACCAGCAACGGCACCTGGCTCATGCAGCCCGACGGAACCGCCCTGCACCGGGCGACCCCGGCCAGTGGCACAGGGCCGCTCTCAGTCGGACGACCCGCCTGGGCGCCTGGCGCCGCAATCGACCGCCTCCTCCAACGGCAGCCCCAGACGGCCTTGTAGATGGCGAACCAGCCGCTACGCAAACAGCCACCGGCTGGCGCGGTGCGATGCACCGACTCGAGAGCCTCGCCGAAGAAGATCCGCACGCGACGCCACCTTTCCCGCCCTCTCTCAGGAGGTTCCCGATGAACGTCCCCGGTCGGAGCGCCGTAGTGATCGCCGCTGTTGCCGCGCTCGCCACTCCTTTCGGTGCGGCCACAACGTCTGGCGTTGCGGCGCAATCATCTTCGTCTGCCGCCCGGAGTGGTCAGATCGCCTGGAAGGGATTCCTCCGTGCCGGAGACCAAAGCACGTCGGCCATCTATGCCGCCAACCCCGACGGGTCGCACCGTCGGCAGCTCACGCATCCGGCTGCCGGCGTCACCGACGATCTTCCTGATTGGTCGCCTGACGGCTCGTACATCGTGTTCGAGCGGATCTTCGAGCCGACCTCGAACCAGCCGAAGGTCGCCGACGAGGTGATGCGCGTCAACGCTGACGGTAGTGGCTTGCGCCAGATCGGCACCTGCACGGGCGATTGCATCGCGAACGACGACCCGCAGTACTCTCCCGACGGACATCGGATCGTCTTCGTGCGGGCGGTGCATGTGAAGAGCACTGAGTCGCTGGCCGCCGACGTCTGGCTGATGGACTCGAACGGAGGCCACCCCCATCAGATCAGCCGTGCGGCTGCTGCCAAGTCGGAGGATCACGAACCGGCCTGGTCGCCTGACGGGATGCACATTGTCTTTACCCGGCTCAACGACTCGGCGGTTCCGACGAACAAGCAGGCGTTGTTCATCATCGCCAGCACCGGCGGGAAGCCGCGTCGGATCACGCCCTGGAGCCTCAACGCCGGCGGTGCGAACTGGTCACCGGACGGATCGAGGATCCTGTTCCAGTCGTACCGGGACTGCTCCTGCAGTGAAACCTCTCAGGCCTATACGGTCGCGGCGGACGGCTCCCGCCTGACGCGGCTCACCAGCGCCGGCAGGAACATCGAGCCGAACTGGTCGCCCGACGGCAAGAAGATCATCTACGCACACCAGCCGGGAATTGCTTCCGACCAACTCCCGGATCTCTGGGTGATGGACTCGACCGGCAAAAACAAGAAGGCGCTCATCCGGACGAACCTCTGGGAGAGCGAGCCGGACTGGGGAACCGCCGCGCCAATCTCGTGAGCACGAGAGGCTGGCCAGGCGAGGCGGTGCTTCAGAGCCCGCCGGTCGACGGGCCAGGAGGCCAGACATACTTCGTGCAGTTGCCCTTGATGTCCTGGTCGGTCGTCTACCAACTCGGCTCCGACGGTTCGGGGCGCGCGGGTGGTCAGGCCGGCTCGATGCGCTGCACCGTGGCGACTCGGTCTATCTCGCGGTCGAATGATGCGATGGTCTCGACGCCGGTCGCTTCTGCGCTTGCGACGAGGTAGGCCTCGGCGAAATCGAGTCGGTCAACTTCGTAGACCTCGAGTGCTCGGAGGAGCAGCGGTTCGTCGACGACGACGATCACCGGGAACCCGATGATCGCGCGAACGAGCTCCGCGACGCGTTGATGCTCGACCTCGTAGAACGACTCGAGGACGTAGACAACCTCCGCGACGATCAGGTCGGGCACGAGCAACTCTTCCGCTCGTTCGAGGAAGGCGGAAGCGCGACGCGCCTGAGCGGGCGGATCGCCGGTCAGGTGCCGGATCAGGACATTGGCGTCGAGGAAGGCGCTCAAGCGCGCGTCTTGGCCCGCGCCTCCCGCGTGCGGCGGCGCACCTCCGGCCAGGGCGTGCCGCGCTGGCTCGGAGCCGGGTTATGCATCAGTCGGCGCCCGCATCACGGGCGGTACGGTGCGCTGGATGGGCACCCGGCCGCACTACCGGAAGCCAGATTGGTTCACGCGCAACGTCTTCAATCGCGGGACGATCTGATCGACGTGAAACGACAACTCGCACGAACCGTCTTCACCACCCTCAAAAACGAGCCGCTATTGACATAGGAGCAACACCGGCCCATGTGAGGCAGTCGTCGCTTGGGGCCCAGGCCACCGAATCTGATTCGGCGCAGCCGAACCAGATTCACGAGTTTCGAGTTGCCGGCTGCCTTCCGAGAAACTTGCGAATCAGATTCAGAGAGCGAATCTGATCGGTCGCTGTTCGACGGTCACTCCGGATCACTCGGGCAGGCGAGATCGCCGCCGCCTGAGTGGAGCTGGAGATTCTTCAGACTTCGATGATCCGCAACGCCCGAGTGTCGAGCGGGCCGCGATAGAGCACGTGCGGAAGGTACCCCCACAGTAAGGGCCTCCTACCTGCCTGAGCGCATTCACGGTAGTAGCGCCGGCTCGCCTCGTTGAGGGTGGAGAGCTCGGTTAGCGCGTCGGGCTGGAACGGCACCCACTGCGACTCGTCCGGGGCGTTCGCGGCGCTTGCGCGATGGTTGATGAAGACGACGGTGCGGGTTGAGTCGAGATCGAACGGATCGATCTCGAAGAATCGCCGTCGTAGTGGCTCAAGGCCAACGTCGGCTAGAGCGGCGATGATGTCCGCTGGGTGGACAGCGCTGAGGTGGAGTACGTCGTTCCAGAGGCAGTTCAGAGGAGGGACGCGCTTCTCGAGCACCTGCTCGCGACCCGCGTACTTCTCGCGTTCTTGCCGCCACGTCTCCGGATCGATGTCCTCGAGCTCATGCAGCGGATAGAGAACGGTGCCGACCATTCTGTTGGGCACGGTGTGAAAAAGCGACAACGGTTGCCCCCTGGGCGACTGAGGCGGCGGGCCGTAGAGAGGCTATAGCGGCGCCGCGCCCATGAAGCCCGTCATGCAAGGCCGGCGCCCCCGGCCGCGCACAAGCCGTCCCTACGCATACGACCGTTGCTCAACCTCACGACACAGAATCTTCAGGCGGGGTTTACCGGAACGTTGGCCCATCCGGCGGTGCTTCGCCCAGGCAAACGAACGATCTCCCCACGATCGCCTCCTCGAGTGAGTAAGCCCTCCAGACGGGGATCCGACACCGCCCGATTCGTGGTCACGGCGAATCTGGCCTCCGACCAGGAGGCCGCATCCGTCAACGGGCCTGGAGGCCCTTTTCTGTCAAACCGGCCAGGAGGCCCGGCCGAAAAATGAAACGTCAGTCATCAACCGAGCGTCGGAGCACACGCCCACTTCCGCAAACCTGCGGCAGTCGCCGATGTCGCCAAGCCGGCGCGGAACCGTGAGAGCATCTGCCGGTGGCTCTCCCGGCCGGCACCGTCACCTTCCTGTTCACGGACATCGAGGGGTCAACCAGGCTCTTGCACGAGCTGGGTGAGGCTCGATACGCAGAAGCGCTCGCAGCGCACCGCCGCGTCCTGCGCAGCGCATTCGGTGCCGAGGGCGGTGTCGAGGTCGATACGCAGGGCGACGCCCTTTTCGTTGCGTTCCCCACGGCCCCGGGTGCGTTGCGCGCAGCCGCCGAGGCCGTCGCGGCATTGGCCGCGGGACCGGTTCGGGTGCGCATGGGCATCCACACCGGCACCCCGCATCTCGGCGAAGAGGGATACGTGGGGATCGACGTGCACCGAGCGGCCCGCATCGCGGCCTGTGGCCACGGCGGACAGGTGCTGATCTCGGCGCCGACCGCTGCGCTCGTGGACGCTGCCGCGCTCCGCGACCTCGGCGAGCACCGGCTGAAGGACCTCTCGGCGCCCGAGCGGATCTTTCAGCTGGGGCCGGAGGAGTTCCCGCCGCTCAGGAGCCTCTACCGCACAAACCTGCCCGTTCCGGCGACCCCGTTCCTCGGCCGCACACAGGAGCTGGCGGACGTGCTCGGGCTGCTCGCCCGCGCTGACGTGCGGTTGCTCACGCTCACGGGGCCGGGTGGAACGGGCAAGACTCGGCTCGGTCTGCAAGCAGCGGCTGAGGCTGCCGAGCGGCACCCGGGCGGGGTGTTCTGGGTTCCCCTCGCGTCGTTGCGGGAGCCACGGCTCGTCCTGGAGACGGCAGCGCGAGCGCTCGGCGCGAAGAACGATCTCGCCGAGCACGTCGGGGACAGATCGGTGCTCGTGCTCTTCGACAACTTCGAGCAGGTCGTCGACGCTGCAGGCGAGCTCTCCGAATTGCTCGCGGCGTGCCCGAACCTCCAACTCCTCGTGACTAGCCGCGAGGTGCTCCGGGCCCCCGGCGAACAGGCGTATCCGGTGCCTCCGCTCGAGCCAGACGACGGAGCCGCGCTCTTCCTCGCTCGGGCGAGGGCGATCCTGCCGAGCTTCGTCGCCGACGAGAAGGTGGGAGAGTTGTGCACGCGACTCGAGCAGCTGCCGCTTGCACTCGAGCTCGCGGCGGCGCGCGTCAACGTCCTCTCACCCGAGCGGCTCCTCGAGCGTCTTTCCAAGCGCCTCGACGTGCTCAAGGCAGGGCGAGGGGTCGACCCGCGGCAGCAGACGCTGCGGGCGACGATCGAGTGGTCCTACGACCTCTTGAGCGCCGACGAGCAACGACTCTTCGCAAGGCTGGCGGTGTTCGCCGGCGGCTGCACGCTGGAGGCGGCGGAGGAGATCTGCGACGCCGACGTCGACACGCTTCAATTGCTCGTCGACAAGAGCCTGGTGCGTGTTCGCGACGACAACCGCTTCTGGATGCTCGAGACGGTCAGGGAGTACGCGAGCGAGTGTCTCGGTCAGTCGTCCGAACGCGACCTGATTGCGGAACGACACGCGGATTGGTACGCAGCGTTGGCCGACGCGATCTACCTGGCGGAACTCAAGCCGAGCAGCCTGCGCGGCGCCATGGCGGCAGTGGATCGCGACCAGGCGAACCTGCAGTCCGCCGTAGCCTCGGCCCGGGAGACGGGGAACGCTGCGCTGCAACTCAGGATCATGACCGGCGCAAGCGAGGTCTTCCTCCGCGGCTCGCAGCGGGAGTTTCGCGAGCAGCTCGAGGGGGCGCTGGCAGGCGGCGTCGACGACGCTGCGCTGCATGCTCGGGCAGAGGCGCTTCGCTCATTCGCCTGCTATCGCCAGGGAGATCTCCCGGCGTCTCGTGCGGCTGCGGAGCACGCCCTCGCCCTCGCGAACGAGGCTGCTGACCCGCGAACGATCACAGCGGCGCTCGGCTACCTCGCGAACGTAGCCCAGGCGGAGGGTGACCTCGACGAGGCTCAGCGCCTCTTCGAGGAGGTCGCGAGGGCCCACCGCGTAACGGAGAACGACCGTGGGATCGCGATCAGCCTCGTCAATCTCGGTGACCTGGCACTCTCGGCCGGCAACTACGACCGTGCGGTCACGCTGCTGCTCGAGGCCGTCGACCTGGGACGACGATTCGACGAGGGGACGTTGCTGACCGCAACCGTGAATCTCGCGACGGCCTACGTCCAACTCGGCCGTCTGGACGACGCGGAGGAAGCCGCCCTGGCAGGGGTCGCACCGGCGCGCGCCGGGAACGAGCTCGTCGAGCTCTCGTGCCTCCTCCGTGTCTTTGCGGCGATCGCCGTGCGCCGCGGCGATGCGGAACGGGGCGCACGGCTCCTTGGCGCCGTCGCGTGCCTGCGCGAGGAGATCGATCTGAGCCTGGAGCCTTCCGAACAGGTTCTGGACGACGATGTGCTCCATCGCCTGAGGAGCGCCCTCGAGCCGGGGCAGCTCGACGCGTTGATGTCGGCGGGTCGTCGCCTCTCGCTCGCCGAGGCGATTGACGGCTCGCTTCCCGCGAGTTGACGGCCGCGCACCGACGGGGCCGCGAACAGCCAGCAAGGAGGTGGCGACCGGCCTCCGTCGGCGCGTTGCTCCTCTCGACGACGGTCGTTCAGAAACGGGACGCTGCTCCAGGCGAAGGCTCGGCGCGAGCGACCTCAAAGACTCGATTCTTTCCGTCTTCGCCGACCGCGGCCGCGTGAAACACGCCCCGCCGGTGGGGTGTCGCCGATACCGAGAGTCTCGCGCATCTGGTCGTACTGGTCGGGTGTGCGACTGAGGCGGCGGACCGTAGGGAGGCTATAGCGGCGCCGCGCCCATGAAGCCCGTCACGCAAAGACTGGCGCCCGCGCACACGCCGTCCGCTACGCCTACGACCATGGCCTAACCTAACGACACTTGAACACTTGCCAGGGGCGTCCACGCAGTTTCAAGGCGCCGTGATGTCCAGCTGACCGCAGATCGCGCGCACGAGTGCCGGCCCGATCTCGTTGTGCCGTGGAACCGTGGTCGCTCGCGACCCGTCGGCGGATCGACTTCGTGTGTTTGGCGCCCTCGGCAACCTTGCGCGCACCGTGCTGTCGAAGATGTCGCTCGAGATCTCGGAGGTTTCGAGCGTTGCGATCACGATCTGCGCCTGATGCTCGCCGTACGGCGTGGAAGTGCGGTGGCTCGTGGTCGCGGTAATACATCGTGATCACGATCCCGTAGAAGGCGCTGATGCGGGGCACGGGTTCATCGACCGGGAGGTCGCTTCTTCGACGCGTCAGGTGGGAAGTAGTGCCAGGAAGTCGCGCGGCGTGACGATGCGAAGCGGCGGCGATCGCAGGCCGAGGAGATGGGCATCCCCCGTCACGAGCACCTGCGCGTGTTCGGTGTGCGCGAGTGAGAGCAGGTAGTCGTCCTTGGGGTCCGGCGACCGGATCGGGGGTTCCTCACTCGGCTCGGCGCAGAGGATCGCGTCACGACGAAGTGCCGCTACTAACCTTTCGGCCTGCGCGGGGGAGAGGTAGCGGCGGAACTTTTCCCGCGCGAGGGCAGCTGTGAGCTCGGCGAGCAGTGTTTCGCTGACGATCAGTTCGAAGCGACCGTCGGCGTGGGCGCGCAGGCAGTCGGCGGGTGGGCCGTTCGGTGCGAGTGCGGCGGCGATCAGGACATTCGGGTCGAGGACCGCACGGGTCACTCGCCGGCGCGCGCGGCGTGTTGCTCGTTCACTGCCAGCGCGAGTGCTTCGTCGGCGTCGAGGTCGTCGGGGCCTTGCGCCCAGATCTCCTCGAGCACGCCGAGGCCCAGGTAGCGACGCAGCGCGTCTTCGACGATCTCGGACTCGCGCTTGCCCTGGCGGGCGGCGGCGATCCGGGTCGCCCGGAGGACTGAGTTGTCGAGGCTGTAGGTCGCGCGCGTCCTCTGCACAGGTGCACGGTAGCACAGTCGTGCCTTCGTGAGATCGGCCCGGCCCGCGGTTTCTGTCAATCCCCAAGGAGGCCGGCCGGCGTCTTGATGAACGGGCCGCTTGCGCGCTGTCCGAGGCCGTGGTTGCCGCGCGTTGCATCGGCGCCGAGAGTACGGCCTAGGTGGGTGGAGAGACGGCGTAGAGACGCCAGTCGCCTGGCACGCCCTTCAGCTCGGCCACGCCGCGGTCGTCGAATGCGATTCCGGATCCGGCGACGAGGTCCTTGACCGTCTGCGAGACGAGCACCTCTCCCGGTGCCGCGCGAGAGGCGACGCGGGCGCCGATCGCGACGGCGATGCCGGAGACCTTGTCGTCGAGCAGCTCGCACTCGCCCGTGTGAAGGCCGGCGCGCAGCTCGAGGTCGAGGGGCTCGACGGCGCGGTGAATCGCCTGCGCGCAGCGGATCGCGCGCGCCGGTCCATCGAACGAGGCGAAGAATCCGTCGCCAGCGGTATCGTGTTCGACGCCGCTGAAACGCGCGAGCTCTGCCCGGATCGCCGCATGGTGGCGCTCGAGCAGGTCGCGCCAGGCGCGGTCGCCGAGCTCGGCTGCACGCGCCGTCGACCCTACTAGATCCGTGAAAAGAACTGTCGCGAGGACGCGGTCGCGGTCGGCCGCCGGCCGTGTCTCGGCCTCACGTACGAACCGGCGAACATGTTTGAGGAGGGACGCTGTGTCACCGACGACCGGGATCCGATCGGCGCGGTCGAGCGTGACGAATTCGGCGTTGGGGAGCTTCGACGCGACGTGCCGCGCCGCTTCGGTGTCGGGCTGCCCGGCGCTGTGGAGGATGAGCGTAGGGGCGCGGACTGTCGGGAGGATCGCGCGCACATCAGATTCGAGGGTCATCCGCGCGAAGGAAGCGGCGGCGCCGGGGCTGACGCTGAGCCGGATCGGTCGCGTGAACGCAGCGAGCTCGTCGTCGCTCAGGCTCGGCGCGCCGCGCCGCACGGCCTGTGCTGCTGAGTTCGGCCAGTTTCGCTCCATCTCCTCGATCATCCTCAGCGTCTCCTCGCGCGGAGGCGCCCAGGGCCAGTCAGGCGCCCACGAGCCGCGGTAGTTGCCGTCCCACAGCACGAGCGCGAGAACGCGTTCGGGGTACGTTGCAGCGAAGACGAGGGCGAGGTCGGAACCGTCGCCGGCGGTGAGGATGGCCGCGCGGCGGGAGCCGGCCGCATCGAGGACGGCGCGGACATCGTCCATCCGGACGTCGAGCGCCGAAGCCTCATCGACGCGATCCGATAGTCCCGTCCCGCGCTTGTCGAACACGATCAGGCGAAACGTCGATGCCAGGTCCTCGAGCCAGCGCCTGCGATACGGCTCGTCCCACGAAAGCTCGATGTGCTGTGCGAATCCCGGGATCCACAGCAGGTCACGCCCCTCGCCCGCGACCTGGTAGGCAATGTTCACCCCGCCGCTCCGGGCATACCGCGTCTCGGGCATCTCCACGTGCCTAAGTCTCCGCTATCGAGGCCATCGTCGTCGAGGTGAAGCGCGCGAGTCTAGGCCGCGAGACCCACCCGCCTGCACGTCCCGACCGTCGGAGATACGTGAACGATGGCCTACCACCCCTGCTCCAGACCGGCGTACCGGACCCTACGAGTCGGAGGATCGGTTGGGATGCTTGCAGACGAACTGGACTACGTGGTCGGGGTCGATACTCATCGTGACGAGCACGCGCTTGCGATCGTCGACGCGCGTACTGGCGCGCTGATCGCGCAGGCGACGACGGCGGCCCGCGGGCGTGGCTACGCGGAGGCGCTGCGATTCGCGGATCGACACGCGCGAGGCGCACGCGTGGGGGCTGTCGAGGGCGCCGGCCACTACGGTGCCGGCCTCGTGCGCTTGCTTCAGCGCAACGGCGAGCAGGTACACGAAGTCGAGCGCAGCAGCCGCGCCGAACGGCGGCTGCGCGGCAAGGACGATCAGCTCGACGCTGTCCGCGCCGCCCGCTCCGCGCTCGCAACCAAGCAACGCGCAACGCCGCGGGCCGGGCAGCACCAAGAGGCGCTGCGGCTGCTGTTGGTCGCTCGACGAAGCGCTGTCGACACTCGACGCGTCGCTCTCGTCCAGCTGCGCAGCGTCATCGTCACCGCACCGGACGAGTTCCGCAACCAGCTGCGGCGGCGGCCGCTCGGCGATCTGCTTAAGCGCTGCAGCAGTTTCCGCCGCTCGAACTCACGCACACCCGACGAGCTCGCCACAATCCTCGTCCTGCGCACACTCGCACGCCGCATCCAGGCCGCGACCGAGGAGGCTGAAACGCTCGAGCGCGAAATCCTCACGCACATCCGCGCCCTCGTACCCCAACTCCTCGATGAGCCTGGCGTCGGCCCGATCGTCGCCGCGCAACTGATCGTCAGCTGGTCACACCACGACCGCATCGACTCCGAAGCCTGCTTCGCGCGGCTCGATCGTGGACGGCCGTGACGATCATCACCGCTGCCGACCCCAGCACCGTGACGATGCCAAACCACGAACCACGGGAGAGCGGGCGGATGCCGGCGAGTGCGATCAGCGCGAAAATGATCACCAGCCACCCGTTGTGCGGCCCCTGGACCCCGTCAAGCGAAACCGCGCCGACGTTTCGCCACGTGCCGAACACGCCGCCGATCGCGACCAAAATCGCGGCTCGGCAGATCCACGCAACTGGACGACCTCCCAGCAGCAGTGGCCGTGGAACCTCCCCGCTAACGGTCACCGACACCGCCGCGATGCTAGCGGGGCAATGACCAGCGGACAATGGCTGGCCGGGCGATGACCGTCTGTCCTTCGCGGCGGAGCTAATCCTCGTCGACGACCCGCTTCTCCAGTCGCTTCACGATCAGGAACCCGATCGCCGAAAGCACGATCGCACCGCCCGCGGCGTAGAGGCCATAACGGTTGAACGCGGTCGCCGCCGCGTCTCCGAGGTAGTAGGAGATCAGTGAGATCGAGGTCGCCCAGACGATCCCGCCTGCCGCGTTCCAGAAGAAGAACCGCCACCAATGCATGTGCGAAATGCCCGCCACCCAGGCCGCCGTCACCCTGAGAACGGCGACGAAGCGACCGAGGAAGACCGCCTTTCCCCCATGCCGCGCGAAGAACCGCTCGCCTCGAGGGAGGTACGTCTCTGCGTAGCTACGCGTCAGCCGGTGTCGCTCGAGCAGCGGCCGCCCGCCTTTGCGGGCGGCCCAGTAGCCGAGGTTGTCGCCGATGATCGCTGCCAGCACACCCAGCACGATCACCCACACGATCGAGAACGAGCCTTGGGACGCGAGCACTGAGCACGCGATCAGCGCCGTCTCGCCAGGCACCGGAAGGCCGAACGACTCCAGCGTGAGCAGGACGAAAAGCAGAAGCAGCGCCCACTGGCTGTGCTGCTCGACGAAGGTCAGCACCGATGCGACATCCACGCTCGCATCATCCCGAATGACCTTGGGGGCCGCACGACAGGCTCCCGGGATCGTCGCGAGTCGCAGATATCTGCCCCTTTCTCTTGGCGATGGCACTCTGGTGGTGCTCGAGGCGTATTCTCAGCGGTGTGAGGAAGCCGCTGCAGGTCGCAGGGCTCGCTGCCTGTCTTGTCGCCGGGATGCTTCTCGCGACTGCGGTTGTCGGGAGTGTCCAGGCGGCAGGTACTTCGACGATCGAGACGACGTCGGAGCCGACGACGGTCGTCACGACCGAGACCGTTGAGCAGACGACGACCCGGCAGATCATCCTGCCGTCCACGACGACGACGACCTCGAGCTCGAGCGGCGAGACGCCTGCGTGGGTGTGGGTGCTGCTTGCGATCCTCGCGGTCGGGCTCATCATCGTGATCGCCCTGCTCGCCCGCCGCGGCGGGGGGGACAGTGGGGTGTCGGCCGCCGAACGGCGGGGGCGGCTCGACGTCGCGGTCGCCGGCTGGACGGCGCAGGGCTGGGCGCTCGAGAGCCAGAGCGCCGACTCTGCCGTCCTGCAGCGGGCGGGCGATCGGATGATCGTCAGCGTCGACGGGGCGGGGCGGGTGTCGACGCAGCCGTACGCGGTCGGACCGCCCTCCTAGCTCCCGAGGTAGTAACAATTCTCCAGATCGAGACGTCCGTCATCACGGCGGCTCGAGACGTTCGACGGCCATTGACGACGGGCATTCCGGGATGCAGACCAGAACGAGTTGCTGGGAGATTTCCCGCAGGATGAACCGCCCAGGCTCGCGTTCGAAGCCGTGCCGCGCAGTGCCGACGGGACGCAAGAGGTCGAGTCTGACGACCTCCCGCTCTAGGCCGGTGGTGGCGTGCGCCGCCGGCGCTTGTTGCGGCGCGGGGTGCGAGTGAGAGGTCGGGCCCGTGGCTGGCTCGGACACCACCCTTTCGGCCGCGCCATGCTCGGGGCCGCCGATGGCTACACCCGCCATGCAACCTCTCAGCTCGCGGCGGCCGTTTCCTTTCGAATGCTCTTCTCGCTCGTGCCGCTTGTGGCGTTCGTGGTCTCGGTTGCGGACATCTTGCTACCGGACAAGAGCCGTGATGCGGTCGCACGTTGGCTCGCCTCGGTAACCCCCGGGCGGGCACTTGACTCGAGCGTCGAGCACGCGTTGACGAGCTCTCGCGTTCCATCGACGATCGCGGGGCTGATCTCGCTCGCGTTCCTGCTCTGGGCTGCAAGTGGAATGATGGGATCGATCCGGATCGCCTTCCGCGTGATCTGGGAGAACGACCTACGGCGAACGTACGTTCAGAGCAAGCTGCTCGACTTCACGCTTGTGGTCGGTGTCGGCCTCGTCGCGATCGCGTCGTTCGGCGCCACGCTGCTCACACAGGTGCTCACCGAGATCGGCCACGACCTGAGCCAGAAGATCGGCGCAGCAACCGAGGGCCGTGCTGTCGCCGCCGCTGCCGAGGTTCTCACGTCGGCGGCGCTGACCTTTGGTGTCCTCGTTGGTCTCTACCGCACCTTGCCGCCGGTCGCTCCGCGATTCAGGGCGATCTGGATCCCCGCGCTTCTCGCGACGATCGGGTTCCACCTGGCAACTGCCGTCTACGCGCTCTACCTCGCGAGGTACGGGAACGTCACCGCCGTGTACGGACCTTTGGGCGCCGTCCTGGGGTTTCTGCTGGTCGTTCAAGTCGGGGTGATGACCATACTTCTGGGCGCCGAACTCACAGCCGCCTGGCCCGAACCGGACGAGTCCGAATGAAACTCGCGATTCGAGCCCCCCTCGCCTACTCTGCAGCGCAGCCGTTCGGGGCGGCCGCCTCGACGACGTCGGCTCGAAAGCCCTTCGTAACTCGCGGCGATCTCACAACCGCGAGGCCTTCCCGCACCTGGCGCAGCAGTGTCCTTCAGCGCTGTCGGGCATGGGCGACGATGCCCCCGATGAACAGGACGATCCCGGCAAGTAGCCATGGCAGCGGGTTGAGGTGTTGGTCGCACCCGCTTGCCGTTCCGTGCTGCCAGCAGGTCGTGCCCGGCCCGGCTCGTTGTAGCCAAGCGACGTAGAGCAGAAGAACGCCAGCGCCGCTGAGGAGACCGAACGCCGAGCGGCGAATCGTCGGCCGCGACGCCATCAGCCCGCCCACGACGAGAACCGGCAGGAGCAGGAGAACGCCGAACGACACGAGGCCGAGCGCGGCCGCAGATCCGAGTAGTGCCCAGGCGAAGAACCAGCGGCAGTCGGTGAGATGAGCGCGAAGCACTGGTTTGAACGCTGCCGTGCCGTGCCTCCCTTGCGTCTGCCGAGTATGCCGACTTTCGGGCGACGAGGTGGGCGGCGACTCGTTACTCGAAGATGCCTGTGAGGGGCGTTGCCGAGCGGGCTTGTCCGAGGTGGGGGAGCCCGAGCGCGGATTCGATTGTGCGTAGCAGGCCGTAGTGCGAGGTGGTGGCCCTGAACACCGTGTGTCGTTGTACGGCTGTGCCGGCGACGATCGAAGCGACGTTCCCGCCGCCGCCGAGGTTTGTCGTGCCTTCGTCGAAGACGATGAAGATCGCGGTGTCTTTGACGTTGAGCAGCGGCGGGATGAAGTTGTGGAGCCAACTGTCGCCGGTTGCGACCGAGCAGTCGTGCATGTCGTGGCAGAGGTCGGGGATGATCAGCGAGTAGGCCGGGAGCTTTCGAGGCTCGAAGCGGTCGAGGGGTAAGACGTGGGATGCATCGTTCGGGAAGTAGAGAAACGGGACGTGCTTCTTCGCGAATCGGCTGGAGCTTGGATAGCCCTCGGCGTATGCGGCCCAGCGGAGGTGCTTCGCCGATAGCTGGGTGCCGATTGTTGGACCGGTCTGGACGCAGTTGGTGCAGTCGCTGATCACTCCGTGGGTTGACCCGGAAACCAGGGCGAGGTAGTTCGGGAGGCTTGGATGGGCGACGGCGTCGTAGGCGGTCGCCTGCGCATACGTCGACGCGAGATGCTCGAGGGTCGGGGCGGCGCCCGAGCCGAGAACGTCGCGGCGCTCGTGATTTTCAAAGACGATCACGACGACATGCGCGATCCGCGGAACATCAGACGCGGATGCGGTGCTCCCCGTACGCGCAACGATGATCAGCGCGGCGAGGACAACGACCACTACAAGGGCGACCCGCACGATGACACGTTAATGGGGGAGCCGGCGGCACGTTGACCCGGCCTCGAGGTTCTTCGCGCTCTCTATCGGACGACTAAGAAGATCAGTAGCCCGATCGCGGCGACGAGTGACGCTCCAATGCTCAGGGCGAATAGGAGCTTGTCGTCGTCTTGGTCGGGTCCTGACCGTTCGCCGGCCAGTCATGTTCGGCTTGTGCGGCCACGGCTTCTGATGGTGCGCGTGCCACGTGAAGAAAGCGTGAACTGCCCGGGCCGGGGAAACAGATGGCCAGGCGAGAGACCACTGGCCCCAGCCGACTAACACACACGCACATCCACGCCGACTACGCCGTCGACCTCACGAGGGAGCGCACTGCGCCGAGATGGCGTTCGGAGAGTGGCGGTGGACGCAGGAACTGCGAAGTCTGGAGCCATCGACCCTCGGAGCCCCAAGCCAGGGGCCTGCGCCGGTCAACGGGCCAGGAGGCCCGACACGATTCGGCAGTCGGCCATGAGGCCGCGCCGGGCCAGGATGCCGCTCCCTGGCATCTGCTGGCCGCTCGACTGAGAGACGCTGGCGCAGACGACGGCGGGACAGCACGGGCTTGTGAAGCAAGCGCGGGGAGGCGCGCGCAATACTCCCACCCGCGCGCGCTGCGCAGGGGTTGCGAAGGTGCCCTGCTCACGACGGCGTTGAACGTCCGCAGGCTGCTGAACTGTTTGACTCGGCGATTGCTATCCCCGCAGCAGGGGTCTAGCGTCATCAAGATGCAGGTCTGCGCGAGCTGCGGAAAGGAGAGCGAGGAGGGGTTCGCGTTCTGTCCGCACTGCGGAGTCCGATTAGCCGTTGAACGGATCCAGCGCAAGATCGTGACGGTGCTTTTCTGCGACGTCGTCGACTCGACCGCGTCGGGAGAGTCCGTCGACGCAGAAACAACACGTTCGCTGCTCGCGCACTTCTTCGTGCGGATGAAGGGCATCATCGAGGCGCACGGCGGGGTTGTCGACAAGTTCATCGGCGATGCGGTGATGGCCGTCTTCGGCGTACCGGTCGCGCACGAAGACGATGCATTGCGTGCAGTTCGGGCGGCGTCCGAGATGCGGGCGGCACTGCCGGAGCTGAAACTTCGAGCGCGGATCGGTATCAACACGGGTGAGGCGGTGACCGGGACGGCGGAGCGCCTAGTGACCGGCGATGCGGTCAACGTCGCCGCACGCCTCGAGCAGGTTGCGGCGCCGGGGACGGTGCTATTAGGCGCCGGCACAGTGCAACTCGTCCAGGGCACGGTCGACGTGTCGCCGGCCGGTTCGCTGGAGCTGAAAGGGAAGTCGGAGCTGGTGCCTGCCTGGGAACTCCTGTCCCTGCGTCGCGCGCCGGCGGAACATCGACCTCCGACGCCGATGATTGGGCGCACGGCCGAACTGGAGCAGCTGCGGGCCGTCCTCGACCAAGCGGTACGTGCGCGCTCCTGCAGGCTGTTTACGATCCTCGGGGACGCCGGAGTCGGTAAGTCGCGGCTCGCCTCCGAGTTTCTTGCCGGGCTGGAGGCGCGTGTCGTGCGCGGACGTTGTCTGTCGTACGGCAAGGGGATCACCTACTGGCCGATAGTGGAGGTCGTCAAGCAGCTCGATGCGCTGCCCAAGAACGAGGCGGCCGCAGCCGCGATTCGTTCGCTGCTCGGGAAGATCGAGTCGGGGACGAGCGCAACGGAGATCGCCTCGGCGTTCCGCGAGCTGCTCGAGCAGGAAGCGCAGGACGCGCCGCTGGTTTGTGTGCTCGACGATCTGCATTGGGGAGAAGAGACGTTCCTCAACCTTGTAGAGCAGGTGGCTGCGCTCGCGGGCGACGCGCCGATTCTCCTGCTTTGCATGGCCCGGCCGGATCTGCTGGAACACCGGTCCGCGTGGGGCGACGGCAATCCGAACGCAACCGCAACGTTGATCGAGCCGCTTGACGAAGAAGAGTCTGCCTGTCTGCTTGAGGAGCTGGGTGGCGTCTGGGGCAATGCCCGTGCGACAGATGTCGAGGCGGGCGCGACAGATCGGGAGCTGCAGGAGCGGATCTGCACCGCTGCCGACGGCAACCCGCTCTTCATCGTCGAGCTTCACGCGCTCGTACAGGAGTCACGTGTTGGCGAGCTCGCGATGCCGCCGACAATCCAGGCGCTCCTTGCTGCTCGTCTCGACCAGCTGGACCCGACCGAGCGTGGTGTGCTCGAGCGCGGAGCGGTCGCGGGTCGCGTGTTCCACCAAAGCGCTGTCGAATACCTCGGCGACGAGGAGTCTAAGCTCCATTTGTGCCTGAATGCGCTTGTGCGCAAGGACGTGATTCAGCCTCACGAAGCGCAAATTCCCGGTGACAACGCCTTTCGCTTCCGCCACCAGCTGATCCGGGACGCCACCTACGACGCACTCCCGAAAACCGTCCGGGCCGAGCTGCACGAGCGCTTCGCCGACTGGCTCGACGCATCCCGTCCACACATGATCGAAGTCGACGAGCTTCGCAGCTACCACCTCGAACAGGCCGTTCGGTACCAGACCGAGCTCGGTTACACCGACCCGACGCTGGTCAAACGTGCCGGCGACCAGCTCGCGGTCGCGGGTAGGCGCGCCCTCGGGCGCTCGGACTGGCGCGCCGCGACTAATCTGTTGGAGCGCGCGCTCACCGTGACCGGGCCGGCGGAGCTCTCCGTCGATCTCGAATTCGACCTCGCGAAGGCGTATGCCCTACAAGAACGTGAGAAAGCCGTGGCGATAACGGAGGCTGCGGCTGAACGCGCGAAGGCCGCAGGCGAAGGCGCTGGAGAGATCCCTAACAGCACTGGCGCAGGCGAGGGTTGATGTTCGGTTGACGATCATGTCCCCGCAGGTCTTCTCAGCGGCGGTCGGCGGCTGAACGAACTAGGTGACTGTGCCGTGTTCGGATGATGCAAACAGCGTGATCCCGATTGCCGCGAGCGCGACCGCGACGAGGAATTGAACGATCCGTCCAACGTCGTCGCCGCCCCGGGTGCGGCACGAGGGGGCCTTCGGTGAACCGACCAGGAGGGTCCCGCCGGTCGATCAGCCAGGAGGCCGGTCGGTCACGGGCCAGAAGGGCCGGCGCGCCCGGGGCGAGGAGAGGACGCTGAGTAGACGACGTCAGCCGGGCGCAGTTGCCTCCGTTAGCCTCCCGTGCATGCGTCGCTTGCTTTTTGGCGTTGCGCTCGTTCTGGTTGGCAAGCGCGCTTATCGCTTCTACGCGAGCGGTGCTGTCACGATTGACAGCGGGGTCGGCAGGCGTGTTCGCGAACTCGGCCCCGTGAGCTGGCAGATCGCAGCCGGGCGCGAAACCGTGTTCGACGTGATCGCAAGCCCGTACCTCGGGAAGACGCCGCGTTCGATGAAAGATCACCTCGACGTTTGGGAACGCGGCACGGATATGGTCCTCGCGGCGCACTACACGAAGGTCAAGTGCGGGGTCACGAGCACGCTCGAGACCGTCCAGTTCGAGCGGCCCGAGCGGATCAACTTCCGCCTCGTACGAGGCCCGGTTCCCCACGTCCGCGAGTCCTTCGTCCTGGAGGCGACTGAAGGAGGCACGACCCTGACCTGGGAAGGTGAATTGGGGACGGACTACGGAGCACTCGGCGCGCGCTGGGGCGACGTCGTGGCGCGGTCGTGGGAGAAGGCGGTCCGCTCGTCCATGAACGCCATCGTCACCGAGGCTGAGCGCCGCTCCCGCTCCGGCGTCTAGGACGCCCACCGGCGACTCGACCCTCCGCCGTCATCGCTGAACGCCGGCGCAAGCGGCGATGACCGTCACTTCCGGTAGCGCCACGCAACGGCGATCGTCGCGGCAATCACGACCGCGGCGACAGCATTCGGAATGATCAGCGCGAGGTTTGAGGCGGCGACGCCATACGCCATCCAGAGCGCGAAGCCGACGAGCAGGATGACGAAATAGCCCACGGAGTTGCCGCTGGAGCTTCGCTGTTCGACGATCGTCCTGATCTGAAGCAGCGGTCCGAGCGCCATGGCGATCGCCCAGGTGGCAGCAGTGACGGCAAGCACGGATTCCACGGATCTCCCTCGTCTCGCTGAAGGGACTACCCGTTGGGACGCGCGCTCGGATCATCGATCCGCGGGCACGAGCACGCAACCAGGACTCTACTGTGCAGTAATGGTCTCGACGTGCTCGGGCGCGGTGGAACAGCCAGGAGGCCGACTTCGGTCAACGGGCCAGGAGGCCGGCACGCCTCGGGCGGTCCCAAGGAGCGCTGTTCGGTCAACGCGCCAGGAGGCCGCGCCGGTCAAACCGCCAGGCCCTGGGCACCCGGCCAGGAGGCCATGCGCGCCAACGACCTTCGTTGCCGAACGCCGCGCAAGTTGCAATTCCGCACGCTGGAGAACATCACTCGATGTGAAACCGCTTTGCTTCGTCATCGAGTGCCGTCTAGAGATTCTTGTTGACGTGGTTGGTCTGTCCGAGTCAGTTCGTTCAGCGCGGCTGTGATTGCGTCGGGTGTTGGCGGGCAACCAGGCACGCGGAGGTCGACGGGCAGGATGTCTTCGACTGGGCCGGTGAGTTCGGCTGCGAGGCCGAGGATGTTGCAGCCGAGCGCGCAGTCGCCGAGGGCGATGACGCGGCGGGGCTCGGGCATGGCATGGTAGGCGGTGAGCAGCGGCGCGTGCATGCGTGTCGTCACTGTGCCGGTGACGAGCAGCACGTCGGCGTGTCGGGGGGAGGCGACGATGCTGAATCCGAATCTGGCGAGGTCGTAGTGGGGGCCGGCCGTGAGTGTTAGTTCGTGTTCGCAGCCGTTGCATGATCCGGCGTCGACGTGACGGACGGTGAGGCTTTGTGCGCGGTCAGGCGCGGGGAGAGCGAGTTGGCGGCGGAGGCGGCGAAGGTCTTTGAGGAGTCTGAGCATTAGCGATCGGCGCAGGCGTAGCAGAGCTCGAAGCTCTTGTTGATCAAGGGAAAGTCGGGGAGGAGGTTGTTGGCGGCTGCGTGGGCGACGACCGGCCAGTTCGCGTATGAGCCGGTTCGTAGTCTCAGCCGTCTGATGCGGCCGCCTGTTTCTTCGACGATGCAGAGTGTGGCGCCGCGTGGGCTTTCGACGCGTGCGGTTCCGATCGTCTGCCGGTCTTGCGTCGGTTCGCATGTGGCCGCGACGACGGGGTGATTCAGCAGCGAGGCGAGTAGGTCGAAGGTCTGTTCTACCTCGAGTGCGCGTTGTTCGAGTCGTGCCTTGACGTCTCCGGCGGCACGATGTGGCACGATCGTCGCGAAGCCGTTGTAAGCGAGCTGGTCGCTGGTTGCCCGCGTGTCCTCCGCGATGCCGCTGGCTCGTCCGGCTGGCCCGACCGCTCCGAGTTCGAGCGCGGCCTCGCGGGTGACGATCCCGATCTCCGGGAGCCGGTCGCTGAAGGAGCTGTTGAAGAGCAGTTCCCGCCAGGCGCTCTCTGATTCGGCGCGGATCACCGCAAGCTCGTCGCGTGCGCCGTCGACGTCGAAGGAGAGGTGGTTGCCGCCGACGTCGATTGAGCCGAAGAGGAAGCGGTGGCCGGTCAGCTGCGCGTTCAATCGGCGTGCGCGCTCGGTGAGCGCGATGAAGCGCATGTTCCCGGCGGCGAGTCCGACTCCGGCGCAGACCGCCGCGAGGTCGTTCAGGTGG
>CAWHFK010000006.1:87500-1116052 GCA_963828655.1 uncultured Thermoleophilia bacterium | reverse complement strand
AGCCGATCACGATCGATGAGCGGAACTCGATCGTCGGGACGCCCGACCCGCGCAAGATGCCGCCAACCTCCTGACGGGAGGCGAGGTGCTCGGAGAGGTCTCCCTCCCCGAGCCCGCCGAGGTAGACGATCCTGCGAACATTCGCGGCGCGCGCCGCGCTCCCGAACGCCGAAGCCGCCTCGCGATCAGCCTGCGCGAACGAGCCGCCAGACCCCATCGAGTGCACGAGGTAGTAAGCCGTCTCGACGCCTTCGAGCGCCGCCCGCAAGCTCTCGCGATTCAACAGGTCGCCGTGGACGACCTCGGTTCCAGGCCCGACGCGGGCCGCCAGGTACTCCGGGCGGCGCGAGAGGCAGCGAACCCGCTCGCCGCGCGCCTCGAGCGCGTGCAGAAGACGGCCCCCGATGTAGCCGGTGGCGCCGGTGAGCAGGATCAGCGGACGCTGCGGGCCGGACACTCGCACCGTCAGGTCCGCGCAACGTCGTCGGCTGCCGCTACGAGATCCCCGTCGAGGCGGCGGGCGCCGAGACGGACGCTGAGCTCTTCCGTTGCGCCGGGGCCCGCGAGCGCGAGCGGCACCGCCCGAGCGAGCCGTCGGAGGCCGGCGGCCTGCGCCGCGAGCAGATCGGGGTCGAAGCTCGAGACGACGACGAGCGCGGGCCGCGTCGTCTCGGCCGCGCGGGCGATCGTTGCGATCGGCGTGTCGGCGCCGAGAAAGAGGATCCGCCAGGAGTGAGAGCGCAGAACGAGCGCGAACGCGAGCAGGGTGATGTCGTGCATCTCACCGGGTGCACAGGCGAGCAGAGCAAGGGGGCCCGTTCCGCGGCCCCAGAACCGGGCAAGCGCAAGCAGTCTGCCGCGGATCAAGTTGCTCGCGAAGTGCTCCTGGCTGATCTCGATCTCGCCTCGTCTCCAGCCGTCGCCGACCTCCTTCAAGACGGGCAGCACCACGTGGCGCAGCGATTCCTCGAGGCCGAATGCAGCAAGGCTCTCGTCGAGCACCGAGTGAGCGGCGGCCTCGTCGTAGCGGCCGATCGCCGCGAGCAGGCGGGCGGCAAGGTCCTCGAGCATCCCCTCGGACGGCCGCTCGTCCTCGAGTGCGGCACGCGCGGCCTCCGCAGCTGAGAGGCCCTGCTCGAGCCCGCGTCGCATGCGCTCCACGCGAGCGGCGTCGGCCGCCGTGTAGAGCCGGAAGCCGCCCGGCGAGCGAACCGGCCGCGTGAGCCCGTACCGCGACTCCCACGCGCGCAGCAGCTCGGGCGTGACGCCCACCCGGCGCGCGAACTCGCCGATCCGAAGCTGCCCAGCGTCAGTGGCCATGGACATGATCATACAAACATTCAACAAACACTTGACGGCAACGACTCATCCCGGCTATCTTATACAGACACGAGACAGAATCTATACAAGATGGGCGGCCGGCGGCCTGAACGTCGGCCGGAAAGGACGATAGAACATGCCGCACAACATCGTTGAAACCGCACGAGAGGCAGGGACGTTCCAGACCCTGCTCACCGCCGTCGATGCCGCCGGCCTCGGCGAGACGCTCGCCGGTGGAGGGCCGTTCACCGTCTTCGCCCCGACCGACGACGCCTTTGCAGTGCTCCCGCAAGGGACCGTGCAAGGCCTCCTCGCCGACCCGCCCGCGCTCGCCCGGGTCCTGACCTATCACGTCGTCCCGGGCCTTATCACGTCGGCCCAGATCACGCACGACAGCGAGCAGAAGACGGTTGAGGGCGGCCTGCTCCGGATCGCCGTCAACGGCAGCGTGACCGTCAACGACGCCACCGTGATCCAGACGGACGTCGAGGCCGATAACGGCGTCATCCACGTCATCGACCGAGTCCTGATCCCCGCCGCGTAGGCGGCCGCAGACCGAAAGGAAATGACATGAAGAAGGCAGGAGCAGCAATCGCCATCGCCGCCGCGGCACTCGCAGCAGCCACCTCGATCGCGGCGGCCTCACCCGCCAAGACCACGACAGCCACGGCCCAGAAGAACATCGTCCAGACCGCGGTCGCCGCCGGCCAGTTCAAGACACTCGTCTCGCTCGTCAAGCAGGCCGGCCTCGTTGGCGCCCTGTCCGGGAAGGGCCAGCTGACCGTGTTCGCCCCCACCGACGCGGCCTTCGCGAAGGTGCCGAAGTCCACGCTGGCCGCACTCGGCAAGAACAAGGCGCAGCTGAAGGCGGTCCTGCTCTACCACGTCGTCAAGGGCAAGGTCACCGCCGCTCAGGCGTCCATGCTTACGTCGGCGAAGACGCTCGAAGGCGCGTCGGTCCCGATCCGCGTCTCCGGCACCAAGGTGTACGTCGGCGGCGCCCGGGTGATCAAGGCCGACGTCAAGGCCTCGAACGGTGTCATCCACGTCATCAACAAGGTGCTCATCCCGCCGAAGCAGTAGCGGGGGAGATGGATCGATGCGCGAATCTGTCTGGGACTACCCACGGCCGCCGCGCATCGAGCCCTCCGGCAAGCGCGTCCGCGTCGTGCTCGGCGGCACTGTGATCGCCGACACGGCGCGGGCGCACCGCGTCCTGGAGACGAGTCATCCACCGGTCTATTACGTGCCGCTCGACGACGTCGCTCCCGGCTCACTCGAGCCGTCTCGCGGCCGCACCACCTTCTGCGAGTGGAAGGGAGTGGCGTCGTACTTCGACGGGATCGGTGGCGACGGCCGCCGGGTCGAGCGCGCAGCCTGGACGTACCACGATCCCTCACCGGGATTCGAGGCGATCCGCGACGCCGTCGCCTTCTACCCGGGCCTGATGGACGAATGCACGCTCGACGGAGAGCGGATCGAAGCCCAGGAAGGCGGCTTCTACGGCGGCTGGATCACCAGCGAGATCGTGGGCCCGTTCAAGGGCGGCCGCAGCGTGGTCGCTCCATGACGAATCGTCTTCGGCGTGGCAATGCCCTACTGGCGGCGCTCCACGCGGCGCAGGCGGCGGTGATCCTCGCGCTCTCGACCGACTTCTCGCTTCCGGTGACGGGGGCCTTCATGGAAGGCCCGCCGGGAAGTGGGCTGCCGAAGCAGGAGTTGCTCTTCGACCTCCGCATCGGCCCGCTCGTCGGCGCATTCCTGTTGCTCGCGGCGCTAGACCACGCTCTCGTCGCGCTGCCGCCGTTCCGCGCACGCTACGAGCGAGCCCTCGCAGCGGGCGTTAACCCGTTCCGCTGGCTCGAATATTCGCTGTCGGCATCGGTGATGGTTGTCCTGATCGCGATGCTGACCGGCATCGCCGACTCCGTCGCCTTGCTCGCCCTCTTCGCCGCGAACGCGGCGATGATCTTCCTCGGCTGGCTGATGGAGTTGCTCAACCCGCCGGATCGTGCGCGCACGCGCTGGCTGCCGTTCGGGCTCGGCTGCGTCGTCGGCGCCGTGGCGTGGATCGCCATCGCGGTGCAGATCGGTGTGTCGGCGGAGCGTGGACATGCACCGCCGACGTTCGTCTATGCGATCTTCGTCTCGCTCTTCGCTCTGTTCAACAGCTTCGCGGTGAACCAGGCCCTGCAATACAAGCGGGTCGGACGCTGGCGCGACTACCGCTACGGCGAGCGCTGGTATCTCTGGCTCAGCCTCGTCGCGAAGAGCCTGCTCGCATGGCAGGTCTTCGCGAACGTGCTCGTGCTCTGAGCCGGACCGGTGAAGCTTCAGGACGTGAGGAGGGGGTCGATTCATGCGGGTCTGCGCGTAACGGTGCGGGTTTCGTAGCCTCGCGCGTCGCCGCGTTTCGTCGCGTTTTGCGTAGCCGTGCGACCTTGGTGCGACCTGGCCAGGACGCAGCTAGCAGCACTCGCAGCTCTTGCCGCGCCAGCTCTCAAGGCCCTCTCGGGCGGCGATTGCGGCGATCACGAGTGCGGCGGCGGGGTCGGCCCACCACCAGCCGGCGAGGGCGTTCGCGAGGAGGCCGGCGAGCAGCGCGATCGAGAGGTAGGCGCAGATCATGTTCTGGCTGGCTTCGCTGACGGTGGCGGAGGAGTTGAGCTTGTGGCCGACGTTGCGCTTGGCGCTTGCGAGCAGCGGCATCGTCGGCGCGGTGAACGCGGCAAGCCCGATTCCGATCCAGCTGACCTCGGGATGGTGCGAGCCGACGAGGTCGCGCGTTGCCTCGACCGCGATGTAGGCGACGAGGATCGCGTAGCTCGCGGCGATCAGTTGCTGCGCGCGTCGCTCGGCCGCGTGCGAAGAGCCGCGTCCGCCGCTGAACAGCCAGACGATCACGCCGCCGGCGAGTGCCTCGATCGCGGAGTCGATGCCGAAGCCGACGAGTGCGACCGAGCTAGCGGCGACGCCGGCGCCGACGGCGATCGCGAACTCGACAACGTGCCAAGCGTTCCCGCTCCAGGCGAGCAGCTTTGCCCGCCGTTCGAGTGCGCCGCGGTCCTCGGGCGGTGTCCCTGCGAGTCGGCGTTGGAGCTCGACGGTCGTCATGCGGAGATCCGCTCGCTGGCGACGACGTCGAGGAGCCTGCGGCCCTGGTCGGTGAGCGAGTACAGCGCCATCTTGCCGTCGCGGCGGTAGTCGGCCAAGCCGGCGGCGCGCAGCGCGCGGACGTGGTGGGAGACGAGGTTCTCCGCGCGCTCGACGATCCAGGCGAGGTCGCAGACGCAGAGCTCGCCGCCGTCCCTGAGCGCGCGCGCGAGCATGAGCCGGGTGGGGTCGCCGAGGGCGCGGTAGCGGGCCGCGAGAGCGCGCGCCTCGAGCTCGGACGGGCGCGCCGCCCGGAGGGTTTCCGCCTTGTCGAGGTCGAGGCAGAGCAGGTCGCAACGGTCGTCCGGCATGCAGACATCCTAACGGGTGTTGCTTCGTTCTACCGTCGGTCGCCGGCGTATGCGTCTCTCGAAGTGCGGGCCGCCGGCTTGACACATCGACCATCTTCGATATATTCAGAGGCGTCGATATGAAGGAGCGAGAGATGTTGAAGCTGTTCACGAAGACGAAGGACGCGGCGGTCTCGTTCTGTGAGCGCTGCGGGCACGTGTGCGGCTCGGCGTGCCGCGCCGACGCGATCCGCGGGCGGGCACGGCTGCAGATGCTGACCTATGGGTGGCGGCAGGTATGAGCGCGACGCTGGAGCCGGTCGCCTGTTGCGCGCCGCTAGGTGCGCCGGCGCTGAGCGAGGAGGAGGCGCTTGCGACCGCCGACGTCTTTCGGGCGCTCGGCGATCCGGCGCGGGTGAAGATCGTCAACCTGCTCGCGACCCGGCGCGAGCCGGTGAGCGCGGACGAGTTCGTCGAGCCGCTCGGCCTGTCGCAGCCGACGGTGTCGCATCACCTGAAGAAGCTGACCGAGGCGGGCCTGCTCGACCGCGAACCGCGCGGCAAATTCGCCTACTTCACCCTGAACGCGGACGCGCTGCGAACGCTCGTGGCCGTCGTCGACCTGAGAGGAGTGTGCTGCTGATGTCTACGACCGCCGACGAGCTGCGCGAAGAGGTACGGCGCCGCTACGCCGAATCCGCCCGCGCGGTAGCCGAGAGCTCCGAAGGTTGCGGCTGCGGCAGCGGCTCCTGCTGTACCGATGGCGAGAGCAACGCGGCGCTGTTCGGCCACGCGCTCTACAACGCCGAACAGCGGGGCGAACTGCCCGACGCGGCCGCACTTGCGTCGCTCGGCTGTGGCAACCCGGTTGCGGTCGCCGAGTTGCGCGAGGGGGAGACGGTGCTCGATCTCGGCTCCGGCGGCGGCATCGACGTGATCCTGTCGGCGAAGCGGGTCGGACCGACCGGCACCGCCTACGGGCTTGACATGACCGACGAGATGCTGGCGCTCGCGCAGCAGAACGCGGCGGAGGCGGGCGTGAAGAACGTGCACTTCCTGAAGGGCGTGATCGAGCAGATCCCGCTGCCGGCGGCGAGCCTCGACGTCGTGATCTCGAACTGCGTGATCAACCTCTCGGTCGACAAGCCGGCCGTGCTGACGGAGATCGCGCGGGTGCTGAAGCCCGGCGGGCGCGTCGGCGTCAGCGACGTCGTCGCCGAGGATCGTCTGTCGGCGGAAGCACGCGCCGAGCGCGGCTCGTTCGTCGGCTGCATCGCCGGCGCGCTTTCGAAGAGCGAGTACGTCGCGGGGCTGGAGGCGGCAGGGTTCGAGAGTGTGACGGTCGAGTTCACGCACAAGGTGGCCGACGGCATGCACAGCGCGATCGTGAAGGCCGTCAAGACGCGCGAGCCCGAGAAGAAGGGGCTGCCGGTGATCCAGGCCGCAGCCAAGGCTGGCTGCTGCTGAGGTCGCTCGGCCGGGCGACGAAAACGTGCTGGGCGACCTCCGGTCTCGGCCGGAGGTCGTCGCTACGCGACGTGCGCGAGCCGGTCGGCGAGCGTGTCTTTGAGCGACGCGAGGCCGGGGATGCGGCCGGCGAGCAGCACTTGGTCGTCGACGACGAGTGCAGGTGTCGACATGACGCCGCACGCGGCGATCTGCGCGTAGTCGGTGATGTGCTCGACCTGCTCGGTGTGGCCGAGCTCCGCGAGCGCCGATCGCGACCTCGTTGACCATCGGACTCGCGATCAGGAACGACAGCGTCACGCCGAGCGGTACGCCGGCGGATTCTGCCTCGTAGGAACTACCGACGGCATCGCATCAAGTTTGTTCGATACGATGGGAGGGTGGCTCCTGCCTCGGATCTGCTCGCCTGCTGCTCGCCACTGGTACGGCCGCAGCTTCGCGAGGACGATGCGGTCGAGCTGGAGCGGCTGTTCCAGGCGCTCGCCGACCGGAACCGGCTCAAGGTCGTGAATATGCTCGCGCAGACGGACGGCGAGGCGATCTGCGTCTGCGACTTTCAGGACGCGCTCAAGCTGAAGCAGCCGACGGTTTCCTACCACCTGAAGCAGCTCGTCGAGGCCGGCGTGATCGTGCGTGAGCAGCGCGGCCGTTTCGCGTTCTATTCGCTGCGGACGGGCGTGCTCGATCGGGTCGCCGAGCTGGTGAAGCCGGAGGCGGTGTCGGCATGAACGTGTTGTTCGTCTGCACCGCGAACGGCGGCAGGAGCGTGATGGCGGAGCGGCTGCTGCGGCGCGAGGCCGACGGCCGCCACGCCGCTCGCTCCGCCGGGTCGAACCCCGGAACGGAGGCGCATCCAGCGGTCGTCGAGGCGCTGCGCGAGCGCGGAATCGACGCCTCCGACCACGTGCCCAAGAAGCTCGACCAGGAGGCGATCGACTGGGCCGACGTGATCGTCGCGACCTGCGACGACGCCTGCCCTGTCGTTCCCGGAAAGCGCTACGTCAACTGGCAGCTGCCCGACCCGAAGCACGAGCCGATCGAGCGAGTGCGCGAGATCCGCGATGACGTCGGGGTTCGCGTCCATCAGCTTGTGAGCGAACTCGACCGAGAGAGGAGTGCGGTCTGATGGCCGTCGCCGAGAAGCGTCCCGTCCCGATCGTTCAGCCGGTCGACGACACGGCTGTGCTGAAGAAGCTGTCGACGCTCGACCGCTTCTTGCCGCTCTGGATCGGGCTCGCGATGGCGGTCGGGCTCGGGCTGGGCCGGCTGATCCCGTCGCTGAACGACGGGCTCGACAAGCTCCAGGTCGGCACCGTCTCGCTGCCGATCGCGGTAGGGCTGCTGCTGATGATGTACCCGGTTCTCGCCAAGGTCAGGTACGAGGAGCTCGGCCGCTCGCGCAACGACGGCGTCTCCGATCGTCGGTTCTTCGGCGTGTCGCTGTTTCTCTCGTGGGTGATTGGGCCGCTGCTGATGTTCGCGCTCGCGTGGCTCTTCCTCGCCGACCAGCCGGCCTACCGCACCGGCGTGATCGTCGTCGGTCTTGCCCGCTGCATCGCGATGGTGCTGATCTGGAACGACATCGCCAAGGGCGACCGCGACCGCACCGCGATCCTCGTCGTCTTCAACGCGCTCTTCCAGGTCGCTGCGTACTCGCTGCTCGGCTACTTCTACTTGACCGTTCTCCCAGGGTGGCTCGGCCTCGACACGCAAGGGTTCGAGGTCAGCATCTGGGCGATCGCGAAGACGGTGCTGATCTTCCTCGGCATCCCGCTCGCCGCCGGTTTCCTGACCCGGCGGATCGGCTTGAAGCGCAAGGGGCGCGAGTGGTACGACACGCGCTTCCTGCCGCGGATCGGCCCGATCACCCTGTACGGCCTCCTGTTCACGATCGTGCTCCTGTTCGCGATCCAGGGCGAGAAGATCACCGCCGAGCCCGCGGACGTCGCGCGGATCGCGCTGCCGCTGCTCGCCTACTTCGCGATCATGTGGATCGCCGGCTTCACGATCGGCAAGGCGATCGGGTTCCCGTACGCGCAGACCGCGAGCATGGGCTTCACCGTCGCCTCCAACGACTTCGAGCTCGCGATCGCCGTCGCCGTCGGCGTCTGGGGCGCCACCTCGGGACAGGCGCTCGCCGGGGTCGTCGGCCCGCTGATCGAGGTTCCCGTGCTCGTCGCGCTCGTCTATGTCGCACTCTGGGCACGCCGCTACTGGCGCGCCGACACGGGCGCGGCACTTACCGCGGCACAGCAGCGCAGAATCGTGCCTCGTTAATGCGCGGCCCCACAACGGCGTGCGACCTCGCGTGCGACCTTCGCGGCATCAACGGGCCGAATTGCCGGTGCCGTCAACGCAAAAGTCTCTGCAAAGACGGCCAATCCGGCGTCTCAGCCTGAACCCCTCCTTACCCGCAATTCAGCACAGGCAACAGTAAATCCCGATTGGCAGGTGTTTTAGAGCCCTCTGACGGACTCGAACCGTCGACCCCCTCCTTACCATGGAGGTGCTCTACCAACTGAGCTAAGAGGGCGCTCGCCCGGCAGTGTAACCGGCGTTCAGGCTCCGGCCTGGACCCGCCGGAGCGCCTGCGCGACTGTTGAGCCGTACGTCGCTTCGCCGAGGAGCATCGACGCGAGCTCGTTCGCCTCGCGGATGATTCGCTCGCGCTGCGTGTCGATCTGGCTCAGTGCGACGAAGAGCTCCGCGTGGGACCGGGACGCCCACTCGGTGAGGCCGCGGGGGCCTGCCGACGGCGGAAGCTCGGGCAGTTGCGCCGACGCGGCGAAGCCGCGCGCCTCGGCTTCCAGGGCCTGAAGCTCCGCGGGAAGCTCGGCGGCCTCGCTCTCGAAGCCCTTGTGCGCGGAACGGACGCGGAGGAGCGCGGCTTCCGCGAGCGCGACGTGATCGACGGCGCGCGCGGCGGCCTTTTCCGCGCGCTCGCGGTCGTCGTCGGTGCGCCCCGCGGCGAGCTCGCTCTCGGCCGCCGTCAGCTCCTCGCGGCGCCGCTCGAGGGCGGCCGTGGCTTCGTCGATGTCGGTCGCCAGCCTGGCCTGTTCGTCGGGGTAGGTGGCGAAGAACCGGTCGATCGTCTCGGCGCGCGTCCGGATCCGTGCGACGGCCGCCTCGAGCTCCAGCAGCTGCCCAGCCGAGGACGCGAGCGCGTCATCGCGCCGGACGAGGAGGTCCAGCTCCGCGAGCGCGCGCGCGTCCATCCCCGGAGTCTGGCATGAGCGCGCGAGTTGCGGCCGGAGCTCGACTCAGGTCGTGCGCTCGTGCGTCCACCAGGCGGCGAAGCCGACCAGGACGAGCGCTGCACCGGCGAAGATCCCGGTCTCGAATCCCTGGAGCGGCCAGAAGTGGCTCGCGGGCTGGTAGACGGCGTGCATGACGGCGGGGCCGAGGCCGACCGAAACGTGAACGTGTGCTCCGAGCGGGCCGGATCCGTGTTTGACGACGACGCCCGGGCCGGTTCCCGTCTGGCTGATGATGTTGGCGTGATCGAGATTCGGCGGATCGCCCGCGGCCGTGTGCCAGGTCGCCTTGAGGGGCGCGACGAGGCGGTTTCGCAGCCACGTGTCGACGAAGATCCGGGCGATGAAGTAGCCGACGAAGGCGAGTGTGACGGCCGCCACCGCCCGGCGCCACACGACGCCGATGGCGAGCGCGAGAGCGAGCGCGAAGAGGATGTAGCCGTTGGGCCCTCGTCGGTAAAGATTCCTGGGCTCTCGGCCCTCTAGGAGGGTGATGCCGGCGCGAATGAGCGACATCGAGGCGGTGTACCGGGCTCGCTACGGCGCGTTCCGGACGACGATCGCGACGATCACCGGGGGCGCCGAGTCGGCGCGCGACGTCGTCCAGGACGCTTTCGCCGAGGCCTTGCGCAAACGGGCGATGTTCCGGGGCGACGGCCCGCTCGAAGGATGGATCTGGCGGATCGCGCTGCGGCTGGCGTTTGCGCGGCGCCGGGACCTGCCGGCACTGCCGCTCGCCGAGGTCGGCGAGTCGTCGCTGCCGGAGCCCGACGCCGACCCGGAGCTCGCGGCCGCGGTGCGTCAGCTTCCGCCGCGGCGCCGGCTCGTCGTGTTCCTGCGCTACTTCGGCGATCTCTCCTACGCGCAGATCGCAGAGGTCTGCGGGATCAGCGAGGGCACCGTCGCCGCCACCCTCGCGCAAGCGCGCGACGAGCTGAGCGATGCGCTCGGCGGGCGCGACCAGGGGGCCTCTGCGTGACCGACCGGCGCGGAAACGTCGCGGCGCGCTTCCAGGCGTTGCCCCAGCTGGAGGACGATGGCGACTGGCAGGACGTACTGCTCCGGGCGGGGCTCGACCCGGGCGTCGGTCGCCGCCGCAAGCGCACGTCGCTGGCCGTCGGCCTCCTGCTCGTCGTGGCGCTCGCCGGTGCGACGATGCTCGGCACCCGGCTGCACCGCGCCGCTGCGTCGCCGCCCGGACCGGCCCACGTCCAGCGCCAGGTGCCAAACGGCACCGTGCAGTGGCTGTTCGCTCACGAGCCGCGCGGCCGGTCGCTCGCGCAGGCGCACATCGCGCTCCTGTCGACTACCGGCGCGCACTGGCAGCCCGTTCGCTTCGCCCGCGTGATCGCTCCCGACCCGAGCAGTCGCGTGCGCGTCGTTCTCTCGCTGATCGGAAAGCGCGGACGGAACATCTGCATGACCGTCTACCTCGGCTACACGTCGAGCGGTGGCTGCGCGGTGGGGCTCCTTCTGAAACCGTTCAACTACGACATCTCCTCGCATCTCAATCCAAGCTGTTCGAGCTGCGGTGATGTGGTCGTCGCCGGTGTGGCAAGCGACGACGTCGCGCGCATGGAGCTGTTCCTTCCCGGACGGCATCGGTCCGTCCCACTCAGGGACAACGTCTTCCTGGCCCTGCTCGCGCCGTCCGTCTCGGCCTGGAGCCTCGTGGCCTATGACCGGAACGGCCTGGTCATCGGCAGATCGTCCCCGCCGCCGTCGATCCGGATCCCGCCTCCGTCGCACACTCCCGCGGGCTCGCCCGGCGGCCTCACTCTGACGCGGGTGATCAGTGAACCGAGCAGCCGTGGCCCGCTGAGCGCGACCCGCGAGAACGTCGTCACCGTCCACCCGGGCGTGCACTTCGCAATCGGTTTGCGAAACGGCAACCTCCGTCGGAAGCTGACGGTCACGGTGACGATCTCCGGCGCCGGCGCCGGCGTCGGTTCGCCGATCCTCCGCCGCGAGACGATCACCCTGCAGCCGCACGCGGGCGCCACCATCCGTGCGGGCGATCTCGTCGGGAAGATCCTCTTCGCTCAGCGCGAACAGCTGAAGGTCGAGGTGGTGGACACCGAGCACCGCGAGACCTGGACGCGCGCCTACCCGATCATCTTCGCGCTCGGCTAGCTCGAGTTCGAGGCGGCGCGCGCCGCCTCGAAAACCTGCAACGTCGTGCGACTGCCGGAATGAACGAATGGGGGCGGGAGGATTCGAACCTCCGTAGGCTGAGCCGACGGGTTTACAGCCCGTTCCCTTTGGCCGCTCGGGCACACCCCCTTGAAGCGCGTCGGATTGTAGCTTTAGACCGTGCAGCGCTTCGACGTGCTCGTGGTGGGAGGCGGTCCGGCGGGCTCGGCCACGGCGCACAATGTCGCTGCAGCCGGCGCGTCCGTCCTGCTCGCGGACAAGGCGACCTTCCCACGCGACAAGCCCTGCGGCGGCGGCCTCACCGCGCGCGCGTTTCGTCGCTGCCCGGTCGATCCGACCCCGGTCGTCGAGGAGGAGGTCGACCTGGTCGAGCTGCGCTTCCGGTACGGCGACCGGGTCGAGCGCACGGCGCGTGCACCCGTCATCTACATGACCCAGCGACGCCGCCTCGACGCATTCCTGCTCGATGCAGCCCGGGCACGGGGAGTCGATGTCCGCGAGGGCGCCCGAGTCGAGCTCGGCAAGCAGATCCGGATCGACGGCTCGCCCATCGAGGCCGACGTCGTCGTCGGAGCCGACGGCGCAAACGGAACGACCGCGCGCGCGCTCGGGCTCGGCCGCGGGATCATCCACGGCGTCGCGCTGGAGGGGAACGTCCCGTACACGAGCCTTCGCCGCGACCGGTATCGCCGGCGCGCAGTCGTCGAGCTGGCCGACATCCCCGGCGGCTACGGGTGGGTCTTCCCGAAGGGCGACCACGTCAACGTCGGCGTCGGGGCCTGGCAGGAGGAGGGGCCGCGGCTGCGCGACCATCTCGCCCGGACGTGTGAGGCCCACGGGCTTCGATTCGAGGCGCTCGAGCAGCTCCGCGGCCACCGGCTGCCGCTGCGGCCGCCGGGAACCGCGATTGCGTCGGAGCGCGCGCTCCTCGTCGGCGACGCCGCCGGTCTGATCGATCCGGTCTCGGGCGACGGGATGTACGAGTGCTTCGTCTCGGCGGCGCTCGCGGCCGGCGCAATCGACGACCTGCTCGCCGGCCGTTCGGCGTCGCTCGTCTCCTACGGAAGCGCGATCGACGCGGCGCTCGGCCCGCTGCACCGGGCGTCGTGGAAGCTGAAGCGCGCGCTCGACCGCTGGCCGGGCCTGAGCTGGCGGATCGCGAGGACCGAGTTGCTGTGGCGATCGATCGAGCCGCTGCTGCTCGGCGAGCTCACGGCCCCCGGAGAGGCGCGCGGCGCCGCCCGGGTGCCGCTGCGGATGCTCTCTACGCTGTCCCGGCTGGGGACGTGACCGTCTCGGCGCCCGCGTCGGCGCAGCCGGTTCCGGTGCGTCCCGCGGGGACGGGCAGCACGTCGGGCTTCGAGAGCTGCACCGACAGCGTGCGGTTCGCCTGGTCGAAGAGCGCGTCCCGCGTCGTGGAGACGACGTCGACCGGCCCGGTCGCGTTCCAGCAGACGATCCTGTGCCGTGAGCCCGGCGCGATCGCGAACGTCGCCTTGCCCAGCCGCATGCGCGCCGTCTCGGTCCAGTCGTGGGGAAGCGAAAGGGTGAATGCGAGCGCGGTGCCCGCGGTGCCCCGGGCGGGGGCTCTGCGGCCAGGCGCGGATCCGGGCGGATTCGTTCAGCCAGTCGTCCGCGTAGCGCCCGACGATCAGGCTCCGAAGCCGGGGAGCTCCGTGGGCGTGCCACAGGGTCAAGCCGGTCTCGTGCGCGACCACGGAGGCGTTCCAGAACGACGCCGACGTCACCATCCGGTCGAGCAGGACGATCGCCCGTCGTGTTGAGCAGCCGTCCCCGGCGGTCGATCTCGAGATTCGGTGCGGCCAGGCTGTCGGTCGGAACGGCATGGTCGAGCGTCACCTCGCGCGCGATCGACGGGTTCCAGTAGAGAGCCAGCAGCAGGAAGACGCGCGAGGAGTACGGCGTCGCGATCGCCGTGACCGGCCCGTGGCCGCGCCGCGTCGACCCACGTGAGGTTCTGCGGCAGCAGCGACCTCGTGTGGCGCGCGTGTTGCGCGAGATCGACCTTGACGGCGCCGACCGTCGCGGCGACCGCAACGAGGATCGCGGCCCCGAGCGCCAGACCGCGCGCGGTCGCCCTTGAACGCCGTCCAGACCGCGAACGCACCTGCGGCGGTCGCGAGGAGCGCGATCGCGAGCGCGGTCGATCCGTAGCTCGTCCGCAGCTCGAGCCAGCTCACGCCGTAGAGGAACTGCGAGTCGGTGCGGAAGGTCGAGATCGCGTAGGTGGAGATCGGCAGGCGCGATGCGGCCACCACGATGACCGCGACGATGCCGACCACGGCGTAGGGATGCGGCCGGCCGCGCTTCAGGTAGACGCCGTACGCGAGCGCGAGCAGCGGCATCGCGCTGAAGAGGTAGCGCTCCTTGAAGTCGCCCGAGTTCGCCGCGTACACGGCCGACTCGCAGAACAGCAGCACCATGAACGCGCCGGCGAGCAGCGAGAAGACGATCTCGCGGCGGTGGGTCGGCCTGACGAACGCGATCAACGGCGCCCGGCACGATCGCCACGCCTGCGGCGAGGGCGAGCAGGAACGACTGCAGCACGAACCACTTGAAGAACTCTGCGTTCAGATGCGTGGTCGAGCGAACGCCCGAGTAGAAGCCGAGCATCGCGACCGTGATTGCGACCGCGACGGGAATCAGCGCGAGCACCGCCACCTTGTGCGCGCGAAACATCCTGCGCCGTTCGAGCAGCAGCGCGGCCAGGATGTACGCAGGCACGAGCACGAAGTACTGCGTGCGCGCGAGTGTGGCCAGGGTCGCGAAGGCGAGGAACGCGACCTGCCGTTTCGGCGACGGCGTGTCGAGAGCCCGGACTCCGACGGCGACCGCTGCGAGGACCAGCGGGTATGCGACGAGGTCCGCGAGGTTCTCGGAGGCCAGGCTGACCGCCGGGATCAGCAGGCCGTAGACGGCGCAGAGGTAGCTGTAGCCGCGACCGAGCCCGAGCCAGCGGGCGAGCAGGTAGATGGGAACGGCGACGAGCGAGGCGGCGACGGCGTTCTCGGCCTGCACCAGGTGGTAGGCCGTCTCGGTCGAGAAGAACCGCCACAGCGGAGCTGCGAGCAGCGGCTCGAGGATCGCCGGGAAATGGGCGAGATGGCCGCGGATCTCGTAGTGGCCGTGCGCGAGCGAGCGGCCGAGCGCCGCGTAGATGTACTCGTCGGGGAAGTACCGCGGCGTCTCGTGCTTCCAGGCGACCGCGGACCGGACGAGCGTCGAGAGCGCGATCAGCGGAACCAGCACCGCAACCGGGCGGGCGAGCCAGCGCGCCAGGAGATTGGCGCGCGGGACGGCGAGTGCCTGGGTCGGAAGCGTCTGGAGCTTGAGCATCGTGTCCTCGTCTGTTCGCCGGTCTGACCACGCGCGCCTGCCGGCCGGTCTCCAGCACCCATCGGCAGCCGGGCGTCCGGCCTTGACCGCCGCCGGTCGGGCCGCGGGAGGCTAGAGCTCGATCGAGGTCGACGCAGGCACGTCGAGGAGCAGGAAGGCGGCGGCGACGTCGGGATCGAAGTCGAGGCCGGCCTTCGACCGGATCTCCTCGTAGGCCGCTTCGAGCGGCATGGCGTCGCGGTAGGGCTGGTCGTTCGTGATCGCGTCGAAGGCGTCGACGACCGCGAAGATCCGCGCGGCGAGCGGGATCTCGGTGCCGCGCAGCCCGCGCGGATAGCCCGGATCCGTCCCAGCGTTCGTGGTGCCCGGCGATCACCTGGCGGGCAAGGCCGCCGAGCGCGGGCACCGGGGCGACGATGCGCTCGCCGAGCCACGGGTGCTCGCGGATCTCGTCGAGCTCGGCCGGTGAGAGGGGCCCGGGCTTCAAGAGCGTCGCGTTCGAGACGCCGATCATCCCGATGTCGTGGAGGCGGAAGCCGTACGCGAGCTGCGGATCGAGCGCCAGCTGGGGCGCGACCTGCTCGGCCAGCATCAGAGCGAACTGCGTCACCCGCGCCGCGTGGGCGGCGGTCTCGCCGAAGTGGCCGCGCCGGTAGTCGTGCAGTTCGAGCGCACGGGCGAGCGCCTCGACCGTCGCGGCCGCATCCGAGACTTCCTGGGTGTTCGGTGTGTCTGTTTTCGCGCACGTTTCAGGGGGCGCAGACGGACCTTCGGCGCCGGGCCGAGGACAGCCAATGCCTCGTTGGGGGGTTCGGCCCGCAGGGCAGAACCCCTGCAGGCCGCCGAAAAGAGGATCACGGTGGCCGTCGGGGAAGGAAATTCGCCCGAGCACGATCTGGCCCTCAGTAATCCGCTGCGCCTGCCGATAGGAGTCGTGTGAATATCGAATCGATCCTTACCGTGGCCGTCGAGCAGGGCGCCAGCGATGTGCATCTCAAGGCCGGCCGAGCCGCCTTTGATTCGCATCGACGGCGAGCTGCAGCCGCTCGACGGATGGGCGACGTTCGACTCCGAGTCGCTCGAAGACATGCTCCAGGAGATCGGCGCCAGCGCGCCCCGGCGCGTCGCCGAGTTCCACCAGACCGGCGAGCTGGACACCGCGTACCAGCTGCCGGGCCTGCCGCGCTTCCGCGTGAACGCGTTCCGCCAGCGCGGCGAGATCTCCTTCGCCTTTCGCGTCATCCCACGGCAGGTGCCGGACTTCGCCAGCCTCCATCTCCCGCGCGGCGTCGAGCTTCTGTCGGAGGAGCACCGCGGCCTCATCCTCGTCACCGGCGCCACCGGCTCCGGCAAGACGACGACGCTCGCGGCCGATCCTCGGCCACATCAACAAGACGCGGCGCCAGCACATCGTCACGATCGAGGACCCGATCGAGATCCTCCACGACGACGCGCTCTGCATCGTCAATCAGCGCGAGGTCGGTCTCGACACGGAGTCGTTCCACCAGGCGCTGCGACGCGTGCTCCGTCAGGACCCCGACGTCATCCTGATCGGCGAGCTGCGCGATGCGGAGACCGCAGAGACCGCGCTGCAGGCCGCCGAATCCGGGCACCTCGTGCTGTCGACGATGCACACGGTCGACGCAGCCGAGACCGTCGGACGCCTCGTCGAGTTCTTCCCGGCGATCAAGCAGCCGGCCGTGCGCTCCATCCTGGCGGGCGTGTTGAGGGGCGTCGTCTCTCAGCGCCTGCTGCCGCGCATCAGCGGCGGCCGCGTCGCCGCGGTCGAGGTGATGGTGGCGAACAGCCGCATTCAGGAGCTGATTCGTGAGAACAAGGCGGAGTTCGTGCCCGAGGCGATCGCCGAAGGCTCGTTCTTCGAGATGCAGACGCTCACCGCAGCCCTGATCCAGCTCGTGCTCTCCGGCGACATCGATCAGGAGATCGCGGCCTCGGCTGCGCCGAACCGCCACGACTTCTCGATCGCGCTCGGCCGTGCCCTCAAGGAGAACGAGGTCGCGCAGGCGCAGGCGAAGCCGGACGCCGAGGAGAATGGTGCGCTGCACAGGGAAGCCGAGACCGTGGGGCTCACCCATGAGCACCGGTTCTCCTAGTTTCGAAAGGCGCAACGGCTCGTGAACCTCGGCCTCGCCGCGGTGATGTTCGCGCCCGGGCTTGCGGTCGGCAGCTTCCTGAACGTGGTGGCCGCGCGCCTCCCGCTCCACCGCTCGATCGTGTACCCGGGCTCGGCCTGCATGTCGTGCGAGGCGAACCTCGCCTGGTACGACAACGTGCCGCTCGTCTCGTGCGCTCGTGCTGCGCGGCCGCTGCCGCCATTGCGAGAGCACGATCTCGTGGCGCTACCCGGCGGTCGAGGGCCTGACGGCCCTGCTGATCGCCGGCTGTGCGCTCAAGTTCGGGCTCACCTGGGATGCGGCGATCGCCTCGGTCTTCTGCGCAGCGCTGGTCGCGGTGTCGGCGACCGACTTCGAGCGCCGGATCATCCCGAACCGCGTCGTGCTGCCCGCAACCGTGGTCGTGCTCGTCGCGCAACACGGTCCTCCATCCGTCGGTCGAGTGGCTCGCGGCCGGGCTCGGCGCGAGCGGGTTCTTGCTCCTCGCGGCGCTCGCGTATCCGGCCGGCATGGGCATGGGTGACGTCAAGCTCGCCCTGCTGCTCGGCGTCGCGCTCGGCCGGACCGTTCCGGTCGCGCTGATGATCGGCATGGTCTCCGCGCTCGTGCCCTCGGTCGTGGCTGCTCGCGAAGCACGGCAGCGCCGCTCGCAAGATGCGCATCCCGTTCGGCCCGTTCCTCGCGCTCGGCGGGATCGTCGCCCTCTTTGCCGGGCCGGCCATCCTCCACGCGTATCTCGGGCTCAGGTAATGGAAGCCGCGATGGATTCCAACCAGGCCGACCTCCGGCTCGTCAGCGGTGACGAACAAGCCTCCGACGCCGGGCCGGTCGAGGTCCGTTCCGACGCCGGGCACGGAGATCTCGTCGCCGACGTCATTCTCCAGAGCGGCCTCATGCCGGCCGACAAGGTCGAGCTCGTGCGCCACCGGGCAGCCGGGGAGTCGTTCTCGCAGGCGCTCGTCGACGAGGGCCTCGCGAACGCACTCGGCGTCGCCCGCCGCTACGCCGAGCAGTATCAGCTGCCGCTCGTCGACCTGGCGGTCGCCGGCGTCGACGGCGAGGCTGTCGAAGGCGATCGCGCTGCCCGTGCTCGAACGCATCTGCGCGATCCCGTTCGCATCCGACGGAAAGACGCTCAAGCTCGCGATCACCAACCCGCAGGACGTGCGCGGGCTCGACGAGCTCCGGCTCGCGACCCGGCTCTCGGTCGAGTTCTTCGTCGCGGCCAAGAACGACGTCCTCACCGAGCTGAGGCGCCTGTCGAGAGCGGCGGGCGCGATGAGCACGTCGTTCGCCGGCGATGTCGCGGACGTGGTCGAGGTGATCGACGAGGACAACAACGACCTCGAGGCCGAGGACGGGATCTCCGACGCCCCGCTCGTGCGCCTCGTCAACTCGTTGATCTTCCAGGCCGCCGAGGAAGGCGCCAGCGACATCCACGTGGAGCCGCAGCGAGGAAGAGCTCGTCGTCCGCTACCGGATCGACGGTGTGCTGCACGTCGCCCACCGCGATCCCGAAGCGCCTCGCCGCCGGCGTGACGACGCGTTTGAAGGTGCTTGCGAAGCTCGACATCGCCGAGCGCCGCAAGCCGCAGGACGGCCGGATCACGCTGGCCGCCGCAGCCGCCGGGCGCATGCTCGACATCCGCGTCGCGACGCTGCCGACGTGTCGAAGGCGAGTCGGTCACGATGCGCCTGCTCGACAAGTCCCGCGAGGTCCCGACGCTCGCGATCCTCGGCCTGTCCGAGGAGATGCAGAAGCGGATGGACAAGATCCTCGCCCGTCCGACGGGCGCGCTTCTCGTCACCGGCCCGACGGGCTCGGGCAAGTCGACGACGCTGTACGCAGGCCTCGCCGAGATCAGCCGGCCGGAGATCAACATCATCACGGTCGAGGACCCGGTCGAGTACCGGCTCAACGGGATCACGCAGGTGCAGATCAACCCGCGCGCCGGCCTGACCTTCGCGACGGCGCTTCGGTCGATCCTGCGGTCCGACCCCGACGTGGTGATGGTCGGCGAGATTCGCGACGGAGAGACGGCGAAGATCTCGATCGAGGCCGCACTCACCGGCCACTTCGTGCTCTCGACGCTCCACACGAACGACGCGCCGTCCGCGCTGACCCGCCTGATCGAGATGGGGGTCGAGCCGTTCATCGCCGGCGCCGCGGTCTCGGCCGTGCTCGCGCAGCGGCTCGCCCGCAAGCTCTGCCCGCACTGCGCCGAGCCCTATCAGCCGACGATGGACGAGCTGAATGCCCTGCACATCGACCGACGACCTCGCGGACTCGCTCGCCGGAGCGTCGTTCCACCGCAAGAAGGGCTGCGCCCGCTGCGGCCAGACGGGCTACAAGGGCCGCATCGGCGTCTTCCAGCTGCTCGAGATGAACGGTGAGATCGAGGCGCTCGCGGCGGAGCGGGCCTCGCGCGACGCGATCAGCCAGGTGGCGACCGAGAACGGGATGCGGTCGATGTGGGAGGACGGCATCTCCAAGGTCGCCCTCGGGCCTGACGACGACCGAAGAGCTCGCCCGCGTCTGCACGACCTGACGTACTGCGCTCGCTTCGAGGTTGTCTTCGCTTCGAGCTGACTCGTCGACGCGCGCGCGGTCAGGCGCGCGCGACGTCGCAGCCGAGATAGGCGAACGACGTCATCAGGTCCTCGAGGAACGAGTCCGCAGCCTGCAGCGTGTCGAAGTGGTGCGGGGCGACGCCGTCGACGGCAGTGTCGACGATCACCTCACCGCCCTCGTGACGCACATCGACGACCGCGACGACCGAGCCGTCGAGCGAGACACGCCACGACGAGTCGGCGGTCGGATCCTGAACGGGAGCTGTCGCGCGCATCTCCCGTTGCATCGGCGGTTGCACTGCCGGCTCAACACCCTCGGACGAGTGACCTGCCGGCTCGCGCGTTCTCGCGCGCGAGTTGCGACGGCAACCGATCGCTCCCTCGTTCGCGCTGCAAATACCCCTGATCGGGGGGTGAAAGAGTCGATTCCCGGGGCGATTAGTTAGGTGAAAGCTCCGCCAATAGTAAACAAGCGAAGGAGATGGAATGACCAAGTTGCGGCAGCGGCTCGCACGTGAAGAAGGCTTCACGCTGATCGAGCTTCTGGTTGTCATCGTGATCATCGGCATCCTGCTGGCGATCGCGGTTCCCTCGTACCTCGGCTTCAAGGACAGGCCAACCAGTCGGCGGCTCGCCGCAGACGTCCGCGCGGCGATCCCGTCGGCCGAGGCGTACTACTCGAACCAGGGCAGCTATCAGGGCATGAACCTGACCGCCCTGGCTGCGATCGACCAGGGCCTCAAGGTCGACAGCGTCAAGGTCGAGCGGCGACTCGGCGACGTACTGCCTGCAGAAGACCGTGGGCGGCAAGGTCTGCTTCCGCGACCCGCGGTGCAGTGCCGGTCGCTCCGGGAACGTCATCGCGGGCGCCTGCGCGTAAGCGCAGGGCCGGCTTCGATGTCGCGTGTGCACATAGAGGGGTGAGGCTCTGCCTCACCCCTCGGTGTGCGGCGGATGGTTCGTTCGAACGGCAGGAAACCCGCGCCGGCCGCTGAAAAGCCGGCGGCGGCGAACAGCCAGAAGATTCTCGTACGGAATCACTAAAGGTTTCTCTCCCTCCTACCGAAAGAGACGTTGTGTCTGAAGAGCTTCATTCGATCGACGATCTCCTGACGACCATGGTCGAGCACGACGCGTCGGACCTCCATCTGACTGCGGGCTCGCCGCCGGTCATCCGGGTGAACGGCCAGCTCCAGGGCCTGATGCGAGTACGAGAAGCTGTCGCCCGAGCAGACGCGGACGATCATCTATCGCATCCTCTCCACCGAGCAGCAGAAGCAGCTGGAGACCCGCCGCCAGATCGACTTCTCGTACTCGATCCCGGGCCTCGCGCGCTTCCGTGTCAACGCCTACTTTCAGCGCGCGAGCCGTCGGCGCAGCGTTCCGCCTGATCCCGGCCGAGATCAAGACGCTCGAAGAGCTCAACATGCCGCCGCGGCTCTACGAGTTCGCCGAGAAGCCGCGCGGCCTCGTGCTCGTCACCGGCCCGACCGGCTCGGGTAAGTCGACGACGCTCGCCTCGATCCTCGACCGCATCAACCGGACGCGGCACGAGCACATCCTCACGATCGAGGATCCGATCGAGTTCCTGCACTGGCACCGCTCGTGCATCGTCAACCAGCGCGAGATCGGCCCGGACGCGACCGTCCTTCGGCGAGGCTCTTCGCGCAGCGCTCCGCCAGGACCCCGACGTCATCCTCGTCGGCGAAATGCGCGACCTCGAGACGATCTCCACCGCGCTGACCGCGGCCGAGACCGGGCACCTCGTCTTCGCGACGCTGCACACCCAGAGTGCGCCGCAGACGATCGACCGCATCATCGACGCGTTCCCGGCCGAGCAGCAGGACCAGGTCCGCGTGCAGCTCGCCGCGACGCTGCAGGGCATCGTCACCCAGAACCTCGTCCCGACGGCGGACGGACGCGGACGCGTTGCGGCGCTCGAGATCCTCATTCCCGACGACGCCGTTCGCAACCTGATCCGTCAGGCCAAGATCGAGCAGGTCTACTCGGTCATGCAGACCTCGACGTCCCGCGGGATGTTGACGATGGAGCAGTCGCTCGCCGATCTCGTGCTGCGGCGCGTGATCACGTCCGAGGTGGCGTTCAGCCGTGCCTCGACGGCCGGATCAGCTCGCGACGATGCTCGAGCGCGCAGGTCACACGCGAGCTCCCGGTGCTGTCGCCGGCACTCAACTCAATCGATCCTATGGGCGCGGACGCCGCAACGAACGGCCTTCGCCTGGCAGGAGAGGCGAGGTAGACATGGTCGACTTCAAGAAAGAGATCAAGCTCTCCGACCTCCGGCCCAAGCCGAAGGTCAAGGCCGGCGCAGCGACAGCCGTCAAGACGACTGCGTCCAAGTCCCGCAAGGGGAAGCAGGAGATCGTCGGGCTGAAGATCGGCTCGTCGCAGCTGGCTGCCGCACGCGTCGTCAACAACGGCTCGGCCAAGCTCGTGCAGCTCGCCCGTGAGCCGCTTGCGCCCGGCATCGTCGTCGGCGGCGAGGTTCGCGACGTCGCGGCGCTCGGCACCGCACTCGACGACGTTCTTCACCGAGCACAAGCTCCCGCGCAAGGGCGTTCGCATCGGCATCGGCACGAACCGCGTCGGTGTCCGCGCGCTCGACATCGACGGGATCGACGATCCGAGGCAGCTCGGGAACGCCGTGCGTTTCCGCGCGCACGAGGCGCTGTCGATCCCGATGGATGAGGCCGTGCTCGACTACCACGTCGTCAGCGAGACGGCGAACGAGGAAGGCGGCATCACCAGGCGCGTCGTGCTGGCCGCGGCCTACCGCGAGCCGGTCGATCACTTCGTCGCGGCCTGCCGTGCCGGCGGGCTCGAGCTGATGGGGATCGACGTCGAGGCGTTCGCAATGCTTCGCGCGGTCGCGCCGAAGGTCGGCACGAGCGGGGCTGAGCCCACGGCGATCGTCGCTGTCTCGCTCGGCCACGACCGCTCGACGCTTGCGATCTCGAACGGCAAGGTCTGCGACTTCATGCGCGTCCTCGAGTGGGGCGGCGCCAAGCTCGAGACCGCGATCGGCCGCGATCTCGGCCTGACCGTCGACGAAGCAGAAGAGTTGAAGCTCGAGGTCTCGCTCCTCGACACCGACGCCGACGAGGAGACGGATCCGCGCGTGATCCGGGCCCGCACCAGCGTCCGGCGGGAGCTCACCGCCCTCGCGCGCGAGCTCGTCGCGTCGCTGCAGTTCTACCAGAGCCAGCCCGACTCCCTCCCCATCGGCGAGATCCTCCTCACCGGAGGCACGACTCGCCTGCCGGGGCTCGTCGAAGAGCTGGAACGCCTCGTGAGCGCACGTGTACGCGTCGCCGATCCGCTGGCCTCGGTCGAGGCCGCCGGGGCGATCGGGCACCGCGACGACCTCGGCTCGCTGGCGGTCGCTATCGGTCTGGGGGTGGAGCGCTAATGGAAGCCGTCAACCTTCTCCCGCCCGAACACCGGCCGGCCGGCCGCTGGTCGACCGTCGGCGCCGGGCTGACGCCCGACCGCGTGCTCCGGATCGGCGGCGGCGCAGCGGCGGTCGTCGTGCTGTTCCTCGCGAGCTTCTACGTCTACGAGCGTTCGGTCGTCAGCAGCAAGCAGCACGCGCTCGCTTCTCAGCAGGCGCAGCTCGCCGCCATCCAGTCGCGCGCTCAGGTCGTCAAGGACGCCGAGACCCAGGTCTCGGCCGGGATGACGGTCGTCAATTCGGTCGTGTCGCAGAGGATGGTCTGGGACTCGGCGCTGGGTGACCTCGCCCGCGTCCTGCCGGGCGGCGTGCAGCTGACGTCGCTGCAGGCGACCGCGCCGGTCGCTCCGGTGCCGGTCGGCTCCGGTCGCGCCCACCGAGCGACACGTCGACACGTCCTCGACGACGACGACCGCAACCTCGACGCCGACCGCTCCGGTGGCTCCGGCGACCACGTTCACGATCTCGGGTGTTGCCCCGTCGCATGTGCGCGTCGCACTGATCCTCGACCGGCTCGCGCTGCTCCCGTGGCTCTCCAACGTCTCGCTCCAGACGACGAGCCGGCAGTCCACGGGCTCTGTCCTGTTCACCGCCACCGCGACCTTGCAGACCAACGGAGGACACTGATGACCAAGCGAATCAGCGGGCGGGTCGCACTGATCCTCATCTGCGTGGGAGCGATGGTCGTCCTCTTGCTCGGCTGGATGACGTTCGTCGGGCCCGAGCGGTCGAAGGCGTCGGATCTGAGCGGCAAGGTGTCGGACACGCAGACCCAGGTCTCCGATGCGCAGCAGCTCCTCGCCGGCTCCACGGGCAAGAAGAGCCTCGCTGCTCTGCACCAGCTGCAGGCCGTCATGCCTGCCCAGGCGAAGATGTCCGAGATCCTCAGGCAGCTCTCGGCCATCGCGCAAGACGACGCAGGTCGAGCTCGACGGGATCACCCCGCAGGCTCCGGTCGTCGGCGCCTCCGCGGGCGAGGAGTCAGTGCCCATGACCGTCATGGCCACGGGCCACTACTTCGGGATCCAGCGGTTCCTGCGGCTGCTCCGTGCAAGTGCCGACGTCCACAACGGACGGCTCGTCGGCAAGGGACGGCTCTACACCGTCGACAACATCCAGTTCTCGGGTGCGCCGAAGGGCGGAGTCGTCAGCGCGACCATGACGATCAACGGCTTCATCTACACGGCTCCGCCCGCCGGTGCGACCCTGGTGCCGCCGACCACTGAAAACACGAGCGCAACGGCTGTCGGCCAGTAATGTCGAGCGTCAGCCTCTCTCAACGGCGCAAGACGGCGTTCGCCGACGCCGCAGCGGCCAAGCAGCGGCGGCAGAAGATCATCGTGATCGTCGGCTGCGTGCTGCTCGTTCTGATCCTCGCGTACGAGGTGCCGCACACCATGAAGCTGCTGAACAAGTCGAGCGCGGCTCCGGCGGCTCCGTCTGCCGCGTCGTCGGTCGGCTCGACGCCCGCGGACGCGGCTGCCGCCGCGACCGGCGGCAAGGCGCTCCGCACGCTTCGGCGGCATTCGCCCGTCGATCCGTTCTCGTCCGGGCAGGTTGCGGGCGGCGTCCCCACCTACGGTGCGGTCGCGAGCCCCAAGGGCCTCCATGATCCGTTCGTCTCGACCGGCTCGTCGGGCTCAGAGGCCTCGACGCCGAGCTCGTCGACGGTGACGAGCACCCCGGCGGTTCACATCCTGCCGAAGCAGATCGTCATCGGTGCGCCGGGTGCCGGCCGGGTCGCTTCGCACGGCTGGATCATGATTCTCGCCTCGGTCCCGACCGGGCAGGGGCGCGCCAAGGCGACGCAGGTCGCGAAGCAGGCGCGCAACCACGGCCTCACGTTCGTCTCGATCCTGAATTCCTCGAAGAGCCGTCCTCTGCGTGGCGGGTACTGGGTGGTCTACACCGGGCCCTATCCGACGCTCGCGTCGGTCAACAGCGCAGCAAAGCACGTGCACGCGAGTGGCTTCGGGGACGCGTATGTCCGCGAGTTGATCGTCTACAAGAGCAAGGGAAAATAGTCATGGCCGAGTTCGCATACAGCGCGATCAACGCGCAGGGCGTGGAGATGACGGGGACGATGAGCGCCCCGGACGTGGGCTCGGCTCGCGAGCAGCTGCAGGCGCGTGGGCTCCTGCCGAACAAGCTCAGCGAGCGCGCGGCGGCCGGCGAGCAGGGCGTGTCGCACCGCGTTCAAGAAGCTCAAGCCGAAGTCGCTGCAGGTGTTCTCGCGGCAGCTCGCGACGATGATCGAGGCCGGCGTCAGCGTCGTCGCAGGCGCTCGTCGTCCTCGAGGACCAGGTCGACGACAAGTATCTGAAGCAGGTCGTCACCGAGGTGCGCTCCGACGTCGAGTCGGGGCTCATCCTGTCCAAGGCGCTCGCCCGGCATCCGAAGGTGTTCAACCGCCTGTTCGTCTCGATGGTGGCCGCCGGCGAGTCCTCCGGCACCCTGGACACCGTGCTCGATCGCGTCGCGATCCAGATCGAGAGCGAGACCAAGATCAAGCGCCGCGTCAAGGGCGCGATGGTCTACCCGGCGGTCGTGCTGTGTTTCGCAACGCTCGTGCTGACGTTCATGCTCCTCTTCATCGTGCCGGTGTTCCAGAGCGTCTTCTCGTCGCTCGGACGGCCAGCTGCCGATGCCGACGAAGATCGTGATCGGCGCGTCGAACACGCTCCGGGCCTGGTGGTTCGTGATCTTCCCGCTGATCGGTCTCGTCATCTACACGCTGCGCCGGCTGAAGAACACGGAGACCGGGCGGCAGCGCTGGGACGCGTTCGTCCTCAAGATCCCGATGAAGATCGGCGACGTCGTGCAGAAGATCGCGCTCGCGCGTTTCTCGCGGACGCTCTCGACCCTCGTCGCGGCCGGCGTCGACATCATCACGGCGCTCGAGATCACCGGCGGGACGGCGGGCAACTGGGTGATCGAGAAGTCGCTCGTCCACACCCGGGAGCGCGTTCATGAAGGCGTGCCGATGAGCCAGCCGCTCCAGGACGATCCGATCTTCCCGCCGATGGTCAGCCAGATGGTGAAGATCGGCGAGGAGACCGGCGAGCTCGACAAGATGCTCGGGAAGATCGCCGATTTCTACGAGGACGAGGTCGACGCGAGCATTCAGTCGCTCACGTCGATCATCGAACCGATCCTGATGATCGGCGTCGGCGTGATGGTCGGGACGATCGTGATCTCGATGTATCTGCCGATGTTCAAGCTGCTGACGCTGATCAAGTAAGAGAGCGAGAGCGGCTGTGGTGGTGGTCATCGCGGGCGGTGTGCGCGGTAGCACCGGCCGTGGGTCCCTGCGTCCCCCGAATTCCTGCCCTGGCTCAAGGTGGGGGACTTCCGCGCCGACAACGATAGGGAACAAGTGTCGAAGTGGATCCGACTGTGACCACCGTTGTCTCCGACACCGCCGAAGGCGGTGAGCCCATGGCTGCCCAAGAAGAACCGTCCACTGCAGAGGAACGCGTACCCCTCGGCGCTCTGCTCATCGCCGAAGGGCTGCTGAACGAGGTCCAGCTCCACCAGGCGCTCCACCTCGGCAGCCAGACAGGTGAGCGGCTCGGTGAGATCGTCGTTCGCCAGGGGCTTGCGTCCGAGGAGGACGTTGCCAGGCTGCTCGCCGAACAGTGGGACCTCGGCTACGTCGACCGCGCGTCGATCTGGTTCGATGCGAATGCGCTTGCCCGCCTGTCGCGTGAGGACGCCCAGCGTCTCGAGGCAATGCCGACGCGGGTCGAGGACGGCCGCGTCGTCGTCGCTGTCGCCGAGCCGACCGAGGAGCGGCTCGCTGCGCTGCGAGAAGTGATCGGTGAGGACACCGTCGTCGTGGTCGTGCCGAAGGCGGCACTCGAAGCCGGCCTGCACAGTGAGCTCCTCAAGAGCAACGGGCAAGCGGCGGAGAAGCCCACCGCCGAGTCGGGCCAGGACGACGCTGCCGCGGCTGCGGCCGAAGCGGCACCGCCGCTCGAACTGGTCAGCGTCGAACCGGACGAGGCCGACGACCCCGCGCCCCCCGACGAGGGCCTGAGCAGCGAGGACGATGATCTGGCGGCTGCGATCGTCGCGGAGCTGCCCGCCTACAAGCAGGCCAAGCCGGCGGAGGAGCCTTCTCCCCGCCCGAGGGCTGCCCCACCCGCACGCGCGGCGGCGGCCCCGGCCGGTGGCGGGCTCGCAGAGGGCATCGCGCAGCTGATCGAAGCGCAGATCGGTGCCGCGGCAGCGCCCGCGGTCGAGTCGGCCAAGAAGCTCGTGGAGCTCGAGCGGCGGATCAAGCAGCTGGAGAAGGAGCTCAGCGCGAACCGTGCGGCGCTCGCCGAGCTGGGGAAGCACCTGAAGACACTCGCCGGGGTCCTCGGCAAGCTCTAGTTCGGGTCAGCGGCCGTTCGGCGGCAGCACGCGCCGCAGCACCGTGAGGCCGCCCGCGCGCCAGCCGGCGAGCGCGTTTCGGTGCCGCAGGCAGATCGAGACCAGCATCCCCATCAGCGCCAGGTTCCCGGCCTCGATGAAGGCGTCTGCCGGGTTGAAGGCGAAGCCTCCCATGCCGTTCATCACGATGATCGGATTGGGGACGTTCAGGCCGTCGGCGCTCGCCGAGAGCAGGTTGCCCAGCACACCGCCGGCGAAGACGCCCGCGGCGATCGCGACGCCGCGGGACGGCACACGCGTCAACGGCAGCACGGCGACGAGGACGAGGCACGAGCCGACGAACCAGATCCCCGACCGGTGATGGACAGCCCAGAGGGGGGTCGAGACGACGTGCTTCACGGTCTGGTCGATCCCGGCCAGGACCGTCGCGATGAGCAGGAGCGCCAACAGCCGTTCGCTCCAGGCTTCCGACGACACAGCCCGCTGGCCGAACATGGCAGCATCGTAGTCCCCCAAAGGGGGTAGAAAAGGCCAGGTTTCTCGTGGCGCGCCGGCGGCCCGCTAGGGCTTGTCGTTCGGCTGCCGCTCTGCGCGCTGTGCGCTGCGGGCCGCCCTGAGGGCGTCGATGCGCGCCTGCAGCTCGGCACGCTGCTGGGAGAGCTCGCGCTCCTGCTGGGCTGTGACCTCGTTGGGGAAGCTCGAGAGGCGGTCGTGGAGCTTTCGGCGCAGATCCGACAGCTCGCGCTCCTTGGCCTCGAGCCGTGCGATCAGAGCGCTCAGGTCTTCAGCATCGGCGTCGGTCATCGCGCTCTTCTACCAAACTCGCCGGTCAGGAGGAGAGGCGCCAGCGCTGGCGCCTCCGGCTCTTCACCAGGGAGTTGATCAGCACTGCGAGGACCAGCGCGCCCAGCGCTGCGAGGACTGCAGCCGTGACCAGGAGGGGCGTGACGTGCGAGCCGGCGATCGTGTAGCCGTGATGGGCGGCAGGGGCCGCCGCACCGGTGGTCGTCGTCTGCAGCTCGGAGTCCTGGGAGGACGCCTGGTTGGAGAGATGGTCGACGCGGTGGCCGATCAGGTAGGCGCCGAACCCGGCGGCGCCGAGCAGGACGGCGATCAGAACGACATCGAGAATGCGCCTCATCACTTCAACCTAGCGGCGCCCTGGGACGGCATGGAACGCTCGGCAGACTGGGCCGACTCGAGGGCTTCGGAGACCAGCGCCACCGCCGGCACGACCTCGCGCCGTGTTTGCCCGCCGGGGCGCAGATCGCTCACGAGCGAGAGGCGGCTCGAGCGCCGCGCCTTCGGCCCGAGGTCCACGGCGTTCTCGTCGATCGCCTGGACGAGGGCGTTGAAGCAGCGGCCGTCGAACTGTGTTCCGACGTTCTTCCGCAACTCGTCCATCGCCAGGTCGGCGTGGACCCCCGAGCGGTACGGGCGGTCGCCCGTCATCGCCTCGTAGGCGTCTGCGACCGCGATGATCCGGGACTCCAGCGGGATCTCTGCCGCGCGCAGGCAGCCGGGGTAGCCGCTGCCGTCGTAGCGCTCGTGGTGATGCAGCACCCACTCGGCCTCGATCGGGAGCTCGGCAGCGAGGAGGATCGCGTGCCCGATCGTCACGTGATCGGACATCGCCGCACGCTCGGCGTTGGTCAGCGGGCGCGGCTTCTGGAGGATCGCGTCTGCGATGCCGATCTTGCCGACATCGTGGAGCAGTCCGGCCAGGCGGAGCCGCTCGAGCCGGTGGCCGGACAGGCCGATCCGCTCGCCGATCGCGACGCACAGCTGCGCGACGGTCTCTCCGTGGCTCTGCGTGCCGACGTCCTTGGCGTCGACCGCGCGCGCGAGCGCCGCAGCGAGCGCGCGCTGCTCATGAGAGGGGCCGGTTGCCTCCCTGAGGCCGACCGCGTCGACGGGCTTCACGAGGCCCGGGCTGAAGACCACGGCGTTGAGCCTCTTCCGCTTCGCCTCGTAGAGGGCGAGATCCGCCTGGCCGACGATCATCAGCCGCCCCTCTGCGGCGATCGACTCGGTGAGCCCGATCGACACGGCTCGGAGCCCGATCTTCGTCCGTGTCTCCTGGTCGATCCTGCGCGCGATCGCCAGCCCGTGGATGTTCCGCTGGCCGGGCAGGATGACCATGAACTCGTCGCCGCCGGTCCGATGCACGGCGCCGCGCGCGCCGACGACCTTCCTGATGCAGTCGGCGACCTCCTTGATCCGCGCGTCGCCCGCGATATGGCCGAGCGTGTCGTTGATCTGCTTGAGCCCGTCCAGGTCGATCGCGAGCACGACGAACGGCGAGCCGTTCGCGGTTCGCTCGGCGATCGCGGCGGACATCGCCTCCTGAAAGGCCCGCTGGTTGCCGAGGCCGGTCAGGTTGTCCGTCCTCGCCTGTTCGGTCAGGGCCTCGACGGTTCGGTCGCGGGTCACCTTGCCGCGGGGCCGCGCGATCAGGATCAGCAGGCCGATCAGCGACCCCAGGACGGCGGCGATCGCGGCGGCCTGCTCCTGCAGCCGCACGAAGATCCCCTTGTGGGCGCCGGGATCCACGGCCGCCTCGGCCACTGCGGCATTCGTCGCTGCCCGGCTGACCCGTGCGAACTCGGCCCTCGCCGCCTTCTCCTTGCCCTGCCGGGCGAGCGAGACGGCGGTCATCGTCGGATCGACCAGGGCGTCCAGGCGGGCGTTGTTCGGCGTGGAACGCTCGAGGCCCGAGAGCACGTGGCTCATCCGCGCAGCCGTGTTCCCGTCGAATTTCGTCTTCCCGACGCCGGCGCGCTCTGCCGCCGCCAGCCGGGCGAGCGTCTCCAGGTTCCTGAACCGTTCGGCTCGCGCCGAGCTCGCATGCCGAGCTGCGACTCCGACCGCGAAGCCACTCAGACCGAGGACCGCAAACCCGAGCGCCGCGAACCCAGCGACCGCAGGCCAGATACCGCCCCGCACCGTGCGGGAATGCAACATACCTCACGTTCTCGGCGTAGAACGGCTCGGCAGCAATCACCCTTTCTAGGGGTCGCCGCCGGCCTGGCCCCGCTGTCCAGGCGGCTCAGCGCGGACGGCGGCGGCGCTGGCGGGACTGCGTGCGCGGCCTGGCGGGCGCGCTCAGCCCAGCCGCCCCGAACTGCTCGGCATGGCCGAGCCGCTCTGCCAGGCGACCGACGTCGTGCTGCTGCTCGGGGAGCACGAACGTGACCCCGGTGCCGCTCCGGCCCGCGCGGCCGGTGCGCCCGACGCGATGCACGTAGTCCTCGTCGCCGTGCGGCGGATCGAAGTTGATGACGTGGGTGATGTCGTCGATGTCGAGCCCGCGCGCGGCCACGTCGGTGGCGACCAGGGTCGGCACCTTGCCGGACTCGAAGCGGGCGAGTGCGCGTTCGCGCTGGTTCTGGGACAGGTTGCCGTGCATGGCGACCGCCGGAACGTCCTCGCGGGCGAGCTTGCGCACGAGCTTGTCGGCGCCGTGCTTCGTCCGGACGAAGACGAGCGCGAGGCCGCGCTCCGCGTTCAGGTGCTCCACGAGGCGGTCGAGCTTCCCCTCGGCGGTCACGGGCACGAAGGTGTGCTCGATCGTTCCCGGGCGACGGTCGCTCGGCAGCTCGGCGCGGAAGCGCGAGGCGTTCGAGGTGTACGCGCGGGCGAGCTCGGCCACACCGCCGTCCAGGGTCGCGGAGAAGAGCAGCGTCTGTCGGTTCTTCGGGACGGTGCGGAGGATGCGGTCCACCTGTGGCTTGAACCCCATGTCGAGCATGCGGTCGGCCTCGTCGAGGACGAGCGTCCGGACGGCGTCGAGCTTGACCAGCCGCTGCTCGAGTAGGTCGTTGAGCCGGCCGGGCGTCGCGACGAGCACGTGCGCGCCGCGCGCCTTCTTCGCCTGCGGCCCGACGGCCACGCCGCCGTACACCGTTGCGACGCGCAGGCCCTTCGTCTCGGCCAGCGGCCGGAGGTCGGCTGCGACCTGGGTGGCGAGCTCGCGCGTCGGGACGAGCACGAGCGCCGCCGGCTGGCCGCCGGAGCCGGCGGTGCGCTCGACGAGCGGCAGACCGAACGCCAGGGTCTTGCCGGAGCCGGTCGGGGCCTCCGCGAGGATGTCGAGCCCGCCGAGCGCATCCGGGAGAACGAGCTCCTGGACGGCGAACGGGCGGTGGATGTTGCGGGCGTTGAGAGCCCGCACGACGGGTGCGCTCACGCCGAGCGCCTGGAACGACTGGGACATGCTGTTCTACTCCTTGTATTACCGCAGGGTTTCGAGATGCGAGAGACTCGATACGCCTGAAAAGGAGGAACGAGAAGCCAGATCTCACGAGCACCGGACGGCGCTCAGTGGCCCCACGGTAGCAGGAGGGCGTGTCTGCAGCCCGAATCTGCGGGCAAACATCGAGAGAACGGCTGGGTCCGTCCGGCCGGTCAGCGAGGATTTCCGCCCGAGAGCGCAGGTCGAAGGCACATTGACGGGTGAGGTCGGGCCGAGGTGCCAACTGACCCACCGACCGCAGCGCGAGGGGCTTGCAGTGGAATTCGAGAGCCGCCGGCGATTCCGCCGGCGGCTCTCGTTTTACCTGCCCCTTACGCACGCTCAACCACGCCGTGACCCCGACCAGGGATAGTCAGCCCATGCGGAGGCTCGCCATCGTTCTCACCGTGATCTCGCTGGTGTCCGCCGGGACGGCTTTCGCGGCCGGAGCCGCCAAGGCCCCGCCGATTCCCCCGATCCCCCGCGTGCCCGGGCTGTGGTCGCACGTCGAGATCAACCGCAAGATCGGCAAGAAGCCGCACACCCTGATCCTCGACCGCGGCAAGGTCATCCAGGCCTCCGCGACGCAGATCACGATCCGCGAGCTCGGGAGCCCGGTCATCGTCCCGCTCTCGGCTCAGACGCTCGTCGTCATCGACGGGCTGCCCGCGACCCCCAGCGACCTGCGGCGGAAGATGACCGTCGTGACCATGCGGATCGACGGCGGCGCAGCCGTGCGCGTGCGCGCCTCGTCCTTCTAATAGCCTTCTGCGGACAATGGCGGGGACCATTCTCCTCGTCGAAGACGAGCCCTCCGTCGGGGAGCTCGTCCGCGGCTATCTGACTCGCGACGGCTACCGCGTCGTCTGGGTGCGGTCCGGCGAAGCGGGGCTCGTCGAGCTCGACCGCCACCAGATCCGGATGGTGCTGCTGGACATCGGCCTTCCCGGTAAGGACGGCTTCGAGATCTGCCGCGAGATCCGGGCCCGGTCGCAGGTGCCGATCCTCATGCTGACCGCGCGCGACGAAGAGCCCGATCGCGTGATCGGCCTCGAGGTCGGCGCCGACGATTATCTGACGAAGCCGTTCTCGCCCCGCGAGCTCGTCGCGCGCATGAAGGCGATCTTCCGCCGGACGGAGCCTCAGGACCGCCGCAACTCGTTCTCGCTCGGCGATGTCGTGCTCGACAAGGAGTCGCACGACGTCACCGTCGACGGCAAGCCCGTCGAGCTCACGGCGAAGGAGTTCGACCTGCTGGCGTTCTTCATGGCGAACACCGGGGTCGTCGTCTCGCGCGACGTGCTGCTCGACCGGGTCTGGGGACAGGAGTACCCGGGCGGGACGCGCACCGTCGACGTCCACGTCGCCCAGCTGCGCCGGAAGCTCGGCCGCCCCGACTTGATCCGCACGCTGCGCGGAACGGGCTACAAAGCACAGTCTCAATGAGCCTCCGCGCTCGTTTGTTCGCGGCGACGCTCGCGGCACTCGCGCTCACGCTCGCGCTGACGATTGCGATCGGTGCGGTCCTCACGCGGCGCCAGGTCGACCGCACTCAGGCGGCGAGTGTCGCGCGCCTCGCGGACGAGCTAGCGCTGCAGCGGCGCGAGAACGTCAACTACAAGACGGAGGACCAGCTCTCCGGCAGCACCCGGGTCCTGATCCAGCCGCGCACGGCCTTCGTCAAGCTCGTTCCCGATGTGAACCGCTCGAGCGACGGCGAGGCCACCTACCTCGGCAAGCGCCAGCTCTACTCCTACCGGACGCTGCCTCACCGCGGTCTGATCCTCCTGCGGCCGGCGAGCACGACGTCCGCCTGGCGCCCATTCCTCGTCGACCTGCTCCTCGCCGGTCTCGTCGGCGTGCTGTTCGCCGCCGCCGTCTCGTTCTTCGTGGCGCGGTCGATCGTCCGCCCCATCCGGCGCGTCGCGGACGCCACCCGCGCCCTCGCCGCCGACGAGCGGCATGACCCGCTCCCCACCGAGGGCTCGAGCGAGCTCGTGGCGCTCGCGCGGGCGTTCAACCAGATGACCGAGCAGCTGGCAGCCTCTCGCGAGGCGGAGCGGAACTTCCTGCTCTCCGTGAGCCACGAGCTGAAGACGCCGCTGACCGCGATTCGCGGCTACGCGGAGGGCCTCGCCGACGGCGCGTTCGACCCCGGCGAGGCGGCCCGGATCATCGCTCTCGAGGCGGGGCGGCTGGAGCGGCTCGTCCGCGACCTGCTCGACCTCGCCCGGATGAACCGCGCCGAGTTCGCCGTTCGCCGCGAGCCCGTCGATCTCGCCGAGACGGCCCGCGAGGCCGTGGCGCGCCACGATGCCTCGGCGCACGAGTTCGGGGTCGAGCTGCGGGCGGCCGGGGCCGAGACCTGGGTCGAGGCGGACCGCGACCGGCTGCTCCAGGTCGCGTCGAACCTCGTCGAGAACGCACTTCGCGAGACGCCGGCGGGCGGCGCGGTCGTCGTCACCGCGCAGCCGGGAACGTTGATGGTGGCGGACACCGGCCCCGGCATTCCGGCCGACGACGTCCCACACGCGTTCGAGCGCTTCTACCTCTACGACAAGGTGGGCAAGGACCGCCCCGTCGGCAGCGGGCTCGGGCTCGCGATCGTCAAGCAGCTCGCGACGGCGATGGGCGGGGACGTTCGGGTCGAGAGCGGTCCCGCCGGGACGAGGTTCACGGTGTCGCTACGGCCGCAGGCCGGAGGTGTCGACCACTTCGAAGTCGGCGCCCGTGAGGCTCCCGAGCGCGTGTAGCTGATCGTTCGACCAGTGCGGGCTCGGCGCGCCCGAGACATACCAGTTGGAGCCGTTGTCGGCGAGGATCAGCCCGTACGTCTTCATCGCCTGCGCGACCATCCGGGCCTGGGGCGGCAGCTTGCTGATGTCGACGTTCGCCTTCAGCCGCACGCGCAGCCCCATCGGCGGCAGCGACGAGTCGTCCGAGTCGCTCGCATAGTGGCGCGCGGGATAGATGTACGCGCGGCGCGTCCGCTCGACCGTGAATCGAAGTGCATGATCGATGTGCCCCGTGGCTGCGTCGCCGTTCCAGCGCGCAAGGCCCGGCAGGATCGGCAGCCCCGCCGCGTCGGCGGACGTCCAGGTCGCAGGCCGCAGCGCGTTCGAGCGCAGGTTCCAGATCGCGCCGGAGCCCGCCGCCCAGCCAGACCCCTGCCGCCGTAGCGCGTAGAGCTCGTACAGCTTGCAGGAGTCACGATCGACGATGAGCGCGTGGCGGTCGCCGTCGTTCGCATGCGCGGGCGCGCCCTCGATCGGCACACCCGCCGGGATCGGGTACGGGCCTTTGTCGCTCTCGTCCGCGTAGTCGAACTTCACACGCGCCTTCGGCGTCTTCTTGCCGTGAACGACGACGTAGGGGATGCCGATGCGAGAACCGTCGTAGAGACCGTTGCCGAAATCCGCGTGGACGCCCGCGTCGACGCCGATCGAGTGGATCAGCGTGTCCGAGTTCGCCGCGACCGGCAGCTTGTCGACCGGCTGGTTCCACACGCTCGAGGACGGGAACACGGGGCAGCCGGCAAGGGTCGGCGAGGGGGCGGCGGCCGATCCTGTCAGGACGAATGTGATCGCGGCGGCGGCGAGCAGCTTCACGGCTGAAGGAGTAGCGATTCCCATCCGTCCCCGCATGCCCTATACAGGTGACGTTCATGCAGGCGGTCGTCGCGGTGCCGCCAGAACTCGTACGTGTCGGGGATCAGCCGGAACCCGCCCCAGCGCTCGGGACGAGGCGGCTCCGCGGGCTGGGCCGAGGCCGCCGCCTCGAGCTCCTGACGCGACCCGATCGGCTGCGACTGCTGCGAGGCCGCCGCGCTGCGCCTCGAGGCGGCCGGCCGCGTCGCCCAGTAGGCGTCCGACTCGACGGCCGGCAGCCGCTCGACGCGGCCCTCGACGCGGACCTGGATCCCGGGCCGGTGGAAGAGGAGCGCGGCGCGCGGGTTCGCCTCGAGCTCCCGTCCCTTCCGTGAGGCATAGCCCGTGAAGAAGATGAAGCCGTGCTCGTCGGCACTCTTCAGCAAGAGCATGCGCACCGACGGGCGTCCGTCGGGCGTCGCGGTGGCAATTGCCATCTGGTCGCCGTCCACCCACCGGTGGAACAGGGTCAGCGGATCGGGTGCGATCACTCGGGGGCCTCCTCGGGGACGTCGTGCAACGAGCGGATCGGCGACGGCAGCAGGAACAGCATCCCCGAGAGCGCGCCGACCGTCGCGATCCACAGGGTCGGCCGCAGGCCGATCGCCGTGCCGAGCACGCCGCCGACCGCGGTGCCGACCGGCCGGATGCCGTTGTTCACGAGCATGAACGCGCCGGAGACGCGTGAGCGGAGCGTCCGCGGGATCAGCGCCGCGCTGATCGAGCCCGCGAGGATGTCGAGCAGCATCAGGCCGATCCCCGAGATGAACTCGGCGACGAACAGGCACGTCAGCACCAGCCAGTGCGGCCCGCCGGCGAGCGGCACCAGGATGAGCGGCGCGGGGAAGAGGAAGCAGCCGAACAGGAAGGTCGGGCCGACGCCGAAGCGTCGCGAGATGCGTCCCGTGATCACCGACCCGAGCAGCGTTCCGACCGACGCGGCGCCGAGGACGATGCCGAGTGCGGCGGGTTGCACGTGCAGCTCGCGCGTCGCGTAGAGGAGGAACAGCGCGAAGTAGATGAAGTTGAAGAAGTTGAGCGTCGCGACGCCCAGCAGTTCGGCGCGGATGATCGCGTTGTGCCGGATCCAGCGCGCCCCGGCTGTGATGCCGCCGGTGCTCTCCGGCCCGGCGGGCGGGTCGACCGAGTCGATCCGTGCGAGGAAGAGCGCCGACCAGAGAAACGAGATCGCGTCGATCGCGAGCGCGTACGGGCCGCGGAGCACCTGCACGAGGACGCCGCCGATGCTCGTGCCGGCGAGGAACGAGAAGGCGCGGCTGCCGTGCGTGAGCGAGTTGGCTGCGACGTAGTCCTCGCGCTCGACGATCGTCTGGAAGAAGCCGCCGTAGGCGACGTAGAAGAACACTGACAGGACGCCGGAGCCGAACGCGACGACGTAGAGCTGCGTCCACGTCAGATGTCCGAGCGCGTACGCCACCGGAATCGTCCCGATGAGGACGCCGCGGCAGACGTCCGCGACGAGCATCACCTGCCGGCGGCCGCCGCGGCGGTCGACCCAGCTGCCCGCATGGAGCGAGAAAATCAGGTTCGGGATGAGCGCGACCGTCGTCAGAGCGCCCATCTGCCCGGCTGTGGCGTGCAGTGCGAGCACGGCGGTCAGAGGCAGCGCGATCAGTGTGATCTGGTCGCCGAGCAGCGACACCGCCTGGCCCAGGAAGTAGTTGCGGAAGTTGCGGTTGTCGCGCAGGACCGGCGGGATCACGCCGGAGATTGAACCTGGTTCTCCGGCGAAGCCGGAAAACCAGGGTTCACGTCTTAGGGCGTCGGCGTTTCAGACACGAACCTGGTTTCGCCTTCGGCGAGAACCAGGTTCTCGTCGAGCAGCGTGCGCACCTTGCACGTCAGATCGTCCGTGCTGAACGGCTTCTGCAGGAACGCGATGCCGGGCTCGAGCACGCCGTGGTGGCCGATCGCGGAGTCGGTGTAGCCCGACATGTAGAGCACGAGCGTCCCGGGGCGCATGGCCGTGACCGAGTGGGCAACCTCAGGCCCGCTCATGCCGGGCATGACGACGTCGGTGACGAGCAGGTCGATCGGTCCGGAGTGCCGGCGCGCGAGCTCGAGCACCGAAGGCCCGTCGGCGGCCTGCAGCACCGTGTACCCGTTCGTCTCCAGGATCTCGGCGACGAGCTGGCGGACGACGGGGTCGTCCTCGACGAGGAGGACGGTCTCGTCGCCCGTGCGCGGCGCGGTGCCCAGAACGGGCGAGCTGGGCTCCTCGGCGCGTTCCTCGACGCACGGGAAGAGGATGCGGAACGACGAGCCCAGGCCCGGCTCGGAGGTCACCTCGATCGTGCCGCCACTCTGCTCGACGATGCCGTACACCGTCGCGAGGCCAAGGCCCGTGCCGCCGGTCTTGGTGGTGTAGAACGGATCGAAGAGCTGGTCGCGCTCCGCCTCGCTCATCCCGACGCCCGTATCGGTCAGCCGCAGCTCGACGAGCGTGGTGGCGTCGACGACGACGTTCGCCGTCTCGACCGTGACCGACCCGCCGCCGGGCATCGAGTCGCGCGCGTTGACGGCGAGGTTGACGATCACCTGCTCGAGCTGGGTCGGGTCGGCGCGAATCGCGCCGAGCTGCGGGTCGAGCATCGTCAGGAGCTCGATGTCCTCGCCGATCAGGCGGCGCAGCATCATGTCCATGTCCGAGACGACGGCGTTCAGGTCGAGCACGCGCGGCTGCAGCACCTGGCGGCGGCTGAAGGCGAGGAGCTGTCCGGTCAGCGCCGCCGCGCGGGCGGCGGCCTTCTTGATCTCCTCGGCATGAAGCCGCTGGCGCGGGTCGGTCTGGCCCTCGATCAGGAACTCGCTGTAGCCCGCGATCGCGGTGAGCAGATTGTTGAAGTCGTGCGCGATGCCGCCGGCGAGGCGGCCGACGGCCTCCATCTTCTGCGCCTGGCGCAGCTGCACCTCGAGCTCCCGCTGGCGCGTGAGGTCGCGGACGACGGCGATATGGCGGCCGGGCCGGATGTTCGCCGTCGCCGTGAACTCGATCAGGCGCACCGACCCGTCGGGCCGCTGCAGGCTGACGTCCGCCTCCAGTGCGCCGATCTCCATGAAGGCGCTCCAGAGGTCGGCCACCGGCTCGTCGGGCAGCAGCTCGTCGACCGTCAGGTTCAGCGCCTCGTCGTGCGAGACGCCGAGCAGGGCGGCACCGGACTTGTTGAGGGCGACGATCCGCCGGTTGTCGTCGGCGATCAGCTTCGGGACGACCGAGCATTCGAAGGTCGCTTCGAAGAGCAGATTCGCCTCCATCTGCGCGGTGATGTCCTGGACATGCGAGACGACGTGGGCCGGCTTCCCGTCGTAGCCGGCCACGAGCGAGACGGTCAGCTCGGCCCAGACGACCGAGCCGTCCTTGCGGAGATAGCGCTTCTCCCGCCGGTAGGAGTCGATCTCGCCGTTGCGGAGCTGCCGGCCGCGCTCGACGTCGACGCCGAGATCGTCCGGGTGGGTGATCCCACGGACGCCGAGCACCGAGAGCTCGTCGACGGTGTAGCCGAGCATGTCCGCGAGCCGGTCGTTGACCTGCACGAAGTTCCCGTCGAGCGTCGTCAGTGCCATGCCGAGCGACGAGGCGTGGAACGCGCCGCGGAAGCGCGCTTCACTCTCTCGCAGCTCGTCGACGAGCTGACGCCGCTGCTCGAGCTCGTTCGAGTTGCGCAGCACGCTGCTGACGAACTCCGCCATCAACCGCGTCGTCTCCACGGCCAGCTCGTCGAAGGCGTCGGGCCTGCCGCCGAGGATCGCGAGCACGCCGACGACCTGCCCTTCACGGTGCAGCGGTGCGCAGATGAGCGACCGCGCGCCGAGCTGTTCGGTCGCGCGCCGGTCGACGCGCGGATCGGCCCATGTGTCGCGGGCGTACACGGGTTCACCCGTGACGGCGACGAGACTCGCGAGGCTCGCGTCCCGGCTGATCCGGAGGCCGATGTGGCGCGCGGCGATGCCGGAGCCGTGGTGGAGCACCGAGTCTCCGCCCTCGAACCACTGGACCGCGGCGCCGTCCGCGCCGGCCAGGCGCTGAGCCCGGGCGACGATCGTGGCCGTGATCGCGTCGGGATCGAGCTCGAGCGCCGAGATCTCCTGCTGCGTCTGCACGATCTCGTGCAGACGGCTCAGGCTCGACCGCAGCCGCTCCTCGTTGCGCTTGCGCCGGCTGACGTCTCGCAGGGTGACGTGGATGCGGCCGTCGGCGAGCAGCCGGCCGGAGAACTCCGCCTCGAGCGGGGTGCCGTCCTTCCGGCGGTATCGCTGCTCGCCCCGGAGCTCGCCCTGCTCCAGCAACCGCTGGTGCAGAGCGTCGAAGTCGTCGCGATCGGCCGGGTCGACCAGCTCGCGGGCCTGCATCCCGCGCAGCTCGTCGACCGTGTGCCCGAGGAGGACGGCGGCGGCCTCGTTGGCGTCGGTGAGCCGGGCGGTCCGGTCGCCGACGAGAATGGCGTCGGCGCCCTGCGCGTGCAGTTCGCGGTAGTGCCGCTCGCGCTGCGCAAGCCGGTCGACGAGCTCGGCGTTCCGCAGCGCGATCGACGCGGCGCGTGCGAGTACCCGAAGGGTCTCCACCTCGGTGTCGTCGAAGGCGGACACGTCGGCGCTCCGCACGCCGAGAACACCACGGATCGCGCCGTCGTAGTCGATCGGCGCGAGGACGATCGAGCCTGCTCCGGGCGTGAGGCAGCGTGCCACCTCGGGCCCGGTCGTCGCGCGCAGCACGGCGACGTCCCCGCGGAGCACGCACTCGTTGCCGAGCGTCGCCTCCAGCGCGAGGGTCTGGCCCTGCAGCTGCGAGTCGGCTCCTTCGCAGACCTTGAAGTAGGCGAACTCCTCGTCGATCGTCGAGAGCGACGCCCCGTCTGCACCGTCGAACTCCATCAGGCGCGTGACGATGCCCTCCATCACGGCCTCGACCTCGCCGGAGAGCGAAGCGACCTCGAGCTCCCGATCGAGCGGCGCCGTCACGTGATCAGGCCCAGGCGCAGTGCGGTTGCGACCGCCTGCGTGCGGGTCGTCGCGCCGAGCCGGTCGGATGCCTTCCGGACGTGGCTGCGCACCGTCTCCGCGGTGATGCCGAGGCGCGAGCCGATCTGCTCGTGCTGCAGGCCGTCGGCGAGCAGACGGAGGACATCGAGCTCGCGGGGCGTCAGCGTCTCGTTCGCAGGCCCGGCGCGGTGCAGGGCCGGGTCGAGGTAGATGACGCCTGCGCGCGCCGCCTCGAGCGCGCGGACGAGGTCGGCGAGCGGCGCCTCCTTGAGCACGAGCGCGACCGCCCCGGCCTCGATCACCTCGTGGGCGGTCGCCTCGTCGGCATCCGCGGTGTAGACGGCGATCGCGGTGCCGGGGGCGGCCTCCCTCAGTTGCCGCACGAGGTCGCTCCCCGAGAGCCGGGGCATGCGGTAGTCGATCAGTGCGACATCGGGCTTCCTCTCGACCGCGAGGCTCACGGCGCGGCGGCCGTCGGACGCGGAGCCCACGATCTCGAAGCCGTTCTCCGAGAGGTAGCTGCAGACGGCCTGCGCGAGGGCGGGATGGTCGTCGGCGACGAGGCACCGCGGGTCGCCGATGGGATCCCTCACGCCGTCACCAGTCCGCGGACGCGGGCAGCGAGCGCCTCGTACGACGTGCCCTTGACGGCGTAGTCGGACGCCCCGTGGAGGAACGCCTCGGCCGTCGCCTCCGCGTCGCTGCCGGTGAGCATCACGACGGGCAGTGTCGGGCTGGCGGCGCGAAGCGCGTCGAGGACCTCCACGCCCGAGCCGTCGGGCAGCTCGTGCGCGACGACGGCGACCGACCACGCGACGCCGCTCTGGAGCTCCACGGCCTGCGCGATGCTGGTCGCGCGGGCGACCATCGGATCGTTGAGCTCGTGCTGCGAGCGCCGCGCTGACGAGGCGCGCGTGGTCGTCGTCGGCCTCGACGAGGAGCACGGCCACTCCCCGGCCGGACACCGGCGCCGTCGCGAGCTCGACCAGGCGAAGTCCCTCGCTGTGCAGGATGAGCTCTCCGCGTTCGATCAGCCCGAGGGCGAGGTCGACGATCTCCGGGTCCCACTGAGCTCCGCGGTGCGCCCGCAGCTCCTCCTTCACCTGCTCGGCGTCCCGGGGGCTCTGGTAGAGCTGCCGCGACGACATGACCTCGACCGAGTCGGCGACGGCGACGATGCGGGCTCCGAGCGGGATCTCACCGGCAGCGAGGCCGTCCGGATAGCCCGCGCCGTCCCAGCGCTCGTGATGGTGGCGGACGATCGGCCGGGCCGGTGCGAGCAGGTCGAGCGGCTCGAGCAGCGCGTCGCCGATCTCCGGATGCGTCTCGACGATCGCGCGCTCCTCCTGGTCGAGCGGCCCCGGTTTGAGGAGGACCCGGTCCGGGATCCCGATCTTGCCGATGTCGTGGAGGATCGCGCCGAGGCGGACCGTCTCGACCTCGTCGGGCCTCAGCCCCAGGAGCTCCGCCATCCGCACCGCGAGCGTGGCGAGCCTCTCGCAATGCCCGTGCAACGACGAGTCGCGCGCCTCGATCGCGTTGGCGAGTGCGCTGGCGAGCGTCGGCGTGAGCAGCCGTTCGCGAATCTCGTCGCGCCGCCGGTTCGCACGCTCCAGTGCATCGGCGACTGCCGACTGGAGGTCGGCGTGGGCGAAGGGCTTCGTGACGAGCCCGGCCGCGCCCCGCGTCAGCGCCTGGCTGAGCGTCTCGTAGGTGCTGGCGCCGGTGACGAGGACGACCGGCAGCGAAGCGCTCCGGCTCTCCACGAGCTCGAGCAGCTCCAGCCCGGAGAGGCCCGGCATGATCACGTCGCTCACGACGAGGTCGAACTCGCCGGCGTCGAGGAGCTGCAGCGCGCGCTCGGCGCTCTCCGCTCCGGTCGCGTCGTGCCCGGCGGTCTCGAGGATCTCGACGATGAGGCTGCGGATCACCTCCTCGTCGTCGATCACGAGGATGTGGCTCATCCGGCTGCTTCCTCGGCGACCGGCAGGCGCAGGGTGAACGCCGCACCGTGCCCGACCTCCGAGGCGGCGGTCAGCGTCCCGCCGTGGGATTCGGCGATGCCGAGGCTGACCGACAGGCCGAGGCCGGTCCCTCCGGTGAGGCGCTTGGTCGTGAAGAACGGCTCGAAGATTCGCTCGAGTGTGGTCGCCGCGATGCCCGGCCCGTCGTCGCTCACGACCGCGATCACGTGCCCGCCGTCCCGGTGGACCTGGATGCCCACGCTGCCGCCGTTCGGCATCGCCTGCCGCGCATTCGCGATGAGGTTGAGGAAGATCTGTTTCAGCTGGTTCGGGCTCGCGTTGACGAGCGCACCGTCGTCCGCGTAGGTGTCGACCAGCTCGACCGCCTTGTGGGCGTTCGTGCGCCGGATCAGGTCGACCGTCGAGCGGATCACGTCGTCGAGCGAAACCACGTGACGTTCTTCGGCATTTTCGCGCGCAAAGTCGAGCAGTGCGCGCACGATCTCCTTGATCTCCAGCCCCGTTTGCTGGATCAGGACGAGCCGCTGCTCGGCCTTGGAGCCGGGCTCGGCCTCCTTCAGCAGGAACTCCGTCAGGCCGAGGATGGCGAAGAGCGGGTTGTTGATCTCGTGCGCGACGCCGGCTGCCAGCTCTCCGATCGCGGCCAGCTTCCCGCTCTGCACGAGCTGCTGGTCGAGGCGGCGCTTCTCGGACATGTCGTTGACCACGCCGAGCAGCAGGACCGGTTTCCCTTCGTCGCCGTCGACGATGTGGGGCACGACCTCGACGGGCAGCGGCCGGTCGTCCTTGCGCCGGTAGACCTGGCGGACGACCGCGCCGGGCTCGGGCCCGGCGGGTAGTGCCCGTTCGTCCTGCTCCCACCACGGGTACGGCGGCACGAGGCCGACGATCTCGTCGAGCTCGTAGCCGACGAGGTCGAGGAATGCCTGGTTCGCCGACATGAGCGCCTGGCTGGATGCCTCGGCGACGGTGAGCGGGATCGGGATCGAGTTGAAGAGTGCGTAGAGATAGCGCTCGTTCAGCACCGCGCGCTCGTGCTCGGCGGTGACGTCGCGAAAGACGATCACGGCCCCGCCGGGCGCAGGGGAGATGCTGCCGTCGAGCACGAGCTCCCGGCCGTCCAGCGCCGTCGCCCTGATGCGGAAGCGGCCGCCCGTGCCGCTCGTGATCGTCTCTCGTCCGGGAACGTGCCCGGCGGGGATCTCGAACGGCCGGCCGTCCAGCTGGCGCGGATTGAAGAGCGCCGTCTCGACCGCCGCACCGTCGGGGATCGCGAGCAGCGCCCGCGCGGCGGCATTCGGCGTCGCCGTCGCCGCTGTGCAGAACAGGATGCCGTCGGCGACGCCGTCGAGGACCGAGTCGAGCCGGAGACGCTCGCCTTCACGGAAGGACCTCTCGGCGAGGGAGGTGAGCCGGGTGAGCGTCTGCAGGAGCTCGGCGGCCGTGCCGGCGACTCCTGCGGCGGGCGGTTCGTCCCAGAGGGCGTGGATGGTCGCCATGCCCTGGGCGGTGACGAGCGGGACCCGAACGACGAAGGCCATCGTCTCCAGGCGGCCGTCCGGGCCGGTGCCGAGGCCTTCGACCAGTGGCTCTCCCGCATAGACGGCGGCCGTCCGGATCGCCTCCGCGCGCGCAGGTGCCACCGTGACGAGCGCCCCGAGGCCGGGGCCGGTGTCGGCCCGCACGGTGCCGAGGCTGAGCTCGTCGTCCCAGACGACGATCGCGAGGCGCTCGCAGCGAAGGAGCTCGCGCGCGGTCTCCGCGAGGAGCTGTAGGGCGTCACCGAGGGTCGAGGCCTCGTTGACCGCGATCGCCGCGTCGATCAGGTCTCGATCGAGCCCGGCCGGGGCCGTGCGCCGCCTCATGATCTGGGTGTGTGTGCTCATCGGTCTCGGTTCGGAACTTCCATGACAACTATTGGCATCGGCGCCGGGAACCTGTATCCCTAGAGCTGTGTTCGTCCCATCCCCCGATTTGGGGATACCGCATCGGCTCGATCGAGGAGGGCCTTGAGCACTTCAGGTGGAAAGATCACCTGCCTCATCGCGGACGACCATCCGGCGGTGCTCGAGGCGGTCTCCGAGTTCCTCGTCCAGGGCGGCATCGAGGTCGTGGCCCGGGCCGTGGACGGTGAGGAGGCGCTGCGGGAGATCGAGCGCCTGCAGCCGGACGTGGCGCTGATCGACGTGCGCATGCCGAAGCTCGGCGGAATCGAGCTCACGCGGCAGGCCCGGCGCTCGGCGGCGGGCACGGCCGTCCTCCTCTACACCGGCTACGGCGACCGGGCGCTCCTGAGCGAGGGGCTCGACGCAGGCGTGAGCGGGTTCGTCCTCAAGGAGGCCCCGATCGACGACCTGCTGCGCGCGATCAGGTCGGTGGCTTCCGGCGGCACGTACGTCGACCCGGTGCTCGCGGGCACTCTCGCGGGGTCGCCTCCGGGAGCGAAGCGGCCGGAGCTCACCGTCCGCGAGCGCGACATCCTGCGGCTGCTCGCCGACGGTCTGTCGAACGAGGAGATCGGCGCCAGGCTCTTCATCTCGCCGGAGACGGTCCGCACGCACGTCCGCAAGGCGATGACGAAGCTGGGCGCCGACACCCGGACGCAGGCAGTCGCCCGCGCGTTGCGCGACGAGCTGATCGCCTGAGCGGGCCGGCGCAGTCCTAGTACGCGTCGAGCACGGCGCTGCGGCGCGACTCGCGCTCGAGGATGCGGAAGAGCAGGAAGCCCGCGGTCGCGTACGCGACCCCGATCGCCGCCTCGGTCCAGACGAGCCCGGAGACGTCGCCGAGCGACGCCCCCGCGGCGACCTCGCGCGCGGCGGCGATCCCGTGCGTGAGCGGCAGGCAGCGCCCGATCGCGCTCATCCAGCCCGGGAGCACGGACAGCGGGATGTTGACGCCGCAGAAGAGCAGCATCAGGAAGTAGGCGAGGTTCGCCGCGAAGAAGAAGTCCTTCGCGCGCAACCCGATCGAGCCGAGCAGCATTCCGAAGCACGTGCACGACGAGACGGTCACCACGAGGATCGCGGCGAGGGCCGGCACCGAGTCGAGGCCCGGCGAGAATCCGAGCAGCAGCGCGCCGGCGCAGAAGGTGAAGGTCGAGACGAGCAGTCCGTTCAGCAGCACCGGCACGCCGCGGCCGAGGAAGACCGCGGCCCGGTTGGCCGGGGAGGCGAGCAGCGGGCCGAGGGTGCCGAACCAGCGCTCGTTCGCGACGGCCATCGTCATGCCGTAGACCGCCGACATCGCGCACACCTGCACCGAGTTGCCGACGATGTAGAAGTCGGGTGACTCCGCGTGCGCGAACTCGCCGAGCTTCGTGAAGAAGATCAGCTGGAAGAGCGGGCTCCCGAGCATCGTCGGGATGTACATCGCCGGCCGGATCCAGTTGAACAGGCCGCGGTACGCGATCACCCCGCCCACGAAGAAGATCGACCACCAGGTTCTCATGTGAGGGCGAGGGTCGCGCGGGCGCGGGCGAGGGTCTCGAACCAGCGGAACGTATAGATGCTGACGAGGAGCGCGACCAGTCCGAGCACGAGCACCATCGCGAGCGGGAACCACACGTCTCCGCCGAGGGCTGCGTGCCGCAGCGCGAGGATCCCCCAGTACGGCGGCAGCAGCCACGAGATCGGGCGGGTCCACGCGGGGAGGATCGCGGTCGAGAAGAGGAGCCCCGATGCGATCCAGACCGGGTACTCCAGGAGGTTCGAGAGGGCGTTGGCATACCGGTAGAGGACGAAGGTCGAGGCGAGCACGAGGCCCATCAGCCCCAGAGAGAGCACCGTCGCGGGCAGCGCGAGCGCGAACTGCCAGGGATGGACGAGCTGCAGCGGGATGCCGAACACGATGCGGCCCCAGACGAGCGTCGCGACCAGGGCGTACATGCCGGTGAACGCGTTCGCGAGCGAGAACGGCAGGTAGACGAGAGTCAGCGAGGGCGGCGCGCCCACGCCGAGCTCGAGCGTCCCCTGCCAGCGCTGCCACTGGATCATCCCGCCCGAGCCGAACAGCGTCGTCGACCAGACGCCCATCATCCCTGCGCCGAGCGCCGCGTAGAGCAGGGTCCCCGATCGGCCGCCCGACTGGAACATGTAGTACGCGATCGTCGCGAAGATGACCGGCTGCACGATCGACGTCAGCAGGAAGAAGCTCGACGTCCCGAGCATCTTCAGGTTCGTCATGAACCCACTGCGGATGATCCGGAATGCGCTCATGCCTCGACGAGCGCGATGTACGCGTCCTCGAGTGTCGGCTCGCGCGTGGACACGCGCCCGACCTCGACCGCGTCGAGCTCCGCGAGGAGGGGGGCGGTCAGCTCGCGCTCGCCGCTCTCCTGCACGACGAGCAGCTGCTTCTGGTCGAGCTCCTCGACGGTCACCGACGTGACGCCGTCGAGCCGCCGCAGCCGCGCAAGGGTGGGATCGTCGACGCCGAACACCTCGATCTCCGTGACTCGACCGTCGCCGACGCCGGCCTTCAGCTCGGCCGGTGTGCCTGCTCCGACGATCCGGCCTTTCGCGATCACCGCGATCCGATCACAGAGCGCGTCCGCCTCGAACATGTAGTGGGTCGTGAGGAGGACGGTCTTGCCAGACTCGATCAGACCGGAGATCGTCGTCCGCAGCTCGCGGGCGCCGACCGGATCGACGCCGATCGTGGGCTCGTCGAGGAAGACCACCTCGGGGTCGTGCAGGATGCCGCGGGCGATGTGCAGCCGCTGGCGCATGCCGCGGGAGTAGCCCTCGACCCGCTCCTGCTCGCGGCCCTTCAGCCCGACGAGCTCGAGCACCTCGTCGATCCGTAGCCGCTGAGCTTTCCCCGACACGCCGTACAGCTCTGCGAAGTAGCGAAGGTTGTCGAGCGCCGACAGGCGCTCGTAGAGCCCGCGGTCTCCTCCGAAGACGTAGCCGATGCGCTCGCGCACCGACTTCGCGTGTGTGACGACGTCCCGTCCGAGCACGAGCGCCTGGCCGCTCGTCGGCAGCAGTAGGGTGATCAGCATCTTGATCGTCGTCGTCTTGCCGGCGCCGTTCGGCCCGAGGAGGCCGAAGAGCTCCCCTTGCTCGACCGCGAACGAGACGCCGCGGACCGCTTCGACCTCGAGCGGCTTCCGGCGAAGCACTCCCGTGGTCGTGCGATAGGTCCTGCGCAGCTCGATGGCCTCGATCACCGCCATGTTCTCGACCCTAGCGATCGGTGCAGTGCTGGGATATTCGGTTCAGCACCGCCCGATCGTGCTCGTCCACATTCCCGGCCCCGGCCCGCGCGTGCTCGTCGTCGGCTGCATCCACGGCAACGAATGTGCGGGGCTGGCCGTCGTCGCGGCGCTGCGCAAGGTGCGCGCGCGGGAGGATCTCTGGCTCGTCCCGACCGTCAACCCCGACGGCCTCGCCCACGGCACGCGGCAGAACGCACGCGGCGTCGACCTGAACAGGAACTTCCCGACGGGGTGGCGGCCGTTCGGCCCGCCGTTCTCGGTCTACGCGGCCGGGAGCGGACCCTGGTCGGAGCCCGAGACCCGGCTCGTGCGCGGCCTCGTGCTGCGGATCCACCCGCGCTACACGGTCTGGTTCCACCAGCATCTCGACGTGGTCTGGGCCTACGGGCGGAGCTCGCGGGCCGGCCGCCGGTATGCGCAGCTGTCAGGTCTTCGCTTCTTCCACCATCCCTGGCTCGACGGCACGGCCGCGAACTGGCAGAACCACCTCCCGGACGGAGAGGAGAGCTTCACGGTCGAGCTGCCCGCAGGGCCGCTGAGCGCGCCCGGCGTCGCCCGTCAGGTGCGGGCGGTGCTCGGGCTCGGCCCGCGCTGACCGGCGTCCTCCCGGTCGCAGCTCTGCGGATCGCCCTCGCAGCAGCCGAGCTTGAACTTGCAGCGCGGGCACTGCCACGTCCCGTGCACCCAGGCCATCGGCGTCGGGCAGCGCCAGCACAGTTCCGGCTCGGTCATCGCGCGGCCAGCTTAGGCCCACGGGCGGACACCTCCGCCGAACGGTGGTTAGCCGCACGCGGATCCGTAGAAAGCGGCTAATGCCAGGAATTAGCCGGGTTTAGTCTGAGGTGCGTGGCTGCGACCGCCGCCCACGACGAACACGCGCTCGCCCCGCCGGTCGGCGCAGGACCTCTCCTGCGGCTCGCCGGCACGCGGCTCGGCTACGACACCCCCGCCGGCTTCCACCTCGCGGTCGACGGCCTCGATCTCGAGGTACGGCCGCGTGAGCGAATCGTCGTGATCGGCCCGTCGGGCTGCGGCAAGTCGACCCTCCTGAAGGCGATCGCCGGCTTCGTCGAGCCCATCGGCGGCACGATCGAGGTCGCCGGGCGGCGCTCGCTCGCGCCCGGCCCCGACCGGGTGCTCGTCTTCCAGGAGTTCGACCAGCTCTTCCCGTGGCGGACGGTGCTCGACAACGTGGCCTATCCGCTGCGCGTCAACGGGCGCGGGCGGCGCGAGGCCGAGGAGTCCGCGCGCGCGTTCCTCGCGCTCACGCACCTCACGCGGGCCGCCGACCGTCATCCCCACGAGCTCTCGGGTGGCATGAAACAGCGGGTCGCAATCGCCCGTGCGCTCGCGCTCGACCCGCGGATCCTGCTGATGGACGAGCCGTTCGGCGCTCTCGACGCGATCACCCGGCAGCGCCTGCAGTTCGAGCTGAACAGGATCGTGGAGCAGACCGAGCTGACACTGCTCTTCGTCACGCACTCGATCGAGGAGGCGCTCGTCGTCGGCGACCGCGTCGTCGTGCTCGGAGAGGCGCCGTCGCACGTCGTCGAGACGGTCGACGTGCGGAGCCTCGGCGGCCCGCAGACGCCGGAGTACTCCGAGATGCGCGGGCGGCTGCGAGGACTGCTCGCCGTCGACCGTGAGGAGGGAGTGAACGGTGACGCTGGCTTCGACTAGCGTCGCGCGCCCGCGTGTGCGGCGCTCCGTTCGCTGGGCCGCGCTCCCGCCGCTCCTGCGGTACGTGCTCCTGCTCGCCCTCCTGGTCGGCGTCTGGCAGGCCTACGTCAGCGTGTCGCACGTCAACCACCTGCTGTTCGCGACGCCCTGGCAGACCACGTCGACCCTTTGGACGGACTGGACGAACGGCTCCCTCGCCGGTCCCACCTGGACGACGTTGCGGATCCTGCTCGAGGGCATCGGCATCGGCATCGCCATCGCCGTCGTGCTCACCGTCTTCGCGACGCTCTCGACCGTGGGCGCCGACCTGCTGGCGCTCCTCACGTCATTGCTCAATCCACTGCCGGGGGTGGCGGTGCTGCCGCTGGCGATGCTCTGGTTCGGGATCAACGAGAACGCGATCATCTTCACGATCGCGAACGCCACGATCTGGCCGGTTGCGATCAATCTCAGCACCGGGTTCAAGACCGTCAGCCCGACGCTCGTCGCGGTCGGCCGCAACATCGGCCTGTCGAAGCTCCGGGTGATCACCGATGTGCTCGCGCCGGCTGCGCTCCCGTTCGCCGTGTCCGGACTGAAGACCGCCTGGGCGTTCGGCTGGCGCACCGTGATCGCGGCGGAGCTCGTCTTCGGCGTGGCCGGCAGCAAGGGCGGCCTCGGCAACTACATCAACAACGCGCGTCTCTATCTCCTCACGCCGCGGGTGTTCGCAGGGCTCGTGACGATCGCCGCGCTCGGCGTGGCTTTCGAGTCGCTCTTCGGAGCGCTCGAGCGCCGCACGATCGTCCGCTGGGGGATGAAGACGTCGTGACCCACACGGAAAGGACGTCGACATGAACACGCTCAGGAACCGATCCTTGCTCGCGGTGGCGGCGCTCGTCGCTCTGGCCGCGCTGGTGGTCGCCGGCGCGACCGCACGCCAGCAGCCGGCCGCCCCGGGGCACGTCACGATCGGGTACCAGCCGGGCATCGGCTACGCACCGCTGATCGTGCTCAAGACGCAGAAGACCCTCGAGAAGCAGTTCCCCGGTACGACGTTCTCGTGGCTCGTGCTCTCGTCGGGCGCCGCGATCACGAGCGGCGTCATCTCCGGGGACATCCAGATCGGCGCCGGCGGCACCGGCCCGCTGATCCTGGGCTGGGCACAGGGCGTCGACTGGAAGATCGTCGCCGGCCTGGACTGGGGCGACCTCTGGCTGATGGCCAAGGATCCGAACATCAAGACGATCGCCGATCTCAAGGGGAAGCGGATCGCGATGCCGGGCCCAACGTCGATCCAGGGAGTCGTGCTGCGCAAGATGGCGCAGGTGAAGCTGGGCGACGCGCACGCCCTCGACTCGTCGATCGTCTCGATGGACCACCCGACGGGAATGCAGGCCGTGCTGACCGGGCAGATCGACGCGCACCTGACCTCACCGCCGTACCAGCTGCAGGAGAAGGTGCGGGGCGCGCACGTCGTCGCGCGCAGCAACCAGTACTTCGGCGCCAGCTCGTTCCTGAGCGCGTGGGAGACGACGAAGTTCTACAACCAGTACCCCGACTTCTCGAAGGCGTTCTACAGCGACGTGCAGAAGGCGATCAAGCTGATCAACACCAACCCGACGAAGGTCGCGCGGCTGCTGCAGGACGACTCGGACGGCGTCCCGACGTGGCGCCAGTACAAGCAGTGGCTCGGGGCATCGGGGCTCACCTTCACGACACGCCCGCTGGGCCTCATGCGGTACGCGACGTTCATGAACAAGATCGGGATGATCAAGAAGACGCCCGGCTCCTGGGAGGACCTGGTCTTCCCGCCCGTGTATCCCACGAAGGGGAGCTAGGCAGGATTGGCGGTATCGTCGCCCGGCGATGCGCGCTCGCCGGGCGATCACGGTCATCGGCTGCCATGCCGGCGGCGAGGTCGGGAACGTCGTCGTCGCCGGTGTCCCGCCTCCCGCCGGCGAGAGTGTCTTCGAGCAGATGCAGGCGCTCGCGGCAGACGACCGGCTGCGCCGTTTTCTCCTGCGCGAGCCGCGCGGATCGGTCGCGACTCACGCAAATCTGCTCGTCCCGTCCACGCGCCCGGACTGCGAGTGGGGCTACATCATCATGGAGCCGACGGAGTACCCGGCGATGTCGGGCTCCAACACGATCTGCGTCGCGACCGTGCTCCTCGAAGGCGGCTTCGTCGAGATGACGGAGCCCGAGACGGTGCTGCGGCTCGAGGCGCCCGCAGGCGTCGTCGAGGTGCGCGCCGCGTGCCGCGACGGCCGCGTCGCGAGCGTCGAGCTGACGAACGTCCCGTCGTTCGCCGAGCGCCTCGACGCCCCGCTCGAGGTCGCCGGGCTCGGAACGCTCGTCGTCGACGTCGCCTACGGAGGCATGTGGTACGCGATCGCCGATGCCGCTGCGCTCGGCTTCGCCATCGAGCCGCACGAGGCGCGTGAGCTCTCGGCCGCCGGCGAGCTCATCCGCCGGGCCGCCCGCGAGCAGCTTGCGTGCACGCATCCCGAGAACCCCGCGATCGCCGGCGTGTCGATCGTGCAGATCGCCGAGCCGTGGCAGGGCATCGGAGCGGTGAGCCGGAACGCGGTGGTCGTCGCCCCGGGCCGGCTCGACCGCTCGGCGACCGGCACCGGCCTCTGCGCGCGCATGGCCGCGCTGCACGCCCGGGGCCTGATGGAAGCCGGCGACTCGATGACGCACGCCTCGGCGCTCGGCACGACCTTCGAGGGGCGGATCGTCGCGACCACCCGGGTCGGGGGGAGGCCCGCGATCGTGCCGGCGGTGCGGGGCAGTGCGTGGATCACGGGCACGACGGAGCACTACCTCGACCCGGACGACCCGTTCCCCGAGGGCTACCTGCTCTCGGACACGTGGCCCGGTCCCGACGTGCAGTGACGACTGCCCGGCGGGTCAGTACGCCGGCAGGGCGTCCGCGAGGCGGTCGAGCGGGGGCGTCAGATCGGTCCAGGACCGCGCCTGGGCTCGGCCGCAGCGCTTCGCCTCGTAGAGGGCGGCGTCGGCTGCGTTCAGGAGATCGAGCGGCCGGGCGAGCAGCGGGTTCCAGTTGGCGGCGCCGGCGCTCGCCGTCACGTCGATGTCCATGATCTGCTGCGAGCAGATCGCGTCCACCGCACGCTGTGCGAGCGCGGATGCGCCCCGGTCGTCCGTCCCCTCCAGCAGGAAACAGAACTCCTCGCCGCCGTAGCGGAAGAGCGCGTCGCCGGCCCGGATCACGCTCATCAGACGGACCGCCACGACCCGCAGCACGGAATCACCGGTCGAGTGCCCGTAGCGGTCGTTGATCGACTTGAAGTGGTCGATGTCGACGAGCACCAGGCCGAGGCTTCCGCCCGAGCGCAGCGCCCGTGCGACGGCCGCTGCGAGCTGCGCGTCCAGCTGGCTCCGGTTCATCGCGCCCGTGAGATGGTCGACGGCCGCGTTCTGCGCGAGCTCCGTCATGCGAGTCCTCGTGCGCATCGCTGACGAGACGCGCGCCAGCAGCTCGCCCCGGTCGAACGGCTTGACGATGTAGTCGATCGCTCCGGCCTCGAGGCCGCGCACGCGATCCTCCGGCGTGGCGTGCGCCGAGAGGAAGATCACCGGCGGCGGGGAAGGGTTCCCGGCCGTGATCTCCTGGCAGAGCTCATGGCCGCCCATGACCGGCATCGAGACATCGAGCAGCACCAGGTCGGGCGCTTGCTCCTCGGCCAGCCGCAGCGCCTCCTCGCCGTCGGCCGCGGCGATCACCCGGTATCCGCCGCGCTCCAGCACGACGCGGACGAGGAACCGGATGTCCTCGTCGTCGTCCGCCACCAGGATGAGCGGGAGCTCGGCCATTTCAGGATTCATCGACCGATTCCGGCCCCGCCTTGAGGAGCATTCCGCCCTCCGAAGGCCGCTGACAGGCGCGATATGTTGAGCACGATGGCCTCGCCGCTGCGTTCCCGCTCGGGCCGGCCCGAGTTCGGGCGCGTGTATCTACGCTCGCTGATCGCCTCGGCGGAGGAGCGCGTCGAGCTGCACCGCACCCGGGGTCACCGGATCCGGCTCCACGTGGCGACCCGCCGCCTGCGCAAGCTGCTCGCCTACGAGAATCAGCGCCATCTCCGGATCGGATCGGCCCGGCAGGCGCCGCCCAGGCTCGCCGTCGCCCTGGTCTCGATTCTCTGGGTCGCCGCGCTGGCGCTGCTCGTGGCCTGCGAGATCCGGCAGGCGAGCGCGTTCTGGATGACCGTCGCCGAGGTGTCGATGCTGGCGTTGACCCTGCTCTGGTTCGTGCTCGCCGTCGCCTGCGTCCCGGCCGATCGACCCTCCCCCGAAGAGGTGACGACAGCGCCCCGTTGAGGGGACATGATGTGCCCGAAAACTGCGGGAAAGGATCGGACATGCGGCACCTTGTGAATGCAACTGGCGACTGGCGCGACTGGCTCGGCGGCACGCCCCGCTGACCCCGCGCTCTTTGTCAACGGGCCGAGCATGTCTCACCGCTCGCGGGTCGAGACAGCATCGGGAGCGGCCCCGACACTGCCTACCCGGGACACGCTCGGCCCGTTGCGCGCAGCATCTCGCGGGGCCTCGCCGCCCGCACTTGCACTTCGGCTAGCTGATCCCGCTCGGAGGGCTAGTTCCTGCCGTTCGGCGCGGCGCCGGACGCTAAAATGCCCGGCACGGCGGCGTAGCTCAGCTGGTTAGAGCGTCGGACTCATAACCCGAAGGTCGGTGGTTCGAGCCCACCCGCCGCTATCGATCTCGCGACGCTTGCGCGTGCTAGGCGCGGCCGGCGCGCCAGGTGAGGTGCAGCGCGACGAGCGCACCGCCGAGCAGGACGACCCCGGCGAGGATCGCCCAGCCGCCGTCGCCGCCGCGAGAGGCCGGGACGGCCCGGAGCGAGAGCGCGGTCGCACCGCGCGGGGCGGCGAGCGCAGCGGTCCTGCGGTGCGCCGCTGCGTTGGCGGTGACCTTGGGGGAGACCTTCAACGGCCGGATCGCGAGCAGCGCCCGGAAGTCCTTGAGCGCACCCTCGCCGCTCGGAGCGCTGGACGGCAGCGGGACGGGCGGCGGCACCGACGCGACCCGGCCGAGGCGCGTCCAGGCGGCCAGGTAGTGCGTCGGATCGACGGCGCCGTCGTAGCCGAGGTAGAGGGTCGCGTTCGGATGCACCTCGAAGTGCACGTGCGGCCAGGTGGTGATCGCGTCTCCGGTGTTGCCGACGAAGCCGAGCACCTGCCCGCGGCGAACACGGTGGTTGTTCCGGGCGAGCGCGCTGTATCCCGAGAGGTGGGCGTAGTAGTACTGGTTGCCCTCCGCGTCGACGAGCCAGAGCCGCCAGCCGCCGACCCGGTTCCAGCCGACGGCGAAGACGACCCCGTTCGTCACTGCGACGACCGGCGTCCCGAGAGGCGCGAAGAGGTCGTCGCCGTGATGCCAGCCGCCCGGAACGTCGCTGCGCTGCGCGCCGTAGGTGTCGCCCCAGGCAACATCGCCGACCACGGGGAACGTCCGTGCCCCGGGGCCGAGGAGCGGGGTCACGGTCAACGGCTGCCCGACGAGTGGGACGGTGCGCTTCGGGCTGCGTTTCCCGGCCTTGTGCTTCGCCGTTCGCTTCGCCGCGGTGTGACGGGCCGCCGCGTGGCCTGACGGGCTCGCGGCCGGCGGCTTGGTCCCGGCGGGAGGCGCCGCCGGCGGAGTCACCTTCGTGGTCGTGGTCGTGGCCGGCGTGGTGAGCGTGGTCGTGGTCGCCGGCGGCGGCTCGACGGCCGCCGTGGCGAGCGGCACGCGATCGGCGGCCACCCAGCCGATCAGGAAGGTCGTCCCGGCGGGAAAGCCGGCGTGGGCCCGGGTGAGCTCGAGCTGCAGTGCGGCGCGCCACCAGCGCAGCGGCGCCCCGGCCGGCAGCGCGGCGGTTGAAGGCCTTGGGCTGAGCGTGCCCCAGTTGCCGACGGCGGTCTCGTCGCCCGGCTCGAGCGTCACCTGCTTCCCCTCGACGACGAGCCCCTCGACCTTGGCCCGCAGCCACCAGTTGGAGCCGTCGCCGGGACGCGGGACGAGGTCGGCGCGGAGGGACGCACCGCGGATCGCCCCGCCGAGGATGCTCCAGGCCCCGGTGCTGAGGGCGGTCCCGCCGGGGGTGCCCGCCGGGTCGACGCAGCCCGCCACCCCGAGCGAGATGTCGGACGCCGAGAGGCCGGCGGCCGGCTCGGTGGCACTGGCCAGCGTCGTGCCGGCGCGGTCGGGGCCGAGCAGCACAGGCCCGACGGCCTCCGGGACGGCTGCGGCGGCGGGGGCCTGGGTCGCGAGCAGGCCCGTCCCGACGCACACGGGCGCAGCCGGATCGGCCGCAGCGGTGCCCGCGCCCGAGCCCGCAAAGGCCGCTACTGCACACGCCGCAATGCAGCGGTACCGCCAGGAGCGCACCCTCCGAGAGTAGCGAAGGGCTTTGTTTGCGGGTCTTTTCGAACCGGGCGGGTGCTTCTTCGCGGGTCCCGCTACACTTCCGCGGCCCCAGGGCGGTGCGTCAGCGTGCCCGGGCTCGTCCCATTTCACCCTTAGAGAAGAGACATGGCCAAGACCGGAGTCAGAGTTGCGATCACCCTCGCCTGCACCGAGTGCAAGCGGCGGAACTACCAGACCATGAAGTCCAAGCGGAATACGCCGGACCGGGTCGAGTTCCGGAAGTACTGCCGGTGGTGCGGGTCGCACACCGCGCACCGGGAGACCCGCTAGGGAGCCATGGCGACCGCGCCGCGCCAGCAGCCACATCCTCCCGGCCCGGCGGACGAGCGCCGGAGGTCGAACTTCATCGCCGAGTCGTGGGCGGAGCTGAAGAAGGTCGAGTGGCCCGGCCAGAACCAGGTGATCCAGGGCACCGTGGTCGTGCTCGTCGCCTGCGTCGTGGTCGGCGGTTATCTCTACATCAACGACCAGATTTGGAAGCAAGTCGTCTCCAAACTCTTCCTCGGTCAGTAAGGAATCCAATGTTTCGTTGGTATGTCGTCAACACCTACTCCGGACATGAGAACAAGGTGAAGGCCAATCTCGAGCATCGCATCGAGTCGATGGGGCAGCGCGTGCGCTTCCGCCGCGTCGTCGTGCCCACCGAGCAGGTGATCGAGACCAAGGACGGCCAGAAGGTCCAGGCCGAGAAGCGCGTGCTCCCGGGCTACGTGCTCGTGAACATGGACCTGAACGACGACGCGTGGACGGTCGTGAAGAACACGCCGGGTGTCACCGGCTTCGTCGGGGCCGGCTCCAAGCCGGTGCCGCTCTCGCAGCCCGAGGTCGACCGCATCCTGAAGACCGGCGCGAACGCCGGCGGCGACCGCGCCCGCACCACGATCGAGTACTCGCTCGGCGAGTCGGTCAAGGTGACCTCCGGGCCGCTGTCCGACTTCGACGGCGAGATCGTCGACGTCAACCCCGACCAGCAGAAGCTCAAGGTGCTGGTGGACATCTTCGAACGTCAGGTTCCGGTCGAGCTCGGTTTCGACCAGGTCAAGAAGCTCGACTAGGAAGGCGCAATGGCAAAGAAAGTTCTCACGCTGATCAAGCTGCAGATCCCGGGCGGGCAGGCGAACCCTGCGCCGCCGGTCGGCCCTGCGCTCGGCCAGCACGGCGTCAACATCATGGAGTTCTGCAAGGCGTTCAACGCGCAGACCGCGCAGGAGAACGGCCGCATCATCCCGGTCGAGATCACCGTCTACGAGGACCGGAGCTTCGACTTCATCACGAAGACGCCGCCGGCGGCCGTCCTGATCAAGGAGGCGCTGCGGCTCGAGAAGGGCTCGTCCGAGCCGAACCGGACGAAGGTCGGCCGGCTCACACAGGCCCAGCTGCGGTCGATCGCGGAGACGAAGATGCAGGATCTGAACGCGCGCGACGTCGAGCAGGCGATGCTCGTGATCGCCGGCACCGCCCGGAGCATGGGCGTGGAGGTCGAGCTATGACAGCTTTGGATTGTCGCTCGGCGGTTGAGGGGCTTTGCCCCTCGAACGCTCGGGACAGGGTGGAGGTGGATAGCTGATGGCGCAGCGGGGGAAGCGGTACAGCGAGTCGCGGGGCGCGATCGACCGCGAGCAGATGTACACACCGGTCGAGGCCGTCCGCCTGCTCAAGGAGCAGCCGGCCGCGAAGTTCGACGAGACGATCGAGGTGCACATGAACCTCGGCCTCAACGTCCGCCATGCGGACGAGCAGCTCCGCGGGACGCTCATGCTCCCCCACGGCACCGGCCGTGAGCAGCGCGTCGCGGTCTTCGCCGAGGGCGACAAGGCGCGCGAGGCGGAGGAGGCGGGCGCGGACGTGGTCGGCTCGGCCGACCTCGCGAAGCGGATCGAGGAGGGCTTCACCGACTTCGACGTCGCCATCGCGACGCCGGACCAGATGGGCAACGTCGGCCGGCTCGGCCGCGTGCTCGGCCCGCGCGGCCTGATGCCGAACCCCAAGACCGGCACGGTCACGTTCGACGTGGCGAAGGCCGTCAAGGACGCGAAGGCCGGCAAGCTCGAGTACCGCACCGACCGAGGCGCGAACGTGCACATCCCGATCGGCAAGCGTTCCTTCGACGAGCGGGCGCTCGTCGAGAACTACGCGGCCCTGATCGACGAGATCGTGCGCGCGAAGCCGGCGGTCGCGAAGGGCCGGTACATCAAGAAGATCACGCTCACCTCCACGATGGGCCCGGGCATCCACGTCGATCCGACGCGGACCCGTGCAATTGCCGAAGAGCTTGACAGCTCTTCGGCTAGCGAGGCAGCTACAGTAAGCGCGTAATCTCGACTAGAACCGCCGAAGACCGCTGGCAGCCGAGAGGCAGAAGCCCAGCCGAGGTGGGGCGAGTAGCCGGAGCGTCACGCTCTTGGCACTGTGGCCCGCCTTGAGGCGGGCCTAGTCATTTCCGGAGGAAATGACATGCAGAAAGAGGACAAGGAACGCGTCGTCGCCGAGTTGACGGAGAGGCTCCGCAGCGCGGAGACGCTCTTCGTCGCCGACTACCGCGGCCTGACCATGCCCCAGATCGACGCCCTGCGCGGGCGGCTGCTCGAGAACGGGGCGAGGCTGTCGGTCGTCAAGAACACGCTCACCCGCCGAGCGGCGGAAGCCGCGGGGGCGGATGCGCTGCTGGCTCTCCTGGAGGGCCCGTCGGCGATCGCGTTCATCGAGGCAGACGGCGACATGGTCGCCGTGGCCAAGGCGCTCGCCGACTCGGCGCGCGAGACGAAGGTCCTCGAGATCCGCGGCGGCGTCATGTCCGGCCGCGAGATCTCTGCAGCGAGCGTCGAGGAGCTCGCGAAGCTCCCGCCGATCGATGTGCTGCGCGGCCAGGTGCTCGGGGCGATCATCGCGCCGCTCTCCGCAATCGCCGCGCTCGTGAACGCACCGCTGCAGAACCTGTACGGGCTGATCGACGCCCGGGCGAATCAGCTTGGCGCTGATTCGCTGGTGACGACCACTGGTGACGAAACTACTAGCCATTCCGGCGAAGACGGAATGGCCGAGGAGGCTGAAGACGATGGCAGCAGTTGACACGGTGTTCGAGCAGCTCGGGAGCATGACCGTGCTCGAGCTGGTCGAGCTCAAGAACAAGATCGAAGAGGAGTGGGGCATCACGGCCGCCGCTCCGGTCGCAGTTGCAGCAGCCGGCGGAGCCGGCGGCGGTGGCGAGGCTGCGGCGGAGGAGAAGACGGCGTTCGACGTCGTCCTCACCGGCGCCGGCCAGCAGAAGATCCAGGTGATCAAGGTCGTCCGCGCGGTCACCGGCCTCGGCCTCAAGGAGGCCAAGGACCTCGTCGACTCGGCGCCCCAGCCGGTCAAGGAGGGCGTGAACCAGGAAGAGGCCGACCAGGTCAAGGCCCAGCTCGAGGAGGCAGGCGCCTCCGTCGAGATCAAGTGAGATTTCGCTCGGGCGAGCGAAATCTCTAGAAAAGAGCCAGGTAACTAGCGCGGAGCCGGCACTGCCGGCTCCGCGCCTGGTACCTTGCAGGGGTCGGCCCAGCGGGTCACTCGCCGCACGCTTGCGGCTGGAGGGACGCCTCCGCTATCGTGGGGGGTTGCGCCGACGTCCGGACACGTCCACTTCCGCACGCGTTTTTTCACTCCTTCTTTCATCTCTGCTTCGCTCCTCACCTCATAGCCAGTAAGGGAGGCTGTTCTACTTGGCCAAGACGGTCACAGCGCCTCGCGCGCGCCACTCCTTTTCCCGCCTCAAGCACGTCCTCGACCTCCCCAACCTGATCGACATCCAGCGCGAGTCCTTCGATTGGTTCCTCAACGAAGGCCTCCGGGAGACGATCGACGACATCTCGCCCATCCAGGACTACACCGGCACCCTGGCGGTGGAGTTCGGCGAATACCGCTTCGGGGAGCCGCAGTTCTCCATCCAGGAGTGCCGCGAGAAGGACCTCACCTACCAGGCACCGCTCTCGATGACGGTCCGCTTCGTGAACACGGAGACGGGCGAGATCCGCGAGCAGACGGTGTTCATGGGCGACTTCCCGATGATGACGGAGTGGGGCACCTTCATCATCAACGGCACCGAGCGCGTGATCGTCACGCAGCTCGTCCGCTCCCCCGGCGCCTACCTGATGGAGCCGAAGGACGCGACGAAGCAGGTCTTCACCGCGAACCTGATGCCGAGCCGCGGCTCGTGGCTCGAGCTCGAGATCGACAAGAAGGGCGTCGTCTATGCCCGTATCGACCGGAAGCGCAAGCTGCCGATCACGACGCTCCTGCGCGCCCTGCCGGCCGAGGACCCGACGACGGGCTTCAAGCTCGACACGTCGTCCAACGAGGCGATCCTCGCGCTCTTCGACAACTCGCACTTCATCGAGAAGACGCTCGACAAGGACGCGACGACGCGCGAGGAAGAGGCGCTGATCGAGGTCTTCAAGAAGCAGCGGCCGGGCGAGCCGCCGACGCTCGACAACGCCCGCAATCTGCTCAAGTCGCTGTTCTTCGATCCCAAGCGCTACGACCTGACGAAGGTCGGCCGCTACAAGCTCAACCAGCGGCTCGGCGTCGACGTGCCGGACGACACGCGCGTCCTGACGACTCAGGACATCCTCGCGCTCGTCCAGAAGCTCGTCGCGATGCCGCACGCGATCGGTCTCACCGAGGACTCGAAGGACTACGCGGCGGACGGGATCAGCATGAACCGCGATCCCATTCGCCAGGAGCTCGACGAGTACGAGCACTTCGGCAACCGCCGGCTCCGCACGACCGGCGAGCTGATCCAGGAGGCGTTCCGCGTCGGCCTGTACCGCATGGAGCGGGTCGTCCGCGAGCGCATGACGACCGAGGACGTCGACACGATCACCCCGCAGACGATCATCAACATCCGCCCGGTCGTCGCGGCGCTGAAGGAGTTCTTCGGCTCGTCGCAGCTGTCGCAGTTCATGCAGCAGACGAACTCCCTGGACGGGCTCACGCATCGCCGGCGCCTGTCGGCGCTCGGTGCCGGCGGCCTGACCCGCGAGCGCGCGCCGATCGAGGTGCGCGACGTGCACCCGACGCACTACGGCCGCATGTGCCCGATCGAGACCCCTGAAGGCCCGAACATCGGCCTGATCGGCTCGCTCGCGTCGATGGCGACGGTCAGCGAGTTCGGCTTCATCCAGACGCCGTACCGGAAGGTGACGAACGGGAAGGTGACGGACGAGATCTTCTACCTCGACGCCGCCGAGGAGGCGCAGTACACGATCGCGCAGGCGTCGGAGCGGGTCGACCGCAGCGGCAAGTTCGAGCACGACCAGGTGCTCTGCCGCTCGTCCGAGGGCGAGGCAGTCATCGCCTCCGCCAAGGACATCGACTTCATGGACGTCGCGCCCGCGCAGATCGTGTCGGTCGCGACGGCGATGATCCCGTTCCTCGAGCACAACGACGCGAACCGCGCACTGATGGGCGCGAACATGCAGCGGCAGGCCGTGCCGTTGATGATCCCGCAGGCGCCGCTCGTCGGCACCGGCGTGGAGCATCGCGCCGCCGTCGACTCCGGCGACGTCGTCGTCGCGAAGAACGCCGGCACCGTCATCGAGCTCGACGCCACGCGCGTCGTGGTCGAGGGCCGCGGCACCCGAGACGAGTACGAGCTGACGAAGTTCATGCGCTCGAACCAGGGCACGCTGATCCACCACCGGCCGATCGTCCGCCAGGGCGACAAGGTCGCGGCGGGCGCGGTGCTGGCGGACGGTTCGTCCACCGATCACGGCGAGCTCGCGCTCGGCGCGAACCTGCTCGTCGCGTTCATGCCGTTCGAGGGCTACAACTTCGAGGATGCGATCGTGCTCTCGGAGCGGCTCGTCAAGGACGAGGTGCTCACCTCGATCCACATCCACGAGTACGAGATCGACGCCCGCTCGACGAAGCTCGGCGACGAGGAGATCACCCGCGACATTCCGAACCGCTCGGAGGAGTCGCTCCGCAATCTCGACGACCGCGGCATCGTCCGCGTCGGCGCCGAGGTCGGTTCCGGCGATCTGCTCGTCGGCAAGGTCACGCCGAAGGGCGAGACCGAGCTGACCGCAGAGGAGAAGCTGATCCGCGCGATCTTCAAGGAGAAGGCCCGCGAGGTCCGCGACACGTCTCTGAAGGTCCCGCACGGCGAGGGCGGCGTCGTCATCGACGTGAAGACGTTCTCGCGCGACAACGGCGACGACCTGAGTCCGGGCGTGAACGAGCTCGTCCGTGTCTACGTCGCGAAGAAGCGCAAGATCTCCGAGGGCGACAAGCTCGCCGGGCGCCACGGCAACAAGGGCGTCATCTCGAAGATCGTCCCCGAGGCGGACATGCCGTTCCTCGAGGACGGACGCCCCGTCGACATCCTGCTCAACCCGCTCGGCGTGCCGAGCCGCATGAACATCGGCCAGATCCTCGAGACCCATCTCGGCTGGTCGGCGGCGCACGGCGTGTTCGCGAGCGACGAGATCGAGCCGATGGACGGCAATGCCGGCCGCGTGATCAACGGCCCGAAGCCGACCCCGATCGCGACGCCCGTCTTCGACGGCGCCACGGTCGAGGACGTCGACTCGGCCCTGCTCCTCTGGTCGAAGCAGAACCCGGACAGCCCGATCAAGATCCTGACCGACACGAAGGCCCCGCTCGGCCGCCAGGCCTCCGGGAAGGTCCGCCTGTTCAGCGGCCGCACCGGCGAGCCGTTCGAGCAGGAAGTGACCGTCGGCTACATGTACATCCTCAAGCTGCTCCACCTGGTCGACGACAAGATCCACGCGCGGTCGACCGGCCCGTACTCGCTCGTGACGCAGCAGCCGCTCGGCGGCAAGGCGCAGTTCGGCGGCCAGCGCTTCGGCGAGATGGAGGTGTGGGCGCTCGAGGCTTACGGCGCCGCGTACACGCTGCAGGAGATGCTGACGATCAAGTCCGACGACACGGTCGGCCGGGTCAAGGCGTACGAGGCGATCGTCAAGGGCGAGAACATCGCCGAGCCGTCGATCCCCGAGTCGTTCAAGGTGCTCCTCAAGGAGATGCAGTCGCTCGCGCTCGACGTCGGAGTGATCTCCGAGGACGGCGGCGAGGTGGAGGTCCGCGAGGAGGACGACGAGCTGCTCCGCGCCGCGGAGGAGCTCGGCATCGATCTCTCTCCCGGTTCGCTCCGCGCCGCGGCCCGACAGCCCACGGCGCAGGAGGCCGAGGAGGGCCAGGAGCGTGTCGACACGGACGGCGAGCTCGTGCTGCCGGCCGACGAGGCGCTCGTGGATCTCGACGGGATCGAGCTCGACGACTCCGACGACGAGGAGGCGGACGCCGAGCCCGTGGGCGCCGCCGACGAAGAGGCCCCCATCGACGTTGAAGACTGAGAACCGACGACCTTCAGAAAGTAGGCGAGAACTAACTTGATCGACATCAATGAGTTCGACGCGATCCGCATCGGTCTCGCGTCGTCGAAGCAGATCCGCGACTGGTCGTCGGGCGAGGTCACGAAGCCGGAGACGATCAACTACCGCACGCTCAAGCCCGAGCGTGACGGTCTCTTCTGCGAGCGCATCTTCGGTCCGACCAAGGACTGGGAGTGCTACTGCGGCAAGTACAAGCGCGTCCGCTACAAGGGCATCATCTGCGAGCGCTGCGGCGTCGAGGTGACGCGGCAGAAGGTCCGCCGCGAGCGCATGGGCCACATCGACCTGGCCGCGCCGGTCTCGCACATCTGGTTCTTCAAGGGCGTCCCGAGCCGCATCGGCTACCTGCTCGACATCGCGCCGCGCGAGCTCGAGAAGGTGCTCTATTTCGCCGCGTCGATCGTCACGAACGTCGACAACGAGGCACGGGCGAAGGACCTGAACGGCCTGGAGGACAAGGTCAAGTCGGAGTCCGAGCAGATCTACGTCGACCGCGACGAGCAGCTCGCCGACCTCGAGAAGCGGCTCGCCCGCCGGCGTGCGTTCTTCGCCGAGGGCAAGGAGAAGGGCTTCGACGAGGACGACGACTTCTGGACCCGCGGGCTCGCCACGTGGGCGGAGGAGCAGCTGCTCCCGCCGCTCGAGGACGCGCGCAAGCTCGTCGGCGGGCTCTTCCTCGAGCTCGTCCCCCAGATCACGACCGAGGACGCGAAGAAGATCCGCGAGCTCGTCCGCAACGCGGCGATCCGCGACGACCGCAAGCTCACGCCGCGTGAGCTCGAGAACGTCGCCGTCGCAGCCGAGCAGATCCTCGCCGCGATCCTGCCCCTCGAGAAGGATCTCGAGAAGGCCACCGGCGCCAAGAAGGGCGCGATCACGAAGCACATCCATCGCATCGTCGACGCGCTCCTCACGGGCGAGGAGACGCACGAGGACGACCAGAGCTACGTCGCCAACGTCGATGTCAAGAACCTCGACAAGGTCCGCGACCTGGGCAACGGGATCCTCAAGGACGCCGTGGACACCTGGGAAGAGGGCCAGGACATCCGCGAGCTCACGAACGATCTCTGCCTTCGCACCGACGGGAAGATCCAGAAGGAGGACCTCGACTCGCTGATCCAGTGGGCGCTGAAGGTCCGCGAGATGTACCTCGACATCGAGTCTCGCCGTGAGGACACGCGCGAGGCTGCCGTCGACTCGGTGCGCCGGCTGGAGCAGACCTGGCAGCTCTTCCGCGACCTCGAGCCGAAGATGGTCGTCAACGACGAGCAGCTGTTCCGCGAGCTGAAGGACCGCTTCGGGTCGCCGTACGGCTTCGGCGTCTACTTTCGCGGCGGCATGGGGGCAGAGTCGATCCGTGACCTGCTCCGCGACCTCGACCTGAACCTCGAGGCGGCCACGCTCCGCGACACGATCAAGACGTCGAAGGGCCAGAAGCAGCAGCGGGCGATCAAGCGCCTGAAGGTGGTCTCGGCGTTCATCAAGTCGCAGAACCGCCCCGAGTGGATGATCCTCGAGGCGATCCCGGTCATCCCGCCGGAGCTCCGCCCGATGGTGCAGCTCGACGGCGGCCGGTTCGCCACGTCGGATCTGAACGACCTCTACCGCCGCGTGATCAACCGGAACAACCGCCTCAAGCGGCTCCTCGATCTCGGCGCGCCGGAGATCATCGTCAACAACGAGAAGCGCATGCTGCAGGAGGCCGTCGACGCGCTGTTCGACAACGGCCGCCGCGGCCGCGCCGTGACCGGCCCGGGCAACCGCCCGCTGAAGTCGCTCAGCGACATGCTCAAGGGCAAGCAGGGCCGGTTCCGCCAGAACCTGCTCGGCAAGCGCGTCGACTACTCCGGCCGTTCGGTGATCGTCGCCGGCCCGACGCTGAAGCTGCACCAGTGCGGCCTGCCGAAGCTGATGGCGCTCGAGCTCTTCAAGCCGTTCATCATGAGCCGGCTCGTCGAGCGGAAGTCCGTCCAGAACATCAAGGCGGCCAAGAAGTACGTCGACTCGATGACGCCCGAGGTCTGGGACGTCCTCGAAGAGGTGATCGCCGAGCATCCGGTGCTGCTGAACCGCGCACCGACGCTGCACCGCCTCGGGATCCAGGCCTTCGAGCCGATCCTCGTCGAGGGCAAGGCGATCCAGGTGCACCCGCTCGTCTGTCACGCGTTCAACGCGGACTTCGACGGCGACCAGATGGCCGTGCACCTGCCGCTCAGCGCGGAGGCGCAGGCCGAGGCGCGCATCCTGATGCTCAGCTCGAACAACATCCTGTCTCCGGCCAGCGGGCGCCCGCTCGCCACGCCGACCCAGGACATGGTGCTCGGCATCTACTACCTGACCTACTCCAACCTCGACCTCGCGTCGATGGAGTCGTCCAAGCTGAAGCCGCACCCGCGGCGGTTCGACTCGGCCGACGAGATCGAGGTGGCGCTCGAGATGAAGGCGGTCGGGCTGCAGGAGCCGATCGAGTTCCGCTTCAACGAGGAGCTGCATCTCACGACGCCCGGCCGCGTGCTGATCAACTCGGCCGTGTACCGCGCGCTCGACGAGCTGCTCCCGCCCGACGAGGAGCTCGAGTTCGACTTCATGAACCGGACGCTCGCGAAGGCCGACACCGACCGGTACGTGCTGTCGCTCTCGGACCGCTACGGAGCGCACACCCTGGCGCCCGTCCTCGACACGATCAAGACGCTGGGCTTCAAGTACGCGACCAAGGCCGGCGTCACGATCTCGAAGAACGACATCGTCATCCCGCCGGACAAGGAGAAGATCCTGGCGGGCTACGAGAAGCGCGTCGAAGAGGTGCACGGCCAGTACGACATGGGCCTGATCACCGAGGACGAGCGCCACGAGACGATCGTCAACATCTGGACCGAGGCCACCGACGAGGTAGCCACCGCCATGGAGCACCACTTCGACGAGCTGAACCCGGTGTTCATGATGGCGAACTCGGGTGCCCGCGGCTCGATGAAGCAGATCCGCCAGCTCGCCGGCATGCGCGGGCTGATGGCCAATCCGAAGGGCGAGATCATCGAGCGCCCGATCAAGGCCAACTTCATGGAAGGCCTCTCGGTCCTCGAGTACTTCATCTCGACGCACGGCGCCCGTAAGGGCCTCGCGGACACCGCCCTCCGCACTGCGGACTCGGGCTACCTGACGCGGCGTCTCGTCGACGTCTCGCAGGACGTGATCGTGCGCGAGGACGACTGCGGCACCGATGACCACATCGCGCTTCCGATCCGGACGAGCGACGGTCTCAACAAGTCGCTGCTCGGCCGCGTGGTCTCGGCGGACACCTACAAGCCGCTCGCGACCGGCAAGCCGGGCAAGCAGCTCCTCGTCGAGCGTGGCGTCACCGTGACGCTCGCGCTGCTCGAGGAGCTCGAGGCCGAGCTGGGGCCGGACTACCTCATCCCCGTCCGCTCGGTGCTGAAGTGCCGCGCGGAGACCGGGGTCTGCAAGACCTGCTACGGCATCTTCCCGGCCACGGGTGAGATGTGCGAGATCGGCGACGCGGTCGGCATCATCGCGGCCCAGTCGATCGGCGAGCCGGGCACGCAGCTGACGATGCGCACGTTCCACACCGGCGGTGTGGCCGGCGCGGACATCACGCACGGCCTGCCCCGCGTCGTCGAGATCTTCGAGGCGCGGAACCCGAAGGGCGCGGCCATCCTGGCCGAGCTCGGCGGGCGCATCGAGATCGAGCAGACCGAACGCGGCCCGAAGATCTCGGTCAACCCGACCGAGGTGGGCAAGGACGGCGAGCTCGTCGACCCGGTCGAGTACCAGCTGCCGCGGAGGACGCGGCTCCTCGTCACGAACGGGCAGATCGTCGATCCCGGCGATCCGCTGAACGAGGGCTCGCAGAACCCGGCGGACAAGCTGGCGCTGAAGGGCTCGACCGAGACCGAGCTGTACCTCGTCGGCGAGGTGCAGAAGGTCTACAAGAGCCAGGGCGTCGAGATCCACGACAAGCACATCGAGCTGATCGTCCGGCAGATGCTGAAGAAGGTCCGGGTGGAGTCGAACGGCGACACCGACCTGCTGCCCGGCCAGCTCGTCGACAAGGCGATCTACGAGCGCGAGAACGGCAAGGTGAAGGCGAAGGGTGAGAAGGCGACACACGAGCCGCTGATCCTCGGCATCACCAAGGCGTCGCTCGCCACGGAGTCGTTCCTGTCGGCCGCCTCCTTCCAGGAGACGACGAAGGTGCTGACGGACGCTGCAATCGAGGGCAAGATCGACCGGTTGCTGGGCCTGAAGGAGAACGTGATCATCGGGAAGCTGATCCCGGCGGCCACGGGCCTGAAGCGGTACCGGAACATCGAGATCTCGCCGAGCGAGCCGATCGTCCGCGAGGCGTACGAGCGGGACACGCTCCTGCAGGCGCTCGAGGAGATCGGCCAGGACGGCGGCGCCGTCGACTTCGGGGCGCTCGATCTGAGCTTCGGCGGCGAGCCGGGCGCGGACGGCACCTCGTCGCACGATGCCGGCGAGGCCACGGAGACTCCGGAGGTCGACAGCCCGCTCGACGACTGATCCGGTACCTGGTACCTGCCTTGCTACAACGAGCCGCGTGAAGCGGCTCGTTGTCGTTCTGGGGGCGCTGCTCGCGCTGGGCGCCGGTGTCGTCCGGGGCGGCCATGCGGCTGCGCCTGCGCCGTTGCCGTGCGGGCTCCCGCAGACGCAGCCGTTGTGGGTCGACTACGCCGACGGCATGGTGCCGTTCTGGTCGACGATCTTCGCGCGCCCCGGAATCGTCGCAGCGGCGTCGCAGTTCATCGTGCCGCCGCAGCTGCGGGCGAAAGGCGCGAAGACCGTCTTCTTCGACCTCTATCTGAACAACCGCGTTGGAACGCCGTCGAAACCGGCCGACCCAGCGGTGATCCAGGCCCGGGCGGACAAGCTCTTCGACACCGCGGTCACGTCCTCGGGCTGCGACCATCCGCTGATCGCCGAGAACGAGCTGTTCGGGGCACAGCTCCCGACGCCGTGGACCGCGACGACGGCGCAGTACCGCGCCAACGTGCTCGCGTACCTGCAGCGGCTCGCCGAGCGCGGAGCCCGGCCGTTTCTGCTGCTCTCGAACCGCCCGTACACCCACGACCCGGACGCGGACACGTGGTGGCAGTCCGCCTCTCAGGTCGCAGACATCGTCCCGGAGGTCTACTTCTCCGGGCCGCAGATCTCGAAGCAAGGCGCGGTGGCAGGCAGCCGCAGGCTGCGCGAGACGATTCGCACCCGCATGGAGGATCTGATCCAGATCGGGGTGCCGACGAAGCGGCTCGGAGTGATGCTGACGTTCAGCTCGACGCCGAAAGCGGGCGGCCGTGAGGGTCTCCAGCCGCTTTCGAAGTGGCTCGACGTCGTCAAGTGGGAGGCCCTTGCGGCCCGGCAGGTTGCGTCGGAGCTGCAGCTGGCGAGCATCTGGTCGTGGGGGTGGGCGGCCTTCAACCCGGCGGGCAACGACCCCGACAAGCCCAAGGCCGCCTGCGTATGGCTGTGGGCCCGGGATCACTCGCTCTGCGATGCGCCCACGCTCGCAGGGAAGGATCTCGACCCGGCCCTCGACGTCGGCGCGACCTTGCCGGCCGGGACGCTCTGCCTGCTCGGGTCGACCAGGCTGCTCGCGGGCGACGTCTCCGCCCTCAACCGGCTGACGGGCAATCGCGACCTCGCCTTCTCGGCGGAGCTCCAGCACGCCGTGCTCGCGCAGGCTGCGCCGGTCGCTGCGGAGGCCGTGGCCCAGGTGGAGATCGATACGATCCTCGACCATTTCGGCGGGAGCCGCGCCGCCTACCAGGCGGCGCTTCGGCGGGACAGGGCGACGCCGGCCCTCGCGCGGCGGATCCTCGCGGACGAGCTGCGCCGCCGGACGATCGAGTCCACGCTGCGCGTGGCTGCGCCGAGCCCCGCCACCATGCGCGAGTGGTTCGACAGCTATGCGGCGATGCTCGCCCGCCCGGTGAGGGCCGCCGCCGCCGTGCCGTGGCTCGGCAACCTTCGCACCGGGGTTGCCGTCTCGGGCGTTGCGCCCGGCCGCCTGCTCGCGCTGTCCGCCGGCGAGACGGTGAAGATCGACGGTGTGAAGGTGACGGCCCTCGGGGAGACGGCACCGCTGGGCTCCTTCCCGTTCGCGCAGGCTGCGCCCTCGGTGCGCCGGGCCCTTGTCGCCCAGGAGCGGCATGCGGCATTCGCCGTCTGGGCCCGCCGGCACGAGAACCAGAGCCTGGGCAGCCTCACCTGCCAGCACGACCAGCCGCCGCAGCCCGCGACCGTCGACCTGACCGACTGGCTGCCGTATCTCTCGCTCGGCTGAGGACGCCCAACCGCCCGCCCAGGCCGCGTCCAGACAGGACACGTCCGGGGTCTGACCCCACACCTGTCCCCTCGAGACGTGTTCGTGCGCACGAAACACGCGCGTCCCGCGCCGCCGAGGGGCGGGGACGCGCGAAGACGCCACTCGACCTCGCCCCTTCGGACACGGCTGGGGTCTGACCCCGGTGTTCGGGCCTCCGGGCGCGCGGGCTCCGGGACAACGTTTGCAGGGCCCAGGCGGGTCCGGTACCATGCCCGCCGGCTTGGAGGGAGCAGCATTCGTGCGCTCCCCCTGCCTTTCCGTCTGCATACGACCCGCAAGAGGAGACCTCGTCTCAGGATGCCCACCGTCAATCAGCTGATCCGCAAGGGCCGCAAGTCGAAGCCCGCGAAGACCAAGACCCCAGCGCTCGCGGGAGCCCCGCAGAAGCGCGGCGTCTGCACGCGCGTTTCGACGACCACCCCGAAGAAGCCGAACTCGGCGCTGCGCAAGATCGCCCGCGTGCGCCTGACGAACGGGCTCGAGGTCGGCACCTACATTCCGGGCGAGGGCCACAACCTCCAGGAGCACTCGGTCGTCCTCGTTCGCGGGGGACGCGTCAAGGACCTGCCGGGCTTCCGCTACAAGGTGATCCGGGCGGCGCTCGACGCCTCCGGCGTCGCCGACCGCAAGCAGGGCCGCTCGAAGTACGGCGCCAAGCGGAGCGCATCGTAATGCCGCGCCGCGCGGAGATCACCCCGCGTCCGGTCATCTCGGACCCGGTCTACGACAGCCAGCTCGTCACGCAGCTGATGAACCGCGTCATGCGCGACGGGAAGAAGTCGACCGCCGAGGCGATCGTCTACGGCGCACTCGACCGCGTCGGCGAGAAGACCGGCCGGCCGCCCGTCGAGGTGCTGGAGCAGGCCGTGAAGACCGTCACGCCCGTGCTCGAGGTCAAGTCGCGCCGCGTCGGCGGTGCGAACTACCAGGTTCCGGTCGAGGTGCCCCAGCGCCGCGGCCGCACGCTCGCCCTGCGCTGGCTCGTCACCTACTCGCGCGACCGCCGCGAGAAGCACATGGCCGACAAGCTCGCCGGCGAGATCCTCGACGCGCTCGAGCAGCAGGGAAACGCCTACAAGCGCAAAGACGACATGTACCGGATGGCGCAGGCCAACAAGGCCTTTGCGCACTACCGCTGGTGAGAACAGGAGAGTTTTGGCTGTAACGGAGGCAGAGGTGGCGCTGGACCGCGTCCGCAACATCGGGATCATGGCCCACATCGACGCGGGCAAGACCACGACGACGGAGCGGATCCTCTACTACACGGGCCGCACCCACAAGATGGGTGAGGTCCACGAAGGCGCTGCCACGATGGACTGGATGGCGCAGGAGCAGGAGCGCGGCATCACGATCACGTCTGCCGCGACGACCGCGACGTGGCGCAACCATCGCATCAACATCATCGATACGCCCGGGCACGTGGACTTTACGGTCGAGGTCGAGCGCAGCCTGCGCGTCCTCGACGGCGCCGTCGCCGTCTTCGACTCCGTCGCCGGCGTCCAGCCCCAATCCGAGACCGTCTGGCGGCAGGCCGACAAGTACAAGGTCCCGCGGATCGCGTTCATCAACAAGATGGACCGCACCGGCGCGAACTTCTTCGCCGCCGTGCAGTCGATGGTCGAGCGCCTCGGTGCGAACGCCGTCCCGATCCAGCTCCCGATCGGCCAGGAGGACCTCCACCGCGGGGTGATCGACCTCGTCGAGATGAAGGCGATCGTCTACAAGGACGACCTCGGCGAGGAGTTCGAGACGACCGACGTTCCGGCGGAGCTCGCCGAGCAGGCCCAGGAGTACCACCACCAGCTGGTCGACGCCGTCTCGAACTTCGACGACGAGGTGCTCGGCGCCTACCTCGAGGACGAGTCCTCGGTGACCGCCGAGATGCTCAAGCGCGCGATCCGCGCTGCGACGCTCGCCGACGAGATCACGCCGGTGCTGCTCGGGAGCGCGTTCAAGAACAAGGGCGTGCAGCCCCTGCTCGACGCCGTCATCGACTACCTGCCGAGCCCGCTCGACGTGCCTGCGATCCAGGGGATCGACCCGAAGACCGAGGCCGAGCTTTCGCGCGGCGCCTCGCCCGACGAGCCGTTCAGCGCCCTCGCCTTCAAGGTGATGTCAGATCCGTACGTCGGCAAGCTGACCTACTTCCGCGTCTACTCGGGGAAGATCAAGGCGGGCGACCGGGTTCTCAACACGACCACCGGCAAGACCGAGCGGATCGGGCGCATCCTCCAGATGCACGCGAACCACCGCGAGGAGCGCGCTGAGATCGGCGCCGGCGACATCGCCGCGGGCGTCGGGCTCAAGTCGACGACAACGGGCGACACGCTCGCCGTCGAGAGCGCGCCGATCGTGCTCGAGTCGATGACGTTCCCGGACCCGGTGATCGCGGTCGCTGTCGAGCCGAAGTCGAAGGCCGACCAGGACAAGCTCGGCAACGGCCTCGCCCGTCTCGCCGAGGAGGATCCGACCTTCCGCGTCGAGTCCGACGAGGAGACCGGCCAGACCCTGATCTCGGGCATGGGCGAGCTCCACCTCGAGATCATCGTCGACCGGCTCAAGCGCGAGTTCAACGTCGACGCGAACGTCGGCCGCCCGCAGGTGGCCTATCGCGAGACGATCGGGAAGCCCGCCGAGCGCATTCAGGGCAAGTTCGTCCGCCAGACGGGCGGCTCGGGCCAGTACGGCGACGCGGTGATCAACCTGCTCCCGCAGGAGCCCGGCGCCGGCTACGAGTTCGTCGACAGGATCGTCGGCGGGAAGATCCCCAAGGAGTACATCAAGCCCATCGACGAGGGCATCCGCGAAGCCATGGGAAGCGGCGTGCTCGCCGGCTATCCGGTCGTGGACGTCAAGGTCGAGCTCATCGACGGCAGCTACCACGACGTCGACTCGAGCGAGCGCGCGTTCAAGATCGCAGGCTCCATGGCCTTCAAGGAGGCGATGAAGCGGGCGAAGCCGAAGCTGCTCGAGCCGATGATGGCCGTCGAGGTCACCACGCCCGAGGACTACGTCGGCGACGTGATGGGCAACCTGGCCTCCCGCCGCGGGCGCGTCGGGGAGATGACGCCCGTCGGGAACGCCCAGGTGATCAAGGCGAGCGTTCCGCTGAGCGAGATGTTCGGGTACGCCACCGACCTGCGGTCGATGTCACAGGGCCGCGCCGATTTCACCATGCAGTTCGACCGGTACGAAGACGTGCCGGCGTCGATCGCGACCGAGATCACCGAGCAGGGCTCGGGATCCTAGAAAAGGAAGGAAGGAATGGCCAAGCAGAAGTTCGAGCGCACGAAGCCGCACCTCAACGTCGGCACCATCGGGCACATCGACCACGGGAAGACGACGCTGACAGCCGCGATCTCGAGCGTGCTCGCCAAGCGCGGCGGCGGCGGACAGGTGAAGAGCTTCGCGGAGATCGACAACGCTCCGGAAGAGCGGCAGCGCGGGATCACGATCAACACCTCGCACGTCGAGTACGAGACTGCGAACCGGCACTACGCGCACGTCGACTGCCCGGGCCACGCCGACTACATCAAGAACATGATCACGGGCGCCGCCCAGATGGACGGCGCGATCCTCGTGGTCTCGGCCGCCGACGGCCCGATGCCGCAGACGCGCGAGCACATCCTCCTGGCCCGCCAGGTCGAGGTGCCGTACATCGTCGTTGCGCTCAACAAGGCCGACATGGTCGACGACGAGGAGCTCCTCGAGCTCGTCGAGCTCGAGGTTCGCGAGCTGCTGTCGAAGTACGAGTTCCCCGGCGACGACATCCCGATCGTCCGCTGCTCGGCGCTCAAGGCGCTCGAGGGCGACGAGGAGTGGGAGGCGAAGATCGTCGAGCTGATGGACGCCGTCGACTCCTACATCCCGGAGCCGGTGCGCGACGCCGACAAGCCGTTCCTGATGCCGATCGAGGACGTGTTCACGATCACGGGCCGCGGCACCGTGGTGACGGGCCGCGTCGAGCAGGGCAAGATCGAGGTCGGGAACGAGATCGAGATCGTCGGCATCCACGAGAAGGTGGAGAAGACCGTCGTCACGGGTCTCGAGATGTTCCAGAAGTCGCTCGATTACGCGCAGGCCGGCGACAACGCGGGCGCACTGCTCCGCGGCGTCAAGCGCGAAGAGGTCGAGCGCGGCCAGGTGCTCGCGAAGCCGGGCTCGATCACGCCGCACACCCACTTCAAGGCCGAGGTCTACGTGCTCTCGAAGGACGAAGGCGGCCGTCACACGCCGTTCTTCAACAACTATCGCCCGCAGTTCTACTTCCGCACGACGGACGTGACGGGCGCGGTCTCGCTGCCGGAGGGCCAGGAGATGGTCATGCCGGGCGACAACACGAACATGGAGATCACGCTGATCCAGCCGATCGCCATGGACCAGGGCCTTCGCTTCGCGATCCGCGAGGGCGGCCGCACCGTCGGTGCCGGCGTGGTCACAGAGATCGTCAAGTAAGGAAAGAGAGAAACCGTTATGGCACAGGGAAAAATCCGGATCCGCCTGAAGGGCTACGACCACCAACAGCTGGACCGGTCGGCCCAGCAGATCGTCGACACCGCGCAGCGCAGCGGTGCGACGATCACTGGGCCGGTCCCTCTGCCGACGGAGAAGAACGTCTACTGCGTGATCCGCAGCCCGTTCAAGGACAAGGACTCACGCGAGCATTTCGAGGTGCGCACGCACAAGCGCCTCATCGACATCCTCAGCCCCACGCCGAAGACGATCGACCAGCTGATGCGGCTCGATCTTCCGGCAGGCGTCGACATCGAGATCAAGCTATGAGGAATGCTTCGCATTCCTCTAGCCAATTTGCGGCCACGGAGACGTCACTCTGATGGCCAAAGGCATTCTCGGCCGCAAATTGGGCATGACCCAGATCTTCGACCCGGAGACCGGGGGAGTCACGCCTGTCACCGTGATCGAAGCCGGGCCGTGCCCCGTCGTGCAGGTGAAGTTCGCCGGCGAGGACGGCTACGACGCAGTTCAGCTCGCCTTCGACGCCGTTCCCGACCGCAAGCTCTCGAAGGGCGAGCTCGGGCATCTCGCGAAGTTCAAGGTCGGTGCGCACCGCAGGCTCGTCGAGTTCCGCGGCGGCATCGACGGCGCGGTGGAGGGCGAGGCCGTGACGGTCGAGATCTTCGAGCCGGGCGACAAGATCAAGGTCGCCGGCATCGGGATCGGCAAGGGCTTCCAGGGGACGATCAAGCGCCACAACTTCAGCTCCGGGCCGCGCTCGCACGGCTCGCACAACATCCGCAAGCCGGGCTCGATCGGCGCATCGGCGACGCCGTCACGCGTCTTCAAGGGCATCAAGATGGCCGGACGCATGGGCGGCAAGCGCGTCACGCAGCTCGGCCTCACCGTCCACGAGGTCGACGCCGAGCGCAACCTGCTGCTCGTCAAGGGCGCAGTCCCCGGGCCGAAGAACGGCATCGTGGAGGTGCGCGGCTGATGGCCACGCCGACGGCACCCAACCTGGGCGGCACCGGAACGGTGACGCTCGACGAGGCCGTGTTTGCGGCCGAGGTCAAGCCGCACCTGGTGCACGAGGCCGTGCGCGCGGAGCAGAACGCGCGTCGCGCCGGCACCGTCGCGACCAAGAGCCGCGGGCTCGTCTCCGGCGGCCGCGCGAAGCCGTGGCGCCAGAAGGGCACCGGCCGCGCCCGTCAGGGCACGATTCGCGCGCCGCAGTTCACCGGCGGCGGGCATGCGTTCGCCAAGGTCCCGCGCCAGTTCATCCAGAAGGTGAACAAGAAGGCTGCCAAAGCCGCCCTTCGGTCGGCTTTGGCCAGTCATGCCGCTGAAGGATCGATTGCGATCGTCTCAGCAGACGCTTTTCAATCGCCGTCCACGAAACTCGCCAGAGGCCTCCTCGAGGGCTCCGGCCTCCAGTTGCCGCTCGTTGTGATCGCGCTCCACGAAGAGGATGCATTGAAACGGAGCTTCCGCAACCTCGAGCGCGTGGCGATCATCGGTCCGAGCGAGCTCGAGGTCGGGGCGCTCGTGTGGGCCCGCTCGTTGCTCGTGACAGAGGCGGCGCTGCCGCTCGTCCAGGGGAGGGCGCAGTAATGCATGCCTCCCAGGTGATCCTCGCGCCGATCCTCAGCGAGAAGTCCTACGCCGGGACGACGCGTGGGAGCTACACGTTCCGGGTGCACTCGAGCGCCCACAAGACCCAGATCCGCCAGGCGGTCGAGGAGCTCTTCAGCGTCAAGGTCGAGCGCGTCAACGTGATCAAGGTTCAGGCGAAGCCGAAGCGCCGTGGCGTCTTCAAGGGGACGCGGCCGGCGTGGAAGAAGGCCGTCGTGCAGCTGCGCGCCGGTGACACCATCGAGATCTTCGAGGGGGCCCAGATCTAGTGCCAGTCCGTCGCTTCAAGCCGACCAGCCCGGGTCGCCGCCACATGTCGGTCTCCGACTTCGCGGAGGTCACGAAGTCGACGCCCGAGAAGGCGCTCACCGAGAAGCTCACGAAGAAGGGCGGCCGCAACAACACGGGCCGCATCACGACGCGCCATCAGGGCGGCGGCCACAAACGCCGCTACCGCATCATCGATTTCAAGCGCACCAAGGACGGCGTGCCGGCGAAGGTCGCAGCGATCGAGTACGACCCCAACCGGTCGGCCCGCATCGCGCTCCTGCACTACGCCGACGGCGCGAAGTCGTACATCCTCGCCCCGGCCGGGGTGCGCGTCGGCTCGTACGTCCAGTCCGGCAGCGACGCCGACATCAAGCCCGGCAACGCGCTGCCGCTCGAGAACATCCCGACGGGCACGCTCGTGCACAACGTCGAGCTGCAGCCGGCCAAAGGCGGCCAGATGGCGCGCTCGGCTGGTTCGGGTGTCCAGCTGGTGGCGAAGGACGGCGGGTACGCCACGCTCCGCCTTCCGTCCGGCGAGATGCGCCGCGTGCTGCTCACCTGCCGCGCCACCGTCGGCCAGGTCGGCAACGTCGAGCACCAGAACGTGACGATCGGCAAGGCCGGCCGCAGCCGCTGGCTCGGCAAGCGCCCGGCCGTCCGCGGGTCGGCGATGAACCCGGTCGACCATCCGCACGGCGGCGGCGAGGGCAAGTCGAAGGGCGGCCGCCACCCGGTCACCCCGTGGGGCGTGCCGACGCTCGGCAAGCGCACCCGCTCCAAGCACAAGGCATCCGACAAGTTGATCGTGCGCGGCCGGCGCCGCGGGAAGGACAAGCGCTAACTCATGAGTAGATCTTCGAAGAAGGGGCCTTTCGTCGAGGAGCGGCTGCTCGCGCGCATCCAGAAGATGAACGACTCGGGCTCCAAGAACATGATCCGCACCTGGTCGAGGACGTCGACGGTGTTCCCCGACATGGTCGGGCACACGATCGCGGTCCACGACGGGCGCAAGCACGTGCCGGTGTTCATCTCGGAGCAGATGGTCGGGCACAAGCTCGGCGAGTTCGCCCCGACGCGTCACTTCCGCGGCCACGCCGGAGACCAGAAGACGCAGGTGAAGAAGCGCTGATGGCTGCTGTCGAGTCAGCTCGCACGGTTCAGGCGACCGCGAAGTTCGTCCGCATCTCGCCGCGCAAGGCGCGGCTCGTGACGGACAACATCCGCGGGCGCAGCGTGCCCGAGGCGCGCACGATCCTCGCGTTCACCGAGCGCGCGGCGGCCGTCGAGGTCGAGAAGGTGCTGCGCTCGGCCGTCGCGAACGCCGAGTCGAATCCCGAACTGCACTGGAACGGCGACGATCTCGTCGTCGCAGGCGTGTTCGTCGACGAAGGGCCGACGCTCAAGCGCTGGCGCGCCCGCGCCCGCGGCCGCGTTGCGCGCATTCGCAAGCGGACGTGCCACATCACCATCCAGGTTGCTCAGCAAGCAGGACTAGAGACTTCTAGCGCTTCGGCGCCGAAGGCGCGGAAGCGCAAGGAGACGGGTAGCTAATGGGACAGAAGGTTCATCCCGGCGGTCTGCGTGTCGGCGTCATCCACGATTGGAAGTCGAACTGGATGGTCGGCAAGAAGGAGTTTGCAGGCGCGCTGATCGAGGACATCAAGATTCGCGAGCACATCCTCAAGAAGCTGTCGCACGCGGGACTGTCGGACATCCTCATCCGCAAGGACAAGCAGCGGATCACGATCGACATCTACACCGCGCGCCCCGGCATCGTCATCGGCAAGTCCGGTGTCGAAGTGGATGCGCTGCGCAAAGAAGTGCACGCGATGACTCAGAAGAACGTGCACATCAACATCAACGAGATCAAGCGGCCTGAGCTGGATGCGAAGCTCGTCGCACAGTCGATCGCGGAGCAGCTCCAGAACCGCGTGTCGTTCAGGCGCGCCATGAAGCGCTCGCTCGCATCGGCCATTCGCTCCGGCGCGGCCGGCGTGAAGGTCCAGTGCTCGGGCCGCCTCGGCGGCTCGGAGATGAGCCGCTCGGAGCAGTACTCCGAGGGCCGCGTGCCGCTGCACACGATCCGCGCCGACATCGACTACGGCTTCGTCGAGGCCCGGACCCCGACCGGCCGCATCGGCGTCAAGGTCTGGATCAACAAGGGCGAGATCATGCCCGAGGGCTACGGGGGCGTTCCGGGCGGAGGCAAGGAGACGCGCCTCGGCGACCAGGACACGGCACGCCGCCGCGGCGGCGTCACCGAGGGGCTCGGCGCCTCCCGCGAGTCCGGCCGCAACCGCAACCAGGATCGCGAGGGTCTCGGACCGGTGCGCCGCGGCCGTCCCGGCCAGCGCGGCGGACAGAACCGCCCGGGCGGCGGCGGCGCAGGCAACCGCCCCGGCGCACCGCGCACCCGCGGTGGGTCGAGCCGTCCGCGCACGCAGGAGGCGCCGCCGGTGCAGGCTCCCGAGCCGCAGGTCGACGCTCCGACTCCGGCAGCCGAGGCTCCGCCCGAGGCGACCACGCCTGCTCCGCCCGAGGCGGCCACGCCGCCGCCGGCCGAGAAGCCGAAGGCCGCTCCGCGCCGGAAGAAGGCTGACAGCTGATGTTGCTCCCGAAGAAGACCAAGTTCCGCAAGATGCACCGCGGCCGCCGCCGGGGGACCTCGACGGGCCAGACCGCGGTCCACTTCGGCGACTACGGGATCAAGGCACTCGAGGCCGGTTGGATCACCAACCGCCAGATCGAGGCCGCCCGCATCGCGATGACGCGCAAGATCAAGCGCGGCGGCAAGGTCTGGATCAACCTGTTCCCCGACAAGCCGTTCACCAAGAAGCCGGCCGAGACCCGCATGGGGAAGGGCAAGGGCTCCCCGGAAGGCTGGGTCGCCGTCGTCAAGCCGGGGCGCGTGATGTTCGAGCTGTCGGGTGTGCCCGAGCCGCTCGCGAAGGAAGCGCTTCGCCTCGCGGCGCAGAAGCTGCCGATCAAGTCCAAGTTCGTGAGACGCGAGGGCGGTGATCTCTTTGCGGGCTAGGGACCTGCGCGATCTGACCGACGAGGAGCTCGAGCATCGGCTCTCCGACACGCGCCAGGAACTGTTCAACCTGCGGTTCCAGGCTGCAACGGGCGCGCTCGAGAACACCACGCGGCTGAAGCTGGCCAAGCGTGAGATCGCGCGGATCCTGACGACACAGCACCAGAGGAACTCCAACAAGCAGAAGGTCGAGAGCTGAGCATGGCGGACGAAGAGAAGATCGAGACAACCGAGGAAGAGGCCCCCGAGGCCGTGGCCGAGGAGGTGTCTGACACCGAGGTGTCAGACACCGTTCCAGCCACGGAGGCCGAAGCAGAGACGCCCGAGCCGGAGCCCGAGCCCGAGCCGGCGGCGCCTGCCAAGAAGCAGCGCTCGCTGAAGCACGTCCCGCGCACCGCCCGCCGCACGCGCACGAAGGTCGTGCGCGAGAAGCCGAAGACGCGCAAGCCGATCACGCGCACGACCAAGCCGGACTCCGAGCTCGGCCGGCGCCAGGAGCGCCGCGGGGTCGTCGTCTCGGACAAGGGCGACAAGACGATCGTCGTCAAGGTCGACGTGATCAAGAGCCATCCCAAGTACAGGAAGGTCGTGCGTTCGACGGTCAAGTTCCACGCTCACGACGAGGCGAACACCGCGGGTGTCGGCGACACGGTCCGCATCATCGAGACGCGGCCGTTGTCGAAGCAGAAGCGCTGGCGGCTGGCCGAGATCGTGGAGAAGGCGAAGTAGATGATCCAGCAGGAAACACGCCTCAAGGTGGCCGACAACACGGGCGCTCGTGAGCTACTCTGCATCCGCGTTGCGGGCGGCTCGAAGCGCCGCTACGCGCGTGTCGGCGACATCATCACGGCCACGGTCAAGGCCGCTGCCCCGCAGGGCACGGTCAAGAAGGGCGAAGTGGTGAAGGCCGTCGTCGTGCGGACGAAGAAGCCGTTCGGCCGGGACGACGGAACACTGATCTCGTTCGATGAGAACGCGGCGGTGATCATCGATGCGCAGCGCAACCCGCGTGGGACGCGCATCTTCGGGCCTGTCGCCCGCGAGTTGCGTGAGAAGAACTTCATGAAGATCGTGAGCTTGGCTCCAGAGGTGCTCTAGAGATGACGACCGCACTCAAGTTGAAGAAGGGCGACACCGTCCAGATGCTGTCCGGCAAGGATCGCGGGAAGCAGGGGCGGATCCTCGACGCACGTCCGCGTGACGGCAAGGTGATCGTCGAGAACCTCAACCAGATGACCAAGCATCAGAAGCCGCGGCCGATCCGCAATGCGAGCCGGATGGGCGGGACGCAGATCGCCCCGGGCGGCCGCATCGAGCTTGCGTCCGCCGTCGCCGTCTCGAACGTGATGCTCGTCTGTCCCACGTGCAAGCTGCCGACCCGCGTCGGCTACCGCTTCAAGGAAGGCAAGGACGGCACCCTCAAGGTGCGTGTCTGCAAGCGGGCCGGCTGCGGCCAGGAGATCGACAAGTAATGGCAGCGACCGAGACCTATACCCCGCGCCTCAAGCAGCGCTACAACGACGAGCTCCGCGCCGAACTGCGCGAGCAGCTCGAGCTGGCCTCGATCATGCAGTCGCCCACGATCGACAAGATCACGCTGAACATGGGCGTCGGCGAGGGCAAGACCGACGCGAAGCAGATCGACGCCGCCCTCGAGGAGCTGACGATCATCGCCGGCCAGCGTGCTCAGGTGCGCAAGGCGCGCAAGTCGATCGCGCAGTTCAAGATCCGCGAGGGGATGCCCATCGGCGTCAAGGTGACGCTGCGCGGCGACCGGATGTGGGAGTTCCTCGACCGGCTCGTCTCGATCGCCCTCCCGCGCATCCGCGACTTCCGGGGCCTCAACCCGGATTCGTTCGACGGTCGCGGGAACTACTCGCTCGGGATCCGCGAGCAGATCATCTTCCCGGAGATCGACTACGACAGCATCAATCAGATCCGCGGCCTCGACGTCGCGATCACGACGACCGCGACGAACGACAACGAGGCGCGTGCGCTGCTCACAGCGCTGGGCCTGCCGTTCGCAGCCGACGGAGGGAACCGCTAGTGGCCAAGAAGTCTCTGAGAGTCAAGGCCGCAAGGCCCGCCAAGTTCAAGGTCCGCAACTACACGCGCTGCAACCGCTGCGGTCGCCCGCGTGCCGTTTTCAAGAAGTTCGGGCTCTGCCGTATCTGCCTGCGGGAGCTCGCCCATCAGGGCGTCATCCCCGGCATGACCAAGAGCTCCTGGTAGGAGGACACAGTGCTCACCGATCCCGTCGCCGACATGCTCACGCGTATCCGCAACGCCAACAAGGCGCTGCACGACAACGCCGAGATGCCGACCTCGAAGCTGAAGGTCGAGATCGCCCGCATCCTCAAGGAGGAGGGCTACATCCGCGACTTCCACGTCTCGGACGCAGGCACGCATCCGACGCTCGTCGTCGAGCTCAAGTACGGCCGCGGCCGCGAGCGGGTCCTCTCCGGCCTCAAGCGCGTGTCCAAGCCCGGCCGGCGGATCTACGCCGGCAAAGATCGCCGCCAGCGCGTGCTCGGCGGCATGGGCATCGCGATCATGTCCACCTCGCGCGGCGTCGTCACGAGCCGCACCGCCGAAGCCGAGGGCATCGGCGGCGAAGTCATCTGCTACGTCTGGTAGCCATTTGCGGCGCAAATGGCTAGAGAGAGAAACCGTATGAACTTGCGCAACCACACCCCTAGGCCTTTTTCCGTCAGCCCGGCTGGAGTCGAGCTGTGAGCCGCATCGGGAAAAGGCCCATCGAAGTACCTGCAGGCGTGATCGTCTCGATCGACCCTGGCCGCGTCACCGTGTCCGGGCCGAAGGGCGAGCTGCGCCAGGACGTGCCCCAGCGCATGCAGATCGCGCAGGACGAGGCCGTGATCACCGTCACCCGCCCCACCGAGCGCGGCGAGGATCGCGCGCTGCACGGTCTGACGCGGACGCTGATCGCGAACATGGTCGAGGGCGTCACCCAGGGCTTCGAGAAGCGCCTCGAGATCCAGGGGGTCGGCTACCGCGCCGCGCTCGCCGGCACCGACCTCGAGCTGCAGGTCGGCTACTCGCATTCCGTGAAGATCAAGCCGCGGCAGGGCATCGAGTTCGAGGTGCCGATCCCGACGCAGGTGATCGTGCGGGGCATCGACAAGCAGGCGGTCGGCCAGACCGCCGCGGAGATCCGCAAGGTGCGTCCGCCCGAGCCGTACAAGGGCAAGGGCATCCGCTACGAGGGCGAGCACGTCCGCCGGAAGGTCGGGAAGCGCGCATGAGCCAATTGACTGTTCGCGAAGCGCGCCTGCGCCGGCATCGCCGGGTGCGCGGCAAGGTCCGCGGCTCGGCCGAGCGTCCCCGCCTGCTCGTGTTTCGCTCCAACCGCGGGGTGTTCGCGCAGCTGATCGACGACGACGCCGGCCGCACGCTCGCCGCCGCCTCGTGGCTCGATCTGCCGAAGTCGTTCAAGGGTGACAAGACGGAGCAGGCTGCCGAGGTCGGCAAGCAGCTCGCCGAGGCGGCGAAGAAGGCGGGCATCGAAGGCGTCGTCTTCGACCGCGGCGGCTACCTGTATCACGGTCGCGTCAAGGCGCTCGCCGACGGCGCGCGCGAAGGAGGACTGAGCTTCTAGTGGCAATCGACGTGCAGGAGACCCGCGAGCTCAAGGAGCGGGTCGTCGAGATCAATCGCGTCGCCAAGGTCGTCAAGGGCGGCCGGCGCTTCTCGTTCACGGCATTGGTCGTCATCGGCGACGAGGTCGATCGCGTCGGCGTCGGCTACGGCAAGGCGCGCGAGGTGCCGCTGGCGATCTCGAAGGCGGTCGACGACGCGAAGAAGAACATGTTCACCGTGCCGAAGCACGGGCAGACGATCACGCACGAGTCGCTGGGCCGCTTCGACGCCGCCCGCGTGCTCCTGCGGCCGGCCTCACCCGGTACCGGCGTCATCGCCGGCGGCGGCGTGCGCGCGGTGCTCGAGCTCGGCGGCATCAAGGACGTCCTGGCGAAGTCGCTCGGCACGACCAATCCGATCAACATGCTGAAGGCAGCGGAGCAGGCACTTCGCCAGCTGCGCCGCCCGGAGGAAGTCGCCAAGGCGCGCGGCAAGCAGATCAGCGAGGTCCTGCCGTACAAGCGGCCCGAGGTCGCAGAGGGCGAGGAGGTGAGCACCGGTGTCGAAGCTGAAGCTGACGCAGGTGCGTAGCCAGATCGGCCAGTCGGAGCGCCACCGCGGCACGCTGCGGGCGCTCGGCCTCGGCCGGATCGGAAAGACCAACGAGATCGACGACTCGCCGGTCCTCGCTGGCATGCTGCGCAAGGTGCGTCATCTCGTGAAAGTCGAGGAGTCCTAAGCGATGGCCGGCGATCTGAACCTGTCGAACCTGCAGCCAGCCCAGCCCCGCACCGACCGCAAGCGGATCGGGCGCGGTCTCGGCTCGGGCAAGGGGCGCTACTCCGGCCGGGGGATCAAGGGCCAGAAGTCCCGTGCAGGCTCGCACGCGATGCGCGCCGGGTTCGAGGGCGGGCAGATGCCGCTGCACATGCGCACGGCGAAGCTGCGCGGCAACACCTCGGCGGACGCCATGCCGATCGGCCCGTTCCGCACGTACTCCCAGCCCGTCAACCTCCGCGACCTCGAGGCGCGCTTCGAGGCCGGCGAGGAGGTCACCCCCGAGTCGCTGAAGGCCAAGGGCCTGATCCGCTCGCTCCGCAAGGACGTGAAGCTGCTCGGCGTCGGCGAGCTGACCAAGAAGCTGACGATCACGGTGCACGGCGCCTCGGCGACCGCCCGCGAGAAGGTCGAGGCGGCCGGCGGCACGCTGACCGTGCTCAAGGAACAGAAGCCCCGGAAGCCGAAGAACCTGAAGCGGCGTCCGGAGGGCAGGACGAAGGACACCACGGAGGACGCCGACGCGCCCGCCGCCGAGCCCGCAGAAGGCGAGGGCTCCTAGGCCTTGCTGTCCTGGCTCGCCAATGCGTGGCGGGTCCCGGAGCTCCGGCGCCGGCTCCTGTTCACGGCGGGGATCCTCGCGCTGTACCGCATGGGGTCGTGGCTGCCCGCGCCGGGCGTCGACTCCGCCCAGATCGAGAGCTTCTTCAACGGCCGCGGCGGCTCGCTGCTCGGCCTGCTGAACCTGTTCTCGGGCTCGGCGCTCTCGCGGTTCTCGATCTTCGCGCTCGGGATCATGCCGTACGTCACAGCGTCGATCATCCTGCAGCTCCTCACGGTCGTGATCCCGCAGCTCGAGGCGCTGCAGAAGGAAGGCGAGGCCGGGTACGCCAAGATCAACCAGTACACCCGCTACCTCACCGTGTTCCTCGCGGCGGCGCAGGCGACCGGCTACGCGTACCTGTTCCACACCCAGGGAGCGCTGCCGGCGAACCCCGGGCGGCTCGTGCTGATCGTCGTCACCCTCACGGCGGGGACGATCCTCCTGATGTGGTTCGGCGAGCTGATCACGAAGCGCGGCATCGGCAACGGCATCTCGCTGCTGATCTTCGCGTCGATCCTGACCTCCATGCCGCAGGGCATCAACGCCTGGCTCAACGGCGGCGCGGTCGAGAAGCTGTTCTTCCCGCTGGTGGCGATCGGCATCGTCGTTGCGGTCGTCTTCGTCCAGGAGGGCCAGCGGCGCATCCCGATCCAGTACGCGAAGCGCATGGTCGGCCGGCGCCAGACGCAGGGCGGCGCGACCTACATGCCGCTGCGCGTGAACATGGCGGGCGTGATCCCGGTGATCTTCGCCGCCGCCCTGCTTGCGCTCCCGCAGACCGTGTCGTCGTTCGCGCCGTCGTCGTCGACGTGGGTCAACACGCATTTCGCGCCGTCGTCATGGACGTACCTCGCGACCGAGACCATCCTGATCATCGTCTTCACGTACTTCTACACCGCGGTTCAGTTCAACCCGGTCGACCAGGCCGACAACCTGCGCAAGTACGGCGGCTACATCCCCGGGATCCGGCCGGGCCCGCCGACGGCGCAGTACCTCGACCGCGTGCTCACCAGGCTGACCCTCCCCGGCTCGCTGTTCCTCGCGATCGTCGCGGTGCTTCCGTCGATCTTCATCAAGCACTTCGGCTTCTCCCAGGCGACCTCGCGCGCCCTGGGCGGCACCTCGGTGCTGATCGTCGTCGGCGTCGCGCTCGACACCATGCGACAGATGGAGTCGCAGATGATGATGCGCTCCTACGAGGGCTTCCTGCGGTGAATCTCCTCGTCCTTGGCCCGCAGGGGGCCGGCAAGGGCACGCAGGCCAAGCGAATCGCTGAGGAATACGGGATTCCACACGTCTCGACCGGCGACATGTTCCGGGCGGCGCAGGCGGCGGGCACCGAGTTCGGCCGGCGCGTCGGCGAGATCATGGCCTCGGGCCGGCTCGTGCCCGACGAGCTGACGATCGCGATGATCGAAGAGCGCCTGTCGCAGCCGGACGCGCAAGAGGGATTCGTGCTCGACGGCTTCCCCCGCAATCTCGCCCAGGCCGAGGCGCTCGACCAGATGCTCGGCGGCATCGGCCGCGGCCTGGACGCAATCCTGTTCTTCGATGTGCCCGACGAGGTCGGCATGCAGCGGGCGCTCGACCGGGCGAAGCTCGAGAGCCGCGCCGACGACACACCCGCGGTGATCGCGAAGCGGCTCGAGATCTACCACTCCGAGACGGAGCCGATCGTCGAGCACTATCGGGCCACGGGCAAGCTCGTGCCGTTGCACGCCGACCGCTCGATCGACGAGGTGTGGTCGGAGATCTCCGAGTCGCTGCAGGTGGTCGCGTGATCATCCGCAAGTCGGCGCAGGAGATCGAGACGATGGCACGCGCCGGGCGGATCGTCGCCGAGACGATCGCGCTGCTGCACGACTCGCTCGAGCCGGGCATCACGATGGTCGAGCTCGACCGCATCGGCGACGACTACATCCACGCACAGGGCGGGGTGCCCACCTCCAAGGGCTACAAGGGCTTCCCGGCTGCAATCTGCATCTCGCCGAACTCGATGGTCGTCCACGGCATCCCCGGCGCCTACCGCGCGCAGGAGGGCGATCTGATCTCGTTCGACATCGGCGTCACCTACGAAGGCCTGATCGCCGACTCGGCGGCCACCTTCGGGGTCGGCGAGATCTCGGCCGAGGCCCAGCGCCTGCTCGACGTCTGCCAGGAGGGGCTTGCGGCAGGTATCGAGGCCGCCCGGCCCGGGCAGTCGGTCGGCGACATCTCCCAGGCGGTGCAGACGGTCGTCGAGGACGCCGGCTTCTCCGTGATCAGGAGCCTCGTCGGACACGGCGTCGGACGCCACTACCACGAGGACCCGCAGGTCCCGAACTTCGTCTCCACCTACCGCGGGCCGGAGCTCAAGGAGGGCATGACGATCGCGATCGAGCCGATGATCACGGCAGGCGGGCCGGACGTGTACATCCACGACGACGAGTGGTCGATCTCCACCACCGACGGCTCGCTGGCAGCACATTTCGAGCACACGGTCGCGGTCACGGCCGCCGGGCCGAGGATCCTCACCGGAACAGGGGTCCTGGTACCATGACGACCCGCGCTGCGAGGCGTCTAGCCGCGCGCGCCCTTACCACGTCCTCGAGGAACCCTGAATGAAAGTCAGACCTTCAGTCAAGCCCATGTGCGAGCGCTGCCGCGTGATCAAGCGGCACGGGCGCACCATGGTCATCTGCACGAATCCTCGCCACAAGCAGCGTCAGGGGTAGATCACAACACATGGCACGTATTGCAGGCGTCAACCTGCCGAACCAGAAGCGGCTCGAGATCGGGCTGACGTACATCTTCGGGATCGGCCAGCCGACGGCGCAGAAGATCTGCGACGCACTCGGCCTCTCACGTGACACCAAGGTCCGGGACCTCACCGAGGACGAGGTTGCGAAGCTTCGCGACTACATCGACCAGAACGAGCAGGTCGAGGGTGACCTGCGCCGCGAGCGCACCCAGGCGATCAAGCGGCTGTCCGAGATCGGGGCCTATCGCGGGCTGCGCCACCGGCGCAACCTCCCGGCGCGCGGCCAGCGCACGAAGACCAACGCGCGCACGCGCAAGGGGCCGAAGAAGACCGTCGGCCGTGGGAAGAAGGCGAAGTAATGGCGCCTCCTCGCAGAGCAGCGACCACGCGCGGTCGCACACGTCGCCGCGTTCGCAAGAACATCGCGATCGGCCAGGCGCACATCAAGACGTCGTTCAACAACACGATCGTCGCCCTGACCGACAAGGACGGGAACGTCATCGTGTGGGAGTCCGCCGGCTCGGCCGGGTTCAAGGGCTCGCGCAAGTCGACGCCGTTCGCCGCGCAGGTGACCGCCGATGCGGCCGCCCGCAAGGGCATGGAGCACGGCCTGCAGAAGGTCGAAGTGTTCGTGAAAGGCCCGGGCTCCGGTCGTGAGACGGCGATCCGGTCGCTGCAGGCGGCCGGCCTCGAGATCCTCGGTGTGAAGGACGTCTCGCCGCAGGCGCACAACGGCGTCCGCCAGAAGAAGCGGAGGCGTGTGTAGTGGCTCGCGATCGTTCACCGAAGTGCAAGCAGTGCCGCCGGGAGGGCATCAAGCTCTTCCTCAAGGGCGAGCGCTGCCTGACCGAGAAATGCGCCATCGAGCGCCGCTCGTATCCGCCGGGCGAGCACGGCCGCGGCCGCATCAAGCAGAGCGAGTACCTGTTGCAGCTGCGCGAGAAGCAGAAGGCGCGTCGCTACTACGGTCTCCTCGAGACCCAGTTCCGCACGTACTACGAGAAGGCGAACAAGCAGGGCGGCATCACCGGTGACAACCTGCTGCGGATGCTCGAGACCCGCCTCGACAACGTCGTCTACCGGCTCGGTTTCGCGGCCTCGCGCGCTCAGGCGCGCCAACTCGTCCGGCACGGGCATTTCGCCGTGAACGGGCGTCGCGTGAACATCCCGAGCTACCAGGTCAAGCCCGACGACCTGGTCTCCCTGAAGACAGGGTCCGGCGCGGAGCAGATCGTCCGTGACGCGACCGACCTCACCGCCGCTGTCGCCCCGTGGCTCCAGGCGGACCACGACGGGCTCAGCGGGACCGTCTTGAAGTGGCCGGAGCGTGCCGAGATCGACACCCCGGTTTCCGAACAGTTGATCGTCGAGCTCTACTCCAAGTAGAGCCTCGCAAAAGAAAGGACATACGTTGGCAGTACGCGCGACCGATTTCCAGGTGCCGAAGATCACCCATGAGGAAGTGACCGAGAATCGTGGCGTCTTCGTGATCGAGCCGCTCGATCGGGGCTTCGGCTACACGTTCGGCAACTCGCTGCGCCGTGTGCTCCTCTCCTCGCTGGAGGGCGCCGCGGTCACCTCGGTGAAGATCGAGGGTGTCGCGCACGAGTTCACGACGCTTCCCGGCGTTCGCGAGGACGTCACCGACATCATCCTCAACCTGAAGCAGCTCGTCTGCATCCTTCACGGCGAGTCGCCGGAGGTGGAGGTTCGGCTGACGAAGCGCGGTGAGGGGATCGTCACGGCCGCCGACATCGAGGCGCCCGCCGACCTCGAGATCCTGAACCCGGAGCTCGAGATCGCGAACCTCTCGTCGAAGGGCCGCCTCGAGGTCACACTCACGATCGGGCGCGGCCGCGGCTACGTGCCGGCCGAGGGCAACCGCGGCCAGGCGCACACGATCGGGGTCATCCCCGTCGACTCGATGTTCTCGCCGATCAACCGCGTCGCCTACGACGTGGAGGCCGCGCGCGTGGGGCAGCGGACCGACTACGACAAGCTGATCCTCGACGTGTCCACCAACGGCTCGATCGATCCGAAGGACGCGATCGCCCAGGGCGCCGAGATCCTCATCCGCCAGCTGGCGATCTTCACCGACCTCGAGAAGATCGAGGGCTACGGCGAGTCGGCTGCGCCATCCTCCGACGGTGCGGGCGAGGCTGCCGGTGTCTCCCTCGCGGGCGGGATGGAGAACTTCCCGATCGAGGAGCTGGAGCTCGGTGTGCGTTCGTACAACTGCCTGAAGCGCGTCGGCATCGAGACGATCGGCGATCTCGTCACCAAGTCGGAGTCGGAGCTCGCTGCGATCCCGAACTTCGGCAAGAAGTCGATCGAAGAGGTCAAGGAGACGCTGCAGCAGCACGGTCTCAACCTGCGCGGCGGCGGGAACGGAGCGGAGTAGCAGGTGCGTCACGGGCGCTCAGGAAAGAAGCTCGGCCGGGACTCGGCGCACCGCAAGGCGCTGTACTCGAACCTTGCCGGTGCGCTGATCGAGCATGGGCGCATCAAGACGACCGTCACCAAGGCGAAGGCGGTCAAGCCGATCGCCGAGCAGATGATCACGCTCGGGCGCCGTGGCGACCTGCACGCCCGCCGGCAGGCGACGGCGTTCCTGCGCTCACGCGACGTCGTGCACAAGCTCTTCGCCGATGTTGCTCCGCTCTTCAAGGACCGTCCCGGCGGCTACACGCGCATCGTGAAGATCGGCCCGCGCCCGGGCGACGCGGCGGAGATGGCCTACCTGGAGCTCGTCAACGAGGAGTACGTCGCCGCGCAGCGTGAAGAGCGGACGCCCGAGCCGGTGGCCGAGGCCGAACCGGTCGACGAGGACGAGACCGACGCGGTTGCAGCCGAGGAGGAGCCGGAACCGGAGGCCGACGTCGAGACCCAGGCCGAGGGCGACTCAGCCGGCGGTGCCGACGAGAGCGCCGACGATGGCGATGGCAGCACCGCCGACGACGAGATTCAGTAGCGATCTCGCGAAGCTCGTCTCGAAGAACCTCCACCGGATCACCGCCAGCGCGACCAGTTCGAATGCGACGACGATCGCGGCGGTGACGATCGCGACGTGGTAGTCCGGGATCAGGAACGGCAGGGTGTGGAGGATCCCGCCCAGAAACGTCGCGCCCCCGGTGATCAGGCCGCGTGTGAGGGGGCTGCCGCGCCCTGTGAGCTCTCCGGTGTCCGACAGAGCCTCGCTGTAGGCCATGGAGATGGCTGCGCCGATCGCGGTCGCGAGACCGGCCACGAAGGCCGTGTGCGGGTTGTGCGTGTAGATCGCGATGCCGAAGATGGGCGCGAGCGTGGAGAGCGACCCGTCGATCAGGCCCACCATCGCCGGCTGCACCCGTTGCAGCAGGAAGCGGTGCTTGTCGGACATGAGTAGATCATAAACAGCAACTGACAAGTGACTAGAGCAGCAAGCATTCCTTACAAGAAAGGTCAGGCTCGCCTGACGTGCCGCGGCTGAAGCTGACGATCGAGTACGACGGAGCGGGCTTTCGCGGCTGGGCGCGGCAGCCCGGGGCGCGGACCGTCGAAGGTGAGCTGCGCCGTGCCGTCGGCGCGCTCTACGGGACGTTCAACGAGCTGGCGGTCGCTGGACGCACCGACACCGGCGTGCACGCGCTCGCCAACGTCGTCTCGGTCGACGTGCTCGGCGGCCCGCCGCCGGCGCGGGCAGCCGAGGCGTTGAACGCGGTGCTGCCGGACGACGTGGCGGTGACGGAGGTCGAGGAGGCCGCGGACGACTTCCATGCCCGGTTCAACGCGCTCGCGAGGTCCTACCGGTTCAGGATCTGGAGGCGACGCGAGCGCTCCGTGTTCGAGGCGAGGCGGTCGCTCTGGTGGCCGCGTCCGGTCGACTTCGCCGCATTGAACGAGAACGCGCGAGTGCTGCTCGGCGAGCACGACTTCCGGGCGTTCACCCCAACCGAGACACAGCACCGCAGCTTCGTGCGCACGGTGCGCGAGGTGCGGTGGGTCGAGCTCGACGAAGCCGTGATCGCCTTCGAGGTCACGGCGGACTCGTTCCTGCGCCACATGGTGCGAACGCTCGTCGGCTCGATGCTCGAGGGCCGCGACCTCGCGCCCCTGCTCGAGGGCAGACCGCGCAGCGAGGCGGGCGCGACGGCGCCCCCACACGGCCTGTACCTCACGGACGTGTCCTATCCGGACACGTCTGGGGTCTGACCCCGGTGTGCGACGGCGAGCGTGCTCGCTACGATCGAGCGCGTGCGCTTTCCGGTCGTTCTCTTCGATCTCGACGGCACCGTGATCGACTCCGGCGCGATCATCCTCGCGTCGATGCGTCACGCCGCCGAGACCGTGGTCGGTGGCGAGTGGAGCGACGCCGAGCTGATGAAGGCCGTCGGCGGGCCGGGGCTCGAAGCGCAGATGGTCGCGCTCGATCCACAGCGCGTCGACGAGCTCGTGCGCGTCTACCGGGAGCACAACGAGCCGCTGCACGACACGCTCGAGTTCTGCGGTGACATCGATGCCGTGCTCGCGCGCTTGAAGGAGCGCGGTCACCGGCTGGGCATCGTGACGGCGAAGCGGCGCAGCACGGTCGAGCTCGCCTTCGCGAAGCTCCCGTTCGAGCACCTCTTCGAAACGGTCGTCGGCGGCGACGAGACCACGCGTCACAAGCCCGATCCGGAGCCGCTGCTGCTCGCACTCGACCGGCTCGGCGCAAGCGCTTCCGAGGCCGCCTACGTCGGCGACTCGCCCTTCGACATGCAGGCTGCCAGAGCTGCAGGCCTGTTCGCGATCGGCGTCGGGTGGGGCCGCATCCACTCCGCCGCCAAGCTGGTCGACGCCGACGTCGTCCTCGATCGCCCGGAGGAGCTGCTTGAGCTCGTCTAGGGCCGCCGAGCTGCGCGACCTGCTCAACCGCTGGCTGCACGAGTATCACGTGCTCGACGAGCCCTCGGTCGACGACGCCACGTACGACCGTGCCTACGACGAGCTCGTGGAGCTGGAGCGCGAGCATCCGGAGCTCGTCACGCCAGACTCGCCCACCCAGCGGGTCGGCGCGCCGGCGTCGACGAAGTTCCAGAAGGTTCGGCACCTGACCGCCATGGGCTCGCTCGAGAAGGTGACGACCGACGAGGCGATCGAGAAGTGGGCCGAGGACGTTCGCAAGCGCCTCGGCGAGGACGCCTCGGTCGCGTACGTGCTCGAGCCGAAGATCGACGGTCTTGCGATCAACCTCACCTACGAAGCCGGTGTCTTCGCACGCGGTGCCACGCGGGGCGACGGGGAGGTCGGCGAGGACGTGACCGTCAACCTCCGCACGATCCCGGCCGTTCCCCTGCGGATGCTCGCCGCGGACGCGCCGCAGCTGATCGAGGTGCGCGGCGAGGTGTACATGCCTCTCTCCGGCTTCCGCGAACTGAACGAGCGCCTCGTCGACGAAGGCAAGAAGCCGACGCCCAACCCGCGCAACGCCGCCGCCGGGTCGCTGCGCCAGAAGGATCCTTCGATCACCGCGAACCGCCCGCTGTCCTTCTGGGCTTACGGGGTCGGGGCACACGAGGGCGCAGTGCTCACGTCGCACTGGCAGACGCTGGAGTGGCTGCGTGGCCACGGCTTTCCGATCAACCCGTTTGCCGAGCGTCTCGAGTCGGTCGAGGAGGTCGCCGAGCGTTGTCGCGTCTGGGAGCGCCGCCGGACGGAGCTCGACTACGAGATCGACGGGATCGTCATCAAGGTCGACGACTACGCGCAGCAGGAACGGCTCGGCGCGCTCCATCAGCGACCTCGCTGGGCCCGGGCGTTCAAGTGGGCGCCGATGACCGCGACGACGCGCCTCGACAAGATCATGATCCGCGTCGGCCGGACGGGCGCGCTGAACCCATGGGCGATGCTGGCGCCGGTGGAAGTGGGCGGCGTGACGATCTCGCGCGCGACACTGCACAACGAGGAGGACATCAACCGCAAGGACATCCGTGAGGGCGACGACGTGATCGTGCAGCGCGCAGGCGACGTGATCCCGCAGATCGTCGGTCCGGCCGGCCCGCACAGACGAGGGACGAAGCCGTTCAAGATGCCGACGCACTGCCCGCTGTGCGGTGTCGAGATCGTGAAGCCTGAGGGCGAGGCGATGCATCGCTGCCCGAATCGTGCGTGCCCTTCGCGTGGCCTCGAATCGCTCATCAACTGGGTCCAGGCCGCGGCCGACATCGACGGCGTCGGCGAGCAGCTCGTGCGCAGATTGTGGGAGCTCGGCCTCGTCCGGTCGCTGCCCGAGCTCTATCGGCTGAGCAAGGAGCAGCTGCTCGAGCTCGACGGCTTCGCCGAGATCTCGGCGACGAACACGATCAACTCGATCGCGGCCTCGAAGGAGATCCCGTTCCGCCGCGTGCTCTTCGGTCTCAACATCCCCGACGTCGGCTGGGTGACGGCGCAGAACCTCGCACGTCATTTCGGCAGCGTCGACCGCCTGGCCGCGGCGTCCCAGGAGGAGATCATCGAGTGCGAAGGGATTGGGCCCGAGCGCGCCGAGGCGATCGCCGAGTGGTTCGCCGATGCCGACAACGCACGGCTCGTCGCCGAGCTGCGGGACCTGGGCCTGCGGTTCGAGTCCGGTGAGGAGGACCGGCCGGTCGAGGGGCCGCTGACCGGGAAGCAGTACGTCGTGACCGGCACCCTCGATTCGTTCTCCCGCGAGCAGGCGCGCGCCGCATTGGAGGCGCTGGGCGCGAAGGTCTCCGACAACGTCTCGAAGAAGACGGCCGGCGTGATCGTGGGCGAGAGCCCCGGCTCGAAGGTGGCGAAGGCGGAGAAGGCAGGCGTCCCGCTCCTCACCGAGGACGATCTCAAGGCTCTCGTCGGGAGCTAGAGCACCGACGCGAGGGCGCTCGCAAACCGGTCCTGCGCGCGCTGTGCTGCATACGTCGCGATGGGCTCGCCGTTCTGGAGCACCGAGAAGGCATAGCGGCTGCCGGCATAGCCCGACAGAGCCGAGGCCTCGTCGGTCGTGCCCGTCTTCGCGTGCACGGCGCCGCGGGCCGGCCTGAGCTCCATGCGGTGCTCGAGTGTCCCGTTCACGCCTGCGACCGACAGCGCCGCCCAGAACGGATGGTGGAGCGCGGGGTCGCGCCACGCCGAGACGAGGATCGCCGCGAGTGCCTGGGCGGTGAGGCGGTCGTCGAGCGAGAGGCCAGAGCCGTCGCCGATGCGGACGCCCGCGAGAGGAACGCCCGCGGCGGCCAGCGCGCGGGTCACGACTGCAGCGCCCGCCGCGGTCGTGCCGCTCTTTCCGATCTCGGCGCCGAGGTCCTTCAGCATCAGCTCCGCCGTGAAGTTGTCGCTCTCGCGGTCCATCTCCTGGAGCACCGCCGGCAGCAGGGCCGACTCGATCTCGGCGAGCGCCGGTGAGGCGGCCGGCGCCCGGCCCAGACCGACGCTGCCGCTCGCGATGCCGTGGCGGCGCAGCGCCCGGCGGAGCTGTCCGGCCGCAGCCAGCGCCGGCCGCAGTGCAATGTGGCCGTCGTAGACCGCACGATCGACCGCGAGCGCGGAGAGCGGGGGCGACTCGCTCAGGTAGAAGGCCTGCTTCCAGCCCGGCGCCGTGCGGCGCGCGTCGAACCACGACTCGTCGCCGAGCACGCGCCCGGAGATCTGCGTGATCCCCAGAGCCCCGATCTGGGCGGCGAGGCGGTCGATCCCACCGGAGGTCAGCGTCGGATCGCCGAACCCCTTCAGGAAGATGTCGCCCTGCCAGGTCGCGCCGACCTGGCGGCCCCGGCCGAGGATCTCGGTGCGAAAGCGGTACGACGCTCCGAGCTCACGCAGCGCTGCGAACGTCACCGGCAGCTTCTCGTTCGATGCAGGTGCGAGCGGCATGTCCGGATTGCGGCCGAACAGCAGCTTGCCCGAGCTGAGGTCGACCGCGACCGCGGCGGACGTGCTCTTCGAGTAGCCCGGGACGGCCAGTGCCTGGGCGAGCCGCGCGGTCAGCGGGGGGGTTGCCGTGCGCCCGGCCGGAGCCAGGACGAGCAGGAGCGCGACCGCTGCAAGACCCCTCCGCACGCGAGACATTGTGACCGAGCGGGCGGAGGGCTGGGCCTCGCCCGGCCGGGAAATGGGCCGCACGGCCCTTGTTGCAGCGCCGCTGCGACCGGAGAATCGAGCGCGGTGGGCACCACGGACCTCCTCGACCGGATCTCGGCGCTCCTCTGCGAGCCGACGCGCGACCTCGATCAGATCGAGCGCACCTTGACGGACGGCTACGCCGGGGCGCTCTCGCTCGAAGCGGAGAGCTGGCGGCTCGAGCGGCGGGTTGCGGTGCTCAGCCAGGGAATCGAGCACGGCGACATCGTCACGAATGCGCGGGAGCTCGCGGAGGTCGCGCGCGAGCTCGAGCGAAACGGCGACCTCCTCGCGGAGCTGCGCGGTCGGCTGGCGGAATTGCGCCGCTGCGCCGACGACGCCCGCGTCGGCTCTCCGATGCGCTAGACGATCCCCGACCGGACCGCGTAGACCGCGGCCTGGATCCGGTTGTCGATCTGCAGCTTCATCAGGATGTTGGAGATGTGGTTCTTCACGGTCTTCGGGCTGATGTGCAGCTCGAGCGCGATCATCCCGTTGTCCTTGCCGTTCGCGATCAGCTTCAACACCTCGATCTCCCGGTCGGAGAGCTCCGACTGGATCAACTCCGCCTCGTGTGGGGACGCGCTCGACGCACGCACCCGCTGCAGCACCTTCGAGGCGATCGCCGGCGAGACGAGCGACTCACCGACGGCCGCGGCGTGAATGCCGCTGATCAGCTCCGTGATCGACGAGTCCTTGAGGAGATAGCCGCACGCTCCGGCGAGAATCGCATCCATCACGTCGCTGTCGCTGTCGGAGATCGTGAGCACGAGCACACGCGTGAGTGGAGCGACCATCGAGATCTGGCGCGTCGCTTCGACCCCGCTGATCCCGGGCATGTTCAGATCCATCACGACGACGTCGGGCGCCAGCTCACGAACGGCGTGCAGCGCGTCGGTCCCGTCGGCGCACTCGCCGACCACCTGCACGCCTTGCTCCTCGAGCAGGTTGCGCAGGCCCGTGCGGAACAGATCGTGATCGTCGACGAGCAGGACGCGCGTCTGGAGCGCTTGAGAGTTGTCTGCTTCGTCGATCAGTTCGGCCTACCTCGGCAATCGGGACCGGAGGGTCAGTGTAGTCGCGCGGCCGCTAATGCAGGACGATCGTGACGGTGCGGCGGCCCCACGCATTGGCCTGCGCGACCGTCGGGAACCAGAGATCGATCGTCGCCCCGACGATCGATCCGCCCTCGTCGGCTGCGACAGCGTCGCCGTAGCCGGGGATCGTGATGTGCGTGCCGAGCGGAATGACCGACGGATCGACCGCGACGATGCCCCAGCCGACGGGGAGACCGCTGGCGGTGTTGCCCTGGAGTGCGTAGCCCGTCGCCGACACGGTGAGGACGCGGCTCCCGTGCAGGGTGGTGGTGGCAGCCGCCGTCGAGTCGCCGCGCACGAGCCGGACGCTCTGCGCCTGTGCTGCGCCGGCGGCCGCAACCAGGCTCGCGATCTGGCTCTCCGTGAGGCGACGCTGTGCGGCCAGGCTTGCGATGTACGAGCTTCGCTGCGCCCGCGTCGCCGCAAGGGACGCGGCGGTTGCCTCGGCGGCACGGGTTGCAGCAGTGAGAGCGGCCGCGCGGGCTGTGAGCCCGTGTGACGCGCGGGCGATCGCCTTCCGTGCGCCGGCGAGCTCGCGCAGGATGTCTTCTCCCTGGCCCGCGGCGCGATTCAGGTCGTCGAGGTTCGTCATTGCCTCGTCGAGGGTCTTCGAACCGAGCACGATCTCCAGCGGTTCGACGTTGTCCTGCTCGTAGAGGATCCGGAGCCGTTGCGCCACGCGCGCCTGCGAGATTCGCGTGCTTCGCTTCGCAACCGCGAGCTGATGCCGCAGGCTCCGGCGTTCGAGCCGCAGCGCATGCGCTTGACCGCGAAGCGATGCGAGCTTCGACTGCGCAGCCGCCAACCGCGCGTCGAGCGAATACAGCCCGAGCACGGCCGCGCGCGATTTCGCCACGATCGCCGCATCTTGTGCACGCAACGACTGCGTGGTCGGCGATGGATTGGCGCCGCCTACCGACGGCGCGATCAGCACCGCCAAGGCGATCACGGCGAACGGGAACACGCGCCGTCGCGGCGTTTGTGCCTGCCCTAGCACGGGGCAGGACCGTACCACAGTCGGGAAGAAGGACGACGGTACTTCGTGCAGAAATGAACAAGTTTTGCGCAAGTTTGCGGCATTCCACGTTGACGCTGATCCGAACACATTGCTAACCTCCCCACTCGTGACGTACCGGCCCCACCCGGTGCGCCCGTCCCGCTCCCGATCCGGGAGTTGTCATTCGTAGGCTGGGACTGGCGCCGTACGTTCTCGCAGGGATCTGTCTGGCCCTCCTGGCGGCAGTCCCGGCATTTGCGGACCCTTCGATTTCATCGAAGCGAGCACAGGCGCAACAGGTCATGGGACAGCTGCAACAGCTGTCCGATTCGCTCGAGCATGCGCGCGCGCAATACGACAGCGCGAATGCGCAACTCGCGCAGATCCAGCGCGACCTGCGTGAGAACCGTCATGAGCTGCGGATCGCGAAGAACAACCTGCACCAGAGCCAGCGAGCGATCGCGAAGCGGCTCGTCACGCTCTATACGACGGATCAGGCGACGACACTCGAAGTGATCCTCGGAGCGCGGAGTCTCGACGACATGATCAACCGCATGGACAGCGCGAAGAGCGTCACCGCGCTCGACACGCACATCCTGTCGCAGGTGAAGACGTTCCGATCCGCGGTGAAGCGTCACGGCGAGCTGCTCGCGCAGGCTCGCGAATCGCAGGTGCGGGTCGTCGCAGAGCGCGCCGCCGCGAAGCAGTCGATCGAGTCGAAGATCAACGAGCAGAACAATCTCCTCTCGTCGCTCAAGGGCCAGATCGCACAGCTGGTCGCCGCCGACGCCGCGCGGCAGCTGCAGATGGCGCGCGAGGCCCAGGCGCGGTTGGCCGCTCAGCAGCGCGCCTCGCAGCAACAGCAGGCGACCACGGTGGTCGGCGTCTCCGCGATCGCGCCGGCGGCCGACACGGTCGTCGCTCCGCCCTCCACGCACAGCAACGTCGCCAACATCGCGCTCTCTCAGCTCAACACGCCGTACGTGTGGGGCGGCTCTGCGCCGGGCGGTTTCGACTGCTCCGGCCTCGTCATGTGGGCGTATGCCCAGGTGGGCGTCTCGCTGCCGCACTCCTCGTATGCCCAGTACGGCTACGGCGTCCCGGTCTCACGCGACCAGCTCGAGCCGGGCGACCTGGTCTTCTTCGACGGTCTCGGTCACGTCGGCATCTACATCGGCGGCGGGCAGTTCGTGCACGCGCCGCATACCGGCGACGTGGTCAAGATCTCGAGCCTCGACGAGAGCTGGTACGCCGCGACGTTCGTCGGCGCGCGCCGCATCCTCTGAGCAACGCACGAACCTGGTTCGCGAAGCGAACCAGGTTCGAGAGTGAGGCGCTCCGCAGCTAGCTGTCGTACAGCGCAGCGAACTCGCGCGCGAAGTGATCGAGGATCACCTTGCGCCTCAGCTTCAACGTCGGCGTCATCTCGTCCTCTTCGAGCGAGAACTCGCGTGGCAGCACGGTGAAACGCTTGATCTGCTCGAACCGTGAGCGCTCTGCGTTCACGCTGTCGACCGCGCCCTGAACGGCGTCGCGCACGTCGTTCTCGCTCAGGCCGTGCGTCGACTCGGGGTCGACGGTGATCAACGCAGCCACGTACGGCTTGCGATCGCCGACGACGAGCACCTGCGAGATCACTCTGTGCGCCTTCAGTTCGTTCTCGAGGTTCTGCGGCGCGACGTTCTTGCCGCCGGCGGTGACGATGATGTCCTTCTTCCTGTCGGTGATGACGAGGAAGCCGTCCCCGTCCAGATGGCCGACGTCGCCGGTGTGCACGAATCCGCGCTCGTCGAGGGTCGCCCGGGTCGCCTCGTCGTCGCGGTAGTAGCCGGCGAAGACGGTGTTCGAGCGAATGAGGATCTCGCCGTCGTCGGCGAACTCGAGCTCGACGCCGGGCAGCGGCTTGCCCACCGTCCCGAACTTGAAGTCGTTGGCGCGGTTCACCGTCGCGGCGGTCGTGACCTCCGACAGTCCGTAGCCCTCGAGGATCAGGATGTCGATCGCGTAGAAGAACTCCGCGATCTCGCGCGAGAGGGGCGCGCCGCCCGCGTTCGCGACGCGCAGCCGGCCCCCGAGCCGCGCCTTCACCTTCGAGTAGACGAGCTTGTCGGCGAGGTGGTGCTGCCAGAGGAGGGTTGCCGGCACGGGCTGTTTCGCCTGCCGCAGCTTCGCCACGCGGTAGCCGACCCGCATCGCCCAGTCGACGATGCGCTTCTTGGCACCGGTCTGGTCGGCGAACTCGCCCACCACGGCCGTGTGGATCTTCTCGTAGACGCGGGGAACGCTGGGGAAGAGCTGTGGGCGCACGCGCGGCAGTTCCGCTGCGGCGCGGAGTGGGTCCGGCAGGAAGGCGATCGTGAAGCCGGTGTAGGCGGCCGAGAGGTGGAGCAGGCGCCCGTAGTTGTGGGCGAGCGGGAGGTAGAGGAGCATCACGTCCCCGGGCTCGGTCAGGCGATCCTCCATCTCGTCGCCCTTCTGCACCATCGCGTAGTAGTTGCGGTTGCGGATCATGCAGGCCTTCGGCGGCCCAGTCGTCCCCGACGTGTAGATGAACGTGAAGAGCTCGTCCTCGTCGATCGAGTCGGCGCGCTCGCTCAGCGCAGCCGGGTGCTCCGCGGCGTGCGTCCGCCCGCGTTCTCGCAGCGCGCCGAGCTCCGAGAACGAGACGACGTGCTCGACGCCCGACCCCGCGACCTTCGCGCGCTGGTCGTCGTCCTCGACGAGGACGCCGACCGCCTCCGAGTGCTCGAGGACGTAGTGCGTGTCGCGTGCGGAGCTCGACGAATAGATCGGCGCCCCGACCGCGCCGACGAGCCCGAGCGCGAAATCGAAGAGCGACCACTCGAGGCTCGTGCGGGCGAGCAGGGCGAAGGCGTCGCCCTTCTGGACGCCGAGCGCGAGCAGCCCGTTTGCGAGCTCGTCGACCGCGACCGCGGCTTCCGCCCACGTGACCTCGACCCACTCGCCGTCCACCTCGTGCAGGTAGGCAGGGTCGGGATGCGCGGCCGCGACCGCGTCCCGCCACAGATTCGCGATCGTCCGGGCGCGGGCCACGAGCGGAATCTAGCCGCAGGAGTACCGTTCGCGGGGGCGAAATAGACCCGCCCTCGCTAGGATTCTCCCTGCAGATGCGCACAACCTGGAACGGATCAGTCAGCTTCGGCCTCGTCAGCATTCCCGTCGGTCTCGCACCGGCGACGAAGCCGGCTGCCCGCCAGTCGGACATCTCGTTCCGGCTCCTGCACCGCGAGTGCGGCTCCCCGATCAAACAGAAGCGCTGGTGCCCGGTGCACGAGCGCGATGTCGAGTCCGACGAGCTCGTCAAGGGCTGGGAGGTCGCCAAGGGCCAGTTCGTCACCGTCGAGGAGGCAGACCTCGAGGCGATCGAGAAGCACGACACCTCGCGCTCGATCGAGATCAGCCGGTTCGTGCGCCTCGAGGAGGTCGATCCGGTCTACTTCGATCGCACGTACTTCCTCGTGCCCGCCGGAGCCGAGGCGCAGCGCCGTCCCTATGTGCTGCTGCTCGAGGCGATGAAGGAGGCGGAGGTGGCCGCGCTCGGGCGATTCGTGCTCGCGGGCAAGGAGAAGCTCTGCCTGATCAGGCCGATGGGCGATGCGCTCGCGCTCGAGACCCTCTTCGTCCACGAGGACGTGAAAGACCATGCCGAGATCGACGAGGCGGTGGCGACCTCGGAGGTCAAGCCGCCGGAGCTCGAGCTGGCGAAGCAGATCATCGCCTCGCTCGCGGCGCCGTTCGAGCCCGAAGCGCTGCGCAGCGAGTACCGCGAGTCGCTGCGCGAGCTGCTCGAGGCGAAGCTCGCGGGGCAGGAGTTCGAGCTGCCCGACCAGGAGGAGCCCGCTCCGGTCGTCGACCTGATGGAGGCGCTCAAGGCGTCGGTCGCCGCGGCGTCGAAGAAGCAGCAGCCCGCGGACGACAAGAAAAAGGCGGCACCGCGCAAGCGCGCTGCCGCCTCTTCCCGCAAATAGTCCTTCGTCTCAGTGCGACGCGGGGAATGCCCCCAGCGCGTGGAGCTGAGCCTGAAACAGCGTCTTGTCGATCTTCCCCTGGTAGATCGGCACGTGCTCCTCGAGGCAGATCCTGATCACCTCGTCCCGGTCGATCCCGACCTCTTTCGAGAGCTCGTCGGGCGTCAGGTGGTTGGCCATTTCGCTCCTTCCACGAAAAAGCCCGCCGCGCACGATGCGCTAGCGGGCTTGGATCTCCAGCTGGTGTGGGCGCAGGACGGGGATCTTCATGCGTCCCGCCCTGTCGCCGTCGAGCTCATAGTGCTTCGAACCATAATCGATCGGCGTGACGGATGCGAACGATCTTCTCCCGGGCCTCGAGGAACGGATCTACGAGTCCCGCGGCGCCCGGATCCGTGCGTTCGTGGGCGGAGACGGCCCGCCGCTTCTGCTCGTGCACGGCTTCGGCGGCTCGGCGTGGAACTTCGCCGAACTGCGGCCGCACCTCGCGGGCCGGCAGCTGATCGTGCCGGACCTGCCCGGCCACGGAGGCTCGGCTCCTCTGCCCGCGGCGGCCACGCTCCGAGGCTTCGCGGATGCCCTCGTTCCGCTGCTCGACGGCCCGACCGACGTGCTCGGGCACTCGCTCGGCGGCGTGGTCGCGCTGCGGCTCGCCGAACGCCACCCGGCCTTGGTGCGCCGGCTCGTGCTCGCGGCCCCGGCCGGGATCTCCAGCTCGACGCGCCTGGCCGAGCTCACGATCACGTTCCTCGGCCTCGTCCAGCCGGGGCGGATCGCCGGCCGGCGTGTCCACCGCATCGCGGGCTCACCCTTTCTGCGGCGCGTCGTCTTCGGCCCGTTCGAGGTGTCGAATCCGGACCAGCTCACGGAGCGCGCCGTGCACGGCTTCCTGCGCGGGCCGCTCTTGCACACGGATGCGATCGGTGCCGGGCTGGCGCTGGTCGCCGACGACCCGCGCCGTGACCTGGAGAGGGTGACCTGCCCGGTGCTCCTCCTCTGGGGCGCCCGCGACCGCCAGGTGCCGCTCGAGGACGGGTTCGAGTACGCCCGCCGGCTGCGTGCGCCGCTCCGCGTGATCGCAGACTGCGGTCACCTGCTGATCGGCGAGCGCCCCGGCGTCTGCGCGCGCGCCGCGCTGGAGTTCCTTGCCTAGCCGCTAACCTGTCGGGCGTCTCGGGGTGTGGCGCAGCCTGGTAGCGCGCTCCGTTCGGGTCGGAGAGGTCCGGAGTTCAAATCTCCGCACCCCGATTTACGCGGGGGAAACCCAGTTTCCCCCGCGTCCTCAGTCCACGACCCGCACCCTCCGCCAGGCGAGCGGGGCGAACCAGAGCACGGCTCCGAGGGCGCCGCCGACCGCGAGGATCGTCGTCGGTGCGATCGCCGTGGCGGCGATGCCCGCGAGCACGAAGCCGACCGGTGTGAGGCCGAGCGAGCCGAAGAAGTCGATGCTCATCACCCGCGAGAGCAGGTGCTCCGGCACGAGCTCGCTGATCAGCGTCAGCCAGGCGGAGATGCCGATTCCGATCCACAGGCCTCGCCAGACGACGGCCGCCACCCCGAGCGGATACCACGGTGAGAGCGCCACGACGAGGATCCCGAGATCGTTGATGCCGAACGCTGCGAAGCAGATCGCGACCCGCCGCCTGCGCGGATGCCAGCGCGCCCAGATCAGCGATCCGGCCACCATGCCCGCCGCCATGGCGCTGAACAGGAGCCCGTATGCGCCGACGCCGCGGTGGTAGTGCGTCTGCACGACCCCCGGCAGCAGCGCGGTGAACGGCGACATCGCGACCATCAGGATCACCGTCGCGGCGGTGATGCCGGTCCAGATCCACGGCACGCTGATCACGTACCGGAAGCCGGCGGCGAGTTCCCTGCGCAGGCCGAGCTGGGCGGCCGGCTGGATCGTCCGCGGCCGCGCGAGCCACAGTGCCGCAGCGGACACGACGAACGACACGCCGTCGATTCCCCACACCACGGTCGGGCCCGCGGTCCCGTACAGGGCGGCGGCGATCGCCGGCCCGACGATGGCGCTGCCGTTGCGCGCGATGCCGAGCCACGAGTTCGCCGACGGGAGGACAGGCTGCTCGACGACGAGCGGCACGATGCCGCCGAACGCCGGCTGGAAGAAGCCGTCGGCGAGACCGAAGCACACGGCGAGCGCGAAGATGCTCGCCAGGCTCAGGTGGCCGGTCGCGTCGATCGTGAAGAACACGAGCATCACCGCTGCGCGGGCGAGGTCGGAGCCGATCATCAGGAGCCGGCGTGAGTAGCGGTCGGCGAGCACGCCGCCCCAGAGCAGGGTCGCCAGCATGGCGAGCGACTCGAGAGCGAGCACGAACCCGAGCGAGCTCGCTTTCCCCGTCAGGTCGGTGACCCGCCAGCCGAGCGCGACGATGAAGGCCGCGTCGCCGACGAACGAGATCGTCTGACCGCCCCAGAGCAGGCGGAAGTCGCGGCTGCGGAACGCCGCGAGCGTGCCTGGGCGAGGCTCGGCCACCGCCGGAGGCTATCGTCGGCCCGTGCTCAGAGCTGTCGTCTTCGACGTCGACTTCACAATCGCGAGACCCGGCCCCGATCTCGGTGCGGAGGGGTACGTGCGCCTGGGGCAGCGTTACGGGCTCGACCTCGATGTGGCGCGCTACGACGAGGCCCGGCGCGCTGCGTTCGCGACCCTGAAGCGCCACCCCGAGTTCGACCACGACGAGGAGATCTGGGTCCTCTTCACCGAGCGGATCATCGAGGGGATGGGCGGGACGGGCGACACGTACGGCGCGGCCGTCGAGATGGAGGGGGCGTGGGCGCACGCCCACCACTTCGAGTTGTACGACGATGCGCTGTCCGTGCTCGGTGCTCTGCGCGCCACCGGCCTGAAGCTCGGTCTGCTCTCGAACACCGCCCGCGACCTCGACGAGTTCGTCGCCCATCACGGCTTGATCGTCGACGCGGTGCTGACCTCGCGGGCGCACGGAAAGACGAAGCCGCACGAGACGATCTTTCGGCGCATGCTCGAACTCCTCGGCGTCGAGGCCGGTGAGGCGGTGATGGTGGGTGACACGGTCGAGGACGACGTCGAGGGTGCGCTCGCGGTCGGGATGCGCGCGATCCTCGTCGACCGCGAAGGGCGCTACCCCGACGGCGGAGAGCGCCTCGCCGACCTCCGGTCGTTGCCCGCAGCGCTCGGCCTCGACCGTCTACAGTCAACATCGTGAGTTGGCTCATCTGGGTCGTCGTGGCGATTGCCCTGGCGATCGGCGAGGTGCTGACGCCGGGGCTCTTCTTCCTCGGCCCAGTCGCACTGGCCGCCCTGATCGCGGCAGTCGCAGCGGCGCTCGGTGCCGGGGTGATCGGCTCGTTCGTGGTCTTCCTCGGGTGCTCTCTCGCGTCGCTCGCGCTCCTGCGGCCGGTCGCGCGCCGGCACGTCCGCATGCCGTCGCTCTCGCGCACCGGCACCGACGCGCTCGTCGGTCGCAAGGGCGTCGTCACGCATCGCATCGACGCCGTCGGCGGACGCGTCCGGATCGGCGGCGAGGAGTGGTCGGCTCGTTCGTACCTCGACGGGGAGGTCTTCGCCGAGGGCCAGACCGTCAACATCATCCAGATCGAGGGCGTCACCGCTCTCGTTGCCGAATAAGGGGGCGCCGTCTTGCTGCTGCTGATCCTGCCGATCGTGATCGTCCTGTTCGTCCTCGTCGCGCTCTGGAAGACCGTTCGGGTGATTCCCCAGGCCCGGGCCGGAGTCGTCGAGCGCCTCGGCCGCTACTCACGCACGCTGACGCCGGGGCTGACGATCGTGATCCCGTTCGTCGATCGGGTTCGGCCGCTGCTCGATCTCCGTGAGCAAGCGGTCTCGTTCGACCCCCAGCCGGTGATCACGGAGGACAACCTCGTCGTCAACATCGACACGGTCATCTATTTCCAGATCACCGACGCAAAGTCCGCAACCTACGAGATCGCGAACCCGGTGAATGCAATCGACCTGTTGACCGTCACGACGCTGCGAAACGTGATCGGCGGGATGACGCTCGAGGAGACGCTCACCTCCCGCGAGACGATCAACGACCAACTGCGGGGAAACCTCGACGAGGCGACCGGCAAGTGGGGGATCCGCATCCATCGCGTCGAGCTCAAGTCGGTCGACCCACCCCCGTCGATCAAGGACACGATGGAGAAGCAGATGCGCGCCGACCGCGAGAAGCGCGCCGCGGTCCTGCAGGCCGAAGGGATCAAGCAGGCGGCGATCCTGACCGCCGAGGGAGAGAAGCAGGCGGCGATCCTGAAGGCCGAGGGACAGCGGCAGGCCGCGATCCTGGCCGCCGAGGGCCAGGCGAAGGCGATCCAGACCGTCTTCAAGGCGATTCACGACGGGAACCCGGATCCGCAGCTCCTGGCCTACGAGTATCTCCAGGTCCTGCCCCAGATCGCGCAGGGTGACGCGAACAAGGTGTGGGTGATCCCGAGCGAGCTGACCAAGGCGCTCGGAGGCATCTCCGAGCGGCTGCTCCCCCAACCGGGGGACGGGTCGGATACAACGTAGGGGCGCGGCTGCCGATGACCCGGTAGTTGCCCTTCCTGCTGAAGCGTCTTCTCAACACCGTCTTCGTCCTCGCGGCTCTCGTGGTGACGGCCCTCGTCGTGCGGCATTTCGCCCGGTCGGGCTGGCCGCTGCACCACGCGAACTTCTGGCTTGTCGGGCTCGCCGGCGTGATCCTGCTCGGTGCGTACGCCGCGAAGGCGTGGGGCTGGCAGCGTCTGTTCCGGAGTGGACAACGCCCCGCTGTGCTCACGCTCGCCGCGGCGGGCGGCGCCGCCTCGGTCGGCGGGATCGCCCTGCCGGGCCGCTGCGACGAGGTGATCCGCGTCGCGGTGGTGCGCAGGTGCAGGCGCCGTCGCGCGAGCCTCGGGGCTGTCGCGCTGTCGCTGTTCCTCCTCGGCCTGCTGGACAGCGCCGCCCTGGCGCCGCTGGCGTCGGTTGCGATCGCCGTCGCGCACGTCCAGGGCTGGATGCAGCTCGGTCTGATCGTGGTCGCGGTCGCAGGTGTTGCCGCTGCAGCGGTCGTCCTGACGCTGCCGCGGCTCGCGCGCGTCGGGATGCTCTCGCGGTTCAAGCTCGCCGGCTGGGTCGGCGACAACGCGACACCGCCGCGTGAGGCGGTCTGGGCCTGGCTCGCCGTCGCGGCATCGTGGGTGCTGCGGGCGCTCGCGGTCTTCGTGCTGCTCGCCGCCCTCGGGTTCGGCGTCGACTTCGCCCTGGCGCTTGCCTTCGTGTGTGCGTCGTCGGCGGCTGCCGTCCTGCCGGTCGCACCGGCCGGGGCCGCCATGCAGGCAGGCGCCGGTGCGGCGATCCTGATCGCATCTGGCGTGCACGCAAACGATGCAGTCGCGTTCGGCATCGCGGCGCAGGCGCTGTTGATGGCGGCTGGGGCCGCTTTCGTGCTGGCGCTGGCCGCGTGGCACGCGCAGGGCAGGATTCAGCAGTTCGCGGTCGCCGGGCAGCTGCGCAGAACACGCACGCTGGGGTAGCCCTTCCGCCACGTGAGTCGAAGCCGCACGGAAGCGGCGTCGTTGTCGTAGCGAAGCTCATGCAGCCGCATCGTCGCGTTGACGCGATGCGTCAGGTCGTACACGCCTGCAGGCACTCTCGTCACGTCGACGTTCTGCCCGTGGAAGAACGCCGGATATCGGTCTGTGTAGCCGGGCGTCGTGCCCATGACGATGCGCGTCGCCTCGGGGCGGTATTGCCCGCAGTCGCCGAGGAAGTGCGGCCGGCGCCCGGGCCAGGTTCCGGGCGCCGCTCCCCAGTGGTCGGCGAGGCAGAAGCCGCTCTTGCGGTCACGGACGAGCGTGTGGCCGTCCAGGGTGCGCAGCTCGAAGCTGTCGAAGCGCATCAGGTGCCAGTGGTGATGCGGCGGTGAGTTCGTGTAGCGGAACTGCGCGACGTTGTCGTAGGTGCGCACCTTTCCGTTCGCAAGTCGAACGTGCTGCGTGCCGGTCATTCGCCTCTGGCCGGGCGCGCGCACTCCCACCAGCACCGAGGGGCCGAGGCCGATGTTGTCGACGAGCGACGTGAAGCCGAGGAGCCACCGGCCCGGGCCGCCGGCGATCGTCAGGTCGGTCGGTGCGCGCTGGTCGAAGTCCGGCAGCAGCTCCTGGACGCGGGCTCTCGGGCGCCAGGCCGGCTGCTGCCCGGCGTGAACCGCGTGGCCGTCGACGTAGATCGTGTTGCCGCTGACCCATGCGAGCTTCCCGGAGGGCGACCAGGCCGGCTCGGTCCCGCTGCTCACCACGTCTCCCCGGACGACGATCTCTTCGTCCTGCACCACCGCGAGCTGCCCGGCCGGGCCGTATGCGGGATCCGTGCCCGTTCCGGCGTCGCGCGCATCGCCTCCGTACCAGCGGACGGTGATCACCTCGCCGTCGCGGTCGAACGCCAGTCGCTTTCCATCCGGCGACCAGGCCGGATGTGCGCCGGAGGCCACCCGCCGTTCGTCAAGCCCGTCGGCGCGGATCGTCCACACCGATTCGTCGCGTTCGAAGGCGAGCCGCCGTCCGTTCGGCGACCAGGCCGGCTGGTCGGCGTCGGGCGCCAGCTCGCCGCGATGCGTGCCGTCGGCATCGGCCACCCAGAGGTTGCCGCGTGTCACGAACGCGATCCGCCGGCCGTCCGGGCTCCACGCCGGCGCGTAGCCGACCGGCAGCACGCGGTGGGCGCCGACGTGAATTCCGAGCAGGGCGAATGCGAGAGCTGCCAGCCCGTTCACGCGAGCTCGTCGGCCGCCTCGGTGATCGTCAGCACGGGCCCCACGCAGGTGTCCTTCCCTTCGAGCAACGCTCGCCAATCATGCAGCGTCCGCGAACGGAAGAGCTCGTCGAGCTCGGGCAGCGACGGCTCGTACGCGCGGTCGACGAGGTCGGGGCGCTCCAGGAGCGCGCAGAGGTTGCGCCAGAACTTCGGCTCCAGCGCCGCTACCGTCAGATGCCGGCCGTCGGCGGTCTCGTAGATCCGGTAGCACGCGACGCCGCCGGTGAGCAGGCGCGGCACGGGATCACCGCCGAGCCGGTGCGCGACGAAGCGGTGGGAGGCGTGCGTCATCGAGATCACGATGCGTGCTCCCCGTCCCGAGCGTTGTCGCTCGAGCAGCGCGGCGAGCACCTCGATCACCGCGCTCTGCGCGCCGGCCGCGAGATCTGCGATCTGAACGGGCGGGACCGCCGGAGCGGTGTCTGCGAGCGCACCTGCGTAGCCGAGGTAGTTCAGATCGTGGCCCGCGTCCTGCTCGCGTGGCCCCCCGGGGCCGTAGCCGGTGATCGAGCAGAGGATCGTCGTCGCGGTCAGGTCGAGCCCGAGCCGTTCCCACACGCCGGGCCGGAACCCCTCGAGCACGACGTCGGCCGTGGCGAGCACGGCGGGAGGCGGCTCCGCCCGCGCGTCCCACGAGACGATCTCCTTGCCCTCGTTCAGCGCCCGGTACCAGCTCTCGGGCATCAGGTCGCCGTCGGGCGGCTCGATCTTCACGACGCGCGCGCCGAGCCGCAGCAGCTCACGGCTCGCGAACGGGCCCGGGAGCTGCCGCGTGAAATCGACGACCGTGACCCCCGAGAGCGAGCCCATGCGCGCGGATTATGCTCCTCCCGTGGCCGAGCAGACCGTCGACAGGCGCAGGGAGCTGCTCGAGGCAGCGGCTTACGTCTTCGCGCGGAAGGGGTTTCATGCCTCGCGGGTCGGCGACATCGCGGAAGAGGCCGGTGTCGCCCACGGCCTCCTCTACCACTACTTCCGATCCAAGGAAGAGGTGCTCGAGACGATCTTCCGCGAGACGTGGGGAGCGCTCGTCGTCGAGACCCAGCGGATCGAGGACGCCGACGTGCCGTTGCGCGAGCAGTTGCGGCGGTTCGCGGGCTTCTATCTCGGATCGTGGCTGGTCACGCCCGACGCGATCAGGGTGCTCGTGCGGGAGATCGCGCGCAGTCCGCAGGTCGGTGAGCGAGTCGACGAGATCCGAGCCGTGTTCCTTGCCCTGGCGCGGATGATCGCGTCGGCGCGTGAGCGTGGGGAGGTGCGTGCAGACTGCGATCCGGTGCTCGCCGCATGGGTCGTCTACGGCTCGCTCGAGGAGATCCTGACGGGCTGGGCCCTCGGCCAGCTGCCGGGCGAGCAGCCCGACGTCGACCGTGCCGTCTCGACGGTGGTCGACGTCACCCACGGGGGGCTCGCGGCATGACGAAGATCGTCAACCTGCTCACGCACCCGCTGAAGGCCTACGACGAGGCACCGGTGGGGCATCGTTTCAGCGTCGCGTCGCTCGGACGCGACCTTGGCGCCGTGCTCACCGGCTGCAGCGTCTACGAGCTCGAGCCGGGGGAGGCGACCTGGCCGTATCACTTCGAGCTCAACGAGGAAGAATGGCTCGTCGTCGTCGCCGGAGAGGTGACGCTGCGCACGCCTGACGGCGAGCGCGTCCTGCGGGCCGGCGACGTCGCTTGCTTCCCGGTCGGCGCGGCAGGGGCCCACGCGATGCGCAACGCAGGGGGGGCGACCGCGCGCTTTGCGATGCCGTGCAGCAATGCGCTCTACGGCGACACGTGCGTCTATCCGGAGAGCGGCAAGGTCAAGGTCTCCGGGCCCGGCTTCCAGCACCGCGGCCGGCTAGGTGAACCGGTCGACTACTGGGAGGGCGAGTCGTGAGCGACGCCAACCTCTTCGGCCTCGAGGTACAGAAGGACGCAGACGACCCCGACGGGTACCACACCTCGTATGTCCGGGTCGGCCCGCTCGTCGGCGGCGAGCAGCTCGGCCTGTCGGTCTACGAGCTGCCGCCCGGCCAGAGCATCTGCCCGTACCACTACGAGAACGCCGAGGAGGAGTGGCTGCTTGTGCTCACGGGCCGGCCCACCCTCCGCACGCCCGACGGCGAGCAGGAGCTCGGGCCGTGGGACTGCGCGTTCTTCCCGACCGGCGAGGCGGGTGCGCACAAGGTGACGAACGGCACCGGGGAAACGGTGCGCGTCTGCATCTGGTCGAACCGACTGCCGGTCGCGACCTCCGTGTACCCGGACTCGGAAAAGGTCGGCGCCTGGCCGCCCGGGAAGCTCTTCCGCCTCACCGACGCCGTCGATTACTGGGACGGCGAGCTCTAGTCGCGGAGGCGGATGCCCGCCCGTCGGCCGAGGACGTGCGTGATCAACTGAACCTTCTGCGGCCCCGACGGTGCATAGGTCGTGTCGATCGCCCTGCGGATCAGCTCGGCCATCGACACGCTGGAGCGCGCCGCCTCTCCATTGAGGAACGTGTACTGGGATTGGCTGATCGTGATCTGCAGGCGGTGCGGCACGTCGACGTAGATGTACAGCTACATCACGTTGCGAGTGTCAACCAGCCGTCACCGAAGCGGTGACAAGGCGTGACTACGCGGTCTGGTGCACCGGGGCGAGCGCCGGCGCCCACGAGCAGACCGGCGAGGCTTCGCCGCCGCGGCCGTTGAGGCGCCGGTAGCCGAGCGCGTGCTCGGCCTGCATCATCTTGTGGATCTGAGTGGTGCCCTCGTAGATGATCGGGGCGCGCGCGTTGCGGAAGTACCGCTCGATGCCGTATTCGCCCGAATAGCCGTACGAGCCGAACACCTGGATCGCGAGGTGCGCCGCCTCGAAGGCCGATTCGGTCGCGTGCCACTTCGCAAGTGACGTCTCGCGGGTATTGCGCTTCCCCTCGTTCTTCATCCACGCGGCCTGCATGACGAGCAGCTTCGAGGTCTCGTAGCCGAGCACCATCTTCGCGATCATGTCCTGCACGAACTGGTACTTGCCGATCGCCTGGCCGAACGTCTCGCGCTCGCGGGCGTAGCCGACGGAACGCTCGAGGCACGCGCGCACGACGCCGCACGCACCGGCGGCCACCGTGAACCGGCCCTGGTCGAGCGAATGCATCGCGATCTCGAATCCCTGGCCCTCTTCGCCGATCAGGTTCTCCGCCGGCACCTCGAGGTTCTCGAAGAACAGCTCTCCCGTCGAGCCGGCCCAGATGCCGAGCTTGTTCTCGGTGTCCTGGGTCGTGAAGCCCTTCATGCCCTTCTCCAGAACGAAGGCGCTGATCCCCTTGTGGCCGGCCGCCGGATCCGTCTTCGCGAAGACGAGCGCGTGGTCGGCGACCGAGGCGTAGGAGATCCAGTTCTTCTGGCCGTTCAGCACGAAGACGTCGCCCTCGCGCCGGGCCGTCGAGCGCATCGCGGCGACGTCGGAGCCTGCACCGGGCTCGGTGAGGCCGAAGCAGGCGAGCTTCTCGCCCTTCGCCTGGGGAGTCAGCCAGCGCTGCTTCTGCTCCTCGGTGCCGTACTTGAGGAGCGACAACGAGTTCAGGCCGACGTGCACCGAGATGAGCGTCCGGAACGCCGCCTCGCCGCGCTCGATCTCCTCGCAGGAGAGCGCCTCGGCCACGAAGTCGAGCCCGGCGCCGCCGTACTCCTCCGGAATGACGATGCCGAGGATGCCGAGCTCGGCCATGCCCTCGATCAGCTCCAGGTCGAGCTTGTGGTCGATGTCGTTCTGGATCGCCACGGGCAGCACGCGTTCATCGACGAAGGTGCGAACGGTGTCCTGGATCAGGCGCTGTTCGTCGGTGAGCTCGAAGTCCATAGCGGCAAGACTAGCGCCGTGACGACCGCCGTTGTTCTCTTCACGCGCGACCTGCGGTATCACGACAACCCGGCGCTGGCCGCTGCGCATCGGGAGGCGGAGCGGGTCGTTCCGCTCTTCGTGCGCGATCCGCACTTCCACGCCTCGGAACGGCGGCTCGCGTTTCTCGAGCTCCTGCTCGCCGAGCTGCCGGGGCTGAAGATCGCCGAGGGCGACGTGGTCGAGGAGGTCGCGCGCTGCCGGCCGGATGCCGTGTACTGCTCCGAGGACGCCGGCGCCTACGCACAGCGCAGGGAGTCGCGGCTCTCCGAGCGATTCGACCTGCGGCTCTACCCCGGCACGACGGTCGTCGGGCTCGGGGACCTGAAGACGTACCGCGTCTTCACCCCGTACTACCGGGTCTGGTCGGAGGAGCCGCGGCGGGCGATCGAGGAGCCACCGGTCGACGCTCCCGAGACGAACGCCCGCCGCGCGCTCGAGGCGTGGCTCCTCGATGACCGCCAGACCGGGTCGCGGCTGAGCCCCTACCTGCATTTCGGTGCGCTCTCGCCGCTCGAGTGCGCCGTCCGCGCGCAGGACAAGCCGGAGTTCGTGCGCCAGCTCTGCTGGCGCGACTTCTACCTGCAGCTCCTGCGTGCGACGCCCGAGTTGTTCCGCCTCGGCGGCGGCAGCTCGGCAGACGCGCGCTTCGAAGCCTGGCGAGCGGGATGCACCGGCTACCCCCTCGTCGACGCCGGCATGCGTCAGCTCGCCGCCGAGGGATGGCTGCCGAACCGCGTGCGCTTGGTGGCCGCGTCATTCCTCATCTACGACCTCGAGCTCGACTGGCGTGCCGGCGCCCGCCATTTCGAGGAGCTCCTGCTCGACGCGGACGTGGCGTCGAACCGCGGCAACTGGCTCTGGGTGATCAGGAACCGGCACCGCATCTTCAACCCGGAGCGGCAGGCACGAGACTTCGCCGACTACATCGAGCGGTGGGTGACGATCGACGAGAGCTACCCGCAGCCGATCGTCGACCACGCCGAAGTGATGGCGCGGCGGCGAGGGTTGCCGGTCGGGCGACCGCCCGGTACCCTGACTGACTCGTCAATCAATACCCTTTCCAGCCACAGGGAGCGCTGACATGGCCGCCACGGAGCAGGCCGTCGCGGGCGGCGTCTCGTTCGCCCTGACGGATGAGCAGAAGGAGCTCCGCGCTCTCGCGCGCGAGTTCGCCGCCAAGGAGATCCGGCCCGTCGCAGCCGAGCACGACGTGCACATGCGGCACCCGGTCGAGGTGATCGCAAAGGCGCACGAGGTCGGCCTGATGAACCTCCACATCCCGACGGCCTACGGCGGTCTCGGCCTCGGCTCGTTCGACGGCATGCTCGTCGGCGAGGAGGTCAACTGGGGCTGCACCGGCATCGGCACGTCGATCGGCGCGAACGGCCTCGGCGCAGGCCCGGTGCTGATCGCCGGCACCGACGAGCAGAAGGCGAAGTGGCTGCCGCCTCTGATCGAGGCGCCGATCCTCTGCTCGTTCGGGCTCTCCGAGCCCGACGCAGGCTCGGACGTGGCGCGGCTGAAGACGACGGCGGAGCGGCGCGGCGGCGAGTACGTCCTCAACGGCTCGAAGACGTTCATCACGAATGCCGGCTACGCGGACTGGACGGTCGTCTTCGCGAAGACGGACCCGTCGAAGGGCCATCGCGGCATGTCCGCCTTCATCGTCCCGATGGACACGCCGGGCGTGACGATCGAGCAGCACCTCGACAAGATGGGCCAGCGCGCGACCGACACGTCGGCCTTCGCGCTCCAGGACGTGGTCATCCCGGCGGAGAACCGGCTCGGCGAGGAGGGGCAGGGCTTCAAGCTGGCGATGCAGACGCTCGACGTCACCCGGCCCGGAACGGCGATCGGCGCCGTCGGAGTCGCGCAGGCCGCGTACGAGCTCGCCGTCGAGTACGCGAAGGAACGCGTCACGTTCGACCAGCCGATCGCGATGCACCAGGGCGTCAACTTCCTGATCGCCGACATGGCAACCGAGATCGAGGCGGGCCGGCTTCTGACCTGGCAGGCCGCGTGGATGCTCGACCGCGGGGAGCGCGCGACGCTGTACTCGTCGTTCGCCAAGCGGTTCACCGCCGACACGGCGATGAAGGTGACCACGGACGCGGTGCAGATCTTCGGCGGCTACGGGTACATGAAGGAATACCCGGTCGAGAAGCTGATGCGCGATGCGAAGCTCTTCCAGATCTACGAGGGCACCTCGCAGATCCAGCGGCTCGTGATCGCGAAGGAAATCTTCCTGCCGCGCGGGTAGATTCGACCCGATGGCGATCGACATCGACCTCAGCGGGCGCGTCGCGCTCGTCACCGGCGGCTCCCGTGGGCTCGGCCGCGCCGACGCGCTGACGCTCGCGCGGGCCGGGGCGGACGTGGTCATCGCCGACCTGCTCGTCGAGTCCGAGCTGACGGAGGAGACGGACGCGTACGGCCCGCTCGCGACGGTGGCCCGGACACAGGGCCTCGTCGGCACCGAGTCCGCGGCCGACGAGATCCGCGCGATGGGACGCAGGGCGATCGCTGTGCGCTGCGATGTCACCGATCGTGATCAGGTTGCGTCCGCCGTGGGGCGCGCCGTCGACGAGCTCGGCTCCGTCGACATCCTCATCAACAACGCAGGCACCCTCGACCACGTCGGCCAGTTCCACGACCAGCAGCCGGCGCTCTGGGAGCGCGACCTTCGGGTCAACCTCACGGGTGCGTTCAACTGCGCCCAGGCCGTGTGGCCGCACATGAAGGAGCGGCAGTGGGGCCGGATCGTCAACATGGCCTCCGTCGCAGGGACGCTCGGCGGCTTCGGACAGGCGTCCTACTCGGCGACCAAGGCGGGGCTGCTCGGGCTGACGAAGACGCTCGCGATGGAGGGCGGCCGCCACGGGATCACCGCGAACGCGATCGTGCCCGGGATCATCGGCTCGGAGGCCTACCACCTGGGCAATCCAGCGATGAACGAGCGGATCGCCAATCGGACGGTCTTCAAACGGCCGGGGGAGCCCCAGGACATCGCGAACGCGATCGCGTTCCTCTGCTCCGATCTCGCCTCGTACGTCACCGGCATCGAGCTCAACGTCTCGGGCGGCGTCGAGCTGTTCGTCTTCTAGCCTCACCGCTCCGTCCGCCGCTACCATGGCGCGGGCCGTGGCTGCCTCGACTCCGGCCGTCCGTGGGCGCTCGGTCGTCCGCTCCCGTTTCTGGACCAGGATCGCGATTCTGGCGCTCGCAGCGGGGGTGCTCGCGGTCGGCGTCCCACTCTTCTTCGCCGGCTCTGCCGACCGGCTCGCCGACGGCACGAAGATCGCCGGGATCGACGTCGGGGGGATGACCCCCAAGGCCGCGGAGGCCCTGCTCGCCCAGCGCTCGGCGCGGCTGGCCGCGGTGCCCGTGACGTTCGTCGCCGGAGGCCGGGCGTTCCTGATCACGCCGAAGTCGATGGGAGTCGACGTCGACTGGCACGCTGCAGTCTCGGCCGCTGCGCGGCAGGGCGGCGGTGCCGGCGTCGTGCGCGGCTACCGCAGGCTCGAGCTGCAGCTCTTCCCGCAGGACGTGGCTCCGCGGATCCGCTCCTACGGCGCTGCGGTCGACTACGAGCTCGGACTGCTCCGCCAGGCGCTCGACACTCCCAATCGCCAGGCCGAGCTCGTCCGGCGCGGTCTGCACATCACGATCGCGCCGGGCAAGACCGGACGCGTTCTCGACCGGGCCGCCGCCCGCGCTCTGCTCGTCCGGTCGCTCGCGTCGTTCTCGCGGACGCCGGTCGCGCTGCCCGTTCGCCTCGACGCGCCGCAGGTCACGGTCGCCTCGTTGACGGCGAACCAGATGCGGGCCTCGCAGATCATCTCCGGCCCTGTGACCGTCGTTGCCGGCCCGACCCGCCTGCGCATACCGCGCTGGCGGCTCGCGAAGCTGCTCGATCTCCAGACGATGCGATTCGTCGGGCCCGACGCGGATGCGTTCTTCGCACGGCTCGAGCGAAAGGTCGACCGGCCGGCGAAGGACGCGTCGTTCGCGGTCGACGGCGGCAAGATCAGCGTCGTCCCGGCGGCGTCGGGCCTCACGTTGGACGTCCCTCGCTCAGTGTCCTCGGTACTTGCGGCCGCCGAGCGGCCGTCGAACCGCGTTGCGACGCTCTCGTTCTCGGTGCAGCACCCGGGGCGGTCGACCGCGGCGGCTCGCGCGATGGGGATCACGGGGACGGTCGGCAGCTATGAGACGGAGTACGGCGGGGACCCGAACCGCATTCACAACGTGCAGCTCGTGGCGCATCTTGTCGACAACAAGCTGATCGCCCCCGGGGCGACGTTCTCGTTCAACGGGACGACGGGTGAGCGCTCGGCCGAGAAGGGGTTCCTCGAGGCGCCGGTGATCGTCAACGGCGAGCTCCAGACCGGCCTGGGCGGCGGGGTCTGCCAGGTGTCGACGACCGTCTTCAACGCGGCGTACGAAGCGGGGCTGCGGATCACCGCCCGCACCAACCACTCGCTCTACATCTCGCACTATCCGCTGGGACGCGATGCGACCGTGAACTACCCCGACACCGACCTCAAGTTCGTCAACGACACCGGGCACTGGCTCCTCCTGCGAACCTGGGTCGGACCGTCGTCGCTGACGGTCGCGCTCTACGGCACCCCGCAGCACCGCCGGATCGAGACGACGAGCGCCCCGCTCGTCGTCGTTGCTCCGCCGCCCGTGACGAAGACGGTCGATGCGACGCTGAAGCCGGGCGAGGTCGTCGTCGACGATCCAGGCATGCCGGCCCAGTCCACCTCCGTCGAGCGAAAGGTCTATGCGCCGAGCGGGAAGCTTCTGTCGGACCAGACCTGGTACTCGAGCTACCGCTCGACGCCGAAGATCGTGCGCGTCGGGCCCAAGAAGCAGAAGCCGACGACCACGACCACCACGACGACCACGACCTCGACCACGTCGGCGGACACGACCTCTACGACGCCTGCTCCGTCGCCTCCGCACTAGCGATCGCATCCTGCAGCCAGGTCGGCACGCGGGTCGGCCGGAACGTTCCTGCATCGACGGTCGCGTGTGCCGTCCAGCCGTCTGCGATCAGCGCGCCGGCACGCTCGATCGCGTACTCGTAGCGAAAACGGGCGCCTCTGACGTCGAGGCAGCGCGCGTGCACGAGGAGGCGGTCATCGAACTTCGCCGGCACGAGATAGCGAATGTGCGTCTCGAGCACCACTGCCTCGATGCCGGTGTCACGCAGACGCTGGTAGCCGCCCGCGTGCCGCTCGAGGTAGTCCACGCGCGCGACCTCGAACCACACGAAGTAGTTCGAGTTGTGGGCGATCCCCTGCGCGTCCGTCTCCGCGAAGCGGACACGCACCTCCGTTGCGAAACTGAAGCCATGCACGAGGGCGCAATGCTCGCAGAACTGATCACGGCGAATCAGCCGTGTGTCGTCCTGACCGGCGCCGGTGTGTCGACCGAGAGCGGGATCCCCGATTTCAGGAGCCCGACCGGGATCTGGGCCACCTACGACCCGGCCGAGGTCGCCTCGATCGACGGCTTCCGCCGGGACCCGGCGCGCGTCTGGGAGTTCTACGGCCGGCGCCTGGAAGCGCTGGCCGGCGCGAGGCCGAATCTCGCGCACCGGGCGCTCGCAGAGCTCGAGGCGCGGGGGCTCGTCGAGGCCGTGATCACCCAGAACGTCGACCGGCTGCACGCGAGCGCAGATTCGCGCGACGTGGTCGAAGTGCACGGCTCGATCGCTACGGCGAGCTGTCCCGCCTGCGGCCGCTGCGAGCCGCGGGAGCGCGTGGTGGAGCTTCTGCCGCTGCCGCGGTGCCCCGACTGCGGAGCCGTCCTCAAGCCGGACGTCGTGATGTTCGGCGAGGCGCTGCCGGCGGCTGCGATCGAGCGTGCGATCGCGCTCGCGCAGAAGGCCGCGCTCCTGCTCGTCGTCGGCTCGTCGCTCGAGGTGTGGCCCGTGGCCGGCCTGCCGGACGAGACGCTGCGGCACGGCGGCCTGCTGGCGATCGTGAACCGCGACCCGACACCCTACGACGGGCGCGCGGCGCTCGTGCTGCACGAGTCGGCGTCGGTGACGCTCTCCGCGTGCGTGCGGGCGCTGCGTCGAGCCTAGGCGGCTGCGCGGCGGACGGGCTTCTCGTCGAGGACCCGGGCGCACGCCGAGCACACCTGGCGCTCGATCTCGTACGGGACGCCCGAGCGCTGGATGAGCACGTGGACGCTCTTCGCGACGTGCTCGTGAACCTGCGTGGGTTGCCGCGTGCTCATCCTGTCTCTCACAGTAGTGGTGGGAAGCGAGCTTGAACAGACCGAAACGGTGACGAAGTTGCAGACCGCCGGTGACAATTCAGACGGAGGCGGGCAACGAAAGTTGCACGTGCTCCTCGAGCCCGGACAGGCCCACTCCCACGAGTCGCAGACGGCCCGGCCGGTCACGCAGCGCGCGGTCGAGGAGCGAGCACGCGAGCTCGCCGATCCTCGCTGCGTCGTCGGTCCCGACCGGCAGTGAGGTGGACCGGGTCCGGATCGCGAAATCCGGGTAGCGGACCTTGGTCGTGACCGTGCGCGCAACCTGGCCCCGGCCGCGAAGATGCTCCGCGAGCTTGACCGACATGCGCCGCAGCTCGTCGTGGAGCCGCTCGGGATCGGAGATGTCGCGGGCGAACGTCTCCTCCTGGGAGATCGAGATCCGCTCGGTCGACAGCTCGAGCGGCCGCGGATCGATGCCGCGCGCCCGGTCGCGCAGCTCGCGGCCGACCTTGCCCGGCAGGACCTGCCGCAGCTCGGCGTCCGCGATCGCGGCGATGTCGCCGATCGTCCCGATCCCGACGCGGGCGAGCCGCTCCTCCGCACGCGGCCCCACACCCGGGAGGATCCGGATCGGGAAGGGCGCGAGGAACGCCGCCTCGCGGCCGGGACGGACGACGGTCAGACCGCTGGGCTTGCGCCGGTCCGAGGCGACCTTGGCCACCACCTTGGAGGTCGCTACCCCGAGTGAGCACGAGAGCCGGGTGCGTGCCCGTACGACCGCCTGCACCGCCTCGGCCAGCGCGCGGGCGTCGTCGAAGGCGGGGGCGACCTCGCCCAGGTCCAGGTAGCCCTCGTCGATCCCCGCCTGCTCCACGGACGGCACGATCTCCCGCACGAGCGACCAGACCTCGCGTGAGTAGTCGCGGTAGAGCGAGTGGCGCGGGGGCACGAACACCGCGTGGGGGCAGCGGCGGAGCGCCTCCGAGGCCGACATCGCGGAGTGGATCCCGAAGCTCCGTGCGACGTAGTTGCAGGTCGCGACCACGCCGCGGCCGTGTGGATCGCCACCGACGATCAGCGGCACCCGCCGGAGCGACTGGTCCTCGAGCTCCTCGACGGCGGCGAAGAACGCGTCGAGATCGAGGTGGGCCACGATCATGAGAAAAGCGTAGAGATCCGTGTGGCGGGAATGGCGATGTGGGCGGCCGCCGTGCCGAAGGTGATAATCAGTCGTAGGCGCCAACCGAGAAAGGACCCTGATGACGAAGATCACGATCGACCGTCTCACCTCGCTGGGCGAGGAAATGATCGACAAGGCATCGCAGTACCCGACCGCGAACCGCGTGCTGCAGGGCGCGATGCAGATGAAGGAGCGGGTCGACGACCTCTCGAAGCGCGTGCGCGGCCTCGAGGCGATGGAGAAGCAGATCGCGGAGCTCGAGAAGCGTGTGGCGAAGCTCGAGGGCTCGAAGCGCGCCGCCGCCAAGTCGGCTGCCGCCGACAAGCCGGCTGCGGCCGACAAGCCCGCTACGAAGGAGTAGGGACCCGCACGCGCAAGGCGCCCGGTACCACCTCGAACGCCGCCGGGGTCGTACCGACCTGTTCGCCTTCGACCTCGATCGGCAGGTGCTCGGCCGCGTCGACCTCGACGCGCGCGCTGCGCAGGACTTCCACCTTCGGGTGGTTGACGTGCTTGCCCTTGTAGATCTTCGGTGCGGTCGACAGGAAGTCGACCTTGCCGACGTCGCCGATCAGCACGACCTCGAACAGTCCGTCGTCGGGCTGCGCGGCCGGGGCGAGCATCATCCCGCCGCCGTGCCAGACGCCGTTGGCGACGATCACGTCGTGCATTCGCCCGCGGCGCTCGGCGCCGTCGAGCCGCACCGTCACCTCGGTGTTCTCCCATTCGAGGAAGACGCGGGTCAGCGCATAGAAGAACGTCGCCTTGCCGCCGAGCGCCTTCGACATCCCGTTGGCGCGCTGCGCGACGGCCCCGCTCATCCCGACCGAGCCGACGTTCGCGAACCAGCGCTCGGCGTTGTCGCCGGCCCAGGTGCGGTAGCGGACGAGGCCCGCGTCGATCGTGCGGGGCCGGCCGTCGCGGGCGACCTGAACGGCCTCGTCGAACGATGTCGGGATGCCGTAGGTGCGGACGAAATCCATGCCGGTCCCGATCGGGATGGTCGCGAGCTCCACGTCGCGGCCGGCGATGCCGTTCACGACCTCGTTCAGCGTCCCGTCCCCGCCGACGGCGACGACGAGCGCGGCGCCGCCGTCGACGGCTGCGGCCGCGAGCTCGATCAGGTGGCCGGGCCGCTCCGAGAACAGGGTCTCGCCCTCGAGACCGAGCCGCGCCGCGCGGTGCGCGAGCTCGGGCCAGCGCTTGCCCGTGGCGCCGCCGTCCGACGCGGGGTTGACGAGAAAGACCGTCCTGGCAATTTCGCTCATGCGAAATCGCTAGTACGTGCTAGCGGAATGGCGCCGTGGCGTCATTCCGCGGTCGCGACGTCGAGCGCGATCCTGGTCATGCGATCGACCGCCGCCCGCAGGTCGTCGTCGCTGATGCGCTTGAACTCGCCCTCCACGACGATGTCGCTGACGGTGAGCAGGCAGCCGGTCTCGACACCGCGGATCGCACCGACGGTGAACAGCGCCGACGCCTCCATCTCGACGGCGAGGACACCGCGCTTCGACCAGCGCTCGTACTGGCCCTCGTCCGGGTTGTAGAAGACGTCGCTCGACACGATCGGCCCGACGTGGAGCTCCTGGCCGCTCTCCTTCGCCGTGTGAACGGCGCCGTGGATGATCGACCAGGACGCGGTCGGGCAGTGCGGCTCGTTCCCCACGAGGTGCATCGCGGTCGAGTCGGCCGGCACTGCGGTGAGTGCGACGATCAGGTCGCCGAGCTGATGATGCGGCTGCAGGCCGCCGCACGTCCCGACGCGGATCAGCTTCTGGCAGCCCAGCTGGACGAGCTCCTCGAACACGATGGTCGCGCCGGGGCAGCCCATGCCCGTGCCCTGCACGGAGACCGGCTTTCCCTTGTATGTCCCCGTGTAGCCCAGCAGGCCCCGTTCGGCGTTTCGCTGGACGACGTCGTCGAGGTACGTCTCTGCGATGTACTTGGCGCGCAGCGGGTCACCGGGGAGCAGGACGGCGTCTGCGTACTCTCCCGGCTCGGCGCGGACATGGATCGGCATCGGGGCAGCCTATACAAGGTGTCTGTAGGAGACTTTGCGGAATGAGGACGATCGAACCGACGCGCGACCAGGTGCTCGCGTTCTGCGCCCGGGAGCCCGTGGAGCGGGTCTTCCTCGAGGACGTCGCGCGGCGCGGGCTCGGGCGGTTCCTCGCCGTCGCCGGCGCGGACGGCGGCCTCCAGGCCCTCTGCCACGCCGGCGCGAACCTCGTCCCGTCGGGCACCGGCTGCGCCGCTTTCGCGGCTGCAGCCGGCAGAGCACGGTCGCGGATGATCATCGGCGAGGCGGGCGCCGTGAGCGACCTGTGGGAGGCGGCCCGCCGCGGGTTCCCGGAGCCGAGGGAGGACCGCCCCGGCCAGCCCGTCTACATGATCGACGACCCCCCGCCCCCCGGCGACACCGGGCTGCGCCCCGCGACCCCGCACGATCTGGACCTGCTCGTGCCCGTGTGCGCTGCTGCACACGAGCTCGAGCTCGGCATCGATCCACTCGCCCGCGACCCGGAGAGCTTCCGCTGGCGCACGCTGGCGCAGATCGACGAGGGCCGCTCGTGGGTCTGGCTCGAAGGCGACGTCGTGCTCTTCAAGGCGGAAGCCTCTGCCTGGACCCCTCAGGCGGTGCAGATCCAGCAGGTGTGGGTCGATCCCGCCGCCCGCGGCCGTGGCCACGGCCGGCGCGGGCTGCAGGACCTCTGCCGGCTCCTGCTCGGGACGACGCCGAACGTGACGCTCTTCGTCCGCAGCGAGAACGCCCCTGCGATCGCGCTCTACGAGACGGTCGGCATGCAGAAGGCGCTCGAGTACCGCAGCATTCTCTTTTGAGCCGGTGCATGCTCTAATGACTGCCTGGAACTGCTCGCGCGGATCGAGAGCCATGTCCGCCGGCACGATCTGATCGCGCCGGGAGGCCGAGTGCTGTGCCTCGTCTCGGGCGGCGCGGATTCGACCTGCCTCTTCCACGCGCTCCGTGAGCTCGACTACCGCGTCGCTGCGCTGCACGTCGACCACGGCCTCCGCGGCGAGGAGTCGGACGGCGACGCGGCCTGGTGCGCCGAGCACTTCGGCGCCGAGGTCGTGCGCGCAGCCGCCGATCACCCCACCGAGGCCGCGCTGCGCGACCTTCGCTATTCGTTCCGGTCCGGCGCCCTCCGTGCCACCGGCCACACGCTCTCGGACCAGGTCGAGACGATCGTCTACCGGCTTGCCGCGCGGGGCACGACCAACGGGATCGAGGTGCGGCGGGCCGACGGTGTGGTGCGTCCGCTGCTCTGCCTCTGGCGCGAGGAGGCCGAGACGTTCTGCCGCGAGCGCGGGCTCGAGTGGCGCACGGACTCCTCCAATGCCGACACGCTGCGCGGGCTGATTCGCAACCAGATCCTGCCGCTCCTCGACCGGATCCACCCGGCCGCGCGTGAGAACGTGCTCCGCGTCCTCGACGAGCGGCGCACGATGCCGCCGGCGCTCGCCGAGCTCCTCGGCTCGCCTGCCGGCTCGAAGCGCGTCGATCTCGGTGACGGGCTGCAGGCCGTGCGCGAGTACGAACGCGTCTGGCTCGAGCCGGGGCCGCGCGATCTCGACGAGGCCGTCGAGTGGGGCGCCTGGAGGATCGAGTCGCGCGTGCCGGGCCTCAAGGTGCGAGGCTGGCGACCGGGCGACCGGCTCGTCGGCCGCGCGAAGAAGGTTCAAGATGTGTTCGTCGATGCCAAGATCCCGCGCTCCGATCGCGAAGGCTGGCCGCTCGTCGTGCGCGGCGACGAGGTCGTCGCGGTCCCGGGGATCGTCGAGGCCGAGGGGGTGATTGCGACCCGTGTCGCAGACTGAGCTGGAACGTGGAGTGGGAGAGATCCTGATCGACGAGGACCGCCTGCAGGAGCGGATCCGCGAGCTCGGCGACGAGCTCTCCCGTGACTACGCAGGCCGCGAGCTGCTGCTCGTCGGAGTGCTGAAGGGCGCGGTGTTCTTCATGGCCGATCTCATGCGCTCGCTGACCGTGCCGTGCGAGATCGACTTCATGGCCATCTCGAGCTACGGCGCGGCCACCGACTCGTCGGGCGTGGTGCGCATCCTGAAGGACCTCGACATCAACATCGAGGACCGGCACGTGCTCGTCGTCGAGGACATCATCGACTCGGGGCTCACCCTCTCCTACCTCCTGCGCAATCTGGAGTCCCGCGAGCCCGCCAGCCTCGAGATCTGCGCGCTCCTCACCAAGCCGGACCGGCGCGAGATCGACGTCCCCGTCCGGTATGTCGGGTTCGAGATCCCGAACAAGTTCGTGATCGGCTACGGCCTCGATTTCGCCGAGCGCTACCGAAATCTGCCCTATGTAGGCGTCTTGCACGCCGATCTGATGCCCGAGGGGGCGTGACCGGTGATTACGAAAGGGTTACGGCGGTAGCCCGGAGAACATCTACTTGGCTACCCTGACCGAAGACATCCTGTGAATCGCTTCTTCCGCAGCGCGTTTTTCCCGCTCATCGTGATCGTCCTGCTGGTCTGGCTGGCCAGCCAGACCTTGATCCCGAAGCATTCGAACGCGGTCAAGCTGACCTACTCGGAGGTGATCGCGCAGGCGAAGAGCGACCCGGCCGCGTTCACGAGCGTTGATTTCAATCCGAGCAAGCGCGCGATCTCGGTCAAGTTTGCGACCGGCAAGTCGGCGACCGTCCACTACCCGAGCGACCAGTCGCAGGTGCAGTTCCAGGACGTCCTCCAGAAGGCGGGCATCAAGTTCGACTCGAAGGGCACCGGCGGGTTCTCGTGGACCGCGCTGATCGGGTCGTTCCTGCCGTTCCTGCTGCTGATCGGCTTCTGGATCTTCCTGATGAACCAGGTGCAGGGCGGCGGCTCGAAGGTGATGAGCTTCGGCAAGTCGCGCGCGAAGCGAATGGCGCCGGACTCGCCGAAGATCGGCTTCAAGGATGTCGCGGGCGTCGACGAGGCGGTCGAGGAGCTGCAGGAGATCAAGGAGTTCCTCGAGAACCCGAAGAAGTTTCAGGCGCTCGGCGCGCGCATCCCGAAGGGCGTCCTCCTCTACGGGCCTCCCGGCACCGGCAAGACGCTGCTCGCGCGCGCCGTCGCGGGTGAGGCCGGCGTCCCGTTCTTCTCCATCTCAGGCTCCGACTTCGTCGAGATGTTCGTCGGCGTCGGCGCCTCACGAGTCCGCGACCTGTTCGAGCAGGCCAAGCAGGCCTCGCCGTGCATCGTCTTCATGGACGAGATCGACGCGGTCGGCCGTCACCGCGGTGCCGGCCTCGGCGGCGGTCACGACGAGCGCGAGCAGACGCTGAACCAGCTGCTCGTCGAGATGGACGGCTTCGAGATGAAGGACAACATCATCCTGATCGCCGCCACGAACCGTCCGGACATCCTCGACCCGGCGCTGCTGCGCCCGGGGCGCTTCGACCGCCAGATCGTGGTCGACCGGCCCGACCGGAACGGCCGGCGCAAGATCCTCGAGGTGCACTCGAAGGGCAAGCCGCTCGCGTCGTCGATCGATCTCGACTCGCTCGCCGCCGGTACGCCCGGTTTCACCGGCGCCGATCTCGCGAACCTCGTCAACGAGGCTGCGCTGCTCGCAGCGCGCCGCGGCAAGAAGGTGATCGAGCAGGAGGAGCTCGAGGAGGGGATCATGCGCGTGATCGCAGGTCCCGAGAAGAAGGCGCGCCTGCTCTCCGAGAAGGAGCAGCGGATCACCGCGTACCACGAGATGGGCCACGCGCTGGTCGGCCACTTCCTCGAGAACACCGATCCGATCCACAAGATCACGGTTGTCTCGCGCGGGCAGGCTCTCGGCCTGACGGTCTCGCTGCCGACCGAGGACCGGTACCTGACCACGCGCAAGGCGCTCCTCGAACAGATCGCGATGACGATGGGCGGCCGCGCCGCGGAGGAGATCGTCTTCAACGAGGTCACCACCGGCGCCGCCAACGACATCGAGAAGGTGACCGCGACCGCGAAGCAGATGGTGATGCGGTTCGGCATGAGCGAGAAGCTCGGCCCGCGCGTCCTCGGCCGTGACTCCGGCATGCCGTTCCTCGGCCGTGACATGGGCCATGAGCCCGACTACTCCGACGAGGTCGCGCGTGAGATCGACGACGAGATCCGCCGCATCATCGAAGAGGGCCACGACATCGCGACGCGCCTGCTGCGCGAGCACATCGACGACCTGCACCGGATCTCGCAGATCCTGATCGACCGCGAGACGATCGACAAGGAGCAGTTCGAGCGCCTGCTCGCCGGCGAGCAGGAGGATGCGGTCTTCCCCGATCCGGAGCCCGAGGAGGCGGAGCCGACCAAGGAGCCGGAGCGGCGTCCCGCCCCCGCGAAGCCGCGCCCCTTCCCGCTCCCCGGCGGAGCGGCCATGCAGCCGCCCGAGCCGGAGGCGAGCTAGGCCCGAAGCCTTCTGGGCGGGCTCCCGCCTACGGCCGAAGGCGTGCAAACCGGTTTGAGCGACGGCGCCACAGAGGCACTTCGGAGAGGTTCGCCCGCGCTGCTCCGCAGCGGGATGCTGAACATGCTCGCCGCCGGCAGGTCGGGGTGGTCGACCGACGCGAGCGAGCTGCCGCGCGCACTCGCGCCCTACCACGACTGCGCCCGCCGGCTGGGCCTCGACCCCGTCGCGGTCTTCGACCAGGTCGCCGAAGCAGGCCCGCCCGAGCTGCGCGACGCCGTGCGGGAGTTCGGGAGGCGCGACGACGTGACCCTGGCTGCCTTCGGATCAGCGGTCGTCGAGGCACCCGACGGCCCGCGCTACGAGCGCACCTGACCCCGGTCAGGGATCGGCGAGCACCGACCGCGCCTTCGCCTCGTCCGACTCGTTCACGAGCACGAAGAGCGCCGTGGCGGGCATCCCGCCGAAGATCGATCCGAGCGAGTTCGGGTCGGGCAGCGGCTCGACCGCGCACTTGATCCCGGCGGCGCGGAGCCGTGCACAGACCTCGTCACCTTCCGACTCGTCCTGCACCTGCAGCAACCGGTGAGGCTCGTCATCCATGGCGAGACTCTAGGCCAATCGGCGAGGCTCGCCAGCCGATCCCCGTCCGATAGTTGAAGCTCGTGACCGGGCTCGCGTCGCCGCTCCTCGTCCTGATCTTCCTGGTCGCCGCCGCTGCGACGTGGATAGCCGGGATGACCCTGTCGAAGACAACCGATGCGCTCGACGTGCGCCTCGGGCTGGGGGAGGAGCTCGGCGGCCTGCTCCTGCTCTCGGTCGCAGGCAGCCTGCCCGAGCTCGCGATCACGATCTCGGCCGCCGCGCAGGGGAACCTCGGCCTGGCCGCGGGCAACCTGATCGGCGGCATCGCCGTCCAGACGATGGTCCTCGTCGTCTGCGACCTCGCCGTCGGCCGGGAGCGGCCGCTGACCTTCCTCGTCGGGGCGCTCAGCCCGGTGCTCGAAGGGCTGCTCGTGACCCTCGTCGTCTCGGGCGTGCTCATGGGGGCGCTTCTCGCGCCGACGACGGCGGTCGCCGGTGTCGTCAGCCCGGCCTCGATCGGGATCGTCGTCGTCTGGACGATCGGCGTCTACGTGATCAACAAGGTGCGCAAGAGCCCGCGCTGGCGGATCACCATGGAAGGCTCGCGGCCGGGCAGGCGCCATCATCGCGACCCCCTCCCGACCCAGCCGCATCCGTTCTCGAGCCGCTCGACCTCCCAGGTCGCCTGGGTCTTCGGCGGCGCCTGCACCGTGACGCTGGCGGCGGGAGTGGCGCTCGAGATGAGCGGCAACACGCTCGCCGACCGGGCAGGCATCAACGGTGTCGTCTTCGGCGCGACGGTCCTCGCGGGCGCGACGGCCCTGCCCGAGATCAGCTCCGGCATCGCGGCCGTCCGGCTCGGCGACCACGCGCTCGCCCTCGGCGACATCTTCGGCGGCAACGCCTTCCAGCTCTGCCTGTTCCTCGTCGCCGACCTGATCGCCGGCTCGCCGGTGCTACCGACCGCCGGCAGCCAGAACGCCTGGCTTGCCTCGCTCGGTGTCGCTCTCACGGCGATCTTTGCGATGGGGGTCGTGATCCGGCCGCTGCGCTGCCGTGCCCGGCTCGGGCCTGACTCGATCTTCGCGATCGTCGTCTTCGCGGTCGGGATCGCGGGGCTCTTCGTCGTCCCGCACTACTGATCGTGCTCGTCGAGCCAGGCCCTGGCGACGCGCTTCTGGGCGCGGGTGAGCCAGGCCTCGACGACCGTCTCGCGGAGCTCGTCGCGATCGAGCCGGCCCAGGTCGGGGATTCGGATCAGCACGGCCGGATACCCGTCGAAGTGCGGCGTCGTGAAGAACAGGCCGCGCGGATCGGCGAGGACGAGCTCCTTCGCCTCGGCGCCGTCGACGCGGAACATCAGCACGTCGTCGAGCCGCTCGCCGGTCTCCGGATCGAGCGCGTCGGGCCGGCGGCCGCGTTGCAGACAGAACGCCTTGCCGTGCACGAGGTACGCCGGCCGCCCGTCGCCGGACAGCTCCTTCGTCGCCTGGGGCATCGCGAGAGCGAGCTCGTCGAGGTCGCGCATCGTCGCCATCGGCGCCGGCGTTCACCGTTGAGGGGGCGTCGCTTCCGGGCTGAGCCGGCGAGGCTCGGTCCGGCGGCGTGGGCGCGTCCTGAAGACGATGTCCCACCAGGGTGCGCTCACGCCGAAGCCCCGCTCGTCGTCCTCGAAGTGATGCCGCATGTGCAGCTCACGCAGCCGTCTCCCGATCGAGCCCTTCGGGTGGGTGTGGTGGAGCAGGAAGTGCAGCGTGTCGTAGATCACGTAACCGAGGTAGAAGCCCGCCGCGAACGCCCACGCGAGCGGAGCACCGAGCACCTCGAAGAAGACGAGGAGAAAGAGCAGCGCGAGTGGGATCGAGAAGGCCGGCGGCAGCACGAGGCGGCGCGGGTCGTTCGGATGGTCGTGGTGAACGCCGTGGATCATCCAGTGCAGGCGCCTGCCGAAGCCGTGGTCGGGCTCGAAGTGGAACAGGGTGCGGTGGCCCCAGTACTCGCAGAGGGTCCAGAAGAGATAGCCGGCCGCCGCCGCGCCGAGCGCCTCGGCGACGCCGAGGCCGCGCACGCCGAGGAAGCCGAGGATCGCCACTGCAGGGAGGAACAGGACGGCCGGGGTGGCGGGATGGGCCCGGGTCAGGCGGTCGAGCGCCGGCGACGGGAAGATCGCCGGAGAGGCCTCGAGCGAATCGGGGCTCGTGGCCCGAGGTAGCGCGTCGCTTCCCACTTGGCACCGAGCATAGCCCCACGATCCGCGGGTGTGAATACGGAAAAGCCCCTGCTACCGTGCCGCCCATGGCGGATCCCGTTTCGTGGCTTCAGATCCAGCAGGGGTGGAACGTGCTCACCTCCGACGGCACCAGCGTCGGGACGGTCGCGCAGGTCGAAGGCGACAAGCAGGCCGACATCTTCGACGGCCTCGCCGTCGAGTCCGGCGAGCCGAAGCAGGTTCGCTACGTGGCGGGCGAGCAGGTCGGGGCGATCTTCCCGGGCGAGGTGACCCTGAAGATCGCTGCTGCAGAGGCGGCGACGCTCGCTCCGTTCCAGGCGGCGGCGCCCGAGACGACCTGGCGGCCCGAGAAGCCGTCGTTCATGACGCGGCTCGGGAACAAGCTGCGCGGCAAGCGCTAGGGTCTCGCGATGGCCGACGTCACCGTTGTCGCAGAGCCCGATGTGCGCGAGTACGTCCTCGAGCACGGCGGGAACGTCTACGTGTGGGCCAACGACATCGGGTTGAAGCACGTCTCGCTGTCGCCGCCGGACGAGCCGATGGAGTTCACGAGCATCGAGGGCGACGGGTTCACGCTCCACCAGGCCGATTCGATCCAGACGCCGACCACCGAGTGGAAGCTCGTGCTCCGGCACTTCCCGCTCAAGCACCTGGACGCGCTCTGGGATGCGTGGGAGCCGGGGATCAGCTCCCCGCCCCCCGAAGTCCTCTAGAGGCTGCGCTCCATCAGTCGGCCGTCGCGGATCGTCTGCGCCATCTCCTTGGACTGCTCGCGGTACCACTTCCCGTTCTCGAACTGGATCGCGGGGTAGCTCGACTGGCCGGTGCCCTCGATCAGCGCGGTGCGCTTCTTGCGGCTGGGCCACGGCCCGGCGACCACCTCGTACTCGATGCCCTGCTCGTCGAGTGCCTTCTGGACCGTCCAGCAAGGGTGCCCTCCGAACTTCGCCCACATGTTGCTACAGCGGTAGAGCTTCACGGCCATGGCGTCCTCCGATCGGGTTGGAGGACCATCATCTACGCCGTGAGCCCGGCCTGCCAGCTCGCCCACAGGCGGGCGTAGCGGTCGCCCTGGGCGACGAGATCGTCGTGCGAGGCGATCTCGACCAGCCGGCTCGACTCCATCAGCGCCACCCGGTCCGCCCGCTCGGCGGTCGAGAGGCGGTGCGCGATCGTGATCATCGTCCGTCCCTGCGAGAGCACGGCGAGTGCCTGCTCCACTGCAGCTTCCGTCTGCGGGTCGAGTGACGAGGTCGCCTCGTCGAGCACGATCACCGCTGGATCGGCCAGGGCGGCCCGCGCGAGCGACACGAGCTGCCGCTCGCCGCTCGACAGGCGCGCGCCGCGCGACCGGACATCCGTCTCGAGACCGTCGGGCAGGCTCTCGAACCGCTCGAGCGCGCCGATCCCGCGCAGCGCGTCGCGTGTCTCCTCGTCCGATGCCTCCGGGCGGGCGAGCCTGACGTTCTCGGCGATCGTGCCCGAGAAGAGGTGGCCCTCCTGCGGGACGAACATGATGCGGCGCCGCAGGGCACCGAGCCGTGCGGAGCGCAGGTCGACGCCCCCGTAGGTGACGCGGCCCTCGTCCGGGTCGTAGGCGCGCACGAGCAGCTTGGCGAGGCTGGACTTGCCCGCGCCCGTGGCGCCGACGAGCGCGATCTGTTCGCCGGGCTCGATCCGGAGCGACACGCCGTCGACTGCGGGCGCGGCCTCCCCGTACGAGAACGTCACGTTCTCGACGACGAGGGCCCCGGCCTCGGGCAGCGCGCCCGTGCCGCCGGGCACGGTGACCGGCTCGTCGAGGAGCGTGGCGATCTTGGCGAGCGCCGCGCGCCCGGACTGGAACTCGCTGAACCAGTCGCCCAGCCGGGCGATCGGATCGAAGAGCGAGATCAGGTAGAGAGCGAAGGCGACGATCGTCCCGACGGTGACGCGGCCGTGCCGCTCGAGGTAGCCGCCCGCCACGAGCACAGCGGCGAGCGCGAGTGACTGGGCGAAGGCGATCGCCGGGAAGAACCCGATGTTGACGAGCGAGATGCGCTGCCAGGCGGAGACCTGTGCGTTCGACCGCCGGCGGTACGACGTATAGCGGTCGGCTTCCTGTCCGAACGACTGCACGACCCGGACGCCGGCCAGGCCTTCCTGGAGCGACGACATCGTGTCAGCGACGCGATCGCGCAGTGCGAGGAACGCCGGGCGCGAGCGCCTGCCGTAGCGCAGGGACGACCACGTGAGCACCGGCACCGAGACGAGCATCACGAGTGAGAGCAGCGGCGAGAGCCAGATGAGGATGGCGACCGAGACGACGAACAGCAGGACCGAACCGACCACCTCGACGAGCACGAGCCGGGTGAAGGTCGTGAGCGTTTGCACGTCGGCCGTCAGTCGCGACACGAGCTCGCCCGCGCGCTGCTGCTCGAAGAACGGCATCGACAGCGCCTGGAGCTTCTCGTAGGCCGCGACCCGCAGATCGCCGAGGAACCGCTCGCCGGCCCGCGCGCTGCAGAGCACGATCGCGCGCTCGAGCAGTGGACGCACGACGACGAGTGCGATGAACAGAGCGGCGATCAGGTCGATCGCGTGCGTGTCTTGGTCCTCGATCCCGCGGTCGATCGCGACCTTGATGAGCAGCGGCGAGGTGAGCGACACGACCGTCGCTCCGACCATCGCCAGCCCTGCCAGCACGATCAGCCGCCGCTGCGGCCGCAGGATCGGACCGATGGTTCGTTTCATGCGGCCTCCGCGCCCGCGAGCGCGAGCAGCTCGCGGTACCGGGCGGAGCGCGCGAGCAGGTCGGCATGGACGCCCTGCTCGACCACTCGGCCGTCCTCGACGACGGCGACCCGGTCGGCGAGGGCGATCGTCGCCGGCCGGTGGGCGATCACCAGCGTCGTGCGCCCGGTCATCACCTCTGCGAGCGCCGTGCGGATCTCGTGCTCCTTCGTCGCGTCCACCGCCGAGGTCGCGTCGTCGAGGATCAGCACCTGCGGGTCGGTCAGGATGGCCCGCGCGATCGCGATCCGCTGCCGCTGGCCGCCCGACAGCGAGAAGCCGCGTTCTCCGAGCACCGTCTCGTACCCGTCGGGCAGGTCCTCGACGAACTCGGACGCGCCGGCCAGCCGCGTTGCCCGCAGGATCGCGTCGTGGTCTGCCTCGGGCGAGCCGAAGCGGACGTTGCCGCGGACGGTGTCGCCGAAGAGGAAGGTCTCCTCGAAGACGAGCCCGACGCCGCGGCGAAGCTCGTCGAGGCGGAGCTCGCGCACGTCGACCCCGCCGATCGTCACCGACCCGGCGTTCGGGTCGTAGAAGCGGGCGAGCAGGGCCGCCGCCGTCGATTTTCCCGAGCCCGTGCTCCCGACCAGCGCGAGCGAGGTCCCGGCGGGGATCTCGAGTGTGAAACCGTCGAGGATCGGCTGCTCGTCGCCGTACGAGAACCGGACACCGTCGAAGCGGACGTCCGCCTGCGCGGGAAACGGTCGTGCGCGTGCCGACTCGACGACGACCGGTTCGGCGTGCAGCACGTCGACGACGCGGCGCGCCGCAGCGGCCGCACGCTGCAGGGTGCTCACACGCTGGCCGATCGTGCGCAGCGGGTTCACGAGGAGCACGAGGTAGAACGCGAACAGCGCGAACGTCCCGACCGTGATCTGGTCGGTCAGGACTCTGTGCGCGCCGTACCAGAGCACGACGAGGAGCCCGATCAGCGGCAGGGCCTCGAGCACCGGCAGGAACACCGCGTCGACGGCGGCCACGTCGAGGGCGGTCTCGACGACCTCCTTCGACTTGCGGCGGAACCGCTCGCCGAGCTGATCGCCCGCGCCGAGGCCCTTGACCACGCGGATCCCGGCGATCGTCTCCTCGACGAGGGAGGTCAGCTCGCCGAGCTGCTCCTGGTTCACCTTCGTGCGCTCGGCATAGCGCTTCGAGTACCGCCCGAAGCCGAGGCTGACCAGTGGGAGCGGCGCGAGGACCGCGAGCGCGAGCGGCCAGTCGATCACGCCGAGCACCACAGCCGCCGCCACGACCGTGAGGAGGTAGCCGACCGTGTGCCCGATCGCGTCGAACAGGCGGGCGATCAGCTCGGCGTCGTTCGAGGCGCGCGAGATCAGCTCGCCCGCCCCGACCCGGTCGTGGTAGCGGGCGTCGAGCTCCAGCGCGCGCCGGAAGATCGAGTCGCGAACGTTCGCGTCGGCGAGTGCGCGGTTGCGGATCGCGAAGTAGTGGCGGCTCCCGCCGGCCGCCGCCTCGACCGCGCCGAGTGCGACGAGCGCGGCGCACGACCACCAGAGGGCGGACCGGCTCCCGGCGAGGATCCCCGAGTCGACGGCGTGGCGAATCACCAGCGGGGCGACGATCACGGCGCCCTGCCAGGCGAGCCCGGAGACGACCGCACCGGCGATCGTCCACCGCAGCCGCTTCGAGATGTGGCCGAGGTAGCGCCAGCCCGGGTCCATCACGCCATTATTCGGGTGTGTCAAACGCCCGCGCGCCGATCGGCGAACGCTTCCCCGCTCCATCGGTGATGGGCGTGATCAACGTCACGCCCGACTCCTTCTCGGACGGCGGCGTGCATCTCCGCGTCGAGGCGGCCGTGACCGCAGCGTGGGGGATGCTCGATTGCGGAGCGGCGATCATCGACGTCGGCGGCGAGTCGACCCGGCCGGGCTCCGACGGCGTGAGCGCGGGCGAGGAGCTCGAGCGGATCGAGCAGGTGCTGCTCGACCTCGGCGGCGCCCCCGTCTCGGTCGACACGTCGAAAGCCGCGGTCGCCCGCCGTGCGCTCGAGCTCGGCGTCGAGCTGATCAACGACGTCACGGCGCTGCGCGGCGACCCGGAGCTCGCCGGAGTCGTCGCAGACGCCGGCTGCTATCTCTGCCTCATGCACATGCAGGGCGAGCCGCGCACGATGCAGATCGACCCGACCTACGACGACGTCGTCTCGGAGGTGAAGCATTTCCTCGAGGAGCGGCTTGCGTTCGCCGTCGCCGCCGGGGTGCGGGAAGAGCACGTCTGTCTCGACCCGGGGATCGGCTTCGGCAAGACGGTCGAGCACAACCTCGAGCTCGTGCGCAGGCTGGACGAGCTGGCGGCGATCGGGCGCCCGCTGCTCCTCGGCCTCTCGCGCAAGAGCTCCCTGGGCAAGCTCACGCGCAGCCCCGACGCGAAGGTCGCTTCGGCCGCTGCCTCGGTCGGGGCGGCGGTCAGCGCGTTCGACCGCGGCGCCTCGATCCTGCGCGTGCACGACGTGCGCGAGCACGTGGAGGCGCTCACCGTCGCCAGGGCGGTGGCCGGGTGATCGTCGAGCTCAGCGGTCTCGAGGTGTTCGGCTACCACGGAGTGGAGGAGGCGGAGAAGCGGCTCGGCCAGCTCTTCCTCTTCGACGTGCAGCTCGAGGTGGGCGACCGCGGTGCGGAGGACCGGCTCGGCGACGCCGTCGACTACACACACGTCGCGAGCGCGATCCGCGAGGTCTCCGAGCGGGAGCGGTTCGACCTGCTCGAGGCGCTGGCCACGACCGTCGCCGACGTGCTCATGGATCGGTTCTCGCCGGAGTCGCTGCGCCTCCGCGTGCGCAAACCTCAGGTCGAGCCGGCCGGGATGATGGTCGAGTACTCCGCCGTCACCGTCGAGCGGCCGTGACGGTCGCCTACGTCGGGCTCGGCTCGAATCTCGGCGATCGTGAGGCGCTGATCCGCGAGGCCGCCGCGCTGATCGGAGCGACCCGGCTGTCGACGATCATCGAGACCGAACCGTGGGGCTACGAGGAGCAGCCGCGGTTCCTCAACGCCGTCGCCGAGGTGGACACGCCGCTCGGCGCCGGGGCGTTCCTCGAGCTGCTGCTCGATGTCGAACGGCGCCTCGGCCGCGAGCGCTCGGGGCAGCAGTGGGGGCCGCGGACGATCGACCTCGACCTGCTGCTCTACGGCGACGAGGAGCTCGACGAGCCCGGCCTTGTGGTGCCGCATCCGCACCTCGAGGAGCGGCTGTTCGTGCTCGAGCCGCTCGCCGAGCTCGTTCCGTCACGAAGAATTCCGGGTTCCGGCACGGTCCAGGCTGCCCTGGCAGGGCTACAATCAACCGGGTGAGCCACCTCGACGAGCTCGACGAGTTCGAGGCCGAGGCCGAGCTGCGCCTGAAGAAGGAATACGCGGCGGTCTTCTCCCTCTTCCGGTACTGCGTCCTCACCCAGGATGCGACGTACCTGTGCAACAAGCTGGACATGCAGTACGTCCCCCAGCCGAACTACCCGTTCTTCCATCTGAAGATGGAGGACGTGTGGGTGTGGGACAAGAACCGCCCGACGCGGATGATCCCCCGCGCCGAGGTGTACACGTCCAGCGACGTGACGATCGAGGAGCTGCGCGGCGACGGCGACGAGCCGGTGCTGACCGCCGAGGCGCTGGCGAAGCGCATCGGCGAGGGCCGGAGCGAGATCGAAGACCTGTAGAGGTGTCAGACACCATCGGTGTCTGACACCCTTGCGTCATGCTGCTCGCGATCGATGTCGGGAACACCCAGACGGTCTTCGGGCTGTTCGCCGATGCGACGCTCACCGAGCAGTTCCGCGTCGGCACCGATCGCACGCACACCGGTGACGAGCTCGCGGTGCTGCTCCGGGCGTTCGTCGACCTGGAGACGCTCGACGGGATCGTCCTGTGCTCGTCGGTGCCGCTGCTCGTGCGCGAGTACGAGGCGTTCGCGGAACGGTGGGCGGGCACCGAGCTGCTCGTGCTTGGCCCAGGCGTCTCGACCGGAATGCCGATCCGCTACGACGATCCGCGCGAGGTCGGCCCGGACCGGATCGCGAATGCGGTCGCCGCCCGGGAGCGGCACGGCGCGCCGGCCGTCGTGGTCGACTTCGGCACGTCCACGAACTTCGACGTCGTCAACGCAGCGGGCGAGTTCGCCGGCGGCGTGCTCGCGCCGGGCGTCGAGGTGTCCATGGATGCGCTCTTCGCGCGCGCGGCGCGGCTGCCGAAGGTTCCCTTCGCCGCGCCCGAGCGGGTGATCAGCCAGACGACGACCGCCGCACTGCAGTCGGGGCTCGTCTACGGCTTCGCCGGGCAGGTCGACGCGATCGTCGCCCGGATCCGCGCCGAGCTGGGCGCGCTCGAGGCCCCGGTGGTCGCGACCGGAGGCCTCGCCGACCTGATCGCGCCGCACTCCGAGACGATCACCGCCGTGGACCAGGAGCTGACCCTGCAGGGTCTGCGGCATCGTCTGGGAACGCAACCGCGCCTAGGGGCGAAACGCGCGAACCTGGTTCGGGTGTGGCGTCAGCCCCCGCCGTAGATGGAGATGGGCAGCGAGTCGAGGAGAACCTCGTTCTGCGGCGCGGGCACCTCGCGGAGCAGCCGCTCGAGAATGAACCGGGCCCCAGGGGCGGCGGCGAGGAGGCGCTGCTCCACCTCGGCCAGGGTCGGGAGCATCACGAGCTCCTGCTTGAACGGCCGTGGAAAGCGCCCGCGACCGAGGTACCAGCCGTAGAACTTCTTCAGGAAGCCGAAGGCGCGCTGCTCGCCCAGCTCTCGCACCGTCTCGCGCATGAAGAGCAGCAGCTCCGCGACGACCTCCTCACGCGACGGCTCGTGGTCGTCGCCGACGATCTCGGCGAGCGCCCAGGGATTGCCCTGCGCGGCACGGCCGATCATCACCGCGGCCGCACTCGTCGTCGCGAGCACGGCCTGGGCGCGTGCGCGCGTGTTGATGTCGCCCGAGGCGATCACTGGAACGTCGACCAGCGAGACGAGCTCGGCGGTCAGCGCATGGTCGGCTGTGCCGGTGTACATCTGCTTGGCCGAGCGAGGGTGCAGGGTCAGCGAGGCGGCGCCCGACCCGGCGAGCCGCGGGCCGACGACCAGGCACGTCCGTGAGCCGTTCTCGACGCCGCGCCGCATCTTCACCGAGACCGGGAGCGGGGTCGCGCCGGCCACCGCCTCGACGATACGGCAGGCGTGATCGGGATCGTCCAGCAGCGACGCGCCCGCGCCGGTCTTCGTCACCTTCTTGACGGGGCAGCCGAAGTTGATGTCGACGATGTCCGCGCCTGCGGCCTCGACCATGCGCGCGGCCTCGGCCATCGCGCCCGGGTCGGACCCGAAGATCTGGATCGCCAGCGGGTGCTCGTCCGAGCTCACGCGCAGGTAGCCGAGGGTCTTCTCGTTCCGGTGCCGGATCCCGGCCACCGAGACCATCTCCGAGCATACGAGCCCGGCCCCGTACCGCCGGCCCTGCCGGCGAAAGGCCTGCACAGAGACGCCCGCCATCGGCGCCAGGACGACCCGGCCGGGGATCTCGACGGCGCCGATCCGCCAGGTGTCTGCCAGGTCGATTCTCACAGGCCGTGAAGGGTAGCCGGGCAGAGTTGCGGCCGACTTGACGGGGTCGCTACCATTCCCGCCCGTTTCTGACGGGGTCAGGAGGAAGTTCTGTTGAAGGAAGTCATCCTCACATCTGAGGGCTACAAGAAGCTCCAGCGGGAGATCGATCACCTGCGCGGCGACAAGCGCCGCGAGGTGGCCGAACGGATCCGCGTTGCCCGCGAATTCGGCGATATCGCCGAGAACGCCGAGTACGACGATGCGAAGAACGAGCAGGCGATGCTCGAGCACAAGATCGCCCAACTCGAGGAGCGCCTGCTCTCGGCTCGCGTGATCACGAAGAAGGAGATCCTGAAGGACGCCGTCTCGATCGGCTCCCACGTCCGCCTGCGCGACATGCAGGCGAACAAGACCTTCGAGTACCACATCGTCGGCTCCGCCGAAGCGAACCCGGCCGAGAACAAGCTCTCGAACGAGTCGCCGGTCGGCAAGGCGATCATGGGCAAGAAGAAGGGCGAGGTCGTCGAGGTCACCGCTCCCCGCGGCGCTTTGAAGTTCAAGATCATGGAAATCAAAGCGGCGTGAGGCGGGCTGGTGTCTGACACGGGCGTGTCAGACACCTTTACGCTCGCGCGGTGGAGATCGTGCGGCTGGAACGGGCGAGGCTCGGCGAGGCGAGCGACATGCTCGCGCGCGCGTTTCAGGACGACCCCGCCTGGGTCTGGCTGATCCCCGACCCCAAGCGCCGCGCGCGCCTGCTGCCCTGGCTCTTCCGCGTCGGCTTCGACGTGACGGCCGCCGAGGTGTGGACGACGCCCGGCCGGGTGCTCGGCGCGGCGCGCTGGATGCCGCCGGGCCGCGCGGCGATGCGGGTCGGCCCGACGCTGCGCGCGCTCGTCGCGACGCCCCTGCGCCTCGGCACCGCGACCGGCCCGTTCCTCTCCTACGGGGGCGCGGTCGAGGCGCTCCGGGCCGAGGTGATGCCGGGCCTGCACTGGTACCTCGCCGGGATCGGGGTCGACCCGTCGGCGCAGCGTCAGGGCGTCGGCTCCGCCCTCCTGCAGCCCGGCCTGACCGCGGCGGCCAGTGACGGGCTGCCCGCCGTGCTGCTGACGAACAGCGCGGTCAACCTCCCGTTCTACGAAGGGCACGGCTTCGAGGTCGTGCAGGAGGGCTCGACGCCCGAGAACGGCCCGCACGCCTGGGCTATGGTCAAGTGGCCGTGAGCCAGCCGCCGAAGAGGTTTCCTGACCGCGACGAGATCGCGCGCGTGCGCGCCGAGGCGGACGGCGTGGAGCCGGGCGACGAGGGCCCGGAGGCCCGCCGGCTCGCCGGCCGGGTGCTGGCGCGCCGCGACATGGGGAAGCTCGTCTTCCTCGATCTCGTCGATCGCAGCGGCCGGATCCAGCTCCTGTGCCCGGCGGCCCGCACCGGCGAGGTCGACGTGCATCTCGGGGACGTCGTCGGCGTCACCGGCAAGCCGACGAAGTCGCGCCGCGGGGAGCCCTCCCTCGTGGTGGACGAGCTCGTGCTCCTGTCGCGGAATCGCTCACCGCTGCCGGACACCTTCCACGGCCTGACCGACATCGAGCAGCGGTACCGCAAGCGCTACCTCGATCTGCTGATGAACGAGGAAGTGCGCGGCGATTTCTTGCTGCGCGCCCGTATCGTGACGGCAGCCCGGCGCTACCTCGACGGCGAGGGCTTCATCGAGGTCGAGACGCCGATCCTCCAGCCGCGATACGGAGGAGCGTTTGCGGAGCCGTTCGTCACACACCACAACGTGCTCGACCAGGATCTCTACCTGCGGATCGCGACCGAGCTCTATCTGAAGCGGTTGATCGTCGGCGGGCTCGAGAAGGTGTACGAGATCGGCAAGGACTTTCGCAACGAGGGCGTGACGTACAAGAACAACCCCGAGTTCACGATGCTCGAGTGGTACGAGGCGTACGCCGACTACCAGGACACGATGCGCCGGATGGAGAACCTGATCGAGTTCGTCGCGCTCGAGGCTCTGGGCACGACGAAGGTGACCTTCAAGGGGCACGACGTCGACCTGAAGGCGCCGTGGAAGAGGATGCGCCTGATCGACGAGCTGGCCGAGTTCGACCTCTGGACGACGGACTACGACGACCTGAAGGGCCGCCTGGAGGAACGGGGCATCGACGTGTCGCGCGACAAGACGTGGTCGCAGCTCGTCGACAAGGCGGTGACTGCCTACATCGAGCCGCGTCTGATCGAGCCGACGATCCTCTTCGACTACCCGATCGAGCTCTCGCCGTTCGCCCGCGTCACCGATGCCGATCCGAGGATCGTCGAGCGCTTCGAGTACTACGTGGGCGGCATGGAGCTCGGGAACGCCTTCTCGGAGCTCAACGACGCCGACGAGCAGGCGGCCCGGTTCGCGATGCAGGCGGAGGAGGGGGCCGGCGGCAACCTCGAGGCGGAGCAGGGAGACCCGGACTACGTCGAGGCGCTCTCCTACGGCATGCCGCCGACGGGCGGGATCGGCCTCGGCATCGACCGCCTCACGATGGTGCTCGCCGGCAAGGATTCGATCCGCGATGTGATCCTGTTTCCCGCCCAGCGCGAGCGCCCGGGCGCCTGAGCCCGCCCCGTCCGCCTCCAGGCCCGGCGGGCCTTACGTGAAGATCCCCCATGTGTGTCACGGCGGGACACCCGGGCAGGGGAGTACGATGGGCCCCTCGGAAAAGGCAAACGGTTCGCGCCGCCGTGAGGCGGAGAGAGGTCTCAACTTGTTCGAACGGTTCACAGAACGGGCTCGCCAGGTCGTCGTTCTCGCGCAGGACGAGGCGCGCGCTCTCAAGCACAACTACATCGGGACCGAGCACATCCTGCTCGGCCTGCTGCGCGAGGAAGAAGGTCTCGCTGCGCGTGTGCTCGAGTCGCTCGACATCACCGTTGAGGAGGTCCGCGCGCAGGTGGCCAGGATCGTCGGCCAGGGCGACGAGGTCACCACCGGCCAGATCCCCTTCACGCCGCGCGCGAAGAAGGTGCTGGAGCTGGCGTTGCGCGAAGCGCTGTCTCTCGGCCACAACTACATCGGCACCGAGCACATCCTGCTCGGGCTCGTGCGCGAGAACGAAGGCGTCGCGGCACGCATCCTGCTCGACTTCGACGCCGACGCGGAGAAGATCCGCAACGAGATCATCCGCATGCTGTCCGGCCCCGGCCGCCGGCAGGGTGGCACCGCCGGCGCGTCGGGCGAGAAGGGCAAGAGCTCGAAGCTCCTCGACCAGTTCGGCCGCAACCTGACCAAGCAGGCCCAGGAGGGGAAGCTCGACCCGGTCGTCGGCCGCCAGACGGAGATCGAGCGGGTCATGCAGATCCTGAGCCGCCGCACCAAGAACAACCCGGTTCTGATCGGCGAGCCCGGCGTCGGCAAGACCGCCGTCGTGGAGGGCCTCGCATCCCGTATCTCCTCGAACCAGGTGCCGGATCTGCTGAAGAACAAGCAGATCTACACGCTCGACCTCGCGGCGCTCGTGGCCGGCTCGAAGTATCGCGGTGAGTTCGAGGAGCGCCTGAAGAAGGTGATGAAGGAGATCACCCAGCGCGGCGACATCATCCTGTTCATCGACGAGCTGCACAATCTCGTCGGGGCAGGCGCCGCCGAGGGCGCGATCGACGCTGCTTCGATCCTCAAGCCTGCCCTCGCCCGCGGCGAGCTCCAGACGATCGGCGCGACGACGTTGGACGAGTACCGGAAGTACCTCGAGCGTGACGCTGCGCTCGAGCGCCGCTTCCAGCAGATCCGCGTCGAGGAGCCGAGCACGGACGACACCGTGCAGATCCTGCGCGGGCTTCGCGACCGCTACGAGGCGCATCACCGGTGCAAGATCACCGACGAGGCGCTCGAAGCCGCGGCGACCCTGGCCGACAGGTACATCCAGGACAGGCACCTGCCCGACAAGGCGATCGACCTGATCGACGAGGCCGCCTCGCGCATGCGCATCAAGACGATGAGCGCGCCGCCGCGGTACCGCGAGCTCGAGGAGGAGATCGAGAAGGTCCGCAAGGACAAGGAAAGCTCGATCGAGAACCAGGAGTTCGAGAAGGCCGCGTCGCTGCGCGACAAGGAGCGCAAGCTCACCCAGAAGAAGCGCGAGCTGGAGGAGCAGTGGCGGGCCGAGGAGCAGACCGAGCAGCCGGAGATCGGCGAGGAGGAGATCGCCGACATCGTCTCGATGTGGACCGGCATCCCGGTGTTCAAGCTCACCGAGGCGGAGTCGCAGCGGCTCGTCCGCATGGAGGAGGAGCTGCACAAGCGCGTGATCGGCCAGGACGCGGCGATCATCGCCGTCTCGAAGTCGATCCGCCGGGCTCGCGCCGGGATCAAGGACCCGAAGCGGCCGACCGGCTCGTTCATCTTCCTCGGGCCGTCAGGTGTCGGGAAGACCGAGCTCGCGCGGACGCTCGCCGAGTTCCTGTTCGGCGACGAGGACGCGATGATCCAGATCGACATGTCGGAGTACATGGAGAAGCACGCCGTGTCCCGTCTCGTCGGCTCGCCTCCGGGCTACATCGGCTACGACGAGGGCGGCCAGCTCACCGAGGCAGTGCGCCGCAAGCCGTACTCGGTCGTCCTCTTCGACGAGATCGAGAAGGCGCACCCGGACGTGTTCAACATCCTGCTGCAGATCCTCGAGGACGGGAAGCTGACCGACTCGCAGGGCCGCAAGGTCGACTTCCGGAACGTGATCGTGATCATGACCTCGAACATCGGCTCGGCGTCGATCTCGAAGAACGTCTCGCTCGGCTTCAACATGTCGAACGAGGACGGACTGACCTACGACGACATGAAGACCCGGGTGATGGGCGACCTCAAGAAGGTCTTCCGTCCCGAGCTTCTGAACCGCATTGACGAGATCATCGTCTTCCCGAAGCTCGCGAAGGACGAGATCCTGCAGATCGTCGACCTGCTCATGAACCGTCTGCGCGTGCAGATGGCCGAGCACGAGGTGACGATCGAGCTCACACCGGAGGCGAAGGACCTGCTCGTCGAGAAGGGCTGGGACCCCGCCATGGGCGCCCGGCCGCTGCGCCGCGCGATCCAGCGCTACATCGAGGACCCGCTCGCGGACTTCGTCCTCGGCCGGCAGCTCGAGCCCGGCTCGACGATCCTCGTCGCCCGCAAGGACGACGAAGAGGTCGAGATCACGGTCGTGCCGCCCGCGCCGCCCGAGGTGATCGGTGTCTCCGCGGCGCCCGACGCGCCGCCGGTGGCCGAAGAAGACTGAGCCAGAAGGGTGTCTGACACCGTCAGGTGTCAGACACCCTCTTCCAGTTGCCAGACACCGGGCGGTGCCTGAGGCGGGCTCTCCCCGCCGGACCGCCTCCGCTTGAGCCGTTATGAACGACCAGTGCCGAGGCCGCCAGGTGGAAGGACACTCGCCCAGGCGAGGGGTCTGCCCGCAGGTGCTGTTTGGCAGCCGTCCGTTCCTAGGCTTCGCTGGCAATGACTGCCAAGATCGAGCTGAGACTCAGTGTGGCTTGTTCGAGGTCGACGTTTCGCCCCTGCTCCCAGCTGTCGCTTCCCTCAAGTCGGGTGAGGTGTGTTTCGTAGCGCTTTCGTTCGCTGCTGATCATCCTGAAGCCATGGGTTTGCTCGGCAGTGCAGACGGCTCCCCAGAGCGCTGCGGCTTCCGGGTCGTGGCCGGTGGCTGCGAGTGCGCTCGCGATGCCTGCGAGGCAATAGGCATGGATTCTGCTGTCTTCGGCTGCGTACTCCGTCATTGTGGTTCGGTAGATCTCGATCGCCGCGGCGTAGTTGCCGCGGTCGAGAGCGAGGTCGCCGAGGCTGTGTGAGTTGTTGGCTAGGCCAAGGTCATTGCCGAGTTCGCGGTAGATCGAGTCCGCAGCGCGCAACTGCAGCTCGGCTTGTTCGTAGTCGCCTAGGTCGCGCCATTGTTCACCGAGAAGATGCATGGTGCCCGCAATCGCGAATCGATTTCCGCGCTCCTGGTGGAATGCGAGCAGCCGTTCGTTCGTCGTGATCGCAGTTTGGATGTCGCCGCGGTCCCAAGCAGCGCCGGCACGTAGCTGGTCGAGCCAGGCGACCTCCTCCGCGAGATCGAGCTGGTTCGCGATCACGGCGCCCTGCGCCCAGAGCTCGTCCGCCCGGCCTGTGTCGGCTAGAACAAAGAAGGCGAGCGAGCCTGCAACCTCGAGAGCGTGGAGTTTCGTGCGTGCTGGAAGGGCTGCGAGCTTGGGGAGTGCGGTCTGGAACCAGGCGTTGGCGTCGTGGAATGAGCCGGTCCCGAGCCAGTAGCGACTGCAGGCTATGCCGATTTCAATTGCCAGTTCGTCTTCGTTTGTGCTCCAGGCCCAGCTGAGTGCGGCGCGGGCATTGTCATAGTCGTCGCGGAAGCGCTCGAGTTCCCGGCTGCTCGCGGCGCGGGGAACACGGGGTCCGGGGATGCCGATCACCGCGGCGGCTTGGTCGCAGTACCACTCGGCATGGCGCTGGTGCAGCTCGCTGCGGTCCGGGCAAAGCGCGAGTTTCTCCAGCGCATACTCATTGATCGTGGTGAGCATCCAATAGCGCACTCCACTTCCGGAATCGCGGCGGCGCAGCAGACTTTTGTCGAGCAGCGACTGAACCGTGTCCACATCGGCGCCCGCGATCGCCTCTGCCGCCTCGTACGTGCAGCCATTGCTGAAGACGGCGAGCGCGGCAAAGAGCTGCCGCTCGCGATCTGTGAGGAGTTCGTGTGACCAGTCGAGGGTCGCGCGGAGCGTCAGTTGGCGGGGATCGGCGTCGCGATTCCCCTTGAGCAGGTCCAAGCGTTGCCCGAGCCGCTCGAGGAGTTGGTCAGGCGAGAACACGACTGTGCGGGCAGCCGCCAATTCGAGCGCGAGAGGCAGCTCATCGAGGCGCGCACACAGTTCAGCGATCGTCCCGTTCGCGCTTAGTGGGACACCCACCGAACGCGCCCGGTCGAGAAACAACCGCTCCCCATCTGGACGCGAAAGCGGCGGCACCGGAAACGCAACCTCAGCCGCAACCTGAAGGCGCTCACGACTCGTCACCAGCAGCCGCACGCCCGCACACGCGCCAAGTAAGGCGGACAGCTCAGCTGCGAGCCCAGGGAGAAGGTGTTCGGCGTTGTCGAACAGCAGCAGTATCCGTCGACCCGCGACCCGATCAACAACAGCCTCGAATACCGATCGAGCCTGGTCTTCAACGGCACCCAGTGTTTGCGCAACCGCAGGTAATACCGCGGCGGCTTCGCGAATAGAGGCCAGCGGCGTCCACCACACACCGTCCGGGTAGGCCTCGGAAACCTCGGCCGCGGCCTGCAACGCGAGTCGCGTCTTGCCGATTCCGCCCGGGCCGGTCAGCGTAACCAGCCGTCGATCCTCTGTCTCCAGGAGTGCGATTAGCCCGTGCAGCTCCTGGCTGCGACCCAGGAACGCCGTCGCCGCGACCGGGAGGTTCGTGGTCGGCAGACTGCGAAGCGGCGGAAACTCGGATGCCCCAAGCTGGAACAGCCGCTCCGGCGCCGCCAAATCCTTCAGGCGATGCTCGCCCAGATCGCGGACCGCCTGCGGGTATTCGTCCACCAACGACCGTGTCGTCGACGAGAACACGACCTGACCGCCGTGCGCAGCAGCCGCGATGCGCGCCGCACGATGCACATCAAGACCCACATAGCCGTCCCCCGTCAGCAGCGGCGTCCCCGTATGAACCCCAACCCGCACTCGAATCCGTCCGTCGACCGGAACCTCCTGGATCTCGACAGCGGCACGCAACGCGTCTGCCGCCCGCGAAAACGCCACAAAACATCCATCTCCTTCGAGATCAACAACCCTCCCGCCGTTCGTGGCGCATCGCTCCTCGATGACTCCCCTATGACAAGCAAGCGTCCTAGCCCACTCAGCCTCGCCCAGTTCCCGCACGAGCCGCGTCGACCCCTCCACATCCGAGAAGAGAAACGTCACCGTCCCCGAAGGCAACTCGCCACTAGGCACCTTCCCTAGAATCGCAGACGCCAGCGGTCGCCGGGCTTCACAGTTCGGGCCGTCAGGGCCGGGTGTGCACGGCGACGCCGGTCTGGCGCCCGCTGTTGGCTTGATTAGGAGCCTGTCCGCCCGGAGGGCGTGACTCATTACAGACCTGCCGCGCGGTTTCCCTGCTCCAGACCGGCGTACCGGACCCTACGAGTCGGAGGATCGGTCGAATGCTTGCAGAGCAGGTGGACTACGTGGTCGGCGTCGATACCCATCGCGACCAACACGCGCTCGCGATCGTCGACGCGCATACCGGCGCGGTGATCGCGCAAACGACGACGGCCGCCAGCGCGGGCGGCTCGAGTTCGTCAGCCGTGCGATGAATTGCGACTTGCCGCCGAGTACCGCCTTGCGGAGAGGCGTCGCGTGCTCGCACCCGTTTGTCCCAGCTGCCGACTTCGCGGCCCGGCCTTCCCGCGCCCAAGCCACAGATGCCACGACTGCGATGGCGGCGGTCGCTACGACGGCGGCTGCCGTTATCCGTGACGATGTCCGCCGTCGCGAAACCACACTCAAAGCATTCCACCGCCTCCCAATGCCGTCCACTTGCCCACCGTTAAGGCTTCGCAACGTCTCGACGGTCGCCGGGCGTCACTCCGGAACGGTGGCCCAAACCATGACCCAGTTGCTTGCGTTCCGTGTTCGGTGGCATAACGATGTTGGGGTGGGCGAGTCGAGCTTCCTTCAGGTCTTCGGAGTGGTGCGGGCGGAGGAGCCGGAGCAGGCGCGTGGTTGGGTGTCGGTCTCGCCGTGGTTCGGGCCGCCGGAGGACGAACTTCCTGTTTGCGTGCCGCTTGCGCTTGTGGTTGCGCGCTCAGAGAGCGCGGTGGTCGCGCTTTCCCACGCTTCTGCTTACTCGACTGGGGTAGGGATCGAGTTGGTGGTGCAGTCGCGCGGACTCCCCGAACGGGACGCCCAGCGTCTTTTCCACGAGCAGCACATGCCACCCACCGAGAGTGATCCCGCGCCGGCTTATCTGCGGCTCGGCGTCGAGTTGGCGGACGGTTCGCGCGCTTCAAACCTGGGCGGAATGCACCACCAGTGGCATGACCCCGAACATCCCCCCGAAGGCCCCGTCTTGACTCGGCACGGCGGCGGTGGCGGCTCGGCGGGGAATGGTCGAGTCACGATGCGTCCAGGATTTTGGATCTGGCCGCTGCCACCGGCGGGAGCGGTTCGCCTGAGCTGCGAGTGGCCACTGCTGGAGATTCCTCTAGCGACCGTCGAACTGGACGGGGCGGTGCTTCGAGCAGCTTCGGAGCGTGCCGTAAGACTCTGGCCCTCCTGAACGCGCGTCGTTCGGGGTTCATTCCCGAACGCTCGCCCACGCCAGCGCCCGCGAGCGTTGCAAACCAGGTACCTGGTGCCGCAGGTACCAGGTACCTGGTTCTTCGAACCGCTGGCTTCCTCAGGGGCCATTGCGGAACGCTCAGGCCACGTTCGTTACCCGGAGCCGATCGCTTCTTCGATGCGATCCTGGAGCGGCTGGGTCGCGCCGACCTCGTCGAGAAGCCTTCGGGCGAAGCTGTCGTCGGACTGGCGGGTCATTGCCAGCAACAGATGTTCGGTTCCGGCCACCGCGTGACCTCTCGCTTCGGCGAGGTTCGTGGCTTCGCGGAGTAGCTCGTCGACCTTTCCTGACAGTTCAGTCATGGAAGCATCAGGAGTGGCTAAAGGACGTAGCGGTAGACGTGTGTCTCGCGTTGGGTGAAGCCCTCGCGCCGATAGAGGGCGTTCGCCGCGTCACGCGATGGACGGGAGGTCAGGTCGACGGTTCGTGCCCCGGCGGTTCGCGCAAGCTGCACTGCCTCCCGTGTCAGAGCGACCCCGATGCCAGATCCCCGCGAGTGCTCGTCGACGATTACGTCTTCAACCCAGGCGCGGACGCCGGTCGGGATCCGGAAGATGACCAGAGTGAGCGTTCCCACGATCGTTCCTCCTGCGTCGCGAGCGATCAGAAGGGTGCTCGCCCCGGAAGAAATGATCGCTTCAACATCTTCGCGTTCGGGCGCTGGGGAACTCGACAGTTGCGGCACGAGCCTCCGAAGAGCTTCCACGATCTCATCCGTCACCGCGTCAACGACCTCGATCACGGTTCTCACCCTAACTCCTCTTCGCGCTGACATTCGTGCTCGCGTTCGTCGAAAGGACGAAATACACTCGCTCCCATGAAGCCGCTGGCGTGCTGGCTTGGACGTCACCGATGGCAGACGCGGATCGAGCAGGGCGAGGAGTTCAGCGTCTGCGCGGCCTGCGGCAAGGAAGGCGGAGTCGGTGGCGGTACGAAGGGCGACCCCGACGTGATGAACACGCACGGCTGGGATCGCGGCGACGGCTCGTTGTAGCGTCTGCGCGTTGCGGCCTACACGCTTCGCTCACGTCGACGACGGCGCGTCAGTGCGAAGGGTGCGGGGCCGACTGCCGCTGCACGCTCGACGTGACCCCTGAGGCATCCGAGTTCCCGCCGCTCGGATCACCCCCAACGCTGGCCCAGCCGACTGCACGGCGAAGATTCGCCAGCCTTGTTCAGTGAATTACAGCGTTGGTCGTCGTCCAACGAGCGCGCTGTCGACTAGCCGCACGGTGATCGGCGACAAATCGGCGCCTTTAAGCGCCGCCCGCGCCTCGGCCTCGAACGCCGCGCGCCGTTCGCCAAGCTGCTCAAAGATGTTGGAGAGCGTGTACTGGAAGCCAATCGCCGCTTCAACGGACGGATGGATGACCGCGTCGTATTCATGAGTGAGGAGGTCGACGTTCGAGAACGCCGACCGGCGGAGTAGCTCGGGAAATGGTTCGTGGCGACCGCGCGGGTGCTGGCCCGCCGCGACGTCCTTCAGATAGCGCCGCCGAATCTCCTCGACGACATTCCAGGGTGGTGCATCGAGCCAAAGCCGATTCGGGTCTTGCCTCTTCACGAAGCTGACGATCGCGATGGATCCAGATCCCCCGTCGAGGAGGCCGCCGAGTGTTCGGAGGACTTCGTCTTGATCTCGCATCCAGTGGAACGCCTGCGAGATTGTCGCTCCAACGAGTGGGCCGAGGTCGCGGCCGAGCGAGGGCAGGTCGTCTGAACCGCCGAGCACGAACGCGAGATTGGTGATTCCGGCGGCCGCGGCGCGCTTCTCACCCTCGGCAATCATGTCCGGCTCGGGATCCATCACCACAACCTCGCCAACAAACGACGCGAGCTGTAGCGAGATTTGGGCTGGGCCCGCGCCAAGATCAAGCACCCTGCCGTTCGGCGACCAACCCAGGTCGTCGGCCAATTTCTTTGTGAACTCCAAGCTCGGCCGATCCCGATACTCAGCGTAGTACCAGGCAGTGCCACGGTATGGCCGCTGATCGGCCCTCAGCCCCCGCCACGGATCCGGATTCTTCTCCTCTCCCATCTCCGGCATCTACCCAACGATAGAAGCTCGCCGACGGCTCGCCCGCTGTCTCGCGGGCCGACGGACCCGACCTGGTTCTGAGCGCGGCGCACACCGCCATGCGACCCGAGGGAGAGCCCGGCGACCACTCAGGACAGAGCGGAACGTTCGCTTCTCGCCGTGGTCGGAGGTGCGTGTGTATTCGGCGAAGGTGCCGCTCACCTGCACTGCGCGTTGCTCAGGCAACATTCCGCGACGCTCGGCCCAGCCGAGGGCAGATGGGGGTCATGCATCGAGTCGGAGGACGACCTCGTCCGTTTCCTCGTTGCGCCCGTGAGCGAACCCGCGCCCCTCGCCCACGATAAGGAAACCGCACTTCGTCAACACACGAATCGACGCGGCGTTGTCGCTCGCAGCGCCGGCGTAAAGCGGACGGGTTGCCTCCAGCTGCAAGAACGCCTGCAGAGCACGCGTGGCAATGCCGCGACCCCAATCTTCGCGGCCGATCCAATAAGTGACCTCGCGGTGCCCCTCCAAGTCGAAGCTCGCAATGTGACCCACAACTCGACCATCGATCTCGACGACCCTGTTCGTCGTAGACACGTCGCTCCTCAGTCGCGCCCACCGTCGCTCGAAGCTCGTTCGATCCTTCTGATCCGGCGAAGTGAACGCGGCCATCCGTATCGCGTCGCGATCCGTCCAGTGCTCGAACAGCACGTCGAGGTCACGATCTTCGATCTCGCGAAGGACAAGCTGTCCCGAGCCCTTCGACACGGCCGTTAACGCTACCTGCCGCAAACCCAGGTGGCATTTTGTTGCCGTCTACGACGTGCGTCCGGCCCAAGCCGACCAACAGCGGAAGTACCCGAACCCACGCCTACAAGGAGACGTCCAAGGACGCCTGACACGAGACCCGCAGGCGCTCGGCGTCTGCGCGAACCTCGTCGTCGGGGAACGGCGGCGGATCTTCTTCCGGGAACGGGAACGGCCACTCCGGACGCGGGTCGTCCGCGTAGCGCGGGACGAGGTGGACGTGCAGGTGCGGCACCGAGTTGCCGAGGATGTTGTAGTTCATCTTCACCGGCCCGAAGACGCGCTCGATCGCGCGTCCCGCGTGCAGCAGCTCGAGCCAGAACGCGCATTGCCTCCGGCGCGGATAGCTCGGTCGGTTCGACGACGTGGCCGCCGCGGTAGTAGACGTGCGAGAGGCCGCGCTGGACGCCGCCGCGACTCAGATACGCATCGGTCAGCTCGCCCGCGAAGAAGCGAATGCCATGAGCGGTCTCGTCGGGCCGACCCTGCTCACAGATGGGGCAGCCTTCGCCGCGCTTGCGCTCGTAGAACCGCTTCGGCCACTCCATTTGGACTCGTATGATGACAGCGTGCCGGAGACGCCCGAACAGTTCTGGGAGCGCGCGCGCACCGACCTGCGGATGCCGCCCGTCGAGGACTGGGAGTCGTGGCCGTTCGTGGGCGACATCGCGCCGAAGGAGCTCGAGCCGCCAGTCGCGCAGGAGAAGTTGCGCCAAGGTGTCGGCGGGGACTGCAGTGCGTGCAAGAACGGTGTCCAGTCTGCGATCTGGCACGACGAGCGCTGGATGCTCCGGCCGCTGCGCGAGCCGTCAGGGCTCCCGTTCGTGTGCCTGCTCGAGACGCGCGCGCATCTCGACTTCCCCGACCTCGACCACCAGCACGCCGCGGAGCTCGGGCCGCTGCTTCTCCGCATTCAACGCGCGGTCGCGTCGATCCCGGGCGTCGGCAACGTTCACATCGGACGCTGGGGCGAAGGCTCCGAGCACTGCCACATCTGGTTCATGGCGCGCACCGCACGCATGGAGCAGCTGCGGAGCTCGTTCGCAGCGATCTGGGACGACATCCTCCCGCCCACGCCGCGCGAGGTGTGGGACGCGAACGCCGAGCTCGTCCGCAAGGCGCTAGCCGACTAGGGCGCAGAGGCCTACAGCCGGGATCACTGGTTGAGGGCCAATCGCGCACTCATCGAATGGGCGCGCGACAACGGCTTCGAGTTCGACCGTCACGATGAGCCGGAAGGCGGCGCTTCGCGTGCCGCTACGAGGCATGACCTGGGGTGAAGGTGGTGCCGGCTGGACAGTCCGCTCTCGCGGAACGTGGAGTCACGACCGGCACCACGTCTTCTAACCTACAGCGACTGCGATTCCCGAACAGTGTCCCGTCTCTGCGCTGCGCGCTTCGCAAGTCAGGTACCTGGTACCTCGGGTACCAGCTACCAGTCCCTCGAACTGGCGTTCTCGGGGGCCATCCGCGGGCACTTGCGCCGGGAGGACTGTGTCAAGCGCTCTCGTCGAGCTGCCAGACGTCGTCGCGGAGCAGCGGCACCTCGGTGCCGTCGGGCAGGACCGCGTCGACCGACACCTCCGGCCCGCCGATCATGAAGTCGGTGTGCACGGTCGACACGTTGACGCCGTCGATCACGCCGCCCTCGACTGCCTCGGCGTAGGCGCTGCCGTACGCGACGTGGCACGTCGTGTTCTCGTCGAAGAGCGTGTCGAAGAAGGTGAGGCCCGTCTTGCCGATGCGCGAGCGACCGTCGACGAGCGCGACCTCGCCGAGGAACGGCGCCTGGGGATCGGTGTCCAGCTGGCCGCGGACCACGTCCTTGCCCTCGTCGGCGTGCAGCTCGACGATCCGTCCGGCCTCGAATCGCACCTCGAGCCCTTTCACGACCTGTCCGTAGAGCGCGAGCGGGCGGGTGGAGCGCACGACTCCCTCGGTCCGGCGGCAGTCGGGGGTCGTGAAGACCTCCTCGGTCGGCATGTTGGCGACGTAGGTGATGCCGGTCGCGGTCACCGACTCGCACCCCTGCCACCGCGACTCGGGCAGGAGGCCGACCGTCAGATCCGTGCCCGGCCCCGTGAACCGGAGCCGGTCGACCTGCAGCTCGTTGAGCGCCCGTGCGCGGGCGCCGATCCGCTGCACGTGCGCGCGCCAGGCTGCGACGGGATCGTCCTCGTCGAGCCGCACGCAGTACTCGACCACCTCCCACAGGCGGTCGACGTCGGGCTCGCCGAACATCTGCCTGGCCCAGCCCTCGTTGGGCACGCCGACGACGGTCCAGTTGTTCAACTGCTCGTTGACCTGGCGGTTGCTCTCGTGCGCGAGCTCGAGCATCCGCGCCTTGCCGACCCGATCGCCCGGCAGGTCCGCCAGGAGCTCCGGCTCGGCATCTCCGGTCAGCGCCACGATCGCCGCGTTCACGTCGCCGATCTCGGCGGCGCGTTCCAGGAGCCAGGGCGGGGTCCACGAGAGGATGTCGTCGGCGGCGAATTCGATCAGGGCCCGGCGAATGTGCTGGTCGGTGTAGGCGACGTCCACGTAGCGCGCACCGGCTTCGTAGGCCGCGCGCGCGACTGCGCGGGCGACGGGCGCGTGCTCGACCCGTGCCATCACCTCGACGAGCTGCCCCGGCTGCACGTTCGCGCCCACCCGGACCGCCAGGTCGGCGTACCGCGCAAGGCGTTCCTCGTGGGTCAGTCGGGCAGCTGCCACGTGTCCTCGCGGAGGATCGGGATCGACCTCCCGTCCTTCGTCACGCCGTCCACCTCGAGCTCAGGCCCGCCGACCATGAAGTCGGTGTGCACGGACGAGACGTTCATTCCCTCACCGGGCTCCCCCTCGAAGACGTCGGGGACGCCGAAGCCGTAGGCGATGTGGCAGGTTGCGTTCTCGTCGAAGAGCGTGTCGAAGAACGTGAGGTCCGTCCTCCCGACGCGGGAGGTGCCGTCGACGAGCGCCAGTTCGCCGAAGTACGGGGCGCGCTCGTCCGCGGCGAGCTGGCCCCGCACGACGTCGGCGCCCTTGTCGGCCTGAACGTCGACGATCCTGCCGCCCTGGACGGTGACCTGAAGGCCCTCGACGACGTCTCCCAGCAGTGCCAGCGGCCGGGTCGAGCGGATCGTGCCCTCGGCCCGCCGGGAGTCGGGGGTCGTGAAGACCTCCTCGGTCGGCATGTTGGGCACGTACTCGATGCCCGACGCAGTGTGGAAGAGCGCAGACATCCACCGCGCGTGCGGCAGCAGCCCGACGGTGAAGTCGGTGCCCGGGCCGCTGTAGTGGATCGCGTCGAGCTGGAGCTCGTTGAGCCTGGCCGAGCGGCGCTCGAGGCGGGCCATGTGCTCCCGCCAGGCGGCGACCGGGTCGGCCTCGTCGAGGCGGGTGCAGAACGCGACGGCCTCCCAGAGCCGCTCGACGTCCGGCTCGCCGAAGACCTGCGTCGCCCAGCCTTCGGTCGGATACGCGACGGCGGTCCAGCCGACCGACCGCTCCAGCATCTGCCCGCGCACGATCTCGGCGAGCGGCGTCATCTGTGCTCTGCCGACCCGCTCGCCGTCGAGCTCGGCCAGGAGCTCGGGCTCCGGGTCGCCCGTCGTCGCGATCATCGCGTTGCCTGCCATTGCGCTGTACGCCGTCTTGAGCCAGCCCGGCGTGTAGGTCAGCGCCTCGTCGGGGCCGAGCTCGATCATCGCCTTGCGGACGTGCGAGTCGCGGTAGGAGACGTCGACGTAGGCGGCGCCCGCCTCGTACGCGGCCCTGGTGATCGCGCGCGCGAGTGGGGCGTGCTCGATCTGCGAGCGTACGAAGACCGTTTGCCCTGGCTGGACGTTCGCTCCGACGCGCACCGCCAGGTCGGCGTAGCGGGCGAGCCGTTCGTCGGGTGCTAGAGCTGCCATGTGTCCTCCCTCAGGATCGGGACGGTCCGCCCGTCGGCGGTGACGCCGTCCACTGCCACCTCTGGGCCGCCGATCATGAAGTCGGTGTGCACCGAGGAGACGTTGATGCCGCGGTCGCGCAGCTCGTCCGGCGACAGGCCGTCGAGGCCGTCGAGCCCGAAGGTCACGGCCGAGCCGTAGGCGATGTGGCACGTGGCGTTCTCGTCGAAGAGCGTGTCGAAGAAGGTGATCCCCGTCTGGCCGACACGCGATTCGCCGTCGACCAGGGCGACCTCCCCGAGCCGCTTCCCGAAGCCGTCGACATCCATCTGCGCCTGCACGGCCCCGGCGCCCGACGAGGCGGTCACCTTGACGCACTCGCCGCCGGCGAACCTCAGCTCGAGATCGCGGACGATGGTTCCGCCGAGCGCGAGCGGGCGGGTCGAGCGCACGCTGCCCTCGGTCCGGCGCCAGTCGGGGCAGGCGAAGACCTCTTCGGTCGGGAGGTTCGGGACGTGCGCGATGCCGTCTCGCGTCTCGATCCCCCCACCGACCCAGCGCACGCCGGGAACGAGGCCGATCGTGAGATCGGTGCCCGGCCCGGAGAAGTGGACGGCGTCGAGCTCGAGCGCATCGAGCTGCGCGCAGCGGCGGTGGAGCTTGTCCAGGTGGGCCTGCCACGACGCGACCGGGTCCGGCTCGTCGAGCCGGACCGACTGTGCGACGGCCTCCCAGAGCCGCTCCAGGTCCGGCTCGCCGAACACCTGCAGCGCCTGCCCCTCGGTCGGGAACGCGGCGATCGTCCAGTTGATCAGCCGCTCGTTCACCGCCCGGACGTAGATCTTCATCCCGTCGATCGCGCGCGCGCGTCCGACGCGGCCCTGGTCGAGGTCGGCGAAGAGCTCCGGTTCGGCCTCGCCTGAGAACTGGATGACCGCCGCGCCGTCGAGGAGCGCCTCGGTGCGCACGAGCTCCCACGGGGGCGTGGCCGAGAGGTCCTCGTCCGGGGCGTTCTGGATGAACGCCTTGCGGACGTGCTGGTCGACGTAGCGGACGTCGACGTTGCGGGCGCCCGCGGCGTACGCGGACTCCGTCACTGCGCGGACGAGCGGCACGTGCTCGACGAGGGCGAGGACGAACACCTGCTGGCCGGGCTGGACGTTGGCGCCGACCCGGACGATCAGGTCGGCGTAGGCATCGATCCGCTGGGTCATTGGACGGACAATAGAGAAGTCTATATTACGTGTCGAGCGGGACGTCGTCCCAGCTCGTCCCGGCGCCGCAGAGCCAGCTCAGCGCTTGGAGGCGCTCGGCGGCGATCGAATGGGCTTCGGCCTGCTGCTCGTGGGTCAGGTGGCGGTAGACCTTGCCGTAAGCCTGGAAGTCGCCGCGCAGGGGCGAGGGCAGGACGCCCTGCTCGTAGCCGCGCATGGCGGTCGCGGCGATCAGCTGGTCGTAGGTCGCGTAGCGCGTCGGCAGCTCGAGCTCGCCGGAGGCCTGGAGCTCGGTCGTGCGCGCCCGCCAGAGCCAGAGGCGAGCGGAGTCGCGCTCCAGCTCGATGTCCTCACCCTCACGCAGTGACCCACCGCCGGGGTCGACCGAGACGACGAGCTCGGAATCGAAGGGGCGGTCGTAGGCCGGGAGCTCGGCCAGCTGGAGCGCCCAGAGGAGCGTGCCGAGCGCCTCGCCGTGCCACACGGCATCGACGACGGCAGGGTCGTCACCCGACTCGGGAACCTGGGCCAGGGCGTCCTCCAGGGCCCCGCGCATCGTGCGGCAGCGTTCGACGACCTTCGACTGCGACAGGACCTTGCGGCGCGCCATCCACGCAAACCTAACGCAGGATCCCTCCGGCTCTGGGGATCGATCGTTCCAGAGGCGGCACGGCTGCCGTCGGGACCGACGAGTACCGTCAGCGGCCCATGGCGTCGAAGCCCGCAGCCGTCCAGCACGTGTGCACCGAGTGCGGCACGGCGGCCGGCCGCTGGCTCGGCCGCTGCCCCGGCTGCGGCGAGTTCGGGACGATGCTGGCCGAGTCGGTTCCCGTGCGCGGCGCGAGGCCCGCTGCGCAGTCCCGCACGCCGCTGCGCCTGGTCGACGTCGTGGCCGAGGAGTCGGAGCGCATCTCGACCGGGGTGGCGGAGCTCGACCGCGTGCTCGGCGGCGGCCTCGTTCCGGCATCGGTCGTGCTCGTCGGCGGCGAGCCGGGAGTCGGCAAGTCGACGCTGCTGTTGAACGCGCTCGGCGCGATCTCACTCGAGCGGCGGGCGCTCCTCGTCACCGGTGAGGAGTCGGTGGCGCAGGTGAAGCTGCGCGCGGCCCGCCTCGGCGGCTGCGACGGGGTCGAGATCCTTGCGGAGACCGAGCTCGACGTCGTCTGCGAGACGCTCGAGCGAGAGCGGCCGGCCGTCTGCGTGATCGACTCGGTGCAGACGCTCTGGTCGCAGGAGATCGGCTCGGCGCCGGGCTCCGTGTCGCAGGTGCGAGAAGCTGCCGGCCGCCTGCTGCGCGTCTCGAAGGAGAACGGCATCGCCACCTTCCTCGTCGGGCATGTGACGAAGGACGGCTCCGTCGCGGGGCCGCGGGTGCTCGAGCACCTCGTGGACTGCGTTCTGCAGTTCGAGGGCGACCGCTACCACGCCCATCGCATCCTCCGCGCGGTCAAGAACCGCTTCGGGTCGACCAACGAGCTCGGCGTGTTCGAGATGACGGGCACGGGCCTCGTCGGCGTGCCCGACCCGTCCGAGGTCTTCGGCCACACTCACGGAGGCGAGGTGGGGGCCGCGGTCACGTGCGCGCTCGAGGGCACCCGGCCGCTCCTGCTCGAGATCCAGTCGCTCGTCGCGCCGACCGACCTCGCGATGCCCCGGCGGGTCGGCACCGGTGTCGACCCGAAGCGGCTCGCGATGATCGTCGCCGTCCTCTCCCGCCATGCCGGGCTGCCGCTCGGCGGCGCCGACGTGTTCGTGAACGTCGCGGGCGGCGTGCGGATCGACGAGCCCGGAGCCGATCTCGGGATCGCCCTCGCGATCGCGTCGGCCGCAAAGGGCGCTCCGGTGCGGGACGGCGTCGCCGCCTACGGCGAGATCGGCCTCACGGGGCGGCTCCGCGCGGCGACGCAGACCGACCGCCGGGCGGAGGAATGCCGCAAATTCGGCATTTCCTCGGTCGTGGGGCCGGAGGCCGAGACGCTGCGGCAGGCGCTCGGGGCCGCGCTGGCGGATTTTGCCGACTAGCAGGCATTTTCCCGAAAATGGCGTATTTGCAGGGTTTCTGGTACCCTGTCGTTCCCGCCGGTGGAGCCTTTTCGAGGCCGCCGGCACTTTCGCGACTACAGACGGAACCGGAGGAAGAGCTTGTACAAGGTCGGTGACAAGGTGGTGTACCCGCACCACGGTGCAGGCACGGTTGTGAAGCGCGAGAAGCGCGAGGTGCTCGGCGAGAAGCGCGAGTACCTGACGATCAAGATCCTGCACAACGACATGACCGTCAACGTGCCCGCCGACAACGCCGAGCGAGTCGGCTTGCGGAAGGTGATCGACGAGGAAGCGGTCAAGAAAGTCGTCAAGTACCTGACCTCCGGCGGCACGGAGATGCCGAAGAACTGGAACCGGCGCTTCAAGCACAACCGGGACAAGATGAAGACGGGCGACATCTACGAGCTCGCCGAGGTCGTTCGCAACCTGGCGTTGCGCGACGGTGAAAAAGGGCTCTCGACCGGCGAGAAGCAGATGTACGTCAAGGCGAAGAAGATCCTCGCCTCCGAGCTGATGTACGCGAAGAACATGAGCGAGGACGAAGCGCTCGAGTGGCTCGAGATGACGCTCACGGAAGGCGCGAAGCCGAAGCTCACGCCGGCCGAGCGGAAAGCTTCGGCCAAGAAGCCTGCGCCCACCGCCAAGGCAGCCCCCGCTGCGAAGGCCGCGCCCGCCGCCAAGGCTGCGGCTGCGAAGGCTGCACCGGCGAAGGCCGTCGTGAAGAAGCCGGCCGCGGCCGTCAAGAAGACGACGACCCCGGCGAAGAAACCGGCGACGCGCAGGGCCACAGCCACACGTTGACGTGGGCCGTCCTCGTCGCCGCCGGGCGAGGGGAGCGGCTCGGTGAGGACCGGCCGAAGGCATTCGTCCGGCTCGGCGACCTGCCGCTGCTCGCAGAGCCGCTGCGGCGCCTCGACGAGAGCGAGTGGATCGACGCCGTCGTCCTCGTGGCGCCGCCCGAGTGGGAGGAGCCCGCGATCCTGCTCGCCGAAGAGCTCGGCGCCTCGAAGGTGACCGCCTGCGTCACGGGCGGCGAGACGCGCACGGAGTCCGTGCGCGCCGGGGTCGCGGAGGTGCCGGACGACGTGCCGGTGATCCTCGTCCACGACGCGGCGCGCCCGTTGCTCCCGGACGACGTGATCGCACGCGTGCTCGAGGCGCTCGGCGAGGGCTTCGACGGCGCCGTTCCCGGCCTGCCCGTCGTCGACACGGTGAAGCGCGTGCGCGACGACGCCGTGCACGAGACGCTTCGGCGGGACGAGCTCGTCACCGTCCAGACACCGCAGTGCTTCGTCGCGTCGGCGTTGCGCGCCGCGTTGACCGGCGGCGAAGGAACGGACTGTGCGTCGCTCGTGGAGGCGAACGGCGGCCGGATCAAGGTCGTCCCGGGCGACGAGCGGCTGCTCAAGGTGACGACGCGCGCCGACCTCGAACGGGTGGCCACGTGGCTGTCGGCGTAGTCGTTTTCGACGTCGGCGAGACCCTCGTCGACGAGACCAACATGTGGGCTCGCGCGGCGGAGGCCGGGGGCGTGACTCCGTTCACCCTCATGGCCGGCCTGGGCGCCACGATCGCCCTCGGCCGGCCGCACGACGATGTCTGGGGGCTGCTCGGGATCGAGCATCCCGCGGGAAGCTGGACGATGGACGACTGGTATCCCGACGCGCTCCCGTGCATCGCGCGGCTGCGCGAGTCCGGCTATCGCGTCTGTGCCTCGGGCAACACGCCGTCCTTCGTCGAGGACGAGCTGCGCGCCCACCTCGACGCGGTCGGCTCATCCGAGACCTGGGGCGTGCACAAGCCCGACCCGGCTTTCTTCGCGCGGGTGATCGAGCTGGCCGGAGTCGAGCCTGGGAAGATCGCGTACGTGGGCGACCGCGTGGACAACGACGTCGGCCCGGCGATCGCCGCCGGGATGGTCGCCGTGCACATCCGCCGCGGCCCGTGGGGCTACCTGCAGGAGCCGCCGGAGGCCGCGATCCGGATCACCTCGCTCGACGAGCTGCCGGGCTCCCTGGCATGACCTTCCGGGTCGGGATCGGGGTCGACGCACATGCGCTCGAGCGCGGCGTGCCGCTCGTGCTCGGCGGCGTGCGGTTCGACTACGACCGGGGCCTCGCCGGTCACTCCGACGGCGACGTCCTCGCGCACGCGCTCGTCGACGCGGTGCTCGGCGCCGCCGGCCTCGGGGACATCGGATCGCTGTTTCCCTCCGACGACGCGCGCTACCAGGGGGCGTCGAGCCTCGATCTCCTGCGCGAGGCCCACCGGCAAGTCGAGGCCGCAGGCTGGCGGCTCGTCAACGCGGACTGCATCCTGGTCGGCGAGCAGCCGCGCATCGCCCCGTATCGTGAGGAGATGCGGCAGCGCCTGTCGGAGGCACTCGGCGGCGGCGAGGTGAACGTGCGCGCGACGACGACCGACCACCTGGGCTTCACCGGGCGGGGCGAGGGCCTCGCCGCGCACGCGGTCGCGCTCGTGGAGCGCAGCTGAGGGATGGCGAGCCGGGCCGTCGAGACGCCGATCGGGACGCTCGGGCTCGTCGGCACGGATGCGGGGCTCAGCCATGTCAGGTGGTCGACGTCGGGCCTCGACCTCGACGGCGGCTGCGCCGTTCTCGACGATGCGGCCGCGCAGCTCGACGGTCACGATCCCGTACGGGCAGACGGTGAGCGAGCACGAAGGCGCACTGCTGCCGCTCGGCTAGGCCGGGAGGGAGGCGGTCCCGTCGCGCAGGACCACGAGGCCGTCGCGCTCGAGCGACACGAGCGCCTCGCCGTCCGGCGAGTGCCCGCCCGCTGCGACGGCGCGCAACGCGACCGCCCGCCGCTGCCGGAACGAGCCTTCGAATCTCGACTGTTTGCGCAGCGGCTCGTACCGCCGTCCTCGCGCGGGACAGCGCGCCGCGAGCGGGCAACCGCCGCAGCGTGGGATCCGGGCGAGGCAGACGGCTGCGCCGAGATCGAAGAGCGCCTGGGCGCAGGCGCCGTCGAAGAGCTCGCCGGTGCGCTCCTGGATGCGCCGCACGTTCGTGTCGACGGGGAGGACGTCGCGCCCGAAGGCGAAGTTGCCGACCGCGGCGGCGGTGTACGGGCCGACGCCGGGCAGCTCGGTCAGGTCCGCCGGCCAGCCGTGGGCTGCGACGTGCTGCGCGGCCCGGTGCAGGCTCACCGCGCGCCGGTTGTAACCGAGCCCCTGCCATTCGACGATCACGTCCGCCGGCGAGGCGGCGGCAAGCGACCCGACGGTCGGCCAGCGCTCGAGCCAGGCCTGCCAGCGCGGGAGCACGCGGTCGACCTGGGTCTGCTGCAGCATCACCTCGCTGACACCAGGATCGCGTACGGATCCGTCGTCTCGCCGCCAGGGCAGGTCGCGCCCGTTTTGGCTGTACCAAGCCAAAAGTAGCTCCCTCACGCGGCCAGCCTACGCGACCTCCCGGTCGCTCACGGTCACGTGACGGCGAAGGAGACGCTGCAGGTGCTGCCGTTGGGGAGCGACAGCTTCGCCGTCCACTGCCCGGCCCCGGTCAGCGTCGGGTTCTGGAAGAAGAGGCTCCCGTCCGGGAACGTCCAGTCGAGGTCGGAGTACAGGTCGGAGATGCCGCTGTCCCAGGTGCCCGGGTCGGTCTCGAAGACGGTGCCGTTCGGCTCGCTGAAGGTCAGGGTGGCCGCCAGCGCGCTCGGCGCCGGAACGGACAGCTGGTAGTAGAGCCGCCAGTTCGCCGGGCCGGAGGCGAGCACGTCCGCTCCCGCGACCGTCGAGATCGCCGTCTCGGGATGCGCGCTGCCGACGCCGAGCGGCTGCAGCCAGCAGCTGCTGATGCTGTAGGCGGGCGGAGGAGGCGGCGGGGGCGGCGGCTTCGTCGTGCCCGGGCAGCTGGGGACGCCGCCGTTCGGGTAGGCCTTGCAGAGCGTCAGCAGCACCTTGTGCCCGGACCCCCACCAGCTCGGCAGGTCGATCCCGAGGCTGACGCCCGAGGTCTCGCCGCCGTTCCCCAGCCCGAGCTGCAGGACGCCGGTGACGTGACCGCCGTTGTCGACGATCGGCGACCCGGAGGAGCCTTGCGCGCCGAGCATCCGGATGACCATCAACGGGACACCGCGCGAGCGGATCCGGCCGAGCAGCTTGCCCTGGGTGAGCGCGATCCCGGTGCCGAGCGGATGACCGATCATCGCCAGGTTCGTCCCGGCCGGGGCCGAGCTGTTCCGGAAATCGAAGATGTAGTCGGACGCGCTGGCGGGTGAGGCAAGCTTCAGGGTTGCGAGATCGGTCCCGCGGCCGGTCGGGTCGGACCCGCGGTACCACCAGGCGGTCTTGGTCGCAGCGACCCATTTGCCGTCCACGTCGACCTTCACATGGCAGACGCGGACGTTCTCGCTCGCGGGTGGATCGACGACGTGACGGGCGGTCATCACGACGCCAGAGCCGACCAGGAAGCCGGTTCCCTCCACCTTCCACGCGCCGCCTGCGCAGCCGTAGCCCCGGATCAGCACGATCCCGGTCGAGAGCTGCGCGAAGAGGGTCGGGGTGAGCTTCGCCGCCGCCGGGCGGCTTGCCGGAGCGGACGCGGCCGGGCTCGCCGTGGCGATGCCGGCCGCCGTCGCCAACACGAGGCAGGCGGCCAGGCCAGGGCCGAGTGCGCGCGCCGCCAGGCGCGGTGGTTGCCGCAACCGCATGCCCTGACAGTAGGCAGCAGGGGCGGACAGCGCTATCACCCGTTCGAGGACGTCCAGAGGCAGGCGGCAGGCGGGAGGGAATCGCTAGAGTTACTTCATTCGTTGAAGTACCATCAACGATTGAATGAAGCGATTGAATGAAGCGATTGAATGAAGGAGCCTTCGTGTCACAACTCTTGCTGATTCCCCTGGAGGACACCGTGGTCTTCCCGAACATGTCGGTGACCCTGACCGTCGATGTCGCCGAGGGCGAGCGGGTCCTGCTGGTCCCGGTCCACGACGGCGACTATGCGGACGTCGGAACGGTCGCAGAGGCGACGAGTGTCGTCCGTCTGCCGGGCGGCGCGCGGGCGGCGACGCTCGCGGGGCTGCACCGCGGGATCGCGGGCGCGGCGCACACCGGGTCCGACGGCCGGCTGCGCGTCGAGGTCGAGGAGCGCCCGGACGAGGACCCGCCGCGGGCGCAGACGGCCGAGCTCGAGCGTGAATATCGCGCGGTCATCGAGGAGATCCTCGACCTGCGCGACGCGGACGCCCGGATCCACGACTTCGTGCGCGCGATCACCGGCGCAGGCGCGCTCGCGGACACCACCGCGTATGCGCCCGATGTGTCGTTCGCGGAGAAGAGCGAGTTGCTCGGGAAGATCGACGTGGTCGAGCGTCTCGAGCTTGCGCTTCGACTGCAGCGCGAGCGTCTCGCCGAGCTGCAGGTTCGCAGGCGCATCCGCGACGACGTCGAGTCGGGCGCGCAGAAGCAGCAGCGCGAATACATCCTCCGCCGCCAGATGGACTCGATCCGCAAGGAGCTCGGCGAGGACGACGCGTCTGCCGTCGACGAGTACCGCACGAAGATCGCGGAGGCCGGCCTGCCGGAAGAGGTGCGCGAGCAGGCGGAGCGCGAGGTCGGCCGGCTCGAGCGCATGGGCGATCAGAGCGGCGAGTCGCAGATGATCCGGACGTACCTCGACTGGCTGCTCGCGGTGCCGTGGGGCAAGCGTTCCGAGGAGCGGCTCGACCCCGAGCATGCGCGCGAGGTGCTCGATTCGGATCACGCAGGCCTGCAGGACGTGAAGGACCGCATCGTCGAGTACCTCGCGGTGCGCAAGCTCAGGCAGGACCGCGGCATCGAGGAGGACAAGCGCTCAGGTGCGATTCTCACCCTGATCGGGCCTCCCGGCACCGGCAAGACCTCGATCGGTGAATCGATCGCGCGTGCGTTGAACCGCGAATTCGTGCGCATGTCGCTCGGCGGCGTGCACGACGAGGCGGAGATCCGCGGGCACCGGCGCACATACATCGGCTCCATGCCGGGCCGGCTCGTGCGCGCGCTGCGCGACGCGAAGACGATGAACCCGGTGATCCTGCTCGACGAGGTGGACAAGGTGGGCGCCGACTGGCGCGGCGACCCGTCCGCGGCACTGCTCGAGGTGCTCGATCCGGCGCAGAACCATTCGTTCCGCGATCACTACCTCGACGTCGAGCTCGACCTGTCCCAGGTGGTGTTCATCGCGACCGCGAACGTGGCCGACACGATTCCCGGCCCGCTGCTCGACCGGATGGAGATCATCCGGTTCGACGGCTACACGGTGGACGAGAAGGTCGCGATCGCACGCGACTATCTGTGGCCGCGCCAGTGCGAGCGTAACGGCCTGCGTGAGGAGGAGGTCGCAGTCGCCGACGCGGTCCTGGCGACGATCGCGAGCCAGTACACGCGGGAGGCCGGCGTACGGCAGCTCGAGCGCGAGCTCGGGAAGCTTTTGCGAAAGACGGCGACGCGAATCGTGTCCGGGAAGCTCGAGGCGCCGGTCGCCGTCGACGAGGAGCTCGTGCGCGACGCACTGGGCCGCCAGCGCTTCTACCAGGAGTCCGCGGAGCGCACGGCCGTCCCGGGCGTGGCCACCGGGCTTGCCGTGACCGGCACCGGCGGCGACGTGCTGTTCGTCGAGGCGACCTCGATGAAGGGGAAGGACGGGCTCGTGCTCACCGGCCAGCTCGGCGACGTGATGAAGGAGTCCGCCCACATCGCGCTCTCGTACGTGCGCTCACACGCGGATGAGCTCGGGATCGACGGCGACACGTTCGACGACCGGTCGTTCCACCTGCACGTCCCCGCGGGGGCGATTCCCAAGGACGGCCCGAGCGCCGGCATCACGATGACGACGGCGATCGCGTCGCTCCTCTCGGGGCGATCGGTCAAGCCGACGGTGGGCATGACGGGCGAGGTCACGCTCCAGGGCCGCGTGCTGCCCATTGGCGGCCTCAAGCAGAAGGCGCTCGCCGCCCATGCGGCGGGGCTCACCGACGTGATCATCCCGGAGCGCAACCGCGCCGACCTCGAGGACATCCCCGAGGATGTGAAGGCCGAGCTGTCGTTCCATCCGGTGATGACGCTCAGCGAGGTGCTCGCTCTCGCCCTCGAGCCGGCGCACGAGCATGCGCTGCCGTAGCTGCACGCCGATTCCCGAGGAGGTCCGCCGCGCGGCAGACCTCCTCGAGCGGCGCTGGACGGTCTCGATCATCTGGGCCTCGCACAGCGGCGCAGTCCGCTTCGGCGAGTTCATGCAGAGCCTCGGCACGATCCCGCCGGCGACGTTGACTGCACGCCTCGCGGAGCTCGAGCAGGCCGGGATCCTCGAGCGGCATGTCGTCGAAGCGCGGCCGCCGCGCGCGGAGTATCGCCTGACCGCACGAGGCGCCGAGCTCAGCGATCTCGTCAGCGCGCTGCGCCGGCTCGCCGTTCGCTGAATCTCGCCGTTGGGTTATCGCAGCCTCGCGTTGCTCATCGCGCCCGTGTGCGCAACTGTTGATTCGGCTTGAACGGGACCCAAGGTGGGGCCGTCGAGAAATCTCCTCTTCCTCCTCGACGGCCTCACCCCCCTGCAGCTAGATCGAGACTGCAGATACCTGCACCTAGATCGAGACTGCAGATAACTCCTCAACCGCGGCGCGATTCGTCCGTCGAACGTCCCATGGAGGGAAACGGCAGCTCGTGGCACGGCGTGGAGCTCCGTCATCTGGCTGCGCTCGAGGCGATCGCCAAGGAAGGTTCGTTCAGCGGCGCCGGCGCGCGCATGGGCTACAGCCAGTCTGCGATCAGCGGGCAGATCGCAACGCTCGAACGTCTCGTAGGGGCGCGGCTCGTGACCCGGCTGCGTGGATCGCGCAAGGTCGCCATCACCCCCGAAGGGCAGCTGCTGCTCGACCACGCGAAGGCGATCACCGCACGCCTGAGCGCCGCGCGCGCCGATCTGAACAGTGTGCGGGACGACGGGGCACCCGTTCTGCGCATCGGCACGTTCCAGAGCGTCTCGCAGACGCTGCTGCCGGGGCTCTTTCGACGGCTCCTGCAGGAGCCCGCTCCGGTCGAGGCCTCGCTCAGGGAGGATGCAGACATCGAGCATCTCGTCGACCTGCTCGTCGCCGGCGAGCTCGATGTCGCCTTCGTGCTCCTGCCGATCGCGCGACCGGAGCTCGAGACGATCGAGGTGCTCCGCGACCCGTGGACGATCGTCGTGCGCCAGGACCATCCGCTCGCCGGTCTCCGGCGCCCGGCGACCGCGCAGGACATCTCTCATGTTCCGCTCGTCACCTACGAGCGGTGCCGCTCTCAGAGCTTCATCGAGGGCTCGCTGGCGGCGGCGGGCGCACAGCTCAGGATCGTCAGCCGCCTCGCCGACTATCGCTCGGTGCTCACGCTCGCAGCTGCAGGGCTCGGCTGCGGCCTCGTGCCGCGACTGGCCGTCGAGGCGGATCTCGAGGCGTGCGCCAAGGGACGCCTGCGCATGCTGACGCTCGAGGGCCAGCCGCCGAGGCTGATCGGCCTCGCCTGGAATCGCGAGCGCCGGGCGAGCGAGGTGCTGGAGCGGTTCATCGGCTTCGCGGTGGATGCGGGTGACCGCGGCCCCGTCCCGACCTGACCGGCATATCTCCGCCGGGCGAGGGACAAATCGCAAGGCCCAATAGGTTCAGACTTTTCCGCCGGCAGGCCGTCTTCGCTCCTTGCTCGAATCTTCATCAGCCATGCGGAAGGAGTATTGATGCGCAGGAAGCAGATGCTCTCCCTGTTCATGCTTGTTATGGGAGTTGCGTTGCTCGTTGCCGCCACGACCGTGGGGGCCGCCACGTCGGCGACCCAGCGGACGGGCAAGGCGGGCGTCACCAAGGGCGGCACGTTGCGGGTTAACGAAAACACCTCGGACTTCGACTTCGTCGATCCGCAGCTCGCCTACCGCACCGACGACTGGTCGATGCTCTTCACGACTGCGATGCAGCTCGTGAGCTTCCCGGAGAAGTCGGGCGCGGCAGGCAGCCAGCTCTATCCACAGGCCGCGACGGCCTTCCCGATCGTCTCGAAGGACGGGAAGACCTACACGTTCACGATCCGTTCGGGCCTGAAGTTCAGTGACGGTTCGCCGGTCACTGCTGCGGCCTACCAGCGGTCCTGGGAGCGGATCCTGAGCCCGAAGATGGGCTCGCCGCTCGGCGTCAACCTGAACCTGCAGGACACGATTGCCGGCGGCACGGCGTTCCTCGCCGGCAAGACGCAGCACATCTCCGGCATCAAGGCGAGTGGCCAGAAGCTGTCGTTCACGCTGACGAAGCCGAACGCGACCTTCGTCTCGATCCTCTCGATGCAGTGGTTCACGGCCGTGAAGCCGAACATGGCGTACTCGGCCGACGGTCTGAACACCTATCCGGCAGCCGGCCCGTACTACATCTCGAGCCGCGACCCGGGCCGCAGCACCGTGCTGAAGCGGAACCCGTACTACAAGGGCGACCGCCCGGCCAACCCGGACCAGATCGTGTTCACCCCCAACGTGAACGTCGATCAGTCCCTGCTGCAGGTGAAGGCGGGACAGGCCGACATCGACATGATCGGTGTTCCGCCGACCGCGACCGCAGACCTCGGTAAGCAATACGGCGTCAACAAGGGCCGCTTCTTCGTCGGCGCGACGTCGTGCGTGAACTACATGGGCATGAACACCGCCCGTGCGCCGTTCAACGACGTCAGCCTGCGCAAGGCCGTCAACTGGGCGATCGACCGCCCGGCCCAGGTTCGCCTGCTCGGCGCATATGCCGGCAAGCGGACGGACCAGATCCTGGTCCCCGGCATCCCGGGCTATCACGCTTTCAACGTGTATGCGATCAAGGGCGCAGACATCACGAAGGCCAAGCAGGTCGGTGGCTCGGCGATCGCCTCTGCTCCGACGCTCAACGTCGTGCACACCACGAGCTCCTACTCGACGAACCGTGCACAGGTCGCCGAGTACAACCTCAAGCAGGTCGGGTTCAAGATCAACGACGTCCCGACGCCGGCGACCACCTACTACCAGGTGATCCAGACCAAGGGGACGAACTACAACTTCGTCACCAACGGCGGCTGGTGCGCCGACTACTTCGACCCGTACGACTACTTCAACGTGCTGTTCGACGGCCGCAAGATCCAGGCTTCGAACAACAACGACTACACCTACTTCGACAATGCGTCCTACGACGCACAGCTCGATCACGCCGCTTCGCTCTCCGGTGCGCCTCGCGCCGCCGCATACGCGAAGCTCGATCAGGAGCTGATGGTCAAGTACGCGCCGGTGGTGCCGTACCTGATCCCGACCAACAGCTACTTCGTCAGCTCACGGACGAAGAACTGGATCTACAGCTCGTACTTCGGTACGCCGTACCTGAACGCCCTGGCCGTCGGCTAGCCGAACCGGATGGTGTGTCGGGAGGGGCGCCCGCGGGCGCCCCTCCCGGGCACGCGGGCTCAGTCGAGCTCGAGGTAGTAGTAGGCGTTCCCCGTGATCGACCCGTCGGGCAGCGTCGAATAGGCGGGGATCACGCCGAGGCGCGTCCAGCCGAGCCGTTCGTAGATCAGGTCGGCCGCCGATCCGTCGTGCGTCATCAGCCAGAGCAGCCTCAGACCGAGCCGGCGGGCTTCTCCGATCGCGGCCTCCATCAGCATCCGGCCGACGCCGCGGCCGCGGCTGCCCGATCTGACCACGAGCCGCTGGATCTCGGCGCGCTGGCGCCCGTTCTCCGCAGCGGCGCGCGCGAGGTGAACTGCGCCGACCAGCTCGCTGCCCTCGAGGGCCCCGAGCAGGATGCGCTCACCGGGGGCGAGCCGCTCGGCCGTGTGCCGGTAGGCGTCCGCCGCACGCTCACGCGTCAGTCCCGGAGCGAGGCCGAGCGCCATGTTCGACGCGTGCGCGTCGAGCAGCAGTTGCGCCAGTTCGTCGAGGTGCGCCTCGACGGCCGCCGCGTCCAGCTCGACGATTCTCACGACGTCGAGGTCGATGTCGAGGTCGCGGCGGCCCGCTCGTTGCGTGTCAGGCGCCACGAGAGGAGACCGGCTCCGAACAGGAGCACCTCGATCAGGGTGATGGCGAGCCGGTTCAGGACGGTCACGCCCAGAGCCGGGCCGGAGGTGGTGACCGCGAGCAGCAAGCCGTACATCGACGCCTCCCGCGCGCCGAGGCCCGACGGCACGAAGACCGCGAGCACTGCGACGATGGCGCCGACCGCCGAGACGCCGCCGAGAAAGGGAATCGTCGCGAGCCCGACGTCGGTGCCGAGGCTCCGCAGCATGAAGTAGACCGCCGCGCCCGCGATCAGCCACGTGCCGCAGTAGAAGAGGAGCAGCGTGATCGTCTGGGAGAACGGCACCGGTTCGATCGTCTCCGCCCCGAACGGCCGCAGCAGGCGCTCGGCCAGCGGGCGGAACACGCGCGGATGCAGTGCCAGTGCCAGGAGGAGTGCAAACCCGACGAGCGGCAGCAGAGGCGCGTCGACGCCACGCACCCAGGCCAGGCTCACGACGAAGACGATCACGCCGGAGATCGCAGACAGCCCGGCTTCGACGAGGATCGACGCCAGAACGGCCGGTGTGTCGGTCACGCCCGCCGAACGCCGCAGCGCGAGCGTCCGCGCCGCCGGCGTCCAGACCGCACCGGGGATGTACTTCGCGAGCATGGAGATCATCTCGGACTGGAGGGCGATGCGGTACGGGATCCTGATGTCCCAGGCCTCGAGGATCCGCATCCAGCCGAGGATGAAGACGAGGTAGTAGGCGGCGACCGTCGCGAAGCCGAGCGCGAGGTAGCCCGGCCGTGCATGCTCGAGCAGCGGGCCTGCCTTCGCCCACTGGCTACGGACGGCCCAGATGCAAAACGCGAGGGTCGCGGTGACGAGCAGCAGTTGCAGGCCCAGCAGCAGGCGCGGTCGCGCCCGTAAGTAGCCGATTGCTCGGCGTGCGCCGCTGACGATTGCCGTCACAGCGGCGAAGTCTGCCGGTCGGACAGTGCGTCAGGTCGAGAGGCGGATGCCGACCCAGATGCCCGCGATCCCGCCCACGGCTCCGAAGAGCAGGGAGGTGACGGAGAAGCTCGAGCTGCCCCAGAGCACAGGCACGTAGCCGCCGACGGTGCTGCCCACGAGGACGCAGAGGCCGATCACGGAGCGCATGGCGAGTTCATCGGCAACCGGGAGCGCTCGGCTGAGTCCCCGAGACGGGGGAGGCGCGTGACGTGCGACGCGTGCTGCGACTAACGTCGCACCATGACCCGCGTGCGTTTTGCCCCCAGCCCGACCGGGACGCTGCACGTCGGCAACGCGATGAGCGCAGTTGCGAACCGGCGGTTCGGCGACTGGATGCTGCTGCGGATCGACGACACCGACCTCGCGCGCAACCTGCCCGGGGGCGAGGAGGCGATCCTCGACGACCTCGTCTGGCTCGGGATCCGCTGGGACGAAGGCCCCGTGCGGCAGAGCGACCGCGCCGAGCGGCACCTCGAGGCAGCGCGCGCGGCAGGTCTGCCGCAGCGGTTCGAGGGCGTGATGCTGTGGCGCGACGAGGGGTCGCCGACCTTTCACCTCGCGAGCGTCGTCGACGACATCGACTTCGGGATCACCCATGTGATCCGCGGGTCCGATCATCGCGCCAACGAGGAGCTGCACGGCGCGCTGCACGTGGCGCTCGGCTCGACGCCGCCGGAGGTGATCCACCACGGGCTCCTGGTCGGCGCCGACGGGAAGAAGCTGTCCAAGCGAGCCGAAGGGACGACGATCGCGTCGCTGCGCGAGGCCGGCTATCCGGCCGAGGCGGTCCGCGCGTACTTCGAGGAGCTCGGCCTGCCGAGGCACGACGTGCACCTCGACGTCGACCGCATCCGCTCCCTGTCGGTCGACGTGCTCGCGCAGCTCGACGACCAGGCGCTGGCCGAGCGGGCCGGGGTGGCCGTCGAGGCCGCGCCGCTCCTGCGCGGCGCTCACGACCTCGTCGAGGCGCGCGCGCTCGCCCGCACGGTCCTCGACCCACCGGGCGGGGGGCCGTCGGCCAGTCCCGAGACGCTCGAGCGGTTCGCGGAGCTCCGGTCGCCGCTTCCGGACATCCTCAGCAAGGACGAGGCGAGGACCGTCGTCCGGGAGCTGAAGGCGGTGGGGGGAAACCTGCGGGCGCTGCGGGTCGCGTTGACGGGACGGGAGCGCGGGCCGGAGCTCTGGGCCGTTCTGCGCGCGCTGCACCGCGACGAGGCACTACGGCGCGCACTACCCTGAGCAGCGTGCGCCTCTACGACACGTACAGCCGCTCGGTCGTCGAGCTCCCGGCAGCCCCCGGCCCGGTCCGGATGTACGTCTGCGGTCCGACCGTCTACGCGCGGGCGCACATCGGGAACGCGCGCCCGTTCGTCATCGGCATGTGGCTGCGCTCCTGGCTCCGCGAGACGGGCTACGACGCGCAGCTCGTGCACAACATCACGGACATCAACGACAGGATCTACGACGCAGCGCCCGGCGCGAGCGCCGAGCTCGCCGCCCGAGCGACGGAGTGGTACCTCGAGGACACGAGTGACCTCGGCCTCGGCATGCCTGACCGGCTCCCCAGGGCGACCGAGTGTGTGCCTCAGATCGTCCACTTCATCGAGGAGCTGATCGAGTCCGGTCACGCGTACGCGTCGGGGGGCGACGTCTATTTCCGGGTCGCGAGCTTCCCGGACTACGGCAGGCTCTCGGGTCAGAAGCCCGACCAGGTCGAGCAGGGCGAGGAGCCGAGCGAGCTCAAGGAGGATCCGCGCGACTTCGCGCTCTGGAAGGCGAACAAGCCGGCCACCGAGGACACCTGGTGGGACGCTCCCTGGGGGCGCGGGAGGCCGGGCTGGCACATCGAGTGCTCTGCGATGGCGGAGGACATCTTCGGCCCGGTCTTCGAGATTCACGGCGGCGGGCTCGACCTCGTCTTCCCGCACCACGAGAACGAGGTTGCCCAGTCGCGTGCGCTCGGGCATCCGTTCGCGCAGATCTGGGCGCACAACGGCATGCTCCGATTCACCGGCGAGAAGATGTCGAAGTCGGTCGGGAACGTCGCGACGATCCGCGAGACGATCGACGAATGGGGCCGGGAGGCGGTGCTCGTCTTCTTCCTGACTGCCTCCTGGCGCAAGCCGATCGACTTCTCGCCGGAGACCATGGCGCAGGCTGCGTCGAGGCGGGACACCCTGCGGAACGCCTTCACGCTTCTGGCCGCCGACCACGACGAGGCCGGCTGGGCTCCATTCGCGGCCCTGCTGGACGACGACTTCGACACGCCCGCAGCGCTCGCCGTGCTGCACGAATGGGCCTCTGCAGGGCAGCTGGAGCTCCTGCGGCGCGGCCTCCGGGTCTTCGGGCTCGAAGCGCTCGCCGAGCGCGACGAGGCGCCCGGGGAGGTGGTCGAGCTGGCGGAGCGCCGGCTCGCGGCAAGGGCAGAGCGGGATTTCGAGACCGCCGACCGGCTCCGGGACGAGCTAGCCGCCCTCGGCTGGCAGATGCGCGACGAAGCACGCGGCGGCTACGTACTGACCCGAGTTTCTGGCGGCTCCGTCGAGCCTACGCCGCGTCGTGACGCCTGACCTGGTCTACGGCCGCCGGGCCGTTCGCGAGGCCCTGCGCGGCAACCGCCAGGTGCTGGAGGTCTGGGCGACGGAACGGGCGCTCAAGGCAGAGCCGTGGCTCGCCGAGGCCCGCCCGAAGCCGAAGGCCGACCGGGAGCTCTCGGAGCGGGCGGACACCCGTGACCACCAGGGCGTCCTCGCCCTCGTCGAGCCCTATCGCTACGCCGACGCCTATGAGCTCGCAGCGGCCGAGCGGCCGCTGCTCGTGGTGCTGGACCGGGTCACCGATCCCCGCAACCTCGGAGCGGTGTGCCGCAGCGCCGAGGGCGCAGGCGCGACCGGTGTGATCGTGCCGGCCCACGGGTCGGCGGTCGTCACACCGGCGGTCGCTCGCTCGTCGGCGGGCGCGGTGGAGCACCTGCCGGTCGCCGTCGTCACGAACCTCGCCCGGTATCTCGAGGAGGTGAAGGGCGCCGACCTCTGGATCTACGGCGCCGCGGGTGACGAGGGGACGACACCGATGTGGGACGCCGATCTCTCGGGTGGGGTGGCCCTCGTCTTCGGTGCGGAAGGGAAAGGACTGCGGCCGCTCGTCCGGCGCACGTGCGACGCGCTCGTCTCGATCCCGCTGGCGGGCGCGGTGGAGTCGCTGAACGTGTCGGTCGCCGCCGCGGTGCTGCTCTACGAAGCTCGCCGCCAGCGTGGCTGAGCTCTATCTCTTCGACGGCTACAACCTGCTCCACGCCGGGCCGTTCGCAGAAGCGCGAGAACTGATCGACGCGCTCGCGAGCTACGTCGCGGTGCGCGGCGCACGTGGAGTCGTCGTCTTCGACGGTGTCGGCGAGGACACGACGCGCGGACCGCTCGAGGTCCGCTTCGCCGCTCATGCCGACACGCTGCTCGAGCGGCTCGCGGCCGAGCACCGGGACGCCTCGCGGGTGCTGCTCGTGACGAGCGACCAGACCGTTGCCGCCGCTGCCGGCGTCAACGTCGCCAAGCTCTCGTCCCAGACCTTCTTCCGGGACTTCCGCCCCGCCGAGCACCGCGACGAGCGGCCCGAGGGGCTCGCCGGGAAGCTCGACCCCGAGACGCGCGCCCGCCTGGAACGGCTCCGCCGGGGCGAGTAACCGGGTCCACGTGCAATTGGGGCTTGTGCTCCCTGCAGGTCCTTGCTAGATTCACCTCAACCTCAGGGTGAGACTTCGGCGGTGCGTAGTGGAAGGCTCACCGGAAAACATCCCAAATACCGGGGGTATTCGTCGTGGCCGTCCGCACCGCTGTCGCTCACAAGTCACCGCAGAAGGCTCAACGAGAACTTGAGGATCTGCAGCTCGTCCTGAAGGCCCGCAACGGGTCGACCGTCGCCATGGATCAGCTGATGCGGCGGTACACGTCGTTCGTCCGCCTGAAGGCGAGCTCGTACTTCCTCGCCGGCGGCGACTCGGAGGACCTGATCCAGGAGGGCCTGGTCGGGCTCTACAAGGCGGTGCGCGACTTTCGCCCCGACAAGGAGACCTCGTTCCGCTCGTTCGCCGAGCTCTGCGTGACGCGGCAGATCATCACCGCGATCAAGACCGCGACCCGGTTCAAGCATGCGCCCCTGAACACCTACGTCTCGTTCAGTCACACCCCCGCCGGCCAGGAGGGCGACGACTGCACGCTCGGCGACGCACTGCCCGGCCCGAACGTCAACGACCCGTCGGTGTGCGTGATCTCGACGGAGGAGCTGCAGTCGCTCGTCGGCTGCCTCTCGACGACGCTCTCACCGCTCGAGTCCGACGCGCTGCGCCTCTACCTCGAAGGCGCGTCCTACGAGCAGATGGCCGAGGGGCTCGGCTGCGACACCAAGACGATCGACAACGCCCTGCAGCGGGTGAAGCGCAAGATCCTCATGCACCAGGAAGGTCGCCAGGTCCTGCAGTAGGTCGGCGTACCATGTCCGGCGCAGCGCCGGAGTAGCTCAGTTGGTAGAGCACCCGATTTGTAATCGGGAGTGCGTGGGTTCGAGTCCCTCCTCCGGCTCTCAGGCCCCGGGCGCCCGGACGGCCACGACGTCGAAGGCGGCGACCGGGCGCGCGAACCCCTTGAGGGTGAACTCACCGGCCGGCTCCGCCTCGACGGAGTCCTCGATCTCGGCCTGGAGCCGTTGTGAGATCAGGATCTGCCCGCCGGTCGCCTCGTCGGCGAGGCGCGAGGCCAGGTTCGTGACCGAGCCGATCGCGGCGTAGTCCGACCGGCCCTCGAAGCCCACCTCGCCACAGGTTGCGAAGCCGAGGGCGATGCCGATCCCGAGCTCCAGCTCGTAGCCGCGCTTCCGCCACACCGGGGTCAGGCGGGCCATCTCCTCGCGCAGGGCACAGCCGAGCGAAACGGCGCGAAGAGGCGCGTCCGGGATCTCGATCGGGTCGTTGAAGAACAGCTGGACGCCGTCTCCCTCGAGGAAGCCGACGGTCGCATCGAAGCGCTTCACCAGGCCTCCGACCACATCGTGGAACTCGTGCAGCACGCGCATCAGCTCCTCCGGCTCGACCGCGTCGACGAACCTCGTCCAGCCGCGGAGATCGGCGAAGAACATCGCGACCTGCCGGCGGTGGCTGCGGAGGATCGTCTCGTCGCCGGAGGAGACGATCGCATCGGCGAGCTGGGGCGAGAGGAAGCGCCGGAGGCCCCGGAGCCGACCGAGCTCTGCGACCTGGGTCGCGACCCGGTCCTCGAGCGTGCGGTTCAGCTCCGCGAGCTCCTCGGCCTGCGCCTTGATCGTGTCGTGATACCGCTTGATCCGCAGCAGCGACCGAACCCGTGTGAGGAGCTCCTCGTGATTGAACGGCTTGGGGATGAAGTCGTCGGCCCCGGCCTGGATCGCCCTCGTCTTCTCCTGGCCGATGCTCGACGTCACCATGATCACCGGCAGCACCGCCGTCTCCTCGCCCTCGCGAAGCCTGGTGCAGACGGCGTAGCCGTCCAGGCCCGGCATCATCACGTCGAGCAGAAGCAGGTCGGGCTGGTCCGACTCGACGAGCTCGAGCGCGGCGATGCCGTCGCCGGCGGTGAGCACGTCGTACCCGTGCGGCGTGAGCACCGCCTCGAGCAGGCGGACGTTCTCCGGCACGTCGTCGACGACGAGGATCCTGGCCGGCCGCTCAGTCACGGGAGAAGTGCGCTTCAACCGTCCGAAGGAAGTCGGCCACGTCCACCGGCTTCGAGATGTAGCCGTCGAAGCCGGCCTCGAGGAACCGCTCGCGGTCGCCCTGCATCGCCTGCGCCGTCAGCGCGAGCACCGGGATCGCGGCGGTTCGCCCGTCGGCTCGCAGCAGCGCGAGCGCTTCGATGCCGTCGATGCCCGGGAGCTGCACGTCCATCAGCACCAGTTCCGGCGAGCGCGAGACGGCGAGCTCGACCGCGTCCTCGCCTGTTCTCGCCTCGAGCGTGGCGTACCCGGTCGCCTGCAGGACGTCGCGAAAGAGCTTCATGTTCTTCTCGTTGTCCTCGACGACGAGGATCGTCTCGCGGCTCATGACCGAGCCTCTGCGAGCGGCATCGTGAACACGAAGCGGCTGCCGTGACCGGCCTCGCTCTCGACCCAGATCCGACCGCCGTGCAATTCGACCAGGCGCTTCGAGAGCGCCAGGCCGAGGCCGGTGCCCTCCCGCTGGCCGACGCCGACGTCCGTCTGCTGGAACTCCTCGAAGATCCGCTCCCGGTCGGCCGGTGCGATGCCCGGGCCGGTGTCGGTCACCGAGACGTTCACCTCGCCGTCGACCCGCGCAGTCGCGACGGCGACGCTGCCGCCGGCAGGCGTGAACTTGACCGCGTTCGAGAGGAGGTTGAAGACGACCTGGCGCAGGCGCCGCTCGTCACCGCGGACGAGATCGACGTCCGGGGCCAGTTCGAGTGCGAGCCGGACACCGTTTCTCGTTGCGCGCTCGCGCACCATCACGACGCCGCGCTCGAGCGCTTCACGCAGCGAGAAGTCCGCGATCTCCAGCGCGACCTGCCCGGCCTCGACCTTCGAGAGATCGAGTACGTCGTTGATCAGGGACAGGAGGTGGTTGCCCGACGAGAGGATGTCTTCGAGGTATTCCGCCTGCTTCTCGTTGACCTCGCCGAAGAGCTGCTGCCGCAGCACCTGCGAGAAGCCGATGATCGCGTTCAACGGGGTCCGCAGCTCGTGCGACATGTTCGCGAGGAACTCGCTCTTGTGCCTGCTCGCGGTCTCCAGCTCGCCGTACAGCCGCCGGAGCTCGTCGTTCATCCTGTTCACGTTGGCGGCGAGCGAGCCGAGCTCGTCCCGGTTGGGCACGTCGAGCCGTCCCGAGAATTCACCGGCTGCGATCTGTGCGAGCCGCGCTTCCGTGCGCTGGATCGGGTCGATCAACGACCAGGAGAGAACGAGCCCGAGCGCGAGCGCGAGCGCGACGCTCGCCGCGCTCACGGCGACCAGAAGATCTCGCGAACGGGTGTAGGCGCTGCGATTCGTCCTGACGAGCGCCTGCGTCTCGGCGCTCGTCTGGTAGGCGAGATTCGTGGCCGAGATCCACAGTTGGTCGCCGGCCGTGCGCGCCGACCGCACGTACGGCAGCGCGGCCTTGTTCCCCGCCACGCCCTGGCCGTCGAGCACGATGATCCGGTCGACCGCGCGCAGAACCGTCCGGTAGTCGGCGTGGATCCGGCGCAGGACGCGTTCCTCCGCGGGCGGCGGGACGAATCCGAAGTTCTTCTCGTAGCCCGTGACTTCGACCTGGGAGAGGACATTGGCAAGCTCGCGGTCCGCGAGCAGCCATTGCTGCCCGCCCTGCAGCGCCTTCCCGCCGGTGTAGGGCGTCAACGTCGCCGTCCCGGCCTGGCGCACGGTGAGCACCTCCTGCAGGTCGGCGGCGGTCGCCGCGAGCGTTTGATACTGGGACGAGCGGAGCTGCAGGGCGCCGAGCCGCTCGACCCGCGCATTCGACTGTCCCAGCACCTGCAGGCCGAGCGCGCTCACGAGCACGAGCAGTGCCGCGATCGCGAGGAACGCGACGAGCAGCTTCGTGCGGACCTTGACCGGCGCGTGCGCGACGACGCCCGCGAACAGGCTCTTCAGCCTGCCGAGCGCCGCCCACCTTCCGCCGGTGGACGGCGCTGCGACCACGTCGGGCTGCGCAGCCACGACGAGGCTATGGGCTGAGCGTCGCGGTCGATCCGGCCGAGTTCGTGATCAGCCACTGCCCGTTGAGCTTCTGCAGCGTGTGGGTCACGCCGGCCGCCGCGACGACCATCCCCGTCTTCGGGTCGATGTAGTGGCACTCGAAGTACATCGTCGCCTTGTCGCCGTTCAGGGCGACCTTGATCTTGTAGGACGGAGTGTCCGACTCCCAGTGGTGGGTCGGCATGAACGCCTTGTTCTCGGTCAAGAACCAGTGCCGGATCTGGGCCTTGCCGGTGAGCGTCTGCTGATCGATGTCGAAGACGGCGCCCGGCGCCCAGATCGACATCATGAGATTGATGTCGTGATGCGACGTTGCCCGGTGGAACTTCACCTCGATCTGCTCGATCTGGTAGAGATCGGCCTCCCGCTGGGTCGCCGAGTCCGCGGTCGAGGCGGTCGCGGATCCTCCGCCGCCGGTCTGGAGCGCCACTGCGAGCGCTGCGAATGCAGCCAGGTACACGAGCTTTCTCATCCCGTTCGCCTCCTTCGATCGTCGGATCCCAACGATCGTGTCAGGCGTGACGAGGGCCGTCCAGGGTGCTTCCCTCCCGGTCGTCGGGGGTGCCAGCCTCCCCGGCGGTGGTGAAGCTCCGGATCTGGTGCGGGAAGGCGACCGCGTCGATCGGCTTCTCGATGTAGCCGTCGAAGCCGGCCTCGAGGAGCGCCGCGCGGGCGCCGGACAGCGCGGTCACGGCCACGACCGGGATGTGGGCGGTCGCAGGCTCGGCTCGCAGGCGCTGCAGTGCTTCGCTGCCGTCCAGGTCGGGGAGGCGGAGGTCCAGCAGGATCACGTCCGGCCGCCGCGCGCGGGCCAGCTGGATCGCCTCTTCGCCGCCCGCCGCCTCGACCGTGTCGAGCCCGGATGCCCGGAGCACGTCCCGCGCGAGCTTCCGGTTCAGCTCGTTGTCGTCGACGATCAGGACGAGGGGCTGCGTCATCGGCCGTCGCGACCTAAGCTTTCTCGATGCCCCTCCGTGTCGTGCTCGCCGAAGATCACTACCTCGTCCGCGAGGGCACGCGGCGCCTGCTCGAGGCGCATCCGGAGGTCGACGTCGCCGCAGCATGCGGCGACCTGGACGCGCTGCTCGCAGCGGTCGAGGCGGAGCGGCCGGACGTCGTCGTCACCGACATCCGGATGCCGCCGACGAACACCGACGAGGGCATCCGCGCGGCAGCGGAGCTGCGCGAGTCGCAGCCGGAGCTCGGGGTCGTGGTCCTGAGCCAGTACGCCGAGCCCCGCTACGCGCTGGCGCTCCTCGAACGCGGGACGGCGGGCCGTGCGTACCTGCTGAAGGAGCGGGTGGCGGATGTCGAGCAGCTCGTCGAGGCGATCCGGACGGTCGCCGACGGCGGCTCGGTGGTGGATCCGAAGGTGGTGGAGGCGCTCGTCGCGGAGAACGCCCGCGCCGAGCAGTCCCAGCTCCACGATCTGACACCGCGCGAGCAGGACGTGCTCCGGGAGATGGCCTCCGGCAAGAACAACGCTGCGATCGCCGCGACGCTCTTCCTCACCGAGCGCTCGGTGGAGAAGGTGATTCACTCGATCTTCCTCAAGCTGGGGCTCGGGTGGGAGACCTCGATCCACAAACGGGTGAAGGCCGTCATCCTGTATCTCGCCGAGGGCGGCTCATGAGGTGAGGGGCAGTCGCCCCACGGTGTGATCCGGAGTCACGGTGAGCGTGCCGCCGAGGCCCTCGACCCGCCAGACGTCGAGGCCGAGGGAGGCCGGCGCTATGCGCGCCCCGGACAGGCGGACCTCGAACTCGAGCACGCCGTCTCTTGCCGCGACGGCGACCGCCGCGTCGCCCTCGCCGTGGGCCGCTGCGAGCGTTGCGACGCACGACCGGTAGACCGTCATCGCCACCTCCGGGGGCACGGTGCCCTCGACGGCTCCCTCGACCCGGGTCGGGATCGGCGCTGCTGCTGCCGCCATGCGCAGTGCCGCCACGAGGCCTTGCGTGTCGAGGAGCGGCGGATGAATGCGCTGCGCCAGCCCGCGAAGCTCGTCGAGTGTGTCCGCGATGCCGGCCCGCACGTCGTCGATGAGGCGCAGGGCAGACGGCGGATCCGACTCGACCAGGCCTCGGGCGATCTGCAGGTTGACGGCGATCGCCACGAGTTGCTGCTGCGCGCCGTCGTGCAGCTCGCGTTCGATCGCGCGGCGCTCGTCGTCGCCGGCGAGGAGAAAGGCCCGCATTCCGTCCATCAAGCGGTTCTCCGTCATCCGGCCGCCGCCGTCAAGGGGGCCAGCACCCCATCGACGGTCAGCTGACAGGCAGTCGATCGAGCGCTGCGGCTAGGTCGGCCCAGAGGTCGTCAGCGTCCTCGAGACCGACCGAGAGGCGCAGCAGGCCGCGCGGGATGCGGTCGCCCTCCCACCGCCAGCGGCTCTCCATCGACGATTTGACCCCGCCGAGCGACGTCTGGTTCTTGATCAGTTCGGTCGCGGTCTCGACGGCGCGCGCGTCGTCGTCCGCGACGTCGAACACGACGAGCCCGCCGAAGCCCGGGTAGCGAACGCGCAGAACTGCGGGGTGCGCTTCCAGCCGGGCCGCCAGGACGCGCGCCGTCTCGGTCTGGCGGCGCACGCGCAGCTCGAGTGTCTCGAGCCCGTACAGCAGCGCGGCGGCGGCATCCGGCGAGGCGGCCAGGCCGAGCCGCAGCCGTACGTCGTAGAGGGCCTTCGTCCGCGCAGGGTCGCGCGTCACCGTGGCCCCGAGCATCGCGTTGCTGTGGCCCGTGAGGTACTTCGTGGCGGAGTGCAGAACGACGTCGGCTCCCTCGTCGAGTGCCCGTAGGAACACGGGCGTGGAGACCGTCGCGTCGCAGACCACGAGAGCGGAGTGCGCGCGCACCGCCTCCCAGTCGGGCAGGGTCAGGAGCGGATTCGCGGGCGCCTCGAGCCATAACAAGTCGGCCTCCGCGGGCGGCTGGCCCGACTGGTCGAACTCGACGACGTTCAGCCCCCACGGCGCGAACTGCGCCATGGTCACGCCCGTCCCGAAGTAGGACCCGGCGGCCAGTGCGATCGTCATGCCGGGCCGGCAGAACGCGAAGAGGCACGCCGTGACCGCGGAGGTCCCGGACGCATAGAGGAGTGCCTCTCCGCCTTCGAGCAGACCGAGCGCCCGCTCCGCCGAGGCGCCCGTCGGGTGGGCGTAGCGCTGGTACACGAATTCGCCGGGCTCGCCGTGCTCGTCGTAGGGCCACACGGTGGCGCGGTCGACCGGCTCCATGCGAGGACTCTACGCGCCGTTGCGCTATACGCTGGGCTCGATGGCCCAGACGGAGAAGCGCGGGCACGACTCCACCGCCGAGAAGCTGCAGTGGCTCGCCGAGTTGCGCGACGAGGCGCGGCACGCCGGGTCGCCGAAATCGGTCGAGAAGCATCGCGCCGAGGGCAAGCTGCTCGCGCGCGAGCGTGCCGAGCAGCTCTGCGATCCCGGGTCGTTCGTCGAGCTCGACCGCTTCGTCCGCCACCGCGAACCGAACTTCGGGATGCTCGAGCGCCGGCCCTACGGCGACGCCGTCGTCACCGGCTACGGGACGATCTTCGGACGGCGTGTGTTCGTGTTCAGCCAGGACTTCACGGTGTTCGGCGGCTCGCTGAGCGAGGTGTTCGCCGAGAAGATCTGCAAGGTGATGGACATGGCGGCCAAGTACGGCTGCCCGCTCGTCGGGATCAACGACTCGGGCGGCGCCCGGATCCAGGAGGGCGTCGTGTCGCTGGCCGGCTATGCGGAGATCTTCTGGCGCAACGTGCAGAGCTCCGGGGTGATCCCGCAGATCTCGCTGGTGATGGGCCCCTGCGCCGGCGGTGCCGTTTACTCGCCCGCGATGACCGACTTCGTGCTGATGGTCGAAGGGTCGTCGTACATGTTCATCACCGGGCCCGACGTCGTGAAGACCGTCACGGGCGAAGAGGTGACCTTCGAGGAGCTCGGCGGCGCGGTCACCCACGCGTCGAAGTCCGGCGTCGCACATCTGACCGCGCCCGACGAGGCGTCCGCGCTCGAGGATGCGCGTTATCTCCTCAGCTTCCTGCCGCAGTCGAACGCGCACCCGGCGCCCTTCGACGAGCCGACCGATCCGATCGAGCGGGAGGCCGCCGAGCTCGACGACCTCGTGCCCGACGAGCCGACGAAGCCGTACGACATGAAGCGTGTCATCTCGGCGGTCGTCGACGACGGTGAGTTCCTCGAGATCCAGCCGCTCTATGCAGAGAACATCGTCTGCGGCTTCGCGCGGCTCGGAGGCCAGAGCGTCGGCATCGTGGGGAACCAGCCCAAGGCGCTCGCCGGCGTGCTCGACATCAGCTCCTCCGAGAAGGCAGCCCGCTTCGTCCGCACCTGCGACGCGTTCAACATCCCGCTCGTCACCTTCGTCGACGTCCCGGGCTTCCTGCCCGGAACGGCGCAGGAGTGGGGCGGGATCATCCGTCACGGCGCCAAGCTGCTCTACGCGTACTGCGAGGCGACCGTGCCGAAGCTGACGGTGATCACGCGCAAGGCCTACGGCGGTGCCTACGACGTGATGAGCTCGAAGCACGTACGCGCCGACTTCAACTTCGCCTGGCCGAGCGCCGAGGTGGCCGTGATGGGGCCGGAGGGCGCCGTCAACATCATCTTCCGGCACGAGCTGGCCGAGGCCGACGACCCCGACGCGCGCCGTGCCGAGCTGATTGCCGAGTACAAGGAGCGGTTCGCGAACCCCTACAGCGCCGCCGAGCGGGGCTACGTCGACGAGGTGATCGAGCCGCGCCGGACGCGGCCGGTGCTGATCGACGCCTTGCGCACGTCGATCACGAAGCGCGAGGCCCGGCCACCGCGCAAGCACGGCAACATCCCGCTCTGATGCCGCCGCTCCGCGTCGCGATCCTGGGAGCAGGCTTCGGCGGCCTCGAGCTGGCGACGATGCTCTCCGAGGCGGTGGCCGACCAGGTGGCCGTCACGCTGATCGACCAGAACGACTCGTTCGTCTTCGGCTACTCGAAGCTCGACGTGATGTTCGGGCGGACCACGCTCGCTGAGGTGCGCCTCCCGTATCGCGAGGTCGTGAAGCCGGGCGTTCGCTTCATGCGCGAGAAGGTCACGGCGATCGATCCCGCCGCGCGCCGCGTCACGACCGAGGCGGGCGTCCACGAGGCGGACGTCCTCGTCGTGGCACTCGGCGCGGACTACGACTTCGCAGCCACGCCGGGGCTCGTCGAGGCGGGCAACGAGTTCTACTCCGTCGCCGGCGCCGAGCGCCTGGCGGAGCTGCTGCCGGGCTTCTCGAGCGGCCGGGCGGTGGTCGGCGTCTGCGGGGCGCCGTTCAAGTGCCCCCCGGCGCCGAGCGAGGCCGCCCTGCTCCTGCACGACTATCTGACGGAGCGCGGCGTGCGGGACGACTGCCAGATCTCGATCGTGATCCCGTTCAGCTCCCCGGTGCCGCCGTCGCCGGACACATCCGAGGCGCTGGTCGCCGCTTTCGCCGAGCGGGGGATCGAGTTCGTCGCCGGCCGTCGCGTCGCCTCGCTCGACGGCGCGCGCAGCGTGGCCGTCCTCGACGACGGGAGCGAACTGCCGTTCGACCTGTTCCTCGGCGTCCCGAAGCACCGCGCGCCCGACGTTGTGATCGCGAGCGGCCTGGCCGAGGACGGCTACGTGCCCGTCGACTCGCAGACGCTCGAGTCGCGTTTTCCCGGCGTGTACGCGTTCGGCGACGTGGCGACGGTCGGCGTGCCGAAGGCGGGCGTCTTTGCCGAAGGTGCAGCGCGGGTCGTCGCCGCCTCCCTCATCGCGACGATCGGCGGGGGCGAGCAGCCGGGCGCATACGGCGGCAGAGGCTCTTGCTACATCGAGTTCGGCGCAGGGCGCATCGGGCGCGTGGACGTCGACTTCCTCTCCGGCCCGAAGCCGACGGGGACGTTCCGCGAGCCGTCGGTCGCCCTCGTCGACGAGAAGCGCGACTTCGGCTCCACACGGCGCGCGCGCTGGTTCGGACGGTGACCGCGATCGACGTCGAGCTCAGCCCGGAGCAGCCGGACGAGGTCGCCGCCGCGATCGCCGCGGCGCTGGCCGAGCCGGCACAGTCCCGGGTGCCCGGGCCGTGGTGGCAGGCGGGGCTCGAGGAGTCGCTCGAGCCGTAGGGCTACGGCGTCGCGGCCGGCCGGCCGCGGAGCACTCTCGGTGCCGCCCGGGCGTAATCGATGCCGGAGACCCAGGTCAGCACCAGCGCCACGAGCAGCGCCCACCACGAGACGCGCGTGCCCCAGACGCCCGCCGCGACGAGCCCGCCGACCGCTGCCGCGATCGCCTGAGCCCACGTCTTCAGCTTCCCGAGGTCACGGGCCGCGATCACGACTCCACGCTCGATCGCGGCCTGGCGCAGGCCCGAGATCAGGAGCTCGCGCGCCACGATCGCGGCGACCATCCAGGCCGGGAAGACCCCCTGGTCGATCAGCACGATCAGGGTGGTCATCACGAGCAGCTTGTCGGCGACGGGATCGAGCAGCGACCCGAGTGACGACGTGCGCCCGCTCCGCCTCGCGATCCGCCCGTCGAACCAGTCGGTCGCCATCGCGGCGACGAACACGGCGGTCGCCCAGTAGTCGTGGCCCTGGAACGGAATCGCGAACAGCGCGATCACGATCGGCACCGCGATCGCCCGTGCGACGGTCAACTGATCGGCGAGGCTCATCTGTCAGGAGAATACGGAGTGTGTTCGCCAAAGTCCTGGTCGCCAACCGCGGAGAGATCGCTCTCCGCATCCTCCGGACGCTCCGTGACATGGACATCGGCTCCGTGGCGGTCTACTCCGACGTCGACCGGCTCGCGCCGCACGCGCTCTACGCCGACGAGGCCCTGGCCCTCGGCGGCAACACCTCCGCCGAGACCTATCTGGTCGTCGAGAAGCTGCTCGAAGCCGCCGCTCGCTCCGGGGCAGAGGCGGTGCATCCGGGGTACGGCTTCCTCGCCGAGAACGCTGCGTTCGCCCGGGCCGTCGAGGACGCGGGGCTCGTCTGGATCGGCCCACCGCCTGCGGCGATCGAGCTGATGGGATCGAAGACCCGGGCGCGCCTGGCCATGCAGGAGGCCGGGGTCCCGATCATCCCCGGCACGACCGATCCCGTGGCGTCGGCGGACGAGGTCGTCGCGCTCGGCGACGAGATTGGCTACCCCCTGATCATCAAGGCAGCGGCCGGGGGCGGGGGCAAGGGGATGAAGGTCGTGCGGTCCGCCGACGAGGCCGCGCAGGCATTCGAGTCCGCGCAGCGCGAGGGCCGGTCGTATTTCGCCGATGCGTCGGTCTACGTCGAGCGCTACCTGGAGGACCCGCGGCACGTCGAGGTGCAGGTGCTCGCAGATGCGTACGGGAACGTGATCCACCTCGGCGAGCGCGACTGCACGATCCAGCGGCGTCATCAGAAGCTCGTCGAGGAGACACCGTCGCCCGCCGTCGGCACGGAGCTTCGAAACCGGATCGGGAAGATCGCGATCGACGCCGCACGTGCTGCGGGGTATCGCTCCGCCGGGACGATCGAGGGGCTGCTCGCCCCGGACGGCTCCTACTACTTCATGGAGATGAACACCCGCATCCAGGTCGAGCACACGATCACCGAGGTGGTCGCCGGGGTCGACATCGTGCGCGCGCAGGTGCAGATCGCCGCCGGCGAGCGGCTCGAGTTCACGCAGGATCACATCCGGCTGCAGGGGCACGCGATCGAGTGCCGGATCAACGCCGAGGACGTCGCCAACGGCTTCCTGCCCTCGCCCGGGACGATCACGGTGTACCGCGAACCGGGCGGCCCCGGAGTGCGCGTCGACTCCGGCGTCACCGAGGGATCGGAGATCTCGGCGCTCTACGATCCGATGATCGCGAAGCTGATCGTGCGCGGAGCCGACCGTGAGGACGCGATCGGGCGCATGCTCCGGGCGCTCGGCGAGTTCCAGATCGGCGGGGTGAAGACGCTGATCGGCTTCCACAAGGCGCTGCTCTCGCACCCGTGCTTCCGGGCCGGCGAGACCTGCCACGGCATCGTCGAGTCGGAGCTGCTCGCTCGGCGCGCGGAAGAGCTGGCGGACGAACCTGCGCGCGGCGTTGCTCCCGTCGGCGGCGGCACGGTGCAGCGGACGGTGTACGCCGAGGTCGACGGCCGCCGCGTCGAGGTCAAGCTGCACGTGCCCGAGCCGCCGTACCGCGAGCTCGCCCGGCGCCGGCGCGAACGGGCGGCCGCGGCCGGCGCAGGGGGCGCTTCGGACCGCGTGACGAGCCCGATGCAGGGAACGGTCCTGCAGGTCCGGGTGTCGGACGGCGACCCCGTCGAGGCGGGCCAGGTGGTGTGCATCGTCGAGGCGATGAAGATGGAGAACGAGGTGACGGCGCACCGTTCGGGCGTCGTTGCCGACCTCTCGATCGCCGTCGGCCAGCCCGTCACCACCGGCCAGGCGATCTGCTTGATCGAGGCCACCTAGCTTCTCCGCGGTGTCTGACACCGAGAGGTGTCAGACACCTTTTCGAGCGCCGGCCTTCGGCCGGCGCGCAATCTCACAGGCTCCGCTGGTACGCGCGGAAGGTGCTGGTCGCCCACGCGGCGGTGACCGCCGTCAGCGCGAGGAGCAGGAGGAGGTGCCACCCGACGACGCTCCAGTCGGTGTTCGGCAGTACGACCTCGCGCGCAGCCTTCACGCCCCAGTCGACCGGGTTGAAGCTCGCCGTCGACTGCATCCAGCCCGGCATCTGGGAGCGGGCGATCATCGTCGTGGAGAGGAAGAGCAGCGGCAGACCGATGAAGTTGGCGACCGCGATCATCGTCGCCTCGCGGCGGGTGAGCAGCGCGATCGCCTGGGAGATGCCGGCGAACGCGCTGTTCACGAGGATCGCCGCCAGGATGATCACGACCCAGCCGAGCACGCCGGTGTGGATGCGAACTCCGAGCGCGGTGGCGACGAGGAGGATGATGACCGCCTGGATCGCCGCCGTGAGCGCCGAGCGCACGATCTGAGAGAGGACGAGCGAGAAGCGTGACGCCGGGGTCGCCAGGAACCGCTCGATCACCTTGTGGTCGAGGTCGTTGATCATCGACATGCCGCTCCACGTCGCGCCGAAGAATGCGTTCATCACGACGATCGCGGGTGCGAGAAAGGTGATGTACGACGTGGTGCCGAAGCCGCCGAGCCGCGTGACGTTGTGGAAGAGCTGCCCGTAGAGGACGAGCCAGACCATCGGCTGCACGAGCAGCAGCACGATCCAGATCGGCTCGCGCATCAGGTTGCGCGCCTGGCGCACGGTCATGAACCACGTGTCGGTGGCGGTCTTCATTCGCCGCGGTCCTCCGAGTTGAAGTCTCGGCCCGTGAACGCGAGGTAGACGTCGTCGAGGGAGGGCCGCGAGACCGCGACGGTCGCGACCGCGATCCCGGCCGAATCGAGCGCGCCGAGGATCCCGGGGAGCGCAGCCCCGCCGTCCGGCACCCGCACGACGACCGTGCGCTCGCCGAGCACGGCCTCCGGCTCCGCGCCCGTGGCGGCGATGAGCCGCTGAGCCTCCTCGAGCTGCCCGTTCGCGAGCTCGACCTGGACTGCGTCGCCGCGGAGGTTCGCCTTCAGCTCGGCGGGTGTCCCCTCGATGACGATCTTGCCCTGGGAGACGATCGCGAGCCGGTCGGCCAGCTGGTCGGCCTCCTCGAGGTAGTGCGTGGTCAGCAGGATCGTCAGCGACTCCGCCTCGGCGAGGCGCGAGACCTCGGCCCACATGTCGACGCGAGCCTCGGGATCCAGCCCGGTGGTCGGCTCGTCGAGGAACAGCACGCGCGGCCGGTGGACGAGACCGAGCGCGATGTCGAGCCTGCGCCGCATCCCGCCCGAATAGGTCTTGACGATGCGGTCGGCCGCCTCCGAGATCCCGACGAGCTGCAGCAGCTCGTCGGCGCGTCGTCCGAGCGCGCGCCCGCTCATCCCCTGGACGCGGCCCTGGAGCATCAGGTTCTCGCGGCCGGTGCCGTACTGGTCGACGCCCGAGTCCTGCGGCACATAGCCGATCGAGCGTCGCACCGCGTTCGGTTCGCGGCGGACGTCGTGGCCGGCGACCGAGGCAGTGCCTTCGTCCGCATGCGTGAGCGTGACGAGCACGCGAACCGTCGTCGACTTGCCCGCGCCGTTCGGGCCGAGCAGCCCGAAGATCTCGCCCTCGCGGACGCCGAACGAGACGCCGTCGAGCGCCTGGACGTCGCCGTAGCGCTTGCGCAGTCCTTGAGCGACGATCGCTTCCACCGACAGCGAGGTTAGCGGCGCGGCTAGATTCCCCGGCCGATGGACCTTCTCGAGTACCAGGGCAAGCAGCTGTTCAAGCGCTTCGGCATTCCGGTCTCGGACGGACGCCTCGCGACGACGCCCGCCGAGGCGGGTGCGGCTGCCGAGGAGCTCGGGACGCAGGTCGTCGTGAAGGCCCAGGTGCTGACCGGCGGTCGGGGAAAGGCGGGCGGGGTCAAGCTCGCCGAGGATCCCGCCGACGCCGAGCAGAAGGCGACCGAGATCCTTGGCCTCGACATCCGCGGTCATGTCGTCGAGAAGCTCTGGATCGAGCAGGCCTCCGACATCGCGAAGGAGTACTACCTCTCGATCACCTTCGACCGTGGTGCGAAGGCGCCCCTCTTCATGTTCACGACGCAGGGCGGCGTCGAGATCGAGGACGTCGCCGCGAACGACCCCGACGCACTCGTGCGCCTGCACGTCGATGCGCTCGAGGGCTACCAGCCCTGGATCGCGCGCAGGCTCGTCTTCGGCGCGGGCGTCGAGGATCCGAGCGAGCAGAAGCAGCTCGCCGACATCATCGGAAAGCTCTATCGCTGCTTCGTCGAGTGCGACGCGATGCTCACCGAGATCAATCCGCTGATCGTCACTCCCGACGGCGTCGTGAAGGCGCTCGACTCGAAGTTCACGGTCGACGACAGCGCGCTGTACCGGCATCCCGACATCGCCGAGTTCCGCGATCCGGGGGCGGCCGATCCGTTCGAGGCCTTCGCACGCGAGAAGGGCGTCACGTACGTCAAGCTCGACGGCTCGGTCGGGATCCTCGGCAACGGGGCCGGCCTGGCGATGTCGACGGTGGATGTCGTGGTCGTGGCCGGGGGCAAGCCGGCGAACTTCTGCGACCTCGGCGGCGGGGGGAACGCCGAGGGCGTCGTCGACGCGCTCGAGGTGATCACGCGCGATCCGCAGGTGAAGTCCGTCTTCTTCAACATCTTCGGCGGGATCACACGCTGCGACGAGGTCGCGCGGGGGATCCTCGAGGCGCTCGACCGGATGAAGATCGAGATCCCGATCGTCGTTCGCCTCGACGGCACGAACGCCGAGGAAGGGCGGCAGATTCTCGCCGACGCCGCGCCCGCCAACCTGCACGTCTCGCCCACGATGCTCGAGGCCGCGAAGAAAGCCGTGGAGCTCGCCCAATGACGAACGTATGGTCAGACCGCGCTGAGGCGTATCGCACGTCGGCGGTTCATGCCGCCGGTCGCGATCTTGACCTCGTGATCGAGCTGTGCGAGCCACGGGCCGGGCTCAGAGCACTCGACGTCGCCACAGGTGGTGGCCACGTCGCGCGTCGGCTGCGCGAAGCCGGAGCAGAGGTCGTGACCGTCGATCCGTCGGCTGCGATGCAGCCGGACGTGATCGCCTCCGCGGAGAGCCTCCCGTTCGCCGACCGGTCGTTCGACGTCGTCGTCAACCGTCTCGCGGCGCACCATTTCACCTCGGTTGCCGAGGCAGTTCGCGAGTTCGCCCGCGTCACGAACGATCTCGTGGTGATCGAGGACCACCGCTACACCGACGAGCAGACCGAGGAGGCCGAGCGTCTCCGCGATCCGAGCCACGGCCGTTCGCTCTCCGAGGAGGAGTGGCTTGGGCTGCTCGCCGATTCGGGGCTCGAGGTCGAGCGGGTCGAGCACTTCGACATGGAGCTCGAGTTCGAGAGCTGGTTCGCCCGGACGCAGACAGCCGACGCCGACGCCGAGCGCGTCCGCGAGCTGCTCGCTCCGCTCACGTCGCCGGACGGCCGCATGTGGACGTCCCCCATCGTCATCCTGCGCGCGCGGAGGGCGGCGGCATGAGCGATCCCTGGAACGACCGCGCCGAGGCGTACCGCTCGTCGACGACCCATGCGACGGATGCCGACCTCGACGTCGTGGTCGAGATGTGCGATCCGCGCGAGGGTGTGAAGGTGCTCGACGTCGCGACCGGCGGCGGGCACGTCGCGCGCCGCCTGCGTGCGCTCGGTACGCAGGTCGTCACCACGGACGCAGCGCCCGGAATGCAGCCGGATGTCATCTGCCGGGCAGAGGATCTGCCGTTCGCGGACGGCTCATTCGACGTCGTGGTGTCGCGGATCGCACCGCATCACTTCGAGGACATCGGGCGGGCAATCGGAGAGATGGGCCGCATCGCCGCCGGGACGATCGTGATCGAGGACACGCAGTACACCTCGGAGGAGGTCGAGGCGGCGGAGAAGCTTCGCGACCCGACGCACGTCCGCAGCTACTCCGAGGAGGAGTGGCGCGAGTTGCTCGAGAGTGCGGGCTTCGAGATCGAGCGGGTCGAGAGGTTCACCAAGACGCACGACTTCGACGACTGGCTCGCGCGTTGTGACTGCACCGGCGAGGACGCCGAGCGTGTGCGCGAGCTGCTCGCGCCGTGGTCCTCCGACGACGGGTCGACGTGGAGCGACGTCAAGTTGATCATCAGGGCCCAGAGGTCGCAGACGTAGATGGCGATCATCGTCGACACCGACACGAAGCTCGTCGTCCAGGGCTTGACCGGGTCCGAGGGCCGCTTCCACGGGCTGCGCAACCGCGCCTACGGCACGAACCTCGTCGCCGGAGTCACGCCGGGCAAGGGCGGGCAGGACGTCGAGGGCGTCCCCGTCTTCGACACGGTGGCCGACGCGGTGGCCGAGGCCGGAGCGAACACGTCGCTGATCTTCGTGCCTGCGCGGTTCGCGCCCGATGCGGTTTACGAGGCCGTCGACGCCGGGATCGGCACCGTCATCTGCATCACCGAGCACATCCCGGCGCACGAGATGCTGCGCGTCTACACGTACAGCCGCCCGAAGGGCGTGACGCTGATCGGCCCGAACTGTCCGGGCGTCCTCTCGCCCGGCAAGGCGAACGTGGGGATCATCCCGGCCGAGGTGTTCGCCGCCGGGTCGATCGGGCTCGTCTCTCGGTCCGGGACGCTGACCTATCAGATCGGGTACGAGGTCGCGCAGCGCGGTCTGGGCAACTCGACGATCGTCGGGATCGGCGGCGATCCCGTCGTCGGTTCGAGCTTCATCGACGTGCTCGAGAAGTTCGAGGCCGATGCCGAGACGAAGTACGTCGTGCTCGTCGGGGAGATCGGCGGCGACGAGGAGGAGAAGGCTGCCAGCTACGTCGCCGAGCACATGACGAAGCCGGTCTTCTCGTACATCGCGGGTTTCTCGGCGCCACCCGGCAAGACGATGGGCCATGCCGGCGCGATCATCTCGGGCTCGTCGGGCACGGCGGCCGCGAAGAAGGAAGCGCTCGAGGCGGCCGGGATCAGGGTCGGCACGACGCCGACCGAGGTGGCGGAGCTCGTCGTCGCCGCCGCGCAGAACTAGCGCGGAACCGGTCACGAACTCGTACCACCACCCCTCCGGCGTGGCCGTGTCTCACCCAGACACGGCTGGTGGCAGCCACCCAGACGTACTGCGCGCACAAGTGGAAAGTAAGTGGAAGTTCGTGCCGCGTTCGTACCTCGTTCGGGACTGGTTTGCCTACCCTGGGCCTGCCTGCCCGCAGCCGGCCGCGGCGGTGTGGTGGAACGGACTGGTCTCGAACCGCGGTGGCGGGACTCGCGTCGCCGCGCCCTCGAAGCGAGCTAGACGGCGGCCGGGAGGCTGAGCCGGAAGCTCGCTCCGCTGGCCGAGCTCTCGACCGTCGCGTCGCCGCCGTGCGCCCGCGCGGCCTCGCGCACGATCGCCAGCCCGAGGCCCGCCCCGGGCTTCGAGCGGGCCGCTGCGGAGCGGTAGAACCGGTCGAAGATCCGCGCTGCATCCTCCTCGGCCACGCCGGGGCCGTGATCGGCGACGACGACCTCTCCTTCGCGGACAGTGACCTCGATCGGTGCGCCAACGGGGCTGTACTTCACGGCGTTGTCCAGCAGGTTCAGCACGGCGCGTTCGATGAGCACCGGATCCGCATGCACGACCGTGGGGGACAACGACGTCACGAACGTGGCCTCCGGCGCCCGGGACCTCGCGCGCTCGACGGCTCCGGCAACGAGATCGTCGAGCTGCACGTCCTCGACCCGCAGCTTGCGCTCCTCGCCGCGCGCGAGCTCGACGAGATCCGAGACGAGCGTCGTCAGAGCGGCGAGCTCGACGGACGCCTCGTCGAGAGCGCGCTTGGCCTCTTCCGGCGGCAGCCGCCCCTCGCGCAGCAGGTCGATGTTCGTCCGGGTCGACGTCAGAGGCGTTCGGAGCTCGTGCGAGGCGTCCGCCACCAGGCGACGCTGGCGGCCGACGGACTCCTCGAGCGCCGCCAGCATCGCGTTGAAGCGCGCGCCCAGCCGGCCGAGCTCGTCGTGCCCCGTGACCGCCACGCGCTCCGACAGGTCACCGGTCGCGGTGACGTTCTCGGCCGCGGCCGTGAGCCTCCGGACGGGCTTCAGAGCCGCAGTCGCGACGAGTGCCGCGAGCGCAGCCGCCAACGCGATGCCGATCCCGCCGACGAGGAGGATCCAGAGTCGGATCCGAGCGAGGGCGTGTGCGGTCGGTGCGAGCGGATAGATCGAGATGACGGCGCCGCCGCCAGGCCCGGCGATCGGAAGGACGACCTGGCGCCAGCGGATCTTCGCGATCGTGGTGTTGACGTAGTAGTAGTGCCGATTCGTCCCGTTGGCCACCTCCAGTGCCCGCTTCGTCACGGGGATCGCCAGCTGCCCGGTCCTGTCGCCGTCGGCATGGATCGTCTCGGTCCAGTTGCTCGCGCCGCCGCCGAAGGGGCCGCGCCCGCCGCTCTGAGCCTGCACGACGAGTGTCTGGTCGAGCTGCGCGTACAGCTCGTGCTTCGCGACCACCCAGACGGCGAGCGAGGCTCCTGCGACCGTCACGGCGATCGCGAGGGCCGTGTACAGCATCAACCGCTGCCTGAAGCTCATTTCCGCTCCGGCGCCGGCGGAGCCGCCGCCTGCGCTCCCGGGTCGCCTCTGTCGAGCCTACGGCTCATGGCTCCTCGCGGAGCGCGTAGCCGACGCCGCGCACGGTGTGGAGCAGGCGCGGCTCGCCGCCTTCTTCGAGTTTGCGGCGCAGGTAGCCCATGTAGACCCAGAGGGCATTCGAGGTGGCACCGAAGTCGTAGCCCCACACGCGTTCGTAGATCTGTGAGCGCGTCAGCACCTGGCGCGGGTTGCGCATGAAGAGCTCGAGCAGGTTGAACTCGGTGCGCGTCAGCTGGAGGCGGCGCTCGCCCCGGTGCACCTCGCGCGTCGCGACGTCCAGCGTCAGGTCGCCGAACTGCACCGCGTCGTTGCCGGCGCCGGTGCGGCGCAGCAGCGCCCGGACGCGAGCGCGCAGCTCCTCGACGGCGAAGGGCTTGACGAGATAGTCGTCCGCGCCCGCGTCGAGCCCCTCGACCCGGTCGTCGACCGCATCGCGCGCGGTGACGACGAGGATCGGGACCGGGTCCGCGCGGTGGCGCAGCGAACGGCACACGTCGAGGCCGCCGATCTCGGGCATGAGCAGGTCGAGGACGATCGCGTCGGCAGGGCTCGAGGCGTGCTGCGCCAGGGCGTCGGCACCGTCGACCGCCTCGCCGACCTCGTAGTCGACCCGGAGCGCGCGCGCGATCGCCGACCGGACGGCGGGGTCGTCGTCGACCACGAGAACGCGAGTCGTCATGTCTGCATTGTGTCCTGCATGCCTAAGAGCCGGCTAAAGCGTACGATTCCGCCCGGCGTCGATCACGGGGGCGGAGGAGATGGACCGGGTGCGCCGCGCGTCGCTGCTCCGCGGCTCGTCGAGCTTCACCCGCCGCGACGGCGAGCACATCGATCGACTGGGTCACGCTCCACACGCGCGTCGCCGGGCTCGAGTACCGCATCAGCCTCGTCTGGCCCACCGACGACCAGGTGCTCGCTCGGTAACCTGACGCGATGACGACGATCTCGTTCGCGCGTGGTGTCCCCGCCCCCGAATGCCTGCCGGTCGACGAGCTGGCGGATTGCGCCCGCGTTGCGGTCGAACGCGACGGCCGCACGATCCTCTCGTACGGCCCATCGTCGGGCTATGCGCCGCTTCGCGAGTGGATCGCGGACCGGCACGGCGTCGATCCTGCCCGCGTGTTCCTGACCAACGGGTCGCTGCAGGGCTTCGTGTTTCTCGCCCAGCGCCTCGCTCCGGGCAAACGGGTGCTCGCCGAGCTGCCGACCTACGACCGGCCGCTGAAGATCCTGCGGGAGCTCGGCTCCGACGTCCAGCTGCTCGCGTGCGACGACGAGGGGCTCGACCCTGATGCGCTCGAGCAGGCGCTGCGCACCGGTCCCCCGCCCGCCTTGCTCTATCTCATCCCCACGTTCCAGAACCCGAGTGGCCGCACGCTCAGTCTCGAGCGCCGACGGCGGATCGTCGAGCTCGCGCAGGAGCACGACCTGCTCGTGCTGGAGGACGACCCGTATGGGCTCGTGCGCTACGAGGGCGAGGCGCTGCCGTCGCTCTTCGATCTCTCGGGCGGGAAGGTCGCCTACAGCTCGTCCTTCTCCAAGACGATCGCGCCCGGGCTGCGCGTCGGGTGGTTCGTCCTCCCGGAGCCGCTCGCCGGGGAGATCGGGGCCGACGCCACCGCGACGTACATCACGCCGGTGCTGCTCGGGCAGGCGACCGTGAACGAGTTCGTGCGGCGGGGCAGCTTCGAGCCGAACCTCGAGCGCGTGCGGGGCCTGCTCGGCGCTCGCCGCGACGCGATGCTCGGGGCGCTCGACCGCGATCTGCCCGGGGTGGCTACGACGCGGCCGGCCGGCGGCTACTTCCTCTGGCTGGAGCTCGGCGGCGTCGATGCCTCCGACCTGCTCGCGCGGGCCGAGGAAGCCGGTGTGACCTTCGTGAAGGGGGCGGACTTCGGCGGCGCCGCCGACACGGCCCGCCTTGCGTTCAGCTTCGTCTCTCCCGACGAGATCCGCGACGGCGTGGCGCGCCTGGCCGCGGCGCTGCCCGTCACGGCGTAGCCGGCGCTCCGCGCAGTTAGGCGGCGGCGACGGCGGCTGCGGCGGGCACGCCGCCGAGCGGCACCAGGCGGGGCTGGAGGGGGGGCTGGAGGGTGCGCGTCGCCGCGCGGAACGTCGGACATGGGCGCTCCGGGGCCATCGCGCAGAGAGCGTGACGGCGGAAGTAGCAATCGTCGCAGGTTGGAGCGTTCTGTCGGGTCATCGGGGTCCCTTCGGGGGGCTTTCGTCGGGGGCGGGGAGCGCCATGCTACGACCGGGTATCGACGCCGCAAAGGGCTTGCCTAAACGGAATACATGCATTTTCCGGCAAGTTCGAACCGCCCGAAAACTGCCGTTTTCTGTTTCGCTAACGGAGTGTCGCCAGGGCGCGCAACGCCTGTGGAAAGCTCTCCACAGGGATGATCCGGAGACCGCCCGCCTCCTTGCGTGCATCCCGCGCGTTCTCCCCAGCCGGCACGAGGAAGGCGTCCACACCCGCCTCGCGCGCGCCGATCGTCTTTTGCTTGATGCCGCCGATCGGGCCGACGGAGCCGTCCGGGAAGATCTCGCCCGTCGCGGCGATCTTGTGGCCGTGGACGACGTTGCGCCCGAGCTGCTGCAGGACCTCGAGGGCGAAGGCGAGGCCCGCGGACGGGCCGCCGACGCCGCCGGCGTCGATGCTGACGGGGAACGGCAGATGGATGTCGAGGGCGTTCTCCACGAAGATGCCGACGATCGCGCGCCGCGGCTTGCCCCCCGAGGTCACGGTCCGCATCCGTTCGACGAGCGTCTGCTTGCCTCGCCGGACGGTCATCGCCACGACCTGGCCGATCTTGCGCGACGACATCACGGTGGTGACGTCCTGTCGGTTGCGCACCCGTTTGCCGTCGATCGCGACGATCACGTCGTCCGGCTCGAGCTTGCCGTCCGCCGGCATGCCCGCGCCCACCTGGTCGATCAGCGCGCCGGTCGAACGCAGCACGACGGGCTTGCCCGCCGCCCGCAATGCGACGGCCGCCGCCACCTGTTGTGAGTGCTGCATGTCCTGCAGGTCGATGCGCCGCCGCTGCTGGTCGCCGACGCCGGGAGGATTGACGGCGCTCGCCGGGTACAGGTCGGCGCCCTTGTGCAGACCGCCGAACAGCTTCTCGAGGATCGTCGCCTTGCGGACGATCACGTCGACGAAGTAGATGCCGCCCTTGACCGGGTCGTGCCCGCCCCGCACGGTCACGAGCGGTGCGACCGGGTGCGCCTTGTCGGGCAGAAAGATGTATTCGTTGGACGGGACGACGTAGAGCGTCAGTGCAACGGCAAACAGGACGACCCCGAGAACGAGGAGCCGGCCGGGGGTGATGCGCTTCATAGGAGCCCGCGGGAGCTGCCGCCGTCGACGAGGACGGTTGTGCCGCTGATGTAGGCGGCGCGGTCAGAGGCCACGAAGCACACGACGTCGCCGAACTCGCGAGGGGTGCCGAGGCGCCCGAGCGGGATCTGAGCCAGCTCCTCCGCGGGCGGGCCGCCGGGGCCGTAGAGCTCCGTCATGCGCGGGGTGTCGATGCGCCCGGGCGCGATGCAGTTGACGGTGATCGACTCCGGGCCGAGCTCACGTGCGAGCGTCTTCGCCCAGCCGGTGAGGCCCGGGCGAAGGGCGTTCGACAGTGCGAGGTGCGACGTCGGCTCTTTGACGGTGATCGAGGTGATGAAGACGATACGGCCGGCCTCGCTCTTTCGGATGTACGGCAGCGCCAGGCGCACCAGCCGCACCGCCGGCTGGAGCAGCAGCTCGAACGCCGATTCCAGCTGGAGGTCGGTGATCTCCGAGGCCGGGCCGGCCGGCGGCCCGCCGGAGTTCCACACGAGGACGTCGATCCCGCCGAAGGCCTCGACCGTCCGGTTGACGAGACGGTCGAGATCGGCGGCGTTGGTCACGTCACCCCGGACGGCGAGGGCGCCGATGCGGTCGGCGTCACGCTCGAGGATGTCCCGGCGCCGCGCGAACATCGCCACGTTCGCACCTTCGGCCGCGAGCGCCTCGGCAGAGGCGAGCCCGAGCCCGGACGAAGCTCCGCAGACGATTGCCGTCCTGCCGCGCAGACCCAGTTCCATCGAGGCAGGACGGTAGCGATCCAACCTAAGCGCTGCACGAGGAAACGCCGGCGGCCGGGCGCCCGCCCGGTCTCAGGCTGCCGCGTGCGCGCGCCGCGCGACGAACGAGGCGTCGTGGCCCCGGTCGTTGGCGAGCCGTAGCTCGGCCTCGTCGAGGGCGCCGATCCGCACCAGCAGCTCGAGCTCGTCCCGCAGGTGGGTGCGCATCATCTCGGGACCGTCGGTTGCGATTGTGAAGGGGACGCCGTGCTCGACGAAGGCCCGCAGCGTCTCACGGACCTCGGCCTCGTCCCTGAGCGCCTTCGTGAGGAGATTCGAGGTCGGGCAGATCTCGAGCGTGATGTCTGCAGCGCAGATCGCCTCCATCAGGGCCGGGTCGCGCGCTGCGAGGATGCCGTGGCCGAGCCGGTCGGGCCGCAGCGAGTCGACGACCTCGCCGATCTCCTGCACGCCGTGCTCGCCGCCCTCTTCGCCGACGTGGATCGTCACGCCGAGGCCGGCGTCGCGGGCGAGGTCGACGTGCTCGCGGATCTGGGTGTAGTCGTAACGCGCTCCGCGCGGCCGTGGCCCGGCGATGTCGATGCCGACGACGCCGCGCGGCATGTACTTGATCGCCTTCTCGATGATCACCATGTTCTGGTCGGCGGTGAACGTGCGGTCCATCATCAGGATCAGCCCTGCACGAACCTGCGGGTACTCGAGGGAGGCCAGATCGAGCCCGCGGATCGCGGCGAGAATGATGTGGTCGAGGTCGCGCTCGCCGCCCCGGTTGCGCTTCATCGGGTTGAAGCGCAGCTCGAGCGTGGTGATCCGCTGTGAGCGGTACGCGCCGCCGATCGCCGCGTGCACGCTTCGCTCGACCGCGAGCGGCGACGACTGGATCAGCTCCGTCAGGTGATAGATCTGGTCGAGCGAGTCGAGATCGGGGACGCCGCGCGGGTCGGACACCGTCACGAGCCGCTCGAACTCCCAGTAGTCGCGCGTGGGCAGGGCGATCCCCTGCTCGTGCGCGAGGCTCCACAGGATGTCCGAGGCAACCGACCCGCCGAGGTGGGTGTGCAGCTCGGCGAGTCCCTCTTCGAACATGCGCCGACTCTAGATCACGGGGTCGGCAAGCTGCGACTCGACCAGGGCGAGCCCCAGCGCGACGGCGTCCTCGAGCTGCTGCTCGTCGACGAGCGCCGGAACGTCGGCCGGCAGGTGGTACTCGTCGTACGGGAAGTGCAGGACGGTCACCGCCGGGATGTTGTTCTCGGCGAACCAGTGCGAGTCGACGCCGCCGGTCGCTTCACCTGTGACCAGCTCGTACCGGTCGAGCAGGCCGAGCGCCCGTGCCGTCTCGGTCGCGCGCTCGAGCAGCGCCGGCGGCGACGCGAGCAGGTTCAGCTGCTCGCCGAAGGCGATGCAGTCGAGGTTCACCATCCCAACGATCTGCTCGAGCTCCCCGCGGAGCTTTGCCTCGTCCGTGTAGTACCGCGAGCCGGTCAGCTTGATCTCCTCGGCGGCAAACGCAACAAGGCGGACGCCGCGCTCGAGGGAGCGGCCGCCGAGTGCTGCGCCGATCCGGCGCACGCCCTCGACGCCGGAGGCGTTGTCGATCGCGCCCGGCCCGTGCCACACGGAGTCGTAGTGGGCGCCGACGACGACATGCTCGTCCCGGCGGCCCGGAATGTCCGCGATCACGTTGCGTTCCAGCCGTCCCGGCACGAAGCGGCCGCCGACACGGAGGCGCACGCGCATCCCGTCGAGCAGGCGCTCCGCGTCTGATCGAGAGACGAACGCGGTCGGCGGCGTCGTGATGTGCGTGTGGCTCGACATGAAGGGGATCGCCCCGAGCGAGAAGGGGCTCGTCAGAAGGCGCGCGCACTCCCGCCCTCCGGCATCGACGACCGCGAAGATCGGGAGGAGCCCTTCGCCGACCGGTGCACGGCTCACGCCGATCCGCGAGATCGTCCCCTCGCCGTCGAAATCGTGGGAGTACATGCACGGTCCGGCGGCCCACCGCTCACCCCCGACCTCGAGGAGCGGCTCGTCGGCGTCGTAGGCGAGCAGCTGGAACTCCTGGAACCGCACGGGCAGTCCCAGCTCCCGAAAGGCGTCGGCGACCGTATCGGCGGCCCGTGCCGCCGCGTCGCCGCCGGCCGTGCGGGGGCCGATGTCGCCCGCCAGTCCCTCGACGAGATTCACGCCAGTCAGCCTAGTTAGAGTCCAGCCAGGTGCGCGCCAGACCCAAACGCTTGGATCGGCTGCCGCAGCAGTACTTCGTCGCGCTTCTCGGTCGAGTCGCCGCCGCGGCCGCGGCGGATGGGCCGCCGCTCGTCGACCTCGGTCGCGGCAACCCCGAGCTGGGGCCGCCTGCGCACGTCGTCGAGGCACTCGCCGAGACCGCAGCACGCCCCGACACGCACGGCTACGCCCCGATCCGGGGCCTCGCGCGCACGAAGGAGGCGTTTGCCTGCCGGTACAGCGCCGTGTACGGGGTCGACCTCGACCCCGAGCGCGAGGTGGCGATCGTCCCCGGGACGAAGACGGCGATCACGGAGCTCGCGCTCTCGCTGGCCGACGAGGGCGAGCGGATCCTGCTGCCCGACCCGTTCTACCCCGACTACCCCTCCGGGCCGGCGCTCGCCGGTGCGCAGCTCGAGACGGTGCGGCTCCAGGCCGACGCAGGCTGGGCGCCCGACCTCGACGCTGCACCCGCGGCGGCGGCCCTCTACCTCAACTACCCGTCGAACCCGTGTGCGGTCTGTGTTCCCCCCGGCACGTTCGAGGCCGCCGTCCGCTGGGCCGGCCGCACCGGTGGCGCGGTCGTGCACGACGCGGCTTACATCGACATCGTCTTCGACGGACGGCGTCCGGAGAGCTTTCTCGCGACCCCCGGCGCCAGGGACGTCGGGGTCGAGATGTGGTCGATGTCGAAGACGTACGGCATGGCGGGCTGGCGCATCGGGTTCGTCGCCGGCAACGCCGAGATCGTCGAGCGCATCAACCTGCTCAACGATCACAACCGCGTCGGCATCTTCGAGCCGTTGCAGCGGGCGGCGATCGCTGCGCTCGAAGGCCCGCAGGACTCGGTCGCGGCGCGTGTCGCGGGCTACGAGCGCCGCCGTGACGCGATTGCCGCCGTGCTCCCGAAGCCGCCGGTCTGCGAGGGCACGTTCTTCGTCTGGCTCCGGCTGCCCGAGGTGGTGACGGCCGAGTCGCTGCTCGAGGAGCACCGCCTCGCCGTCGCCCCCGGGGAGGGCTTCGGCCCGAGCGGCGCAGGCTGGGCGCGGCTCTCGCTCGCGGTCTCCGACGAGACGATCGACCTCGGCGTCGAGCGGCTCCAGCAGGCCTTCGCGGTGACCGTATGAAGATCGGGATCGTCGTGCCGTTCTCGTGGTCGTACTGGGGCGGAGTCGTCGAGCACTCCGAGCACCAGGCGGCGGCGCTGCGCCGCCGCGGGCACGACGTGACGATCGTGATGGGCAATGACCCCGCCGGACACCTCACGCGCCTCCTCCATCCGCGCACCGGGCGCCACGGGCCCCTGCCGGAGGGGATCGTCGCGGTTGGCCGCTCGGTCGTCGTGCCGGCGAACGGATCGATGACGAACATCGTGCTCTCGCCCCGGTCGATCCCGCGAGTACGACAGGTGCTCGAGGACGAGCAGTTCGATCTGATCCACTGCCACGAGCCGATGACGCCTGCAATCTGCGTCGCCGCGATCTCGTTCGCGCAGTGCCCGATCGTCGTGACCCACCACGCCCACGGCGACCTCGGGTGGATGGGGCCGGCGATGCACTTCTGGGGCTTCCTCATGGACCGCGTCGACGCGCGCATCGCCGTCTCGCCGATGGCGGCCGAGTCGGCCGCCCGCTACGTGCCGGGCGACTACCGCGTGATCCCGAACGGCGTCCTGATCCCGCCGGATGCCGACCCGGCCGACCGCGACAACACGATCGTCTTCATCGGCCGCCACGACCACCGCAAGGGGCTGCCGACGCTGCTCCGCGCGTGGCCGGAGATCCACCGCGCGACCGGCGCCCGGCTGCGCGTGATCGGCACCGATCCGCTGCAATACCGCCTGCTGAACGCACGACTGCGCGTCGACGAGGCGGGGATCGACGTGCTCGGCATCGTCCCCAACGAGGTGAGGACGCACGAGCTCGAGCGGGCGCGGCTGTCGGTCACCCCTGCACTCGGCGGTGAGAGCTTCGGGCTCGTGCTCGCCGAGGCCTTCGCCTGTGCGACGCCGTCGGTCGCCTCCGACATCCCCGGCTACGCCGCCGTCGCGACGCCCGAGGCTGCGCGCCTCGTGCAGCCGAACGACCCCGGCGCACTGGCCGCCGCGGTGATCGACGTGCTCTCGGACGAGCCGCGCCGGGTCGAGATGGGCCGGGCAGCGCGTGCCCACGCGCTCGCCAGCTTCGCGTGGGACGACATTGCACGGCGGCTCGAGGAGACCTACGAGGAGGTGGTCGCCTGATGCTGCGCAACGGCCGCTGGCGCGCCCTGCTCGTGATCCCGTTGATCGCCGCGGCGGTCGCGCTGTTCATCTATCGGGGGCCCGACTGGCACCTGGTGCATGACGCCTTCACGGTCGTCCGCTGGCGGTGGGTGATCGCGGCGATCGGGCTCAACCTGTTGTCTGTCCTGGCGCGCGCGCTCTCCTGGGACACCACGATCAAGCAGTCGCTGGAGCCGCCCTGGCCGCGCTTCCCGCTCGTCTTCTCCGCGTTCTCGGTCGGGCTGTTCGCGAACGCGGTCCTGCCGGGCCGCGTCGGCGAGCTCGCGCGCGTCGCCGTGCTGCGGCGCCGCCTCCCGGGCCGCCGCGGCGTGACGGCGACGCTGATCGGATCGGTGTTCGCCCATCGCATCTTCGACGTGTTCCCGGCGACGGCGCTCGTCATCTGGGTGCTGTTCACCGCCAAGATCCCGGGCTGGGCGCTGACATCGATCGCGCTCGTGCTGACGCTCGGCCTCGTCCTGTTCCTCGTCGCGATGGTCCTCGCCCGGCGCGCGCACCGGGACGCGCTCGAGGGCCTCGGGCCCGTGCGTCAGCTGCTCGCTCGCGCGCGGCTCGGGCTCGCTGTGATGCGCTCGCCGGTCGCTGCGGCGACGGCGGCGTCGTTCCAGACCGTGGGCTGGGCCTGTCAGTTGTTCGCCGTCTGGGCGACGATGTTCGCGTTCCACATCCACACCCCGCTGTCCACCGCGGGGCTGGTGCTCGTGCTGATCAACGTCGCGACGCTCTTCCCGCTGTGGCCGGGCAACTTCGGCCTCGTGCAGATCGCGATCGCGTTCCCGCTCGTCAACTACGGCGTCCCGTACGCGCGCGGCTTCGCGTTCGGGATCGGGCTGCAGGCGATCGAGGCCTCCGTCGGCGTCGGAGTCGGCCTGATCTTCCTGGCGCGGGAGGGCCTCTCCTACGCCATGTTGAAGACGATCGAGGAACCGGTCGAGGCGACCGAACAGGTGCTCGAGCACGAGCCCGAACGTGCTGGTTCTCGCGTCTCCGGCTAGCCTCAAGGGCGTTCTCTCGCCCCGGGACGCAGCGGCGCAGCTCGCCGCCGGCCTGCGGCGGGTCCCCGGCATCGAGGTGGACGAAGCACCGGTGGCGGACGGCGGCGAAGGGACGGCCGCGGTGATCCAGACGGCTCTGGGCGGGACGTGGCACGAGGCCGGCGTCAGCGATCCGCTCGGACGCCCGGTCACCGCCGGTTGGCTCCTTCTGGACGACGGCACGGCGGTGGTGGAGTCGGCCCAGGCGATCGGCCTGCCGCTGCTGCGGCGAAGCGAGCGCGACCCGCTCCGCGCGACGAGCCGCGGGCTCGGCGAGCTCCTCCTCGCTGCACTGGCGCAGCGGCCCGCCGCGCTCCTCGTGTGCGTCGGCGGCACGGCGACGGTCGACGGAGGAGCGGCGCTGCGCGAGGTGGTCGGCGGCCGTCTGGACGGCGTCCCGATGCGGGTGCTCTGCGATGTGCGGAATCCATTGCTCGGCCGGCGGGGCGCCGCCCGTGTCTTCGGCCCGCAGAAGGGCGCGCGTCCAGCCGCCGTCGAGCAGCTCGAGGAGCGGCTGGCGGCGCTCGAGGAGCTCGTGCCGTACCGCGACTTGCCGGGGGCGGGGGCAGGCGGGGGCCTCGGCGCGGCGCTCGCCGCTCTCGGAGGCGAGCTCGTCGAGGGGGCAGAGGTCGTGCTCGACACGATCGGCTTCGACGACCGGGCGCGCAATGCCGACCTCGTGATCACCGGTGAGGGCATGGTCGACGCGACGACCCTGGAGGGCAAGGCGCCGGGCGCCGTCGTCCGCCACAGCGAGCGGCTGGGAGTTCGCTGCGAGCTCTTCGGCGGCGTGGTCACGGGCGGCCTGCGCGCACACGCGCTGTCGGGCCGCCGCTCGCAGGCAGGCGACGACCTCGTTCGGCTGGGGGAGGAGCTAGCTCGCGCCCTCGTCGCCGCGGGCTAGCTCTTCGATCTTTCCACGCACTGTGTCCAGCTTCGCCGCGCAGATCGCGTAGAGCTCTTCGCCTCGCTGCCACAGCCTGGTCAGCTCGTCGACGCCCGCATCGCCCCGCTCGAGCCGTTCGACGATCGACTCCAGCTCCTTCTGGGCCTCTTCGAACGTCGGCTCAGGCAACTGTCGCCCCGAAACTGCCGTCGGCCACGCGCACGTCGATCGGGTCGCCGGTCGTCACCTCGGTGGCCGCCCGGACGACCGCGTCGCCGTGGTGGACGATCGCGTACCCGCGCTCGAGCACGGCCAGCGGGCTCAGCGCACCGAGCCGAGCGTGCACGGTGTCGAGCCGCGCCCGGCGGCGCTCGAGCGCCAGGAGCGGCGCACGCTGCAGACGGTCGCGGCTCGCCGCCAGCCGCTCCGCGGCCCGGTCGGCGGCCCGGCGCGCGCTCGCGTGCAGCGCGCTCCGGAAGCGCTCGAGTTGGCCGCGCAGCTCGGCGAGGTCGGGGACGACGAGCCGTGCGGCGGCGGTCGGAGTCGACGCGCGGAGGTCGGCGGCGAGGTCGCACAGCGGCGTGTCCTGCTCGTGCCCGACGGCGGAGACGAGCGGCACGGCGCACCCGGCGACCGCCCGCACGACCCGTTCGTCGGAGAAGGGGAGCAGATCCTCGAAGCTGCCGCCTCCGCGCGCGAGCACGATCACGTCGGCGCCGCGCGCGCAGAGGTCGCCGATCGCGGTCGCGATCGCCGCGGCGGCACGCGGGCCTTGCACGTACGTCTCTGCGACGAGCACGTTCGCGGGCGGGAAACGCTGCACGATGTGGGTGAGCACGTCCCGCTTGGCCGCCGCGTCGTTGCCGGTGACGAGCCCGATCAACCGGGGGAAGCGGGGGAGCGCCCGCTTGTTGGCGTCGTCGAACAGCCCCTCCGCGGCGAGCTTCCTCTTCAGGCGCTCGAGGGCGGCGAGGTGAGCCCCGAGGCCGAAGCGCTCGATGGTCAGTGCCTTGAGCCGCAGCTCGCCACGCTGCTCGTAGAGCTCGGCCCGGCCGAAGACGTGGACGCGCTCTCCCTCGGCGAGCCCGAGCTCGAGCGCATCGAACTGGCCGCGTGGCATCTGGACCGGCAGCGTCGCTCCGTGCTCCGGGTCCTTGAGGGTGAAGAACACCGACGCCCACCGCTCCTGGCGGCGGAGCTCGGTCACCTCGCCTTCGATCCAGAGCGTCGGCAGCTTGTTCAGGTAGCGCGCGACGCCGCTGTTGAACGCGCGGACGGTGTAGACCTTCCGCCCTTCGACCTCCATCGCCTCGACCTTCACGCGCTCGATGCTAGTAGTCGTCGCTGAGCGGCCGGCGCAGGACCCAGAGCAGCGTGGTCGAGGTCGTCGGCTCCGGCGTCTCGGCCGCTGCCCCGGTGCCGCCGAGCTTGTTCACCATGGCCGCGGCATCCTCCAGACGTCCGAACGCGCGCGGCATCGGCATGCCGCTCTCCGGCTCCACCGGCGGGACGCCGCGGACGTCCGAGGCGACGGTCACGAGCTCCCAGCCTTCCCGGCCGTACTCGTTCAGCGTCTCGGTGTAGCGGCCGTTCCGGAACGACACCACCTTGTATTCCCAGCGCTCCATGACGAAAGCCTAGGTGCTGGCGCAGGGCGGGCAGGCGTGCCACCCGCGCGGGCTCATCCGCGTTCCGACCGGGCCGCTTGCGTCGGTGCGCGCGTCGATGGTGCTCCCGCCGGCCGCAACCGGCGCTCCGCGCCCCTAGAGCAGGATCTCGGCGGCCGTCTCGAACGTGCAGCCGGAGCGCGTGAGCTCGACGGCCCGGTGCAGATCGGCGTCCGAGTGCGCGAGCTTCTCGGCCAGCGGCAGGGGATAACCCGCTTCGATCAGCACGTGAAGCCGCCAGGACTCCACCTTTTCGCGCTCTGACTGGGGTTGTTCGATCGTCTGCGGCATGGTGTGCGGGTTTTCGCTCTCTCCTAGACGAACCCTGCCTCCGGAAGTTTGAGGCCCAAACAGAACCATTACGCGCGGGCAGCCAACTCGTCGAGCCTACGGCTCAACTCGTGCAAACGCGCCTCCAGCACAGCGCGCTCCGACTCGGCATCGGCCGCAATTTCGTGCAAACGCTCGCGCAGGCCGGTCTCGACCTGGTGCGCACGGTCCTCGAGCGAGGTGAGGGCGTCGTCCCGCTGCCGCTCCAGCGCGGCGCGCAGGCGGGCGAGGCGCTCCTCGACCCGGGCCGCCGCCGCGTCGCTGACATGGTTCAGCCGTTCGGTCAGAACGCCCTCCGCCTCGCGGGCGAATCGTTCGACTGCGAGATCGAGCTCACGGCTCAATCGGCGCGCGGCCTCCTCGCGTGCGCTGCGGATCGTGGTGTCGAACTGCGCGGACGCGGCTTCGGTGTAGCGGGCCGTCTCGCGTCCGACGATGCGCTGCAGCTGCTCCACCTGCCGGCGCTCGATGTCGCCCAGGGCAAGCTGGATGCGCTGGGTCGCGTCGTTCCCCTCCCGGTCGATGAGCTCCTTCAGATCGCTCTCTCGCTTGCGCAGCCGCTCGGCGACCTCGTGGAGCGCGTGGCGCCGCTCGGCAGCGTGCTGCTCGAGCTCCGTGTTCGCCTGCTGCATCACCTCTTGCCCCTCGCGCGCGAAGTCGGCACGGAGGCGCGTCACGAGCTGCCGCTGCTCCTCGACGGAAGCCTGCAGCCGGTCGGCGTCCTGGCCGATCTTTGCGTTCGCCTCGGCCATCAGCGCCTGCTGGCGCGTCTCGACGCGCTTCACGTCGTCTGCGAGGCTCTCCTGCAGCTTCCCGACGTCGCTCGTCCAGTCGGCGAGCCGCTGCTCGATCGCGGCCTGGGCCGAGACGAGCTTCTCGCTGAGCCGCTCGGTGGCGTCGCGCTCGCGCTCGGCGACGTCGCGTCGCCGTTCCTCTGCGATCCGCCGCTCCTCCTCCGCAAGCTGCGACAGGGAGTCCGCGCGGAGCCGCGCGAGCGTGTGCTCGAGCTCCTCCGCCCGCTGGGCGAGCTCCTGCGCGACGATCTCGTCGAAGGTGCTCTTGCCGCGCTCGATCTCGCGTTCGAGCACGCGCTGGTGTGCGCGAGTCTTCTGCAGGACGCGCATGCAGGCGACCAGCGCGAGCACGGCGACGATCGCCGAGACGACGGCGATGATGGCGGCAACGGTCACGCCGTCATCGTAGGCGCGCCGCCACGAGAGCGACGGCGATCAGGGTCGACGCCCACACGAGAAGGCGCAGTGCGCGCTCGAGCGGCTCCGTGCCCGCGGTCGTCGAGCGCTCGCGGCGTGCCGCACGCACCGGTGTCGACAGCGCGCGCTGGGCGAGGCTCAGCGCGAACGCGTAGCCGGCGGCCGCGACTGCTTCGAGGCGAAGGGTCTGCGCCTCCACGAAGTAGCCGGTCAGCGCGGGGAACGCCCCCCAGCAGAGCGCGAAGCCCCAGTCCGTATGCAGGGCCAGCTCCAGGTTGTAGGCGGGGACGAGCACGGCGCCGACCCCGACGAACACGAGGAGCCCGTAGCCCCACGCAACGGCGGCCCCGATCCCGATCGCGACCGCGCCGCCCAGGCTCACGACGGCGATCGCGATGAGCACACCGGCGGGAATCTCCGTCCTCAACGGCCTGCCCCGCAGTTCGTCGAGAGCGTGCGCGGCAACGCCCATCGCGAGGAAGAACGCCGCGATCGCCCACAGCATCCGGTCGAGCCGGAAGACCGGCGCGAGCGCTGCGCCGACCGCGACGTACGAGAGATGCCAGAGCGTGTACGGCGGATGCAGCAGCGTCACGTAGTCGCGCCAGCCGCCGCGCTCCAGCGCGTAGAACGCCGGCTTTACCTCGTCCGTCGTCCCCACGTGACGATCCCTCCGCCGAGGCTCAGCCGTTTCGCGCGCACGTCGTCGATGCCGGCGCCGCGCCAGGCCTGCAGCAGGCGGGGCAGCGGCCACTCCTGGTAGTGGTGGCGGATCGACGGGCCGAGGAATGCTCCCACCTCGTGCCAGCCGTCGCCGATCATCCGGCCGGCGGTGGGGAGGCCGATGCGCGTCCAGAGCTCCCACGGCGGCCGCCAGATGCCGGTCGGGACCCCGAACTCGAGCCCGGCGATCGTTCCGCCCGGCTTCACCACTCGCGCGAGCTCGCGCAGCACGGCCGGCGGATCCTCGACGTAGCGGAGCAGGTAGGTGAAGGTCAGCGCGTCGAACAGCCCGTCCTCGAACGGGAGCGCGCGCGCGTCGCCCTCCTGCAGCCGCACCTTGCGCGTCGCGGCGGCGAGCACCAGTCGCTTCCGGCCTTCTTCGAGCATCTCGTGGCTCTGATCGATGCCGAGGACGAAGCAATCCTTCTGGCGCACGAGCTCGCGCGCGACGAGCGTCGTTCCGGTCGCGACGTCGAGCACCGTGTCGGTCGGGCCGGCGTCGATCCGGGAGACGAGGAAGCGCCGCCAGCGGGGGTCCTGCCCGAACGAGAGCACGGCTCCCCAGCGGTCGTAGCCGGGCCCGAGCGGCGCGAAGAGGGTGCCGGCATCCATACGCTTGACTCTATGGCCCTGCGCGAGGAGTTGGAGCGGATTGCCGCTGCGGCGGCCGCGCACGGCGAGGTCGCCGGCGTGCTGGCCGCCGAGCCGGCCCGCGGGCGGCGGCTCTACCTCGTCGCCCTCGGAGCCGGCGATGAGCGGCGCTGGCTCGTGCTCGACGAAACGGGCCGGCCGATCGACCGGCGTGACGACGTGCGCGACACGGCGTCGATCGTCGCGATGTGCGAGCTCGCCGGGGATCTCGCCGGCGGGGGCGACCTCGAGAGCCTGCGCTCGCAGCTGGCACAGGTGCGCATGGTCGAGCAGCCGCCGGGGATCGAGGCTGCGGAGGAAGCTGCGCTCGGGCTCGAGCGCGTGATCGGTGCGCCGCCGCGCGTCGCCACGCCTGCCTATCTCGACGAGATCGGTGCTGCGACCCTCGCGCTCGAGCGGGCCCTCGGCGAGCTGTCGTCCCCGTTCTCGACGGCGATCCGGGCGGCAAGCGGGACCGTCGACGAATTCGTGCAGGACGTCGAGCGCGGCTACCTGGTCGACCTGCGCTAACTTGGTCGCATGTCTGAAGGTGGATTTGGCTTTCCGTTCGGCGGTGACCCTGAGGATCTCCTGCGCGGTTTGCGCGAGTTCGCGGAGCAGCAGGCGGAGTCGGTGCAGGAGACGCAGCGCGAGCAGTTCGCGACGCTGACCCTGAACACGGCCGTCGAGCTGACCGCGGCGGCGCTCTCGCAGGTCCAGGTGCAGGGCGGCCCCGAGGAGCAGTCGATTGCGATGCGCGATGCGATGCGCGTGTTGTTCCCCGAGGCGGTGGCGCTCGTCAGCGCTGCGCGCCAGGGGTTCATGCGCGAGTCGTAGGACGGCCTACGTGCTGACCGGCTCGGCGATCGCCCGGTAGAGGCCCCACGTCATCAGCGCGAACGCCCCCGCGGCGAGGAGCACGTCGACGAGCGTCAGCCTGCCCCGCCGGCGCCGGTAGGTGGGGAAGACGCCGAAGACGATCATCTGCGAGAGGAAGAGCGCGATCAGCGCCGGCCGCAGCACGTTCTCGTCGAACGCTTCCGGATCGGTGATGCTCAACGCGTCGATCGCGATGAACGGAACGGCGATCCAGCCGAGGAGGGTGCGCACGTGGATCCCGGTCACCGAGAAGAGAAGCCGTGACAGGGCCAGATACTCGGCGACGATCACTCCCGCCACGCTGACGGCGGCGCCGACGCCGATCGTGATCGCGAACCACCGGCTGGAATAGGCGGTCGCAATCGCGTAGCCGGGCAGGTTGGCCTGCCGCAGCGACGGGTCGACCGCGGCCAGCGGGAACACCGTGAAGATGAGGTATGCCGCGACGATGAGCCAGGCGGCGACGAGTGTTCGCCGCACCGTGCGCGAACCGCCGACGGCCTCCGCACCGAGGAAGATCGGCAGGCTCCCGCAGAGGAAGAGGAGCGCTATGCTCGCGCCGCCGCGGAGCAGCCCGTGCGTGCCCGGCGACGTCGTGAACGAGTGCACCGGCGCGCCCGTCCTGGCCAGCACGACGAAGCCGAGCGCAAGCATCAACAGGAGCTGGAGCGCCGCCGAGACGAGGAGCAGCTCCAGCACAGGTTTCGTTCCGAGGAGCACGAGCCCGACGACGGCGACCGGCAGGATCAACTCGATCAGCCAGCGCCACGGCTCGATCCCGGGGAAGACGTCCGTGAGCATCTCGTAGACGATGTCCGTGACCGTGTAGGGCAGGTACAGGAAGTAGCTGAACGCCCAGATGGCCGCCTGCACGAGCGCCATCCGCCGGCCGACGGCGGCCTCGACGAACGCGGCCAGGCCGCCCGCCGAGACGATCTCCTCGCTGTAGCGCACCCAGACGAAGAGCGGCAGCGCATACAGCGCCGCTCCGACCGCGGTCAAGAGCCCGGCGGAGCGCATGTCGCCCGCGCCCGGGACGTAGATCACCGCGAGTGCGAGTGGGCCGCCGATCGACGCGACGGCGAAGCCGAGGTAGAGCGACGGCGGAATCGGTGATCCCGCCGTCGCGTCAGGAGTCGTGCGGAGTGTCGGCTCGATCGCCTCTAGCCCCAGGCCTCACCTGTGCTCGTGCCGGAGGTCGTCGTTGTCGTGTCGCCGCCGCCCCCTCCGCCGCCGGAGCCGCCGGTCGAGGCGCCCGGCACGGTGATCGAGGTCTTCATGCCCTTGGCGGCGTGCCCGGGCACGGGGCACCAGAGGGCGTACGTCCCGGACTCGAGCGTGACGGCGAGAGTCGTCGTCTTGCCGGGCTTGACGAGCGCGCTCTTCTTGAGCTTGACGCCGGGCCCCGAGATCGCCAGCCCGTGCGTGTACTTGCCCGTGTTCTTGATCACGAACCGGACCGGGCCGACGGCCCCTTTCCTGGTCGAGAGGGTGATGTGGAACTCCTTCTCCCCGACCTTGATCGTCTTGACGTCCGCGCCCTTGTGTGTGACGACGCCGGCGAGCGCGGCACCGGCCAGAGCGGCCGCCAGCGCGGCCGCCACGATGAGTGGGCGAGTGAGCTTCATGCCTGCAACTACGCAGCCTGCCGCGGACCGGATTGGAATACGATCCGGCCGCCTGTGAACCTTCTCGATCGCGCGATCGTCTGGCTCCTGCCCGCGGTCCCCAAGCCCGTCGTCCAGCGGCTTTCGTCGCGCTACATCGCGGGCCCCTCACTCGACGACGCCGTGCGCGTCGTGCGGCGGCTGAACCAGAAGGGCAAGCTCGCGACCGTCGACGTGCTCGGCGAGGAGATCACGAACGCCGACGAGGCACGGGCGATCACCGGCCAGTACCACGACGCACTCGCGCGGATCGACGAGGAGCAGCTCGACGCGAACGTGTCCGTGAAGCTGACGGGGCTCGGCCTCGAGCTCGATCTCGAGCTCTGTCGCGAGCACCTCGAGGCGGTCGTCATCGATGCTGCCGCCCGCGGGAACTTCGTGCGAATCGACATGGAGGACTCGTCGACCACCGATCGTGCCCTCGAGCTCTTCCGCGCGCTCCGCGCCGACGGTCACGAGAACGTCGGCGTCGTCCTGCAGTCCTACCTGCGGCGCACCAACCTGGACGTGCCGGGCCTCGACAACGTCAGGCTCTGCAAGGGCATCTACATCGAGCCCGAGGAGATCGCCTTCCAGAACGACGACGAGGTCCGCGCGAACTACGTCAGCTGCCTCGAGGCGCTCGTTGCCCAGGGCGCGTACGTCGGCATCGCCACGCACGACGAGCACCTGATCGGCGAGGCGCTGCGGATCGTGAAGGGGCTCCCGCCCGAGCGATACGAGTTCCAGATGCTGCTCGGCGTGCGGTCCGATCGCGCCGACGAGCTGGTCGCGGCCGGTCACCGCCTGCGCGTCTATGTCCCCTACGGCACGCACTGGTACCAGTATTCGGTGCGGCGACTGCAGGAGAATCCGAAGCTGGCGGGCTACGTCGCGACCGACCTCGCCGGCCGCGTGCTGCGCAGCTTGCGGCTCCGCGGCTAGGCAGTGACGGTCGACCGCCGCGCGGCGGCGTCGGCGACGAACGCCGCGGCCTCTTCGAGCGAGATGAGGTCGGTGTTGACGACCAGGTCGTACTGGGTCGGGAGCTCCTCCGGCAGCCCGTAGAACCGACGCAGGTAGTCGCGCCGGTCCCCGTCCGCCGCTTTGACCGCTCGTTCGGCCTTGGCGGCCTCGATGTCCGCCTCCTCGCCGATTCGCCGTGCGCGCGTCGCAGGCGACGCGGTGACGAGCACGCGGAGGATCTTCGCGCTCGGCTCGAGTGCGTGCGAGGCGGCGTGCGCGGTGATGACGACGTCTCCGTGTGCGGCGGTCTGCTCGATCGCTTCGCGGATCAATGCCTGGATCTCGCCGCTGTCGGGCTCCTCACCGGTCGGCGGCGGCAGCGAGACGCCGAGGGCCAACGCGCTGCTGCTGCCGTCGAAGATCGAGTTGAGGATGCGTGCCGTCAGCGACTTCCGGCGCTCCTCGTCGGCGACGTCGGCGGGCGAGATCCCGCCTCGAGCTGCCGCCCTGGCGACGATCTCCTCGTCGACGTGGAGAAAGCCGAGCCGCTCCGCGACGAGGCGGCCGACCTCGTCCCCGCCCGAGCCGGACGAGCGCGAGATGCAGATGACGCTGCACGGCACGAAGGCAACGCTAGAGCGTGGCCGAGCTCCCGTCAACGGAATTCGTGGGTCGGTGACCGCTTCCCGCGCCGGCTAGTTGACGAGCAGCGAGAAGCCGCCGTCGACGATCAGCGTCTGGCCGCGGATCATGTCGGCGTCCGGCGAGCACAGGAACGCGACCGCGCCGGCGATGTCCTCGGGTGTGACGAGGCGGCCGACCGGGTTCGCCGCGCCGGCGGCGAGCATCTCGTCTCGGTTGGGGAAGTGCTCGAGCGCGCCCGTGTCGACGACGCCTCCGGAAACAGCGTTCACGCGGATCCTCGGCGCGAGCTCGACAGAGAGATAACGGACGAGTGCCTCGAGCGCGGCCTTGGACGTGCCGATCAGGACGTAGTTCTCCAGCACCCGTTGTGCGCCGAGCGACGAGATCGCGACGATCGACGAGCCGTCCGTCATCTGCGGCGCTGCGGCCCGGGTGAGCTGGAGCAGCGCGCGCGCGTTGGCGTTCATCGTCCAGTCCCAGTGCTTGTCCTCGGTCTCGAGCGCCGGCCGGATCACGCCCGTCGCAGCGTTGTGCACGAGCACGTCGAGCGGTCCGAGTGCAGCGACCTCGCCGAGGACGCGGTCGGACGTGACGTTGCCGCGCACGAGCACGACCTCCGCCCCGAGCGCGCGCAGCTCGCCGGCGGTCTCCTCCGCCGCCCGGTCGTTCCGGAGGTAGCCGATCGCGATCCGGTCGGCTCCGCCCTTGGCGAAGCGGACGGCGATGGCGCGGCCGATGCCGCGCGACCCGCCCGTGACGAAGACGTTCACGGCCGGCGCGGGAGCGGCTGGTCCACCGGCGCGGACGAGGGAATCTCGTCCCAGCCGATGCGCTCGGACGACTCGCGCCGGCCCTCCTCCGCCTTCGACGAGGCGTAGCCGAGGTCGTCGAGCCGCTGCATCTCGGCGTCGGCGTAGCGGCGCACCTCATGGTCGGCCGGGAGGCCTGCGACAAGCTCGCGGACGCGCGCGCGAATCTGGAACGCGAAGTGGGGGGTCGCCGGCCCGACGAGGGCGTCGACGTCGTCGCGGGTCGGCTCGCGATCCATCGGCCGAGAGCCTAGCGCTAGGCTCGCCTGGTGCGCCGAATCAGTGCCGTGGACCTGATGCTCCTCGGCACGATCCTCCTGTGGGCGCTCAACGCGACCGTCACGAGGTACGTGGTGACTCACGGCTTCCAGCCGCTCGCCTACGCGACGATCCGCTACGGATGCGCGACGATCCTCTTCTGGGGCTTCACCTACGTGCGTGAGCGAAGCTTCCGCATCGCCCTGCGAGACATGCGGCTCGTCGTGCTGGCCGCCGGGTTCATCTTCATCAACCAGGTCTTCTTCGTCTACGCGGTGGACAAGACCTCGGCGGCGACAGTGACGCTCTTCCTGGGCATGACGCCGATCTTCATCGGGGTCCTCGCGAGCGTGATCGGGCTCGAGCGGATGGGGAAGGCGTTCTGGCTCGCCGCGGTCGTCTCGCTGATCGGCGTCGGCTTCGTGGCGTCCGGCTCGGGCGGGTTCTCCGGGAAGGTGCTCGGCGACGGGCTCGCGATCATGACCGCGCTGACGTGGGCCGGCTACTCGATTCTGATCACGCCGTTGATGAGGCGCTACTCGCCGTTCCGGATCAGCTCGCTCGTACTGCTGATCGGCTGGATACCGCTCGCGCTGGCGGGGTTGCGCCAGACGACGAGCCAGAGCTTCCACTTCGGCTACCTGATGTGGATCTGCTTCGCGTTCGCGGTGCTCGGGCCGTTGTTCCTGACGAACATCCTGTGGTTCACCGCGATCAGCCGTGTCGGCCCTTCGCGCGCGTCGCTCTTCTCGAACATGCAGCCGATTCTCGGCGTGCTCTTCGCACTCCTCCTGCTCGGCGAGCACCTCACGCGGTGGGAGGTGGTCGGCGGCGTGGCGATCCTCAGCGCGGTGGTGGTCGAACGGTCGCAGCGCCCGGTGCCCGAGCCGCCAGGCGATTAGCGTCTTCTTAACCTGGTTAACTAATAGTCCGTGACTCTCCGCGAGCGTCTTCGTCGCCGGCCGCCGGGCTACAACTTCACGATCGGGCGCATCCTCGCGATCTACGCGGGGCTGATGGTGACGCTGATGCTCGCCGCGCTCGATCAGACGATCGTCGCCACAGCGCTCCCGCGGATCGTCGGCGACCTCGGCGGAATCACCCAGTACTCATGGGTCTTCACGGCGTACATGCTCACCTCGACGGTGACGGTTCCGCTGTACGGGAAGCTCGGCGATGTCTGGGGCCGCAAGAACCTCTTCCTGTTCGCGATCGTCGTCTTCCTGATCGGGTCGGCGCTCTGCGGTCTCGCGCACTCGATGACCCAGCTCGTGCTGTTCCGCGCGGTGCAGGGGATCGGCGCGGGCGGGCTCTTCCCGCTGTCGCTCGCGGTGATCGGCAACATCGTCCCGCCGCGCGACCGCGGCAAATGGCAGGGACTGATCGGGGCTGTGTTCGCCGCTTCGTCGATCATCGGTCCTGCGGTCGGCGGCTTCATCGTGGACAACGCATCCTGGCGGTGGATCTTCTTCGTCAACCTGCCGGTCGGCGGTCTCGCTCTCGTCGTGATCTCGATCACGATGCCGCGCCGCGCGCCGCTGAAGGATCACTCGATCGACTGGCTCGGGGCCGGGCTCCTCGCTGCAGGGACCGGTGCGCTCCTGCTCGGTCTCGTCTGGGGCGGCCGCCAGTACGCCTGGACGAGCGCGCATGTCGTCGGTGCGCTGACGGTGTCGGCTGTCGTGCTCGGCGCATTCGCGATCGTCGAGCGGCGCGCCCGGGAGCCGATCCTGCCGTTCGAGATCCTCCGCAATCCGATCGTCGCCGGCAGTGTCGCCTGCATGGCGCTCGTCGGGATGGTGATGTTCGGGACGATCTCCTACGTGCCGCTGTTCGTCCAGGGCGTGATCGGCACGTCCGCGGCATCGTCGGGCGTCGTGCTGACACCGTTGACCCTCGGGGCCGTCACCACATCGCTTCTGACGGGGCAGCTCGTGTCGCGCACCGGGCACTACCGGTGGAACGTCATCCTCGGGCCGGTCGTGTTGACGATCGGAATGCTGTTGCTGTGGCGGATGGGCACCTCGACGACGAACGCCGAGGCCGCGCGCAACATGGTGATCGCGGGCATCGGGATCGGATCGATGATGCAGGTGTTCGTCATCTCGGTCCAGAACGCCGTCCCGCGTTCGAAGATCGGCTCGGCGACCGCGCTGACGCAGTTCGGCCGCCAGATGGGGGCGACGCTCGGGGTGACGATCATGGGCGTGATCGTGAACCACGGCCTCCCGGCGGGCGTGGGCGACGGCGAGCTCACCAGTGTGCATCGCCTGCCTGAACGGGCTCGCGCCGACCTGGCCGATGCGATCCGGCCGGCCTTCTTCACGGCGGCGTGCGTCTCGGCCATCGTGTGGCTGATCGCCGTCCGCTATGTCCACGAGCAGCGCCTTCGCCGCTCGCTCGACGAGGTCTCGGCTGCGGACGCAGCAGCGGGAACGCCCGCGACCGCGGGGATAGACTCCGAGCCATGACGCCGGACTTCATGCCCCTCGACGGCTGGGACCACGTCGAGCTCTGGGTTGGCAATGCGAAGCAGGCGGCCTACTACTACGAGCACGCGTTCGGTTTCCGGCGGACGGCGTACGCCGGGCCCGAGACCGGCGTCCGCGACCGCGCCAGCTACGTGCTCGAACAGAACGAGATCCGCCTCGTCGTCACGAGCGCTCTTCACAGCGGAACTGCGATCGGGCAGCACGCCTCCGCGCACGGCGACGGCGTGAAGGACATCTCGCTCCGCGTTCCCGACGCCGGCCGGGCGTTCCACGAAGCGGTCGCACGGGGAGCCGAGGGAGTCGTCGAGCCGCACGTCGTCCGGGACGACTTCGGCGAGGTCGAGCTGGCGACGATCGCCACCTACGGCGACGTCGTGCACACGTTCGTCGGCCGCAACGCGTACGAGGGCGCGTACCTGCCGGGCTACATCGCGCAGGAGTCGACCAACGGCGTCGGCGAGGGCGTCGGCCTGCTTGCGATCGACCACATCGTGGGCAATGTCGAGCTGGGACGCATGGAGCACTGGGTCGGCTTCTACGAGCAGGTGTTCGGCATGACCGAGATGATCCACTTCTCCGACGAGGACATCTCGACGGAGTACTCGGCGCTGATGTCCAAAGTGATGACCGACGGCCAGGGGAAGGTGAAGTTCCCGATCAACGAGCCGGCCGAGGGCAAGCGCAAGAGCCAGATCGACGAGTACCTGGAGTTCAACGAGGGCCCGGGCGCGCAGCACATCGCACTGCAGTCGTCGAACATCGTCAAGACGGTCGAGGCGCTGCAGCGCCGCGGTGTCGTCTTCCTCACGACGCCGGACGCGTACTACGAGGACACGCCGGGCCGGGTGGGTGAGATCGACGAGAGCTGGGACGACCTGCGGCGGTTGAAGATCCTCGCCGACCGCGACGACGACGGCTACCTGCTCCAGATCTTCACGAAGACGGCTCAGGACCGGCCGACCCTCTTCTTCGAGGTGATCGAGCGCCACGGCGCGCGTGGCTTCGGCGACGGGAACTTCAAGGCGCTCTTCGAGGCGATCGAGCGCGAACAGGCGCTCCGGGGCAATCTCTAGCCCCGCGCTCACGACCTTCCCATGACCCCACAACGCCGCTCGGCGCTCCTCTCGGTCGCCGCGGCCACCGTGCTTGTCGTTCTCAAGCTGACGGTCGGCCTCGCGACGCACAGCCTCGGTCTCGTCTCCGAGGCCGCTCACTCGGGCACGGATCTCGTCGCGGCGCTCCTGACGTACTTCGCGGTGCGCGTCGCGGCGCGCCCTGCGGACGTGACCCATCAGTTCGGCCACGGCAAGGCGGAGCATCTCTCCGCGCTCGCGGAGGCCGGGTTTCTCGCGCTCGTGAGCATCTTCATCTCGGTGCGCGCGATCGAGCGGCTTGCGGGCGTCACGAACGCGACGGTGCACGTGACGTGGTACGCGTTCGCCGTTCTCGGTGTGGTGATCGCCATCGACCTCAGCCGCATGTCGGTCTCGTGGCGGACCGCCAGGCAGTACGGGAGCGCGGCGCTCGCGTCGAACGCGCTGCACTTCGGGAGTGACCTGTTCGGGTCGGTCGCAGTGCTCGTCGGGCTCGTCTTCGCGTACTACGGCTACCAGGACGGCGACCCGATCGCGGCGCTCTTCGTCGGTGTGCTCGTCCTGCTGGCCGCCTCGCGTCTGATCAAGATCAACGTGGACGTGCTGATGGACCGCGCGCCCGTCGAGGCCGAAGCTGCCGCGCTCGCGGCGATCGGCGAGCTCAGGCCGGAGGTCGAAGTGCGCCGGATCCGCATGCGCCAGGCAGGCGGCCGCCAGTTCGCGGACATCGTGATCGCCGTGTCCCCCGGCGCGGCCGTCGGTCAAGGCCACGCTGCTGCGGACGCCGTCGAGGCTGCGGTCGAGCGCGCGCTCCCGAACGCCGACATCGTCGTGCACGTCGAGCCGATCGAAGACGCGACCGTGCGCGAGCGTGCGCATGCCGCGGCCCTCGCCGTGCCGCGGGTTCGCGAGGTCCACAATCTCGCGCTCGTCGACGTCGACGGCCGGACGGAGCTGTCGCTGCACGTGAAGCTGCCGGGGGACCTCTCGCTCAGCGAGGCGCACGAGATCGCGGAGCAGCTCGAGGCCGCGATCTGCGGCGCCGTCCCGGAGATCGCAGGGGTGCAGACGCATCTCGAGCCGCTCGCCGAGGCGACGGAGGCGCGCGAGGTCGAGGCGGAGGGTGCTGCACTCGTGCGGCGCATCGTCAGGGAGGCGACCGGCGCCGAGCCGCGCGAGCTTCGGTTCCTGAACACCACGCACGGGCTCGTCGCGTTCCTCACGCTCGGCCTCGACGGCACCCATCGACTCGACGAAGCGCATCAGCGCGCGAGCGAGATCGAGGAGCGCATCCGTCGCGAGCGGCCGGACATCGCCGACGTGATAGTTCATACAGAGCCGTGAAGCTGTGCATGTTCACGCCCAAGGAGCTCGCGCTCGAGCGGGGCTGGCCGGGGCGCATCGAGGGTGACAGGGTGATCCAGCTCGCCGCCCAGACGCTGCAGTCGTTCTTCACGGGCGGCGGCTCGGCGCGCGAGCACGCGGAGTACGCGCTCGCCGACGTCGACCTCCGCCCGCCCGTGCTCCGGCCGCCCGCCGTGCGCGACTTCATGGCGTTCGAGGAGCACGTCGCGACGGCCCGCCGCCAGCGCGGCGCAGAGGTGCCGAAGGAGTGGTACGAGGTCCCGGTCTTCTACTTCTCGAACCCGACGGCGATCTTCGGGCCCGAGGATGCGATCTCGATGCCGGACGGCACGGTCGAGCTCGACTACGAGCTGGAGTGCGCTGCGGTGATCGGCGCGGACGGGGCGATCGGTGGATTCACCGTCTTGAACGACTGGTCGGCGCGCGACCTGCAGCGCCAGGAGATGCGGGTCGGTCTCGGCCCGGCGAAGGGCAAGGACTTCGCCACGTCGCTGGGGCCGGTGCTCGTGACGCCGGACGAGTTCGACGGGACCGCCGGGACCATGACGGCGCGCGTGAACGGTGAGGAGCGCTCGCGCGGAGAGCTCGGGGCGATGTACCACCGCTGGGACGCGCTGCTCGCGCGGGCCGCGCAGAACACCGAGCTCAGACCGGGCGACGTGATCGGGTCGGGGACCGTCGGAGGCGGCTGCATCCTCGAGCACGGGGACGGACGTTGGCTGCAGCGAGGCGACGTCGTCGAGCTGGAGATCGAGGGCATCGGCGTGCTGCGCAACGCCGTCGCATGATCGGCCCCGAGGATGTGCGCGCGGCTGCGCGTGTGCTCGATGGGGTCGCGCATCGTACTCCCGTCGTTCGCTCGCGCAGCCTTGGTGAGCAGGTCAGTCTGAAGCCGGAGTGCCTGCAGCGGGCCGGCGCGTTCAAGTTTCGCGGCGCGTTCAACAAGATCTCGTCGCTCCCGGCGGGAACACCGGTGCTGGCGTACTCGTCCGGGAATCATGCGCAGGCCGTGGCGCTCTCCGCGCGCCTGCTGGGGGCGCGCGCGACGATCCTGATGCCGACGGACGCGCCCCGGTCGAAGCTCGAGGCGACGCGCGGCTACGGGGCGGAGATCGTGAGCTATGACCGGTACGCCGAGGATCGTGAGGCGCTGGGAGCCGCGCTTGCCGCCGAGCGGGGCCTGGAGCTCGTCCGTCCCTACGACGATCCGCTGGTCATGGCCGGCGCGGGGACCGCCGTGCTCGAACTGCTCGAGGACGCCGGCGTCGTCGACACGCTCGTCGTGCCCGTCGGCGGGGGCGGGTTGATCGCGGGATCCGCGACGATCGCGAAGGATCTCGGTGTTCGACGCGTCGTCGGCGTCGAACCGGCGGCGGGGGACGACTGGCGCCGCTCGTTCGCGGCGGGCGAGCGCGTGACGATCGACGTGCCGCGGACGATCGCGGACGGGCTGCAGACCAACGCGCCCGGGACGCTGACCTGGGAGGTGGCGTCGCAGCTCGTCGACGAGATCGTCACGGTCACCGACGAGCAGATCGTCGAGGCGATGCGCTTTGCCTTCGAGCGGTTGAAGCTCGTGGTCGAGCCGAGCGGCGCGGTCGGGATCGCGGCCGTGCTCCAGGGCCTCGTCGAGGCGCCGTCGATCGGCATCGTCATCTCGGGCGGGAACGTCTCCGCCGACCGCTTCCGCGAGCTCGTGGCCTGACCGTGCGTTCTGGCGTGACGCTCACGTCACGCTCACGTCACGCACACGTCACGCACCGTGCCCCTTCCGGACGTGTCGCTGCGAGACCAGTCTGGTGGCAGCCACCCAAACGAGACGCGCACGGGTGTATGCCGAATGTGGATCTTCGGCTGCTCGGATGGGCTCGTCCTCGTACGCTTCGGACGCCCAGCTGCAGCCGGCCGCGGCGGTGTGGTGGAACGGGACAGGTCGCGGCCCGCGGAGGCGCGATTCGCTCTCGTGCGCGGATGACGGACGCCTCCCGAGGCCGGCCCGCGACCTACTCGCGCGACTCGTGCGACTCGCGCACGTTCTGCGCGACTCTCGCCCGCTCGTAGCTGAGACGGAAGAGCTCGATCACCTCGGCCACGTCCTCGTCGCTGCGGATCTGCCGCGACACCCAGCCGGTCTCGGGCAGCACGTGGTGAGGCTGCGCGCGGCCGGTCTCGACGAGCATGTCCCGGATCCCCTTCTGGAACGGCAGGTCGGCCCAGCGCTCGCCGTGCAGGTGGCCGATCTCGCGGCGGCCGAGCCGAAACTCGATCCCGCCGAACCGGTGCGCATGCGTGGTGACGCCGGGCCACGAGGCCACCTCCCGCTCGATCCGCCCGGCGATATCCTCCATCCATGCCGTTCTACCAGCGACTCGGCGACCTGCCGAGAAAGCGCCACATCGTGCATCGCGACAACGGCACCCTCTTGACCGAAGAGGTGATGGGCTTCGAGGGCTTCTCCGGCCTCGAGTCGATCCTCTACCACCTCCAGTCGCCCTGCCGCGTGATCGAGTGCGGCGAGTTCGAGCCGATCGTGCGCGAGGAGTGGGTGCCCGACGCGCACGCCCACCGGCACATCCGCACCTGGGACCTGCCTGCCGCGGGGGATGCGATCACCGGCCGCGAGCTCCTGATGTGGAACAACGACGTGGAGATCTCGCTCGCCCGGCCGACGGAGACGATGGACTACTTCTTCCGCAACGGCGAAGGAGACGAGGTCATCTTCGTGCACGAGGGCTCGGGCACCCTCGAGACGATCTTCGGCGACGTCCCGTACAAGACTGGCGACTACATCGTCGTCCCGCGCGGTACGACCTACCGCTTCGCCCCGGTGGGCGAGCAACGCTATCTCGTGTTCGAGACGCCCGGCTTGATGACGATCCCGAAGCGGTACCGCAACGAGCATGGGCAGCTGATGGAGCACGCGCCGTATTACCACCGCGACATCCATCCACCGACGGGCCTCCGGACGCATCGCGAACGGGGAGAGCACCTGGTCAAGGTGCGTGTGCGCGACGGCTATCAGACGTACGTCGTCGACTACCACCCCTTCGACGTCGTCGGCTGGGACGGGTACGTGTATCCGTGGACGTTCTCGATCCACGACTTCGAGCCGATCACCGGCCGCATCCACATGCCGCCGCCGTCACACCAGACGTTCGAGGGCCCGAACTTCGTGATCTGCTCGTTCTGTCCGCGCAAGCTCGACTTCGATCCCGAGGCGATCCCCATCCCGTATCACCATTCGAATCTCCAGAGCGAGGAGATGATCTATTACGTCGACGGGAACTTCTCGTCGCGCAAGGGGATCGACGTCGGATCGATCACGCTGCACCCGTCGGGCCTGCCACACGGACCGCAGCCCGGCCTCGCGGAGAAGTCCCTCGGCGCGACGGAGACGCACGAATACGCGGTGATGTGCGACACGTTCCATCCGCTGCGGCTCACGACGCTCTGCGCCGATCTCGACGACGGCAAGTACATGTACTCGTGGGCCGAAGACGCCGCACCGGACGACCAGGCCGGCGTCACTTCGCATCTGTAGTGCAGCTCGTGCTCGACTGGGACGGGACGTGCACCGTCCGTGATTCGCTCGTGGCCGCGATCCACGACCTCGGGGATCCGTCCGTGTACGAGGCCGGCGTCCAGGAGAAGTTCGCGAGCTACGAGACGATGCTGGCGGCAGAGGTGAACACGCTGCAGGTGACCGCTGACGAGGCGGCTGCATGGGCGGTCGAGCACGTGGAGCTCCGCGCGGGCCTGCATGAACTGCTGGAGCGCTACCGGCCGGTGATCGTCTCGAGCGGGTTGCCGCAGCTGATTCGCCCCGTGCTCCGGCGTGAGGGGCTCGACGGCATCGAGCTCCGCTCCAACGACGCCGACGTGCGCCCGGACGGCTGGCGCGTGATCTTCCGCGACGAGGGCATGTGCCCGGTCTGCGGTGACAAGTGCAAGCGCCGGTCTCTCCCGGACGGGCGCCCGCTCGTCTTCGTGGGCGACGGCTGGTCGGACCGGTGCGCGTCGCTCGCGTGCGACCGGGTCTTTGCACGCACCGGCCTGGCGGCGTACCTCGACGAACAGGGTTTCCCGTACGAGCCGTACGAGACGTTCTTCGATGTCGCTGCTGCCCTTTCCTGACCCGTACGACTTCAGTCTCTCGACCGGCCGCTTCCGCGCGTTCGGCACCGACCTTGCGAACCGGCTTGCCGGCGGAACGCTTCATCGCGCGGTCGGCGGCCGGGAGGTGCGCATCACCGCGCGCCCCGGCGGCGTCGACGTCGAGCCGCTCGATGACCTCACGCGCCCCGTTGTCCTGCAGCTGCTCGGGGCGCCGTTCGACCTGCCGCCGTTCTACGCCTGGGCCGCGGAGGACCCGGTGCTCGCGCCGATCGCCGCCCGCCTGCGCGGCTTTCGTCCGCCCCTCCAGCCGGATCCGTTCGAGGCGCTCGTCACGTCGATCACCGCCCAGCAGGTCTCGCTGTTCGCCGCGGTCGCGATTCGCAACCGGCTGGTCGAGCGGCTCGGAGAGCGGGTCGGCGAGGCGTGGGCCTTTCCAACCCGCGAGCGGATCGCCGACGCGGGCGAGCAGGAGCTGGTCGAGGTCGGGTTCACGCGGCGCAAGGCGGAGTACGCGGTCGGCCTCGCGCGCAGCGACCTCGACCTCGCCGGCCTGGCGGCGCTCGACGACGACGCCGTGCGCGCGCGGATCACGGAGGTGCGCGGCCTCGGCCCGTGGACCGCCGAGTGGTTCCTCGCGCGCCACCTCGCCCGGCCGCATGCCTGGCCCGCAGGCGACCTGGCGCTCCGCAAGGCGGCCGAGAATCTCTACGGTGTCGCGGTGACCGATCTCGGTGCGCGACTGCATCCCTTCCAGAACCTGTCAGCTCACTACCTCCTGACGGGATGGCTGACGCGGCCGTGACGGTCCGTTCCGCCACCGAGGCCGACGAGGCCGTGCTGCGCGAGCTGTGGGAGGAGTTCGAGCAGGAGGTGCAGTGGACGCTCGAGGAGCCGGAGCCGTGGGCCGACGAGTGGAAGGACACGCTCGACGACATCCGCTCGGGCGGCGTGTTCCTCGCCGAGGACGGGGAGGGCGTGCTCGGGGTTGCTCGCATCGAGGCGCCGGTCCGCGGGCGCGCGCACATTCAGCTCGTCCACGTCCGCCCGCGGGCGCGCCGGCAAGGCGTGGCGAAGGCGCTGCTCCGCGCATGCGCGGGGGCGGCGCACGAGCAGGGGGCGGAGTTCATCAGCCTCGACGTCCTGACGACCAACGAACAGGCGCGGGTGGTCTGGTCGCATCTCGGATTCGAGGAGCACGCCAAACTCCTGGCGACACCTACCGGCGCGTTCGCCGCACGGCTCGAGAAGGAGGACACGGGCGAGTCGCGTGCGATCACGCACGTGCAGAGCGACGACGAGGTGTCGGTCGAGCGCGCGGTCTCGCAGTTCATTCCGCGGCTCGAGGCGCCCGAGGTTCGAACGACCGACAGCTGGATTCGGATCGCCGACCCCGTCTTCGACCGCGACCGTGAGGCTCACGGACGGTTCGCACGGGAGCTGTCCGACCGGCTCGGCGCCGTGACGATCGCGCTCGCGCTCGAAGGGGAGGTCGTTCGCTTCCGCATCTACGAGCGAGGGCGGATGGTCGACGAGTACCTGTCGGTGCCGACGTGGTACGGCGAGCTTCCGAAGGGCGACGAGCTGGCGCTGGCCGCCAACCCGACGCTGGTGTCGCGTCTGACCGGCGCGTCGCGCGACGAGGTGCGGCGGGTCGCCCGCACGGCCGAGACGCCGGCGGAGCTTCCGCCCGCCGCGGAGCTCTATGAGCAGATCGCCCGCTTGCTGGGGCTCGAGGCATGAAGCTGATCGACGCTTCCCGCTGCCCGTACTGCGCGCGCGTCCGGATCGCGCTCGCCGAGAAGGGGCTCGACCACGAAGCGGTCGTGATCGACCTGAGCGACCGCCCGCGGTGGGTGATCGAGCTGAACCCGCCTCGCGGACGCGTGCCGGTGCTCGACGACGGCTTCGTCCTGCCGGAGTCGGAGGTGATCATGGAGTACCTGGAGGAGCGCTACCCGGAGCCCGCGCTCCTACCGGCCGATCTCGGCGAGCGTGCCCGGGCTCGACTCCTCGTGAACCGCTTCGACGAGCGGCTCGGCGACGACTACTACGCGTTCCGCCGGGGCGACGACAACGATCTGGCCGCGAAGCTGGCGGAGCTCGAGGTGGGGCAGAGTCTCTTCGCGGACGTGGCCTATGTCCCCTGGGTGATCCGTGCCCGCGACGTGCTCGGCGTCGACCTGCCGGAACGGATCGCAAGCTGGTTGGCCGAGCTCGAGCGTCGTCCGTCGATCGCGGCCGAGGTCGAGCTCGTCAAGAGCCTGTGACGGAGATCGCGATCGAGGAGCTCGCGGCGCGGCTCGGCACGATCGCGATCGTCGACGTGCGCACGCCGCAGGAGTACGACGGGACGCTCGGCCAGCCGTGCGACCCGCGCCAGGGCCATATCCCCGGCGCGAGGAACATCGACGTCCACCAGCTGATGCAGCTCGATCCCGGCCAGATCGAGTCGACCCTCGCGATCGAGGCGGGCAGCGAGGTCGTCGCGTACTGCCACAGCGGCTCCCGCTCCGCGATCGCGACGCAGATGCTGCGGGCGCTCGGCTACGACGCCCGCAACTACGTGGGCTCGTGGCACGAGTGGTCCCGCCACGACGATCTGCCGTCCGAGCTCTAGCCCGCGACCGCGAGAAACGCACGGCAGAGCCGCCGGCCGTGCTCCTGCCAGGCGTCGAGCTTCTCGTCGAGCTCGGCTGCCAGGGCTTCGAGCGGCTTCGGCAGCGCCGGGTCGTCCCTGAACCATTCGAGCAGCTGGTGGCGGCGCACCTCCGGATGGAACTGCACGGCCCAGGCTGAGCCGTCGACGCGGAAACCCTGAGGCACAGGCCCGCGTGCAAGCTCGATCGCGCCGTCTGGGATCTCGAAGCGGAATGCGTTCGCGTTCAGGGCCTCGAACCGCGGCGGCAGGACTCCCAGCACCGGGTCGGCGACGCCCTCGTCGGTCAGCTCGGACGGGTAGAACCCGGCGAGGGTCGTGCCTGCCGAGGAGACCTGCGCGCCGAGCGCGTGCGCCAGCGTCTGGGCGCCGAGACAGACGCCGAGGAGCGGCGTCCCCTCGCGGACCCAGTGACGGAGCGCCTCGTATTCCTCGTGCAGCCACGGGTGGAGCACCTCGTCGCCGACGTTCTGGTCGCCGCCGAAGACCATGACCGCGTCGAACTCGCGCGGCGGCGCCCCCTGGAGGCGGATGTCCCACTCCTGTAGCTCGTGACCGTCCTCGGCGATCACGTCCGCGAAGAGCTCGGGCCGGACGAGCGGCCCGTGGGTGACGGCGAGGACACGCATCAGGCGGTGGGGATCTTCTCCTCGTCGAGCAGTTTCCGCAGCAGCTGCGCACCTGCCGGCGCCTGGGCGACGCCGTTCGTCTGGTTGTTGTTGTTGAAGAAGGCGTAGACCTCCTCGGCTCCGTGCGACAGCTCGCGGAGCGGCTGTACCCACTCGCGCAGCTCCTCCTCGTCGTAGAGATGGTCGAAGCGCTGCGCGGCCGAGCCTCCACGCACGTTCCAGGTGCTCGCGTTCCTGCCGTGGAAGCGGACGTAGGCGAGCGGCGTCGTCGTCGCGACCAGCGTCCCGGGGACGTTCCCCGCCTCGACCTTCGGCGCGTCGACGACGACCCACGTCATCGCCCGCTCCTCGAGGAAGCGCAGCAGCTCGGGGCGGATGTCCTCCGCGTACCACGAGCGGTGACGCGGCTCGAACAGGAAGGCGTCGGCTCCGACCTGCTCGCGAGCCCATTCGAGGTAGTCGAGCGACGACCGCTTCCAGACGACATACGGCGGCATCTGGAACAGGATCCCCCCGAGCTTCCCCGCCTCGCGCAGGGGCGAGAGCGCGTCGAGGAACTCGCGGAAGACCGCGCCGCGCGCGGCTCGATCGGGCCGGTCGACCCGGCCGCGCGCGTCGACGGGCAGCCCTTCGCGCAGGTCGGGCGGAACCTGTTCGAGCTTGACGGGGTGCCGCGTCATGAGGCCGAACGCCTTGACGTGCATCACGAAGCCGGACGGGGTCCGCTCGGCCCAGCCGCGCACCATCTGCTCGCTCGGGACGCGGTAGTAGGTCGAGTCGACCTCGACGGTCGAGTAGCGCTCGGCGTAGTACGCGAGGCGCTCCTTCGGCGGCGTGCCCGGCGGATACCAGTGCTTCGACAGGGCGTCATCCGCCCAGGAGCACGTCCCGATCCGCACCGCAGCCGCCACGGCTGAAGGATACGAATCGGCCGCAGCAGGTCGGCCGCCTCCCTAGAATCGCGGGATGCCCGATTCCCGGCCCATCGGCGTCTTCGATTCGGGAGTCGGCGGCCTCACCGTCCTGCACGAGTGCCTCGTGACCATGCCGCACGAGGACTTCGTCTACCTCGGAGACCATGCGCGGCTGCCGTACGGCCCCCGGAGCCGCGACGAGGTGCGGCGCTTCGCCCACGAGATCGGCGTCTACCTCGAGCGTCAGGGCGTGAAGATGGTCGTCGTCGCGTGCAACACCGCGACCTCCGTTGCTCTGCCGGATCTGCAGGAGCAGCTCGGCGTGCCGGTGGTCAGCGTGATCGTCCCCGAGGCTCATGCGGCCGTTCAGGCGACGCGGAACCGCCGCATCGGCCTGCTCGCCACCGAGTTGACGGTCGAGAGCGGACGCTACGAGAGCCTGGTGCGCACGCTCGATGCGGGCGCGCGGCTCACGGCAGTCGCGTGCCCCAAGCTCGTGCCGCTGATCGAGGCGGGCGACACCTACAGCGACGACGTGGCCGGCGCGGTCCGCGAGTACGCAGCCCCGCTCAAGGATGCCGGCTGCGACACGGTGATCCTCGGCTGCACCCACTACCCGCTCCTGCGCCCCGTCTTCCAGCGCACGTTCGGTCGCGACGTGACGCTCGTTTTCTCCGCCGACGAGACCGCCCGCGAGGTCGCCGAGACGCTCGCGCGCAAGGACTTCGGCAACGACACGACGCGAGAGGGCCGCTATCGCTTTCTCACGACCGGCGATCCGGTCCTCTTCCGCACGCTCGGCGAGCGCTTCCTGCAGCTGCCCTTGGCCGACGTCGAGCAGGTCGAGGTCCGCGAGCTCGAGGCTGTTGCGTGAGCCGTAACGACGGGCGCAGGCCTGACGAGCTGCGGCGCGTGGCGGCAGATCCGGCGTTCCTCGAGCAGCCGCACGGGGTCGTGCTCTGGTCGCAGGGCAAGACGAAGGTTCTATGCACCGCGACCGTGCAGGACGGTGTGCCGCGGTGGCTCTACCGGTCGGGCCGCGGCTGGATGACGGCGGAGTACTCGCTGCTGCCGGCTTCGACCGGCGACCGGACCGACCGCGAGGCCGCGCGCGGCAAGCAGGGCGGCCGCACCGTCGAGATCCAACGGTTGATCGGGCGGGCCCTGCGCGGCGTCGTCGACTTCCAGGCGCTCGGAGAGCGCACGGTCTACCTCGACTGCGACGTCCTCCAGGCCGACGGCGGCACGCGGTGCGCCGCGATCACCGGAGCATTTGTCGCCGCGCAGCGGGCGCTCGACCACTTCGGGCTGTCCAAGGCGCTCACTGGGTCGGTCGCCGCCGTGTCGGTCGGTGTCGTCGACGGGAGCTCGCTGCTCGATCTCGACTACTCGGAGGACTCGAACGCCGAGGTCGACGTGAACGTCGTCATGACCGGCGACGGACGGTTCGTCGAGGTGCAATCCACCGCGGAGCAGGTCCCGTTCGACCGGGCGCGGCTCGACGAGCTGCTCGATCTGGCCGCCGCGGGGATCGAGGAGCTGCAGCAGTTCCAGCGCGACGCCGTCGCCGCGCCCCGCGACTGAGCGTGGCCCGGTTCGAGGCGACGGTCTGCTCGGGCAATCCGCACAAGCTCGATGAGTTCGCGGCGCTCTTTCCGGACTGGGAGCTCGAGCTGCTCGCCGGCGTCGAGCTCCCCGCGGAGGACGGCGACACGTACCTCGACAACGCCCGGATCAAGGCACGGCACGGGCGGGCCGTCGGCCCCGGCGGACGCTGGATGCTCGCCGACGACTCGGGGATCGAGCTCGCGGCGCTCGGCGGCGCACCGGGCGTCGTCACCGCGCGCTGGGCGGAGGGGCACCACGTCGAGAAGGCGCTCGCCGCCGTGGCCGGGAGAGAGCGGGGTGCACGCTACGTGTGCGAGCTCGTCGCCCTCTCGCCCGAGGGCCGCGAGGTTCGCGGCACGGGCCTGCTCGACGGGACGATCGCGCGCGAGGCGGCAGGGAGCCAGGGCTTCGGCTTCGACCCGGTCTTCGTCCCGCTGGGTGAGACGCGCACGGTGGCCGAGCTGGGCGACGGGTGGAAGGCGGAGCACTCACACCGGGCGCTCGCGGCGCGCGACCTGCTCCGCCGGCTGGGCCTCGTCTGACGGCTGCGCGCGCCCCGCGCGCCACCAGTTGACCTCCGCCCCGAGGACGATCACGTTCGCCATCACGTACAGCCAGACCAGCAGGATCGCCGGGCCCGAGAGCGTCTGGAGCACGGGATTGTGCCTCGAGATGTCGACGTACACCGGCAGCCCCTGGAAGGTCGCTTCGAGGATCACCGCGGCGGTGATCGCGCCCGGCAGGACCTCGCGCACCGTCACGTCGGCGTTCGTCAGCACGTAGTAGGAGGACGTGAGGAACACGAAGAGGCCGATCGCCGACACGCCGATCGCGACCATCCGGGCGGAGGTGGCGTTGCCCGAGAAGCCGACATACCGCTTCAGCACCTCCTGCCCGATCGAGCCGATGACGAGCGAGGCGAACAGGGCGATCAGCGAGCCGACCATCATCATCGTCGCGAGCGCCTTGCCGTGCAGGAAGCCGCGGTTCGGACGGCCGTAGACGATGTTGAAGGCGCTCTCGAGCACGCTGAACAGGGACAGGGAGGACCAGAGCAGGAAGGCGCCGCCGACGATCCCGAGCGCGGTGGCGTTCGCCTGGATGGCGCGCACGGCGCGGAGGATCGAGTCGAGCGACGTGTTGGGGAACGTCTTCGACAGCTCGCGGACGAAGAACGAGCCCTCATCGGCCTGGTGCACGAGGCCGAGGAGCGCCAGCGAGAGAAAGAGCAGGGGCACGAACGAGAGCAACGCGAAGTAGGCGATCATCGCGGCCAGGTGGGTGCCGCGGTCGGCGAAGTACTTACGGAGAACCCGCTTCACTCCGCGGCAGTATGCTCGCCCCCATGGACGCGGCCCAGGCGATCGCCGACCTGACGGAGATCTCGCCCCAGGTGAAGGGCGTGGTCGTGATCGCCGCCGACGGCACGCTGACCGGATTCAATCTGGCGACCGAGGAGGCTGCGACGCGGTTGGCGGACGGCGCTCGCCGGCTCCTGGACGCAGCAGAGGGCCTGCGCCCGGGGGTCGCGCAGCTCGAGGCGGCCACGACGTCGGGGAGCGTCTTCGTCGTCCGCGACGGCGAACGCCTCATCGCGGCCACGACGACCCCTGAGCCGACCGTCGGGCTCGTGTTCTACGACCTCAAGACCTGCCTCCGCTCGATCAGTGCTCCCGAGCCGGAGCCCAAGCCGAAGCGCCGGGCTCCGGCGAAGAAGAAGGAGGAGGGGGACGATGCCGCCACGTAAGGTCGTCACGGGAATGTTGCTCGCCGCCGGGTCGCTCGCCGGCTCGGTGCTCGTCCGTCGCCGCGCGGCCCGCCGCCGCGAGCGCGTCGACCTCTACGCGGAGGACGGCTCGATGCAGTCCTACTCCGAGGGGACGCTCGAGGCCGAGCGGCTCCTGCCGATCGCGCACGAGCTCCTGGCGCCGGCATGAACCGCGACGAGCTCGCGCGCGGCCTGCGCGAGGCGGCCTACCTGGAGGGCGACTTCGTGCTGCGCTCCGGGCGGCGCTCGAAGTACTACCTCGACAAGTACCGCTTCGAGACGCGCCCCGACCTCCTGCGCGCGCTCGGCAGCTCGCTCGCGAACGCCGTCCGCGAGCACGAGAGCGCAGCCGACCGGCTGGCCGGGCCGGAGCTCGGCGCGGTCGCGCTGGCCGCTGCGGCGTCGCTCGAGACCGGCCTGCCGTTCCTGATCGTCCGCAAGGAAACCAAGGACCACGGCACTGCCAACCGTCTCGAAGGCCTCAGCGAGCGCGGCGAGTGCGTCTGCCTGATCGAGGACGTCGTCACCTCGGGCGGAGCGGCGGTCGAGGCCGTGTTGGCGCTCCGCGAGGCCGGTTTGCGTGTGTCCAACGCGATCTGCGTGGTCGATCGCGAAGAAGGGGGTGTCGACGAGCTCGCGCGGCATGCGGTGCGCCTCTGGCCGCTGTTCCGGGCCTCCGAGCTGCTCGAAACCCCCGCAAATCCGCATGGTTGAGCGATATCCGACTGCGTTGTTAGGGTTCCCGCAAGGTTTGATCCCCAGTACCCGACGCAGGAGGATGTTCGTTGACCAAGCAGGATTTCATCCAGAAGGTCGCCGCGAAGAGCGGGCTGTCGGCTCGTGATGCGGGCAAGGCCGTGGATGCATTCATGGAGACCGTGACCGAGACCCTCAAGGCCGGGGACACCGTGAACTTCACCGGGTTCGGCAAGTTCTCGCCGTCGGCGCGTGCGGCGCGCCAGGGCGTCAACCCCCGCACGGGCGAGCGCGTCCAGATCGCGGCGACGACCGTGCCGAAGTTCTCGGCCGGGAGCCAGCTCAAGGCCGCGCTCAAGAGCTAGCCCGCCGGGCGGTTCGAAGACGTTCCGGAGGGCGGCGCGAGCCGCCCTCCGCCATTCTCGTTACCTTTCGAGCCGATGGCCGTGGCCACGACGACCACCTTCGCCGACCGGCTCGCCGCCGAGGTCGAGCGCAAGCATTCGCAGCTCGTCGTCGGGCTCGATCCGAACATCGACCTGATGCCGGTCGAGTTGCGGGGTGATGTCGCCCGCTTCTGCTGCGGCCTGATCGACTCGGTGGCGCCGCACGCCGTCGCCGTGAAGCCGCAGCTCGCCTTCTTCGAGGCACTCGGGCCGGCCGGGATGGCGGCCTTCGACCAGGTCTGCACCTACGCCCGGCGCGCCGGGCTGCTGGTCATCGCCGACGGCAAGCGCGGGGACATCGGCTCGACTGCGCGCGCGTATGCCGACGCCTACCTCGAGGGCGAGCCGCCGCGCGCCGACGCGCTGACGGTCAACCCGTGGCTCGGCCGTGACTCGGTCGAGCCTTTCCTGGGCGCGGTCCGCCGCGGCGGTGTGGGCATCTTCGTGATCGTGCGCACGTCGAACGCCAGCGGTGACCTCCAGGACGCCGTGCTCAAGGACGGCCGCCCGATGTGGCATTACGTGGCCGGTCTCGTGGACGAATGGGGTGAAGGAACCGTCGGCGAGGTCGGTCTGAACTCCGTCGGCGCGGTCGTCGGCGCGACGCATCCCCGTGCGGTGGCGGAGGCACGGAAGCTGATGCCCCGGTCGATCCTGCTCCTGCCCGGAGTCGGGGCCCAGGGCGGATCGGTCTCCGATCTGACGCGCGCGTTCCAGAGCGGGCCGGCGAGTGCGCTCGTCAACGCAGCGCGGTCCGTCAACTACGCGTTTCGCGAGAGCGGCTCCGACTACCGCGCGGCTGCAGGCGCCGAGGCTGCGCGGCTCAAGCAGGAGATCTGGGCTGCCTCCGGTTGGTAGTGACCCCCGACGACTGGCGCCGCTACCTCGCCCCGGCTGCGTTCCTGCTCGCGGCGACGATCGCCGTCGTGCTGATCCGCGCCGGGATCGAGTCCGGTGGGGGAGGGAGCGCGGCGATCACCGGAGGCTCGGGCGCCCCACGGAAGCACGTCGCCGTGACGACGACCACGACCTCGCACGCGGCCGGGAAGCGCTTCTGGGTGGTGCGGGCCGGCGACACGTTCGCGGTGATCTCGGCGAAGTCGGGAGTTCCGGTCGCGACGCTCGTGCGGCTCAACCCAAAGGTGCATTCGACGTCGCTCTTCATCGGGGAGAAGGTCCGGCTCAGGTGAAAACGGCGCTCTGCCTGGCTCTGCTCGTCGCAGCGGTCTGCCTGCCGGCTTCTGCCCGCGCGGGAGCGCCGCCGGTCCGCGCGGCCGCCTACGTCGTCGAGGACGCGCGCACGGGCGAGATCCTCGCGTCGTCGAATGCCCACACCGAACGACCGATCGCGTCGCTCACGAAGCTGATGACGGTGCTGTTGGCGTTGCAGCACCACAAGCTGACGGACGTCGTGACCGTCGACCCTCGCGCCGCGGCGGTCGGCGAGTCGTCGATCGAGCTGGGCAGCGGCGAGCAGATGACGGTCGGCGATCTGCTGAAGGGCACGCTGATCCAATCGGCGAACGATGCGGCCGACGCGCTCGCACTCTCGATGGCGCCGGACTTCCCGTCGTTCGCCCGCCTCATGAATGCCGAGGCGGTGAAGCTCGGCCTGCACGACACCCACTTCGTCCGGCCGGACGGGCTCGACGCGCCCGGCGAGTACTCGAGCGCGGCGGACATCACCAGGCTCGCTCGCCTCGTCATGCACACGCGCTTCGTGCGCGACACGGTGCGCGAGGAGACGGCGTCGATCTCGGGCGGGCGCACACTGCACACCTGGGACGACCTGCTGTCGGAGTTTCCGCAGACGATCGGCGTCAAGACGGGCCACACCGACCTCGCCGGCTGGTGCCAGGTCGCGGCGGCCCGCGGTCGAGGTGTCACGATCTACGCGACGCTGCTGGGCTCGCCGTCCCGGTCGGAGCGCAATGTCGATCTGGAGTCGCTCCTGATCTGGGGCCTCGCGCAGTTCCGCCTCGTCCCGGCGGTGGCGTCGGGGCACGTCTATGCCGACGTGAGCCTTCCCTACGGCCGAGCCCCGGTCTCGCTCGTCGCCGCAAAGCCGCTCCTCGCCGTCGCCCGGCTGGGACGGCCGCTCACCGAGACGGTCGTCGCTCCTGTCGCGGCCTCGCTGCCGGTGCACCGTGGAGACGTGCTCGGACGCGTCGAGATCCGGCAGGGGCCGCTTCTGGTCGGGGCCCGTGACCTCGTGGCTACTCGCAGCATTAACAAACCAGGCCTCGGGAGCCGACTAGGGTGGTACGCCGGTAGGACGTTCCACCACCTGACGCACCTGCTCTAGCCCATGATCGTCACTGTCACACTCAACGCGGCGATCGACCGGACGCTGACCGTTCCGAACTTCCAGCGTGGGCAGCGGCATCGCGCCAGTGCGGGCGTCACCCTCGCGGGCGGCAAGGGCATCAACGTCGCGCGCGCCCTGAAAACGCTGGGCGTGCCGGTGGTCGCGACCGGGCTCGTCGGCGGCCAGACGGGCACGCGCATCATCGAGCAGTTGACCGAAGAGGCGATCCTCAACGACTTCGTCCACATCGACGGCGAGTCGCGGACGTCGACCGCCGTCGTCGACCCGACCGGTGGGACGTACACCGAGATCAACGAGTGGGGCCCCGCGGTGCTCCCGGACGAGCTCGACACGCTGCTCGAGAAGCTCCGGTACCTGACCCAGGGCGCGGAGCTGGTCGTGTTCGCGGGCTCCCTGCCCCGCGACGTCGGCGACGACTTCTACGCGGAGGCGGTGCACGATCTGGCGCGCCGGCACGTCCTGGCAGTGATCGACAGCGAGGGCGAGCCGCTGCGGCTGGCGGTCGAGGCCGAGCCGTTCCTCGTCTCGCCGAACCAGAGCGAGGCCGAGGCGCTCGTCGGCCAGGAGTTCCACGACGACGAGGACTTCCGCATCGGGCTCGAGACGCTCGCCGAGATGGGGCCGCGGAACGTGCTCATCACCACCGAGCTCGGGTGCGTCGCGCTCCTGCGCGAAGACCGCGAGGCGCACCGGTTCCGTGCGGTCGCGCCCCGCGTCGAGCCGGTCTCGGCGGTCGGATCCGGCGACGTGCTCCTCGCGGCGTTCCTCGCCGCGCGCCATGCCGGCCGGACGCACGAGGAGGCGCTCCGCTCCGCCGTCGCCGCCGGCGCCGCGTCGACGCTCGAGGTCGGCGCCGGCCGCTTCGACGCGCGCCAGGCGGGCCGTCTGCAGGCGGGCGTCGAGCTCTCGGAGTTCGAGCGCGTCCAGGCCTGAGCGCGCGGACGAGCGGCTGGCCCTCATCCGCCGCCGCCGGTACCTTTCCCGGATGGACGTCGAGAAGCTCCGGCTCGACCCGCTGGACACGAGCCTCCCGGCCAAGTTCGCCAAGGAGGGGCTCACCTTCGACGACGTCCTGCTCGTCCCCGCCGAGTCCTCGGTGCTGCCGAACGCGGTCTCGACCGCGACGCGGCTGACGCGCACGGTCGTGCTCGAGGTGCCGGTCGTCTCGGCGGCGATGGACACCGTCACCGAGGCGCGGATGGCGATCGCACTGGCCCGCGAGGGCGGCCTCGGCGTCCTCCACCGCAATCTGTCGATCGATGCGCAGGTCGCCGAGGTCGACAAGGTGAAGCGCTCCGAGGCCGGCATGATTGTCGAGCCGGTCACGCTCGCACCCGATGCGCTCGTCTCCGACGCACTCGAGTTGATGGAGCGGTACCACATCTCCGGTGTGCCGATCACCGGCGACGACGGCGAGCTCGTCGGCATTCTCACGAACCGCGACCTGCGCTTCGAGCGCAATCTGGGCCAACCCGTTTCGGCATTGATGACGTCACGCGATCTCGTTTCGGCCCCGGTCGGCACGACGCTGGCGGAGGCCGAGCGGCTGCTTCACCGCCACCGCATCGAGAAGCTGCCGATCGTCGACGAGGTAGGCCGTATCAAGGGCCTGATCACCGTCAAGGACATTCAGAAGCGCGTCGAGTTCCCGCAGGCGACCAAAGACACGCACGGCCGCCTGCGCGTCGGTGCGGCGGTGGGGGTCGGGCCTGACGCAATCGAGCGCGCGCAGGCGCTGAGCGCCGCCGGCGCCGACGTGCTCGTCGTCGACACTGCCCATGGGCACTCGCAGGGCGTCGTCGAGATGGTCTCACGCATCGCCGGGCTCTCCGGGGAGTTCGAGGTCATCGCCGGCAACATCGCGACCGGTGAGGCGGCGGACGCACTGATCGACGCCGGTGCGGATGCGGTGAAGGTGGGAATTGGGCCGTCAGGGATCTGCACGACCCGTGTCGTCGCGGGCGTCGGTGTCCCGCAGGTGACGGCGATCCACGACGTCGCCCAGTCGGCGATGAGCCACGGTGTCCCGGTGATCGCCGACGGCGGCATCACGTCCTCGGGCGACGTTGCGAAAGCCATCGCGGCAGGTGCAGACAGCGTGATGATCGGCGGGATGCTCGCCGGCACGGACGAGACGCCGGGCGACGTTGTGTACGCGCAGGGCGAGCGGTACAAGGAATACCGCGGCATGGGCTCGTTGGGGGCGATGAAGGCGCGGGGCTACTCGAAGGATCGCTACTTCCAGGGTGACGTGGAGGACGTCGAGAAGCTCGTCCCCGAAGGAATCGAAGGGCGCGTTGCCTACAAGGGCCCGCTCGCCGGCGTCCTGCACCAGATCGTCGGCGGGCTGCGCCAGGCGATGGGCTACTGCGGTGCGCCGACGATCGACGCGATGAAGCAGGCGCGTTTCGTCCGCATCACCGGCGCCGGGTTGCGGGAGTCGCATCCGCACGACATCACGATCACCAAGGACGCTCCCAATTACCGGCGCGGCTGAGGTCGTGCACTTCCCGGCCCCGCTGCCGGAGGATCGCCCGGTCCTGGTGGTCGATTTCGGAGGCCAGTATTCGCAGCTGATCGCGCGGCGCGTGCGCGAGGCGCGCGTCTACTCGGAGCTCGTCTCCCACCGCGCGACGGTGGCCGAGATCCGAAGCCGCAATCCCATCGCCCTGATTCTCTCCGGCGGTCCGGCCTCGGTCTACGCGGACGGCGCCCCGAAGATGGATCCGGCGATCTTCGAGCTGGGCATCCCGACCCTCGGCATCTGTTACGGCGCGCAGCTGCTCGCGCTCGACCTCGGCGGCCGCGTCGACCAGACGGGAGCCGGGGAGTACGGCAAGGTCGACCTGCGTGCCGGGGAGGGCGCGCTCTTCGCGACGCTGCCGGAGGATCAGACCGCCTGGATGTCGCACCGCGACACGGTCGTCGAGCCGCCGTCGGGAGCGCACGTCGTCGCGACCTCGGAGCACACGCCGGTCGCTGCGTTCGAGGATCACCGGCGGAAGGTCTACGGCGTCCAGTTCCATCCCGAGGTGGTGCACACGCCGCACGGTCAGGCGGTGCTGAAGAACTTCCTCTACGACGTCGCCGGCGCCGCGCCGGCCTGGACGCCGGCCGCCGTGATCGAGGAGCAGGTCGAGCGGATCCGGGCCGAGGTCGGCCGCGAGCGGGTCCTCTGCGCGCTCTCGGGCGGCGTCGATTCGGCAGTTGCCGCGCTCCTCGTGCACAAGGCCGTCGGCGACCAGCTCACCTGTGTGTTCGTCGACCACGGCCTGCTCCGGAAAGGCGAGGCCGCGCAGGTCGTCGCGACCTTCGACGGGCTGTACCACGTGCCGCTCGTCCACGTCCAGGCGCAGGAACGGTTCGTCTCCAAGCTGGCCGGTGTCACCGATCCGGAGCGAAAGCGGATGATCATCGGCGAGGAGTTCATCCGCGTCTTCGAGGACGAGGCACGGAAGCTCGGCGACGTCAGCTGGCTCGTCCAGGGGACGCTCTACTCCGACGTGATCGAGTCCGGCGGGACCGACGGTGTGGCCGAGACGATCAAGTCGCACCACAACGTGGGCGGCCTGCCCGATGACATGACGATGAAGCTGGTCGAGCCGCTGCGCCTGCTCTTCAAGGACGAGGTGCGCCGCGTCGGCGAGGAGCTCGGGATGCCCGAGCGGATGGTCTGGCGCCAGCCCTTCCCCGGCCCGGGCCTCGCAATCCGCATCATCGGCGACGTCACCGAGGAGCGCCTCGAGACACTGCGCGAAGCGGACTCGATCCTGCAGGAGGAGGTTCGCAAGGCCGGTCTCTATCGCGACCTCTGGCAGAGCTTCTGCGTGCTGCCCGCAATCCGCTCCGTCGGTGTGCAGGGCGACTCGCGGACGTACGGCTACCCGATCGCGATCCGCGCCGTCACCTCCGAGGACGCGATGACTGCCGACTGGGCGCGGCTGCCGTACGACCTGATCGAGCTCGTCTCGTCGCGGATCATCAACGAGATCCCCGCGGTGAACCGCGTCGTGCTCGACGTGACCTCCAAGCCGCCCGCCACGATCGAGTGGGAGTAGACCGGGTCCCGTACCGGGTCGAGACCGAGCGTCTCGTCATCCGCTGCTACGACCCGCGCGACGCGGCGCTTCTGAAGGAGGCCGTCGATGTGAGCGTCGAGCACCTGCGGCCCTGGATGCCGTGGATCCGCTTCGAACCGCAGACGATCGCCGAGAAGGTCGAGCTGCTCCGCGGTTTTCGGGGCGGCTTCGATCTCGGGACGAACTACGCCTACGGCATCTTCAACCGGAACGAGACGAAGCAGCTCGGCGGCACCGGGCTCCACCAGCGCGGCGGCGACGACTCGTTCGAGATCGGCTACTGGGTCTCGGCGGATGCGATCGGGCAGGGCATCGCGACGGAGGCCGCGGCGGTGCTCACGCGCGTCGGCTTCGAGCTCTGCGGCGTGGAGCGGATCGACATCCAGGTCGAACCGCACAACGAGCGCAGCCTGGCGATCCCGCGCAAGCTCGGTTTCACCCAGGAGGGCGTGCTGCGCCGGCGGCTCGAATCGGCCGAGGACGGCGGCCCGCGCCGCGACTCGGTGCTCTTCACGATGGTCAGAGAGGAGCTCGAGGGCTCGCCCTGCCCGGGCTACGACTACGTCGCCTACGACGTCGTCGGCGACCGCATTCGCGCGGGCCGCGGTGCCTGACACTGCCGCGGCCCCGGTGTCCGACACCTTGTTGACGCGCGGCTACCCCGCGCGGCTGTCCCGCCCGGGCACCTTGTTGACGCGCCGCGGAGCGGCGCGACTGTCTTTAAGGCCCCCCGCGCACGTAGACGATCTGGCCGCTGACGTAGCTCGCGTCCTCCGAGCAGAGGTAGGCGATCAGGCCGGCGACGTCGTCTGGCTGGCCGACGCGGCGCAGCGGGATCTCCTCCGACGCCGCCGCCACGAACTCGTCGAACGGCATGCCGATCCGCTCCGCGGTCTGCCGGGTCATCGCCGTTGCGATGAAGCCGGGCGCGACGCAGTTCACGTTGACGTTGTACGGGCCGAGCTCGATCGCGAGCGTCTTCGTCATGCCCTGCAGCCCGGCCTTCGCGGTCGAGTAGTTGGTCTGGCCGCGGTTGCCGAGCGCCGAGGTGGATGAGATCAGCACCATCTTCCCGCTCTTCTGCGACACCATGTGTTTCTGCGCCGCCCGGACCGTGTGAAACGTCCCCTTCAGGTGGGTGTCGATGACGGCATCCCAGTCCTCGTCGGACATCTTGAAGAGCAGGTTGTCGCGGATGATCCCCGCGCAGGTCACGAGGATGTCCAGCGAGCCGCGCGCCGCGGCAGTCTCGACCGCCGCCTCGACCTCCTCGCGTTTCGTGACGTCGCAGCGGACTGCGTGGCCGCCGATCTCCCGCGCCGTCTCCTCCGCCGCCGCCTCGTCGAAGTCGGCAACAACCACCGTCGCGCCCTCCGACGCGAGCCGCTTCGCAGTCGCCGCGCCGATGCCCTTGGCACCGCCGGTCACCAATGCTGTCGTTCCCTGGAATCTGGTCATGCCGCCGACGATATACGGTGTGGACTGTGGAGTTCCATGAGATCCTCGGCCGTCGGCGGATGCACCGCGCGTTCCTGCCCGACCCGCTCCCGCCGGAGCAGATCGAGCGGGTCGTGAACGTGATCCGGCGCGCCCCGTCCGGCGGGTTCAGCCAGGGCGGCAGCATCGTCGTCGTCACCGATGCCGGCAAGCGTGCGGAGATCGCGCGTGCCTTCGGCGACGAGCACTACTCGCGCGGCGGTCGCAACTACATCGCGGACGCGCCGGCCCTGCTCGTGATCTCGGCGAACGAGTCGCTCTATCACGCTCGCTACAACGAAGCCGACAAGCTCGCGGCGACGGGTGGCACCGAGGTGACGTGGCCCGTTCCGTACTGGTTCGTCGATGCGGGCGCGCTGATGATGCTCGTGCTCCTGGCTGCGATCGACGAAGGGCTCGCGAGCGCCTTCATCGGTCATCCCGAGCAGAAGCGGATCTTCGACGAGGTTCTCGGCCTGCCGAAGGAGGTCGTGCCGATCGGGCTGGCCCTCATCGGCAAGCCGGGCGATGACCCGCCCCTCGGCTCGCGGCTCAAGGAGCGGCGGCGGGCGCCGGACGAGCTGGTCCACTGGCAGCAATGGTGACCGCGGGGTAGCGCGCCCGCACCTCGTCCACGTACGCCGCCAGCCGGTCGGCGATCGCGGCGTCCTCGATCTCGAGCACGTTCTCCGCGTTCTTCTCGCCGCTCCGCGAGAGGTTGAAGGAGCCGACGAAGACCGTGTCGTCGCAGACGGTCACCTTCGCATGCATGAAGTCGTGAACCGTGCCCGCGCCGTACGGCGTCGACTCCTTCCCCGTGAAGGGGCCGGCCATGACCCGCTCGAGCAGTGGCAGCTTCCACGAGATGTTGCCGTTGGCCTGCCACTGGTGGATCACCTCTCGGATCTGCGTGACGTCGACGCAGCCCGCGATGTCGACGCGGCCGTCCGAGAGCACCTGCGCGAGTGTCCCGAGCACGGGCCCCGTGGTGATGACCGGTGAGCAGATCCGCACGCGCCGCTTCGCCCGGTGGATGAGCTTGGCGATGCGGGCCGACAGGTCCTCGCCGTGACCGGGCGTGAACCAGGCCCGGACGCCGTCATCCCACCGGGGGTCCACGAACCCGCTCTTCATCACGTCCGAGGTGGCCCACAGCTGGTCGAAGTCGATGCGGAACGCCTTCGCGATCGCCGGCGAGTGGACGATTGCGATCACGTTCTCCTGCCGCGACCACGAGTCGTCGGTCCAGTTCAGCGAGCCGGTCCAGACGTCGGCGCCGTCCCGGATCACGAACTTGTGATGCATCAGGTCGGGGATCCCGGCAATCGCCCTGCCCTCCACGGGCAGCGATGCGATCAGCTGGGCGTCGGGCTCGGGCGGCGGCGGCACCGGGATCGGCAGTCCGTGATCGACGTTGTAGGTGAACCGCGTCTCGACGCCGCGGTCCGCGGCGCGGCGAAAAGCATCGCCGACGATCGCCGCCGTCTCCGGGCCGAGATTGAAGTCGTACTGAGCGACGTCGAGGGTGTGCTGTGCGCCGTCGAGGAAGGCGGCCACGGCGTGGGCGATCTCCGGCGGCTGCTGGCCGCCGTCCGTCAGAGTGCGGATCTCGATGCGCTCGCTCATTGACCGGCTCACTGCTGCCCGCATCGGGCAGACCACCAACTTCTACCGGGTCGGCGCGGGGGCCGCGCTCCGGCGCGAGCGGCTGGCCGCCTATCTCGACGCGCGGGCCGAGGCGCCGCTGCTCCTGGTCGGCGAGGCGCCCGGCTATCGCGGCGCGCGCATCTCGGGGATCCCCTTCACCTCCGAGCGCCAGCTGACCGGGCGGGGGCCGGGGGAGGCGACGGCGACGATCGTGCACCGCGTGCTGGCGGATCTGGGGCTGACCGACCACGTCCTCCTCTGGAACGTGGTCCCGACCCATCCGGGGACCGACCGCTCGAACCGGCCTCCGACGAGCGCCGAGGTGGCCGCCGGCCGCCGGTTCGCCGAGGAGCTGGCCCGAGGGCGCCGGGTGGTCGCGGTGGGCCGGATCGCGGCGGCCGCTCTGGGCGCCCCGTATGTCCGGCACCCGTCCCACGGAGGACTGGCCCAGTTTCGGGAGGGGCTGCTACGATTCTCGCCCGGCGGACGGCATGTTCGCCCTTTCTCCGTATGAAGACCTACAACGCCAAGCCCGGTGAGATCGCGCGCGACTGGTATCTCGTGGACGCCGAGGGGAAGACCCTGGGCCGCATCGCCACGCAGATCGCCGACCGCCTGCGCGGGAAGGGCAAGACCGCCTTCACGCCGCACGTCGACACCGGCGACTTCGTCGTCGTGGTGAACGCCGAGAAGATCGCGGTCACCGGGAAGAAGCTCGACGAGAAGATGTACTACAAGCATTCGGGCTACCCGGGCGGGCTGCGCGAGCGGACCCTGCGCGAGCAGCTCGAGCGCCAGCCGACCGAGGTCCTCCGCAAGGCCGTCAAGGGGATGCTCCCGCGCAACAAGCTCGGTCGCGCGCAACTGACCAAACTGAAGATCTACGCGGGCCCGGAGCATCCGCACGAGGCTCAGGAACCGACCCCTCTCGAGGTGTAAATGGCGACTCCAGCTCAATATCTCGGCACCGGCAAGCGCAAGACCTCCGTCGCGCGCGTGATCCTGCGGCCCGGCGACGGCGCCACGTGGGTGAACGGCAAGTCGATCGAGGAGTACTTCCCGCGCATGGTCCACCGGATGCTCGCCACCGCGCCGCTGAAGACGGCCGGCCTCGACGGGCAGTACGACCTTCGTGTCCGCGTTCACGGCGGCGGCCCCTCGGGCCAGGCCGGCGCGGTGCGGCACGGCATCGCCCGCGCGCTCGTCGAGGTGAACCCCGAGCTGCGGGTGCCCCTCAAGCGGGCCGGCTTCCTCACGCGCGACGCGCGCATCGTGGAGCGCAAGAAGGCCGGACTGCACAAGGCGCGCAAGGCGCCTCAGTTCAGCAAGCGCTAAGCGCCTCATCGTGGCGCGCAAGTACTTCGGCACCGATGGGGTGCGCGGCGTCGTGGGCGAGTTCATCACGCCCGAGCTCGTCGAGCGTCTCGGCCGGGCCGCGTCGCTGTGGACCGGTGCGGCGAAGGTGTTCGTCGGCCGCGACACCCGGGCGTCCGGCGTCGAGCTCGAGGAGGCGTTTGCCCGCGGCGTGATCTCCGCCGGCGGCGACTGCATTCTCGGCGGCGTGCTGCCGACACCGGCGGTCGCGCTGCTCGCGCTCGACCTCGGCGTCGTGATCTCCGCGTCTCACAACCCGCCGGAGTACAACGGCGTCAAGTTCTTCAACTCGCAGGGGCACAAGCTCTCCGACGTCTCGGAGGAACAGATCGAGGAGCTGCTCGCGGCGGCGCCCGGCATCGACCAGGGCCAGATCGAGCACATCGAGGTCGCGACCGACTCCTACCTCGAGCACATCCTCGAGCGCTTCGGAGTCGATCTGGCCGGGATGCGGATCGTGGTCGACTGCGCGAACGGGGCGTACTCCGGGCTCGCGCCGCAGGCGTTCGAGCAGTGCGGCGCCGAGGTGCACGCGATCGGGGACGAGCCGGACGGCGACAACATCAACGTCGGCTGCGGCGCGACCGACCTTGCGCTGCTCCAGAAGACGGTGCTCGCAGGCGGCTTCGACCTCGGGATCGCGTTCGACGGGGACGGTGACCGGATGCTTGCGGTCGACGAGCGGGGCGAGGCGATCGACGGCGACCAGATCGTCGCGATCCTGGCGCTCGACCAACAGGTCGACCAGGTGGCCGTGACCGTGATGACGAACCTCGGATTCCACGCGTTGATGCGAGAGCACGACATTCGCGTGCACACGACCGACGTCGGCGACCGCTACGTCCTCGAGGCGCTCCAGCGCGAGGGCGCGATCCTCGGCGGCGAGCAGTCCGGTCACGTGATCTACCTGCGGGGCCATGTCACGGGTGACGGTCTCGCCGCCGGGCTGCTCCTCTGCGGCGCGCTGAAGGGCCGCACGCTGAGCGAGGCTGCCGCGGTCATGTCTCGCTGGCCGCAGCAGAAGGAGAACGTCCCGGTGGCCGACCGGGAGCTCACGGCGGAGGTGCTCGACGAGGTCGAGCGGCTGAACCGTGCCTGGAACGGCCGGGGCCGCGTTCTCGTGCGCCCCTCCGGCACCGAGCCGTTGATCCGGGTCCTCGCCGAGGCGGAGGATCCGGAAGTGGCGAAGGACGCCTGTGCTAGCATCGCAGCGCTCGTTCGCCGAGAGCTCGGCTGACCGTTCCGACGCAGGGACGGGCCCGCAGCCGGGCTTTTGCGTTTCCAGGGAGGCTTTCGGGGGCAATTCCGGTTCATTGCCGGGGAAAGGAGACTCTGGGATGTGCGGGATCATCGGATATGTCGGCAGCCGGTCTGCGAAGCCGCTGCTCCTGCAGGGTCTGCAGCGCCTCGAGTACCGGGGCTATGACTCGGCCGGCATCGCCCTCCTGGAGGAGGACGGCCTGGAGTACGTCCGCGCCGTCGGGAACCTCGCGTTCCTGAAGGAGGCGGCCGGCTCGAACGGCTCCACCTCGTCCACCGGCCTCGGCCACACCCGCTGGGCCACCCACGGCGGCGTCACCGAGCTGAACGCCCACCCGCTCACGCCCTGCGACGAGCACAAGCTGGCGATCGTCCTGAACGGCATCGTCGAGAACTACCGCGAACTGCGGGACGAGCTCGTGGCCGCCGGCCACACGTTCACCTCGGAGACCGACGCGGAGGTCGTGGTGCACCTGCTCGAGGATGCCTATGAGGGCGACCTCGTCGAAGCGATGCGCGCGACCTACGCGCGGCTCGAAGGGCATTTCACCTTCGTGCTCATCCATCACGACCACCCGAACGAGCTCGTCGGGGTCCGGCACCAGACGCCGATGGTCGTCGGCCTCGGTGAGGGCGAGAACTTCCTGGCGTCGAACCTCGCCGCCTTCCTGGCGGAGACGCGGCGCGTGCAGTTCCCGAACGACGGCGAGATCGCGCTGATCACGCCCGAGGGCGTCACCTTCACCGACGCCGTGACGGGCCGGCCGGTCGAACACGACGTGCTCGAGGTCGACTGGGACGACGATGCCGCCGAGCGCTCGGGCTACGAGACGTTCATGCTCAAGGAGATCTTCGAACAGCCCGAGGGCGTCGCCGAGACGATCGGCGACCGCGTCCGCCACGGTCATCTCGTGCTCGACGGGCTCGGGATGTCCGAGGAGGAGCTGCGCGTCCTCAAGCGGATCGTCATCGTTGCGTGCGGCACCGCGTACCACGCCGGCGTCGTCGGCCGTTACGCGATCGAGGAGTGGGGCCGGGTCCCGGTGGAGCCCGATGTCGCGAGCGAGTGGATCTACCGCAACCCGGTGATCGACCCGGGCACGCTCGTGATCGGCATCTCCCAGTCGGGCGAGACCCGCGACACGATCCAGGCGATGAAGCTCGCGCGCGAGAAAGGAGCGCGCACCGTCGCGATCACGAACATGATGGGCTCGCAGATCACCCGCGAGGTCGATTCGGTGCTCTACACCCGCACGGGCCTCGAGGTCGGTGTTGCAGCTTCCAAGACGTTCACGGCGCAGATCGCGCTGCTCTTCCTGATCGGGCTGAAGGTTGCCCAGTGCCGTGGGACGCTGCCGAACGAGGACGTCGAGTTCATCCTCGACGAGGTCTACGACCTCCCGGCGAAGATGCAGCGCTTCCTCGACGCCGACCATCCGATCGAGGACATCGCGCAGCGCTTCTACGACAAGCCCTTCTTCCTGTACCTGGGCAGGCACATCGGGCTGCCGGTCGCCCTCGAAGGCGCCCTCAAGCTGAAGGAGATCTCGTACATCCCGACCGAGGCGTACTCCGCCGGCGAGATGAAGCACGGCCCGATCGCGCTGCTCGAGGAGGGCACCCCCGTCGTCGTCGTGGCGACGCGCATCCACGTCTACGAGAAGATCGTGTCGAACATCCAGGAGACCCGCGCACGCGGCGCGCACGTGATCGCGATCGCAACCGACGGCAACGAGGACATCCAGCATCACGCGGACGACGTGATCTTCGTGCCGAAGTCGCCCGCGTTCCTGCAGGCGGCGCTCGCCATCCTGCCGCTGCAGCTCCTCGCCTACCGCATCGCGCGGCTTCGCGGCCTGAACGTCGACCAGCCGCGGAATCTGGCCAAGACCGTCACGGTCGAGTAGGAGCCGGGCGGCTCAGGCCGCGAGGGCCGTGTCGATGAACGCGCGGGCTGCCGGCGACGCGTAGCGGTCGCGGTGGCGGCCGATGCCGACGACGCGAGGCTCGACCGAGTCTCCGAGGTCGACGGCGACGATCCGCGGGTCGCCCGTGTCGACCGTCAGCAGCGGCACGATCGCGCAACCCATCCCGGCGGCGACCAGCCCCTGCACGGTCTGGTTGTCGTTCGACCGGAACGCCCACCGCGGCTCGAGGCGCGCAGCGCGAAACGCCGCCTCGATCGGGTCGGTCGACGGCCCGGAGCGGAACCCGACGAGCGGCTGGTGGGCGATCTCCTGCAGCGAGGGTGGACCGTCGGCGAGCGGAGAGCCCGCGGCGACGACGAGCACGTACGGGTCGCGCAGCAGCTCCACCGTTGCGAGAGGCGCGTCGCCGATCGGCAGGAGGAGAAACCCGACGTCAAGCTCTCCGCGCTCCAGCGCATCCGCGATCTCCTCGTCGTCGTGCTCCTCGAGCATGACCTCGATGAGCGGCCACTGGGCGGTGAAGCGGCGCATGATCTCCGGCAGCACGCGGGCCCCCGCGGACTGGAAGGTGCCGATGCGCAGCGTGCCCGCCTCGCCGGCCCGCAGGGCCTGGAGGTCGGCCTGTGCGGCCTGGAGCCGCGCGACGATCGAATCCGCATGGCGGAGCAGGAGCCGGCCTGCCTCGGTCAGCGAGACGGGCCGTGGGCCGCCGGGGCGCTCGACGAGCTTCTCGCCGACGATTCGCTCGAGGGTCGCGATCTGCTGGCTGATCGCGGACTGGGTGTACCCGAGGTGTTCGGCGGCCCGCCCGAAGGAGCCGGTCGCCGCGATCGCCTGCAGGGCGGCGAAGTGCCGCAGCTCGACGCCGAGCCAGCTATCAGGTTCCATAATGAAAACAAATATTATCACGATTTGTGCTGATAGTCCCTGCTCGGCATAGTGAGCGCATGACCGCCATCGTCTTCCTGATCGTGCTGCTCGTCGTCTGCGTGCTCGGCGCCCGCTACGGCGTCGACTCGCGCTTCGACCGCCCCGGCCGCCAGCTCTAGCCCGCCGCCCCGGAGCCACCGAATCTGATTCGGCGCAGCCGAACCAGATTCACGAGTTTCGAGTCATGAATGCGTCTGGTCGCGGCGTCCGGGAACGTCGCAAGCCAGGTACCTGGCACCACGGTCACTCCTGAACGCCTAACAGGTTCCGGCGGCTGGAGTCCCCCCGGGCCCGCGCAGGTTTGCGGCTGTTCCGTCGACCACGCTCTCGATGCAGTAGCCGGCCCCGGAGCCCGTGATCGAGACGGTGGGACTGAGGCCCGCGTCGATCTCGCGCAGCGCGTCCGTGGTCGCTCCCTGATAGCTGCCGTGATCGTCGAAGTACGTCTGCATCGGCGCGGCTGCCTCGGTGACGTTCGCCTCGGCAACCTGAAGGGCCGCCGCGGCCGGAGTGCTCGTGACGACCTGGACGACCGGGTTGGTGCCGCCACAGCCGGACACGACAACGGTTGCGGCGCAGGTCACGAGGATCAATGCGCGCACCGCAAGACAGTGGCAGGAGGCCCGGTCGGACCCCGGTCAGGCGGCGCTCGCCCGGCGCTGCCAGCGCTCCCCCCACGACTCGGGGGTGAGCGGCGACATCACGGCGCGCCGCACGAGCCTGCCGCCGCGGCCGCGGCCGAGCAGGTGCACCCGCAGCGCATCCGGGCCGAGCCGCACCTCCACCGACGTCGCGCCCGCGGGCAGCTGACACTCGTCCCGCGCGACGTACCCGCCCCGGGGGCCGCGCCGCTCGCTGACGCGCACCGCCCACTCGAGGACATCGGGTGCGGCCTGCCAGCGGAGCACGAATGCCTCGCCGTCGGTGTCGCGCGTGACCTCCATGTTCCCGGTGATCGTCGGCCGTTCCCGCAGCGCCGACGGCCTCCGAGTGGGCTTCGCCCGTTCGTCGGGGGCCGGTGCGATGCGCGCCCGCGCGCGCTGAACCGAGGCGAGCACCCGCAGCTGCTTCAGGGCCCGGGCCTCCTGCTCACGGTCCGCCTCGCTCCTCGCCCGCGGATGCAGCGCTACCGCCTGGACGCGCGCCTCGAGCACCGACCAGTCGGGCGTGCGACCGGCGGCGATGCTGGCGCGTGCCTGATCGAGGATGACCGCGTACTCGTCCACGGCGGCCCAGATTAGTCATCGGTCTCGCGTCGCAGCCGTTTCGTCCGGCCCCGCCGCTTCTTCTCGTCGAGGCGCCGTTCCTGCGACGCGGCGGTCGGTTTCGTCGGGCGGCGTCGGCGTCGCACCTTCAGCGCCTCACGCAACTGCTCGACGATCCGGTCGGTCGCGAGCTCGCGGTTTCGGAGCTGCGACCGTTCGTCCTGCGCGATCGCCCGAACGACCGGACCGAGTCGCTCGAGCACGCGCCGGCGCTCGGCCGCGTTGAGAGCCGCCGAATCCTCGACGTCGAACAACGCCTCCACGCGGGTCGAGCTCTTCTGCGCGTGCTGCCCTCCCGGCCCGCTCGACCGCGAGAACCTGAAGGCAATCTCGGAGCGAATAGACTCGACGTCCATGGCTGCCATTCTCCTCGACGTCGACGGCGTCCTGCATGTCTCGGGCGTGCCGATCGCGGGGGCGGTCTCGGCGGTGCGCACGCTGCGTGAGTCGGGGCACAGGCTCAGGTTCGTCACGAACTCGACCACGCTCTCGCGCCAGGAGCTCTTTCAGCAGCTCCAGCTGATGGGCTTCGACATCGCGGAGGACGAGCTCCAGACCACGGGCTCGGTCGCCTCGCGCGAGCTGAAGGGAAAGCGCGTGCTCGCCCTCACCATGCCCGGGATCCTCGACGACCTCGAGGGGCTGCAGCTCGTCGGGATGAACGTCGACGCGGTCCTCATCGGCGGCGCGGACGAAGGCGAGGAGGTGGGGCGGATCTTCTCCTACCTCAACCTGAACCGCGCCTTCCACGAGCTCGAGGCCGGTGCCGATCTCTACTGCCTGCACAAGAACAAGTGGTGGCAGACGGCGAACGGTCCGCGGCTCGACACCGGCGTGTTCGTCGCCGGGCTCGAGTATGCCGCCGAGACCGAGGCGACCGTCCTCGGCAAGCCGTCGAGCGCCTACTTCACCGCGGCGGTCGAGACGATCGACGCGGACCCGAGCATCACGTGGATGGTCGGCGACGACCTCGAAGGTGACATCCTCGGGGCGCACCGCTTCGGCATGAAGACGATCCTCGTCCGCACCGGCAAGTTCCGGCCGGACGAGGTGGAGCGCTCGGCGGTGCAGCCCGAGGGGATCGTCTCTTCGATCGCGCAGCTGCCGAACTGGCTCGAAACGAATCTCTGATGCGGGTCGGGGTCGACCTGATCGAAATCGAGCGGATCCGCCGCGCGCTCGAACGGCACGGCGACGGGTTCAAGCAGCGCTGCTTCACCGAGGCCGAGCGCGCGTACTGCGACTCGAAGCCCAACCCTCCGCAGCACTATGCCGGCCGCTTCGCTGCCAAGGAGGCGGTCGGCAAGGCGCTCGGCTCCGGTGTCTACTTCACCTGGAAGGAAATCGAGGTTCGCGGGCGTCCCAAGCCCGGCGTCTTCCTCAGCGGGCGCACGGCGCAGTGGGCGGAGAAGGTCGGCGCGGGGAAGATCGAGCTCTCGATGACGCACTCGCGCGAGCTGGCCGCGGCCGTGGCAGTGGTGGTCCCGGCATGAGGCTGCAGCCGCTGCTGACGACGGCCGAGACGCGGCGCGCGGAGGAGGCGCATCAGGGGCCGCTGGCCGAGCTGATGGAACGGGCCGGTACGGCCGTCGCCGAGCTCGTGCTCCGAGACTTCCCGGGCCGGGTGACCGTCGTCTGCGGCCGGGGCAACAACGGCGGTGACGGCAAGGTCTGCGCGCGTGTGCTGCGAGAGGCCGGGCGCACCGTCACGCTCGTGGAGGGCGTCGGCGACCTCGGAGACCCCGACGTGCTCGTCGACGCACTGCTCGGAATCGGACTACAGGACGCGCCGCGTGAGGACGCGGCGCGGATGATCGAGCTGATCAACGGAAGCGGCTGTCCGGTCGTCGCGATCGACGTCCCGTCGGGCGTGAACGCTTCGACCGGCGAGGTGCCGGGAAGCGCCGTGCGGGCGACCTCGACCGTCACGTTCGGAGCCGCGAAGGTCGGGCTCGCGATCGCGCCGGGGCGGTTCCACGCCGGCTCGGTGCAGATCGCGCCGATCGGACTGCGGCCGCGCGAGCACGAACACGCGCTCGTTCCGGCCTCGGCGCTCCTCGACGTGCCTGCCAAGCAGACCGAGTCGACGAAGTACACGGCGGGCTCGGTGCTCGTGGTCGGGGGCTCGCGGGGCCTGACGGGCGCCCCGATGCTGACCGCGCTCGCCGCGTTCCGCGCCGACGCAGGCTACGTGGCGGTGGCGGCGCCCGAGTCGACTCTGCCCGTGCTCGAGACGACGCTGCTCGAGGTGGTCAAGCGGCCGCTGCCCGAGGACTCCTCGGGGCGGCTGCTGCCCCGCTCCATCGACGCGATCCTTGCCGCAGCCGAGAAGTCCGACGCTGTTGCGATCGGCCCCGGCCTCGGGCGCAGTGACGGGACGGTCGAACTGGTGCGCATCCTCCTCGAGCGGCTGGAGCTGCCGCTGGTGCTGGATGCCGACGCGCTGTGGCAGCTCGAGCCGTTCGCGCGGGCGGCCCCGACCGTGCTGACGCCCCACAGCGGCGAGCTCGCGCGCCTGCTCGGGGTCGAGAGCCGTGAGATCGACGCGCACCGGCTCGATGCCGCCCGCCGCGCGGCGTCGCGCTTCGGCTCGGTTGTGCTCCTGAAGGGCGCCGACACGATCGTCGCGACGCCCCGCGAGGGCGCGCTCGTCGCGACGTACGGGACGCCCGCGCTCGCCACCGCAGGCTCGGGTGACGTTCTCACGGGAATCGTCGCCGCCTTCCTCGCGAAGGGAATGGAGGCGCGTTTCGCGGCCGCCGTCGGCGCCGTCGCGCACGGTGTTGCGGCGGAGCTCGTCGAGCCGCAGCGCGGCGTGATCGCATCCGACCTCTTGCCCGCGCTCCAGCGCGCGCTCGCCGGTCACGGCCTGCAGCGCGCGCCGCTCACGTGAGATCCGAGATCACGATCGACCTCGGCGCACTGCGCCGCAACGTAGGAGCCCTGCTGCGCGCGGCCGAGGGAGCCGAGGTATGGGCCGTCGTGAAGGCGGACGCGTACGGGCACGGTGCGCTCGACTGCGCAGGTGCGGCGGTCGACGCGGGCGCGCAGGCTCTGTGTGTCGCCACGGTCGGCGAGGCGCTCGCGTTGCGCCGCGCCTTCCCGGCAGCCCGGCTGCTCGTGCTCGGGCCGGCGTCGAACGAGGAGGTCGCAGAGGCGCGCCAGGCCGGGCTTGAGCTCGTCGTCTCCGGGGAGGAGATCCCCGAGGACATCGTCGTGCACGTGAAGCTCGACACCGGCATGGGCCGTTGGGGCCTGTCGGAGCTGCCGGCACCCACCCGGGCGATCGCCGGGGTTATGACGCACCTCGCAACTGCCGACTCCGACCCCGACTTCGCCCGTCTGCAGATCGAGCGGTTCCGCGCCGCCACGGACGCCGTGGCGCATCTGGTGAGGCATGTCGCGAACAGCGCGGCAGCCCTCAGGATCCCGGAGTCGCGGTTCGACGCCGTCCGCTGCGGCATTGCGCTCTACGGACTGTCGCCGTTCGGGACGGATCCGGCCGACGACGGCCTCGAACCGGTGCTCTCGTGGCGGACCGAGATCGCGCAGGCGAAGCGGCTGCAAGCCGGAGAGTCGACCGGGTACGGGCGGCTCTTCGTCGCCGGCCGCGACACCTGGATCGGGATCCTGCCGGTCGGCTACGCCGACGGGTTCCGCCGCGGTCTGACCGGCACGGCAGTGCGAGTCGCGGGAGAAATGTGCAAAGTGGTCGGTGCTGTGTCCATGGACGCCACCGCCGTCGAGCTCGACCACGAGCTTCCACCGGGCACTCCGGTGACCATCGTCGGCCCCGGGGTGCCGCTCGAGGAGCATGCGCGGGTCGCGCGCACGCTCACCTACGAGCTGGCCTGCGGGATCGACTCGTCGGCTCCTCGGGCCCACCGCGTCGTGGTCGGCGCGGGATGAGCAAGGTCGACAGGCGGGCGGCGCTCCAGGCCGAGCGGGCGGCGGCGCTCGAGGAGCACCTCCAGGACCTCCTCCCGTTGAAAGGCGACGAGCGTGTGCTCGACGTCGGAGCCGGGACGGGCGCCTTCGCCTTCGCCGTGGCGCCGCGTGCCCGCGAGGTGGTGGCGCTGGAGGTCGACGGAGACGCCGCAGCGCGTGCCAAGGCCGACGCGCCCGAGAACGTCGAGGTCATCGTGGGCGACGGCGAGCACCTGCCGTTCGAGGACTTCTCGTTCGATGTCGCGGCGACGCTGCGCACGCTGCATCACACGCCGCGGCCGGAGCTGCTCGTGGCCGAGCTCACGCGGGTGACGAAGCCGGGCGGAACGCTCCTCGTCGTCGATCAACTGGCGCCGAACGAGCCGCTCGCCTCGATCGAGTTGACCCGCTTCGAGCATGCGCGCGACCCGTCGACGACCCGTCTGCTCGCCGACGTCGACATGCGTGGGCTCTTCGATTCGAACAATCTCGTCCTGCGGCGCCAGGAGGTCGTGCGCGAGGCGCGCGACATCGAGGCGTATCTCGACCTCGCCGGCTGCGAGGGCCCGCAGCGCGAGCACGCCCGCAACCTCGCGCCTAGGGGGTACGAGGCGGTCGTCGGGTGGTACGTGCTCTCGCGCTAGCGAGCGCGCCGGGCGCGAGTGCCTGGGCCCACGCCGCGGGGCGGTACCAGCGCGGCACGACGATCTCGCGCTTTCCCTTGTCCACCGCGTCGAGGATCCGCTCGACGACGAGCGCCGGCTCGATCACGAGCCGCTGCAGGAGGCCCGGGAAGCGCTTGCCCTGCGGGAACCCCTCCGTCTCGACGAAACCAGGGCACACGGTGTGCACGACGATCCCGCGGGGCGCGAGCTCGACGGCGATCGAGCGCGAGAACGCCAGCTGTGCGTGCTTCGACGCCGAGTACGGCCCGACCGCCACGGTGCCGGCGACGGAGACGACGTTGACGATGTGCGAGCCCCTGCCGAGCCCCGGCAGGAACGCGAACGTCGACCAGACCGAGCCGAGGTAGTTGACGTTGATCACCTGCTCGATCCGCTCGGGCTCTGCGTCGAGGTAGCTGTAGCGCGCCCCGACACCGGCGTTGTTCACCAGCAGGTCGACGTGCGGGTGGCGCGCGAGCACGCGGGCGGCGGCTGCGTCGACCGCGCCCCGGTCGGAGACGTCGCACTCCTCGTGCTCGTCGGCGGCCGAGGGGCGCCGCGAGAGGCCCACCACGAAGGTGCCTCGCGCCTGGAGCGCCCGCACCAGTTCCGCACCGATTCCGGACGACGCGCCGGTGACGACGGCTACTTGCAGATCTTGAACTCGCGAACGGCGGCGGCGCGATGGCCCGCCGTGTCCGTCACCGTCGCCTGCAGGCTGCGGGTGCCCTTCTTGAGGCTCTTCGTGTTCCACGCGACCGAGTACACACCTCCGGGCCCGGTCTTGTCGACACCGATCCGGTGCTTTCCGTCCGTGAACGTGACGTCCTTGATCTTCTCCGTCGCGCCGGCGACGACGACGAGCCGGTCGTTCTTGAACGCGCAGACGTGGGCGGGCGGCTCGATCCAGGTCACGGTCGGCCCGTCGACGACCGTCAGCTTCGACTGCAGGAAGGCCGTGTTGGGGTAGATGTCGTTCCCGACGGTGTTGATGTTCTTCGACTCCTGGTAGTCGGAGGCCGCGACGGTCGCCTTCGTGGCGCCGGCCTTCAGCTTCGGCGCCGAGGTCGGAATGCCGAAGAGAACGAGGCCCGAGACCGGGTCGTACGCGGAGGCGCCGAGCAGCGTGTCACCGTAGTTCAGGACCAGCGAGAGCGGATCGACCCCGGACTGGAGGTCGATCGCCTGCGCGACGAGCAGCGGGCGCCCGGCGCTGACCTTCGTCGTCAGCACGCGTACGAAGGGCGGCGTCAGGTCGTTGATCCAGGCGTTCAGCAGGTACTTCCCCTTCTGCGAGTGGTTCGTGAACGGATCGGCGCGCGAGTCGACCGCGACATAGAACCGCTGCAGGCGCGGGAACTGCACGCCGGCGGCGCCGATGTCCACGTTCGCGTCGTAGGTCAGCGAGTTGACGTCGGTGGGAATGCCGGCGTAGCCCTGCACGTCGTTCTCGTCCTTCGAGCCGAGCACGAACGGATCGATCAGGGCGCCTGCGCTGCTGCCGAGGATCGAGACGCCGAGGTTGATGATCGGCTCGTTGACATCGGTGTAGTAGAGGTGCTCGGAACCGTCCTCGTTCATCGTCGGGCCGCTGTAGCTCGGCGGCGGCCCGAACGGGGCGAGCGGGCAGCAGTAGACCGAGACCAGGCTCTTGCCGGTTGCCGTGTCGCCCGTCTGCAGCCTCTTCAGCGGCACCGCCGTCAGGTTGCGCAACGCAGGCCGCTCGATGAGGAAGCCGTACGGCACCCGCCGCTGCACGCCGTTCTGTGTCAGCACGACGAAGCCGTAGTTCTCGCCGAGGCCCGCGTTGGCGGCGGCGCGCACGACGACCGGGATCGCGACGTCGCCTCCCGGGGCGAGCGCGACGGTGCCGGGCAGGTCGATCTCGACTCCCGTCGTCGCGGACTGCGGTGCCAGTGAGACGGTCCAGTTCCCCGCGCCGTCACCGGCGTCCGACATCGTCAGCAGCATCGACGAGCGCTGCGGCCCGGTCGAGACGTCGATCTTCTGGAACGAGAGCGACTGTGGATCCGTGAACACCTTGGGATCGTCCGCGGTGAGCACGTTGGTCAGCCCGGCGCCCTCGAGCAGCACGGACGCCTCCTGCGTGCGCGCCGTGTTGCCCCAGGCAGGCCCGGCCGTCGACATCAGCGCGGACTTGACCTCCCACGGTGTCCAGCCGGGATGCTGCTGCAGGAGCAGTGCGGCCGCTCCAGCGACATGCGGCGTCGCCATCGACGTGCCGGCGAAGACGGAGAACGTCTCGCCCGTCGTCTTCGGGGGCGTCGAGGAGAGCACGTCCAGGCCGGGCGCGGAGATGTCCGGCTTGAGCATGTGGCCGAAATCGGTTGGGCCCGCCGACGAGAAGCTCGTGATCACGCCGGCGCGGTTGGTCTGGATCTCCTGGATGCTGCTCGTGACCCGAATCGTCGCCTGCCCGCCGTTCTCGTCGGCGTAGGCACGCAGCTGCTGGCCGTCCAGATCGGAGATCATCCCGGCGGGGAGCTGCAGAGGGATCGGGATCTGGTTGGCCTCGCCGAAGCGGTTGTCGACCAGGATCATCCCGATCGCACCGCCGAGCAACGCCCGCTCCGCCTTCGAGGTGAAGGTGCAGCTGCCACGCGAGACGAGGAGGATCTTGCCCTTGACAGAGTCCTTCGGCAGCGTGCCCACGGTGGTGTTCGGATCGCTTGCGGACCCGCAGAGGTGCGACTCGACGGGCTTGCCGTCGTTGCCGACGACCGCCGAGACGTCGACGACGGTCTGGTCGAGTGTCGCCCAGGCGCCGGGGAGCGGGGAGCCGCCCGCGTTCTGGATCGGCACCGCGCCGAGCGACGGCGGGCCGCCGACGACCGACAGGGCGGGGGCGAAGACGTGGGAATTCGAGGTCGCTGCCACCGAGACCGCATCCGGAGCCGTTCCCGGCGAGCCCGCCGTCCCGAGCCCGAAGTCCTCGCGGTCATTGCCCGCGGCGATCACCGGCACGACGCCCGAGAGCGCTGTGTTGTGGATCGTCTCGTACATCGCGTCGTTCGCCGGGTCGGTCTGTGGCCCGCCGCCGGAGAAGTTGATGACGTTCATGCCGTCTGCGACCGCGGCCTCGAAGGCGTCGACGATCTCCGGGGTGTCGGCCTCGTGGCCGAGCGGCGTCGGCACGGTGAACACGCGGTAGTTGCCGATCCAGGCCTTCGGTGCGACGCCTGAGAGGTTCGTCACCAGCGGATGGTCGCTGCCTGCCGGGGCGGTGGTGTTCTCGTCGCCGGCTGCGATCCCCGCGACGTGCGTCCCGTGCGGCTCGGTCGCGTCGAACGCCTTGTTGCTCGACGCGTCGCGCACCGGGCCTGGGAACACCTTCGCGACGATCACCTTCGGCGTCGTGAGGTTGGTGTCGCCCTTCGGGAAGCCGGGCGGGTACGAGAAGCCTGCGGGATTGAGGAACGGGCTGGACGAGTCGACGCCGGTGTCGATGACGGCGATCTTGATGCCCTCGCCCTTCTGTCCGGTCGCGGCTTCGAGATCCGTCGCGTGGATCACGCTCGGCCCGCGGTCCATCGTCGCGGTATAGCTGAGGCTCGGGTAGATCTTGTTGACGGCCTGGACCCGCAGGAGCCTGGGCAGGGAGCGGGCCGGCAGCTGCACGGTGAACCCGTCGAGCAGGATCGCGAAGTGCTCCTGGATCCGCGCCGCCGGGATCGCCGCGCGCACCTGGGCGGCCGCGACCTTCTGGAGCTGCGCCAGCTTCGCGAGATACGCGACCGAGCTCGCCGAATGCACGTCGAGGTGGGTGGAGCGAGAGGCGAACGAGATCGAGCGGTCGGCGCGCCAGGCGGCAAGGGGCGGAGCCGCGAGGCGGACGATGACGCGGGTCAGCCCGCGGGTGCGGGCGGCCGGGATGTGGATCACGCCGGAGCGAACGCGCGGCAGCGTCGTCTCCCCGACGGGACGGCGGACCGGTGTGAGGGCGGCCGAGGCAGACGCCGCCGCCACGAGCCCCAACACCGCCGAGAGCAGCAGCAGGCGACGCAAGGTCCCGCAGATTAGCCGAACACGGTTAGAGTCGGTTCTGGATTGTTCGCCGGAAAGAAAGCACTCGTCCTCGGTGTGGCCAACAAGCGCTCGATCGCGTGGGCGATCGCGCAGCGCCTTGCTGCCGGAGGGGCCGACCTCGCGTTCACCTTCCAGGGCGAGCGGATCGAGAAGAACGTCCGTGACCTGGCCGAGTCGGTCGCGAGCCCGCTCGTCACCGAGCTCGACGTTCGCGACGACGCGGCGATCGCCCGCGTCTTCTCCGAGGTCGGGGCCGTGTTCGGCGGGAAGCTCGACATCCTGGTCCATTCGGTGGCGTTTGCAGCCGCGGAGGATCTCGAGGGCCGCTTCACCGATACGCCGCGCGACCGGTTCTGGATGGCGATCGACGTGAGCGCCTACTCCCTCGTCGCCACGGCGAGGGCGGCCGAGCCGCTGATGGAGGCTGCCGGCGGCGGCTCGATCGTCACGATGACCTACCTGGGCGGCGAGCGGGCGGTTCCGCACTACAACGTGATGGGTGTCGCGAAGGCGACGCTCGATTCGTCGGTCAAGTACCTCGCCTGGGACCTCGGCGAGAAGAACATCCGCGTGAATGCGATCTCGGCCGGCCCCGTCCGGACGCTCGCTGCCCGGTCGATCGCCGGCTTCCCGACGATGGAGTCGATCGTCGAGGAGCGCTCGCCGCTGCATCGCCATGTCGACGCCGACGACGTCGGCGCCGCTGCCGAGTACCTGCTCGGCGACGGCGCGCGCAACGTCACCGGCACGACGCTCTACGTCGACAGCGGCTACCACGCGATGGGCATGTGATCAGCGGGCTCGACGCCCGCTGATCACATGCGACCTGGTTGCCGCCGGAGGCGGAACCAGGTCGCTGCGTTCACGACTCGTCAGCTAACTGAACGGCTTGGTGACCATGTCGGCGACCACCAGCAGCAGCACGGTGATGTCGACGCGCGCGATCAGCAGGATGCGGTCGATCAGGGCGAGCGTCTCGGGATGCTCCGGGCCGTTCTGCTCGGCCGAGGCCTTGATCTTCTTCGCGAGCGGCGAGAGCACGGCGAGTCCCGTGATGAAGGTGATCGCATAGCCGATGAGGCCGGCATCGATCCAGAACGTGCCCCAGCCCCAGTTCGTGTTGAGCATCATCGCGATCCCCATCAGGAAGACGACGAGGCCCGCGGGGGCGAAGATCTTCTCGCCCGCGAAGGCCGCCTGCTGGGCGATCGTGACGACGGCGCCCGGATCAGACTCCCGCTGGGCCCGGATCGCGAGGATCGTCAGCAGCACGCCGCCCCCGACCCAGACGACGGCGAGGATCACGTGCACCGACTTGAAGACGGCGTACCAGTGGTCGGGCAACGCGTTCGTCGAGAACGCGAAGATCGCTGTGACGAGGATGACGATCGCCAGCAGCCCGTAGGTGAGGTTCCCGCCGGCCCGTGTCGGGGCGACGGTGTCCGTTGCAGGTGTGTCCATCCGGCGATCTAGCCAGATGCGCGGGCGAGTTTCAAGTCCCGGGCCGCGTCGAGCCACTCGTCGACGTCCGGCACCTCACCCGAGGGGTACTGCCACGCGGCCAGCACGGTGCCGGTCTCGTCGACGAGGAACGCGCTCCGCTGAGCGACGTCCCGGAAGCCGCGGAACTCGAAGCCCACGCCGAAGGCGCGGACGGCCTCGCCGTTGAAGTCCGACAGGAGACCGAAGTTGAGATCCAGCACCTGCGTCCAGGCGATGTGGCACCACGGCGAATCGCGCGAGATCCCGACCGGCTGGACTCCCACCTCCTCGAAGTCCGCTCGCCGGTCGCGGACGAGCTCCATCTCGTTCGTGCAGGTCGACGACCAGTCGAAAGGGTAGAAGACGACGAGCTTGGGGCCGTCCTCGACCAGCTCGAGCAGTGTCAACGGCTGGCCGGGCCCGAGGAAGACCGTCGCTGCGGGAAGTGTGTCGCCGACCTGGAGCACGTGCTTCGAGACTAGCTGCTGCAACACCAGCGGCCGGACAGTTCGAGCACCGGACCGAGCCGGTCGGCGCGCGGGAACTGCTCACGGATGTTCCCGACCGCCTGCACGTGCGAGCCGTGCAGGAACACCCACTGGTTCGCGGTCGGCCAGTCGACGAGGAGCCAGCCGCCGCCGGGCGACCAGGCGACGTCGCCGAACACCCCAGGCCCGGCGAAGAGCAGCCTGGCCCGGCCCGGATGGTCGACATCGACGAGCTTCACCTCGCTGTGCCCGGCCAGGCGCACGCTCACGGCGACCCGGTGCGAGCCGGGCTTGAACGCAGCCTGGTGGAGCTCGGCGCCGAGCATCGAGATCGTCCGCAGCACCCGGCCGCCGGCGTCGAGCACGACGATGCGATGAGCGGAGACGACCGCGAGCCGGCGTCCGTCGGACGACCACTCGAGGTCCGCCGGCAGGACGCCGATCGGGGCGCGCCACACCACCGCGCCGCTCGCGCGCCGCAGCACGATCGCGCCGCCCGAGAAGTAGGCGAGGACGTGCAGGCGCGCCGGGTCCCAGGCGGGAGGCACGTCCTGCCCATCGGCGTCGAGCAGGTGATCGCCGGTGCCGTCACCGGCGACGACGCGCAGCCCGCTGTCCGCGAGGTAGGCGATCCGCGTGTCGGTCCGGGTGCCTTCCCAGGCCGGGTAGTGGACGCCGTGGCGTGCGAGCGACCAGCGGACCTCGCCCGAGGCGGTGAGGGCGGCCAGCTCGTCGGGCCGCGACACGACGAGATAGAGGCCGTGCGGCGACCAGGCGGCGTCCTCGTAGGGGCCGAGCTGCCGCTTGAGGCCGTCGCCGCGCACGAGCCACACGCCGCCGCGCTCGGCCGAGACGACGAGCAGACGTCCCCCCGACGGGAGCGAGAAGAGCGCGGGTGCGGCGTGTTCGACCCCGACCGCCTCGCGGACCCGTTCGAACACGGCCCGCCCGGGCGGCGAGAGAACGGCTGCCGCGACGGCCACGGCCACCGCGAGCGCCGCGAGCAGCAGGGTGCTCCGCGACCGGCGAGAGAGGCTGCGCGGGCCTCGTTCCTCGTAGGCGCGCCTGACGATCTCCCAGGTTCGCTCTTCGACGTCGTTCACGCTTCCAGCTCCTTCAGCCGGTCGAGGCCGCGCCGCAGCCGCGAGTTGACCGTGCCGCGTGGCAGGTCGAGCAGCTCGGCGATCTCGCCGGGCGTGTACTCGAGCACGTAGCGGAGGACGACCACGGCCCGGTGCTCGGGCGCCAGGTCGCCGATGCGGCCGAGCGCGGTGCCGTCGGGCTCCGGTCGTGGAGGCGAGGCGAGGGTGTCGCCGAGCTCGACCTCCGCGCGGAGCTTGCGGGCGCGGGTCCAGTCGATCGCGCGGTTGACGACGATGCGATGGAGCCACGGCGCGAACGGTCTGCGCCGGTCGAACCGGTCGAGGTTTCGCACCGCTGCGAGGAACGCCTCCTGCGCAATGTCCTCGGCCGCGGCGGCATCGCCGGTGACGAGCAGCGCCGCCCGGTAGGCGCGCGGCCAGTGCTCGCGGAAGAGCCGCTCGAGATCGGCGACCGACCCGCGCTGGGCACCCCTGATCCAGGCGCGCTCCGACACCCTTCGACTCTACGACGGGAGACGTCCACGAGGTCCATACGGGCCGGGGACCTCCAGCGGTCCCTCGGCCGTATTGCTCCTCGTGAAGCGCCTGCTCCTCGGCATCGCTGCAGCCGTCCTGCTGCTCCCCGGCGCAGCGCAGCCCGCAGCCTGCTCGCCGCTCGACTGCGCTCCGAGCCAGTTCCTGCTCGCACGGGGCACGCTGCTCGCGACCCGGCAGCGGCCCGAGTCGCCGGTGCGGGTGATCGACCTGCGCACGGGTGTCACCCGCTGGCGGCTGCCGGCGGGCATCGTCACCCGCAACGAGATCGTGCATCAGGACGGCAGGCTGCTCACCTGGTTCGACGCTGCGACGGGCGCGCGGGCCGGCGGCGCAACGGTGCAGCAGCGGGCCAGGTTCGCGCTGGTCGGCACGTCACAGGACGCCGCTCGCGCGGTGCTCGGGCGCACGCAGGCGCGCTCGACCATGTTCGCCATCGTGTCGCGGACCGGGAAGCAGCAGCTCGTGCAGCTCCGCGGCAACGCGTGGTCGTTCGATGCTCTGCGCGGGTCGAAGCTCTTCCTGATCAAGACGGCCCGGGCGGGTTACCAGGTGCGGCTGTACGACCTCGCGACGAGCACGCTCGCACGGGCCGCGCTCAAGGATCCGGGAGAGGCTGCGACGATCTCGGGCCTTCCGTTCGCTCGGGCCGCCTCTGCCGATGGTCGCTACGTGTTCACGCTGTACCTCGGCTCGGGCGGTGGCGCGATGATCCACGAGCTCGATCTCGTGGCCGGCACGGCGCGTTGCGTCGACCTCCCCGGCACGGGCGATTTCGCCGCCGCGATGACCTGGGCGCTCGTCGTCGATCCCGACGGCCGCACCCTCTGGGCGGTCAGCCCCGGCTACGGCCGCGTCGTCGCAGTCGACGTTGCAGCGCACCGGATCCGCGACAGCTACACCTTCCAGCGTGCGGCCTGGGCTCCGAATCCCGGCGTCGCGGTGATGGCGCCGGACGGCGAGCGGATCGCGGTCACGGACGCGCAGCATGTGTGGTTCGTCGAGCTCGCCCGGCGAACGGTGCTGCCTGGCGCCAGTCGGGTGGCGATCGCACTGGGGTTCGCGCCCGATCTGAGCCGTCTCTGGCTCGTCGGCGAGCGCAGCCGCGTCAGTTCGCTGCCGGTGCGCTAGGCGCGGCCGCCGCCTCCGTCGCGACGGAGATCTCACGCACGACCTCGACGATGTCGCGGTTGGCGTTCCAGATGCGGAGCTGCCGGTCGGAGCCGTTCCCGCGGGCAAGGATCTCACGCACTCCCTCGAGCTCCCGCTCCGACCCGAGCTCGCGCGCGTGCGGCTCGATGTCGCGCAGCGTTCGCCGAACGAGCTGGGCGATCGGCACGCGATTGCGCCTGCCGGTGGCGAGGTCCATGACGGGCGCCTCGAGGCCGTAGCGGGCGGCCAGCCACTTGTTCTCGGTCGTCAGCAGGCGATGCCAGCTGGGAATCGCCTTGCCCGCCTCGTGCAGCTCGCAGTACATCTTCACGATCGCCTGGAAGAACGCCGCGATCGCGACCACATCCTCGAGCCGCGTCACTGCATCGCAGACGCGCATCTCGATCGTGCCGAGGCGCGGATGCGGCCGGATGTCCCACCAGATGTGCGTGTAGTCGGCGATGCAGCCGGTGCGCTCGAGCTGGCCTACGACCTCCGCGTAGTCGGCGTAGTCCTTGAAGCGCGGCGGCGGGCCGGAGCGTGGAAAGGCGGCGAAGACCATCTGGCGGCTCGACGCGAGGCCGGTCGGCTCTCCGCGCCAGAACGGAGAGGAAGCGGAGAGCGCCAGCATCTGCGGGAGGTGCACGAGCAGCCCGTTCATCACCTGGATCACCTTCTCGGGATCGTCGACGGCGACGTGCATGTGCATCCCGAAGATCAACTCGCGCCGGGCGATGTACTGCAGCTGGTCCACGAGCTGCCGGTAACGGTCACGTGCCGTGATGCGCTGACGCTCGAAAAGGCTGAACGGATGTGTGCCTGCGGAGCCGAACCGACACCCTTCGGAGCGCGCGATGTCGGCGACGTACCCCCGGAGCTGTGACAGCGAGTGCATCACGTCGCCGGCGGTCCTGCACACCGGCGTCGTCACTTCGAGCACGGACTGCATCAGCTCCGCGTGGATGCGGTTTCGGTGCTCGCCGTGCTCGACCGCCGCGAGCACCGAGTCGATGTGCTGCACGAGATCCCACGTCTCGGGGTCGAGCAGCATGTATTCCTCCTCGACGCCGAGCGTGTACGGGTCGCTGCTGCCGAAGGAGTGATCGAGCACGCTGGCGTGGCCGGACCCGAGGCCTTCGGCTCCCTTCCCGGTGATCGACGGCGGGAAGATCTGGTTCATGCGACCAGTATCACCGCTTCCGCCTCGATCTCGACGAGCCAGCGGGGATCGAGCAGGGTGGCGACGATGCCGGTGGTGGCCGGCCGCGCTCTCGCAAACGCTTCGCCGTGCGCGCGCCCGACCTCGTCGATGTACGCGGCGTCGGTGACGTAGATGCGGGTTCTCACGACGTCGTCGAGCGACGCGCCCGCTTCCGCCAGGGCGCGCTCGATGATCGCGAGGCACACGCGCGCCTGTTCGTACACCGTGGCCGGCGGGTCCGCGTCTCCCGGCATGATCGGCGCGGTGCCCGACACCCAGACGCGATCGCCGACCTTCACCGCCCGCGAGTAGCCGACGCGTTCCTCGAACGCGGCGCCGGAGGAGATCAGCTGCCGTTCCATGCTCGCTAGTCTCGCGGTTCGTGGATGCACTGCGCCAGGTCGACGGTTGGCCGTGCGAGCACGTCTCCGTCGGCGTGACCGGGGTCGTGGACGCGACGCACGGCGACGTCGGGCACCGGTTCGCGTGGGCGTCGGTGACGAAGCTCGCGAGTGCGGTCGCGATGCTCGTGGCGGCCGAGGAGGGCCTCGTCGATCTCGACGAGCCCGCCGGGCCGCCCGGCTCGACCTTTCGCCACCTGCTTGCACACGCGTCCGGGCTCCCGTTCGATCACGGCGCGCCGATCTCGCGGCCGGGTGCACGGCGCGTGTACTCGAACTACGGCTTCGAGGTGGCGGCCGAGCTCGTGGAGCAGCGCGCCGAGATGCCGTTCGCCGACTACTTCGCCCACGTCTGGCGCGGGACGACCGCCGTGCTGCGCGGCCCGGCGGGCTCGGGCGCCGAGGGCACGCTGGCCGACCTGCTCGAGCTCGCGGACGAGCTGCAGGCGCCGACGCGGCTTGCGCCCGAGACGCTCGCGGAAGCCGCCACGGTGCAGTTTCCAGGGCTCGGGGGAGTCCTACCGGGCTTCGGGCGCCAGGAGCCGAACGACTGGGGCCTCGGGCTCGAGCTGCGCGACGGGAAGCGGCCGCACTGGACCGGCTCGCGGAACTCCCCGGAGACGTCCGGTCACTTCGGCCGAAGCGGCACGTTCCTCTGGGTCGACCCCGCAGCGGGGATCGCGCTCGGCTGTCTGACCGACCTCGCATTCGGAGACTGGGCAGCCGAGGCGTGGCCGCGGCTGTCGGACGCGGTTCTGGCAGAGGCGGGCTGACGCCCGAGCCTCAGCTGCCGCCGGCATCCTCCGTCAGGAACTCGAGCAGCAGGGCATTCAGCTCCTCCGGCTGATCGACGCCGACGAGGTGCCCGGCGCCCGGGACGATCGCGAGATCGGCGTCGGGGATCTCCTCCGCAAGGTGCTGGGCGATCGCGCGGAAGTCCGCCTTGTCGTCCTCGCCGACAACGACGAGCGTCGGGATCCGGAGCGTCGACAGCGGCGCCATGTCCGGCCAGAGCACCTCGGGCTCGTCGTGCTCGGTCTGCAGCTCGAGCGCCCGCCGCTGCTGTGGGCGCACCTCGTCGCGATGGGCGGGCGCGACCCAGAACTCCAGGTTGATCTCGGTCGCGGCGTCGAGGTCGCCCGCCTCGATCGCGTCCTCCTCGGCTGTGAAGTAGTCGCGCATCTCCTCGGTCCAGTCCCAGGCGGGCAGGCCAGAGCCGATGAGCACGAGCCGCTCCACGCGGTCCTGGTGCGCGAGCGCCGTGCGGAGCGCGACCGCGCCGCCGAACGAGTTGCCGACCAGTGCCGCAGGCAGCTCCGCCGCCACGAACTCGACGAGCGAGAACGGCTCCGTCGGCAGCGGCGTGGCGCCCCAGCCGGGCAGATCGGGCGCGACCACCTCGAACCCCGCGCTGAGGACGTCGATCTGGCGGTGCCAGAGCCGAGAGTCGCCGAGCGCCGAGTGGAGTAGGACGAGCTTGGACATGCTGGGATTCTCCATCATGTGCCCCATGGGTGCGCTCGACGACTGGCGCTTCTGCCCTCGCTGCAGCGGCGATCTCGCCCGCGTGGACGACCACCTGCGCTGTCCGGACTGCGGCGAGGAGTACTGGGCGAACGCGATCCCGGGTGTGCAGGGAATCCTGGAGCGCGACGGCCGCGTGCTGCTCGCCCGCCGGGGGCGCGAGCCCCGGCTCGGCTTCTGGGACCTGCCCGGCGGCTTCCTGCACGAGACGGAGGACGCGGCCGATGGGCTGCGCCGCGAGTTCCGGGAGGAGACGGGGCTCGAGATCGAGCCGGTCCGGCTGCTGCGCATCGACATCGAGCCGTACGGCGGCCGGCATGTCTTCTCCGTCACCTGGCTCGTGCGAGCCGACGGCGAGCCTGCGCCTGCCGACGATGTCGCCGAACTGCGGTGGTTCGCGCCCGAGGATCTGCCCGAGATGGCGTTCCCCGGGCAGAACCTCGTCCTCGCCGACTGGGCGGCGCGACAGCGCTAGGCCTCCTGGCACCTGGGCTTGCCGGTGCAGCAAGATGGGCCGATCGGCTCATGCGCCCGACGGCCGGAGCCTCGATCATCGAGCGATGGACGAGGACGCCATCCTCTATCTGATCGAGGACGATCTCTCCGACACGTGGGTCGACGAGGCGGCGTGTGAAGGCGTGGCTGCCATCGAGCTCTACCTCGCCAAGCACCTCGCGTTTCTGACCTACCTCGACGAAGCCTCCGCGTAGCGGAGCCTCGGCGGGGAGGTGGGGCGGAGGCTAAGCCTCCGCCAGCCCCAGAGCCTTCTCGAGCGAGCCTTTCGGCATGGCGCCGATCGCAGAGGCCCGCGGCTCGCCGTTCTCGAAGAGCACCATGAACGGGATCGACGCGACGCCGTAGCGCTGGGCGAGATCCTGCTGCTCGTCGATGTTCACCTTCACGACCTTGACCTGATGCTCGTCCGCGATCCGGTCGAGCACCGGCGAGACGGCGTGGCACGGGCCACACCATTCGGCCCAGAAGTCGACGATCACCTTGCCGTCGGACTTCAGGACCTCCGTCTCGAATGTGTCGGTTGTTGCGTCGGTTGCCAATTCGTTCCTTTCTCAGTGGTCTTGCTGTTCAGGTCAACGCCGGCCCGGGAACAATTGTTCCCGGAAGCTACGATCGACGCATGTTCGCGCCCCTTCCGGACAAACCGGATCATCCCACGCTCGAGCTGGAGATCCTGGAGCTGTGGGAGCGCGAGCAGACCTTCGAGCAGCTGCGCGACCGGAACCGGGGCAACCCGCGCTGGTCGTTCGTCGACGGGCCGGTGACGGCCAACCGGCCGTCGCTCGGCGTGCACACCGCATGGGGCCGCACGCTCAAGGACGTGTTCCAGCGCTACAAGGGCCTGCGCGGCTTCGACCAGCGCTACCAGAACGGGTTCGACTGCCAGGGGCTCTGGATCGAGGTGGGAGTCGAGCGCGAGCTCGGCTTGAACTCGAAGCCCGAGATCGAGGAGTACGGGCTCGAGGAGTTCGCACGGAAATGCCGCGACGTGGTCGTTCGCTCGTCCGCGGCGCTGACCCGTGGCAGCAAGCGCCTCGGCCAGTGGATGGACTGGGGCAACGACTACTTCACGTTCAGCGACACCAACATCGAGTACATCTGGAAGTTCCTGAGCATCGTCCACGAGCGCGGCTGGCTCTACATGGGCCACCGCTCGACCGAGTGGTGCCCCCGGTGCGGGACGTCGCTCTCGCAGCACGAGCTGACGCAGTCCGGCGTCTACCAGGATCGCGCCGATCCGTCCCTGACCGTCCGCTTCCCGCTGCTCGACCGCGAGGGCGAGCACGTCGTCGTCTGGACGACGACGCCCTGGACGCTGCCGGCGAACGTGGCCGCAGCCGTCCATCCCGAGGCGGAGTACGGACGGCGCGAGAACGGCGAATGGGTCGCCGTGCAGCTCTTCCCCGACGACGAGTACGTCGAGCGGCTGCGCGGCTCCGATCTCGTGGGCTGGCGTTACCGCGGGCCGTTCGACGACCTGCCGCCGGGCTCGGAGGTCGAGCACCGCGTCATCCCGTGGGAGGACGTGACGATGGACCAGGGCACGGGCATCGTCCACATCGCGCCGGGCTGCGGCGGCGAGGACTTCGAGCTGTCGAAGCTGCACGGGCTCGCCGTGCTCACGCCGGTCGACGAGTCGGGCCGGTTCTACGACGACTACGGCTGGCTGCACGGGCTCTCGACGACAGAGGCGGCCGATCAGATCATCGGGCGGCTCGGTGAGACCGGTTTCCTCGTTGACGCGGGGCTGTACACGCATGCCTATCCGCACTGCTGGCGGTGCGACACGCCGCTGATCTTCCGGCTCTCGGACGACTGGTTCATCTCGGTCGACCCGATCCGCGAGCAACTGCTCGGCGAGAACGCGAAGGTGGAGTGGGTTCCCGAGTACATGGGCAAGCGCATGGACGACTGGCTGCGCAACATGGGCGACTGGAACATCTCGCGCCGCCGGTACTACGGCCTCCCGCTGCCGTTCTACCCGTGCGCGTGCGGCCACCTGAACGTCGTCGGATCGAAGGCGGAGCTGCGCGAGCGCGCGACCGAAGGCTTCGAGCAGCTCGAGGAGCTGCGGCGGCCGTGGGTCGACCGGGTCCCGATCCGCTGCGCGGAGTGCGGCGAGACGGTCACGCGGATCCCCGAGGTCGGCGACGTCTGGCTCGATGCAGGCATCGTCCCGTTCGCCACCCTGGGCTGGGAGAACGATGAGTGGGTGACCGAGGGCTACGCGACCGGCGCTGCTCAGGGGCTGACGAAAGCCGATCTGCCCGATCACGCGTACTGGGAGGAGTGGTTCCCCGCCGACTGGGTCTCGGAGATGCGCGAGCAGATTCGCCTCTGGTTCTACTCCCAGTTCTTCATGTCGGTCGTGCTCGTCGGGCGTTCGCCCTACCGGCGTGTGCTCGGCTACGAGAAGATGCTCGACGAGCAGGGCCGTGAGATGCACGCGTCGTGGGGGAACACCATTCCGGCCGAGGACGCGTTCGCCCAGATGGGCGCCGACGTGATGCGCTGGCAGTACTGTGCGCAGCCGCCCGACCGCAACCTGCTCTTCGGGTTCGGCCCGGCGCACGAGATCAAACGGAAGCTCCTGACCTTCTGGCACTCGGTCAAGTTCCTCATCGACTACGGGAACATCGAGGGTTTCGCGCCGTCCTGGGACCGGCTCGAGCCCGACGGCGACCTGCGGCCGCTCGACCGGTGGCTCGTCGAGCGCACGAAGCTGCTCGTCGCAGACGTGACCGCGGGGTACGAGGCGACGCTGACCGTCGACGTGACGCGCGCGTTCGACGGGTTCGTCGACGACGTCTCGAACTGGTACATCCGCCGCTCCCGGCGGCGTTTCTACTCCTTCGACGAGGCCGCCTTCCGCACGCTCTGGTTCGCCCTCGTCCAGGCGGTGCGGGTGATCGCGCCCGTGATGCCCTTCATGTCCGACCACCTGTGGCGGAACCTCGTCCAGGACGGCCCGCCGTCGGTGCATCTCGCGCCCTGGCCCGAGCCCGGAGAGCCCGACCTGGCGCTGCTCGCCGAGATCGCAGAAGTGCGGCGCGTCGTCGAGCTCGGCCGCCAGGCGCGCGCCGCCTCCCAGCTGAAGCACCGGCAGCCGCTCCGCCGGCTCATCGTCGCCGGTGCCACGCGCGCGGGTGGCCATGCCGACGAGATCGCCGAGGAGCTGCGCGTCAAGGAGGTGACGTTCGGCGACGTCGAGGCGTCGGAACTGCGCGTGAAGCCGAATCTGCCCGTGCTCGGGCCCAAGCTCGGCCCAGCGCTGCGCGAGGTGCGCGACAGCCTGCAGCGCGGGGAGTTCGAGGAGCTCGCGGACGGCCGCTTCCAGGTCGACGGCCACGTCCTCGAGCCGAGCGAGGTGCTGGTCGAGCGCGTCGGCCGCGAGGGCTGGGCGGTCGCGAGCGAGGACGGGGTCACCGTCGCGCTCGACACGGCGCTCGACGACGAGCTCCTGCTCGAGGCGAAGCTGCTCGACCGCGTGCACGAGGTCAACGTCCTGCGCAAGCAGTCGGGCCTCGAGATCACCGATCGCATCAAGCTCTGGATTCCCGAGGAGAGCCTGATCGAGCGCTACCGCGACCGGCTCGCGGCAGAGACGCTCGCCGTCTCGGTCGAGCACGGCGAGCTGCGAATCGAAAAGGCATGAAGCCGCTCCTGCTGCTCGCCGCGGCGCTCGTGGTCCTGGCCGCGGGGTGCGGGGGCTCGAACGCCCAGCCGAAGGACGACCCCGGCGCGTTCGCTGTCAAGGTCGTCGACCAGATCGTGCACAACCACTACAGCAGCGCCTGGAACGACCTGCACCCCGCCGACCAGGAGGTGGCGCCGTCGAGCGAATACGTGCAGTGCGAGAACCGGTCGCCCGTGCTCGCGGCGCCGACGTCGACGAAGGTGCTGAGCATCAGCCGCGAGTCGGTCGGGATCGGCGACGGCTCGTTCGTCGACAGCAGAGCCGTTCATCTCCGGCTCGGGTTCACGGGCGGGTTCCATCTCGTTCACACCGTTCATGTCGTCGCGGCGCACGGGAAGTGGACGTGGATCCTGCCGCCCTTGCGGTACCGCGACTACAAGGCGGACAAGTGCCCGGTCGACGCGGGCTCGAGCCCGCCGCCTTCGACCTCGTAGGAAGCGCCGTCGGAATCTGATTCGCGAAGCGAACCAGATTCAGGCGAACGCCGGCAACCAGGTTCAGCCCTGCGAGTCGGCGAGCGCGAGCTCGCGGCGGAGCTCGGTCGGCAGGCGGAACTCCACGCCCTCGTCGACCAGGCGGTACGGCTCGATCTCCGTCACCCCGCGCAGCCGGAACCAGTCGCAGACGCGCTCGACGAGCTTCTCGGGCGCCGAGGCCCCCGAGGTGACGCCGACGACCTCGACGTCTTCGAGCCAGCTCTCGTCGATCTCGGTCTCGTCGTCGATCAGGTGGCCGCCGACTCCTGCGGCGCGTGCGGTCTCGACCAGCCGGTTCGAGTTCGACGAGTTGCGCGAGCCGATCACGAGCAGCAGCCCGATCTCGCTCAGCATCTCCTTGACCGCCCACTGCCGGTTGGACGTGGCGTAACAGATGTCTTCCTTCTTCGGCGCGTAGATCTTCGGGAACCGCGCGCGGAGCGCGGTGATGATCTCGCCGGTCTCGTCGACCGAGAGCGTCGTCTGGGTGACGTAGGCAAGCTTCGTCTCGGGCGCGAAGGTGAGCCGCTCGACGTCGTCGACCGATTCGACGAGCACGATCGCGTCCGGCGCCTCTCCCATCGTCCCGACGACCTCCTCGTGGCCCTCGTGCCCGATCAGCACGACGGTGTAGCCGTCGGCGGCGTAGCGCCTCGCCTGCACGTGCACCTTGGTCACGAGCGGGCACGTGGCGTCGATCGTGTTCAGGCGGCGCAGCTGGGCGTTCGCGTGCACGGACGGCGCGACACCGTGCGCGGAGAAGACCACCGTCTCCCCCTCGGGCACCTCGGTCTCCTCGTCCACGAACACCGCACCGCGCGCCTCGAGGTCGCGGACGACGTGCAGGTTGTGGACGATCTGCTTGCGCACGTAGACGGGCGGCCCGTACAGGTCGAGCGCCTTCTCCACCGTCTCGACGGCGCGCTCGACCCCGGCGCAATAGCCGCGGGGCGAGGCGAGCAGGACCTTCCGCACCACGGGGTCAGCGTACCGGTGGAAGAAAGAGAGGCCCGCTGCTCGGGGGGTCGTCGCAGCGGACCTCTACTGATCGCTCACCACGGCGCATGGCCAGGAACGAGCCGCCGCGGATCGCATTGCCCAGCTCCACTGACGCTAACGGGACCCGGCGGCAGATGAAATAGGCCAGGAGGCCCATCTTTACAAGCCACACGGATGTCGATCATGGTGCGTACCATTTGGCAGCCCGGATGGCGGACGCACTGTGAGCCAGGCGACCCAAGCAGTCCTCTTCAACGGCGTGCCGTTGCTGCTGCTGGCCGCAGCGTACGCCGCCGTGACCGTTGCGATCCTGCCGATCCTCTGGCGGCAGCGCGCCCAGGCGCACCTCCTGGACTGGGCGGTCGTGCTCGTCTTCCCGGGCATCGCGTTCGCGGCGTGCGTCTTCGGCGTGCTGGCCGTCACCGGGCGCAGCTCCCTGGACGGCCACACCTGGATCTCGCTGGCGGCGATCCTGGTCGCTCTGGCACCGGCAGTGCTGCTCCTCGCCCGGTGGCGCGATCGCGCTCTTGTCGTCGGCGGGATCGGACGAACCCGTGATGCCGAGGAGCGCGTCTCGATTCGCGACCGCGAGCTCGAAGCCGTCGCGGACATCTCGAACGCGCTCGGCCAGGCCCGGACGGCCGTCGACGCCGCCCGTCCGCTCGTCCGCAAGGTCACCGCTCTGCTCGGGGTCGGCTTCGCCGGAGTCGTCGTGGTCGAGGACGGCGGAGACGACGCGACCGGTGTGTACGCGGAGCTGAACGGCGAGCCGGCTGCGTGGTGGGCCGGCGTGCACATCGACCTGCGCAACGAGCCGTCGGGCGTCGCGAGCGCGGTCTTCGACGCGGCACCGGTGACGGTCTACGACATCGGCAGCTCTCCGAGGATCAGTCCTCGGCTCGCTGCGATGGTCGGCGCGAAGAGCGGAGCCTGGGTGCCGATGCTCGCCGAGGAGCGTGTGATCGGCGTGCTCGTCTTCGCATCGACCGACACGAAGCGGGCGTTCGCGCCGGACGAGCTCGCGCTCCTGCAGGCGACCGCGTCCGAGGCTGCACTCGCGCTCGAGCGTCTCCGGTCGGCGGCGGCGCTCTCCGAGGCGCTCGCCCGCGAGCAGCTGGTCGCCGAGGTGGCGCGGCGGATCCGGGCCCAGCTCGACCCGGCGGCGGTGCTCGACGTCGCGCGAGAGGAGCTCGGCCGCGCGCTCGGCTCGAGTCACGTCTCGATCTCGGTCGACGGCGAGGCTCGCGTGGTCTGCGATCGCGAGCTCTCGGCCGGGGAGCGGTTCCTCGTCGACACGGTTGAACGAGAGGTCGACGCCGCGCTGCGCACCGCCCGTCTGCTCGCGGAGAACAAGCAGCGGCTCGACCAGCAGGCGGCGCTCCTGCACGCAGCCCAGGTCGTGACCAGCGAGCTGGAGATCGAAGGTGTGCTCGAACGGCTCGTCCAGGAGGTGACCAAGCTCCTCGACGCGGACGCGGCGGACTGCTACCTCGTCGACGCCGAGCGCGGGGTGCTGCGGTGCGCGGCAGTCCACGGATTCGACGCCGCACTCGTCGGCTCGGAGTTCTCGCCGCCGCAGGGCCTCTCCGGAGCCCCGGTCCCGAGCCCCGCGTACGCCGGGTTCGCGCGCGCACTCGTCGCGCCGATGGTGTGGGCGGGTGAGACGCGCGGCGTCCTCGGTGTCGGGGTGCGCGACGTGCCGGGGACGTTCTCCGAGGCAGACGTCGAGCTGCTCGAGGCGTTTGCATCGCTCGCGTCGCTCGCGCTCCGCAACGCCGAGAGCTTCGACGAGCGGTCGCGCCAGGCCCGTGTGCAGCGCGGCTTCTATCGCATCGCCTCGTTGCTCGGTGAGCCGTTGTCGCTCCGCGAGACCTACGACGCGGCGGCACAGGCGGCCGCCGAGGCGCTCGGCGGCGAGTTCTCCGCCGTGCTCGTCCGCAGCCCCGCCGGGCTCGGTCTCGTCGGCAGCCACGCGCTGCCTCCGGCCGTCCGGTCGCTCGACCTTCCGCGCGCCCTCGATGCCGCGGCGCACGAGGGCCATCTGCTCGCTGCCAGCCGGATCTCGGACGACGAACGGTTCGACGGTCAATGGCGCGAGGCTCCGTTTGCGGCGCTGCTAGCGATCCCGGTGGGTGGCGAGACGCCCGGCCTGGTGCTCGTGTTCTTCGTCGAGGAACGCAACTTCACGCGCGACGACCTCGAGCTCGCCCACCAGGTGGCGGCCGCCGCGACGGGCGCGCTGGACCGGAGCCGGCTCTTCGAGGCCGAGCGCTCCGCACGCTCGCTCTCGCAGCAGCTTGCGCGCACGGGCAGCCTGCTCGCGACCGAGCTCGATCCTACCGCCGTGCTCGAGGCCGTCGTCACCGAGGCGGCGAACCTGCTCGACGCCGACGCTGCGGCGCTCGCGGCGCTCGACGGCGAAGAGCTCGTGGTCACTGCCGCGACTGGGGACGGGGCGGAGCAGGTGCTCGGCGCGCGCTCGCCGGCGACCGGCTGGGTGGCCGGCGACGTCGCTCAGTCGCGCGCGCCGGTCGCCTACGAGGACACGGCGTCGAACGAAGGGCTCGCCGAGTCGGATGCCCTGCTCTCGCGCGGCCACCGCGCGTATCTCGGAGTGCCGCTCGCTGGGCGGGAGGGCGCGCTGTTCGGAGTCCTCTCCGTCTACTCCCTGCAGCCGCGGGCCTGGCGCGAGGACGAGACTCAGGCGCTTGCCGCACTCGCCGCGAACGGGTCGGTCGCGCTGTCGAACGCCGAGCTCTACCAGCGCGTCGCGGTGGAGCGCGAGCAGAGTGTGGCGATCCTCGCGAACATCGCCGACGGGATCGTTGCGGTCGATCGCGACGGGAAGGTCGTCCTGTGGAACCGCGCGGCCGAGGAGATCACCGGCGTGCCGGCGGCAGAGGCGGTCGGCCATACACCTGTCCAGGTGCTGCAGCGCGACCTCCGCTCGGAGGACGGCGGTATGAGCCGCGAGATCGCGATTGCAAACGGCGACCGCGAGGTCTGGCTGTCGCTGTCCGAGGCGGTGATGCGTGACCCGACCGGGGCCGTGGCCGGCCGCATCTTCGCGTTCCGCGACATCTCCTCCGCGCATGTCGTCGAGCAGATGCAGTCGGAGTTCGTCTCGACCGCCTCGATGGAGCTGCGGGCGCCGTTGACCACGATCTACGGCTTCGCCCAGACGCTCCTACGCGAGGACATCACCTTCGGCGAGACGCAGCGGCGCACCTTCATGGAGTTCATCTCCAACGAGGCAAAACGGCTGACGACGATCGTCGATGCCCTGCTCGACGTTGCCCGCCTGGATGCGGGCGAGCTGAACGTCTCGCTCGTGCCGACCGACGTCGGGACGGTCGTCACGGACGCCGTCGCCGCGGCGGCACGCTCCGCGAACGGCCACCGTGTGGTTGCCGCGGTCGGCCCCGAGCCGATCCCGGCGCAGGCGGATCCCGGCAAGCTGAGGCAGGTCCTCGACCAGCTCGTCTCGAACGCGGTCAAGTACTCGCCGCACGGCGGCGTCGTCAGCGTCTCGGTGCAGCGGCGGAACGACGCGGTCGAGGTCGCGGTCGCAGACGAAGGAGTCGGCATTCCCGCCGCCGAGCGCGAGCGGATCTTCGCGAAGTTCTACAAGTCGAGCGGTGGGCATGGCACCGGCCTCGGGCTCTTCATCGCGCAGGGGCTCGTGCGCGAGATGGGCGGCCGCATCCGGGTCGACTCGGAAGAGGGACGCGGGTCGACGTTCGCGTTCGACCTGCCGGTCGTGCACGAAGAGGGAGCAGTGTGAGTTTTGCGGAAAGAGGGATAACGAGCGGAATGCCGATGCGCGTACTGGTGATCGACGACGAGTCGCCGATCCGTCTCCTCTGCCGGATCAACCTCGAGGCCGAGGGAATGGAGGTACTGGAGGCCGCGGACGGGCCGAGCGGACTGGAGGCCGCCCGCGTGGAACGCCCCGACGTGATCCTGCTCGACGTGATGATGCCCGGGCTCGACGGCTGGCAGGTCGCCGAGGAGCTGCTGGTCGACGATCGCACCGAGGCGATCCCGATCGTGTTCCTCACCGCGCGCGCGGAGCTGCGTGACCGCGCCCGCGGCATCGACCTCGGCGGCGTCGACTACGTGACGAAGCCGTTCAATCCGGTCGAGCTGGCACCGCTCGTCCGCGACCTGCATGCGCGCGTCCAGCGCGGTGAGCGCGACGAGCTCCGGCGCGAGAAGCTGTCCGAGCTCCGGCTCCAGCTCGACCGGTACTAGGTCAGCGCGCCGTCTGGGCGAGCAGGATCGCCGCCAGGACGACCGTCGCGCCTGCGAGCTGAACGCTGCCCAGCCCCTCGGAGAGCCAGGCCCAGCCGACGAGAGCCCCCACCACGGGCTCGAGCATCGCGACGATCCCGACCGACGTCGCACTCAGATGACGCAGGGCGCTGACGAGCAGGAAGAACGGGGCGATCGTCCCGAAGCCGATCATCCAGGTTGCGAGCAGCCAGACCGGCAGGTGATGCGCGTGCAGGTTCCCGCCGAGCGATGTGCTTCCGGTCAGCAGGTGGACGGGGAACGACCACCACGGGACCAGGAGCGCCCAGAAGACCGAGGCGAACAGGAAGCCCCAGGCGAGCAGCGACACCGGGTCACGGTCTCCGACCACATGCTCGGCGAGCAGAACGTACAGCGCGTACGCGAACGCACCGCCGAGCGCGAACATCATGCCGGCCGTCGAGAGGGACGTCCCGCCGCCGAACACGTTCACGATCAAACCGAGCCCCATCAGCGCGAGCGCGAGCGCGATCCAGATGCGCTGCCGCACGTGCTCGTGGTAGGCGAAGCGCACCCACAATGCGACGAGCAGCGGCGCGAGATACTCGATCAGAAGCGCAACGCCGATCGCGAGCCGGTGGATCGCCAGGAAGTAGAACCACTGGACGAATGCGAGGCCGCAGATCCCGAACGTCGCGACGTAGGGCAGTTCCCGCCGCGTCAGGCGCAGCCGGCGGGGCGCCGTGAGGGCCAGGATCGTGACGAGCCCCACGGCTGCGCCCAGCGAGCGGACCTGGGCGAGCCGCTCCGCCGAGAGCCCCGTCGTGAGGATCGTCTTCGAGACGGCCCCGTTGATGCCCCAGAGGACGGCTGCGACCGCAGCCATCAGATAGCCGAGGCGTGGTCGCCGATGGCGCGCCCGGACGACGGGAAACGGCGCCTCGCTCACGAACTCGAAGCTACCCGCACCGTGCTTCTACACTGCACCGCGACGGGACGTAGCTCAGCCTGGTCAGAGCGCCGCCTTTGGGAGGCGGAAGCCGTCGGTTCGAATCCGACCGTCCCGATAAACGCGGGGGAAACCGGGTTTCCCCCGCGGGCCCCCTCCTTTGCGCGCCCGGGTGCACTCGTTCGTTTCGCTGACGACGCACACCGGACGCAACCGCGTCATGGCTCACGCCCGGGCACGGCCCGGGCGTTCGGCTTGCGTTGGGTTGAGCTGTTTGTGGAGCCGGTCGTCCGGGCTCCGCTCGGGCGACCGCCATGAGGCGTACGCGGCTCGTTCGACGCCGATAGCACTTCAGCGGTCGAATGACCTACGACAGGAAGAAGGGGGCTACTGGGGGAAACATGGTTTCCCCCAGTTCATAGCTGCCAGTCGCCGTTTCTCAGGAGCGGGACTGCTTCGCCTTGTTTGGTGATGCCGTCGACTTCGAGGTCGTTCGAGCCGATCATGAAGTCGGTATGGATCGACGACTGGTTCACTCCCCGCTCGTTCCGCTCCTCGGGTGACGCGTCCGGGGCCCACGGCAGAGCCTGCACGATCGACGCGCCGAGGGCGATGTGCGACGACGCGTTCTCGTCGAACAGCGTGTCGTAGAAGACGAGCCCCGTCCTCCCGACGGCGGACCGGCCGTCGACCAGGGCCACTTCGCCGAGCCGCGAGGCGCCGCCATCCGTGGCGATGTGCGTGCGCATCACCTCTTCGCCGGTCTCCGCCCGCACCTCCACGGCGCGGCCGCCGGCGAACCGCACCTCGAGACCGCGGACGATGTTCCCCTGGATCTGGAGCGGCAGCGTCGAGCGGACCGTCCCCTCGACCCGGCGTGCGTCGGGTGTGGTGAAGACCTCTTCCGTCGGCATGTTCGCCACGTGCTCGATCCCGTTGGACTTGTCGAGCGCCGCCTGCCAATCGCCGTCGGGGTGCAGCCCGATCGTCAGATCGGTCCCGGGACCGCGGTAGCGGAGCTCCGCGAAGCGGCGCTCGTTCAGCGCGTCCGCCCGCTTTTGCAGCCGGTCGAGGTGCTCGCGCCACGCAGCCACGGGATCGGGCTGGTCCAGCCGGACCGCCTGTGCGACCGCCTCCCACAGCCGTTCGACGTCGGGCTCGCCGAGAACGGTGCGCGCCCAGCCCTCGTTGGGGTAGGCAACGATCGTCCAGTTGCACAGCCCGTCGGTCAGCTTCAGAGACTCCTCGTTCACCGCGTGCATGCGCGCCTTGCCGACGCGCGCCCCGTCGAGATCCGCGAACAGCTCCGGCTCGGGGTTCCCGGTGATCGCGCACAGCGCGCCGCCGGCCTCGCCCAGTTCGCGCAGCCGGGTCACGAGCCACGGCGGCGAGTAGTCGAGCAGGTTCTCGCCGGCCAGCTCGATGTGAGCGCGCCGGACGTACTGGTCCGAGTAGAGAACGTCGACGTACTGCGCCCCGGCGGTGTACGCCTCGCGCGTGATCGCACGGGCGAGCGGGGCGTGCTCGATCAGGGCGTTGATCCCGAGGATCTGCCCCGGCTGGAGGTTCAGGCCGACCTTGACGACGAGGCTGGCGTAGCTGGAGAGACGCTGGTCGGCTCCGGGCACGGCGGGGAACTGTAGCTACCCGGCCGAGTGGTCCCGTACACTGACCCGCCGTGAAGCGGATGATCGTGCTGGCAGCGGTATTGGCGGTAATGGTGGCCGGGTGCGGCGGGAGCTCGCCCCACATCTATTCGCTCGACAAGACGACCGCCTGTCTCCGGGAGAAGCCCGTGCGGCTCGGCGGCGACCTCGACTTCGTCGCGAGCACCGCCACGGGCGGCGCGGTGAAGATCCACACGAACGACAACTTCCTCACGCTCGTCTTCGGGAAGACGGTGGACGACGCGAACAACATCGCCGACGCCTACCGAAGGTTCGCAGCGAAGAACGTCGGCATCGACGACGTCCTGAACCAGGATCAGAACGCAGTCATGCTCTGGCACAACCATTGGAGCCAGCCCGACCTCGACCTGATCAGCGGTTGCCTCAAATAGCGCCTTCCTCGGCGAGGAACCGGCGGAACCAGTAGAGGAAGACGACGAACAGGACGATTGCCTGTTCAGCCGCCATCGTCACCCCCGCGATCTGCTGGTCGGTGATCGCCGAGAGTCCCCACAGTCGCGGCGCGTGCACGTAGAAGTCGTAGGCGGGTTTCGGCACGAGCGCGAGCAGGAGACCGAGCGGAGCCGCGAGGACGAACGCCGCGAAGGCGTAGGCCGCGCGTGCGCCCGAGCGAAGCCGTCGCGGCGCGTCCTGGACGAGCGGCCACCAGAAGAGAACCCCGGTCGCGAAGTAACAGCCGTGCTCCACATGGATCAGCCATGCCTGATGTCGCAGCGCCGCGTCGTAGACCGGAGGGGCATGCCAGAAGAAGTAGTTCGCCACCCAGACGGGCAGCGCGAAGGCCGGATGCGTGGCCAACCGCCACCAGCGCAGGCGTGCGAGCCGTTCGGCCATCGGCCGCGACGCACCGAGCACCGCGAGGAGCGGCGCCCACTCCGCGAGGATCACGTTCTGCAGCAGATGCGCCGTGAGCAGGTAGTGCAGCCCGAGATGGTGGATCGGCGACCAGAATGCGATTGCGAGCAGCACCATCGACCCCGCGTAACAGGCAATGCGCCAGCGGGGCGCCCCGAGGCGCCCGACCGCAAAGAGGTAGAGCAGCGAGAGCACGGGGATGACGACCGTGGTGTCGACATCGGCCTGCCATGCGTACGGCGAATGCGTGTGGGCGAGCAGCACGCTGGCTAACCTAGAGGGCGCACGCGGGTGTAGCTCAATGGTAGAGCTCCAGCCTTCCAAGCTGATTACGCGGGTTCGATTCCCGCCACCCGCTTTCGCACGGGGAGCACCTTCGGTTCTCCCCGTGAGCCCCCTCTCCGACACGTTGCGGATCGCTGCGGCACCCGCGGGCTGCGAGCGTGAGCTTTTGGCTACCGGAGCTGGTCGGCGAACGGCTCGAGCTCGTGGGCGTGCAGGCCGATCTCGCCGGCCTCGAGCGCGGCCTTCACCTCGCGTGCGAGCGCCAGTGCTTCGCGCGACTGGCCCGGCTCGAGGACGGTCGAGAGCGAGGCGAGCACGGCGTCTCCCTCGTGCAACTGGACGTCGACTGTCTGCAGCGCGGACTTGTCGTTGATGTACGGATCGTCGGGGATGCCGACCCAGACCGTGACGGTGCCGCCGCTCGGCAGCTTTGCGTGCTCGGTCACCGGTGCTGAGCGCAGGCTCATGTCGCGCACCGTACCAACGTCCGATTGGCCGGGGATCCTTACCCGATGACGCCGGAGCGCGTGATCGAGCTTCGCCCGCGCACGATCCTTCGTGTGGTGATGATCGTCCTCGCGGTCGCGATCACTCTCGAGGTGGTCTGGATCGCGCGCCACATCCTGGCGTGGGTGGTGATCGCGCTGTTCCTCGCGCTCGCGCTCAATCCGCTCGTCGGCTTGATCGAGCGCCGCGCGCGGGTCGGGCGTGCGCCGGCGATCGTGATCTCGTACGTCGTCGTGCTGATCGTCGTCGCGGCGATCGGTGCGACCTTCGTGCCGAAGCTGGTCGACGAGGTCAACGGCTTCGCGCAGGCGACACCGGGCTACGTGAACGACCTGACCCATGGACGCGGCCGCCTCGGGTTCCTCGAGCGGAAGTACCACGTCGTCGAGAAGGTCCGCCAGCAGGTCAAGAACGGCGGCGCGAAGAAGGCGCTCGGGCTGTCGGGCGCCGCGGTTTCCGTGACGAAGAGCATCATCACGGTCATCGCGGCGACGGTGACGATCGTCTTCCTCACGTTCTTCATGCTGCTCGAGGGAAAGGGCTGGGTCGAACGTGCGTACCTGCTCTTCCCAGAGGACTCGCAGCAACGCTGGCGACGAGTCGGCGAGGACATCTCCAAGACGGTCGGCGGCTACATCACGGGGAACATCCTGATCAGCCTGATCGCCGGCGCGTCGATCACCGTCGTACTGCTCGTGATGGGTGTGCCGTACGCAGTGGCGCTCGGCCTGCTCGTTGCGTTCCTCGATCTGATCCCGCTTGCGGGCGCGACGATCGCGGGGATCATCGTCGCGATCGTCGCCTTCCTGCACTCGGTGCCCGCCGGCATCGTGGCCGTCGTGTTCGTGATCGTCTACCAGCAGCTCGAGAACCATTTCCTGCAACCGGTGATCTACGGCCGCACCGTGCAGCTCTCACCGCTCGTCGTCCTCATCTCGGTGCTCATCGGCGCCGAGATCGCCGGCATTCTCGGCGCGCTCGCAGCAATCCCGGTCGCTGGGACGCTGCAGGTGATCGTGCGCGATCAGCTCGCGATGCGCCGTGGCGCCGTCCCCGAGGTCGAGCCGCCGTAGGTTCCGGTTGCACGGTCACGCTCGCAACGAGATAGTCGGCGTGTGCTGAAGCGAATCGCCGTTGCGGTCGCGCTCGCGCTGCTCTGCGGTGCCGTGGCTGCGCCGGCCGCACTCTCCGGGCGCCGAGTCGCGCTCAGCACGCTCGAAGCCGGCGTGCTCGCCCGGATGAACGGGATCAGGGCGCAGCACGGTCTCGTCCCGCTGAGAGTGAGTGCCTCTCTGACCGAGGCGGCGGCGGAGCATTCGGAGCAGATGGCGGTCGACGGGTTCTTTCAGCACACCTCGGCAGACGGCACCGTCTTCTGGAAGCGGATCGGCCACTGGTACGGGCCGGGTGGCTACGGCTACTGGTCGGTCGGCGAGAACCTGCTCTGGTCATCACCGCAGGTCGGGCCGGCGGCCGCGCTCGAGCTCTGGATGCGCTCGCCCGAGCACCGGGCGAACATCCTGTCGCCGAAGTGGCGAGAGATCGGCGTCTCATCGGTGCACGTCGCCAGGGCGCCCGGGGTCTATCGCGGGCGCGAGGTGACGATCATCACCACGGACTTCGGCGTCCGTCGCTAGCGGAGAGCAGCGGTACTCTCACGGGGCGCGCCCGTAGCTCAGTGGAAGAGCGGCGGCCTTCTAAGCCGTTGGTCGGAGGTTCGAATCCTCCCGGGCGCACTCGCCGAGCGTGAAGCGCCTAGGAAAGCGCGCGCTCGAGCGCCGCGCGATCCGTCGGCTCGCCATGCGCCGGCAGCACGAGCTCCACCGGCAGGTCGAGCAGCGGACGGAGCCGTTCGACGACCTCGTCGCGCGTCACGTGCTTGCGACCGCCGAGCTGGATCCCGAGCCCGTCGCCGAAGTCCGAGAGTGAGTCGCCGGTGACGAGCGCGTTGACCGACGGCAGCCAGAGGATGAGATCGTTGTCCTCGCGGCCTGCGTACGCGGTGATGCCGAACGGCCATGCTCCGGGGCCCTGAACATGCCCTTCGCCCTCGCCCGCGCGCAGCCAGGCGAGGTCATCGCTCTCCAGACCGCGAACGCGGTCGGGGTCGACACCGAACTTCTCGACCCAGTCCTGCCAGGTGTCCGCGGGCGGTGTGTGCACCGGGAGGCCGAGCCGCCGGGCATCGCGCTCGTGGTACGGCGCCGTCAGGACGACGGCGGTCGCGCGCTCGCGCAGCTCGTCGGGAACGGAGAGCGGGTCGAACAGGACGACGTCCTCGCCGAGCTCGATCGCGCACGACGAGACGAGCTCGGGCCACCACTGCTCCTCGTCCCAGTCGGGATGCGGCGATTGCCAGTGCCAGATGCCGGGACGCAGCTCACGCATGAACGCGATGCTCCGCGCCAGGGCTGCCTGCTCTTCTCGCGAGTGCGTCCGGGTCGACGACGGTCGTGTGGCCGCGGTGCAGCTCGAAGAGCCCGCGGGCTGCCTCGGCCCGCAGCACGCGATTCACGGTCGCTCGTGACGTGGCCGCCAGCCCGGCGATCTCCTGCTGTGAGAGGGGGATCACGGTGCCCGGTGCGCCGCGTCCGTACAGAGCGGCGAGCTCCTGCACGCGGCGCAGGACGCGCGTCTCGGCAGGGGTGAAGAGCGCTTCTACGTAGAGCTCGCTCATCCGCCGCACGCGGGCGGCCAGCAGGCGGACGAGCACCTCGTTCACAGCCGGGTAGTCGCTGCGCAGGCGCGTGAAGTCGTCGCGATGGACGGCGTAGGTCTCACCCGGCTCGACGGCGGCGACCGTCGTCGAGCGCTGCTGTTCCGAGTCGAGGAGCGCCAGTTCGCCGAACGCGTCTCCCGGCCCGTGGACCGAGACGGTCACGGTGTCGCCGCCGCCCGTCTCGACGCGGGCGGCGAACCGTCCGAGCGAGATCAGGTGCAGGGCGTCGGCCGGGTCACCCCCGTGGAAGACCACCTCGTGACGCGAGAACCGGCGCCGCTTGGCGATCGCGACGAGGCGCCGCAGTTCCGGCTCCGGCAGATCCCGGAAGAGCTCGCCACCAAGCATCCCGGACGAAGTGTGACGGGCGCGACACCCGTTGTGTCAAGCGCGTGCGCAGGCGAAAGACACGAGTGGCCGTCACCGTCATGTGGACATGACAGGCAGGAGAGGCACATCGAGTAGGGGAGGAACGGAGATGAAGCGCAACCGTCGTTGGTTCAGGATCTGGCTGACCCCCGCCTTCGGGGTCGTGTCGCTGGCATTCGCAGCGAGCGCATCCGCGATGATGACCGGGCCCGACCCGGGCAACTCCACGGTGCCCTCGCAGCCACCGGTTGTCGCGCATCCCGGCGGCTTCGACTGGGGTATCGCCGCGATCGGCACCGCCGTCGTTCTCGTTGCGTTCGCGGCTTTCGCGTTCGCCGTCCTCACTCACAACCGCGGCCGCCTCGCAACGTCGGTCTAGGCCCGGAACAGCGCATCCGGGCTGACGGTAGGGAGGCCTCGAGCCTCCCTACCGTTCGGCTGCCGGCACCGCGGGTCTCCCGTCCGAGCCGCCGCTACGATGAGCAGCGCGCGGTGGCGGTAGCTCAGTTGGTAGAGCCCCGGGTTGTGGTCCCGGTGGTCGCGGGTTCGAGTCCCGTTCGCCACCCTTCGCGCTGCCGCTGAGCGGCGCTGACTCGGCACCGCCTAGGATCACCGGTCGTGACGACGGCGCGGCTGAAGGTGACGCGCGGGCAGATCCTCGCGTTCAGGCGGAGCGTCGGAGCGCTCGACCGGCGGCTGCCGGCGGGACGCGCGTCGCTCCCCCGCGCGGCGTGGGCCGGCCTGCAGGACAGCATGCCCCGTGCCGCGCTCCTGTCCATCCACGCGAGGGTGGAAGGCGCGGGGCCGTCCGCCTGGGAGGATCCGTCGCTCGTCCAGGTCTGGGGGCCGAGATACCAGGTGTACGTCGTCGCCGCGCGCGACCTCGCCGTGTTCACGCTCGCCCGGCTCCCGGATGCCGGCAAGACCCGCGAGAAGGCGGAAGACCTGGCCGCGCGCCTGGACACCTTCCTCGGCGGCGCGCGCATGAGGTACGACGACGCCGGACGGGCGCTCGGCGTGCACGGGAACAACCTCCGGTATGCCGCGCTGACGGGCAGGCTCGCGATTCGCTGGGAGGGCGCCCGGCGGCCGACGGTGTGGACCGTCCCGGCGCCGTCGATCGGCGCAGCGGAGGCGACCCGCGAGCTGGCGCGACGCTACCTGCACATCTTCGGCCCGGCCACGTCAACCGCGTTCGGCAAGTGGGCGGGGATCGGGGTCCAGGCGGCCGCCCGCGCGTTCGGCGATCTCCGGGCCGAGCTCGTCGGCGTCGTGACGCCGGCGGGTGAGGCGTGGCTGCAGGCCCGCGACGAGGCGGTCGTCCGCGAGCCGCCGGGCCCGACTGCTGCGGCGCGACTGCTCCCGAGCGGCGATGCGTACACCCTTCACCGCACGAACGAGGAACGGGCACTCCTCGTGCCCCACGCCGGCCGGCGCGGCGAGCTGTGGACGCCGCGTGTGTGGCCCGGGGCGGTCCTCGTCTCGGGGGACATCGTCGGCACCTGGCGCCGGGCCGAGCGAACGCTGACGATCCAGCCCTGGCGCCGGCTTTCGCGAACCGAGCGGGACGCCGTCGGCGCGGAGGCAGAATCGATGCCGCTGCCGGCCGCCGACGGACGGACCGTCATCAACTGGATCTGATTCGGCGAGCCCCGTTCGCCGCCCTCGCTAGGCTTCAGGAGCTCGGCCCCGTAGCTCAGAGGACAGAGCGGGAGCCTTCGAAGCTCCGTGCGGTGGTTCGATTCCACCCGGGGCCATGGCTCGGCCGCCCGCTCGAGGGGTGCGGAGGTTCGACGTTGCGCGGGTGCGCGAGCTGGTGTTTCATTGCGCCTTCGTGGCGGCGCATCTGTCCCGGAAGGACTTCCTCGCAACCTCGGGCGCCGCCCTCGCTGCGCTCACGCTGCCGCGGTTCGCCCGGGCAGGCTTCGAGACGGCGGCGAGCCCGTCGGGGTTCGCCTCGTACGTGAGCGAGCCGACATTGCGGCCGCCGACGATCAGCGTCTCGACGCTGACCCACCCCGCTCCGGGCCATCTCTTTCTCGCCACCCTGACGGGCCCCGGCCAGCGCGGCCCGATGATCGTCGACAACGCGGGCAACGTCGTCTTCTTCCGCCCGCTGAAGGAGGTCGCGATCAACTTCCGCCGCCAGTTCCTCGGCGGCAAGCCGGTGCTCACCTGGTGGGAGGGCACCATCTCGACGATCGGCACCGGCCAGGGCGAGGGCGTCATCCTCGACGAGACGTACTCGACCGTCGCGCGTGTGCAGGCGGGAAACGGCTTCAAGGCCGACGTCCACGAGTTCCTGCTCACGCCGAACGGCACCGCGCTGATCACGGTCTACAACGAGCTCCAGGCCGATCTGACGGCAGTCGGCGGCCCGGCCGTCGGGAACGTGCTCGACTCGATCGTCCAGGAGATCGATGTGAAGACGGGCGCGGTGCTGTTCGAGTGGCACAGCCTCGATCACGTGCCGCTGACGGATACCTATTCGCCGGTCCTCGATCCGTTCGACTACTTCCACGTCAACTCGATCGACGTCGACCTCGACGGAAATCTCCTGATCTCCGCCCGGAACACCTCGGCCGTCTACAAGCTCGACCGCTCGAACGGCAAGGTGCTGTGGCGGCTCGGCGGCCGAAGCAGCGATTTCGAGCTCGGGCCGTCGGCGCGGTTCATGTACCAGCACGACGCCCGGGCGCATCCCGACGGCACGCTCACCCTGTTCGACGACGGCCCCGGGCCTTCGTCCGCCCAGTCCCGTGCGATTCGGCTCGGCCTCGACCTCGGATCGATGCGGGCGAACGTCCTGCAGGACTACCGCCATCCGGACGCGCTCGACTCCACGGCTATGGGCAACGCGCAGGTGCTCGGCGGGGACGCCATGCTCGTCGGCTGGGGCACCCAGCCCTACGTCACGGAGTTCGGGCCGGCCGGCGACGTGCGGTTCGACGCGAAGTTCGACGGTGGCGCCTGGAACTACCGCGCGTTCCGCAACACCTGGGTGGGGCGGCCCAAGACGAAGCCGGCCGTCGCTGCGATTCGCCGCGGGAACAGGGTGAGCGTGTACGCAAGCTGGAACGGAACCACGGAGACGGCTCACTGGCGCGTCTCCGCGGGCGAGGAGGCAGACGCGCTCGCCGTCCAGCAGACCGTGGCGGTTGCCGGATTCGAGACGACGATCCGGGTGGCCGGCAAGCCGCGGTTCGTCTCCGTGACCGCCCTCGACGCTGCGAAGCGGCCGATCGGTGTCTCGCGCGTCGCGCGCGTCGCGACCTAGAACGCCGGACGGCGCAGTTACGCTGTCTCTCGACCGCGCGGGCGTGGCGGAACTGGCAGACGCGCCGGGTTTAGGTCCCGGTGGGCTTCGGCTCTTGGAGGTTCGACTCCTCTCGCCCGCACTCTCCTGACGGCCTCCCGCCTTACGGGCGCCTTACACCCGCGAGATCTGCGACTGACGCGAGCCGTCCACGATGCGCCCGTCACTCATCGACCAGACCAAGGAGAAGCCCCGATGCAGAAGTTCCTCTACCTGACAGCCCTGGCGCTCGCCGTGGCGGCGATCCTGCCGGTGGTCGCGCTTGCCGACGACCCGCTCGCAGCGATCAACGCCGACATCACGCAGCTGCGGACCGACGTGAAGACGAAGCACGACGCCGTGCTCGCCGATGCGCAGACGCTGCAGACAGACGCTCAGACCCTCGTCGGCACCGACAAGGCAACGGCGAAGGCGAAGATCAAGATCGACGTCCTGAAGCTGACGGGCGACTGGCGCTCGCTGCTCTCCGTCTGCCTCAGCGACCGCGCCAAGCTGCACGCCGACGTCGTCGCGGCCCGCCAGGCCGGGCTCAAGCAGAACCAGATCCGGCCGCTCGTCCGCGAGGCCAATCTGCAGATCCGCGCGTCGAACCTCGAGATGCGGGCCGGTGTCCTGCGCGCCCGCGCAGCGGTGCTCCTCCTGCGCCAGAGCTTCAAGAACGCCGGGCAGGCGGCACCGAACGTGGTGACGCCTCCCTCGGCGCCGCCGGCTGCTGCGCCGGTCACCCCGTAGCTGCGGCGCTACGCGAGAAACTGCAGCACGTCGTCGAGTGCGAGCCGCTCCTTCGGGGGCGGCTCGCTCGCTGCGGGGCCCAGGTGGACGAGTGCGACGACGCGTTCCCCGCCGGCGAGCCCGAGCGCCTCGCGGACAGGCTCCTCGGTGAAGCACGAGGGTGTGCGCCAGTACGAGGCCAGGCCCCGGTTCGTTGCACCCAGGAGGATCGCGTAGACGGCACAGGCGGTTGCGTGCAGGTCCTCCTCGTCGACGTGCGGATCTCCCGAGAGGCACGCCGTCGCGAGCACGAGCGTCGGCGCCCGCCGGAGCTTCATCGCCTCCTTCTCGCCGGCGAGCTCCTCGATCCGGCTGCGGATCTCGGGCCCGAGCACGCGGAAGCGCCACGGCTGGGTCAACTTGTGGTTCGGGGCGAAGCGTGCGAGGTCGACGAGCTCCCGGAGCGTCTCACCGTCCACCGGCGCCGATCCGTACTGCTTGTGCGTCCTCCGGGCCTTGATGGCTGCTTCGGCGTCCACTGCCTCGGACGGTACAGGTCTGGTTCAATGGCCCCACATGGCCGCACAAGTCGAGGAGCTCCCCGAGAACAAGGTCAAGCTGACCGTCGACGTGCCGGCCCACGACGTCCACCATGCCGTCGAGCATGCGGCAACGGATCTCGCGGCCAGCGTGCGCATCCCGGGCTTCCGGAAAGGGAAGGTGCCGATGCCGCTCCTCGTGCAGCGGGTCGGTAGGGAGCGCATCTACGCGGAGGCGGTCGACAGTCACATCGGCGGCTGGTTCTGGAACGCCGCGGCCCGCGCGCGGGTCAACCCGATCGCGCAGCCCGAATACGAGTACGAACTCCCGACGTCGGACAGCGAGGATTGGAGCTTCGCGGCCACCGTCGAGGTGCAGCCGAAGCCGGAGCCTGCGGACTGGACGAAGCTCGAGGTGCCGAAGGTCGACGCCGCCGTCCCCGAGGAGGCGGTGCAGGCCGAGCTCGAGACACTGCAGCGCATCGCGGCCGAGCTCGTCCCGGTCGAGGGCCGTCCGGCGCAGGAGGGCGACACCGCCGTGATCGACCTCGCGGCGGAGGACGGGACGTCGCAGCGCGACTACGTCGTCGAGCTCGGCTCGGAGCGCCTCGTCGAGGAGGTCGAGAACGGGGTTCTCGGCCTCTCCGCCGGCGAGAGCCGGGAGGTCGCATACGAGCTCGCCGACGGGACGAACCGGAAGGCGACGGTCACCGTCAAGGAACTGAAGGAGCGTGTCCTGCCGCCGCTCGACGACGAGCTCGCGAAGGCGTCCTCCGAGTTCGACACGCTGGCAGAGTTGCGCGCCGACGTCGAAGGCCGTCTCCGCGCGCAGATCGACGACGAGATCGACGGGCTCTTCCGCGCCGCCGCGGTCGACGAGCTCGTGCGCGCGTCGAACTTCATCGCTGCCGGCCCGCTCGTCGAGGCTCGCACCCGCGAGCTCCTCAACGGCCTCGCGCGGAGCCTGCAGGAGCGCGGCATCGACGCGAACACGTATCTGCAGCTGACCGGTCAGACGCCGGAGGCGCTCGAGCAGCGCCTGCGCGCCGAGGCCTCGCTGTCGGTCTCGCGCGAGCTCGTGCTGGAGGCCGTCGCCGACCAGCTCGGCATCGAGGTGACCGACGACGATATCCGCGAGGAGCTGCGCTCCGCCGGCGAGAGCGACGAGGACATCGACGCCTTCGTCGCCGAGGGCGGCGCAGACCGCGTTCGCGACGACATCCGGTTGAAGAAGGCACTCGACCGCATCGCGGCCGAGGTGCAGCCGATCGCTCCCGAGTTGCACGAGGCGCGCGAATCGATTTGGACGCCGGAGAAGGACGAACCGGCCGAGTCACCGAAACTGTGGACCCCCGGCAGCAAGGAGTAGAGCTAATGAGCCCGCTAGTCCCAATGGTCGTCGAGCAAACCTCGCGTGGCGAGCGCGCCTTCGACATCTATTCGCGCCTGCTGGCAGAGCGCATCGTCTTCCTGGGGACACCGGTCGACGATCAGATCGCGAACCTGATCATCGCCCAGTTGCTGCACCTGGAGTCGGAGGATCCCGACAAGGACATCTTCCTCTACATCAACTCCCCGGGCGGCTCGGTCTACTCCGGGCTCGCCATCTACGACACGATGCAGTTCATCAAGCCGGACGTCCAGACGATCTGCGTCGGCATCGCCATGAGCATGGGCTCGCTGCTCCTGGCCGGGGGCGCGAAAGGGAAGCGCATGTCGCTGCCGAACTCACGGATCCTGATCCATCAGGTGTCCGGCGGGTTCCAGGGCCAGGGCACCGACATCGAGATCCAGGCCCGCGAGGTGATCGGCCTCAAGCGGCGCCTGGAGGAGATCTACACCGAGCACACCGGCAAGACACAGGAGGAGATTTCGCGCGATATGGAGAGAGACTTCTTCCTGAGCCCCACCGAAGCTGTCGATTACGGGATCATCGATTCCGTCATCACACACCGCGACACAGTCCGCAATGAGGCCGCTGCTTAATACGACCGCACTAGCCGTACAGGCGAAATCGGGGTAAAAGGAGAGTCGGGATGGCGCGCGCGAGTGAAGGAAACGAGCAGCTTCTCTGCAGCTTCTGCGGCAAGTCGCAGCGGCAGGTCAAGAAGCTCATCGCCGGTCCCGGCGTCTATATCTGCGACGAGTGCATCGATCTCTGCAACGAGATCATCGACGAGGAGCTCACGACCCCGACCTCCCTCGACCTCGAGAACCTCCCCCGGCCGAAGGAGATCTACAGCTCGCTGAACGAATACGTCGTCTCGCAGGAAGAGGCGAAGCGCACGCTGTCGGTCGCGGTCTACAACCACTACAAGCGCGTCCAGATGGGGGTCGAGGACGGCGAGGTGGAGCTGCAGAAGTCGAACATCCTGCTGCTCGGACCGACCGGCTGCGGCAAGACGCATCTCGCGCAGACGCTCGCGCGGATCCTCAACGTGCCGTTTGCGATCGCCGACGCGACCGCGCTCACCGAAGCGGGCTACGTCGGCGAGGACGTGGAGAACATCCTGCTGAAGCTGATCCAGGCTGCCGACTTCGACATCAAGAAGGCGGAGACGGGGATCATCTACATCGACGAGGTCGACAAGATCGCGCGCAAGGCGGACAACCCCTCGATCACCAGGGACGTGTCGGGCGAGGGTGTGCAGCAGGCACTGCTGAAGATCCTCGAGGGGACGGTCGCCTCGGTGCCGCCGCAGGGCGGGCGCAAGCACCCGCACCAGGAGTTCCTCTCGATCGACACCACGAACATCCTCTTCATCTGCGGCGGCGCGTTTGCCGGACTCGACAAGATCATCGCGAAGCGTGTCGGCAAGAACGCGGTCGGCTTCGGGCGCGACATCTCGTCGAAGCGCGACTCCGCCAGTGCGGAGCTGCTCGCCGAGGTGATGCCCGAGGATCTTCTGAACTTCGGCCTGATCCCCGAGTTCATCGGCCGTCTGCCGGTGCTCAGCGCGGTGCATCAGCTCAAGCGCGAGGATCTCGTGCAGATCCTGACCGAGCCGAAGAACGCGCTCACGCGCCAGTACCAGCGCTTCTTCAACTACGACTCGATCGATCTCGTCTTCACCGACGATGCGCTGTGGTCGATCGCCGACAAGGCGCTCGACCGTGAGACCGGAGCGCGCGGCCTCCGTTCGATCATCGAGAACGCTCTGCTCGACGTGATGTTCGAGCTGCCCTCCCGCAAGGACGTCTCCAAGTGCGTGATCACGAAGGAGACGATCGAGAAGGGCCTCAAGCCGACGCTCGTCACGAGCGCCGGCGCCGACGCGGTCGAGCCCGACGAGCTCGCTGACGAGCTCGCCGAGGAGTCGGCGTAGCCGGCGGCAGCCGTCCGCCCGGATCGATCCTATGACGATCGGCGACGTCTTCGGTCCGTCCAGTTGGATCGAGATACCCCAGCAGAAGATCGATGCGTTCGCCGAGGCAACGGGCGACCATCAGTGGATCCATGTCGACCCGGAGCGCGCGAAGGAAGGGCCGTTCGGGACGACGATCGGCCACGGCTACCTGACGCTCTCGCTGATCCCGGTGATGTCGTCCGAGGTCGTCCCGCGGGAGGGCCGCATGGGCATCAACTACGGCCTCAATCGCGTCCGCTTTCCGGCTCCCGTCCCGGTCGGCTCGCGGGTTCGCGGCTCCTTCGAGATCGTGCAGGTCGAGGAGATCGAGGGCGGCAGCCAGGTGACGATGTCGACGACCATCGAGCGCGAGGGCGGCGAAAAGCCGGTCTGCGTCGCAGAGGTCGTCTTCCGCAACTACGACTGAGCGCTGCGCGCCCTCGGCGGATCTCGCTCTCCGTCCGACCTTTTTGAGCCAAGAACCAGGGTTGGCTTGGATCCGAAAAGCCCCGATCCTTGCTCTAAGCGGGCGGTTGACAGTTGATTACTCCACTTCTAGGATCCGAAACTCGAGAATCTGACCCTGGAGGGTGTGATGAACACCGAAGTTCGGATCCAAGAACAGACGGCGCGCCTGGAGGCGCAGTGGGCGCAGGACGAGCGCTGGGCGGGGATCAGGCGCAGCTACAGCGCCGAGGACGTCGTGCGCCTGCGCGGCTCGGTGGTGCCGGAGTGCACGCTCGGCCGGGTGGGGGCGGAGCGGCTCTGGTCGCTTCTGACCTCGGGGAGCTATGTGAATGCGTTGGGCGCGCTGACGGGCGGTCAGGCGGTGCAGATGGTCAAGGCGGGCTTGCGGGCGATCTACCTGTCGGGCTGGCAGGTCGCCGCGGATGCGAATCTGGCCGGCTCGACGTATCCCGACCAGAGCCTCTACCCGGCGAACTCGGTGCCGCAGGTGGTGCGGCGTCTGAACAACGCGCTGCTTCGCGCCGACCAGATCGACTGGTCGGAGGGCCGAAACGGGACGGACTGGCTGGCACCGATCGTCGCGGATGCGGAGGCCGGCTTTGGTGGTGCGTTGAACGCTTATGAGTTGATGCGGGCGATGATCGAGGCGGGTGCCGGCGGGGTGCACTTCGAGGATCAGTTGGCGGCGGAGAAGAAGTGTGGTCATCTCGGCGGCAAGGTGTTGGTACCGACGGCGCAGTTCATCCGCACGTTGACGGCGGCGCGGCTCGCGGCCGACGTGCTCGACGTGCCGACGGTGCTCGTCGCGCGCACGGATGCGCTCAGCGCGACGCTGCTCACCTCGGACATCGACGAGGAGGACGCGGCGTTCGTGACCGGTGAGCGCACGAGCGAGGGGTTCTTCCACGTCACCGACGGCCTGGACGCGGCGATCGCGCGGTCGCTCGCGTATGCACCGTACGCCGACGTCCTCTGGTTCGAGACCTCGACGCCCGACCTGCGGCAGGCGCGCGAGTTCGCGCGGGCGATCCACGAGCGGCATCCGCGCAAGCTGCTCGCCTACAACTGCTCGCCGTCGTTCAACTGGCGCAAGGCGCTTTCGGACGAGGAGATCGCGGGTTTCCAGCAGCAGCTCGGCGAGTGGGGCTACCGCTTCCAGTTCATCACGCTCGCCGGCTTCCACTCGTTGAATGCCGGCATGTTCGAGCTCGCCCGCGGCTACCGCGAGCGCGGGATGAGCGCCTACGTCGAGCTGCAGGAGCGCGAGTTCTCGCTCGAGCCGGACGGTTACACGGCCACCAGGCATCAGCGCGAGGTCGGTGCGGGATACTTCGACAAGGTGATGCAGACGGTGTCGAAGGACTCATCCACCCTGGCGCTCCACGGCTCGACGGAGGAAGCCCAATTCGCACAGAAGTAGACGTGCCGTCGCCGGAGGCGCTCGCGTTCGTCGAGCGTCTGCATCGCGAGCTGAATCCCGAGCGTGAGCGCCTGCTCGCAGTACGGGAGGCACGGCGGGGGACACAGCTGCGGTTTGTGCGGGCGCCGGAAGACTTCACGGTCTCGCCGGCGCCCGCCGACCTGCAGGACCGGCGGGTCGAGATCACCGGCCCCGTCGACCGCAAGATGATGATCAACGCGCTCAACTCGGGCGCCAAGGTGTTCATGGCGGACTTCGAGGACGCCAACTCGCCGACCTGGGACAACGTGCGCGACGGACAGCGCAACGTGCACGACGCCGTGCGGAGAACGATCGAGCTCGACACGCCCGAGAAGAGCTATCGCCTCAATGACGAAGTGGCGACGCTGATCATCCGGCCGCGCGGCTGGCACCTCGTCGAGCGCCACCACGAGGTCGACGGGAGACCGGTCAGCGCCTCGCTGTTCGACTTCGGGTTGGTCGTGTTCAACAACGCTCGTGAGCAGCTCGAGCGCGGGACGGGGCCGTACTTCTACCTCCCGAAGCTCGAGTCGCACGAGGAAGCACGGCTCTGGGCGAAGGCGTTCGCGCTCGCCGAGTCCGAGCTCGGACTGCCGCACGGCTCGATCAAGTGCACGGTGTTGATCGAGACGATCCTGGCTGCCTTCGAGATGGACGCGATCCTCTACGAGCTGCGCGACCATTCGTGTGCCCTGAATGCGGGACGGTGGGACTACATCTTCAGCTGCATCAAGAAGCTGGGCGCGGTGCTCCCCGACCGGGCGCAGGTGACGATGGGGGTGCCGTTCATGCGCGCCTACGCCGAGCTGCTCGTCAAGACGTGCCACGACCGGGAGGCGCACGCGATCGGCGGCATGGCCGCCTTCATCCCCTCGCGGCGCGACGCCGAGGTGAACGCGATCGCGCTCGCGAAGGTGACCGAAGACAAGCGGCGCGAGGCGGGTGCGGGCTTCGACGGCACCTGGGTCGCCCATCCCGATCTCGTGCCCGTCGCAATGGCCGAGTTCGACGCGGTGCTCGGTGAGCGCCCGAACCAGGTCGAGCGCAAGCGCGACGACGTGGAGGTCACCGAGCAGGAGCTCGTCGACTTCGAGATCCCCGGCGGCGCGATCACCGACGAGGGACTGCGCGTGAACGTCAGCGTCGGAGTCCGCTACCTCGACGCCTGGCTGCAGGGTGTCGGCGCGGCAGCGATCGACAACCTGATGGAGGACGCCGCGACGGCCGAGATCTCCCGCGCCCAGGTGTGGTCCTGGGTGCAGGCCGGACGCTTCGACGAGGCGCGCGTGCGCGCGGAGATCGCCCTGGTCGACGCCGCGCCGGCCGCCAAGGAGGTGTTCGCCGACGTCGCTCTCTCGGTGCCGCTGAAGGACTTCCTCACCGTTTCGGCGTACGATTTGCTGTCGTGACGCTCGAATCCACGAAGGCAGACGACATCGCGGTCGTGATCGAGGAGGCGATCGTCTCGGGCGAGCTCGCGCCCGGGTCGGTCCTGCGCCAGGAGCAGCTCTCGGAGCGCTTCGGCGTCTCCCGGACACCCGTACGCGAGGCGCTCCGCCGGCTCGCGGCGCTGGGGCTCGTCTCCTTCGAGCCGAACAAGGGCGTCCGCGTGCGCACCCTCTCGCACGACGACCTGCGTGAGGCGTTCCTCGTCCGCGCCGAGCTGGAGGCGCTCGTCACCGAGTTGGCGGCGCGCAAGTGGACCCCCGAGGCGATGGTCGAGCTCGAGGACTGCGAGAAGCGGTTCGCGCGGCTGACGAAGGAGATCCGCTCGCACGAGCCCGGCGGCGAGCGCCGCTCGCTGATGGCGGACTGGATGCGCGCGAACCACGCGTTCCACGACGTCATCTACCAGGTGGCGGACGTGCCGTTCATCGAGTCCGTTGCGAAGGGCGCTCGGCGCACGTTCTCCGGGCCGACCGTGTGGGCACCCGTCGACGAGGAGCTCGAGCGCCTCTACGAACGGAACCAGGCAGAGCACCGCGCGATCCGGCAGGCTCTCGCAGCGGGCTCCGTCGCCGGCGCGAGAGTGCTCGCGCACGAGCACGTCATGCACTCGTTCGAGCTGCTGACGACGATCCTCGACCACGTCGGCGCCGACTGGGCGCGCAACTGAGCTTCACGACCCGTCCCGAGCTGCGCGGGACGTTCGGCGCCGTCGCGTCGACGCACTGGCTCGGGACGCAGACGGGCATGGCGGTGCTCGAACGTGGCGGCAACGCGTTCGACGCGGCCTGCGCAGCGGGATTCGTGCTGCAGGTCGTCGAGCCGCATCTGAACGGCCCCGGCGGTGACCTCCCGGCGGTCTTCTGGCCGGCCGAAGCCGCGAAGCCGCTCGTCCTCTGCGCCCAGGGCGTCTCCCCGGCAGGAGCCACGATCGAGGCGTTTCGGTCGCGGGGGCACGTGCTCGTTCCGGGCACGGGTGTCGAGGCGGCGTGCGTCCCCGGCTCGTTCGGCGGCTGGCTCCTGCTGCTCGAGCAGTTCGGGACATGGACGCTCGACGAGGTGCTCGCCTATGCGATCGGCTACGCGGAGCACGGCTACCCCGTCGTCGAGGGGATCACGGCCACGATCGAGCGCGCCGAGCCGCTGCTGCGTCAGTGGCCCGGGTCGGCCGAGCTCTACCTGCCGGCTGCGAGGCCCGGGTCGACCTTCCGCAATCCGCAACTCGCTGCGACGTGGCGCCGCGTGCTCGACGAGTCGGACGGGACGGTCGAGAGCGCGCGCCGGGTCTACTACGAGGGCTTCGTCGCCGAGGAGATCGACCGCTTCTCGGCGGAGCAGGGAGGCTTTCTGACAGGCGAAGATCTCGCCTCCTGGCGGGCGACGCTCGAGCCGCCGGCGACCGTCGACTACCGCGGGCTGACGGTGTGCAAGACGGCGGCGTGGGGGCAGGGCCCCGCTGCCCTCCAGCAGCTGCGCCTGCTCGAGGGCTTCGACGTCGGCGCCCTGAGTGATCCCGAGCTCGTGCATGTGCTGACGGAGGCCGCGAAGCTGGCGTTTGCGGACAGGGACGCGAACTACGGTGATGTCGATGTACAGCTACATCACTTGCTCTCGCCCGAGTACGCCGACGAGCGCCGCGCCCTGATCGGCGAAGACGCGAGCGGGGAGCTCAGGCCGGGGCTCGGGCGGCTGCCCCAGCTCGTCGCGACAGACGCTGACGTCCTGGGCGCGGGCGAACCGACCCGCGGGGACACGGTCCATCTCGACGTGGCGGATCGCTTCGGCAACCTGCTCTCGGCGACGCCGAGCGGCGGTTGGCTGCAGAGCTCGCCGACGATCCCGGAGCTCGGCTGGCCGCTCGGCACCCGGGCGCAGATGTTCTGGCTCGAGGAGGGGCTGCCGTCCTCGCTCGCGCCGCGCAAGCGGCCCCGCACGACGCTCTCGCCGGGCCTCGTCCTGCGTGACGGCGAGCCGTGGCTCGCCTACGGCACGCCCGGCGGCGACCAGCAGGAGCAATGGGCCATGCACGTCCTCGTGCGCCACGTCGACCGCGGTCTCGGTCTGCAGGAGGCGATCGACGCGCCCGAGTGGCACACCGACCACCTGATCTCGTCGTTCTACCCTCGCGGCTTCGAGCCCCGCTCGCTGTCGGTCGAGTCCCGGTTCGGAGACGAGACGATCTCCGACCTGCGGCGGCGCGGCCACGACGTCACCGTTGCGGGGCCGTGGTCCCTCGGCCGGGTCAGTGCCGTCACTCGTGAGAGCGATCAGCTTCATGCGGCCGCGAACGCGCGCGGAATGCAGGGCTACGCCGTCGCGCGGTAGTTATGATCAGGCCATAGTCGCTGCCTGACCTGATCCCCCGCACGCGTAGCATGGGCCGGCCGTGAGCGAGATGCTGCCCAGATACGAGCCGCAAGGCGTCGAGGAGCGCTGGCAGGAGACGTGGGAGGCCGAAGGCCTCTACAACGCCGACCCGGACCCCTCGCGCCGGTCGTTCGCGATCGCGCATCCGCCGCCCAACGTGACCGGCGACCTGCACCTCGGACACGCGCTGCAGTTGTCGCTCGCTGACGCGATCGTGCGCACCCGTCGAATGCAGGGCTTCAACGTCCTCTTCCAGCCGGGCTACGACCATGCCGGCATCTCGACCCAGAACGCCGTCGAGAAGCACCTCGCCCTGGAGGGTAGGACGCGGCACGATCTCGGGCGCGAGGCATTCGAGGCGCGGGTCTGGGAGTGGCTGCGCGAGTACGGCGGCAAGATCATGCTGCAGTTCCGCCGCATCGGCGCATCGCTCGACTACCGCCGAGAGCGCTTCACGATGGACGAGGCGTACGTCCGTGCGGTCATGCGCTTCTTCGTGCATCTGTGGGACAAAGGCTGGATCTACCGCGCGAACCGGATCGGGAACTGGTGCCCGTACCACCTCACCTCCCTCTCCGATCTCGAGCTCGCCCACGAGGAGGTCGACGATGCGCTCACGTATGTGCGCTACCCGTTCGCCGAAGGTGACGGCCACATCACGATCGCGACGGTCCGACCCGCGACGATCCTCGGGGACGTCGCGGTTGCAGTTCATCCCGAAGACGAGCGCTATCGCGATGCGATCGGCCGCCGGGTTGTCGTCCCGTGGGTCGAGCGGTCTGTTCCGGTGATCGCCGACGAGCGCGTCGAGCGCGAGTTCGGGACCGGTGCGCTGAAGATCACGCCCGCGCACGACCCCACCGACTACGAGATCGGCCTGGACCACGGCCTGCCCGAGTTGACGGTGATCGGCCCGGACGGGCGCATGAACGACGAGGCCGGCGAGCTCGCAGGGCTCTCGCAGGACGAGGCCGAGCAGCGGGTCCTCGCGTGGCTGCGCGAGCGCGACCAGATCGAGAAGCGCGAGTCGTACCGGCACACGGTCGCGCTGTGCGACCGCTGTAAGACGCGGATCGAGCCGCGGATCTCCCTGCAGTGGTGGTGCTCGATGGAAGAGCTGAAGAAGCCCGCCCTGGAAGCGCTGCGCTCGGGGAGGGTGCGCTTCCACCCCGAGTCGCAGCACCGCTTCGCGATCGCCTCCCTCGAGGAAGCACCCGACTGGAACATCTCGCGGCAGATCTGGTGGGGGCACCAGCTGCCGTTGTGGGAATGCCCCGACGGCCACGTGACGGTGCAGGAGACGGAGCCTGACGCGTGCCGCGAGTGCGGCTCCGGTGAGCTGGCGCGTTCGACCGACGTGCTCGACACGTGGTTCAGCTCGGCGCTCTGGCCGTTCGCCACGCTCGGCTGGCCCGACGACACCGAGGACCTGCGCACGTTCTACCCCGGCGACATGAACACGACGGCCCGCGACATCATCCGGCTCTGGGAGAACCGGATGATCTTCGCCGGGCTCGAGATGATGGGCGAGATCCCGTTCAGGGACGTGGTCATCCACTCGACCGTGCATGCGCCGACCGGCGGCCGCATGTCCAAGAGTCTCGGCACCGGCATGAACCCGCTCGCCCAGATCGACGCGCACGGTGCGGATGCAACGCGCTACGGCCTGATGAAGATGGCCTCGTCGCAGGACGTCCGGTTCTCCGAAGGCGCGATCGAGGAGGGGCGGAAGCTCGCCAACAAGCTCTGGAACGTCGCCCGGCTCATCCTCCAGGCCGGCGAGGGCGCGGTGCCCGACGAGCGGCCGCAGGCGCTCGAGGAGCACTGGATGCTCGCCCGGCTCGCGCAGTCACAACGCGCCGCGGAGCGATTCCTCGACGAGTTCGACTTCTCGCACCTCGTCGACGAGCTCTACCACCTCACCTTCGACGATTTCTGCGATTGGTACGCGGAGGCGGTCAAGCAGCGCCTCTACGACGGCGACGCCGACGCGCGCGCGACCGCGACGGCGGCGCTCGAGCGGCTGCTGAAGCTGCTCCATCCGGTGATGCCCCACGTCACCGAGGAGATCTGGTCCTACCTCCCGGACCGGGCGACGCGCCTGATCGTCGCGCCGTGGCCCGAGGCCGGTGACGAGTCCCAGGCGGCGGCCCTGGAGCGCGTGCAGGACCTCGCGCAGATGTTTCGCCGCTCGGGTGTGGTGCCCTCGCTCACGGGGGAGGAGGAGCGGATCTTCGCCGCCGTCGTGAAGCCAGAGCGGGCAAAGGGAAACGGCGACGCCGACGCGGAGCGCGAGCGGTTGCGCAAGGAGATCGAACGGGCCGAACGGCAGCTCGCGAACGAGCGCTTCGTGCAGAACGCTCCGGCCGAGGTCGTCGACGCCGAGCGCGACAAGCTCGAGCGATACCGGCGCGAGCTCGATGCAATCGGCGACTGACTGGCTCGAGACGCTCAGCCCCTGGCCGGCGGACGGCTTCGGCACCGAGCGGATGGTCGCGTTGCTGGAACGGCTCGGCAACCCTCAGCGTGCCTTTCGTGCGGTCCACGTCGTCGGGAGCAAGGGCAAGTCGACGGCCGCGCGCCGGATCGCCGCGACGATCGGCGGCGTCGCCTACACGTCGCCGCACGTCTCCGGCTGGCACGAGCGCCTGCAGACGGACCCCGACGGCTTCGAACGGGCCGTCGGGCGGGTGCGCGCCGACGCGGCGGCCGTGGGCGCGACCCAGTTCGAGGCGGTCACCGCCGCCGCATTCGCCGACTTCAAGGCCCGCGGGGTCGAGTCCGCCGCGATCGAGGCCGGCCTCGGCGGCCGGCACGACGCCACGAACGTGATCGCGGCACCCGTCGTCCTGCTGACGAATGTCGCACTCGAGCACACCGACGTGCTGGGCGAGACCCGTGAGGCGATCGCTGCCGAGAAGCTCGCCGTCGCGCGGCCCGGGTCCACGGTGGTCCTGCCGGACGCCGAGTTCGAGACGCTCGCCGCTGGGCGCGACGTGCGGATCGGCGACGCCCGGGTGGCCGCCGAGGTCTTCCTCGGGAGGCCCGTCGAGGAGCTCGCCGCAGCAGCGCTGCCCGGCCGGTTCGAGCTCCGCGGGTCAGAGATCTGGGATGGCGCGCACACCCCGGAAGCCGTCGACTGGCTGCTCGAGCGGCTGCCGCAGCCCCGCGACTACGTGGTGGTCGCAGCGATTCTGCGCGACAAGGATGCGGACGGGATGCTCGAGCGGCTGGCGCAGGCAGGACAGGCCCTCGTGGCGACCCGGTCCTCGAACGACCGGTCACTGGGCGCGGGGGAGGTCGCTGCCCGGGCACGAAACTGGTTTTCGACGGTGAAGATCGCCGAAGATCCCCAGGACGCGCTGCTCCTCGCGCGGGCCCTCGGCCCGCGCGTTCTCGTCACTGGTTCGCTCTACCTGCTTGCCGACCTGACCTCCGACGAGTGAAATGCATACGATGTCGCGCTCCGGTGAACGAATCAGCGTCCTTCTGTTCGCCCTCTTTCTCCTGGCGCTCTTCGTCGGGCTTGCGTTCGCTGCGGGCTACGGGCTAGGCAGGATCCTCCTGTGATCGCGACGAGCTTCGGCAGCGTGCACGACTTCTTCCACTCCTCGACGTGGTACGTCATGCGCAACCTCGCGGTCTTCTTCGTCGTCGTCTTCTGGATCGCGACCATCTACTGGGTGCACAAGGACGCGAAGCGCCGGATCGACGATGCGATGCTCGTCTGGGTCTCCACGCTGCTCGGCGTCATCCCGTTCATCGGCCCTCTGATCTACATGCTCTTCCGCCCGCCCGAGTATGTCGAGGACGTGCGCGAGCGCCAGCTCGAGATCAAGGCGATGGAGAAGCGTCTCGGTGGCGGCGACCTGCAGTGCCCGGTGTGCCGCGCGGAGGTCGAGGAGGATTTCCTCGTCTGCCCCGTCTGCACGACCAAGCTCCGGCAGGCCTGTGTCACCTGTCATCGGCCGCTCGAGGCGCTGTGGCAGCTGTGCCCGTACTGCGAGACGCCGATCGAGCCGGACGGGACCGCGATCACGTTCCGAGAGGCCAAGCCTCCGCCGCGCCGGCAACGTTCTAGGTAACCTGCGCGACCGCATGGCTGTCGAGCGCTCACTCATCCTCGCCAAGCCCGATGCCGTCGAGCGGAATCTCGCGGGCGAGATCCTCGCCCGCTTCGAGCGTCGCGGGTTGCAGGTGCGCGCGGCGCGGCTCGTCGTCGCCAGCCGGGAGGTCGGTGAGACGCATTACGCCGAGCACCGTGAGAAGCCGTTCTTCGGTGAGCTCGTCGACTTCATCACGTCCGGTCCGACGCTCGCGTTCGTGCTCGAAGGCGAGGGCGCGATCGCGACGTGCCGCCGGACGATCGGCGCGACGAACCCGGCCGATGCCGACCCGGGCAGCCTCCGTGGGGAGTTCGCGCTGGCAATGCCGAACAACCTCGTGCACGGTTCGGACTCGCCCGAGTCCGCGGAGCGCGAGATCGGGATCTGGTTCCCCGATGGCCTCGTGGGCTGACGACGCGGCCCGGAACGCCGCGCTCTGGACCCAGTCGAACGCCGAATACACCGACGAGCGCGCCGCCGACAACTGGGCGCTCGACGAGATCTCCTGGGGCATCTGGGGAATCGACGAATCCGAGCTGAACGTGCTCGGGGACGTGCGCGGCCTCGACGTCGTGGAGCTCGGCTGCGGCACCGCCTACTTCTCCGCTTGGCTCGCGAAGCGGGGCGCGCGGCCGGTGGGGGTCGACATCACGCCGGCCCAGCTCGCGACGGCGCGGCGGATGATGGCCGACACCGGGATCGAGTTCCCGCTGATCGAGGCGGATGCCGCGATCACCGGGCTGCCGGATGCGTCAGCCGACCTCGTCGTCTCGGAGTACGGCGCGTCGATCTGGGTCGACCCGTATCGGTGGATCCCCGAGGCGGCGCGGCTGCTGCGGGCGGGCGGCCGGCTCGTGTTCCTCCGCAACTCGACGCTCGTGATCCTCTGCTCGGACGACGACGTTCCGGCGAAGGAGCAGCTGGTCCACGCGCAGTTCGGCATGCACCGCTTCGAGTGGCCGGACGGCGGCGTGGAGTTCCACCTGCCCCACGGCGAGTGGATCGACCTGCTGCGCGCGAACGGGCTCGAGATCGAGCGGCTCGTCGAGATCCAGGCACCGGCCGATGCCGAGACGCATCACTACTACTCCTACGTGACGGCCGACTGGGCGAAGAAGTGGCCCTGCGAGGAGATCTGGGCCGCGCGGAAACGTTGACGCCGGACCCCCTGATCCTCGCGTCCACGTCTCCGCAGCGGCGTGCGATCCTCGAGCAGCTCGGCATTCCCTTCGACGTCGTCGCGCCCGACTTCCACGAGGCGCCCGGCACCTCGCCGCTCGAGCGCGCCGCCGGCAAGGCGCGCTCGGTCGACCGCGGCGGGCTGCCCGTGCTCGGCGTCGACACCGAGGTCCTGCTCGACGGCGAGCTGCTCGGCAAGCCGGCGAACGCGACCGAGGCCGAAGCCATGCTCGAGGCTCTGTCGGGGCGGACGCACGAGGTGTGCTCGGGTCTCTGCCTGAGGACGCAGGCGTGGGAGGAGCTGCACGCCGAATCGACGTTCGTCACCTTCCGCACACTCACGCCGCGCGATCTCGCCCACTACCTGGCAGCCGAGGAATGGGACGGCCGGGCCGGCGCCTATGCCATCCAGGGCCTCGGCGCGAGCCTCGTGGAGCGAATCGAGGGTGACTTCCTGAACGTCGTCGGCCTGCCGGGAGCGATGCTGGTCCGCCTGCTCGGCTCACGGTTCCCCGGCACCTACGGGTTCGGCTGATCGTGAAGATGCACGACGACGAGCTCGAGATCGACGAGCAACTCGTCCGTGCGCTCCTCGCGGAGCAGTTCCCGCAGTGGGCGAGGCTGCCCCTCGCACGCGCAGGGGACGGGACGGTCAACGTGATCTACCGGCTCGGCGACGATCTCTCGGTGCGACTGCCGCGCATCGAGTGGGCGGCCGACGAAGCGAACCACCGCGACCGGGACGTGCTCGCGCGGCTTGCGCCGCATCTCCCCGTCGACGTCCCGCGCGTCGTTGCGCTCGGACGCCCGGGCGCAGGCTACCCCTGGTCCTGGTCGGTCTTCGGCTGGATCGACGGCGAGCTGCCGACGAGCCCGCTGTCGGCGGACGACGTCGCCGCGTTCGTGCTCGCACTGCAGGCGATCGACACCGCAGGCGCTCCCGAGCCGCCGGGCGGTCGCGGGAGGCCGCTCGCCTGGCGCGACCGCTACGTCCGTGAGGCGCTCGAGCGGGTCGAAGCAGCCGGCGCACTCGAGCTCTGGGAGGAGGCGATGCGCGCGCCGGAATGGGAACGGCCCTCCGTCTGGATCCACTGCGACCTCGACGCACGGAACGTGCTCGTCCGCGGCGGCCGCCTGGCCGCGGTGCTCGACTGGGGCGGCGCCGGCGCCGGCGATCCCGCGGTGGACGTGATGGTCGCGTGGAAGCTCGTCGCGCGCGAAGAGCGAGACCGGCTCCGGGAGCTCCTCGAGGTCGATGACGCGACGTGGCTTCGCGCCAGGGGCTGGTGCGTCTCACAGGCGTTGATCGCGCTTGCCTACTACACCCCCGAGAACAACCCACCGTTGCACGGTGAAGCGACACGCTGGTTGGCCGAAGTGCTCGCAAGCTAGAGTGGCCGCGGCTCGATGGGCATCTTCAGCTACCTCACAGGCTTCGGCGGGCGCGACATGGCGGTCGACCTCGGCACGGCGAACACCCTCGTCTACGTCCGCGGCCGCGGCATCGTCCTCTCGGAGCCGTCGGTGGTCGCGATCGACCAGCGCACCGGGGAGGTGCACGCGGTCGGCCTCGAGGCGAAGCGCATGCTCGGCCGCACGCCGGGGACGATCAGCGCGATCCGCCCGCTCAAGGACGGCGTGATCGCGGACTTCGACGTCACGGAGCAGATGCTGCGTCATTTCATCCAGAAGGTGCACCAGCATCGCTTCGCCCACCCGCGCGTCGTCGTCTGCGTGCCCTCGGGCGTCACCGGCGTCGAGAAGCGCGCGGTCGAAGAGGCAACCCTCTCGGCCGGCGCGCGCAAGGCCTATCTCATCGAGGAGCCGATGGCCGCCGCAATCGGCGCCGGACTGCCGGTAGCGGAGCCGACGGGGAACATGATCGTCGACATCGGCGGCGGCACGACGGAGGTCGCCGTCATCTCGCTCGGTGGGATCGTCGTCTCGCAGTCGCTCCGTGTGGGAGGCGACGAGATGGACGAGGCGATCATCAACCACATCAAGCGCGAGTACAAGCTGCTGATCGGCCAGCAGACGGCGGAGGAGATCAAGCTCGAAGTCGGCTCGGCGCACGCGATGAAGGAAGAGGTGCAGGCCGAGGTGCGCGGCCGCGACATGCTCAGCGGCCTGCCGAAGACGGTGATCCTGTCGAGCGAGGAGGTTCGCCATGCGCTCGAGGAGCCGGTCAACCAGATCATCGATGCGATCAAGTCGACGCTCGACAAGACGCCGCCCGAGCTTGCCGCGGACATCATGGATCGTGGCATCGTGCTCGCCGGCGGCGGGGCGCTCCTGCAGGGCCTCGACGAGCGTCTCCGGCACGAGACGCACATGCCCGTGCACCTCGCCGAGTCGCCGCTGACCTGCGTCGCAGTCGGATCGGGCCGCAGCCTCGAGGAATTCGACGCGATCCACCGCAGTTCACGCGCCCGCCCGCGCTCACGCTCGCGGAACGGTCGCCGCTACTAGACGCGGCATGCAGGTTCGCGAGCTCGACGCGGCGAGCGCGGCCGACGAGGAGCTGCTCGAGCTCCACGCGCTGGAAGAAGCCTGCGGACCGCCGGGTGTGCCGTTCCGGACGCCAGAGCTGTCGCTCGCCCACTACCGGCATGGGCCGGCCGGTGCTGCACGACGGCGCTGGGTGGCCGAGGACGGCGCCGGGCTCGCAGGCTCTGCCGTCCTGCTGGTTCACGGGCCTGCCTTCGTGTACGTCGAGATCCTCGTGCACCCGGAGCAGCGGCGGCTCGGCATCGGCTCGGCTCTCCTCGAGACAGTCCGCGGCGCGGCGCGCGAGGAGGGGATTCGGTCGTTCTTCGGCCACCACTGGGACGAGGCCGGCGCGGCGTTCGCGGCGCACATCGGCGCGTGCGACGATCAGCGCGACATTCGTGCTGTGCTCGACCTGCGCACTGCGCTCCTGCCGCCGCCTGTCGTTCCTGCGGGTTGGCAGCTGCGCTCGTGGGTCGGTCCCGCGCCGGACGAGCTGGTCGAGTCGTTCGCGGCGGCTCGCGACGCGATGAACGACGCGCCTGCGCCCGCCGGCGTCGAAGGCTGGACGACGACCGTCGAGGAGGTGCGGCGCATCGAGCAAACGGCAGCGGCGCGCGGCCGGGAGGTCCGGGTCACCGTCGCGCTCGACGACCACGCCCAGATCGGCGCGTTCACCGACCTCCGCACGACCCCCGGGGACGCGGCGGCCGCGACGGACGACACCGCCGTGATCGCGTCCGCGCGAGGGCTCGGGCTCGCGCGCGCCGTGAAGGTGGAGTCGCTGCGGCGTCTCCGCGCGGACCGGCCGGAGGTCGAGACGGTCTCGACGATGAACGCCGAGCGCAACGCTGCGATGCGCCACATCAACACGCAGATCGGATTCATCCCGACCTCGACGCTGACGACGACCGTGCTGGAGCTCTGAGGACCGCACTGGGGGCGTCGGCTCGACCGGTAGCGTGCCGGCGAACGGTTGCCGTCGGGGGAAAAGAGGAGGAAGTTCGTGAAGCCGGAGACGAATCGGTGGCTCGTGCTCGTGCTCGTCTGCATCGCCCAGTTCATGGTCGTGCTGGATGCCACGATCGTGAACGTCGCGCTGCCCTCGATCCAGGCAGGGCTCCAGTTCACGCCGACGAGCCTGCAGTGGATCGTGAATGCCTACACGCTCATGTTCGGCGGCTTCCTGCTGCTCGGCGGGCGCGCATCCGACCTGCTCGGGCGGCAGCGTCTCTTCATCGCGGGGATCATCGTGTTCACGTGCGCCTCGCTGATCAACGGCGTCGCCCAGTCGTCCGAGGTCCTGATCGCCGGACGGGCGCTCCAGGGCCTCGGGGGCGCACTCGTCTCGCCCGCCGCGCTGGCAATCGTCACCACCACCTTTGCCGAGGGCGCCGAACGCACGAAGGCGCTCGGCGTCTGGAGTGCGATCGCCGCGGGCGGCGCGGCCGCAGGGCTCGTGATCGGCGGCTTTCTCACCGAGACGCTGTCGTGGCGCTGGGTCTTCTTCGTCAACCTGCCGATCGGCATCGCGGCCGCGCTGCTGTCGCTTCGCTTCGTGCCGAACTCACGTCCGGACGACCGGCCCGAGACCTATGACGCGGCGGGAGCCGTGACGGTGACCGGCGGCCTGCTGGTGCTCGTCTTCGCGATCGTCAAGGCGCAGGGCTACGGCTGGGGCTCGTCGAAGACCGCCGGTCTGTTCGTGCTCGCGTTCCTGCTGCTCGCGGCGTTCGTGGTGATCGAGCGCCGCTCGAAGGCGCCGCTGATCAGGCTCGACATCTTCCGCATGCGCTCGCTCTCCGGCAGCAACGCAGCGATGCTGCTCGTCGCTTCTGGCCTGTTCGCGATGTTCTACTTCGCATCGCTCTACATGCAGGAGATCCTCGGCTACAAGCCGCTGAAGGCCGGGCTTGCGTTCGTGCCGTTCACGCTCGGGATCATCGTCGGAGCGGGGGCCTCGCAGGCGCTGATCCGGCACATCGGAATTCGCATCGTCGTGTTCACCGGAATCACGATGGGCACCGCAGGGCTCCTCTACTTCGCACGACTGCCCGCTCACGGCTCCTACGTGCCCGACCTCCTGCCGACGATCACCGTCGTCTCGGTCGGTATGGGGATGACGTTCGTGCCGTTGACCCTGCTCGCGACGACGAACGTGCGGCGTGAGGACGCCGGGCTCGCATCCGGGCTCTTCAACACGTCGCAGCAGGTCGGGGGCGCACTGGGCCTCGCGATCCTCTCGACCCTGGCTGCGTCGCGGACGAGCAACCTCCTCGGCGACGGCGTGGTCTCGTCGGTCGCTGCCCGGGACTCGGCCCTGACGAGCGGCTACCACGTCGCGTTCGGGGTGGGAGCGGTGATGCTGCTGGCCGCCCTCCTCGTGCTTGCCCTGACGATTCGCAAGGAGGACGTCGAGCTGATCGACAGCGGGGAAGCCAGCTTGACGCCTGCATAGACGCCGTTTGCCGGGCGCGAGCCGCTCCGGGACTGCGATCCTCGCGGCTCTGACGCTACGCTCCCCCGAGTGCCTCGCAACCGGACCGTCCGTCTCGCGGTCCTGGGCTCTTCGGTCCAGCGCGCCGCCTCCTCCGGCTATCCCTCGAGTCGCTCCAGCGCCCTCAAGCGCCGGATCATCGTGGGTGGCCTCGTGCTGCTCTCGCTCGTCCTGATCACCGTCTCCTTCCGCTCGAGCGCACTGGACGGGGTGCAGGGGACGGCGGCCAGCGCCCTGCGCCCGTTCGAGGTCGCCGCCGACCGCGTCACACGCCCGTTCCGCGACGCTGCAAGCTGGACCCACGGACTGATCGATGCGAAATCCGAGAACGAGAAGCTTCGCAAGCAGCTCGCCCGCTACCGCCAGCAGTTGATCCTCGACGAGGGCGCGGTGCAGGAGAACGTGCAGCTGAAGGCCGCGCTCAACTACCACGGCCCCGCGTCGATCGCAGCTTTCCACCAGGTGCGTGCGTCGGTGCTCGTCAACCCGCTGAACGCGATCGACCAGAGTGTCGAGATCGCGGCCGGCTCGCACGACGGGGTGCGCGTCGGCAACGTCGTCGTCGCAAGCTCGGGCGGGCTCGTCGGGACCGTTGCACGCGTTTCCTCGGGTGTCTCGCGCGTGACGCTGCTCACCGACGACCAGAGCGCGGTCACGGCAATGGACCTCACGCACCCGAGTGCCGTCGGCGTGATCAAGCGCGGCGGCGGCGGAAGCGACGTGCTGATCCTCGACCGCGTGTCGAAGAACGAGAACGTCAACGTGGGCGACACGATCATCACGGCGGGAACGCTCGGACCGGGCGCACTGCCCTCGATGTTCCCACGCGGCATCCCGGTCGGATCCGTCAAGAGCCGCAGCAACAACGACGTGAACGCCTTCAAGAACATCCAGGTCGCACCGCTCGTCGACTTCTCGTCGCTGCAGACCGTGATCGTCCTCGTCCCGAACCACTGATGGACGGCGTCAAGGCCGCACTCGTCCTGTTCGTCGCCGCCCTCCTGCAGCTCTCGGTGCTGTCGGAGTACCGCTTCTTCCGCACCTCGAGCATCGTCCTCGTCGCGCTGCTCTCGATCGCACTCCTCCGCGGGTCGGTCTTCGGGGCCGTCGCGGGCTTCATGACAGGGCTCCTGATCGACACGGCGACGCTCGGCACGCTCGGGGTCACGTCGCTCCTGCTGACCGTCGGCGGCTTCTGGATCGGGCGCTACGGCGAGACGACGGCCCGTGACCGCTTCCACGCGCCGTATCTCTCGGTCGCCGTCGTCACCGTCCTCTACGCGTTCGGCCAGGTCGTGCTGCAGTTCATGCTCGGCGAGCCGGCCCCGGCCGGGCTCGTCGCGAACGGCGTGCCGCTGGCGCTGCTCGTCAACCTGCTCCTGACGCTGCCCGTCTACACGCTCATCCGCAGGCTGTTCCCGCCGCTCGAGCTCGGTGACCGCGTCCGCGAGGTCCGGCTCCTTGGCTAGCGGCGCCGTCGGCGGCCGCGGGCGCTTCCTGCCCGGCGATCCGCGCACCTCGGAGCCGTACCGGCTCACGCCGCAGACCGCGCTCCGCGTCGCGATTCTCGCCTTCCTGGCGCTCGGCGTGTTCGCCGTCCTCTTCCTGCGCCTCTGGGCGCTGCAGGTGCTCTCGGGCGAGCGTTACCTCGCCCAGGCGAACGACAACCGCGTGCGGACGCTGCGGCTCGAGGCTCCTCGCGGGCCGATCCTCGATCGCAACGGGCACATCCTCGTCGAGAACGTCCCGGGCACCCGGCTCGAGCTCTGGCCGGCCGACCTGCCGAAGACGTGGCGCGCCGAGCTGAAGGAGCTGAAGGCGCTGTCCATGGTGACGGGGATCCCCGTCACCACGATGGTCGCGCAGCTGAACGAGCACGGTTCCGACCCGCTGACGCCGATCGTCGTGCAGCGCGGCCTGCGCCAGGACCAGATCGACTACCTCGAGGAGCGCTCGGCGCAGTTCCCGGGCGTCCAGACCCAGGACAGCTACCTGCGGAAGTACCCGTACCAGTCGCTCGGTGCCCAGGTGCTCGGCTACGTCGGCCAGATCACCGCGCAGGAGTACAAGCACGACAAGAAGGCGGGCTACCAGCCGACCGACTCGATCGGGCAGGCCGGCATCGAATCCACCTACGACACCTATCTCCGCGGCAAGAACGGCACGGCGCAGCTGACCGTCGACTCACGCGGGCGGCCCAAGGGGCCGGCGACGCTCGTGGCACAGCCGAGCCCCGGCGAGTCGCTGCGCCTGACCCTGAACATCGGCCTCCAGCAGGCGGCCGAGAAGGCGCTCCGCTACGGCATCACACTCGCACACTCGGGGCTCGAAGGGGCACACGCGGACGGCGGCGCGATCGTGGCGATGGATCCTCGGAACGGCGCCGTGCTCGCCATGGCCTCCTACCCGACGTACCAGCCGTCGATCTACGTCGGCCATCCCGACCCGCAGAAGCTGGCGCCGGTCCTCGATCCGACCAGGGCGGCGGCGCTCAACTATCCGGGGATCAACCGCGCGATCGACGCCGCCTATCCGCCGGGCTCGACCTTCAAGCCGGTCACCGCGCTCGCCGCGATGCAGGAAGGGCTGGTGCATCCGTTCGACCAGATCCTGTGCTCGCCCGACTTCAAGGATCACGGAGAGACGTTCAACAACTGGACGCCGCTGATCGACCAGAACATCGATCTCCCGACCGCGCTCGCCATGTCGTGCGACACCTACTTCTACGAGCTGGGGAAGCGCTTCTACAACCTGCCGCCCGATCGTGGCCATCCGCTTCAGGGCTGGGCGAACCGCTTCGGGCTCGGCTCGCTGACCGGGATCGACATCGGCCCGGAGGTGAAGGGCCTGATCCCGACGCCCGAGTACCTGAAGCAGCGGTATTCGGCGAGCAAGGGCTACGGCGTGATCGACCGCACCTGGAAGCCGGGCTACTCGATCCAGATGGCGATCGGCCAGGGCCAGATCCTCGTCACGCCGCTGCAGATGACCCGTCTCTACGCGATGATCGCCAACGGCGGAAAGCTCGTGACGCCGCATCTGGCCGACGACGTCGAGCTGACCGGTCCGAGCGGCGAGCCGGCGCGCGTTCTGCGCCGCTTCGGCGCGCAGCCGGCGCAGGCGACCGGCATCGATCCGACCGCACTGCGCTACGTGCAGGAAGGGCTCGACGAGGCGACGCACTCGCCGTTCGGCACCGGCGTGGGCGTGTTCGGCAACTTCCCGGTCAACATCGCCGGCAAGACGGGCAGCGCGGAGAAGAACGTGACCCTGCCGGGCGACAAGTATCCCCAGAACCTGACGCAGTCGTGGTGGTGCGGCTACGGCCCGTACGAGTCGCCGACGATCACGGTCTGTGCGGTGATCGAGAACGGCGGCCACGGCGGAACGGCTGCCGCCCCGGCAGCTCTCAGGGTGTTCGAGAAGTACTTCAAGAAGACGGCCCCGACGACCCAGCACGCCTCTGACTGATGAGCATCGAGGCAGTCGACACCAGGGCGCGTGGGCTCCGCAATCGCCGCGAGACGGAGGCGCTCGGGCTCGGCGGCGTGCTGCGCCGGCTCGACTGGGTGCTGATGTTCGCGCTCGTCGGCGTCGTCGGCTACGGGCTCTCGGCGATCGGCGGGATCACCAAGCACGACGTCGGCGGCTCGGCGGTCTCGCGGCAAGGCCTCTACGCCGCCGCCGGCGCGCTGCTCTTCGTCGTCGTGCTCTTCGTCGACCCCGACACCTACCGGCGGCTTCGCCGGCCGATCTACTTCGGCACCCTCGGTCTGATGGTGTTCGTGCTCGCGGCAGGCGCGGCCACGCGCGGCTCGCATCGCTGGATCAACGTCGGCTTCTTCACCTTCCAGCCGTCGGAGTTCGGGAAGGTGCTCTTCGTGCTGGTGGTGGCCGGCTTCCTCGCCGACCGGTCGCGCACGATCACCTCGGCCGGTACGGCCCTCGCCGCCATCGGCTACGGCCTCGTGCCGATCGCGCTCGTCTTCCTGCAGCCGGACATCGGCACCGCGCTCGTGTATCTGGCCGCGCTCGCGGCCGTCCTCTTCGTCGCCGGCGTGCGCTGGGCGCACCTCGCAGTGCTGCTGGCCCTGACCATCGCCTGCTCGCTCGCCGTCCTGTGGGTGCTGCCGGCGGCCGGGGTGAACGTGCTCAAGCCCTACCAGGCGGCTCGTCTGACGGGGTTCACGCACCCGAGCACCGACCCGCAGGGCGCCACGTACAACCTGCGCCAGTCGATCACCGCCGTCGGCGCCGGCGGGCTCCGCGGGCGCGGCGTCCTCGGCGCGACCCAGACGCGACTGAACTACCTGCCCGAGCACGCGACGGACTTCGCCTTCGCGTCCCTGGCCGAGGAACGGGGGTTCTTCGGCGCCTCGATCCTGCTGCTCCTCTACCTGCTCGTCGTCTGGCGCGCGTTGAAGATCGTCACGACGGCGCGCGACCTCTACTGTGCAGTCGTGGCAGGCGGGCTCGCATTCATGTTCCTCTTCCAGGTGTTCGTGAACAGTGCGATGACGATGGGGGTCGCGCCGATCACGGGCATTCCGCTGCCGTTCGTCTCGGTCGGCGGCTCGTCGATGATCACGAACTTCCTGGCGATCGGGATCCTCCAGGCGATCTACCTCCGGCGTCCGGGACGGCGGCGCGCATGAAGAAGCGGAAGATGAAGCTGACGCCCATGTCGGTGATCTCGCTCGTGCGCGAGTTGCGTCGTGGTAGCGGCGATCCCCGGCCGCTCGCCGTCGCAGGTGCACGCGAGCTCGTGCCGCTGCTGGCGCGTGAGCTGCGAGCCGGCGGCGACCCTGCGGCGGTCGTCGAGGGCCGCTTCGAGGACGCCGCGATCCTGGTCTGGATCGGAGCGCCCGACGAGGACGAGCTCCGCCGCGCCTCGCGCCACGGCGTTCCGATCGTCGCCGTGACCGAGGCGGACATAGTGCCCTACGTGCTGGCGACGGACCTCGTCCGGGTCCCGCCCGGCGCCGGGTTCCCGGTCGACGAGATCGCCCGCGCCGTCGCCCGGCGCCTCGGCGAGGACAGCACGTCGCTCGCCGCGCGGCTGCCCGTGTTGCGAGGCCCGGTGTGCGACGAACTGATTCACGCGTTCTCGAAGCGCAACGCGATCATCGCGGCAGCGGTGTTCATCCCGGGCATCGACATGCCGGTCCTCACCTTGAACCAGGTGCGCCTCGTCCTGCGGCTCGGCCTGGCGCACGGGCAGTCCGTGGACAACCAGCGCGCAGCGGAGCTTGTCGGCGTCGTGGGCGCCGGTTTCGCGTTCCGCGCGGTGGCGCGTGAACTGCTCGACGTCGTGCCGTTCGCCGGCTGGGCGGTGAAGGGCGGCGTGGCCTACACCGGCACGAGAGCCGTCGGCGAGGCAGCGGTGCGCTACTTCGAGGCGCGCGCCTAGGCCTGACGGAGGCGCCGTCCGGTCCTGGTCCTAGGCTCTCCAGATCGACTGGAGGTGACGCCCGCATGGCCCTGACCGGACACCAGGAGGCGCAAGAGCTGCTGCTGATCGAGGAAGCGGACGCCTGGTTCGAATATCTCGAGACGACGCGGGGCCAGTCGGCCGTCCGCTACGTCGAGGTCGAGCCGTGGGCCTGGGCCCGCCTCGCCCAGCGTCTGCGCGCGATCCGCACCCGCAGAGCGAAGCTCCGGCCGGCCGCCGAAGCGGCGTGAGGAGCCACTGATACCCTGAGGGAAGGCCTATGCCAAGGCTTTTCCCAATCAACAGCGCCGCGCGCCCGTGTGACACGAGGCTGCGCGTGCGCTCCTCACAGGAGAGATCGTTTGCCATTGTCGTTTTTCCGACGCAAGAAGTCGGAGGACAAGGCGCCGCCTACAGGCGCCCAGGAGCTTCCCCAAGCTGAACCGCTGACCGTCGAAAGAGCCACCACCCAACCGGTGGCAGGCGACGGACAATCGAGCACCACCCAACCGAAGAAGCGCCGCCGCGGCACGCGTGGCGGGCGCAACCGCAAGAAGAGCACTGCGGCAGGCGGCGGCGCAACGGCCGTGACCGCGGGTGCAACGGCGGCCACCGCCGAGCCGAAGGCCGAGTCGAAACCGGAGCCGAAACGGGCGGAACGCAAGTCGCGCACGTCCACCCAGGCGACCCGCCGGCGCACACCGCCGAAACGGGCGCCGCTCCCGAAGGCGAAGCGAGAGCTTCTGGTCTCGGTCGACGCAGGTGAGAAGCGTGTCGCCGTGCTCGAGGACGACCAGGTCGCCGAGGTGTATCTCGAGCGGCCCGAACGCCGGTCGATCGCCGGCAACATCTACCTCGGGGTCGTCGACAACGTCCTGCCGGGCATGGAGGCCGCGTTCGTCGAGATCGGGCTCGAGAAGAACGGCTTTCTCTACGTCGACGAGATCGTCGGCCCGGAGCTCGAGGGCCGCAAGGGCGCCCGCAAGATCCAGGATCTGATCCAGAGAGGCGAGAACGTCCTCGTCCAGGCGGTCAAGGACCCGATGAAGACCAAGGGGGCGCGGCTCACGACCGAGATCTCGCTGCCCGGCCGCTTCGTCGTCTACGTGCCGCACGGTGAGGGCCTCGGCGTGTCACGCCGGCTCGAGGACGACGAACGGAACCGGCTCAAGGCGGTGCTCAAGGAGCATGCGCCGAAGAAGGGCGGAGTGATCGTCCGGACCGCCGCCGAAGGCGCGTCGGCCGAGGACATCGAGCGCGACCTCGACTTCCTGCAGCGTCTGTGGCGCTCGATCGAGGCGAAGGCCAAGGAGTCGTCCGCCCCGTCGCTCGTCTACCAGGAAGCCGAGCTGCCGCTGCGCGTCGTCCGCGACCTCTTCACCGGCGACTTCGAGCGCCTGCTCGTCGACCACGACCGTACCCACAAGCGGATCGTCGGCTACCTCAAGAAGACGTCGCCGCACATGGCGGAGCGCGTCACGCGTTACAAGGAGCGCGAGCCGCTGATGGAGGCGATGGGCGTCGACCAGGAGATCCGGTCCACGCTCAACCGCCGCGTCGACCTGCCGTCGGGCGGCTACCTGATCTTCGACTACGCCGAGGCGTTCACGGTCATCGACGTGAACACCGGCCGGTTCGTCGGCTCGCGCTCGAAGAAGTCCGGTGCGCGGCTCGAGGACACGATCACGAAGAACAACCTCGAGGCGGTGAAGGAGGTCGTGCGCCAGCTGCGGCTGCGCGACATCGGCGGGATCATCGTCATCGACTTCATCGACATGGCGAGCCCGAAGAACCGCGCCGCCGTCGAGTCGGCGCTGGGTGAGGAGCTCGAGCGCGACCGCACGAAGACGTACGTCGTCGAGATCTCGCCGCTCGGGCTCGTCGAGATGACGCGCCAGAACGTGACCGACGGGCCGCGCGAGGTCATGACGAAGAAGTGCCCCACGTGTGGAGGCGACGGGATCGTCATCTCGGAGCACACGGCTGCGGTGGACATCGAGCGGCGTCTGCGCTCGCTCGTCACACCGGGATCGCGTGACAAGGCGTTCAAGGTCGAGGTCGCCGCGAGGGTCGCCTGGCTCGTCGCCGGGCCTGGAGCATCGCGGCTGCGCGAGCTCGAGGAGACGACCAAGCGGCGCTTCTTCCTCGTCGGCGTCGAGGGCGAACATCTGGATCACCTGCGGGTGCTCGACCAGGGAACGCTCGAGAAGGTCGCACCGAAGCTGCCGGTCGAGATCGGCCAGCAGATCGAGCTCAAGCTGGGCGAGGTCGGGCTGCACGATCCGCACGCCGGCACCGGCAAGCTCGGCGACGTCGACATCGTCGTCGGCGACGCGGCCAAGCTCGTCGGCAAGAAGGTCACGGTGACGATCACCGCCGTCACCGAAGGGCTCGCCTGGGCCGAGCTGCTCGCTCCGGCCGAGGCGCCCGACGAGCCGCTCACCGCCGAGTCCGAGGCCGAGAAGCCGACACGCGCCCGGCGGAGCCCGGTGCGCAAGAGCGCAGAGGCTGCCGGCGACCTGCCGGCCGAGGAGGATGCTGCCGCCCCCGATCACGAGGAGCTGTTGTCAGAGGCGGAGGTCGAGGAGGAGGGCAGCGACGCGATCGCTGCCGGCGAGGACGGGGACGCGGTCCCCGCCGTGCCGAAGAAACGGACGCGCCGCGGATCGCGCGGCGGCAAGAACCGCAAGAAGAAGCCGGTCGCTGCCGCGGGCGCGACCAACGGCGCGGGGCCCGCCGGACAGCCGGAGCCTCAGCTCGACGCGGAGGCAGGGGCGGAGTCGGAGGAGGAGGAGGAGCCGCAGCCCGAGCCGTCGTCCGAACCGACGCCCGAGGCGGCTTCAGCCGGTCCGGTGATCCATGTCCCCGACCGCGCCCTCGACGGGGACGACGCGGACGGCGACGGTGCCGCTCCCGTCCGCAAGAAGACGCGCCGCGGCTCTCGCGGGGGCAAGAACCGCCGCAAGAGGCCTGCAGGCGGCGCCGTGGCGACCGCGGAGCCCGAGACGGCGGCGGACACCGAGGAGGCGGCGGACAGCGAAGAGGTCGTGGAGCTCCAGGTCTCCCATACGCCCGAGCCGGCGGCTTCGGAACCTGAGCCGGCCGACGAGAACGGCGACGGCGACTGGGGCTACACGCCGATGAGCCAGTGGGGGTTGGACGAGTAAGAGCCGCAGTCGCTACACTGGCGACCGCTTCGCGGGCTCCTGCCTGCGAGCATCATGCTGATGGAATACGCAATCATCCGTTTGGGCGGCAAGCAGTATCGCGTCCGCGAGGGCGAGTACCTCGTAGTGGACCGGGTCAAGACCGGCGAGGGCGAGACGTTCTCGCCCGAGGTGCTGCTCGGTGACGGCGCCGTCACGGCCAAGGTGCTCGCACACGAGCGCGGGCCGAAGATTCGCATCGGCAAGTACCGCAAGCGCACGGGGTACAAGCGTCACAACGGCTTCCGGGCCGCCACCTCGCGCATCGAGATCTCGCTCGGCGCACCGAAGCGCGCGGCCGCGAAGAAGACCGAGACCGTCGCAGATCCGCCGGCCGAGGCTCCGGCTGCGGCCGCAGCGCCCGCAGAGGCTCCGGCCGGCGCCGACGATCACGTCAAGGGCATGCCGAGCGGCTACGAGGGAATGACGGTCGCGCAGGTGTCTGAAGGCGCGAAGACATGGAATCGGCCGATGCTCGAGGCTGCTCTTGCCTACGAACGGGCCCATGCAGCGCGGAAGGGCGCGATCTCCGTGCTCGAGTCGGCCCTGAAGGCGAAGAAGGAGGACGTCTAGATGGCACACAAGAAAGGCCTCGGCTCCTCGAAGAACGGGCGCGACTCGAACCCGAAGTACCTCGGGGTGAAGATGTTCGACGGCCAGGCCGTGCAGCCGGGCAACATCATCGTCCGCCAGCGCGGCACCAGGTTCCGCCCAGGCCCCGGCACCTTGATCGGCCGCGACGACACGATCTTCGCGATCCGCCCCGGCACGGTCTCGTTTCGCACGAGCGGCGAGCGCCGCTTCGTGTCGGTCGTCGACTCCGCGGGCTAGACAACACCGGCCGACCGAACGGCGTTTGGCGCCGCACGCGGGCCGGCAACGCCTGTCCAGGTCGCGACCTGGGGACAAAAAGTCACACTCTCGTAACGTCGTTTGGCGTCGGGACGGGGCTGCCGTGGCCGTGGCCGAAAGGGAGCCGGCGCTACGGTTCCTCCACGATGTTCAGTGATCGCGCCAAGATGCACGTGCAGGCCGGGAAGGGCGGCGACGGCGGCCTGTCGTTCCGGCGCGAGAAGTTCGTCCCGAAGGGCGGCCCGGACGGCGGCGACGGGGGCGACGGCGGCGACGTCGTGCTGCTCGCCGACCCGTCGCTGCGCGACCTCTCCTCGCTGCAGAGGCGCAAGTGGATCAAGGCCGAGCGGGGTGGGAACGGCCGCGGCGCGCGCAAGCACGGCGCCGACGGCGCCGACGCGGAGCTCCGGGTCCCGGTCGGCACACAGGTGTTCACGGACGAGGGAGACCTGATCGCCGATCTGGCACACGCCGGCGCGCGCGTCGTGCTCGCGCAAGGCGGTCACGGTGGGCGGGGCAACGCGCGCTTCGTCTCGTCGACCCGGCAGGTGCCTCGCTTCGCCGAAGTCGGGCCGCCCGGCGACGAGCGCGACGTCGAACTGCGTCTGAAGCTGCTCGCCGACGCCGCGCTCGTGGGGCTGCCGAATGCCGGAAAGTCGTCACTGGTCGCCCGCATCTCGAACGCGAAGCCGAAGGTCGCCGAGTATCCGTTCACGACGCTGCAGCCGGTGCTCGGAACGGTCGAGGCGCCCGACGGCCGGCAGATGGTGATCGCCGACGTGCCGGGCCTGATCCAGGGAGCGAGCGAAGGAGTCGGCCTCGGTCACGAGTTCCTCGCGCACCTCGAGCGGGCGCGCACGCTGATCCACGTGATCGACGCGTCGCAGCCGGCCGACGAGCAGTGGCATACGATCGACGGCGAGCTCGGAGCCTACGGCGCAGGCCTCGACGAGCGTCCGCAGATCGTCGTGTTGAACAAGATCGATCTCGCGCCCGAGCCGGAGTTCACGGTCGACGACCCCCGCATCATTGCCGTCTTTCGGCTCTCGTGCGTAACGGGCGAGGGCCTCGACGACTTCCGCCGCCGGCTCTTCTCGCTCGTCCCCGAACCGCCCGGCGAAGAGCGCAGCGAGGACGAGCTCGCCGACTACCTCGTCTACCGTCCCCGGCCGAAAGCACGCGGCTGGCGCCTGCTCCGCACCGAGGACGGGTTCCGGGTGCTCGGCACGCCGCCGAGCGAGAAGGAGCTCGAGCGCGCGCTGCGCGCCGCGGGCGCCAAGGACGGGGCCACGGTCGAGATCGACGACGAGGAGTTCGAGCTCGCTTGAGGTTGGGACTGTTCGGCGGCGCGTTCGACCCGCCTCATCGTGGTCATGCGGAGCTCGCGCGGTGCGCGAAGACCGAGCTGGCGCTCGACGAGCTCGTCGTGGTGGTCGTCGCCCACCCGGGCCACAAACAGGTCGAGACGCCGGCCGGCGTACGTCTCAGGCTCGCCCGCGCCGCGTTCCCCGAAGACGACGTGCTCCTCGACACGCACGAGCGCACGATCGACATGCTGCGCGCGCACCCCGAGTGGGTCGATCCGGTCTTCCTCGTCGGAGCCGACCAGTTCTGCGACTTCCTCTCCTGGCACGAGCCCGATGAGGTGCTCGAGCGGACGCGGATCGCGGTCGCGACCCGTCCCGGCTTCCCGCGCGAGCGCCTCGAGGGTGTCCTGGCCGCCCTCAGGCAGCCCGAGCGGGTGCTCTTCTTCGAGATCGAGCCGATCCCGGTGTCGTCGAGCGGGCTGCGGCAGCGGTTCAGCGAGGACGACGTCCCGGCCGCCGTCGCCGAGATCATTCGCCACGAAGGGCTGTATGGCTCCTAGCCACGGGTACACTTGAGCGGCTTGAGCCCTCTCGAACAGGCACGCCGGATCGCGGCGATCGTCCAGGACAAGCTCGGCCGCGACGTCGTCATTCTCGACATGCAGCCCGTGTGCGCCTACACCGACTACTTCGTCGTGGCCACCGGTGGCAACGTGCGCCAGACCAAGGGCATCTGGGACGAGGTGCACGGCCGCATGAAGCACGATCACGACCTGCTGCCGCGCTCGGTCGAGGGCGAGCAGGAGGCGACCTGGATCGTCGGCGACTACATCGACGTCGTGCTGCACGTCTTCACCCCCGAGGCGCGCGAGTTCTATCGCCTCGAGGATCTGTGGGACGACGTCCCGCACGAGACGGTCGAAGCAGCCACGGCCTGACGGGAGATTTTCGCCGCGCGGCCGAGCGCGTCCGCGGCTGCACGTACTCTGTTGTCAATGCTGACGACGGATCAGAAAGGCGCCCTCGCCGAGCAGGCGATTGCCTTCGAGGCGCTGGCCCATGGCGCGGGTGTGTCGCGGCCGCTCGGTGACGAGCGCTACGACCTCATCTTCGACCTCCGGCCCGAGCTGCTCCGAATTCAGTGCAAGTGGGCGGTGCGACGAGGTGACGTCGTCGTGATCGTCTGCCGGACGAGTCGACGCGGCCCGAACGGGGTCATCCCGCGTCGATACGGCGAGGACGAGATCGACGCAATCGCCGCGTATTGCCAGTCGATGGGGAGCTGTTATCTGCTGCCCAAGGAACTCTCGGTGCTGCGGGCGGGTGTCCAGCTGCGGCTTTCGCCGCCCAGGAACAACCAGATGACGAAGATCAACTGGGCGCGCGATTTCGAGCTCGGAGCTACACTGGCGCAGCGCCTCGGGCCCATAGCTCAGCTGGGAGAGCGTCGCGCTGGCAGCGCGAAGGTCGCCGGTTCGAGCCCGGCTGGGTCCACCTGAGAAGCCCCCTGACGGGGGCTTCTTCGTTCTGTCGCCCAAACCATTGTTGTTAAGCAGGTGTTATGGCGCGGAACTTCCACGGCTTCAGGCTCGTGACTGTCGTCACACCCCTGAGATGGCAGGCGAATGGTGGTCCGGAGTCGAGTTGCGGCACCTCGTGGCGCTGGATGCGGTTGCGCGTGAGGGATCGTTCCGACGGGCTGCGACGCGCCTCGGGTATGTCCAGTCGGCGATCAGCCACCAGATCGCCGCGCTCGAGAACCTCACGGGGAAGCGGCTGATCGACCGCTCGCGCGGCACGCGGCCGCTGGCGTTGACCGATGCCGGCGAGATCATGCTCGCGCACGCCGATGCGGTGATCGCCCGTGTGCGGGCCGCGCAGGCCGACCTGGCGGCGCTCGACGGGAACGGCAACGCGGCCCTGCGGGTGGGCGCGACACCGGACCTGCTCGCGCGCCTCGTCCCGTCGCTGCTGCGCGTCTACGGCGCGCCGGTGACGCTGAACGAGAACGCGTCCGCCGTTGCGCTGCTCACGTCGCTCGTGCGCGGCGAGATCGATCTTGCGCTCGCCGAGACTCCGTTGCCCAAAGGCCCGCTCGACGCCGCGGCGCTCTGTACGGATCCATTCGTGGTGATGTTGCAGTCGGGAGCCCCGCTGACGCGCCGTCGCAATCCGATCACGCGCGACGAGCTCGCGCGGCTGCCGCTCGTGGCTCATGCGCCCTCGCGGGCGCACGTCGAGGAGCAGTTGCGCACCCACGGCATCGAGCCGAACTTCGTCCTGCAGGCGGAGACGGGTGCAGGTGTGCAGGGGCTCGTGGCCGCGGGGCTCGGTGCGGCGGTGCTGCCACGGCTCGCCACCGACGAGCGCCGCGCCGAGACCCAGGTGGTCGACCTCGCTCCGGGCGTGATCGTCTCCCAAACGGTGGCGGCGGTCTGGAGCCGTCTGCAGCCGCTCTCCGCCGATGCGGCTGCGTTCGTCGACGCGGCTCGCTCCGCCTGCTCCGGTGAGCGCGTCCGCGAGCCTTCGATCGCATAGATCACCCTCATCGCCGACGTCGATCAACCAGGATCGCGCGCCGGCGTCCTTATCTCCCGTATGACTCCCAGTGGTCGCCGGAGTCGCGCTGCCGCAGGCGCGGCTCCGGCATCACCTGGCGGGTTCTACGCAACGGTCGTCCGCATTCGTCTGAACGACCGGGGGAGCAGCGGCGGCGCAGCTCCGGCGATCGGAGCTGCGCCGCACGATGCAGCCACGCGGCAACCGTGCCAGAGTGCACGTCGACCCATGGGCCTCGTTCCCCGCAAGAGCACCTTCTCGATCGTCGCTGCCGACCTGGAGGCCGGCGAGGTCGGCTGCGCCGTTCAGTCGCGCTACTTCTCGGTCGGCTCGGTCGTCCCGTGGGCGCGTGCCGGCGTCGGGGCGGTCGCGACTCAGGCAGCCGGGGTTGCCGCCTTCGGCGTGCGGGCGCTCGCAGAGCTCGAGCGTGGAGCTGCTCCGGAGGATGCGCTCGCGCACGTTCTCGCCGGCGACGCCGGGCGGGAGACGCGCCAGCTCGGTGCGATCGCCGCCGACGGCCGCGCAGCGGCGTTCACCGGTGCGGAGTGCCTCGAGTGGGCCGGTCATCGCGTCGGCGCGGGCTTCGCCGTGCAGGGGAACATCCTCGCAGGCCCGGCGGTCGTCGACGAGATGGCGCGGGCCTATGAGGAGACGGTCGGCCCGCTCGTCGAGCGGCTCGTCGCCGCGCTCGAGGCGGGACAGGCTGCAGGTGGCGACCGGCGCGGCCAGCAGTCTGCGGCAGTGATCGTCGAGCGCGTCGGGGCGCACGCCGAACGTCGTGAGGGAATCGACCGCATCTGCGACCTGCGGGTCGAGGATCACACCGAGCCGATCGTCGAGCTGCGTCGGCTCGTCGGTGTCTGGAACGCCTGGGAGGCGCAGCGCCGTGCACACGCGTTCTACGAGCGCGGGGACAGTGCGGGTGCCGCCGACACCCTGCGGGCCGCGCTCGAGCGGGGCGAGGATGCCGGGATGCTCTACAACCTCGCGTGCTACGAGTCGCTCGCGGGCAGGAACGAGGCTGCGCTTTCCGACCTGCGGCGGTCGATCGAGCTGGATCCGTCGTTCCGGGAGCTGGCTCGCGGCGACGCCGACTTCGACCCCATCCGGGCTGCGGTCTCAGAGCTGTAGCTCGAGGAACCTCGTCCCGGCCACCGGGTTGTGCCTGTACGGGGCCGTCTCCGCGAAGCCGAGCTCCTGGTAGAGCGCTTGCGCAGCCGTCATGCCGGGAGTCGTGTCGAGCCGCATGCGGGCGTAGCCGAGCCGCCGCGCCTCGGCGACGACGGCCGCCGCGAGCCGGCGCCCGAGGCCGGTGCCACGCGCGGCCGGGAGCACGAACAGCCGCTTCATCTCGCACACGTCGCGCGCCAGCGGGCGAAGGGCAACGCAGCCGGCGACCGTCCCTTCGCTGCGCGCGACGAGCAGCGCGCCGCGCGGCGGCGCATAGTCGCCGGGCAGCTCCGCCAGCTCGCGGTCGAAGTCCTGGAAGTCGAGCTCGAACGGAAGCGAGTCCGCGTACGCCCGCAGCAGCCCCCGCACGTCGTCGGTTTCGGACTCGTCCATTTGGGTCACTAGCGCGTCGCCCTCCACGTCGGCACGCTATCGGCACGAAGCCTGCACAGACACGCGCGCTCCTTCACCGTATCGTTGTCGTCAAAGACAACGGAAGGAGGCGAATGTGCGCAAGATTCTGCTCGTGCTCGGCGTCGCGGCCGCCCTGGCCGTCCCGGCGGCGGCCTCAGCCAAGGTGGCACCGCCGGTTGCCTGCGGTCCACAATGCGACAACAACGGCGGTTGGACGGGCTGCACCCAGATGACCGTCTCGCATTCCGGCAGTGCGGGGCCGCTGGCTCACATCAGGCACTTCCTGGTCGTGAACTACTGCAAGCACTACGGCATCATCACGAGCGTGTCGATCGCGGCCCACGGTTGCGACACGAGCGGGCTCGTTTCGTGCCACATCGGTCCCGCCTGGCAGACCGGAGGCGGGGTGGGGTTCACCTCGGCCACGTTCGAGGGGCATGTGACCTGGACCGTGACGACGCTGCCGTTCGTCACGAACAGCGACACCCTCACCCTCACGGTTCCGGCGGGCTAGATGCGGCGGAGGTGGCTCATCGTCACGGTCACGGCCTGGCTCGTACTCGGCCTCGCCCTCAACTTCGTGATTCGCGCCGCGCTGCACTGACGTATCGTCGCGGGTCGTGGAGCTTCGCCCCACGACCGACGGCGACCTGCCGGCGCTTCATGTTGTCTTTCTCGACGCGATCGGAAGCGTCTTTCTTCCGCACGGCTTCCAGCCGCCGACGCCGACGCTCGAGACCTTCTCGAATCTTCAGGGACACATCCGGCGCACCGGGACATCCGTCGTCGCTGAGGCAGATGGAACCGTCGTCGGTTACGGATCCTCGTGGGCCCGCGGCGACGACTGGTTCCTCGCGTCGCTCTTCGTCTCTCCCGCAGCCCACGGGCGCGGTGTCGGCACCGCGCTGCTCGACGCGGTTTGGACGGCGGCGAAGCGGCGGCGCACGATGACCGACGCGATCCAGCCGATCTCCAACGCGCTCTACGGAGCGCGGGGGCTCGTTGCGGCTACACCGGTGCTGACGTTCCACGGCCGCCCTCAGATCGACGCGTCTGCCGAGCCAGGCGCCGCCGACCTGGCCGCGGTCGACGAGGCCGCGTACGGCTTCGATCGTGAGGTCGATCACCTCCACTGGTCACGGCACGCCAGGCGGACCGAGTGGCGAGACGCGTATTCCTACGTGTTCCCCGACGGCGAGATCGGCCCGGTGGCGGGCAGGACGCCTGCTGCGGCGGCGTCGGCACTGGCCGGTGAGCTGGCCGCCGCCGCCGGAGACGTCCGCGTTCGCATCCCCGGTTCGGCCCGGCTGCTGGTCGAGGTTGCCCTCGCCGCCGGCCTGCGTCTGGCCCCGGTTCCCGGGCTCCTGCTGCTTTCGCGGGGCGTCGAGCCGCCTACCGCGCTCGCGCCCTCGAGCTACGCCCTGTATTAACGTCGCCCGAAGCTCGCCCGACCACCTGCGGGTTTCCTACACTTCGTGAATGTCGGGCCAAGCCTGGGGACTGATCTTCATGATGCTGATCCTGAAGATCCCGATCGTCTACCTGGCACTCGTCGTCTGGTACGCGATCCGCGCCGAGCCGGAGCCGGGCATCGACCCGACCGAGTACTCGGTCTGGCGGCCCTGGCGGCGCCCCGCCGGCTCGGGCCCGCGGCCGCGGCGCGGCGGCCCGCACGGGACTCGCGACTCCGTCCGCGTCGAGCGCGCGCGGCGGGGTAGAGTCGCGCCGTGACCTCGACGAGCAGCGACCACACGCGGCCGGCGGAGGCCGTTGCCGGCCTGTTGGCCGCAGGCGCGTTGTTCCTCGGCGGGTTCGAGCTGCTCTACCGGCCGTTCCGCCTCGCGCCCGCGGCGCTGATCATGCTGGTCGCCGCCACGATCATGAGCCGCGAGCAGCAGGGCCTCATCAAGCTCGCCTACGCGGCAGTGGGCATCGGCTTCGTCGTCGGCGCGGCGATTCAGGTGCTCACGCACCACCCGCTGTACTAACCGCGGCACCGCCGTGACGAAGAGCCGGTACCAGGTACCTGTCCTGCGGGCTCGCACGCGCTCCTGACTTCGGTCTCACTCGATCCTCGACACGGGTCTACGACCAGCACGCCGTCTGGATCGCTCCCGGTGGGCGTGGATTCCGTCGCCGGCCGAGTACGACAGCTTCACGCCTGGCCGCTGCCCGGTCTACGAGTGGTCCCTCCGGGCGATGTTGAGCCCTTCACCGGGCAGGTCTCGGGCACTCAGCCTGGTACAACACAAGGGTGAGCACGCACGACGTCGACGGCCTGAACGCCGGCTACGCGCGCGCACTGCTCGACGAGTACCTCGAGAACCCCGAGGCGGTGCCGTCGGAGTGGCGCGCGCTCTTCGAGAGCGGCGACTCCGGACTCGTCGCGACCCATCCGGGGATCGCGCGGCTGCTGGAAGCCCTTCCGGAGGCCGCACCGGCGGGGAACGGCCAGGCCGAACCGGCCGCGGTCGCCGCGGCGGTCGCGGAGCCCGCTCAGCCCGCGGCCGACACCCAGCTGCTCGGCGGCGTTGCTGCGGCGATGGCGCTCGTCAAGGCGCACCGTACGCACGGCCACCTCGCGGCCCGGCTCGATCCGCTCGGGTCGGAGCCCGTTGGAGACCCGTCGCTCGAGCCGCTCCGGCTCGAGCCGAAGCTCACACCCGAGCTGCAGGCGCGCATCCCCGCGTCCGTCCTCCGTGTGCACGTGCCGGGCGAGACGCTCGCGGAGGTGCTGCCCCAGCTCGGCGAGACGTACTGCGGCACGATCGCCTACGAGCTCGAGCACCTCTCCGACCACCAGCAGCGCGTCTGGCTCCGCCAGGCGATCGAGTCCGGCCGGTATCGCCAACAGATGGCCGCCGAGGAGAAGCGGGCGCTCTTCCGCCGCCTCTGCGAGGTGGAGGGAATGGAGCGCTTCCTCCGCAAGCGCTTCCTCGGGCAGAAGCAGTTCTCGCTCGAGGGCCTCGACGTGATGATCCCGATGCTCGACGAGACGATCGAGCTCGCGTCCGAAGCCGGCGCGCACGAGGTCGTCGTGGGGATGGCGCACCGAGGGCGCCTCAACGTGCTCGCCCATACGATCGGGATGCCGTACGAGTACATCCTGCGCGAGTTCGAGGGCGAGCGGACAATCGAAGCGGTCGCCGTCGACCCGGAGGGTGGCACCGGCGATGTGAAGTACCACCTCGCGGCGAACGGGACGCGCACGACGTCGAACGGCCAGGTCGGCGTCCGTCTCGTTGCGAACCCGAGCCATCTCGAGGCTGTCGACCCGGTCGTCGAAGGCCGCACGCGCGCCGGGCAGACCGACCGTTCGACCCGCCACGGCGCCCACGACCCGTCGGTCGCGCTGCCGGTGCTGCTGCACGGCGACGCGGCGTTCGCCGGACAGGGAATCGTCGCTGAGACGTTCAACCTGCACGACCTCGAGGGCTACTCGACCGGCGGCACCCTGCACCTGATCACGAACAACCAGATCGGTTTCACGACCGACCCGAACGAAGGCCGCTCGACGCGGTATTCGTCCGATCTCGCGAAGGGCTTCGACGTGCCGATCATCCACGTCAACGCCGACGATCCCGAGGCCTCGATCGCCGCGACACGGCTGTCGATGGCCTACCGGCGACGTTTCGGCCAGGACGTCGTCATCGACCTCGTCGGGTACCGGCGGTTCGGTCACAACGAGCAGGACGAGGCGGCCTACACGCAGCCGCTGATGGTCGAGCAGATCAACGCGCACCCCTCCGTACGGGAGCTCTACGAGCAGCGGCTGATCGAGGAAGGGGTATTGACGCCCGACGCGGCGGCCGCGTTCGTCTCCGAGGTCGAAGAGATGCTGCGCGCGGCCCACGACCGCCTGAAGGCGTCGTTCGGCGAGCCCGCGGGCGAGGAGCACGACGGTGCGATCCCGCGCTCGACGGGCGCCGAGGCGATCACGGCGGTGTCTGCGGCCACGCTCGTGGATCTCAACGAGGCTCTGCTCGCGACACCCGAGGAGTTCAGCGTGCATCCGAAGCTTGCGCGCCAGCTGGAGCGGCGGCGCACCGCGATGGACGAGGGCGGCATCGACTGGGGGCACGCGGAGTCGCTGGCGTACGCCTCGCTCCTCGTCGAGGGCATCCCGGTGCGGCTCACCGGCCAGGACGTCCAACGCGGGACGTTCGCGCAACGGCATCTCGTCCTGCACGACGTGAACACCGGCGAGACGTACACGCCGATGCAGCACCTCGACGATGCATCGGCGTCGTTCGAGGCCTACAACTCACCGCTCTCCGAGTTCGCGTGCATGGGCTTCGAGTACGGCTACTCGGTTGCCGCGCCCGAGGCGCTCGTCCTCTGGGAAGGGCAGTACGGCGACTTCGCCAACGGCGCGCAGATCGTGATCGACCAGTTCATCTCGTCGGCGATGTCGAAGTGGCGTGAGACGTCGCGACTGTCGTTGCTGCTCCCCCACGGGTACGAAGGAAACGGACCTGAGCACTCGAGCGCGCGGCTCGAGCGCTTCCTGCAGCTCGGAGCGCAGGAGAATCTCCGGATCGCCAACTGCACGACGGCCGCCCAGTACTTCCACCTTCTCCGCCGTCAGGCCCTCGACGCGACTGCGCGCCCGCTCGTCGTCGTGACCCCGAAGGGGCTGCTGCGGCTGAAGAACGCGACGTCCACGCTCGCCGATCTGTCGACCGGCGGGTTCCAGCCGGTGATCGACGACGCCCGCACCGACAAGGAAGCCGTGCGCCGGCTGGTCCTCTGCAGCGGCAAGGTCTACTACGACATCGTCGGGCACGAGGCCCACGCGGGCGCGGACGGCGTCGCCGTCGCCCGCATCGAGCAGCTGTACCCGTTCCCGACCGGCTCGGTCGCCGAGCTCGTCGCCTCGTATCCCGCGCTCTCCGAGGTCGTCTGGGCCCAGGAAGAGCCGCAGAACATGGGGCCGTGGCGGTCGATCCGCCACCGGCTCGAAGAGGCCTCTGGCGCCGCCCCGCTGCGGTACATCGGCCGCACGTGGCGGGCGAGCCCGTCCGAGGGCTATCCGACCGCCCATCTGATCGAGCAAGACCGCATTGCGCGCGACGCGCTGACGTTCTCGGCCTAGCTGCGGCGGCGGTTGCGCTGCGCCTCGAGCGCCTGTCTGGCGAGCCGCGGGCCGTGGTAGCGCGCCTGCTGTGCGAGCCACTTCCGTTGCTTCGGCGGCAGGCGGCGCCAGATGTCGTACGCGGCGAGCGCCGCGGTGACCGGGCCGACTCCCCGGGTGATCTTCGCGGGAGGCATCGACCCCATTGTGCCGACAGCGGCTACCCCTGGTGGGTCGAGCTGTGCCCGTCGTGCGGATCGCCCTGGCCGCAGTCGCCGCTCTGGCCGCCGTGCCCGTCGTCTCCGCCGCTCTCCGCCTTGAGCGCCTCGACGAACTTCTCCGAGGACGACTCGATGGGAATCTTGATCGAGGTCGACGCGAGCGAGCCCACCGCTGCAGGGGCCGTGGAGCCTCCTGACGGCGGGGGAGTCGGGGAAGGCGGCGGGGTGGGTGCGGGGGGCGGTGTGGGAGCCGGCGCCGGCGCGGGCGCAGGCGCAGGCGCCGGTGTGGGGTCGGGGGCCGGTGTGGGCGTCGGCGCCGGGGCGGGGGTCGGGGTGGGTGTCGGCGTCGGCGCAGGCGCGGGGGTGGCGCCCGGCTCTGCCGGGGTCGGCTCGTGGCTCGGCGACGGGGCCGGCTTGGCCGGGGCGACGAGGGGCGCCGGAACGGCCGTGTGCGAGACCGGAACGGCGTGCTGGACGACGACGCTCGCGAGCTGGGCGACGCCCGTATCAGGGGACGGGTTGGCCACCCGCGGCTGTTTGACGGGGTGCTGCGCGACCGTCGGGCTCGGCGTCACCTGCACGACGGCCGGGGCTTCGGGGGTTGCCAGGCGCAGGGGGGCGCCCGGCGTTCCGGCGGTCAGCAGGTGGCCGGGAAGGAGCATGAGGCCGGCCACGACCGCACATGCGAGTGCTCCCGCTGCGGTCTGCGCCCAAACCCCCCTCATGGTTTCCCCCGTTCTGGCCGACAATGACTACTGGAAGACAGTATCGGCACCCTCGGCCGATCACTTGAGCGCAATGGGCAGCTTCAAACTCAAACTAGTGACATGGTTCGCGCTGTTGGCGCTGCTGCCGCTCGCGGTGGCGTTCTACGGCTATGACTCGCTGACGAGCCGCAGTGAGACCGGCCGCACGGACGCGGCGCTCCAGGCGGGGCTCCGCGGGGTTGTCGCCGGATACGCGGCGCGCCTCGCTGCCGCCACGGCGGAAGCGAGGCGCCTGGCAGCCGATCCTGCACTGCAGGGTGCGCTGCGCCGGCACGACCGGCGCGCGCTCGCAAAGGTTGCCGCCGGGCATCCGACGGCGACGTTCGGCTTCGGTGGAGGCGGGCCGGGCGCGGTCTCCGTCGTCGACCATGGGCGGGCGCTCGGCTTCGTCTCCGTGCGCGTGCCGGTCGACCCGGCGCTCGTGCGCTCGCTCGCTGCCGGGCTCTCACCGTCGTACCACCTCGTCGTCGTCCGGCTCGGACGAATCGTCGCGGGCGCCGGCAGCGGCGGTGGGCTCCCACTCCGGCCGGGACACCCGGCGCGCGTTCGGCTCGACGGCACCGAGTACCGCGGCCTGCAGACGGCGCCGCTCGCGCGGCCGCAGGGGCTCGTCTTTGCGGTGCTCAAGCGGCAGAGCGCGATCGATGCTGCGGGCCGCTCGTCCGAGGAGCGGCTCTTCACCGCTCTGCTCGCGTCGCTCCTGGTCTTCGCAATCGTCACGTACTTGCTCGGACGGTCGATCGTCGGCACGCTGCGCCGGCTCGTGGCTGCGGCGAACGCGATCGCGCACGGGCATTTCAGCGAGCGCGTCGAGGTGAGGGGACGCGACGAGTTCGCAGAGCTCGGCACCGCGTTCAACCGGATGGCCGCCCAGCTCGAGCAGCGGCTCTTGGAGCTCGAGACCGAGCGCAGCCGCATGCGCGACGCGACGACGCGCTTCGGCGAGGCCCTGATGGCGACGCACGACCCGGGGCAGCTCGTCCGCGTCGTGGTCGAATCCGCGGTCGAGTCCACCGGGGCGACCGGCGGGGTCGTGCTGGGGCCGCACGGCGAGCTCGCGCGCGCCGGAGATCCCGACGCCGGCGCCGAACGGATCTCGTTCCCGCTTCGGATCGGCTCCTCCGACTTCGGACAGCTCGTGCTTGCCTCCAACTCGTTCGAGGCAGAGCAGGTCGAGACGGCGACCTCGCTCGCGAATCAGGTCGTGGTGGCGCTCGAGAATGCGCGGCTGCACCGCCTCGTCGAGCGGCAGGCGCTGGTCGACAGCCTCACGGGCCTCGCGAACCGTCGCAGCGTCGAGGAGACACTTCGCTCGGAGCTCGCCCGGGCCGCGCGCTTCCGGGACGAGGTGTGCGTCGTCTTCGCCGACCTCGACTTCTTCAAACTGGTGAACGACAAGTACGGCCACGCCGCCGGAGACGATGTCCTGAAGGCTTTCGCTGCCGCGCTGCGAGAGACTGTCCGCGAGAGCGACGTCGCCGCCCGCTGGGGCGGGGAGGAGTTCGCGCTCGTGCTCACCGGCACAGGCTCGACGGGCGGCGCCCGTCTTGCGGAACGCGCGCGCACGGCGATCGAGGCGTGCAGCGTGGAGATGCCTAACGGTGAGATGGTCTCCGTCACGGCGAGCTTCGGCGTCGCTTCGTATCCCGAGACACAGGAGCTCGGCGAACTGCTCGCCGCCGCCGACTCCGCGCTCTACGAAGCGAAGCGTGCAGGACGCAACCGGGTCGCCGTCTCCCCTGAGTCGATCGTGCCGAAGATCGTCTAAACTGCCGGGTCGGAGAGAATAGGCGTCAGAGCAGGAGGGTTTCATGGCCGTCGACGCTCCGTCGATGTTCGCGCAGGTGATTCAGGACCATCTCGAGTTGAAGCGGCGCAACGCCGCACTCGAGCACGAGATGCCGCTCGAGAAGTACATGTCGGACGATCCGTTCGAGAATCATCCGCTCTTCAAGACGGAGGAGCAGGCCCGGATCGAGGAGACGATGGACGGGGTTCCCGGGATCGAGGCCGAGGAGACGTCGCTCGACTGGCCGACCACGGAAGACACCTTCATCGACGAGCCTGCGTCGACACCCGACCTCGAGGCGACCGAAGAGGCAGCCGCCGTTGCGCCCGAGGGCGATCAGCCCTCCGACGAGAACCTCTGGTCGCGCTCTCGCGACTTCGACTGGGGCGACTAGAAACCGGGGACTCAGAGCCGCAGCTACGGCTGTGAGAGCCTCGCCCAGAGGTTGTCGAGCATGCGCTTCACGGGCCAGTAGGTGGCCGAACCACCGAAATCGAGCGTCCCTGCGGCGAACACCTTGGCGCCTGCCGGCGTCTCGTAGTAGCTCATCTGGGCCGTCAGCCCCGGGCCGAGCAGGTCCGGAATCTGGGCGACGACCACCGTCCCCGGCGGTGACTGCGGCGCGATCGAGTCGATCTCGATCCCGTAGCCGCCCACGAACTGGCCGAACGTCGACCCGTCTGCCAGTCCGGTGCCGTCCCAGAGCCACGGGGCTGCCGCCGTGTTCTGAACCGTGAAGAGGCCCTGCCGCTGTCCGTCGTCGTTCGCGCGGTACTCCACGCCGATCAGCGCGGCCTCGGGGCGGCCGGCGTCGCGCCAGCGCCCGATCTTGACGAGCTTGTTGTTCGTCTTCTGAACCTTCCAGAAGAAATTGTTGGCAGAGAGGAACATCAGGTTGCCGCCGAGATCCCGAAAGCGCTGCACGACGTCGTACTCGTGCGGTCGCACGTATTCCTCGTGGCCCTCGAACACGATCAGGTCGTAGCTTGCCGCGAGTTGATCGCCGCTAGCGATGTTGTCGAAGTCGGAGTCCGAGATGAACTCCGCCTGTTTGCCGGACCAGTACAGCCAGTGCAGGAACGGCAGGTCGTAGCGGTAGAACCGCGGCGGCGGCCCCCGTGCGATGTACGTGCGGCCGAGGTCGACGGTGCGGTTCGGCGGTCCGGCGTACCACGTGTCGCCGTAGCCGTCGCCGTTCACGTCCTCGAAGTTGTATGCCTGCCACGTGTTCGTCGGAAGGATCACGAGCACGCGGCTCGTCTGTCCCAGGATGACCGGGCGCACGACGAACGGCGCGTAACCGACGCGACCGTCGGCCGCCGTGAACTCGACGTAGTAGAGGCCGCTGGTGAGATCCGGAACGCGGAACGTGATCGTGTGCGGTGCGTTTCGCCGGGCGGACCAGTCGATCGGCGTCGGCCCCTCGTCGACCTCGACCCCGGCGAACTGGTTGTCGGCGTACGTGACGATCTTCTCGGGGCCCGACTGGAACACGCGTTCCGTGAGCGCCGCGGCATCGGTGGCGATGTGGATCTCGGCGACGTCGCCCGGCAGGTAGTTGGGCTTCGTGAAACCGGCGTCGACACCCTGGATGCGCACGACGACACCGCGGGGACGGCGGCCTACGAATGCGTTGGGCGCGCCGTACACGATCCGGTTGCCCGTGCTGTCGACGGCGGTCAGCCGAACCAGGTACGTGCGCGGGTTCAGGTTCGATGCTGCCGCCCAGGTCAGCGTGTGCCGCCCGCGACCGAGCTTTTCGGTCACCGTGTAGAACGACCGCGGGGCCTTGACCGTGCGCGTCACGTCCATCGTCACGGTTGCCCCCTCCCTGAGGCGGAACGAGATGTTCGCCTGCTCCCGAAAGCCGTCGCCGTTCGGGCTGATCGTCGTCAGGAGGGCGTTGTCGCCGGCAAAGGGCGTGCTGCCGTTGTCGGCGTGCAGGCCGTACAGCTTCGGCGCGTGGGTGTCGATCCGCAACGGGGCGGTCGCGAGCACGCTCGAGCGGTAGACGAGCCGCACGCGATAGTTGCCGTCCGGGACGCGTTTCCCCCGGATGCGCCCGTCCCAGCCGATCGCGAGGGTGCGGCGGCGTGACGGCGAGACGATCCAACCGACCGGCTTCCCGCCGGGCATGACGAGTCGAACCCCGACCTCCCGCTCGAGCGAGAGCTGCGCAGACACACGCAGCGTCGCTTTGACGGGGGAGAAGTTCTGCGGAACGACCGTCAACGTCGCCGCCTGTGCAGGGGCGGTGACGACGAGTGCCGCCGCGATCGCGAATCCCAGCCGGCGCACCGCGGCAGGGTAGCCGTCGCCCAGGACTGCAAGGTCGCCCGGGGGCGCGTGCGGGATACCCTTTCACCCCGTGCCGCCCCTCAAGACATCGACCTCGTACGTCCCGACCGGCGACCAGCCTCAGGCGATCGAAGCGCTCGCGAACGGCCTGCGGGCGGGGGAGCAGTATCAGACCCTCCTCGGCGCAACCGGCACCGGAAAGACGGCCACGATGGCGTGGATCATCGAGCAGGTGCAGCGTCCGGCACTCGTGATCGCGCACAACAAGACGCTGGCCGCGCAGCTGTGCAACGAGTTCCGCGAGTTTTTCCCGGACAACGCAGTCGAGTACTTCGTCTCCTACTACGACTACTACCAGCCCGAGGCCTACGTGCCTCAGGCCGACCTCTACATCGAGAAGGACAGCTCACGGAACGACGACATCGACCGTCTGCGGCACGCGGCGACGTCGAATCTGTTGTCGCGGCGGGACACCGTCATCGTCGCGTCCGTCTCGTGCATCTACGGCCTCGGGTCGCCGGAGGAATACGAGAAGAAGATCGTCTTTCTGACCGCAGGCGAGGAGACCGACCGCGACCTCGTGCTGCGCAAGCTGATCGACATCCAGTACGCCCGCAACGACACCGTTCTCGGGCGGGGGCGCTTTCGCGTGAAGGGCGACATCATCGAGATCCAGCCCGCCCACTCGGAGACGGCGTATCGCGTTTCGTTCTTCGGCGACGAGGTCGAGCAGATCTCGCATTTCGACCCGCTCACCGGTGAGGTGCTCTCGAAGCTCGATCACATCACCGTGTTCCCGGCGACGCAGTACGTCACCTCGGCCCCGACGATCGAGCGGGCCGCGGTTGAGATCCGGTACGAGCTCGAAGAGCAGGTGAAGCACTTCGAGGCGAAGGGAATGATGCTCGAGGCGCACCGGATCAGGCAGAGGACCGAGTACGACCTCGAGATGATGCGTGAGCTCGGATTCTGCAACGGGATCGAGAATTACTCGCGGATCCTCGATGGACGGCCCCCCGGGTCGGCGCCGCACACGCTGCTCGACTACTTCCCGTCCGACTACGTCGTCTTCGTCGACGAGTCGCACCAGACCGTTCCTCAGGTGGGCGGCATGTACGAAGGCGACCGCTCGCGCAAGCAGACGCTCGTCGACTTCGGCTTCAGGCTGCCCAGCGCGCTCGACAACCGGCCGCTGCGCTTCGACGAGTTTCTCGCGAAGGTGCCGCAGGCGGTGTTCGTCTCGGCCACCCCGGGCGCGTGGGAGCTGCGCCAGTCGACGAAGATCGTCGAACAGCTGATCCGGCCGACGTACCTCGTCGACCCGGAGGTCGAGCTGCGCCCGACCCGGAACCAGATCGACGACCTTCTGAACGAGATCCGGCACCGCGAGGAGCGGAACGAGCGCGTTCTCGTCACGACGCTGACGAAGAAGATGGCCGAGGACCTCACCGACTATCTCCTCGAGGCGGGCGTCAAGACGCGCTACCTCCACTCGGAGGTCGACACCCTCGAGCGCATCCAGATCATTCGCGAGCTCCGCCTCGGCGAGTACGACGTGCTCGTCGGCGTCAACCTGCTGCGCGAGGGGCTCGACCTGCCGGAGGTGTCGCTCGTCGCGATCCTCGACGCGGACAAGGAAGGCTTCCTGCGCGGAAAGACCGCGTTGATCCAGACCATCGGCCGCGCGGCGCGCCATCTCGAGGGTCGAGTCCTGATGTACGCGGACAAGCAGACGGAGGCGATCAAGGGCGCGCTCGAGGAGACCAACCGCCGGCGCACCACGCAGCTGGCCTACAACGAGGAGCACGGCACGAAGCCGCTCTCGATCACGAAGGGCGTCTCCGACATCGCCGAGTTCCTGGCGCTCGAGCAGCCGCACGTGCCGAGCTCGCGCCGCCGGCGCGGCGACAAGGCCGAGGGCATGAATCGCGAGGAGCTCGAGAAGCTGGCGATCACCCTCGAGGAGGAGATGTTCCAGGCCGCCGAAGAGCTGAGATTCGAGTACGCGGCGAAGCTGCGCGACGAGATCAAGGGGATCCGGCGCGAGCTGCTCGCGTTCGCGGAGGCGCCGGCGGCGGAGCCTGTATGAGCCTGGGGTTCGTTCTCGCGATTCTGGTCTCGGGGTTCATCACGGGCGGTCTCGCCCGGTTCGCGATCCCCGGGCCGGACCCGATGCCAATCTGGCTGACGATCTCGATCGGGCTCACCGGCTCGATCGTCGGCGCCGTGATCGGGAACGCGATCTCGCACAACAACGGCTACCTCGTCTCGTTCCTCTCGTTCGGGATCGCGATGGCGCTCGTCGCGTCGTACCGGCGGTTCGTCCAGAAGCGGCCGATCTGGGGCCCGGGCGCGCTCGCGTTCCCGGAGCGCGGGCTTGGTGTCGAGCAGCAGCGCGAGCGCCTGCAGAAGCTCGGGATCGACCCGAATGCGCTCCGGCCGGACCCGGCGCACGTCGAGCACGCGCGCCTCGAGGCGATGCTGCAGGAGCTGCATCGTGCGGGCCTGTTGAGCGACGAGGAGCTCGCCGCGAAGCGCGCCACGCTCGACGAGCGCTGAGCCCGAAGAGTGTCTGACACCGTGGTGTCAGACACCGGTTGGTGCGAGGGGCTCGGGCCCGCGGGCAAAGCGGCGGGTCGCCGTCAGCCCCCAGTCGTCACCACGCCAGATGTAGGTGTCGACGGCCAGCGTCCGCTCGTCTGCGCTGTACACGACGCAGCCGCGGGCCTCGCCGCGGCGGTGCGGCCTCGGCTGCCCGAGGCCCGGGGCGATCGAGACGACGACGCCCTGGGCTGCGCCCGCGATCACCTCGAACTCGTGACGTTCGCTGACCGTCGCCTGGTGGATGTGCCCGCCGACGATCAGCTCTGCTCCCGAGTCGACGAGCCTCGCGAGCACGTGGTTCCGGCGGGCGACCGGCTTCTTCCTCGATCGCCACGGCGCCCCGATCAGCTGGTGGTGCAGGACGACGACGCGGAGAGCGCCAGGAGCAGCCCCGCCGAGCCTGCCGGTCACCCGCTCGAGCTGCTCCCCGCCGACGCCGCCCGACTGGTGACGCCAGGGCCGCACGGAGTTGAGCCCGACGATATGGACGTGCGCCCCGATCAGCTCCGGCTCGGTCGTCTCCCACTGGCGCTCGAACTCCCGCCACGGCGCGCTGAACCGGGCCGGGAACGTGTAGGGGATGTCGTGATTGCCCGGCACCGCCAGCACGGGCAGCCCGAGATCGCGCAGAAACGCAGCGGCGCGCTCGTGCTCGGCCCGCCGACCTCGATTCGTGAGATCGCCACTCGCGATCACGAGCTCTGGAGCCACGCGCTCGATCAATCCTGCGAGCGCCGGCCCGGGGACCGGATCGTCTCCCGCTCCGAAATGGAGGTCGGAGACGTGCAGGATGCGTGTATTCACTGCCGAAGCAGGCTATACAGTGACGGGGATGGCCGACGAGCAGTCGACTGAGATCTTCGACGACCTGTACCTCGGCCTCCGCGCCGGCGGAGCGCTGCGCAAGCAGCGCCGCGGCGAGGAGCTGACGAGCGAGGAGCGCGAGGCGCTCGGCCGCTGGCAGCGCCTGTCCGCCTGGCGCAAGGGCGTGGCGATCGGCGGCTTCGCATTCGGCACGTTCGGCCTTGGTTTCACGCTCGGCGGCCTGCTGTTCGGCCGCTGGCGCAAGGCCTAGTCCACCACCGCCACCCGGGCTTCGCCTCGGCGCGCGAGTGCGACGACTCCTGCGAGCGCCGCCAGGGCCGACACCCCGCCGGCGATCCACAGCGTTCCCCGCGCGCCGACGGTCGTCACCAGCGCGCCGCCGGCGGCGAGCGCGACGAGCTCGGCGGTGTTCCGCAGTCCGTTGAAGGCGGCGAAGGCGCGGCCGTGCTGCTCGGGTGCGACGCGCTGGTGGATCAGCGTCCGGAAGCCGGTGTTCTTCACGCCGTGACCCATGCCGCCGATCAGCCACCAGACGACCATGAACCAGAACACGGTCCAGAACGGCGCGATGAACTTCGCGAAGCCCTGGAGCGCCGCTGCGAGCAATGTTGCCGTGGCGACGGCCGACACCGGGATTCGATGCGGGATCGCATTCGAAGCTGCGATCATTCCGATCGCCCAGGCGCTCAGGACGATCCCGATTCCGGCCTCCGGACGCCCGAGCTGCGCGACGTAGGCGAAGTCGCCGGGAATCGACGCCGACATGAACACGAGCGTCACCGCGCCCGCTCCGAGGACGATCGCGAGCACGCGCTCGCCGCGGAGCAGCTCCAGACCGTCGCGGGCGCGAGGCTTCGCGGCACCGGGCGCGTGGACGATGCGGCGGCGGACCGGCAATGCGAACAGGACACCCGCGATCACCAGGAACGTCGCCGCGTCGGCGAAGAGGGCGATGCGGGGCCCGGCGCCCGCGGCCAGCGCTCCGCCGATCAGCGGCCCGACCATGAACCCGATCGAGCGCGCGGACTCGACGAGCCCGTTCGCGCGGCCGATCTCCCGCGAGCCGGCGAGCAGCGGGACGAGGGCGAACTCCGCCGCTTGCGACACCGCCACGCCGGCGCCGAGCACGAGCGTCAACGGGAGGATCGCGGCCAGCGAATCGGCGAAGGCGAGGGCACAGACGACCACTGCCTGGAAGACCGCCGACCAGATCGCGAGCGCCCGGGTCTCCACACGGTCGACGAGCACGCCGACGTGCCCCGCGAGCACCGCGAGCGGGGCCCACAGGCAGATCAGCAGCACCGCCACTCCGGCGCCGTGCCACAGCTCGTTCGCCCGCAGCGAGAGCGCGATCATCGCCACCCAGTCGCCGATCGACGAGATGGCGATCGCCCCGGCGACGATGCGCAGGTCGCGGTTCCGCGTTGCGGCGGTCACCCGCGGAATCTACGCCGAACGGCCCAATGTGGGCAAAATCCGCCCTATGCGAACACACGTTCGCGAGGTACAATGGCCCTCTCGATGGCGGCCGACGAGCTTGTAGTCCACGGCGCCCGGGAGCACAACCTGAAGGACATCACGGTCCGGCTCCCGCGGAACGCGCTCATCTGCATCACCGGGCTTTCGGGCTCCGGGAAGTCGAGCCTTGCCTTCGACACGATCTACGCCGAGGGCCAGCGCCGGTACGTCGAGTCGCTCTCCGCGTACGCGAGGCAGTTCCTGCAGATGATGGAGAAGCCGGACGTGGACTCGATCGACGGGCTGAGCCCTGCGATCTCGATCGACCAGAAGACGACGTCACGCAACCCGCGTTCGACCGTCGGGACGGTCACGGAGATCTACGACTACCTCCGTTTGCTCTTTGCACGGGTCGGACGGCCGCACTGCCCGGTCTGCGGCCGGGCGATCTCGGGGCAGTCGATCGACTCGATCGTCGAACAGATCCTCGCCCTGCCGGAGGGCGCACGGTTCACCGTCAACGCGCCGGTCGTGCGCGACCGGAAGGGCGAATACCGGGAGCTCTTCGAGGAGCTCCGGAACGAGGGGTTCTCCCGCATCAAGGTGGACGGCGAGCAGCACACGCTCGACGAGCCGCCGGCGCTCGACAAGAAGTTCAAGCACACGATCGAGGTCGTCGTCGACCGCCTGGTGATGAAGGAAGACCTACGCACGCGTCTCACGCAATCCGTCGAGACGGCGGCCGCGCTCGCGGAAGGGCTCGTCGCGGTCGACCTCGTCGACAGCGGCGAGACGATGACCTACAGCCAGAACTTCGCCTGCCCCGAGCACGGTGTCTCTCTGCCCGAGCTTCAGCCGCGCATCTTCTCGTTCAACTCACCGCACGGTGCCTGCCCGCGCTGCACCGGGCTCGGCGCGCAGCAGGAGATCGATCCGGACCTGCTCGTGCCCGACCCGTCGCTCTCGATCGACGACGGCGCGCTCGTCCCGTGGGCGGTCGGCGGCTCCGGGTTCTACGAGTCGGTGATCCAGGCGATCGCCGACCGCTACGAGATCCCCACCGATCTGCCATGGCAGGAGCTCACCGTCGAGCAGCAGGACTACTTCCTCCACGGCACCGGCGGCGACAAGGTGTACGTGCAGTACCGCAACCGGATGGGGCGCCGCCGCTCCTACATGATCGACTTCGAGGGGATCATCTCGTCGCTCGAGCGGCGCTACCGCGAGACCGACTCGGGCACGCAGCGCGAGCGGATCGAGGAGTACATGTCGTTCCGGCCGTGCCCGGTCTGCAAGGGCGCGCGGCTCAAGCCGGAGGTGCTGGCGGTGACCGTCGGCGAGATCAACATCCACGAGTTCACGCGCTTCTCGATCACCCGTGCGCTGGAGTTCCTCGATGCGCTCGGCCTGACCAAGACCGAGCAGCTGATCGGCCATCGGATCGTGAAGGAGATTCGGGAGCGGCTGACCTTCCTCGACGACGTCGGGGTGGGGTATCTGCAGCTCGACCGTGCCTCCGCAACGCTGTCCGGCGGAGAGGCCCAGCGGCTGCGCCTCGCCACGCAGATCGGATCCCAGCTCGTCGGCGTCCTGTACATCCTCGACGAGCCGTCGATCGGCCTGCACCAGCGCGACAACGACAAGCTGATCGGGACGCTCGAGCGCCTGCGCAACCTCGGCAACACGGTGGTCGTCGTCGAGCACGACGAGCAGATGATGCGGGTGGCCGACTGGCTGGTCGACATGGGCCCCGGCGCCGGCGAGCACGGCGGCCACGTGGTCGCCGAGGGCACCGCGTCGAAGGTGCAGCGCAACAAGAAGTCGATCACCGGCCAGTTCCTCGCCGGCACCCGGGCGATCACCGTCCCGGAGCGGCGCACGGAGGACAACGGCTGGTTCACCGTGCTCGGCGCCGCAGAGCACAACCTGAAGGGGATCGACGTCGACTTCCCGGTGGGCAAGTTCATCGCGGTCACCGGGGTGTCCGGCTCCGGCAAGTCGACGCTCGTGAACGAGATCATCTACAAGGCGCTCGCGAACCAGCTCTCGCGGGTGCGGGTGCGGCCCGGCGAGCACAGGGGCGTCGACGGCATCGAGGTCTTCGACAAGGTGATCGAGATCGATCAACGGCCGATCGGCCGCACGCCGCGCTCGAACCCGGCCACCTACACGGACCTCTTCACTCACATTCGCGAGCTCTACTCGTTGACGCCCGACGCGAAGGTGCGGGGCTACAAACCGGGCCGGTTCTCGTTCAACGTCAAAGGCGGCCGCTGCGAGACGTGCAAGGGAGACGGCCAGATCAAGATCGAGATGCACTTCCTGCCGGACGTCTACGTTCCGTGCGAGACGTGCAAGGGCAGGCGCTACAACCGGGAGACGCTCGAGGTCCGCTTCAAGGGCAAGACGATCGCCGACGTGCTCGAGATGTCGGTCGAGGAGGCGCTCGCGTTCTTCTCGAAGATCCCGAAGATCCGGCGCCGGCTGCAGACCCTGCACGATGTCGGGCTCGACTACATGACGCTGGGCCAGCCTGCGACGACCCTGTCGGGTGGCGAGGCGCAGCGCGTGAAGCTTGCCGCCGAGCTGTGCAAGGTCTCGACGGGGCGGACGCTCTACATCCTCGACGAGCCGACGACCGGCCTGCACTTCGCCGACATCGAGAAGCTCCTCGAGACCCTGCAGCGCCTCGTCGACGGCGGCAACACGATGCTCGTGATCGAGCACAATCTCGACGTGATCAAGCAGGCCGACTATCTCGTCGACCTCGGGCCCGAAGGCGGGGAGGCGGGCGGCGAGGTCGTGGCGGTCGGGACGCCCGAGGAGGTCGCCCAGGTGCGTGAGTCGTACACCGGGCAGTTCCTGCGGCCGTTGCTCGAGCGCAGCGCAGTCGCCGCGTGAACTGGCGCAGCAAGCGCTCGGTGCTGCTCCTGCTCGGGGCGGCCTGCCTCGTGGTGTTCGTCGCCGGCATGGCCGCTGCGTGGAACAACCGCCACCACACGATCTGTCCGGACGGCAAGGCCCCCGTCTCCCAGCGGGGCGGCATCCTCGGGCAGGTCGAGTATCGCTGTCACGACGGCCGCGTCGTGACGACTCCCGGCTGATGCGCGACTGGTGGCTGAGAGCGGTCCTCGTGCTGCAGCGGCCGCGGCCCGTGTTCGTTGCGCTGCGCGACGATTCGAAGGAATCCATCTCCGACCGGTCCGAGCCGGTGCTCGCAATCGTGCTGCTGGCGGGGATCGCCGCTCTGCTGCCGACCCACACCGCCGGGACGTTTCTCGACGACGAGTCGTACGGGGCGCTCGTCGTCGCGGTCTGGGTCTTCCTGGCAGGCAGCCTCTACGGCGCGTTCGGGTTCTTCGCCATCGGCGCGCTCCTCTACGGCGGCTCGAAGGCGCTCGGCTCACAGGGCAGCTATCTCCGATCGCGCCACGTGGTCGCCTTCGCCGCCGCGCCGATCGCCCTCTCGCTCGTTCTCTGGCCGGTCAAGCTCGTGCTCTACGGCGACGACCTGTTCCGCACCGGCGGGAGCGACCACGGTGTCGGAGGCGGGCTCTTCGACGCCCTGGAGCTCGGGTTCCTGCTCTGGTCGGCGGTGCTGCTCGTGATCGGCGTGCGAGCCGTGCACGGCTGGACGTGGGCGCGTGCCGCTGCCGCGTGCTCGCTCGCGATCGTCGTGCCCGCCGCCGGGCTCGTTTTCGTTCTCTAGCTGGCGGCATTTTCGCTGGAACCCGTATTAACTACCGCTCCTGAACGTGGAGGCTCCTGATGCCATGGCCGTGTGCTCGGCGCAGTGTGGGCCCATGATGACCGCAACGACGACGCTCACACCGCGCGAGCGGCAGGTCGCGACGCTCCTCGCGTACGGCTACACCAACACGGCGATTGCAGACCGCCTCAACATCTCCGTGAGGACCGCGGAGATGCATCGCGCGAACGCGATGCGCAAGCTGGCAGCCGACTCGCGTGCGGATGTTGTCCGTTGGGCGCTCGACCACGAGCTCCTGTCCTAGCCTCCTGCGCGAACCTCCACCAGCGAGTCCTCGAAGAGCGCAAGCTCCTCTTCGGGGATCGCATACGTGTGCTGCTCTGCCGGGAACGAGCCGTTTCGCACCTCGTGCGCGTAGTCTGCGACCGCCGACTGGATGATCGGCGCGAGCTCTGTGTACTGCTTGACGAACCGCGGTGCGTGACCGTCGTACAGGCCGAGCAGGTCGTGCCACACGAGCACCTGCCCGTCGCACGAGGCGCCTGCGCCGATTCCGATCGTCGGGATCTCGAGTGCACGTGTGATCGCCTCCGCGACCGGTGTCGGCACGGCTTCCAGGACGATCGCGAAGCACCCCGCTTCCTGGAGCGCAAGCGCATCCTCGTAGAGCTGTACGGCGCGCGCGGCCGTCCGTCCCTGCGCCTTGAAGCCGCCGAGCATCGTCGCCGACTGCGGGGTCAGGCCGATGTGGCCCATGACGGGCACGCCGGCGCCGGTGATCGACCGGACGCGCGAGAGTGACGGCCCGGCTCCCTCCAGCTTCACGGCATCGGCGCTTGCGTCCTTGACGAATCGGATCGCGTTCTCGAGTGCCTGCTCATCCGAGACCTGGAACGAGCCGAAGGGCAGGTCGGCGACGACGAGCGGCCGTCGCGCGCCGCGGTTGACCGCGCGGGTCAGGACGACCATCTCGTCCATCGTCGCGGGCACGGTCGAGTCGTGCCCGAGCATCACCATCGCGGCCGAGTCGCCGACGAGGATCACGTCGACCCCCGCAGCGTCGGCGATCCGGCCCGACGGCGCGTCGTAGGCGGTGATCATCACGATGCGGTCGCCGCGCCGCTTCATCTGCGCGAGCTCGGGCAGCGAGAGCTTCCCGGGGGCGGGTGTGCCGGGAGCTGGCTTCCGGGGGCGGGTGGTCACGACTGTTCTCCTTCCGGGAGTGGGATGTTGTCGATCAGCCGGACCGAGCCGACCCGGCTTGCGATTGCGAGGGTCGGGCCGTCGAGGTCCGCGACCACGACGTAGTCGGGCTCGAGGCCGGCGTCGGCGAGGATGCTGCGCGCCCGGCTCACGTTGCGGGTGGCGAGTGCACGGTGGATGGCGAGCGCCTGCGCACGCTCCTGCGGCGAGAGCAGCTTGTTACGCGACGAGAGCGCCAGCCCGTCGTCGTCGCGCACGGTGTCGACGGCGCGGATCTCGACGTCCAGGTTGAGGTCGCGCACGAGCTGCTTGACGACGGCGACCTGCTGCGCGTCCTTCCGTCCGAACCACGCGATCTGCGGCCGGACGATGTTGAACAGCTTCAGGCAGACGGTGGCGACGCCACGAAAATGCTGCGGCCGATGGTCCGACTCGAGACCGTCGGCGGCCCCGGCAGGGTCGACCCAGGTCGCAAACCCCGGCGGGTACATCTCGGCTGCGCTCGGGGCGAACAGGACGTCGATCCCCTCTGCCTCGGCGCGAGCCTCGTCGCCGTCCGGGTCGCGGGGGTACGTCTCCAGATCAGCCCTCGCCGAGAACTGTGCCGGGTTCACGAACGAGGAGGCGACCAGCACGTCGCACTCGGGCCGCGCCGCGCGAAAGAGCGCCGTGTGGCCTGAATGCAGCGCGCCCATCGTCGGCACGAGGCCGACGACCCCGTGCCGCGGCAGGTCGAGCTCGGCGATCGTGCGCACGACCTTCATGCCCTGGTCGCCTCCACGAGCGCCTCGTAGGCCTGCTCGAAACCGGAGCCGTGCAGCGCCGCGCGATGGCGGGCGACGGTCTCCCAGTCGCCGCGGGCGACCGGCCCGGTGAGCTCGAACCCGTTCTCGACCGTGCGTTCCATCAACGGCACGAGCGCCTCCGGCGGCACCCCCGCTTCCTCGAAGAGGCCGGCGGAGACCCGGTACAGCGTCACGAGGAAGTTCGAGGCGATCGCGGCGCCCGCGTGGTAGAGCGCGCGGTTCTCGTCGGCCAGCGGAAACGGGCGGAGGCCGAGGGTCTGGGCGAGCCAGACGGCCCGCGAGCGGGCCTCGTCGTCCTCGCCGGTCACCGCGCCCCAAGCGCCGTCGAGCTGTTCGGCCCCGCGCGACCGGACGAGCGTCTGCAGCGGATGAACCGAGAACCGGCGGACATGGGGCTCGAGCACTGCGAGTGGGGTGCCCCCCGAGACGTGGGCGACCCACGGGCCGGGCCCGATCGTCCGGGCGACCTCGCCGATCGCCCGGTCGGGGACGCAGAGAAGCCGCAGCTCGCCGTCCTCGCCCACGGTCAGGCCCCGCTCGCGGAGTCGCGCGGCGATCGCCGAGCCGGCGCGGCCCGCGCCGATGACGGTGACGGTGTTGAACATGAGCGCTCCAGTTCCTGGCGGATACCGGGCACCGACAGACTACCCGACGGGGCGCAGCGGGTCTGTCCGGCCGGAGGGTGAAGATGGCCCCTTGCTAGGGTCTGTCAGGTGCCGATCTACGAATACGTCTGCATGAGCTGCGAGTCCCATTTCGAGGAGCTCGTGGGCATGTCGGATCCCGATCCGAACTGCCCGGACTGCGGGAACGCCAAGGTGGCGAAGCAGTTCAGCATGTCGTTCGCAGCGCACGGCACCTCGGGACAGCCCAGCTTCGGCGGCGGCTGTTGCGGTGGTTCCTGTGGCAGCTGCGGCTGATCTCTCGCTCCTCGCCTACGGCGACGTCGCTGCGGGCTGCACCCGCTGCGCGCTGGCCGCGACCCGCACCCAGGTCGTCTTCGGCTCCGGTTCGCCGGTCGCCGACCTGATGTTCGTGGGCGAGGCGCCCGGGTTCCACGAGGACAAGCAGGGAGTGCCGTTCGTCGGCGCCGCCGGCCAGCTGCTCGGCAAGCTGCTCGAGGGAATCGGCCTCACCCGCAGCGACGTGTACGTGGCGAATGTCTTGAAATGCCGCCCGCCGGGCAACCGCGACCCGCAGCCGGAGGAGATCCAGGCGTGCGAGCCCCACCTCTGGAAGCAGATCGAGTTGATTCAGCCCAAGCTGATCGCGACGCTCGGCAACTTCGCAACCAAGCTGCTCTCCGGCAAGCCGAACGGGATCACGCAGGTGCACGGCCGCGAGCAGCAGGTGGTGCTGGGAGGGAGCCCGGTCACCCTGTATCCGATCTTCCATCCGGCGGCCGCGCTCTACACGCCGCGGATGCTGCAGGTGCTCGAGGAGGACTTCGCGCGGATCCCTGCGCTCATCGGCCGGGTGGCGGCGCCGCAGCCGGCGGTGCCGGCGGTCGTGCCCGTTGCGGCGCCCGAGCAGCCGACCCAGCTCGGTCTGTTCTAGCCGAGAGGTGTCTGACACCCTCGGTGTCAGACACCATGTGGGCATGCAGACCGTCACGAGCTCACCCGAGGCCACCGAGGCCCTCGCCGCCGGCCTGGCGGGCCTGCTCGACACCGGCGACGTCGTTGCGATCTCCGGCGAGCTCGGGGCCGGCAAGACGACCTTCGTCCGTGGCGCCGCCCGGGCGCTCGGCGTCACCGGGCCCGTCTCCAGCCCCACCTTCACGATCGGGCATCGTTACGACGCCCCGGTTCCCGTGGCCCACCTCGATCTCTACCGCGTCGCCGGGCTCGACCCGGAGGAGTGGGGCGACCTGGAGCCCTATTTCGACGGCACGATTGCCTTCGTCGAATGGCCGGAGCACGGCGGCAACTGGCTCCCCGAGGCGCGTGCGGTCGTTACGCTCGAGCACGTCGACGAATCCCACCGGAACGTGAGGATCGACAGTGATCTTGGCTTTTGACACCGCCACGGGGTTCGGCGCGGTCTGCGCGGTCACACCCGACCTGCGCGGCCGCGCCGAGCGCGCCGGCGACCTGCTGCTCGCGGTCGACGGCCTCGTCGACGATCCGGGAGCGATCGAGGGGATCGTCGTCGGCCGGGGGCCCGGCAGCTTCACGAGCATCCGCATCGGCCTGGCGATGGCCCGCACGCTCGCGCTCGCGCTCGACGTTCCCGTTGCCGGCGCCTCGACCCTCGCGGCGTTCGCGTCCGGGACGCCCGTCCTCGACGCGCGCCGCGGCGAGGTGTTCACCGAGGGGCCGCGGGTCTGCAAGCCGGAGGAGCTCGACGTCGCGGGCCTGACCCTCGTCGGAGACGGTGCGATCCGGTACCGCACGCTGTTCGAGGAGCGCGGGGCGGCGGTCCCGCCCGATCACGATGACGCGCACGTTCCCGATCCGCTGCTGCTCGTCGAGCGGGCCGGGCCGTTCGGCGGGGCCGAGCTCGTGGAGCCGCTCTACGTCCGTGATCCCGACGCGAAGGCGCAGCCGTGACCGCCGTCGCGCTCGAGATCCGGCCGCTCGAGGTCGCCGACCTGACCGCCATCGAGAGCATCGAACAGCGCGCGTACCCGACGCCCTGGTCGCGCTCGATGTTCGCGTCGGAGCTCGCCAAGCCCACATCGATCTGTCTCGGCGCGTTCGACGGGAGGGACCTGATCGGCTACGTGATCAACTCACGCTACGTCGACGCCTGGCATGTGATGAACGTCGCCGTCGACCCGGACCACCAGCGGCGCGGAGTCGCGACGGCACTGCTCGAGCGGCTGTTCGAACTGACCCGCGACGACGAGCGGCGCGGTTACACGCTCGAGGTGCGGACCTCGAACGACGGTGCGATCCGGCTCTACGAGCAGCTCGGCTTCGAACCGCGCGGTGTCCGTCGCGGCTACTACACGGACAATCGCGAAGACGCGCTGATCATGTGGCGCGATGCCGGCCATTCCGGCTGGAGCCGGAATGGCTAGAGGAATGCCCGAGCTTCGTGATCTCGGCCGCCCGACTCGGCCCGATGCCGGGAACCGAAATGAGCTCCTCCTGCGACGCAGAAAGAACGTCGAGGAGAGTTCCGAACCGGCCGAGCAATATTCGCGCGGTTGTGGTGGAGACACCCGATGCCGCTGCCAGAGCTTGCTCGGCGGGCGAGAACAACTCGCGGCGGCTCGGTCGCTGAGCATAAACGGGTCGGTCACGTGTCGGTGCTCCCTCGCGGCGCGACAAGATGCGCAGAATCCAGTGCGCGGAATCGCGAGTGTCCTCGCTCCGGCAGACGGTGACCCCGAGATCGGAGATCGCGAGAACCAGTCCTCGCACAGATTCGGGCGAAAGACAGCCGTCATACAACGACAGACCTTCGATCAGGAGGTACGGCCAGCGGGTAGCGTGGCGAAGCTTCCCGATTTGCGCCCAGAAACGCCCTTCGGAAACCGATTGATGGAGGTCTGGAACGCTCTTGCGTTCGATCAGGGCGATGTCATCGAGGCGGTAGTCCCCGGCGGCGAGCCGACGCTCATCAACCTCTGTCCCGAGCCGGATCAGTTCGCGGGCGATACCGGATGCCCGCTCGTGAATATCGACGATCACACGCACTTATCCACGTTGCCACGACAAATGCGCCGAAACCCTCGCGACGCAGAGAAGAAAGCGTCACTTCTAGCCATTTCGCAAAGCGAAATGGCGTGATCCTCGGGATCGAAACGAGCTGCGATGAGACTGCCGCAGCGCTCGTTACCGACGACGGCGAAATTGCCTCCAATGTGGTCGCATCCCAGGACGAGTTGCATGCCAGGTTCGGCGGGGTCGTGCCCGAGGTGGCGAGCAGGCGACATCTCGAGCTGATCGCGCCGGTGATCCGGCAAGCTCTTGGTGACACCGAGGTCGACGCCGTCGCGGTCACCGTCCGCCCGGGCCTGATCGGCGCACTGCTCGTCGGCGTCTCCGCGGCCAAGGCGCTCGCGTGGGCGTGGCGGCTGCCGCTCGTCCCCGTCAACCATCTGCACGGCCACGTCGCCTCGCTCTACCTGAGACCGCTCGACCTGGAACCGCCCTTCACGTGCCTCCTCGCAAGCGGTGGTCACACGATGCTCGTCGACGTGCAGGAGCGCGGCGCGTTTCGGGTGCTCGGGACGACCCTCGACGATGCCGCCGGTGAGGCCTTCGACAAGGGAGCACGGCTGCTCGGGCTCGGCTATCCGGGCGGCCGGGAGATCGACGCGCTCGCTGCGCACGGCGATCCCACCGCCTACGACTTCCCCGTTGCCCGCGTGCCGGGGCTCGACTTCTCGTTCTCCGGGCTCAAGACGGCCCTCCTCTACCGAGTGCGCGACCTCGCTCCGGGCGAGCTCGCCGCGCGCCGCGCCGATCTGGCTGCGAGCTACCAGCGGGCGATCGTGCGGGCGCTCGTCGAGCGGCTCGAAGCGGCGGGCGCGGGGCAGGTTGCGGTCGTCGGCGGCGTCGCGGCGAACTCGGAGCTGCGGGCAGCGCTGCCCGGCGCAGCGCTGGCGCCGCTGCCGCTGTGCACGGACAACGCTGCGATGATCGCCTCCGCCGCTCGGTATGCGGACCCCGTCCCCTATCCCGACTACCTTTCGCTCGATGCACATCCCACGGCGTAGCGCCGCAGTTCTCGGAGTGGCCGCCCTGGCGATCCTGCTCGGGGCGACCGTCACCGCCAGAGGACGCGACGCGACGGCGAAGCCGGCCGCCGTCAGCTGGCTCGGGCTCGTCGGCTCCCCGCGCGCCGCGACGCTCGCCGGACAGCGGTCGATCGTGCTGCTGAACACGCCGTCCGTCGCGGACCGGCTCGACCACGTGCGCTACGCGACCGAGGCGCAGGAACGCTCGTGGACGACCCAGGCGTTCGCCGCCCAGGCGCAGGTGCTGACGAAGCTCGCGGCGCTCGGTGTGATCGTGCGCCCGGACTACACGTACGCCCGCGTGATCGACGGCTTCGCCGCGGCGCTCGATCCGCGGGCGATCTCGCTGCTCGGCCAGTTCCCCGAGGTGGCAGGTGTGTTCCCGGTTCGTGCTGCCTTCCCGGCCTCGATCTCCGAACAGCTGCTCGCCTCGCACGACTACGGGCCGACGAGCGGCCACCGTGCCACGGCCGAGCTGCCCGGCTTCGACGGCCGGGGCGTCACGATCGCGCTCCTGGACACGGGCGTCGACGAATCGCATCCGTACCTCCGTGGCCGCGTGCTGCCGGGCATCGACGTCGTCGATCACGGTGACGACGCAACAGCCAGGGCGGATCCCCAGGATCCGAGCCAGACCGAGCGGCACGGCACCGAGATGGCGGGCATCCTCGTCGGCTCCGGCGGCCCCGGCGGCCTGCACGGCGTCGCTCCCGGCGCGACCGTCCTGCCGATCCGCGTGGCCGGCTGGCAGCCTGCTGCCGACGGGCGGGACGTGGTGTTCGGCCGGACGGACCAGGTGATCGCGGGTCTCGAGCGGGCCGTCGATCCGAACGGAGACGGCGACACGCACGACGCCGTGCGCGTCGCTCTCCTCGGCGTCGCCGAGCCGTATGCGGCGTTCACGGACGGGCCCGAGGCCCAGGCCGTCCAGGGCGCGCTCGACCTGAACACCCTCGTGGTGGCGCCGGCCGGGAACGACGGCAACGCAGGGCCGACGTTCGGCTCGATCGCCGGGCCGGCCGGAGCGCCCGCCGCCCTCGCCGTCGGCGCGACCGACTCGCGAACCACGTCGCCGCAGGTGCGCGTGGTCCTGCGCCGCGGGCTCGACGTGATCCTCGACGAACAGCTGCCGCTGCTCGGGGCCGTGGCACCGTCGCATTCGCTCAGCCTCCGCGTCGCAACTCCTCGCTCGACGAGGGGACTGGCCGGGTCGCAGAGCGTCGACTACTTCAACGCGAAGGGCCTCAGCATCGCCGCGGGCCGGGCCGTGGTCGTTCCTGCAGGAGCCGATCCGCAGGCGACCGCACTCGCCGCTTCGCGCGCAGGCGCCGCCGCGGTCGTCCTGTACGGCGCATCGCTGCCGCCCGGGGCGCTGCGCGTCTCGGAGGACGAGACCGCTCCCGTGGTCGTCGTGCCGACGGCCGCCGCGCTCGAGTTGCTCGCCGCCCGGCACGCAGCGATCGATGTCGGCATCGCGATCGGCGCCGAGCACACCGGGACGAACGCGGCGCGCGGTCAGGTGGCGGGCTTCTCCTCGCTGGGCCTCGCCTTCGACAGCGGCGTCAAGCCGAACGTCGCCGCACCGGGTGTCGCGCTCGCGACGGCCGAGCCCGGGGCGGCTTCGGACGGCTCACCGCTGTACGGCACCGTCAACGGGACGAGCGGCGCGGCCGCGACGGTCGCCGGAGCTGCTGCGCTCCTGGCCCAGATGCGCCCTGCCCTCGACGGGCCGTCGCTCGACAGCCTCCTGGTTGGGTACGCGCAGCAGGGCCGCGCGCCTTCGACCGCGGTGGGGGCCGGGACGTTCCGGCTCGGGGCGTCGGCGGTCGGGGAGGTGGCGGCGCAGCCGACGACCCTCGGGTTCGGTCTCTGGCAGGGCGCCCACTGGCACGCCACCCGCTCGCTCGTCGTACGGAACGTCTCGACGAGGCGCCTGCAGCTGTCGGTCAGCGCCGTCGCCGGGGGCGAGTCGGAGGCTCTCAGGTTCACCGTGGTCCCGAACCACCTCGTGCTGCGAGTCGGGCGGGCCGCACGCATCCAGGTGACCGTGCGCGCGGCGACGGCGCCGGCCGCCCGGATCGTCACGGGGGTCGTGCAGATCGCACCGGCAGGCTCGGAGCCGTTGCGAGTCCCGTGGGCGCTCGGGTTCGTAGCCGCCCCGCAGACCCTGCTCGGCCGCGTCGCGATCGCCCCCTCGTCGTTCCCGCCGTCGGACACGGGCCCGGCGATCCTCAGCGTGCAGGCCGGGAGCCTCGTTCACGACGACGGCCTGCAGATCCAGGCGGTCTCGCGGCTCGACATCCTGCTCTATTCCGCGAGCGGGAAGTACCTGGGAGTGATGGCCCGCCTGCGAGATCTGCTGCCCGGGTCGTACAGCTTCGGCATCACCGGGCGCGGTCCGACGAGTGCCCGGCTGCCCGCAGGTTCCTACGAGCTGCGCCTGGCCGCCTGGCCGACGCTGCCGCTCGACGCGAAGCCGGACCGCGCGCAGGTCTCCTTCAAGGTGGAGTAGGGTGCGTCCTCGATGGCCGCTGTGGCCCCCGAGTCTCACCTGCGCGAGAACCCGTTCAGGCTCGCCCAGCGGCAGCTCCACAAGGTCGCCGACACGTTCGGCATCGACGATCGCCTGGTGAACGTCCTGCAGGAGTGCAAGAAGGCCGTCGAGGTGTCGATCCCGACCTCGCTCGACGACGGATCGGTCCGCGCATTCCAGGGCTTCCGCGTCACGCACAACGTCTCGCGCGGCCCGTCGAAGGGCGGCATCCGCTACCACCCCGACGTCACGCTCGACGAGGTCAAGTCGCTCGCGATGTGGATGACGTGGAAGTGCTCGTTGATGGGGCTCCCGTTCGGTGGAGCGAAGGGCGGCGTGTGCTGCGATCCGAAGCAGATGTCGCGCGGTGAGCTCGAGCGCATGACGCGCCGGTTCACGTCGGAGATCATCAACGAGATCGGCCCGGAGAAGGACATCCCGGCGCCGGATGTCGGGACGAACGCCGCCACGATGGCGTGGATCTTCGACACGTACTCGATGAACAAGGGCCACTCCGTCCTCGGTGTCGTCACCGGCAAGCCGCTCACGATCGGCGGTTCGCTCGGCCGCGAGGAGGCGACCGCGCGGGGTGGTGTGTTCTGTCTCCAGTCGGCGTTGGAGAAGCAGGGCCGCTCGATGGAAAGTGTCAGCGTCGCCGTGCAGGGGTTCGGCAACGTCGGGTCGTTCTTCGCCAAGTTCATCGGTGAGCTCGGCGCCAAGGTCGTAGCTGTCTCCGACTCGACGGGTGGAGTGCACAACGCAAACGGCGTCGATGTCGCGGCAGCGTTCGCGCACAAGCGCTCTGGAGGCTCGCTCTCCGAGTTGAAGGGCGGCGACCGGATCACGAACGAGGAGCTCATCGCGCTGGACTGCGACGTCTTCGCTCCCTGCGCACTCGAGCAGGTCGTGACGGAGGTGAACGCCGCCCAGGTGAAGGCGAAGGTGATCGTCGAAGGAGCGAACGGCCCGCTCACACCGGCCGCCGACGACATTCTCGAGTCGAACGGTGTCCTGATCCTGCCGGACGTGCTTGCGAACGCCGGCGGTGTCGTCGTCTCGTACTTCGAGTGGGTCCAGGGGCTGCAGGAGTACTTCTGGAAGGAAGACGAGGTCAACGCCCGTCTGAACGAGATCGTGCGCCGCGCGTTCGACGAGACGTGGTCGACCTGTGCGGAACGCAAGGTGTCGATGCGCATGGCTGCGTACGGCCTCGCCGTTCAGCGCGTCGCCGAAGCCACGGTCACGCGTGGCCTCTATCCCTAGAGACGCGGAGGAGCCAATGGTTCCCCCGCGAGCCCCCTTCTTCGCAGTTCATCGCCACGCCCGGTTCGGCTCCCGCCGGGCGAAGCCCGGCTCCGCCGGCTACCGTCACTGCTTTGGCTGCTGAACGAACCGCCAAGGTCACTTTGTTCACCGGCCGCGACTGCTCGCTCTGCGAGCGGGCCCGCGGCGTGCTCGACCGGGTCGGTGCCCCGTACGAGGCGATCGACATCACGGGCGACGAGACGCTCGAGGCTCGGTACCGCGAGTGGCTGCCGGTCGTCGAGATCGACGGCGAGCGGGCGTTCGTCTACTACGTCGACGAGACAGCTTTCCGCCGAAAAGTGTCACATGCACAGTAGTTTGTGACAACCGTACGGATGTAGGCGAGCCTTGGGCACAATGCGCTCGTGATGTTGCAAGCTCCTGTCCCAGGCGACGCTCCAGACCGGCTCACGGTCGGGGTCGCCGCCCGCCTGTCGCGCTACCTGCAGGTGCTCACCCAGTCCAAGAAGATGGGGAAGGACCGCATCTCCTCGCAGGAGATCGCCGACTACACGAGCATCAACGCCACGCAGATCCGCCGCGATCTCTCGAACTTCGGGAAGTTCGGCAAGCGCGGCGTCGGCTACTCGATCGATTCGCTGCTCTCCGAGATCCGCAAGATCCTTCGCACCCAGGGGCAGCACAACATCGCGCTCGTGGGCGCCGGCCGCCTCGGCCAGGCGATCGCCAGTTCGCCGATCTTCGCCGAGCACGGCATCAACATCGCCGCGGTCTTCGACTCGAGCCCGAACGTGATCGGCGCAGATGTCGGCGGGGCGCTCGTCGAGGACGAGCGCAGGCTCAAGGACATCGTGCGCGACAAGAACATCGTCGTCGGCGTGCTCGCAGTGCCGGCGGGAGCCGCGCAGAAGGTGGCCGACGATCTCGTCGACGCCGGGGTCCGGATCATCTTCAACTACTCCGAAGGCCTGCTCGACGTCCCGAGCGACGTGACGGTGCACACCTCGAACCCCGCGGTCGAGCTCCTGCACGCGTTGTACTTCCACCTCGCCTAGGCCCGGCGCGTAATCGGTACCTGGTACCCGACCAGGTACCAGGTACAGGCTCTGCGAGTAGCGTCTGCCTCGATGCGGATCCTGCTCTGGCACGGGTACCTCCTCGGGGGGACGGGGTCGAACGTCTACTCCCGCGCGCTCGCGCGTGAGTGGAGCCGTGCCGGCCACGACGTCGTCGTCGTCTCGCAGGAGCGCGCGCCCGAACAGTACGACCTCGGCGGCGCGGGGACGGTCGCTGTCGATCTGCCGGGCGGGCTGCTGCCGACCTTCGTCATGGACCGCTACGAGGGACTCAATCCCAAGTTCCTCCAGGACTTCACCGAGGACGAGCGGCGTGCCTATGTGGATGCAAATGCGGCGGCGCTCCGTGAGCTCTTGCCTGCCGACCTCGTGTTCGCGAACCACGTGTTGATGGGCGGCCCGGTCGGTGCGGCGAGCGGCGCGCCGTACCGTGTCAAGGCGCACGGCTCCGAGCTCGAGTATTCGATGCGCGGCCGCCCCGAGCTCGGCGAGTGGGCGCGGGCGGCCCTCGAAGGGGCTGAAGCGACGTACGTCGGTTCGGAGCACATTCGCGACGTGCTTCGGGAGGTCGTCGGGCCGGTCGAGCGCGTGGTCGAGGTGCCGCCGGGCGTCGACATCGACGAGTTCGTCCTGCAAGACCGCCAGGCGGCGCTCGCAGACCTGCTCCAGGAGGCGGCCGCGGATCCGCCGAACGGCGGCGATGAGCGGCTGCCCGACGACGGGAACGCGGACCGGCTCGCCGGCTTCCTCGAACAGCCTGGGCCGCTCGTCGTCTACTTCGGCAAGCTGATCGAGCAGAAGGGCGTACAGGTCCTGCTCGAGGCGATGAAGGGAATCGATGCGCGTCTCGTCGTCGTCGGCTTCGGGCCCTATCGCACGGAGCTCGAGGCGGCCGCGCCGCCGCGCACGCTCTTCACCGGCCCGCTGGAGCACCGCCATCTGGTGCACCTCCTACCGCTCGCCCACGCGACGGTCGTGCCCTCGATCTTCCCCGAGGCGTTCGGCATGGTCGCGGCCGAGGCCGCAGCGGCAGGCTCGCCGCCCCTCGTCGCGCGCCACTCCGGCCTGGCCGAAGTTGCCGCCGGGCTCGAGGAGGAGTACCCCGAGCGCTTCCGGCACCTCGCGTCGTTCGAGACCGGCAACGCCGCCGACCTCGCGCGCAAGCTGGGCGAGCTCCTGGCCCTTTCCCCGGCCGACCGCGAAACGCTGCGGCAAGCAGCGCGGCAGGCGGTCGTCGACCGTTGGTCCTGGCGCAGCATCGCCGAGCGGCTGCTCGCTCCCGTCTAGCCGCACGGCTACCCTCTGCGCGGATGGGCGACGAGCAACGCGTCTCCTGGCAGGAGCTGGTCGCGCAGAGCCGCGACGACTTCGACGCCGGCACCGACTTCACGCTGGCCGTCGAAGAAGAGTTCGCCCTGCTCGATCCGCACACGCTCGCACTCACCGATCGCTTCGAGGAGATCTATGCGGCAGCGATCGAGACCGACCTCGCACCGAACGTCGTCGGCGAGCTGATCGCATCGGAGGTCGAGGTGCGCACCGGCCGGTGCGAGAACTTCGGTGAGGCGGCGGCCGCGATGCAGGAGCGTCGCAGCCAGATCCACGGTGTCGCGCGCGAGCTCCAACTCGCGCTCGGCGGCACCGGGACGCATCCATGGAGCCGCTGGCAGGACCAGCGCATCATCGACACGCCCCACTACCGCAGAAACGACGAGATCCTGCGCTACGTCGTCTGGCGCAACAACACGTTCGGCCTGCACGTCCACGTCGGGATCGCGGGAGCCGACCGCGCGATCGCGGTGCACGACGGGCTGCGCAACTTCCTGCCCGAGGTGCTTGCGCTCTCCGCGAGCTCGCCGTTCGTCGAGTCGGTGAACTCGGGCCTGCACTCGGCGCGGACCGAGGTGTTCACCCGCATGTTCCCGCGCTGCGGCATCCCGGATGCCTACGGCGACTGGCGCGGGTGGGAGGAGTACGTCGCGCTGCTCTACCGGACCGGCTCGATCACCGAGCACACGCAGATCTGGTGGAGCGTCCGCCCGCACCTGGCGTATCCGACGATCGAGATCCGCATCGCCGACGGCCAGCCGGACCTTGCGGAGGCGCAGTCGCTCGCAGCGTTCTGCTACAGCCTGGCCGCCCGGTGCGCGCGTGCGATCGACGAGGGGGAGCCGCTGCCGAGCCTGCCGAACCGCCTGCTCGAGGAGAACATGTGGCGGGCGATCCGCTACGGCCTCTCGGGCGAGCTCCTCGACCTCGAGCGCGGCGAGCAGGTCCACGCGCGCGCGCGCATCGAGCAGCTGCTCGAGTGGGTCTCGCCCGTCGCGGGCGAGATCGGTGCGTCGGCGTTCCTGAACCTGCCCGGCCGCAACGCCGCGGAGCGCCAGATCGCCCGGTTCGAGGAGGGCGCCACCCTCGAGGAGATCTATTCCGAACAGGTGCGGGTGGGCGAGCCGGCGGGGTCGAGATCCGATGCCTGACGAGTCGAACGACGAGATCGACGTCGAGGCCCTGCAGGCCCAGCTGGCGTCGTTCAGCGTCGAGCAGTTCCTCGTCTCGGCCGCCTCGACGATCGCGAGCCTGGCCTACGCCAAGCTGGAGCGGCGGGATTTCGCGCAGGCGCGCAAGGCGATCGACGCCCTCGGGGCGCTCGTGCCCCACCTGGAGGGCGAGCTGGCGGACGACCTGGCCCTGGCCCTGACCCGGCTGCAGTTGGCCTACTCGGAGGCCGTCAACCCTTAGATGGTTGATCGGCAAATCGACGCCGCCGCGGCCGGGGGCCCCGCAACGACGGCATTTGCCGATCAACCATCTAGGCTCCCCGGAGCTTGTGATACATAATCGCCCGCGCCGAAGCCCTTCGGCGCTTGACTTTGTGAGGGAGCGAAACGGATGGATTGGTTCATGCATCACGCCGTGCTCGTCGGCCTCGTCGGGGCCGGCGTGGCCGTGGCGTACGGGCTGTACCTGATCTGGTGGCTGCTCAAGCAGCCGGCCGGGAACGAGCGGATGCGGGAGATCTCCGCGGCCGTCCAGGAAGGCGCCGCGGCGTATCTGAAGAAGCAGTACAGGACGATCGCGATCGTCGCGATCGCGCCGTTCATCCTGCTCGGGGTCTACGACAAGCTCGGCTGGGGCACCGCCTTCGGTTTCCTCATCGGTGCCGTGCTCTCGGCGGCCGCCGGCTTCATCGGCATGAACGTCGCCGTGCGCTCGAACGCCCGCACGGCCGAGGCCGCGCGCAACGGTCTCGCGCCGGCGCTCAACGTCGCCTTCCGTGCCGGCTCGGTGACGGGCCTCCTCGTCGTCGGTCTCGGGCTTGGCGGCGTCTCCGGGTACTACTGGTTCCTCACGGCAGGTCTGAACCACACGCCCTCGTCGGCGATCCACGACCTCGTCGGGCTCGCCTTCGGCGGCTCCTTGATCTCGGTGTTCGCACGGCTCGGCGGCGGCATCTTCACGAAGGCCGCCGACGTCGGCGCCGACCTCGTCGGCAAGCTCGAGGCCGGCATCCCCGAGGACGACCCGCGGAACGCCGCCGTGATCGCCGACAACGTCGGCGACAACGTCGGCGACTGCGCCGGCATGGCGGCCGACCTGTTCGAGACCTACGCCGTCACGGCGGTCGCAGTGATGCTTCTCGGCACCCACTTCCCGATCGAGAAGCTCTACCTCTATCCGCTCGCGCTCGGCGGCGTTTCCGCCGTCGCATCCGTGCTCGGCACCTTCTTCGCGCGGCTGGGCAAGGGCGAGAACGCGGTCATCAACGCGCTCTACAAGGCCGTGCTGGCCGCGACGATCCTGTCGGCCGTCGGCTTCATCCCGGTCACGATGGGCTTCGACACGGGCCGGTACGGCTTCACCGACCTGTACGCGTCGGCGGTCGTCGGGCTCGTGGTCACGTTTCTCCTGGTTGCGATCACCGAGTACTACACCGGCACCCGCTGGAACCCGGTCAAGGCGATCGCCAAGGCGTCGCAGACCGGGCACGCGACGAACATCATCGAAGGCCTCGCGATGGGCATGCAGGCGACGGCGGCTCCGGTGATCGTGATCGTCGCCGGCATCCTCGTCGCGCAACACTTCGCCGGCCTGTTCGGCATCGGCGTCGCCGTGATGGCGCAGCTGTCGATGACCGGCCTCATCGTCGCGCTCGACGCTTACGGACCGGTGACCGACAACGCGGGCGGCATCGCCGAGATGGCCGACCTGCCCGAGGGCGTGCGCGCGATCACCGATCCGCTCGATGCCGTCGGCAACACGACCAAGGCGGTGACCAAGGGCTATGCGATCGGCTCGGCGGCACTCGCCGCGCTCATCCTGTTCGACTCGTACACGACCGGGCTCGCCGACCAGGGGCTCCCGACGATCTTCACCCTGTCCGATCCCTGGGTGATCTCGGGCCTCTTCCTCGGCGGCTTGATGCCGTTCCTGTTCGCGTCGCTCGCCATGCAGGCGGTCGGTCGGGTGGGCGGGTTGGTCGTGCAGGAGGTGCGCCGCCAGTTCCGCGAGCACCCCGGGATCATGGACTACACCGAGAAGCCCGATTACAGCCGCGCGGTCAGCATCGTCACGGGGTCGGCGATCAAGTCGATGCTCGCGCCGGCGCTGATCCCGATCGGCTTCCCGATCGTCGTCGGGATCATCAGCGTCAAGATGCTCGGCGGCCTGCTGATCGGCACCATCGTCACCGGCCTCTTCCTTGCGATCGCGATGACGTCAGGCGGCGGCGCCTGGGACAACGCGAAGAAGTCGATCGAGGACGGCGCCTACGGCGGCAAGGGCTCGGAGGCGCACGCCGCATCCGTCACCGGCGACACTGTCGGCGACCCGTACAAGGACACCGCAGGCCCGGCGATCAACCCGATGATCAAGATCACGAACATCGTCGCGATCCTGATCATTCCGCTGCTCATCTCGATCCACGGCTGAGCCGGCGCGTTAACCGACACTGAACGCTGCGCGGGGGCTCGTCCCCCGCGCAGCGGCGTAGGCTCACGCGATGGCCGCGATCGCGCAGCCGCGTGTACTGCACCTGTCACTGATTCTCGGCGGCGACGTGGTCGGTCGCGCCGGCGGGAAGCTCGGGAGACTGTCGCTGGCTCTGCTGGTGGTCACCGTTCTCGGCCTCTGACGGAGTACCGTCCCGGCATGGTCGTGAAGCTTGCCGGCTCGGTCGCCGCCGTGACCGTCGCCACGCTGCTCGTCTGGGCGCTCGAGCCGTTTGCACCCACGCTCAGCCTCGGTGTCCTCTACGTCTTCGCGGTGCTCCCGGTCGCGATCGCGTGGGGGCTTCGGTGGTCGCTGCCGGTGGCGGTCGCGAGCATGCTGGCCTTCAACTGGTTCTTCCTGCCGCCGGTTCACACGTTCACGCTCGTCGACTCCACGAACTGGTTCGCGCTGCTGGCCTACTCCGCGACCGCCGTCGTCGTCAGCGAGCTCGCGGCCCGCAACCGGCGCCGGGCGGCGGACGCCGAGCAACGCGAACGGGAGTCGTCGCTGCTCGCCGAGATCGCGACGCATCTCCTCGGCGGACAGCCGCTCGAGACCGAGCTCGGCTGGGTCGGGGAGCAGGCGGCTGCCGTGCTGGGGATCCCGCGCGCCGAGGTCGAGCTGGGGCCGCCGAGGCGCCGGGGCTCCGACGCCCCGATTGCCCTCGAGGTCGAGGGCCGCACGGTCGGCACGCTCTACGCCCCGCCCGATGCGGACCCGAACCTCGCCGTGCGGCAGCGCTTCCTGCCGGCGCTCGCGGCGCTGCTCGCGGTTGCGTTCGACCGCAGCCGCCTGGAGCAGGAGGCGCTCGAGGCCGAGACGCTGCGCCGCAGCGACCTTGTCAAGACCGCGCTGCTCCGCGCCGTCTCGCACGACCTCCGCTCACCGCTCACGGGGATCACGACCGCGATCGGCGCGCTGCGCAGCGAGACGCTCGTCTTCAGCGACGAGGACCGCCGCGAGCTGCTCGACACGATCGCCGTCGACGCCGAGCGCCTCGGCCGGCTGGTCGGTGATCTGCTCGACCTCTCGCGGCTCGAGGCGGGCGGGGCGGAGCCGGAGGCCGAGGTCTGGTCGCTCGACGACCTCGTTCGCGAGGCGGTGCAGGACCTTCCGGGCAGCGATCGAGTCGACCTCGCGGGCGAGAGCCCGTTCGTCAACGTCGACCCCGTCCAGATCCAGCGCGTCCTGGCGAACCTGGTCGAGAACGCGTTGAAGTTCTCGCCTGCGGAAGCCCATGTGCACGTTCGGATCACCGCGACCCGGCAGGAGGCGATCGTGCGGGTCGTCGACCAGGGCCCCGGACTGGAGGAGAACGAGCTGGACCGGGTGTTCGAGCCGTTCTATCGCAGCGGCAGCGGCAGCGACCAGCGCTCCGGCGCCGGTCTGGGTCTCGCGATCGCCCGGGGTTTCGCGGCCGCCAACGGCGGACGTCTCTGGGCGGAGTCACGGCCGGGGCAGGGCGCGACGTTCGCGCTTGCGCTCCCCGTCGTCGAGGCTCCGGTGGAGCTGCCTGCATGAAGCAGCGTGTTCTCGTGGTCGACGACGAGCCGCAGATCCTGCGCGCGCTCGGCACGACTCTCCGGGGCGCAGGCTTCGAGGTCGACACCGCGGACACGGCCGAGACCGCGCTCGCGGCTGCCGCCGCGCATCCACCGGCGGCGGTGATCCTCGACCTCGTGCTTCCCGACGGGAGCGGCACGGACGTCTGCCGTGAGCTCCGGACGTGGACGGAGGCTCCCGTGATCGTGCTCTCCGCCGTCGGCGAGGAGCGGGAGAAGATCGCCGCTCTCGACGCGGGGGCGGACGACTACGTCACGAAGCCGTTCAGCGTCGACGAATTGCTTGCGCGCCTGCGGGCCGTGCTCCGGCGGTCGGCGCCCGAGCCGGGGCCGGTGATCGAGGTGGGGGAACTGCGGATCGACGTGCCCGGGCGATTGGTGACTCGCAACGGGGAAAGGGTCAAGCTCACGCCGCACGAGTTCGACCTGCTTCGCGTCCTCGCCCAGAATCGCGGCAAGCTGCTGACGCACCGGATGCTGCTGCGAGAGGTCTGGGGCCCGGCGTACCAGGTCGAGGCCCATTACCTGCACGTCTACGTGTCGCATCTGCGGGCGAAGATCGAGCCGGATCCCTCCCGGCCGCGCTATGTGCTGACCGAGCCGGGAGCCGGCTACCGGCTGGTCGATCCGAACGAATCTTGAGGAAGCTTTAAGGCCGAGTCCCGCAGGCTTGAGGCCTCCTTGATGCGGCGCGTCCTACCTTCGAGGGCGTGGCAACGATGGTTCATCCGCGCGCGTGGCTGGAACGCCGCCGCGCCAGGACGGAAGCCGACTACTGGATCCGGCACGGTTTCGACAGCCGTTTTCAGTGGCGCGTCGACGAGCTGACGGCCCCGCGTGAGCGCAAGCTCTGCGCTCGCTCGCTTCGCGGCGTGCTCGGTGAGCTCGACGGCACGAAGCTCCCGGGCGCTGCACCGCTCCGCACCGGCCAGCTTCGCCCGCACATTGGTCTGCTCGAAGCGATCGAGGCGCGTCTGCTCGACGACCAGCCTGTCGCCGCTGCCGGGATGCTCGCAGTCAACGAGCTCCTGACGAGCCCGGGCAGCTGTCTCTTCACCGAACTGGACGATGTCGAGTCGTGCCTGCACGCCGTCCTCGACGAGCTGGAGGCTCGCTGATGTTCGATCTGGCCGCGCTCGGCATTGCTGCGGTGTGCTTCGCGTTCTGCTTCTTCTTCCTCTTCGTGATGGAGAAGGTCTGATGTCGGCTGCCGACGCGTTCGGGCTCGTCATGTCGATCCTCGTCCTGGCGTACCTCGTCTACGCGCTCTTCCGCGGGGAGCGCTTCTAGGTGAGCCGCGAGGGGCTCGCGCAGGTCATCTTCTACGGCGTCGTGCTCGTCGCGCTCGGGTATCCGCTCGGGATCTTCATGGCCCGTGCGTACTCGCGCGAGAAGCTGGATCCAGTCGAGCGTGTCCTCCTCCGGCTCCTCGGGCGCGACAGCGGCGACGAACAGGACTGGAAGTCCTACGCGAAGACGGTCCTCATCTTCAGCGTTGCCTTCAGTGGCCTGCTGTACGCGATCCAGCGTCTCCAGGGTCACCTGTTCCTGAACCCGGATCACATGAAGGGCGTTGCGCCGCACATCGCCGTCAACACGACAGCGAGCTTCGTCACCAACACGAACTGGCAGTACTACGGCGGCGAGTACACGATGTCGTACTTGACGCAGATGGCCGGCCTCGCCGTCCAGAACTTCGTCTCGGCAGCGGTGGGGATGGCCGTGCTGATCGCAGTCGTGCGCGGAATCGCCCGCCGCTCGAGCAGCCAGCTCGGGAACTTCTGGCGGGATCTCTACCGGTCGCTCGTCTACATACTGCTACCGCTTTCGATCGTCCTGGCAGTGCTGCTCATCTCACAGGGCGTGCCGCAGACCTTCCACGGCCATGCGACGGCTACGACGTTGCAGGGCGCCCACCAGACCATCGCGCGCGGGCCGGCCGCCTCGCAGATCGCGATCAAGCAGCTCGGCACGAACGGCGGCGGCTTCTACAACTCGAACTCATCCGTCCCGTTCGAGAACCCGAACGGCTTCTCGAACTTCCTCGAGATGCTCGCCATCCTGCTGATCCCGGCAGGGCAGGTGTTCATGTTCGGCAGGCTCGTCTTCGCCCGTCGTCACGCGCTGATGGTGTTCATCGCGATGTTCATCGTCTTCGCGCTCGGCGTCGCGGTGAATCTGCCGGCGGAACAGCACGGGTCGGCCGTTCTGCGCCAGTCGGGCGTCAACATTACGCAGGGCAGCGGCCAGTCGGGCGGCAACATGTCCGACAAGGAGGTCCGCTTTGGGCTTGCGAACACCTCCGTCTGGACCGTCGCGACGAGCGACGCCTCGAACGGCTCGGTCAACGGGGGCTTCGATGCCCAGACGCCGGCCGGAGGCGCGGTGCCGCTCATCAACCTCTTCCTCGGTGAGGTGATCTTCGGCGGGGTCGGGTCGGGGCTCTACGGGATGTTCTTCTACATCCTGATCGCCGTCTTCGTGGCCGGTCTGATGGTCGGGCGGACACCCGAGTGGCTCGGGAAGAAGATCGAGGCGCGGGAGATGAAGATCGCGGCCGTCGGCGCGCTGTTCGTGCCGACGATGGTGCTGACATTGACGGCGATCTCGATCTCGACCCACTCCGGCCTCGCGTCGATCTACAACAGCGGTGTTCACGGCTTCACCGAGACGCTCTACGCCTACGACTCGCAGTCGAACAACAACGGCAGCGCGTTCGCCGGCTTCGGCGCGACGAGCTTCTCCGCCCAGTTGGGCGTCGTCGCGCTCTACCTCGGCCGGTTCGTGCCGCTGATCGCCGCGCTCGCGCTCGGCGGATCGCTCGCGAAGAAGAAGGCGGTGCCCGCCTCGGCCGGCACGTTCCGGACCGACGGTCCGACGTTCGTCGTCCTGCTCGTCGGCGTGATCGCGCTGACGGCCGGGCTCATGATCTTTCCCGCGCTGACACTCGGGCCGATCGTCGAGGGGTTGATGCACTGATGCGCGCGCTCGGACGTTCTCTGATCGCGATCGTGCTGACGACGCTGGTCTTCGGCTTCGTCTACCCGATCGTGATGACCGGCTTCGCTCAGGTCGCCTTCAAGAACAAGGCGAACGGGAGCCTGATCACCCGGAACGGTGTCGTCGTCGGCTCGCGTCTCGCCGCGCAGGACTTCACGGCGCCCAGGTACTTCCACCCACGCCCGTCCGCGACGGCGCCCGCGTACAACGCCGGCGCGACGACCTTCGCGAACCTCGGCCCGACGAGCTCCGAGCTCGCGAAGAACGTCAAGGCGGCGGCAGCTGCGATCCTGAAGCTCGAGGGGCCGTACAACCCCGGCTTGAAGATCGGCGACATTCCGGTCGACGCCGTGACGACCTCGGCGTCCGGGATCGACCCGGACATCTCGCCCGCGAACGCCGCACTGCAGTCGCGCCGCATCGCTGCGGCTCGCAACGTGCCTCTCGCGACCGTGCAGAAGCTGATCAAGGACAACACGGATGGGCGCAGCCTCGGCTTCCTCGGGGAGCCCGGCGTGAACGTCCTCGAGCTCAATCTCGCGCTCGACAACCTCGGAGGGAAGTAACCAATGGCCGGCGCACGCGGCAGTGTTTTTTCGCGGGACCTGGTGCTCGCCGCGGTCCGCGACTCGTTCCCGAAGCTCGACCCGCGTTCTCAGGTGCGGAACCCGGTGATGTTCATCGTCGAGCTCGGGAGTGTGATCACGACCGGGATCTTCTTCCTCGATCTCTTCCGTGGACAGACGAGCGGCCTCTGGTTCGTCGCCACAATCGCCATCTGGCTCTGGCTGACCGTGCTGTTCGCAAACTTCGCGGAAGCGATCGCCGAAGGCCGCGGCAAGGCACAGGCGAATGCGCTTCGCGCGACGCGGACGACCACGAATGCGAACCTCCGCGACGGCCGGTCGGTTCCGGCCGCCGAGTTGCAGCGCGGTGACGTCGTCGTCGTCGAGGCCGGAGAGGTCATCCCGGCCGACGGCGAGATCATCGAGGGTGTCGGCTCCGTGGACGAGTCGGCGATCACCGGCGAATCTGCACCGGTGATCCGCGAATCTGGCGGCGACCGCTCGGCGGTGACCGGCGGCACGAAGCTGCTTTCCGACAGGCTCGTGATCGAGGTCACGCAGGAACCTGGCAAGTCGTTCCTCGATCGCATGATCGCCCTCGTGGAGGGCGCCGAGCGGCGCAAGACCCCGAACGAGATCGCGCTCAACATCCTGCTCTCGGGTCTGACCATCACGTTCGTCGCCGCGGTGGCGACGCTGCGCCCCTACTCGATCTACGCGGGCACTCCGACCTCGCAGACAGTCCTGATCGCGCTGCTCGTCGCGCTGATCCCGACGACGATCGGCGCTCTCCTGTCCGCGATCGGAATCGCGGGCATGGACCGGCTCGTGCAGCGGAACGTGCTCGCGATGTCGGGCCGCGCGGTCGAGGCATCGGGTGACGTCGATGTGCTGCTGCTCGACAAGACCGGCACGATCACGCTCGGCAACCGGCAGGCCTCCGAATTCCTGCCCATCGAAGGGGTCGACGAGCACGAGCTCGCCGAGGTCGCTCAGCTCGCGTCGCTCGCCGACGAGACCCCGGAGGGCCGTTCGATCGTCGTTCTGGCCAAGGAGCGCTTCGGCCTGCGCGAGCGGATCCTCGGCGAGCACGAGTTCGTTCCGTTCAGCGCGACGACCCGTATGAGCGGCGTGAACATGAACGGCACGCTGATCCGGAAGGGAGCCGGTGATGCGGTCAAGCGCTTCATCGCCGAGCAGGGCGGAAGCGCCCCGGCCGATCTTGACCGGATCGTGCAAGGCGTGGCGGAGCAGGGCGGCACACCGCTCGTCGTCGCGAAGGACAACTTCGCGCTCGGCGTCGTTCACTTGAAGGACATCGTCAAGGGCGGCATGGACGAGCGCTTCGACGAGCTCCGTCGGATGGGCATCCGGACGGTCATGATCACCGGCGACAATCGCGTGACGGCTGCAGTGATCGCGCAGGAAGCCGGGGTCGACGACTTTCTCGCCGAGGCGACGCCGGAGACGAAGATGGCACTGATCAAGGAGGAGCAGTCGAAGGGGCGGATGGTCGCAATGACCGGCGACGGCACGAACGACGCGCCTGCGCTCGCCCAGGCAGATGTCGGTGTCGCCATGAACACCGGCACGTCCGCTGCGAAGGAGGCCGGGAACATGGTCGACCTCGACTCGAACCCGACGAAGCTGATCGAGATCGTCGAGGTCGGCAAGCAGCTGCTCATCACGCGGGGCGCATTGACGACGTTCTCGATCGCGAACGACGTCGCGAAGTATTTCGCGATCCTGCCCGCGATGTTCGCCTTCACCTATGCGGCGCATCCCGGCGAGCATGGACCGCTGCAGAAGCTCAACATCATGCACCTCGGCAGTCCGCAGAGCGCGATCATCTCGGCGATCATCTTCAACGCGCTGATCATCCCGGCGCTGATTCCGCTGGCTCTCAAGGGGGTCAAGTACCGCGCGATCGGCGCGACGGCACTGCTGCGCCGCAATCTGCTGATCTACGGTCTGGGCGGCATGATCCTGCCGTTCGTCGGGATCAAGCTGATCGACCTGATCGTGTACAACGTCTTCGGGGCGTAGGGTCGGACGCAATGCGCGGCCGCTATCGGATCCTGTTGGGGATGGCGGCGGGTGTCGGCAAGACCTACCGCATGCTGCAGGAAGGGCGGTCGGCGCACGCCGACGGGAGAGACGTCGTCGTCGGCTACCTGGAGCCTCACGACCGCCCCGAGACCACCGCCCTTGCAGACGGGCTCGAGCAGGTGCCGCGGCTGCGCTCGAGCCACGGCGGCCTCGAGCTCGAGGAGATGGACGTCGACGCAGTCGTCCGTCGCGCACCGGAGCTGGCCCTGATCGACGAGCTCGCCCACACGAATGTTCCGGAAGCACGCAACGAGAAGCGCTGGCAGGACATCGACGAGGTGCTCGCGACGGGGATCGACGTGATCTCGACGGTCAACATCCAGCATCTCGAGAGCCTGAACGACGCGATCGCCGAGCTGACCGACGTCCGCGTCCGCGAGACGTTCCCGGACAAGGTGCTCGAGGACGCCGACGAGGTCGTGCTCGTCGACCTGACACCCGAGGCGCTGCAGGAGCGACTGCGCGCCGGCAAGGTCTATTCGCCCGAGCGCGCCGGTGTCGCGCTCGACAACTTCTTCCGCACCGACCGTCTGTCGGCGCTGCGCGAGCTCGCACTGCGGGAGGTGGCCGAGGGCGTCGGGGCGCGGCGGCAGGCGGTCGTGCTCGACCCGCTGAGCGCCCAAGCGGTGGCAGAACGGGTGCTTGCGCTCGTCACGCCCGAGCCGCGGTCGCAGCGGATCCTCCGTCGCGCCTGGCGCTCGGCCGAGCGCCTCGGTGCGCCGCTCGACGCCCTGTGGGTGCGCGGCCGCGGCCACGAAATGAGCGGTGACGAGCAGGTGCAGCTGGCGGCGCTGCGCCGGCTGGCCGTCGTGCTCGGAGCTCACTTCCTCGAGGAGGAAGGTGACAGCCTCGTCGAGACCGTCCGGCGCGTTGTCAGTGAGCGCGGATCGACGTACGTGCTCGTGGGAACGCCGAACGAGAGCCGCCGCCGCGAGATCCTGCGCGGATCGCTGGTCTCGGCTCTGGTGCGAGAGCTCCCCGGGATCGACATCCGCGTGATCGCGAATCGCGCCGACCGCGAGGAGCACAGATGATTCCCGCGCTGGTCGTCGTCCTCGTGCTCGCCGGCGCCGTCGTGCTCGTCTATCGCGCCCGCCGGCCACGGGCTCGGTACGACGGGAAGGGGCGCATCCTGGTCCCGTTCTCGGGCGCGCTCGACCCGACCGTGCTGGACGCTGCGATTCGCATCGCCCGCGCGCAGGAGTCGACGCTCGTCGCCGCCTACCTGCTCGTCGTGCCCCTGCAGTACCCGGAGGAGGCGCCCCGGCGCGACCAGGTCGCAGTCGCCGTTCCGCTGCTCGAAGCGGTCGAGCACGCGGCGCTGCGCGCCGGTGTCCCGGTCGACGCGAGGATCGAGAAAGGGCGCTCGCTGACCCACGCGCTCCGACGGTTGTGGGACGTCGAGAGCTTCGAGCGAATCGTCGCGCCCGCCCCCAGCTTCAATGCGAAGGAACTGGCGTGGATCCTCACCAACGCGCCGGCGGAGACGATCGTTCTTCGCCCGACCCCGGTTCTCGCCGCCTGACGCTGTAGCTTCCTCCGGGCGTGCCTCGGCTCAAGCGATACGTCGTCGGCCGTCCGATGTCGTCCCACCAGATGGAGGAGACGCTCCTCCCGAAGTGGCTCGCCCTACCGATCTTCGCTTCGGATCCTCTCTCGTCGGTTGCCTACGCGACCGAGGCCGCAATGGTCGTGCTCGTCGCGGCCTCGGCCGGCGCAGCGCACGATGTCTTCCCGATCTCCATCGCGATTGCGGTGCTGCTCGCAATCGTCGTCGCCTCGTACCGGCAGACGGTCATGGTCTACCAGAGCTCCGGAGGTGCGTACATCGTCTCGAAGGAGAATCTCGGCCGCATGCCGAGTCTGGTCGCCGCCGCGGCCTTGCTCACCGACTACGTGCTGACGGTTGCCGTATCGGTGGCGGCCGGAGTTCTCGCGCTCACCTCTGCGGTTTCGGTGCTTCGCGGGCACGAGCTCATCCTCTCGCTCGCCTGCGTGGCTCTGATCTCGTTCGCGAATCTCCGCGGGGTCAAGGAGGCGGGGGTGCTGTTCGCGTTGCCGACGTACGCATTCGTCACGTCGATCTTCATCCTGCTCGCCACCGGCTTCGCACGGTGCGCCTCGGGAACCTGCCCCCGCGCGGTCGTTCCCCATCCGATGACCGCGGGTGTGGGGGCCGTCACGATCTTCGTGCTGCTGCGGGCCTTCGCATCCGGCTCGACCGCGCTGACCGGCGTGGAGGCGATCGCAAACGGCGTCAACGCCTTCCGGCGCCCGCACGGCCGGAATGCGGCCAAGACCCTCGCAATTCTGGGCACGATCGCGATTGCAATGTTCGTCGGCGTCTCGTGGCTCGCCGTGCAGATGCATGCCCTGCCAACACAGACCGGCACCCCGTCCGTCCTGTCCGAGCTCGCGCGCGGTGTCTTCCCCGCAGGATCGACCGGTGCGTTCATGTACTGGGCGATCCAGATCCTGACCCTGGCCGTGCTCGTGCTGGCAGCCAACACGTCGTTCCAGGGGTTCCCGCGGCTCGCGGCGCTGCTGGCCCGCGATCGGTACTTCGCCCGGCAGTTCACGAACCTCGGCGACCGCCTCGTGTTCTCGAACGGCATCCTCGTATTGGCTGGAATCGCCTCCGCTCTCCTCTGGGCCTACGATGCCAACGTCAACTCGCTGATCCATCTCTACGTGATCGGCGTCTTCACGGCGTTCACGCTTTCGCAGCTTGGAATGACTCGCTACTGGCTGCGCACCAGAGACCAGGGGTGGCGGCTGAAGGGCGCGATCAACACCGTCGGTGCTTGCGCGACGGGCATGGTCACGCTGATCGTGGTCTGGACGAAGTTCGCCGAGGGCGCGTGGATCGTGATGGTCGCGATCCCACTCCTCGTTCTCGCATTTCTCGGGATCAACCGCCACTATCGGCGGTTTGCGCGGCGCCTCCGCGTCGGGGTGAGTGCCGTTCGCACAGCGGGCGAGCCGACCAACCAGACCCTGCTCTGGGTCGAGTCGCTCGACGTCGCGACCGAAGGCGCGCTCTGGTACGCCCGGTCGATCGGCAGCGAGCGTGCGGTCCGTGCGTTGCTCGCGCCGGGCAAACACACCGACCCGGGGATTCGCGCGCGCTGGTGGGACTTTGCGCAGGAGGAGCCGAAGCTCGAGATCCTCGGGACGGAAGAGGGCCGGATGCAGGCCCTGCTCGAAGAGGTCTGGCGCCTGCCGCGCGGCGAGTCGGATTTCGTCAGCGTCGTCATCCCCGAGCAGTTCAAGCGGCAGTCCCTGCTCTCCGCGGCCGGGCGAACGTCGTTCCGGCTCAAGTTACGGCTCATCTCCGAGCCGGGCGTTGTCGTGACCGACGTGCCGGTGGTGACGGCGCAGCGCAGGCCCGAAGGGCACGTTCCGAAGAGGCTCGTCGTGCGTGTCCTACTTGCGAACGTTCATGCCGGTGCGATGCGGGCGATCAGCTACGCGCAGTCACTCGGGGTCGACGATGTGCGGGCGGTCTCGTTCGCTTTCGACGGCGAGGACGCCGAGCGGTTCAGGGGCGAGTGGCAGCGTGCGGGACTCACGCTGCCGCTGGATCTCAGCGACGCGCCGTACCGTGACATCGGCACGCCGCTCCGGGCCTACATCCGCGAACTGACCGCCGATCCAGACACGGTGGTCAACGTGGTCATGCCCGAGATGGTGGTTCGGGGCTGGGCGCGCGTGCTCCACAACCAGCGCGCGCTCTACATCAAGCGGATCCTGCTCTTCGAGCGGCACGTGATCCTCTCGTCGGTGCCCTACCAGCTGTTCCGCTAGGGACGTAGTCTTCGCCGTCGTGCCACGGCGGCGGAGACAGAGTCACGGCCTGGAGCGCGTCCTCGGCGCCCCGGCGCTCTTCGCGACCGCCTACGGCAACGTCGGGTCGTCGATCTACTACGCGCTCGGGCTGACGGCCGGGATCGCGCTCGGCCTCACGCCGATCGTCTTCATCATCAGCGGCCTGATCTTCGCGGCGACGGCGGCGACGTATGCCGAGGGCACCGTCCGCTACCCCGAGGCCGGGGGGTCGTCGAGCTTCGCGCGGCACGCCTTCAACGAGCTCGTCTCGTTCTTCGCGGCCTGGGCCCAGATGCTCAACTACGTGATCACCGTCGCGATCTCGGTGATCTTCGTCCCGCACTACCTCTCGATCTTCTGGGAGCCGCTGCGGACGAACCCGTGGGACATCGCGGTCGGGATCGTGCTGACGTGGGTCCTCGTCGGGATCAACATCGTGGGGATCAAGGAGGCCGCCAACCTCAACATCTTTCTCGCGGTGATCGACTTCGCGACGCAGCTCCTGCTCGTCGGTCTCGGCTTCTTCCTGATCTTCCATCCGCACGTGCTGCGCGCCAACGTTCATCTGGGTGTGGCGCCGACCTGGAGCGCATTCCTGCTCGCGATCCCGGTGGCCATGATCGCCTACACCGGGATCGAGACGGTCTCCAACCTGGCGGAGGAGGCGCGCGACCCCGTGCGCTCGATTCCGCGTGCGATCTCGTGGGTGGCGATCGCGGTCTTCGCCATCTACTTCACGCTGCCGTGGATCGCGCTCTCGGCGATGCCGGTCGTGCATGTCGACGGGCGCTACGTCACCAAGCTCGGGGAGAGCCCGCCGCTCGGCTTCAAGAACGACCCGGTGCTCGGCCTCGTCGAGAACCTCGGGCTGCACGGGTACGTGCTCGCCACCGCAAAGGTCTATGTCGGGATCCTGGCCGCGACGATCCTGTTCATCGCGACCAATGCGGGTGTGATCGGGGCGTCGCGAATCACCTATGCGATGTCGAGCCACCGGCAGCTGCCCGAGATGTTTCGGAGACTGCATCCGAAGCTGAAGACGCCGTGGCTCGCGCTGATCGTGTTCGGAGCCGTCGGCCCGACGGTCTTCATCCTCTCCGGAAAGGTCGACTTCCTCGGCCGGATGTACGCCTTCGGCGCGATGCTCTCGTTCACGATCGCGCATGCCTCGATCGTCGCGCTGCGCGTGCGCGCCCAGGGGAAGGAACTCGAATGGGAGGCGCGGCCGAACCTCAAGATCGGGGGGATCGACTGGCCGCTGTTCGCGATCGTCGGCGGTCTCGGAACCGGCGCTGCCTGGCTCGTCGTCGTGGTGCAGGACGCGCCGACCCGGTACGCCGGCTTCGCCTGGCTCGCGGCGGGCTTCGTCTTCTACGTGCTCTACCGGCGCTCACAGCACCTGCCTCTGACCACGACGATGCGCGCTCCCGTGCCGCTCGGCGCCGCGCTCGCGCTCGAGTACCGTTCGATCCTCGTGCCGATCGTCGCAGGCGCCGAGTCTCGCGAGGCGGTCGAGCTCGCGGCGCAGCTGGCGACCGAGCGGGCGGGCCGCATCGTGCTGCTCCGCGTCGTGGTCGTGCCGCTCGAGCTGCCGCTCGACGCCGATCTGACCGAGGAGCTCGAGGACGCCGACGAGCTGCTCGACGAGGCACGTGCGGTCGCCGAGCCCTACGGCGTACGGGTCGTCGAGCGCGTCGTCCGGGCGCGAAATGCGGGGCGGGCGATCATCGAGGAGGCCGAGCGCCGTGGTGCGGAGATCATCGTGCTGGGCGCACGCCGCGGCCAGCACAAGACGATCTTCGGCGGCACGGTGGACTTCGTCCTCAAGCACTCGCCGTCCCGCGTCATGGTCGCAGCCGGGAAGACGGTCAGATGAGCACCTACCACGGCCTGGTGACGTTCCTGGCACTTGCGATGATCCTGCTCGGCTTGACGATGATCGTGCTCACGCTCGTCCACGGCTTCGGGGTCGGCCTGATCCTCGGCGTGCTCTTCGTCGCCGCCGGCGTCGGCCGTCTGCTGATGCTGAGGAGGAGGAGCTAGTTGGCCCGCAAGCTGCCGGGCCTCCGCCGCGAGCTCGACGCGCGCGCCCTCTTCTCCGTCGCGTACGGGGAGATCGCCTCCTCGATCTACTTCGCGCTCGGGATCGTCGCGGCGCACGCGCTCGGCTTCACACCCCTCGTCCTGCTCGGTGTCGGTCTGCTCTTCCTGATCGTCTCGCTCTCCTACGCCGAAGGCACCGCGGCTCTCCCCGAGACGGGCGGTGCCGCGACCTTCGTGCGCCGCGCGTCGAACGATCTCGCCGGATTCCTGACCGGCTGGGCGCTCTTCCTCGACTACCTGATCGTGATCGCCCTCTCCGCGCTCTTCCTGCCGCACTATCTGTCCGGTGCGCTCGGCGTGTCGGCGCTCGACCGCAACCCGTGGGACGTCGTCGTCGCGGTCGCCGTGATCGCCGTCGTTGCGCTGCTGCGTCTCGTGCGGCGGCCGTCGCTCTACGGCGTCGGCATCGTCGTCCCGGCCCTCGACCTCCTCACCCAGTTGCTCCTCGTCATCCTCGGCTTCGCGCTCGTCTTCTCCCCGCACGCCCTGACGCAGGGCACGTCGCTCGGCACGAATCCGACCTGGCATTCGCTCGCCTTCGCGCTCCCGCTTGCGATGCTCGCCTTCACCGGTCTCGAGACGGTGGCCAATCTGGCCGCGGAGGCGCGCCGCCCGGGCGTCGACCTGCCGCGCTCGGTGTTCGGCGGGATCGCGACGGTGGTGACGATGTACGTCGCGATCGCCGTGGTCGCCCTGTCGGCGTTCCCGGGCCCGCATACCGAGCTCGGCGGCCGGTGGATCCGCTCGCCGCTCCTCGGCGTCGCGCACAGCATCGGCGACCAGCTCACGGGCGGTCTCGGCGGTGTGCTCGAGTTCTACGTCGGCATCACCGGCGCCCTGATCCTGCTCGTCGCAGTGACGACGTCGATCTCGGGCTCCGCCCGGCTCGCATACTCCCTCGGAGAGCACGGCCAGCTGCCGCGCAGCTTCGGTCGTCTGAGCCGCCGCGCCCACGTCTCGCCCCAGGCGATCGTCTCTGCGGCAGTCATCTCGTCCGGGATCGTCGTTGCGACGTCGTTCCTGCATCACGACGTCGCGGCGCTCGCCAGCCTGTTCTCGTTCGGTGTGCTGATCGCGTTCACCGCAGCCCAGCTCGCGGTGATCAAGCTGCGCATCAGCGAGCCCGACCTGGTGCGGCCGTATCGCGTGCCGCTCAACGTGCGCGTCGGCAGCGCCGCGATTCCGGTGCCCTCGGTCGTCGGCGCGATCGGGACGGGCACGATCTTCGTGATCGCGCTCGCGACCCATCCGGCCGCCCGCTACGCGGGGCCGGTCTGGCTCGCGATCGGCCTCGTCGTCTTCGTCGCCGTCCGCCACGCCCACGGCGAGGGGCTGATGGAGAAGGTGATCGCCCCGGACGAGCGGCCGGGCGAGGCGACGGTCCGGTTCACGTCGATCCTCGTTCCGATGAAGCTCGGGATCATCGGCGAGGAGATGCTCGCGACGGCGATCAAGCTGGCCAGCGATCCGGAGGCCAAGGTGCACGCACTGCACGTCATCCGCGTGCCGCTCGAGCTGCCGCTCGACGCGGCGCTCCACGACGAGGACGAGCGGGCCGAGGAGTCACTGGCGGAGGCGAGGCTGCTCGGGGCCGAGCATTCCGTGGCCGTCGATGGGACGACCGTCCGGGCGCGTGCGATCGGCGCCGCGATCGTCGAATGCGCCCACGAGCTCGAGGCCGACCTGATCGTGCTCGGGTCGGCGCCGCGCTGGCGGCGGCAGTCCCGCTTCTTCTCGCCGACCGTGGACTACGTGCTCCGCAAGGCACCGTGCGAGGTGCTGATCGTCGCCTTCCCGCAGACGGTGATGGACGAGGAACTCGCAGCAACGTAGTCCCACGGAGTACGCTGGCGCTCGCATGAAGGCAATCGTGATCGGGTGTGGGCGCGTCGGCTCGGCGGTCGCGCAGCAGCTCCAGGCGTCGAACTGGGACGTCACCGTCTGCGACGAGAACGAGGACGCGCTCGGACGCCTCGGCGAGCAGTGGACCGGGGGGTTCCTCGTGGGCCACGGGATGGACTTCCAGCTCCTGCGCGAGGCGGGGATCGAGGAAGCGGACGCGGTCGTGGTCACGACCGACGGCGACAACACGAACCTCGTGATCGCACAGGCCGCGCAGAAGCAGTTCGAGGTGCCGACGGTGATCGTGCGTGTCCTCGACCCGGCCCGGGCGCAGTTCTACGCCACCCGCGGCCTGCGCATCGTCTGCCCGACGTCGGCCGCGATCGAGACCCTGGTCAGCGCGGTTCGCAAGTCCGAAGAAGCAGCCGTCTGATGTACGTCCTGATTGCAGGGGGCGGCAAGGTCGGCGCGAACCTCACCCGCTCGCTGCTCCGCGCAGGGCACGAGGTGACTCTGGTCGAGCAGCGGCCCTACCGGTTCGACAAGCTGGAGGCCGAGTTCGAGCACCAGGTGATTCGAGGCGATGCGACCGAGCTCTTCGTGCTCGAGCGCGCCGGCATCAAGCGGCCGCCCGACCTGCTCGTCGCGGCAACCGGCGACGACGAGGACAACATCGTCATCTGCCAGCTCGCGCGGGAGCGCTACGGGGTGGGCAGCGTGATCGCGCGCATCAACGATCCGCGCAACCAGCCGTACTTCGACCTGCTCGGGATCTCGCCCACCGTCAGCGCCACGGGCGCGATCATGGGCCTGATCGAGCACGAGGTGCCGGAGCACGGGTTGATCCAGCTGCTCGAGCTGCGCCGGGAGAACCTCGAGATCGTCGAGGTGACGGTCGACAAGGGCGCGAACTGCCAGGGCAAGCGGGTGCGCGCTCTGCGGCTCCCCGAGGGGGCGCGGCTGATCTCGGTCGTCCGGAACGGGAAGGCCGAGATCCCGGACGAGGAGACCCAGCTGGAGGCCGGCGACCAGGTGCTCGCGATCCTCGAGCCGGGCAAGGAAGACGAGCTCCGGCGCATCCTCCTGCACGACTGAGGCTCCCCGGGAAACGGCCGCGGGGCGCGCTACCCTGCCGGTGTGCGTCGCCCGGCGACACCTGTGTTGCTGGCCTGGTTTGCAGCGATCGCAGGCCTCATGTCGATCGTCACCGCCTTCACTCCGGAGGCGGCCGACCGTGTCCGCCTGATCGGCGGGGTGCTGCCGCCCGGCGTTCCGGACGCCGCCCGGACGGTCGCGCTCGCGCTCGGCCTCGGGCTGATCTTCTTCTCCCGCGGCCTCGCCCGGCGCAAGCGCCGCGCCTGGTACCTCGCGGTCGCGATCGTGATCGCCTCCGCGCTCGCCCACCTGGCCAAGGGCCTCGACTTCGAGGAGGCGACCGTCCATCTGCTGCTCCTGGTCGCGCTGTTCCGCTCGCGGCGCCACTTCGTCGCGCCGGGAGACCCCGCGACGGTGCTCCCGCTCGTCCAGGTCGCCGCGGCGCTCTTGGTCGCGGCCGTGCTCTTCGTCGTGGTGATGTACGAGACCGACGATGTCTCGGCCCGCATCGAGGAGGCCGGGCTGCTGCTCGTCGCTGCGCTCGGGTTCCGCGCACTCTGGCTGTGGCTTCGACCTCTGCCGGTGGTGCCGCCGTGTGCCGAGGATCGAGAGCGGGCGACCGAGCTCGTCCACGAGCACGGGACGGACAGCCTCGCCTACTTCGCGCTGCGCCGGGACAAGAGCTACTTCTTCGCGCCGAGCGGGAAGTCGTTTCTCGCCTACCGGGTGATCGGCAGCACCGCTCTCGTCGCCGGCGATCCGATCGGCGAGGAGCAGGAGCGGGGCGAGCTGATGAGCGAGTTCGTCCGGGTGTCCCACACGAAGGGGTGGCGGGTCGCAATCGCCGGTGCGTCGAACGAGGCGCTCGAGGATTACACCGCAATCGGGTTCAAGTCGATGTACCTCGGCGACGAGGCGCTGATCAAGCCGGCCGAGTTCTCGCTCGAGGGTCGCGCGATCCGCAAGGTGCGCCAGTCGGTCGCGCGGTTGGAGAAAGGCGGCTACGAGGTGCGCATCCTGTCCACCGCCGACGCGGACGAGCCTCTACGCGCCGAGCTGCGCGCAGTCTCCGAGGAGTGGCGCGGCACCTGGCCGGAGCGCGGGTTCACGATGGCGATGGACGCGCTTTTCCGGTACCCGGACACCGTTCTGGCCGTCGCGGTGAGCCCGGACGGGACGGTCGGCGGGTTCCTGCAGCTCGTGCCGTCGCCCGCCAGCGAGGGCTACTCTCTCTCGTCGATGCGGCGCCGCAAGGACACGCCGAACGGCCTCATGGAGTACCTGATCACGGAGGCGGTGGGCTGGGCGCGAGACCACAACGTGACCGAGGTCTCGCTGAACTTCGCGGTCTTCGCCGACTTCCTGCGCGCCGACGGGGATGCGGGCGCGTTCACCCGGACGGTCCGGTGGGGCCTCCTGAAGGCGGATCGCCTGTTCCAGGTCGAGCGCCTGCACAGCTTCAATCGCAAGTTCTTCCCACACTGGCGGCGCCGTTACTTCTGCTTCGAGCGGTGGAGCGATCTCCCGCTCGCCGGCCTCGCCTACCTGCAGGCCGAGTCGCTCCTCATTCCGCCCGGCCCCTGGGTCAAGACACAGGATCTGACTGCGCATTGAGGTGGCTCCTCGTCGTCGGAGCGGCACTTGTTACGGCCGTTCCCGCCGTCGCTCTCTCCGGCCCCCCGAACACCGACTGGGGACGCTTCGGCTACGACGCGGCCCGGCATGACGTCTCCCCCGACACGCGGATCACCGCCCAGAACGTGTCGCAGCTCGTACGCCGGCGGGTTCAACTCGACGGGACGGTCGACTCGTCGCCGATCTATGTTCGCGGGATGTTCGTCGTCACCACCACGTATGGACGCACAGAAGCGCTCAACGCGGACACCGGCAAGGTGGTGTGGCGCTTCACGCCGCCGGCGTACTCTCGGCTCGCCGGGTCGGCGCAGATCACGAACGCCACGCCCGCCGCTGCCACGGATCGCACCGCCGTGTACGCCGCGGCCTCGGACGGGCGCATCCGGAAGCTCCGGCTCACGGACGGCAAGGTGCTCTGGACGACGACGATCACCCGTGATCCGACGCACGAGAAGATCACGTCCTCCTTGAACGTCTCTCGCGGCCTCGTGATCGCGACGACCGGGGGCTATATCGGCGACGCACCGCCATACCAGGGCCACGTCGTGACGATGTCCGAGCGAACCGGCCGCATCGCGCACGTGTGGAACTCCCTCTGCAGCAACCGGCACGCGCTGATCGTCCCGCGCACGTGCGAGGCGAGCGACTCCGCAATCTGGTCGCGGAACGGCGCTGCCGTGGACCCGGCGAACGGCGATCTCATCGTGGCGACCGGCAACGCTCCGTTCAACGGCTCGACCAACTGGGGCGACAGCGTGATCGTCCTCTCGCCGGACGCATCACGGATGCTCCGCCACTGGACGCCGGCCGACCAGGAGCATCTGAACACGAGCGATCTGGACCTCGGTTCCACGAGCCCTGCGCTGTTCGACGGCGGTTACGCCCTGCAGGGAGGCAAGGACGGCAAGCTGCGCCTTCTGCAGTTGCACCGGCTGCCCGGTGTCAACGCGAAGACGGGCGGAGAGCTGCAGACGGTGTCGACGCCCGGCGGCTCGATGTTGTTCAGCGAGCCTGCGATCTGGAGAGGCAACTGGGCATTTGTCTCGGACGACGGTGGCACGATGGCGTGGCTTCTTCGCGGCGGCCGGCTGCATGCCGTCTGGTCGAACGCCACCGGTGGGACGTCACCGGTGATCGCCGGCGACCTGCTCTATGTCGCAGGCAGCAACTCGGTGCACGTGTACGTCCCGGCGAGCGGCAAGGAAGTGGCGAATCTCGCGACGGGCAGCGTGCACTGGCAGAGCCCGATCGTCGCCGACGGCCGCCTGGCGATGCCCGAGGGCAACGCGAACGACCATGCGACGACCGGCGTCCTCGACATCTACCGCCTCCCTTGATCGTGGCCGCGCATTGAGGTGGCTCGCCGCGCTGCTCGCGTTCGGCTGCCTCGGTGTCGCAGGCGCCTCCGCGCGAACCGCGGGCCTCGGGCTCGTGAAGGTCGGCCACTTCGAGGCGCCGGTCTACGCGACCTCGACTCCGAGCCGGCCGGGCAAGCTCTACGTGGTCGAGCAGGCGGGGCGGATCATGGTGCGTGGGTCGACCACACCGTTCCTCGACATCCGCTCGATCGTCAAGAGCGGTGGGGAGCAGGGCCTGCTCTCGATGGCCTTCGACCCGAACTACGCGACGAACCACCGCTTCTACGTCGACTACACCGACGAGAACGGCGACACGCGCGTTGTCCGCTACCTCTCGAACGGCACGACCGCGAACCCCCACACGGCCAAGCTCCTGCTCTTCGTCAAGGACTTCGCCCCGAACCACAACGGCGGCCAGCTGCAGTTCGGCCCCGACGGCCGTCTCTACTGGAGCAACGGCGACGGAGGCGACGAGGGCGACCCGAAGGGGAACGGGCAGAATCTGAACCGGCCGTTCTCCAAGATCATGCGACTGAACGTGAACCAGGCGAACGCGCGCTGGCAGCTGGTCGCCTACGGGCTGCGCAATCCATGGCGGTTCTCGTTCGACCGCGCGAACGGCGATCTCTACATCGGCGACGTCGGTCAGGACCGCTACGAGGAGGTCGACTACCTCCCCCACGGATTCAGCGGGCTTGCGAACTTCGGGTGGAAGCACTTCGAGGGCAAGCACATCTACGACGCCGGCACGCCGTTGCTCACTGCGGGGCGCTACGTCCCGCCGATCGTCGAGTACCCGCACTCCGTCGGCTGCTCCGTCTCCGGCGGCTTCGTCTATCGCGGCAAGCAGATCCCGGCGGCGGCCGGGCGCTACTTCTACGGCGACTACTGCTCGGGAACGGTCTGGAGCCTGCGCGTCGTGAACGGGCGCGCGACGTCCGTGCGCCGCGAGCCGTTCAAGGTGCCCGGGCTGTCGGGCTTCGGCGAGGACACGGCCGGCGAGCCCTATCTCATGTCGGTCAGCTCCGGCGACCTCTTCCGCCTCGCCGGCTAGCCCGCGCGGCGGCGGCGCACCTGCGGGCCCTGCGTCCCGAGGGCGGCGTACGTGATCGCCTGGAGCGAGTCGTTCAGGTTGCGGAGCTCGTGCGCGATCACCGTCAGCTCCTCACGCCGCTCCTCGCGGGCGTTCAGCCGAGCGAGCTCCTCGACGACGCGGTCGAGCCTCCCGAGCAGCGCCTCGAGCTGGCGGTCGGTCACCTCGCCGTGCTCCATCCTCGTAGCCTAGAGCGCCTGCCGGAGGCCGTGACGGCTATATTCGCGGCGAAACGGGCGAACGGTGAGGGAACCCGGTGCAAGTCCGGGACGGTCCCGCCGCTGTAAGGGGAGTTGCCCTCCGCTACAAGGCCACTGAGCGCGAGCTTGGGAAGGCGGCGGAGGGGGAGCCTCGAGTCAGAAGACCTGCCGGTCGCCCTCCATACCGATCCCCTCGCGGAAGGAGGAATCGTGGCCAAACGGCTACTCGTGCTCGTTGCTCTCCTGTTCATCCTGCCGGCGACCGCTCTCGCGGCGACCGTCCACGTTCGCATCGAAGGCAAGACGAAGACGCTCTTTGCTCCCCAGGAAGCCACCGTCACGGCGGGGAACGCGCTCGACGCCCTCCAGCAGGCATCCCTTGCCGGCGAGTTCTACTACCACCTGACCCAGTCGAGCTTCGGCAATTACGTCGACCAGGTCGGGCTCTACGGTGGGACCGGCGACAGCGGCTGGGTGTTCAAGGTGAACGACGCCTCGCCGCCCGTCGGCGCCGACCAGGTCCAGCTGCAGGACGGCGATCACGTCCTCTGGTACTACGCGACGTTCGGCCCGACCGGCGGTCCGCCGACGCTCGAGGTGAAAGCCGCGGCCAAGGGCTGCTACACCGCGACCGCGTTCGACGACACCGGGAAGGCAAATGCGGTGACCGGTCTCGTGTGGCACGTCGGCTCGCAGAAGTCCATTCCCGGCTCGACGGCGAAGTCGCTCTGTCCCGGCCCGCATCCCGGTGTGCTCGTGCGCGCGACGGCGACCGGCGCCGTCCGCTCGAACGCGGTGAAGTGAGACTCGCGGCCGTCCTCGCGCTCACGCTCGCCCTCGCCGGTTGCGGCGGGGGCGAGCGCGGGCACGGCACGGCGACGCTCTGGGTGACGCGCGACCGCGGCGGCCAGGTGCTCTTCGCCGGCACGGTCCCGGCCGGCCTCGACGGGATCCAGGCGGTCGAGCGGAAGTTCAAGGTGACGACGCGCTACGGCGGCCGCTTCCTGCAGTCGATCGACGGGATCTCCGGCTCGCTGTCGGATCAGCGCGACTGGTTCTTCTTCGTGAACGGCATCGAGGGCGACCGTGGCGCGACCGAGGTGACGCTCCATCCCGGCGACCTGCTCTGGTGGGACTACCGCGGCTGGAGCGGCGGCGCGCTGAGCGTGCCCGTCGTCGCCGGCGCGTACCCCGAACCGTTCCTGCACGGCTTTCCGGGCGGGACGAGCGTCGTCGGCGCCGACCGGGCGCTGGCCGCACGGATCGCGAAACAGGTGCACGGGGTCGTGAACGCCAAGACGACGCCACGCAATCTGATCGTGATCGGGGGCAAGGTGGGGCCGCAGACCGTTCGGATCAAGCGATTCCGGAACGGCGCGCTGCTCGAGCTCGGCACGGCGGCCGCGAGGCGGCTCGCGATCAATCCAAACGCGCTGAGGTTCCGCTATTAACGCCGCCCCTGCAGCTGCGCTGCTCGCCGCGCTCGCGGTCGCGGCGCTCCTGGCGACGCACATCTGGTCGGTCGCGGTGATCGCGTCGATCCTGTTCGTCGTCGCTCTGCACGCCCCCGCGCGACGCCGGTGGCCGTACCTGATCGGCACACTGATCACCGGGCTCACCGTGTTCCTGCTCACGCCGTTCGTCGAGGTGATCGGGTCGCACCCGCTCTGGACTGGGCCGACGATCCCGGTGCTCGGGAGACTCGACGTGACGACCGAAGAGCTCGCGAGCGGTCTCTTTCAGGCGCTGCGGCTCATCGCCGTCGGGCTGGCGTTCGCGGTCTACGCCCTGCTGCTCGATCACGATCGTCTGCTCGCGTCGGCCGGCTGGGCGCGGAGGTCCACGGTCGCCGTCGGGCTCGCGACCCGCCTTGTGCCGCTGCTCGAACGCGATGCGCGCGACCAGCGTCTGGCGCTGCGCGGCCGCGGGGTCGAGCTCAACGCGATGCGCCAGCTCTCGCCGCTCCTTGCCGGCTCGCTCGAGCGCGGGCTCAATCTTGCCGAGGCGATGGAGGCGCGCGGCTACGGACGCGCCGGCCGGACGCGTGCGCCGCGCAGTCCGTGGACCTGGCTCGACCGGCTCGCGCTCGTCGCGTCGGTGCTCATCGTCGTCGTGGGGGCGTTGTGGCTCTAGCGCGCGTCGACCGCCTCGGCTTCGCGTACGGCGCCGGCCCGAAGGTGCTGGACGACGTGTCGCTGGAGATCGGCGACGGCGAGCACGTCGCCCTGCTCGGGCCGTCGGGGTGCGGCAAGTCGACACTCCTGCGCGCTCTCGCCGGGCTCGTTCCGCACTTCCACGGCGGTCTGTTCTCCGGCTCCGTTCTCGTCGGGGGGATCGACACGCGCGAGGCCCGTCCGATGGAGCTCGCGGGCATCGTGGCCTCCGTGTTCCAGGACCCGGAGGACCAGGTGGTGATGGCAAAGGTGTCGAACGAGGTGGCGTTCGGCCTCGAGAACACCGGCGCGCCCCCGGCGGAGATCTGGCAGCGGGTGGAGGACGCACTGCAGCTCGTGGGCGTCGAGGCGCTCGCCAACCGCCTGACCGGTGAGCTCTCGGGCGGCGAGCTCCAGCGCGTGTCGCTCGCGTCGGCGCTCGCGCTGCAGCCGCGGCTCCTGCTGCTGGACGAGCCGACCTCGCAGCTCGACCCTGACGGCGCGGACGCGTTCTTCGACCTGATCGAGCAGCTGCCGTGCGCCGTGCTCGTCTCCGAGCAGCGCCCGGCGCGCCCGCTCGCCCACTGCCGGCGCGTCGTGTTCATGGACGGCGGGCGGATCGTGCTCGACGCGCCGCGCGAGGAAGCCCTGGAGTGGCTCGCCGAGCATCGTCCGCTCTACCTGCCGCACGCGCCCGACGTCGTTGCGCGGGTCAGCGGCGTGCGCTTCGCGTACGGCGAGCGGGTCGTGCTCGACCACGCGTCGCTCGAGGTCCGGCGCGGCGAGATCGTCGCGCTGGTGGGGCCGAACGGCGTGGGCAAGACGACTCTCGCCCTGATCGCCGCGGGTCTCCTGGAGCCGGCGGCGGGCGAGGCCGTTCGGCAGCGGGCCGCCTACCTCGCGCAGGACCCCGGCCGCCACCTCGTCACGGAGCGCGTGCTCGACGAGGTCGCGCTCGGCGCCGACGAGCAGCGCGCGAGGTCGGCGCTCGAGCGGCTCGGCCTCGCCGGCCTCGCCGAGCGGCATCCACGCGACCTGTCCGCGGGCGAGCGGGAGCGGCTGTCGCTCGCGGCGGTGCTTGCGACCGAGCCGGACTTCCTCGTGCTCGACGAGCCGACCCGCGGCGTCGATCCGGAGCGCAAGGTCGAGCTGGCGCAGCTGCTGCGCTCCGAGGCGGCGAGGCGGGGCACGCTGGTCGTCACCCACGACCTGCCGTGGGCCGCTGAGGTCGCGGACCGCATCGTGGCGCTCGACGTGCGGGAGGGCATCCGTGCGTAGGCTGGTTGCGATCGCGGCGGTGCTGATGGTCGCGGCGCTCGTCGTGAACGACGGAGCGCTCGCGACCGCGCTGGGCGCGATCGCGCTCGTCGTCGCCGGGATCGCCTGGTTCGAGGCCGGCACGGACTCGACGCGCGAGCTCGCCGTGGTCGCCACGCTCGCCGCGGGCGCGGCGGCGGGGCGGGTGCTGTTCGCGGCGATCCCGGGCGTGCAGCCGGTGACGGTGATCGCGATCGTCGCCGGCTCGTCGCTCGGCATGCGCGCAGGCGTTGCGACCGGTGCGCTCGCGGCCTTTGTCTCGAACATCTTTCTCGGCCAGGGGATCTGGACGCCGCAGCAGATGCTCGGCTGGGGCGCCTGTGGCGCCGTCGGCGCTCTGCTCGGTCCCGCCCTGCGCAGCCGCTGGGCGCTCGCGGCCGTCAGTGCGGTGCTCGGCTTCGCGTTCAGCATGAGCATGGACGTCTGGCTCTGGTACGGGTTCGCCCCGCATACGCTGCCGTCGCTCGTGGCCGTGCTGGGCCGAGGCCTCTGGTTCGACGCGTCGCACGCGGCCGGCAATGTGGTGATCGCGCTCGCGGCCGGGCCCGAGCTGCGCCGCATGCTCGACCGCTACGGCGCGCGCCTTCGGACGGTGGTCGTGTGGGCCTAGCGCCGCTCCTCGCCGCGGTCGTGCTGGCGGTCTCGCCGGTGTCGTTCGTCCAGAGCCACGCCTTGGGCGGCGCGTATGCCGAGGCGGGCGGATCGTCGGACGCACTGCTCACGTCCTGGGCGGTCCTCGGGCTGCGCGCCGCCGGCGCCGGCTCGCCCGGCTCGCTGGCGTACCTGCAGGCGCAGGAGGGATCGCTCCAGACATCGAACGACGTGGCGATCGTCGCGCTCGCGGAGCAGGCGCTCGGCGACCGGAACGCGTCACTGCTCGCGCGCCTCCACGTGCACGCGGATGGACAGATCGGCGAGACGCTCAACTCCACGTACTGGGGCGTGCTGGCCCTCGGCCGTTCGTCGCCCGCGACGACGCGCTTCCTGCTCGCCCAGCAGACGAAGGCGGGCGGGTTCGCCTGGTACCGGCACGGCCAGGCCGACTCGAACGACACGGCGGCCGCGCTCGAGGCGCTGCGCGTCGCCGGTGTGCTCGGAGCGCCGGTCACGCGGGCCGTCCGGTTCCTCCGCACGTTTCAGCGCCCTGACGGCGGCTTCGAGCTCACGCGCGGCCGGGGCTCCGACGCGCAGTCCACGGCGTGGGCGATCCAGGGGCTTGTCGCCGCGGGCCAGAAGCCGCCGCGGAGCGCGTTCGCCTACCTGGCGAGGCTGAAGCGCCCCGACGGGAGCTACCGCTACTCGGCGAAGTACGCGACGACGCCGGTCTGGGTCACGTCCCAGGTGCTGGCGGCGCTGGCGAAGAAGCCGTTTCCGATTGAGGCTCGAGCTCCTTGAGCCATTCGACGCGCCGGCCGATCGGCTCGTAGCCAAGCCTTCGATTCACTGCGAGCATCGGTGCGTTGGTCGCGTCGTTGAACGTGAGCATGCGCGTGATCCCGTTCGCCGCGGCCCACTCGATCGATGAGAGCTTGACCGCGAGCGCGAGCCCGCGGCCGCGGTAGGCGCGGCGAGTGCCGGTCATCCAGCTCATCGCACGGCCACTCGCGGGATCGGCGGCCAGCAGCGACAGCGCGGCGGCCTCCCCGCCGACCAGCGCGACGAAGCTACCGGCGGGCGCGAACAGCGGATGGCGGAGCACGTAATCCTCCCATTCCTCGTAGGCCATCCCCTCGAACGCCTCGGTTGCCGGGATGTCGGCGGTCGTCTCCATGTCGACGTCGTAGGCGAGCCGGGGATCGATGGTCGTCATCGGCCTCAGATCGAGGTCGGCCGGCGGCCGCGCGGTGACCACGCGCGGATCGAGCGCGGCTTCGGTCTCCGCGCGTACCTGGGTGAACCCACGCTTGCCGGCGAAGGCGACCCCTGCCTCGGTCTCGTGGAAGTTGACGATCAACTGCCGGGCGCCGATCGCGTGCGCGTGGGCCAGACCGACCTCGTACAGCGCGGAGCCGATGCCGCGTCCTCGATGCTCCTCGCGTACGGCAACCGGCAGTCCCGCGCTGCGGGAGGACGACTCGAACAGGCTGAGAAAGCAGTCGGCGCGGCCGATCACCCGTCCTCCGGCTTCGGCGACCCATGTTCGGCCTCGCGATCGCTTCGGCACGGTCCGCAGGCTATGGACGAGCGAGGCGACGTCGATCACCGCGGTCGGAGAGGTCTCCCGGGCCAGGTCGACCAGGTCGGAAGCGTCACGTTCGACGTCGATCTCGCGGATACTCGTCATGTGCTCGCCGCCATCCTGACGATCGGCAACGAGATCGTGTCGGGCGACACCGAGAACACGAATGCGTCGTGGCTCTCCCGCCGGCTCGAGGAGCTCGGCGTGAAGGTCGTCCTGAGCGCCGCGGTGCCCGACGAGCTCGACCGCATCGTCGACTTCGTCCGGCGCGAGGGGCCGGGCGTCGACCATCTGATCGTGACCGGCGGGCTCGGCGGCACGCCCGACGACATCACGCGCGAGGCGATCTCCGCGGCGTTCGAGGTGCCGCAGGAGATCGTCCCGGAGGTCGCCGCCGACCTGCGCTCCCGCTTCACCGGTGACCCCGACTACGTCACTCGCTGGGCGGCGCTGCCGCGCGGTGCGGAGCCGCTCCAGAACCCACTGGGCGGGGCGCCCGGGTTCCACTACGACAACACGTGGGTCCTGCCCGGCCTGCCGAGCGAAATGAGGGCGATGTTCGACCGCTACGCCGATGCTCTACGCGCAGAGCGACCCATCGGCTCGTGGCGGCGGCGCTACCGCACCCGCGAATCGCTGATCTCTCCTGCGCTGGCCGAGGCAACGACGCGGTGGCCGGCCGTGCAGGTCGGGTCGTACCCGAGCTTCGACCCCTCCGGGCCCGAGGTCGAGGTCGTGCTCAAGGCGTCAGATCCGGACCTGCTCGAAGCGGCCAGGGCCTGGTTGGAGGCCGAGCTCGACCGGCTCACCTGATCGCTACTCTCGGACACAGTGGCCAGCACCCAGCCGGAGACGTACCTCGCCGATCTGAACCCCGCCCAGCGGGAGGCCGTGCTGACCACCGAAGGCCCCTTGCTCGTGATCGCCGGCGCCGGCTCGGGGAAGACGCGCGTCCTCACCTACCGCGTCGCGCATCTCCTCGCCGCGTGCGGTGTCAAGCCGAACGAGATCCTGGCGATCACGTTCACGAACAAGGCCGCCGGCGAGATGAAGGAGCGCGTCGAGCGCACGCTCGGCCCGATCGCGCGGGCGATCTGGATCATGACGTTCCACTCCGCCTGCGGCCGCATGCTGCGGAGCGAGGCCGAGCGGCTCGGCTACCGCTCGAACTTCACGATCTACGACCAGGCGGACCAGGTGCGCCTGGTCAAGGCGTGCCTCGAGGAGCTCGAGCGCGATCCGAAGCGCTTCGTGCCGCGTGGAATCCACTCGCAGATCTCGAACGCGAAGAACCAGCTGATCGGCCCGGACGAGTATGCCTCCCGGGTCGCGAGCTTCTACGACCAGACCGTCGCGGACGTCTACAACCTCTATCAGCGGCGGCTCTTCGCATCGAACGCCGTCGACTTCGACGACATGCTGATGCTCACCGTCGATGTCCTGCAGCGGTTTCCCGAGGCGCGTGCGAAGTGGGCGAAGGCGTTCCGCTACGTGCTCGTCGACGAGTACCAGGACACCAACCACGCTCAATACGTCCTCCTCCAGCTCCTCGCCCAGGAGCACCAGAACCTGATGGCTGTCGGGGACCCGGACCAATGCCTCGTCGCCGGAACGCTGGTCCGCATGGCTGATGGAACCGACCAGCCAATCGAGACTCTCCGAGTCGGGGACGAAGTGCTCTCGTGCTACGGCAGCGGCGTGTTTCGCCCGGCCCGTGTTGATCGCGTCCACCGTTCGGTCGCACGGGAAGGGATCGCGATCACGACGACCGGCGGCCGTCGAATCGTCTCGACGCCCGAACACACGCACTTCGCAGGCTTCAAGCCGGGGTGGACGGTCGAGGTACACGACGCCGAAGCCGAGGCGCGCATGGCTGAGACGTTGCTCTCACTGCGGTACGGGCTCCCGACACTCCCGTTCGTCGCCCGGCCGCAGCGTTCGAATGTCGGCCGAAGCGTTGTCGGCGACCAGGAATTGCTCGACCGGCTCTTCCGTGAGATCGACACGAGTGAGGGCGCTGCGAGCCTGCTTGAGGACTATGGCTTGAGCTTCACGCATCCGCATTTCAGCAGCGCTACGACGACGACCGGTGCTCGCGTTCGCCGCAGACTCACCGTTGCGCTCTGTGGCGACCCGCGTGGCGGGAGACCACTGCACCGCATCAGCCTTTTCGGCTATGACGAGGAGGGGAGACACGCCCTCGAAGGGCTCGGGCTCTCGCTCCGTCCCGCGTACAAGGGATCGTCCGGGTGGCGATTCGAGACGTCTCACAGCGACCTGGCGAAGATCGCCGAGATCATTGAGCGGATTCAGGGGGTCCTCGAAGTATCGGTTCGTTACACCGCACGCCTCGGTAAGTCAGAGGGAGCCGGCGGCAAGGAGCGGAATTCGCTGCCCTTCATGCGCGCATCGGCGGTGCGACCGGGCATGGTCATGGTCACAGACACCGGAGATTACGATGTCGTTGAGAGCGTCGAACGGGTGGACATCGAAGACCCCGTCTACGACCTAGACATCGAGCGGACCCACAACTTTGTCGCCAACGGCCTGGTCACGCACAATTCCATCTACGCCTTCAGAGGCGCCGACATTCGCAACATCATGGAGTTCGAGCGCGACTTTCCGGCGACGAAGGTGATCCCGCTCGAGCAGAACTACCGCTCGACGAACACGATCCTGCAGGCCGCCAACAACGTCATCTCGCACAACCGCGAGCGCAAGGAGAAGAACCTCTGGTCCGATCTCGGCGAAGGGGAGCTGGTCCGCGTGGTCGAGACCGAGGACGAGCACTCGGAAGCGCGTTTCGTCGCGGTCGAGATCGCGACCAGGATCGAGGAGGGATACAGCGCCCGCGAGATCGCGGTCGTCTATCGCACGAACGCACAGAGCCGCGTGCTGGAGGACGTGCTCGTGCGGCAGGGGGTCGCCTACCAGGTGATCGGCGGTCCACGCTTCTACGAGCGTGCCGAGATCAAGGATGCGATCGCCTATCTGCAGGTGATCGACAACCCGTTCGACGCGGTCTCGCTGATGCGAATCGCGAACCGGCCGCGGCGCGGGATCGGCGACACCTCGATCGCCCGGCTCGTCAGCCACGCGGACGGTCTCGGCAGCTCACTGTGGGAGGCGCTGGGACATCCCGAAGAGGCCGGCGTCGCAGCGGCGTCCGGCCGTGCGGTCATGCAGTTCCGCTCCGTGATGGAGTCGTTGATGGCGACGGCGAGCGATGCGGATGTCGCGACGATCGTCGAGGCGGTGCTCGACCGCACCGGCTACCTCGAGGCGCTCGAGGCCGAGCGGACGATCGAGGCGAGCGGTCGCATCGAGAACCTCGAGGAGCTCATCGGAGTCGCGCGCGAGTACGACGCGGCCGCGGAGGAGCCGTCGCTGAGCGGCTTCCTGCAGGAGATCTCGCTCTACTCGGACCAGGACGCGCTCCGTGACGAGGACGACGGCGGTCAGGTGACGCTGATGACCCTGCACAACGCGAAGGGCCTCGAGTTCCGCGCCGTCTTCATGATCGGCATGGAGGAGGGGATCTTCCCGCACGCGCGCTCGATCGAGGAGAACTCGCTCGAGGAGGAGCGTCGCCTCTGTTACGTCGGCATGACGCGCGCACAGGAGCGCCTCGTGCTCACCCACGCGATGCGGCGGAACCTGTTCGGTCGCAGTGAGGCGAATCTGCCGTCCCGCTTCCTCGACGAGCTTCCGCAGTCGGGCGTCGAGCGGGAGCGGCTCCGTCCCGCCTCGTGGTCGGACTACGGCAGGCAGAGCGTGCAGCGCGAGTTCACGCCACGCCAGGACCTGCCCGATCTCTCCACCGGGAACACCGTCCGCCATGCCTCGCTCGGCACGGGGATCGTGACTCAGATCGAGGCAGGAGGCGTCGTGACGGTGCGCTTCGAGGACGGCAGCGAGCGGCGGCTGATGCTGGAGTACGCGCCGCTCGAGCGGTTAGGGTAGAGAAATGGATATCGAGGTTCGGCCCTGCGCGTCGGTCGAGGAGCTGCGCGACTCGCTCAACGCGATCAGCCACTACTTCGGCCAGGAGAACCAGCTCGATGATGCGGAGCGCTTCGCCCGGTGGATCGACTTCGAGCGCATGCATGCGGCGTTCGACGGCGGCCGGGTCGTCGGCGGCGCGGGTGCCTTCACGTACGGGCTGTCGGTGCCCGGCGGTGCCGACGTGCCCGCCGCGGGCGTCACGGTCGTCGGCGTGCTGCCCACCCATCGCCGCCGCGGCCTCCTGACCGCGCTGATGCGGGCGCAACTCGAGGACTGTCGCGATCGTGGTGATCTCGTCGCCTATCTCTGGGCCTCGGAGGGGACGATCTACGGCCGGTTCGGCTACGGCCTCGCCTCGCGGATCGGCGCGATCAAGCTGTCGAGCGAGCGAACGCGCTTCGCGGACGGGTTCGAGTCGCGCGGGACGGTGCGCCTGGTCGAGCTCGACGAGGCGGCGCGCACCTTCCCGCCGCTCTACGACGCGGTGCGTGCGCAGCGTCCGGGCATGTTCAGCCGCAGCCCGGCCTGGTGGGAGACGCGCAGGCTCTTCGACGATCCAGCACGCCGCCAGGGCGGGCCGCTCAATCGGGCTCTGCTCGAGCTCGACGGCGAGCCGGCCGGCTACGCGCTGTACCGCGTGCGGCAGGATTGGCAGCACGGCTCGAGTGCGGGGGCCGTCACGATCCTGGAGGTCGTGACGCCGACTCCGGAGGCAACACGCGAGCTCTGGCGCTGGCTTCTCGACTTCGACTGGACCTCCGAGTTCGTCGCCGACCTGCTCCCGGTCGACCACCCGCTGTTCCTGCTGCTCGCCGAGCCGCGCCGACTGCAGTTCACGCTCAACGACGGCGTGTGGGTGCGGCTGGTCGACGTGCCCGGCGCGCTGGCCGCTCGCACCTACGCCGACGCCGAGCCGGTCGTCCTCGACGTGGTCGACGCGCTGCTGCCCGCGAACAACGGCCGCTGGCTCGTCACCGCGGACGGCGTCGAGGCGACCCGGGTGGAGCCCGATCTGCGGCTCGACGTCGCGCAACTCGGCTCTGCGTACCTCGGCGGCTTCGACTTCGCCGGGCTCGCACGGGCGCTCCGCATCGAGGAGCTGACGGCGGGTGCCGCTGTGCGTGCCGACGAGCTGTTCCGCACGCCGGTCGAGCCCTGGTGCGCCGAGATCTTCTGAGCTCATCGCTAGAGGCGAACCGGATAGAGGTGGCTGAAGGGACCGAGCGTGACCCGGACGGTCGCCGGCCCGTGCGCTCCCAGGAACCGCGTCGACAGCAGCGCGCGCCCGTGCGGGAGGAGCTCGCGGCTCGCGGGACGCAGACGCGCGACGACGCGGCCGTGTCGCAGCACCGCGAGCACGACCCGGCCGGGAGCGAGCCGTTCCAGCACGTTGCCGGCGTTCCGGATCGCGAGCTCGAGGACACGCGCCCGCCCCGCCCGGCGCACCCGCAGCGGCCCGATCACCAGGCGCCGCGTGATCTTGCCCGGCACATGCGCCACCACGAGCACACCGATCCGCAGCCGGACCTCGACGCCGCGGCCGTGTGAGCCGCGCGTCGTCAGGACGAGGGCGAACGGCCGGTCGCCCGGTGCGGCACCGCGTGGAGGCCTGGCGACCAGCGTCACCGGTGCTCCCTTCGACCCGACCCGCAGCCTGGCGGGGCGGGCCGAGACCCAGCGGGGGGCGCGGGCGGCCCCGCCGAGGCGAGGCCGCCCGCGCAGGTCGAGCGCGTAGGGAGCGAGTGCGACGTCGACGAGCTCGGCGCCGCGCGGCGCGGCGACGTGCACCTCCGCCCGTGCCGCGCCGTCGAGGACGACGCGGCCGGGTGAGGCGGTCAGCGCCGGTCGCGGCGGCGCCGGTGCGACCGCCGCGAGGGCGAGCGCGATCGCGGTTGCCGGCGCCGCCACGAGCAGGAGGGGTGTCGTCACCGCCCGATCACCGTGAAGGTGACGGTGGCCGTGTAGTGGCCCGACGCGAGCGTCGGGAGCGGCGAGGTGAAACCGAGGCTCGTCGGCCAGGTGTCGCCGGAGGGAGCGCTCGGCGCCGCGGTCGTGCCGACGAGCAGGTCGGCGGCCGGCGCGACCGGAAGCGGGGCTCGCGCACCCCCGGCAAGCGCCGGTCCGAGCACGCCGGTCGCCGGGGCCGTGGCGGAGAGCCCGAGCGGCAGGTCGGCAGGCGCGAACGCGCTCCGGTGCGCGCTCAGCGTGTAGCCGGCGCCGTTCGTGCTCGTGACGGTGATGCGGTTCGTGAGCGCAGCGGGCGAGTCCCCCGGAGCGGCGTTGCCGAAGCTCAGCGTCGGCTTCTCCAGCGCGATCGAGAGCGTCGACTGCAGGTCCAGGGCGACGTTCGCCGTGCCCGAGGCGGAGCCGGCCGGAGGCGGTGTTCCGCTGCACGTCGTGGCCGCAGACGAGGTGGTCCGGGGAGCCGGCGTGTCGGTCGTGAAGTCCGTGTCGTTCGCGTCGGTGTCGTTGCAGCCGTTCGACGCCCGGAAGGCCGCCGCCGTGCTCGAGAGGGCCGGCGCGGCACTGCCTTCGAAGTCGGTCGCGGATCCGTACCCGACGAGGTCGCGGACGACCGCCACGGCGCTACAGCTGCCGGCGGTCGCTCCGCAGGCGAGCGCGGCCGTGTCGTGGACGAGTGCGATCTTCCCGCCCGAGGCAGCGAGGTTCAGCGTGCCTGTTGCGTCAGCGGTGGGCAGAGCCGCGCCGTTCGCTCCGCCGGAGGCCAGGGCGACCAGGTAGTGGTGAGCGGGCGCAAGCGAGCCGGTGAGCGCGGTCACCTGCCAGCTCGTGCCGGACGCCGTCGCGTACTGGAGAGACCAGCCGGTCAGGTCGACGGTCGAGCTCCCGCGGTTGAACAGCTCGACGTAGTCGTTGGCGTACGTGGCGCCGGAGTTCCCGCCGCCGGCATACACCTGGCTGACGACCAGGTCGGGCGAGGCACCGCTCGCGATCGGCACGGCGAGCAGCGCGAGCACGCCCGCAAGGAGGAGGGTCAGGTGGACGCATCTGTGCATGGAGTCGGCTCCTTCGGTTCGAGGTCGAGGTGGTGTCTCTCCTTGGTAGCCGCCACTCGCCGCGGGCGAAAGTGTCCGTTCGCTAACGGCGCAGAATTGATGCGGTCCCGTCACGGATCGATGCAGACCGCGCAGCGCCGGGCCGTGCAGCGCTCTGGGTTCTTGTACAAAGTGGAAGGCCATGCCGACAATGCGAGTGGGGGATCCGACATCGAACTGAACGAGCAGGCGCTGCTGGAGCTGATCCGAGGAGAGGCGCGAGCGGCACGCTCAGCCGCGGCCTCTCTGACCGACGAGGCGGTCGAGGAGGCACTGCGTGCAGCGGCGCGCCGCCTCGAGACCGGCCAGGGCGCCGTTCTCGCCGCGAACGACGCCGACCTCGCCGCAGCGCGCGACGTGCTGGACCCCGGCGCGCTCGACCGCCTGGCGCTCGACGCCGGCAGGATCGGCGAGCTGACGCGGCAGCTGCGTGAGCTGGCCGAGCTTCCTGCGCTCGACCGCGAGATCGAGACCTGGCAGCTCGAGAACGGCCTGGTGGTCTCGACGCGGCGAATCCCGGTCGGGGTGGTCGGCGCGAACTTCGAGGCGCGGCCGAACGTCGCCGTCGACGTCGCGTCGCAGCTGCTGAAGAGCCTCAACGCGTGCGTGCTGCGCACCGGCGGTGCGGCGCTCGGAACCGTGACGGTCCTCGTCGACGAGGTGCTGCGGCCTGCACTGGCCGACGCCGGGCTGCCCGAGGCGGCGGTCGGTCTCGTACGTGCGCAGAACCGGGCCGGGGCGGCCGCGCTCGTCTCGCTGCCCGACGAGGTGCCGCTCGTGATCCTGAGAGGCAGCGGCGAGACGACCGCGGCCCTGACACGGCGGGCTGCTGCGAACGGTGTGCGGACGCTCGCGCACGCCGAGGGCGGCGCGCTCCTCTATCTCGACGCCGCCGCGGACCTCGAGCGCTCCCGCCTGCTCATTTCGAACAGCCTCGATCGGCTCGGCGTGTGCAACCGCCTGAACCTGCTGATCGTGCACGAGGCCGTCGCGGGCTGGCTGCCCGTGCTCGTCGCAGGGGTGCGCGAGCTCGGTCTCGAGGTGCTGGGAACCGAGCGCGCCCGCCGCTTCGCCGACGTAGGGCTCCTCGACCGTCCCCTGGGCCACGAATGGGCGGGCGAGCCCGAGCGGGTGGGAACGGTGTCGGTCGACACCGTCGGCTCGCTCGCGGAGGCCGTCACGATCGCGAACGACAGCACGTCCGGTCTCGCCGCGGGCATCGTGACCGAGGACGCCGATGCGGCCGCGCTGTTCCTCGACACCTATCGCGGCACCGCCGCGTTCTGGCATGCGCCGACCCGCTTCACCGACGGGTTCGCCCTGACCGGGTCGCCGGAGACCGGGATCAACGTCGACGGGGCGCCCGGCCCGCGGGGGCCGGTGACCTACCGCGACCTCTGGCTGCGCCAGTTCCGGGTGATCGGGGACGGCACCCAGCGGCGATGAAGGCTCCCGTCGTCGTCAAGCTCGGGTCGAACCTCGTCGTCGACGAAGATCACCGCCCTCGCCGGGAGCTCGTCGAGGGCGTCGCGGCGGAGGTCAGCGGCACCGTCCTCGGCGGCACGCCGGTCGTGATCGTGTCCTCGGGGGCGATCGCGCTCGGCTCGGCGATCGGCGGCCGGCGCAGCGCCCGCCGGAAGCTCGGACCGCTGCAGGCGGCCTCGGCGCTCGGTCAGGCGGAGCTGCAGCGCGTGTGGCACGACGCGTTCGCACCGCATGGGCTTCCCGTGGCGCAGGTTCTTCTGACTCCCGTCGAGATCACCGAGCGTCGGTCCTACCTCAACGTCGGGAATGCTCTGCGGGCGCTCTTCGATGTGCCCGCCGTCCCGATCCTGAACGAGAACGATGCGACTGCGACCGACGAGATCAGCTTCGGCGACAACGACGTGCTCGCCGCACAGGTCGCGGTCCTGCTCCGCGCCGCCAAGCTGTTCCTCCTCACCTCGGCCGACGGCGTGATGAGCCATCCGCCGGGGGTCGCGGGCGCGACGGTGGTCGCCGACGCCGCCGAGCTGGGAGCCGCGGTCCTCGGCCCGCCGACGGCCTTCGGCGCCGGCGGCATCGAGAGCAAGATCCGCGCCTCGTCGCTCGCCGCAGCGGGCGGAGTCGAGACCGTGATCGCCTCTCCGCGCGCTCTCGGCCCACTCCTGCGCGGCGAATCCGCCGGCACGAGATTCGCACCGGCCTCGACCGACGAATCCGCGTTCAAGCTCTGGCTTCGCTACGGCAAGGCAGCTGCCTCGCGGGTCCACATCGATGCGGGCGCCGCCAGGGCGATCAGCGAGCACGGCAGCAGCCTGCTGGCTGTCGGCATCACGTCGTGGACACGCGATTTTCGCGCAGGCGACGGGCTCGACATCTGCCACCCGGAGGAGACGGTGATCGCCCGGGGCATCAGCTCGGTCGATGCGAAGGACGTCGAGGCCCGGCCGCCGGGCGTCGAAGTGGTGCACCGCGACAAGCTCGCGCTGATCACGGGACCGTGACGGTGGCCCGGCCGGTCGCGCGGTAGATGATCGGTTCACGCGCATCGCCGTAGACGGTGGCCAGGTTCACATAGCGTTTCCGGACCCTGGCGTGGGCGCAGGTGTAGGTCCGCGTCGTGCGCGCGGCGAGCTTGCCGAAGCCTCGTTCGCAATTCGGGGAGCCTTCATCGATGACCATGACGTCGGCGAGTCGCAGGCGGCCGGTCCTGATCGTGATCTTGAACCTCGCCGTTCCGCCGGCCGCCACGCTCTGCGCTGCCGGGGTGATGAGGATCGAGAGCCGCTTCGCGTTCGTGCGATAGTCGGGTGCTGCTCCGCCGACCGCGACGGCGGTTCGCGCGCCGCCGTTTGCCGAGGCAACCGCGCTCCCCGTCGCGGACTGCGCCCCGGGCGTGACGGCAAAGCGCAGGTTGTCGGTCACCGCCAGGTTCAGCAGAGGGACGCCGTTGTCGTGCCGCCACGTGTTCGGGATCAGGAACAGGACGCCGTTCTTGTCCGCGAAGAGCCGCATCCCGCGGTACTCGTACGGGTAGTAGCCGCTCGCGAGATTCGTCGCCTCGATTCCGCTCGTGGTCGAGATCGAGAGATCCTCGTGGCTGTTGAGCACGACGCCGGGCAGGCGGTTCAGGTGGGCTCCGAGATCCTGCGCCTCGCTCCGGCCGATCGAGTCGGCGTCGAGCCCGGCGGCCCAGAAGAGGCTCAGTGAGACGAAGATGCCGACCAGCACGTGGGTGCTCATGGGGAGCGGCGGCTTCCCGTGCAGCCGCCGGCGGTCGCCGACGGCGTCCGCGACGATGAGCACGCCCAGGGCCGGGAAGAGGCTGCCGATCAGGTAGTACGTGCTGAACGGGAACCCGTTGAACGCAGCGATCGCGCCGAAGACGAACAGACAGGTGCCGACGACGAGCGCAAGGTTGCTCAGATGCAGGAGGGTCTGGCGGCTGAGGCCTTGCTCGTAGCTGTGCATCGCGTAGCCGCGGACGAAGGCACGGCCGATCAGGAGGACGAGGACCGTGGCAACGGGAAGGAACAGGGGGTGGAGGCTCAGGAGCACGTAGTCGCGGGTCGAGTAGCCGATCTGGGTCGGCGTGAGCCCGAAGTAGTCGTCGAACGCCGCGATCCGCGTCCAGCCGAAGTAGAAGGCGATCGCGGAGAGAAGCGCCGTGGGCGCGATCACCGCCCCGATCCCCTGCAGGACCTGGTTGTAGCCCAGCGAGCTTGCGCCCGGGCCGCGGTCCGGCTCGCCCGAGTCCGTCGTGGCAGCTATCTGCGCGTCCTCACTCGGACGACCCTACGGCACCGGTCCCGTCCGGGCTACCACGGGCTCGATGCTGCGCCGCGCTCTCGTCTTTGACATAACGAGAGCGACGTGGGCTCGCACGAGACATGGCACTACGGGCTCGTGGCCGACTGGTGGGCCGAGTTCAACACGGACGGCCCGGAGATCGACTACTTCGGCAGGTTCGTCGAGCACGGCCAGCCGGCGCTCGACGCGGGATGCGGCTCCGGCAGGTTGCTCGTGCCCTGGCGCCGGGCCGGCTACGACGTCGACGGCTGCGACGCGTCGGCCGACATGATCGCCCGCTGCCGCGAGCGCGTTCGACGCGGCGGGCTCACCGCGAACCTGTGGGTCGAGCCCCTGCATCAGCTCGCGCCGGCGCGCCGTTACCGGACGATCGTCGCCTGCGGCGTCTTCGGCCTCGGCAGCACGCGCGCGCAGGACCGGGAGGCTCTGTGCAGGTTTCACGACTGTCTCGAGCCGGGCGGGAGGCTGCTGCTCGACAACGAGCTGCCCTACGCGATGTCGCGGCGGTGGCCGTCCTGGACGCGAGCGGGACGCCGGGAGCTTCCGGAGCCCTGGCCCTTGCCGGCCGATCGTGCGGTCGCGGCGGACGGCAGCGAGCGCGGGCTCCGGGTCAGGGCGGTCTCGCTCGATCCGCTCGACCAGACGCTGATGATGGAGATCCGGGCCGACAAGTGGGTCGACGGAACGCACGTCGCGAGCGAGCTGCATGCGCTCTCGATGCGGATGTACTTCGCCGCCGAGCTTCGGCTCATGCTCGAGACCGCCGGCTTCGCCGTCGCCGCGTTGCACGGCGATCACCGGCCCGAGCCCGCCACGGCGGACAGCGACTTCGTCGTGTTCGTCGCCGAACGGGCGTGAAAGGCGTCAGTTCTGTGCGAGCAGCCCTGCAAGGGCCGAGCGGTCGATCTCGCGGCGCTGGATCTTGCCGCTCGGCCCGTGGGGGAGCTCGTCGACGACCAGCACGAGGCGGGGGTACTTGTACGCGGCGACGCGCTCGCGCACAAACGCCTTCACCTCGTCGGCGTCGCAGCCCTCCGGGCCGGCGACGACCAGGGCGACGACCTCTTCGCCGTGCCGGTCGCTCGGGACGCCGAGCACGATCGCCTCCCGCACGCCCGGATAGGCGTAGAGGATCTCTTCGAGCTCGCGCGGATAGACCGTGTACCCACCGCGGAGGATCACGTCCTTCTTGCGGTCGAGCAGGTAGAGGTAGCCGTCCTCGTCGATTCGGCCGATGTCGCCGGTACCGAACCAGCCGTCGTGGCCCCGCATGAGCGTCGGGCTCCGTAGGAGCACCTCGCCGTCCTCGGCGATCCGGATCACGCCGCCGGAGGCTGGTGTCCCGACCGAGCCGGGCTTGCGCGCGCGGCCGGCGTGATTGAGGGTCGTCGTGCCGCCGCACTCGGTCATCCCGTACCCCTCGAGCACGACCGCGCCGAACCGCTCCTCGAACGCGTTCTGCAGCTCCACGGCGACCGGCGCGCCGCCGACGTGCGCGATGCGCATCCTGGGCGACAGCCCGGTCTCGGTCGACGCCGCGAGCAGGGCCGCGCACATCGACGGCACGGCGAGGATGATCGTCACGTGCTCGCGTTCGATCAGCTCGAGCGCCGCCCGAGCCTCGAAGCGCGGAACGAGCGCGAGCGATGCGCCCGCGGCGATGGTCGCGTTCATGCAGCCGCTCATGCCGAGAACGTGCGACAGGGGCGCTGCGCCGAACATCACGTCGTTCTCGCGTAGGCCGAGACCGACGTGCGCGAGGTAGTCGACGCTCAGGCGAAGCCCGGCCTGGGTGAGCTCGATCCGTTTCGGGTCGCCGGTCGTTCCCGACGTGTAGAGGATCACCGCGACGTCGTCGCCGTCGGGGACCGGCGCCGCCTCGACCGGTGGGCCCTCGAGGTCGTCCACCTCGAAGAGCGCTGCCCCGGCATCTTCGAGCCGCATCGCCACCTCCCGTTCGCTGAGCAGCGGATTGAGCGGGACGACGGTCGCCCCGAGGCGAAGCGCGCCGTGGTAGGCGGCCAGCGACTCCGGCCGGTTCGGCAGGACGAACGCGATCCTGTCTCCGGCAGCGACGCCGCGCTCGCGCAGACCGCCGGCGGCGCACGCAGCGAGAGCGTCCAGTTCGGCGTACGTCAGCCTGCGCTCGTTGTAGGTGAGGGCGGGGCGGTCCGGCAGGCGCAGGGCCGTCTCCGTGAGCAGCCGGGCGAGCGTCAACCGGTGCCTCCGCCCGAGAGCTGAGCCGTGCTCGTCGAGTACGCGCGGTCGAAGATCGCCTCGATCGGAAGTGCCCGCAGCTTCTCCGACAGCACCTCGACACCCCACGGACCGGGGTAGCCGGCGTCACGCACGGCAGCGACGTACTCGCGGATCGGGAACTCGCCTTCCCCGGGGAGCTCGCGGTGATTGATCGTCTCGTCGACCGGGTCGTCCATGTCCTCCCACTGTCCGTCGGAGAGCTCGACCCAGCCCAGGTGACGCGCCGGGGTGGCGCCGAGCGCGTCCGGTGCGATCCCGAGCTTCGCCATGTGCCAGGTGTCGATCGCGAGGCTGCCGTTGGGGGCGTTCGCTCCTTCAACGAGGGCGATCGCCGTCTCGAGGTCGTGGACGTTCACGTCGGGCGGCATGAACTCGTAGACGATCCTGGCGTCGTGGTGCTCGGCCGCGTCGGCGCACAGCTCGGCGAACCGCTCGGTCAGCGTGTCCGGGTCGCACGGCGTTCCGGGGATGTTGCCGACCTTGACGTGGTGCGCGGGGAGCGCCGCCGCGGCCGCCCAGAGGCGCTCCCGCAGAAGGTCCGACGCCGCGCGGCGCTCGTCGCCGGGCTCGAGGAACCAGTTCGAGAGGAACTCGAGCTCGAGGTGGCGCAGGCCGTGCTCGTCGAGCAGCTGCGCAATCTCGCCCAGCGTCCGGGTCTCGAGGATGTGCTCGAGGTCGGCGTGCCAGAGCCCGATCCCGCTGAAGCCGACCCGGGCAGCCTGGCTGCAGCGGTCCTCGAGGTCGAAGAGGCTCCACTCCCGGCCGTAGTGCGGCTCAGCCGGTCCGGACGTCGTCCAGTAGAGCCCGAGCAGTTCGTCGTCGGCCACGTGCGGAACGTAACGGTTTGGCCCCGGCCCTGCAGCCGTTTAGTCTGAGCAGGATGGCTGCCGATTACGTGATCGTGGGAGCGGGTTCCGCGGGCTGCGTGCTCGCGGCGCGGCTGACGGAGGATCCCGACGTCCGGGTGGTGCTCCTCGAGGCGGGCGGCCCGGACACCGCGCCTGAGATCCACGTCCCCGCGATGTTCCCGATCATGTTCAAGTCGAGCCTCGACTGGGATCTGCTCGGCGAGCCGGAGCCTGGGCTCGACGGCCGGCGGCTCTACCTGCCGCGCGGCCGCATGATCGGCGGCTGCAGTTCGATCAACGCGATGATCTACCTCCGCGGCAACCGGCTCGACTACGACGACTGGGCGGCGGAGGGCTGCACGGGCTGGAGCTACGACGAGGTGCTGACGTACTTCAAGCGCGGCGAGGACAACGAGCGCGGGGAGGATGCGTTCCACGGGGTAGGCGGCCCCCAGACGGTCTCCGACAGCCGCTCGATGCACCCGCTCGTCGACCTGATGCTCGAGGCGGCCGTCCAGGCGGGCCATGCGGCGAACCCGGATCTGAACGGCGCCGTCCAGGACGGCGTCGGCCGCTTCCAGCTCACCCAGCGCGGCGGCCTGCGCTGCAGCACCGCCGACGCCTACCTCCACCCGGCGGCAGACCGGCCGAACCTCGAGGTGCAGGATTGCTCGTTCGTCGAGCGGATCGTCTTCGAGGGTGACCGGGCGGTCGGCGTGGAGGTCGTCCGGAACGGCGTGCGCGAGACGATCCGCGCCGAGCGCGAGGTGATCGTCTCGGCGGGCGCCTATCAGTCGCCGGTGCTCCTGATGCTCTCCGGTCTCGGCCTGGAGGAGGAGCTCGCGCCCTTCGGGATCCCGGTGCGCGAGCAGCTGCCCGTCGGCCGCAACCTGCAGGACCACTTCATGGCGAACCTCAACTTCCTCAGCACCGAGCCGGCGCTCTTCGGGATCTTCACGCCCGAGAACTTCGAGCTCCTGCACACGGAGGGCCGGGGGCCGCTGAGCTCGAACCTGCCCGAGGCGGGCGGCTTCTTCCGCACGCGCCCCGATCTGCCGGCGCCCGACGTCGAGTTCCACTTCTCGCCGTCGCTCTTCTACGACGAGGGGCTCACTGCGCCGCACGACCACGGGTACGTCTTCGGCCCCGTCCTCGTCAAGCCGGCTGCGCGCGGGAAGGTCTCGCTGCGCACCCCGATGGCGGACTCGAAGCCCTGCGTGCTCTGCAACTTCCTCACGACCGAAGGCGACCGTGAGAGCTTCGTCGCCGGGACGCGCCTCGCGCTCGAGGTCGCAGCGCAGCCTGCGCTCCAGGCCGTCGAGCGCGCGCCGTTCAGCGTCCCGGCCTCCGATTCCGACGAGGACATCCTCGCCTGGGGCCGCCGCGTCGGCCAGCCGGTCTACCACCCGACCTCGACGTGCGCGATGGGTTCGGTGGTCGATGCGGAGCTGCGCGTGTACGGCGTCGACGGCCTCCGCGTCGTCGACGCGTCCGTGATGCCGGCGATCACCCGCTCGAACACGCACGCGCCGACGATGATGATCGCCGAGAAAGCCGCCGACCTGATCCTCGGCCGGGTGCCGCTCGCGGCGACGACGGCGTGACACCGCCGCCGCCCGCGTTTACACCGCCGCGGCGCGCCAGCCGCCCGGCGCGTACTCCTTCCGGACCGCCTCGACATAGGGGACGGGGCTGACGATCGCGCGGATCTCGGTCTGCACGTGCCGCTCGACCGTCGGCTTGTTCGAGCCCCCGTCCGGCTCGCCCCATACGAATGTCACCTCGGTTCCCGGCTCCGCGTGCGCTGCGTCCAGGACGGCGAGCGTCAGCATCTTCCCCTCGTTCGCGCTGTAGCCGATCCAGGTCGAGACCCCGACGAGCTCGTCGTTGGCCGTCACCTTGTCGAACGGGTGCATCGAGTAGACCGCGGACGGCCAGTCCACGAACTTCGCCCGGCCCGACTTCTCGAGCATCGTCCCGATCGTCTGGAGCACGTCGTCGTTCTCGAGGGCGAGCGTGACCTTGTGGCGATGGTCGCTGTCGGCCATCCGCTCGAGCGCCTCGCGGCCGATGAACTCGTGGTCGAACTTCACGAGGTGGCCGTAGCCGAGGTCCCAGGGCGTGAAGTAGTAGTCCTCGATGTCCGGCGAGTCGAAGCTCCCGCCGATCGACGCCGACCCCTCGTAGCCGGTCGCCGGCAGCCAGTCGCGGTAGGCCTGCAGCGAGTCGCCGGAGTACACCGCGGGCAGCGGAGACGGGATCCAGCCCGACTCCAGCGTGTTCGACGAGTACGCGCGGCCGCCGACCCGGCGGAGCCCGAGCTCCTCGCCCGCGGCGAGCAGCGCCTCGAGCACGGCCTCGCGGTCGTCCCAGGGGCCGAACAGCTCCCAGCCGGGCTGGCCGACCATCCCGTGCCGGAGCGCGCGCACCGTCTTGCCGGCGAGGGTCAGCGTCGTCATCCGGAAGAAGCGGAGCTCCGGCGGGCTCTCGCCGAGCGCCCGCTCGATCACCTCCATGGCATTCGGTCCCTGCACCTGGAACCGGTACGACCTGCGGCGTCCGTCCGTGCGCAGCGCGGTTCGCTGATCGAGCTCGACGGTCACGTCGTAGTCACCGGTCTCGGCGTGGTACGTGATCCAGTTCAACACCGGGCCGCGGCCGACGAGGTTGTAGCGATCGTCGCCGAGCGCGAACAGGATCACGTCGCCGATCACATAGCCGTCGGGGGTGCACGGCACGAACTGCTTCGCCCGGTCGGCCGTGAAGCCGTCGAAGCTGTTCACGCCGAGGTGGGAGAGCAGTTCCAGCGATTCCGGGCCCTCGACCGCCAGGTCGGCCATGTGGAACGACTGGTCGAAGAGGACGCACGTGTTCTGCCACGCCAGCTGCTCGTCGCGCCAGTTCGTGAACTCGGCGGGGACTCCCGGATACACGTTCGGCCCGGCCTGCGAGTTGCGCAGCAGCTCGACCGGGCTCGAGACCGTCGTGAGCAGATCGTTGAGGCTCCGTTCGCCCATCTCTCATCCTCCTCGTTGGCTTCCGCCGTCGCTCGCGACGGCTCGCGTGTGTTCTCCCAGATAGCTTGCGACGAGCAGGTGGCGATCCGCCCGCAGCTGCGCCGCGTCGCTCTCGACCACGATCTCGCCGTGTGCGAGCACGTAGCCCCGGTCTGCCACTTCGAGCGCCAGGTGGACGTGCTGCTCGACGAGCAGCACAGCGCAGCCGCTCGTCTTCGCGAACTCGCGGACGATCGGCAGCAGCCGCTCGACGATCACCGGGGCCAGCCCAAGGCTCAGCTCGTCGAGGAGCAACAGCCTCGGGTTCCGTGCGAGCGCGCGCGCAACCGCGAGCATCTGCTGCTCGCCGCCGGAGAGCAGGCCTGCCCGCCGCCGCTGCAGGTCGCGCAGGGTCGGGAAGTACCGGAATGCGACCTCGTCGTCGAGGTGCTCGCTCCGCGGCCCGACGCGGAAGTGCTCGGCGACGGTGAGGCCGAAGAACAGGCCGCGCCCTTCCGGGACGTGTGCGATGCCGAGCCCCGAGCGGGCGCTCGGCGAGCTGCGCGCGAGGTCATGCCCAGCGAGGCTGATGCGGCCGGCCATCGGCTTGACGAGGCCCGAGATCGCCCGCAAGGTCGTCGTCTTGCCGGCGCCGTTCGGGCCGAGCAGGGCCACGACCTCGCCGGGGCCGACCCTGAGGTCGACGTCGCGGATCACGGCCGCCTGGTCGTACCCGGCCGAGAGGCTCTCGATCGAGAGCGTGTCCTCAGCCACGATCCGCCTCGGCCGCGGCGTCGAGCAGCGTCGGGCTGAGCTCCGATGCGGCACTGCCGAGATAGGCCGCGATCACCTGCTGGTCGCGGCGAACCTCGTCGGGCTCGCCGCTCGCGATCACCTTGCCGAACTCGAGCACGACCACGTGGTCGCAGATCCCGAGCACGAGGCCCATGTCGTGGTCGACGAGCAGCATCGACTGCCCCGCGTCGACGAGGCGGCGCAGCCGCCGGCCGAGCTCCTCGCTCTCCGTCGTGTCGAGCCCGGCGGCCGGCTCGTCGAGACAGACGAGCCGAGGCTTCACCACGAGCGCCCTCGCGATCCCGACGAGCTTGCGCTGGCCCTGTGACAGCTCCTCCGGCAGGGCGTCGACGAGGCCCTCGAGCCCGAGCACCGCGAGCGCCCCCGAGATCTCGCCGCTCGCCGCCCGAGGCGTGGAGACGGACTCCTTGAGGGTTCCCCAGACAGACGGCCGGCGGGCGGCGACGAGCAGGTTCTCGCGGATCGTCAGGTCGTCGAACAGCTCGATCGACTGCCAGGTGCGCGCGAGGCCGAGCCGCGCACGCGCATGGGGCGGTAGGCCCGTCAGGTCGCGCCCGTCGAGCTCGACGCGGCCCTCGGCGCGCACGAACCCGGTGATTGCGTCGATGAACGTTGTCTTGCCGGCGCCGTTCGGCCCGATCAAGCCGACGAGCTGTCCGGGCGCCACCTCCAGATCGACGTCGACGACGGCGTGCACGCCGCCGAAGCTGACCGAGACCCCGATCGCGCTGAGGATCGCGTGGTCGCCCGGTTCGCGCGCGGTCACGCAGCCTCGGAATCGCCGGCCGGCGTCCGCAACACGGTCTCGCGCCGGAGCTCGCGGGGCGAGCAGCCGTAGGTCGTCCGGAACACGCGACTGAAGTTCTGGGCGCCGGGCAGGCCCCAGCGGGTCGCGATTGCGAGGATCGTCTGGTGCGAGAGCGCGGGATCGAGCAGGTCCCGCCGGCAGCGATCGAGGCGGGCGGCGCGCAGCCAGCCGCACACGCTCGTCCCTTCCGCTTCGAAGAGCTTGTGCAGGTAGCGGCGGGAGATGAAGCTCGCGCGGGCGATCTGCTCGGGCGTGAGGTCGGGGTCGCCGAGGTTCGCCTCGATGAACGACTCCACGGCCAGCAGGATCTCCGCCCGCGTCCGCAGCGTCCGCGGCTCGCCCGCGGACGAGGGGACGGCGTAGAGGCGCCGGATCAGATCGACGACGCTCTCGACGATCCCCGGCTCGTCGGCGGCGTCGATCGTGCCGTTCTCGAGCGCGACGGCGAGCTCGGGCAGGAGCTTCGACGCGGCCTGAGCGAGCGGTGTCTTGCCCGAGATCGTCACGGCGGTGCGGCTGTCGATCTGCGCTGCATCCTCGCCGAGCAGCGCACGAGGCACGCGCACTACGACCGTCTCGAACGGGTCGTTGGCGCACTGGATCGCCGGGTGCGAGGTCTCCTTGCTGATCACGTCCCCGGTGCGGGCGACGCAGCTGCGCCCCTGCTGCGCGGAGTTCAGCTGGCCGCGCAGGACGACCGAGAGGTCGATGCACTCCGGGTCGCCGGCGGCGACCGCGCGCGACGACCGGATCATCGTGTTCGCGGCGGCGGCGATTCGGTAGACGTGGAGCGGCCCGAGCTCGTACGCCCACATGCGGGCCCAGAAGGCCCCGCGCTCCTTGCTCCGGATCTGCAGCGGGACGTACGTCGCGCAGGTCGACTCCATCCAGAAGTCCAGCCGCTCGCCGGCCGGAACCACTGCCGTGTCGATCAGAACGGGCACGCGAAGCGGGGTTTGGGCGAGGGCATTCAAGACGATCTTCGCTTGTGTTTCCCGGAGACGCAAGATCAAATCAGGTCGCGACGCGCCCGAACAGCTGCTTGCCGGCGATGCGCGCGCCCTCCGCGAGCGCCTCGAGCTTTGCCCACTGAATGGACGGGTGAACGCGATGCACGAACGCGCTTTGCGCGAAGCCGCAGTCGGTGCCGCCCATGACGCGGTCGGCGCCGACGAGCGCGGCGAGCCGGACGATTCGGTCGGCGACGAGCTGCGGATGCTCGACGACATTGGTGTGGTGCGTCACGACTCCCGGCACGAGCACCTTGCCCTCCGGCAGCTCGACGTCCTCCCAGAGCCGCCACTCGTGTTCGTGGCGTGCGTTCGCCTGCTCGATCAGGTAGTAGCGCGCGCCGACGTCGAGCACGAGGTCGATCACATCCGCGAGCGGCGGGTCGAACGCGTGCGGGCCGTGCCAGCTGCCGAAGCAGACGTGGTAGCGGATGCGGTCCTCGGGGATTCCGGCGAGCGCGTGGTTGAGCGCCTCGATGCGCAACCAGGCCCAGCGGCGATAGTCCTCGGTCGAGCCGCCGCTGGCGAGGATCGAGTCGTACTCGTGCAGCAGCACGGCGTCGTCGACCTGCAGTAGGAAGCCGGCCTCGACGATCCGGCGATACTCCTCGTGGAGCGCGTCCGCTACGGCGAACACGAACTCCTCCTCGGTCGCGTAGTGCTCGTTCTCGAGCCAGTAGACGCTTGCAGGGGCGACGACGGGCAGGAACGCGTCGACGACCTCGACATCCGCGAGCGCCCGTTTGAAGCGCGCGATGTCGCGCTCGAGCGCCGACGGGTCGTACGTGATCGGGCCCGTGCAGAACCAGCGCTTCGCCTCGACCTGGGCCTCGGGCGTGACGCGAACCCTGTTCGAGACCTCTCGCGTGAACGCCGCGTCGTGCTCGGCATAGAACTCCGGGAACGCCTGCCGGTCCCTGCTCGGCGGGAGGATGTCGCCCGCCTCGATCGCCACGAGCCTTGGCTCGATTCCGCCGATCCGCTCGTAGAGATACGTGATCCAGTTCGCCTTGCCCATCTCACCGTCGTCCACGACGTCGATCCCGATCTCGGCCTGGCGCTCGACGACGTCGGCGACGGCCCGCTCGAGCGCCCGCTCGTGCGCGGCGCGGTCTTCGGGCTGCGTCTCGTCGATCGTCGCGGCGAGCTCGAGGAGCTCGGGCGGGCGGATCAGGCTGCCGGTGTGCGTGGTGAGCACCCGCTCCATCAAGGCTCCTCTCCGGTGGTGACGAGCACGCCAACGTTCCGCGCGTCCGGCTCGCGCCGCCTCCGCTTTGCGGCATGCTTGCGGTACGTCGCACCGGCGACGCCCTCGGGGTTCTGGACGAGCGTCACGATCAGCGCGAGCCCGCCGACGAGCAGCGCCCAGTTCCCCTCGACGCCGAACCACTTCTCGAGTGCGTAGGGAAACAGCGCCTCGACGGAGATGAGGCCGCCGAAGATCGCACCTGCGACCGTCGTGATGCCGCCGACGTACGCGAAGGCGATCAGGCTCAGCGCGGTCAGCGCCGAGAAGCGCGTCACCGTCACCGAGCTGAAGTTGTAGCCGTACAACGTCCCGCCGATCCCCGCGATGCACGAGCTGATTCCGAACGCTGCGAGCTTCACCGTCGTCACGTTCACGCCCGTGGCTGCCGCCGCACGTTCGTTCGAGCGGACGGCGAGCATCCGCTGGCCGAGGCCCGACCGGCGCAGGTTCGCGACGAACAGGCCGAGCGCCACGGTGATCCCGACGACGAAGAACCCGAACACGGGGCTCGGGATCTTGCCGTCCAGCCCGCGGAACCCGCCGTAGGGGCCGAGATCGAGACCGATGATCTTCGGCGTCGGTACCGGTGAGCTCGAGCTGCCACCGCCCCAGGTGGTGCTCAGGAAGACGAACTGCTCGATCGCAACCGCCGCAGCGAGCGTCACCACGGCCAGGCTGACGCCGCGCACCCGGAGCGCCGAGACCGCGATGACGAGCCCGCAGACGGTCGCGCCGACCGCGCCGATCAGCATCCCGAGCGGGAACCCGATGCCGTGGTCGACCGCCAAGTGGGACAGGATGAAGCCGGCGATCCCCGCGAGCGCGAGCTGGACGATCGAGATCTGGCCGACGAACCCCGTGATCACGACCAGCGAGAGGCACATGATCGTGGCGAGCAGCGAGGTGATCAGGGCCTGCCGGAAGTCGTACGGGAGAACGATCAGTGCGACGACCGCGGCAACCGCCCCCCCGAGCGCGCTCGGCCAGAGCCGCTTCGCGCGCGGCGCGAAGGGCAGCCGCTGCTCCACGAGCTCGCCCCGGCTCGGGAGGCGAGTACCGCGGATGAACATCGCGATCACCATCAGGATGAAGACGAGGAGCGGCTGGATGCCCGGCATCGCAACGCCGTGGTCAGTGGGGAACCAGCTGAAGGTCTGGAGGTAGTAGAGGATGTTCTCGAGCATTCCGATCGAGAGCCCGACGAGCGCCGCGATCCAGAACGAGGTGAAGTTCGCGAAGAGCGCGGCGGTCAGCGCGGGGACCACCTGCAGCGGCAGCGCCGTCGAATCGAGCTGGGTGATCGATGCGGCGAGCACCCCGAGCGCGCCTGCGACGATCGTCGCGGCAACCGTGTTGACGAGCGCGAGTTGGTTCGGCGCGAGCCCGATCAGCATTGCGCCGATCTCGTTCTCCGAGGCTGCGCGGGTCGCGAGGCCGAAACGGCTGAGCTTGAAGAAGAGGGAGAGCGCGAGTGTCGCGGCGAGAACGATCGCCGGCAGGATCAGGCGGTCGACGGGCACGATCGCGCCGAGCAGCTTGACGGTGTTCGTCGGCAGCACCGTGGGCTGCGGCTGGCTGCCGATCCCGAACGCGAGTGACACCGCCGCCTGGGCGACGAGCAGCACGCCGAGCGACGCGGCGAGCTTCGCGAGCGGCGAGGCGGTGCGTAGGGGCCGGAACGCCGCGAACTCGATCAGCACGCCGATCCCGATCATCACCAGGAAGGTGATGAAGAGCGCGACCGCGGTCGGTGCATGCCAGCCGCCGAACTCGCCGGTCCTGAGCGACCAGTACGCGTAGCCCGCCAGCATCGCGATCGCGCCGGTGGCGAGGTTGATGATCCCGGAGCCGCGGTAGGTGAGGACGACGCCGATGGCGATCCCGGCGATCAGCGACCCCGCGCCGAGGCCGAGGATCGCGAACAGAAGGAGTTGTGTCCAGTCCATACGCGAGTCTCACCGAAAAGGGATGGGGCGTGAGCGCCCCATCCCTTTTCGACAAGTGGAGTGCTGCCTACCCCTGCGGGGTGAAGTTGGCGGGAGGCCGCAACCAGCCGGTCAACCGCTTGAAGACGCCCTTCCCCTGATACTGGAAGAACTGCGTCTGGTCGTTGCAGGCCGCGGGCTCGGTCTTGTACTTGCCGCACTGGAGGCTCGGAGCTCCCAGTGCCTGCGGGCCCTTGAAGCCCCGGAGGGCGGCGACCATCCTGGCCGGCGTGATCTTGCCGACGCCGACCTTGTTCAGCTCCTTCACCGTGGTGAGGATCTGCCCCCACGACACGATCACCCACGCGTCCTGTGCGAGCGTCGCCTGGCCCATGCTCTTCATGGCGTTGTTGTAAGGCACGGCCGCCGGGTCCGACTTGTCGCCGGCGAGTGTCGAGGCGATGCCGTAGACCCACGGAGCCAGATCGCCGCCGAGACCGGCTGCAACCTGGCCGCTCAGGCAGAGCGGGTTCGAGACGATCTTCGAGCCCGGCACGCCCAGCTGCTGCAGGGTCTTCGCGACGTTGACACAGCCGGCCGCGTTGCTCTGGGGCACCACGATGTCCGCGGTCTGCGCCCCGGCTGCGGTTAGCGGGCCGGTCAGGTCGGTCGCGTTCGGATCGAAGCCCACGAGCTTCGTCGTGATGCCTGCGTCCTCGAGGCTCGTCTTCTCGACCTTGGCCCCTTCGTCGATTCCCGGAACCTGCGGATAGACAACTGCTGCTGTCTTGGCGTGCAGGTGGGTCTTCGCGAAGGTGCCCCACGGCCCGAGCACCGAGTCGTTCGTCCCGAAGAGGGCGAACTCGTTCTTCTGCGTGGCGTCGACGGGGAGGAGCGCGACACCGCTCACGACGGCCTTCTTGCCGCCGAGCGCTGCATAGAACGACTGGTTGCCGACTGCGACCGCGCCGAAGTCGACCACCGAGATGCGCTTGTCGTTCGCGAACTTCTGACCGCACTTCGTGCCGTCTTCCTCGGCCGAGGTGGTGAAGCACTCGCTCAGGACGAGCGGATGCCCCTGAATCCCACCGAGGTGGCTATTGACGTACCTCGCCGCGAGCTCGGCGCCCTTCGTCCAGTTCGGCCCGACGAGCACCTGACCGCCCTGGGTGTTGATCGCGCCGATCACGACCGGCGAGAGCTTCGGGTTCGCCTTGCCCGCCTTGCCTCCGACGTACTTCAGGTAGTTCGTGACCGAGCCGCCCGCTGAGTCGTGGCCGACTGCGATCGGAACGGCTACGGCGAGGGTCACCGCTGCCGCCGCGATCACCATCGCCATGAGTCCGAGAGGGACTCGTTTTGCTGACCTCATGCGCGTACCAGCCTCCTTGCTCCGTGGTGCTTGGCTTCTGTCGCCGGACGGATTCCGAACAACCAAACTCGGACGAGAGAGGCCCGGGAAAGGTTGGAGAGGGAATCTTTGCCCGGAACGGGCGCCCGCTCTTCGCAATGTGCGCACAAAAGGCCTATCCGGCCGGTGTAGGCCCGCGAGGTGCCTCCGCGAGCCGGCCGTGCACGAACTGCACCGTCATCGCCCCCTCGCCCACGGCGGTGGCGCACCGTTTGGTGGAGCCGGACCGGGCGTCGCCGGCGGCGAAGACCCCGGGGAGGCTCGTCTCGAGCAGGGCTTCGGCGCCCGCCGGCGCGCCGGAGAGGATGAACCCCTTCTCGTCGCGGGCAACGGCACTGTCGAGCCACTCGGTGCACGGGAGCGCTCCAAGGAAGCAGAAGAGGAACGAGAAGGACAGGCGCTCGCCGGTCCGCAGCGTGACGGCATCGAGCCGGCCGGCGTCGCCGTGGAGCGTGGCGACTTCACTGTGACCGCGAATCGCGACGCCGTACCGCTCGAGCTCCCGCACGAGGTAGTCGGACATGGTCTCGCGGAGATCGGCCCGACGATGCAGCAACGTCACCAGCGCGCCGCCACGGGCGAGCCATACGGCAGCCTGGCCGGCCGAGTTGCCCCCGCCGATCACGCCCACGCGCGAGGCGCCGCACAGCTGCCCTTCCGTTGGGCCCGCCGCGTAGAAGATGCTGATGCCCTCGAACTCGGAGAGCCGGTCGACGGGGAGGCGCCGGTACTCCGCGCCCGTCGCGAGCAGCACGGAGCGCGCAGCGACCTCGTGGTTCTCCTCCAGACGGACGAGATACCGCCCGTCCAGCGGCTCCAGCGCTGTCGCACGGTACGGCGTCGCGGTGCGGGCGCCGAACTTGCGCGCCTGGCTGATCGCTCGGCTCGTCAGCTCCGTGCCGGTGATCCCCGCCGGGAAACCCAGGTAGTTCTCGATTCGCCTGGACGAGCCGGCCTGGCCGCCGAGCGCGGTCCCTTCTACGACGAGCGTCGAGAGCCCCTCGGAGGCGCCGTAGACGGCGGCGCCCAGGCCGGCGGGGCCGCCGCCGACGACCACCAGGTCGACCTCTTCGCGCGCTGCGAGCTCGCGGCCGATTCCGAGCGCGCGGGAGACCTGCCCGGTCGTCGGGCCGCGGAGCTCGACACCGCCGGGAAGCCGCACGAGCGGCAGGCTCGCCGGGCCGAGCCCCGCGACGAGCGCGGCCGCGGACGGGTCGTCCGCGCGGTCGGGATCGCGCCAGGTGAACGGCAGGAGGTTCCGGCGGGCGAAGTCGATCAACCGCGCCGTCGGCTCGGACGAGTGCGGGCCGACGATCTCCAGACCGACGCCCGAGACCTGTTGGAGGGCCTCGCGCCGGGCCATGAACGTCGAGAGCAGCAGGTCGCTCAACGGCCCGTCCTCGAACAGGAGCGGCCGGAGCTCGTCGCGTTCGACGGCGATGTAGCGCAACGCCTCCGTCACGACCGCCGTCAGGAAGACCGTCTGCCCGGAGAGGAGGTTCAGCTCGCCGAGGAAGCTCGAGGCGCCGTGGCGGATGATCTCGTCGCCGGCCGCGTCGAGAATCGCCACTTCTCCCTCGATGATCGCGATGAACGGATACCGGCGGTCGCCGACCCGGAACAGCACGTCGCCGACAGCGGCACTGCGCTCCTCGCCGAGCTCGGCGAGGCTCTCCAGCTGCGAGGCGGACAACATCGGGCTGGCAGGAGCCGGCACGCGACGAGCCTACCGCGGGATAATCGGCCCATGTCGGCGATCAACATCTTCAACGCGGAGAACCTCGAGGGGAGAATCGACGTGAGCGGCGCGGTCGGCTCGGCCGCGACCGCGATGTACATCTACGACCTGGCGCCCGGTCAGAGCTCGTCGCCCTATCACTACGAGTACGAGGAGGAGTGGCTGCTCGTCGTCGAGGGCACCGTGGTGCTGCGCGCTCCCGACGGCGAGCACACGTTGGAGCGCGGAGACCTCGTCTGCTTCGCCCCTGGTTCGGCCGGGGCGCACAAGGTGCTGAACCGGGGAGGGTCGCCGGCGCGAACGTTGATGTTCTCGAACGCCCGCGTGCCGTCCGTCTCCGTCTATCCGGACAGCGACAAGATCGGCGTCTGGCCCGGCGACGAGGCGGATGAGCTGATCTTCAGGCGCGGCTCGGCGGTGCCGTGGTCCGACGGCGAGGAGGGCTGGGACCGGGCCTGACGTATGCCGGTGCCGGGGTTTCACGGCGAGTGGCCCCGGCGAGGAAGAGCCGGATCGGCCCGTGGTGTTGCCCAGCAAGACGGACGGCCGCCACGGGCCGGTCACCACGCTCGTGGTCACCGCCCTGGCGTCCGGCATGTCGATCGGCTTGACACGTCCGGGGATTGTTGGTAGAACCAACCGCTTCGTCCCCGGCCGGATTCGGCCGTACGATCGAAGGGAGGTCGGAATGTCCAACACAATCCAGATGGCGAACGGCGGCTTCTGGCTTCCCGTCGCGGCGTAACTAACAGCGCCGCCCCGGGCTCGGCGAAGCCCACGTCCTAGAGGACCGACCCGCGTCGAACCGCGCGTGCGACAGGCGTTCCACGCCTCTCCGTGCCGCTCCGACCGTTGTCGGCCAACACACCGGCGCCGATCCTCGGCGTCCGAAAAACACGATCCGTTGCGGAAGGAGAACGCACGTCTTGACAGCGAACGCCACGAACCAACCGCTCACCGACACGCCGAGAAGACGAAGGGAGGAACAAGATGATTTCTCATCAGCCTGAAGTAAGCCGCCTGCTCCATCAGGAACACGTGCAGCGGCTGGCGGACGACGCGCAGCCCAGGCACCGCCTGCACCTGCCGTCGCCGCGGATCGCCGAGCGGCTGTCGGGACTGTCCGTCCTGGCACCGACTGCGATCGACGCTCGGCACCGTCGCTTGCGCACCAGACCATGAGCGACCTCGAGGCCGAGCTGCATCGCCGGGCGCCTGGAGCCGACAGCAACCGCTGACTGTCCGCTCCGGGCGCCACGGCGATCGCGCGCCCCTTGACATGTGACCAAAGAGTCACATAAGATCTCCGTGGTGGACGATGACCGAGTCTTCAAGGCGCTGGCCGATCCGACCCGGCGGCATCTGCTCGACCGGCTCTTCGAGCAGGACGGCCGGACGCTCGGGCAGCTGGAGGAGGGCCTCGAGATGACGCGCTTCGGCGTCATGAAGCATCTCCGGGTGCTCGAGGATGCCGGTCTCGTCGTCACCCGCCGCGCCGGCAGGGAGAAGCACCACTTCCTGAATCCGGTCCCGATCCGCGAGCTGCACGACCGCTGGATCGACAAGTACACCGAGCGTCGCGTCAGCGCGCTCCTCGACCTCAAGACCGAACTGGAGGAGACCGCATGAGTACACCCGTCGAGACCGAGGTGCAGACCACCCAGGTCTACCAGCTGTTCATCAAAGCCTCCCCGGAGCGCGTGTGGGAGGCGATCACGAAGCCGGAGCTGATCGTGCGCTACTTCTACGGGGCGATGTTCGACGCGCCGCCGGCCGAGGGCGGCCGCTGGAGCGCCTGGACGGTCGACCACTCGCAGGCTCTGAACGACGGCGAGATCTACGAGCTCGACCCGCCGCGCCGGTTCGTGCACGGCTGGAAGGCCCTCTACGATCCGGAGCTGGCGGCCGAGGAGGAGAGCCGCGTCACCTGGGAGATCGAGCCGCAGGACGGCGGCTACTCGAAGCTCACCGTCGTCCACGACCGCCTCGAGGGCGCACCGAAGACCGCTGCCGGCGTCGCGGGCGGCTGGATGCTGATCCTCAGCGGCCTGAAGACCCTCGTCGAGACCGGCGAGCCGATCATCGACTTCGCCGCATCGGCGTGAGCACCGCGTCCGGGCCGCCGCACCGACGGCGGCGGCCCGGACGTCCTAGTAGGCCTGCGCCCAGACGGCCTCGGTGGCCGCCGGGCGGCCGCAGCAGACACATGCGCCGGGGCGGGCCGGCGGCGCGTCGAGCGGCAGGCACCGGATCGTCGCCGAGCTGTCCTCCTTGACGCGCGCTTCGCACTCGGTGCGGCCGCACCACGGTGCCGCGGCGAATCCGGCGGCGTCGCGGAGGTACTCGATCAGCTCGTCGTAGCTGCGCGGGCTGCGGAGCGTTCGGCGCTCCTGTTCGTCGCGGGCGGACTGGAAGAGAGCAGCCTGCACCGCTCCGAGCAGCTCGTCGACCGCAGCCGCCGCCCGGTGGAGCGGGATCTGCTGCTTCTCGCCCGTGTCGCGACGCACGACGGTGACCGCTGCCGCTGCGAGGTCGCGGGCGCCGAGCTCGATGCGGAGCGGCACGCCCTTCAGCTCCCACTCGTTGAACTTGAACCCGGGCCGGTGCTCGGGCCGGTCGTCGACCCGGACACGGATGCCCGCCGCCCGCAGCTCGTCGGCCAGGGCAGCGGCGGCCCCGAGCACCCCCGCGCGCTCGTCCTCGCCGAAGATCGGCACGATCACGACCTGCTGCGGCGCGACGCGAGGCGGCAGCCGCAGCCCGCGGTCGTCGCCGTGCGCCATCACCACGCCGCCGACCAGGCGGGTGGTGGCGCCCCAGGACGTCGCGTGAGGATGCTGTTCGCTGCCGTCGCGCGCGGTGTAGCGGACGCCGAACGCGCGCGCGAAGCCCTGCCCGAGGTAGTGCGAGGTCGCCGCCTGCAGTGCCTTCCCGTCGCGCATCATCGCTTCGAGTGTGTAGGTGTCGACGGCGCCGGGGAAGCGCTCGCTCTCGCTCTTGCGGCCGCGCAGCACCGGGATCGCGAGGACGCTCTCGATCGTGTCGGCGTAGACGTCGTGCAGGATCGTCAACGCCTCGGCAACCGCCTCCTCCTCGGTCTCGTGCGCCGTGTGCCCCTCCTGCCAGAGGAACTCGCTCGTGCGCAGGAAGAGGCGCGGCCGCAGCTCCCAGCGGACGACGTTCGCCCACTGGTTGTAGAGCAGCGGCAGGTCACGGTACGACTGCACCCAGCGGGCATACGTCGACCAGATCAGCGCCTCCGAGGTGGGACGCACGACGAGCGGCTCCTCGAGCTGCTTCCCACCCGCCTCCGTGACCATGGCGACCTCGGGTGCGAACCCTTCGACGAGCTCCCCTTCCTGCGCGAGCACCGAGGCGGGCATGAGCAGAGGGAAGTAGAAGTTCTCGTGGCCGGTCGCCTTGATCCGGTCGTCCAGCTCACGCTGGATCGTCTCCCAGATCGCGTATCCGTACGGCTTGATCACCATCGCGCCGCGTACGGACGAGTTCTCGGCGAGGCCGGCGCGGCGCACGACCTCGCCGTACCAGGCGGGGAAGTCGCTCGACTGCGTGGGCAAAGGCGTGGTGCTCATCGGGACGCTCCCGCGAGCAGGGCTCTTGCAAACATCGTGCTCTCCTTCGTAGACGTCTACCGGCGATAACGGAGTCGATGGCGGCGCTCCGGGCCGAAGCGGCGGGAGCGCCTACGCCGGGACGCGCACGAGCGGCGGCCGCGGGGCAACCGCCGGAACCGGCAGAAGCTCATTCACGGAGGACCGCAGCAACGTCATCCCGGGACAATAGCGGCCGCAGGGGTAAGGTCCTGCGAGTGCCCTGGCGCCGCGCCGGACCGGTCTTGCAGGGGCTGACGGGGTGGGGCCACCCGGAGGCCTACCGGCGCAACATCTTCTTCCTGTCCGCGTCGCGGCTGATCTCGATCACCGGCGGGATGGTCTCGTACGTGGCTCTCGTGTCGGTGGTCTACGACCGCAGCGGACGTTCGGGCAGCTGGGTCGCGGCCGCGCTGGTCGTGATGTTCGGGGTGACCGCGCTGGTCGGGCCGTGGGCCGGCGCCCTCGGGGATCGCTTCGATCGACGCCGGCTGATGATGATGTCGGACCTCGCGGCCGCGGCAACGTTCGTTGCTATCGCATTTGCGCACTCGTTGCCGCTGCTCGTCGTCCTGGCGGGGCTGAGCGCGCTCGCGGAGGCGCCGTTCTCGCCCGCTGCGCAGGCGCTGCTCGTGATGCTGGTTCCCGAAGACCGCCGCGCGTGGGCGACGGCCACGCGTTCGTCGAGCGCGTCGGCGGGAATGCTGCTCGGTGGAGCGCTGGGTGGCTTTGCCGTGGCGGCCTTCGGCGGCACGGCGGCGTTCCTGGTCAACGCTGCGTCGTTCGTGTTCTCCGCGGTGCTGGTCTCCCGGATCAAGGGCAGCTACCGCGCGACCCGCCCCGAGGGCCAGGCCGACCGGGGCGTGTCGGAGGGCTTCCGTCTCGTAGCCTCGAATCGCGTGCTGCGACTCACGCTGCTCGCGACGAGCGTCGGTTTGCTCGGGACGGGGATGGTGAACGTCGCCGAGTACCCGCTCTTCGTGGACATGGGCGGCGGTTCCAAGGCGTACGGCATCGCGGTTTCCGGGTGGGCGCTCGGGGGCTTCGTCGCCGGACGCGTGGTTCGCAGGCAGGGCGATGCGTTCTCCGAGCGCAGGCGGCTCCTGTTCGGCTGCGCCCTGGTCGCCGTCGCGATCGGGCTCTGCGGCGTGGTCCCGATCGTGGCGGTCGTCGTCGTCCTGTTCTCGATCGGAGGTTTCGCCGCCGGAACGCGCAGCATCGCCTGCACGCTGATCTTCCAGCGCTGGGCGCCTGATCATCTTCGCGCCCGCACCTTCGCCGCCCTCGGGACGGCCAACATCGGGGCGATCGGCATCGCGATGATCGTCAGCGGGATCGTGCTCGGGGCCTTGACGCCGGCGGGCGTCTGCATCGCCTGCGGGCTGGTGGGGCTGCTGGCCCTCCTGATCGCGATGCGGGTCCCGCCCCGCAGGCGCGATGCGGCCGGCGCCGCTGCGTCGGCGCTCGCCGGCCCGACGAACTGACGGCGGCCGGGGCCGGCCGCCGTCAGCGTGGCGCGGGAGGGGTGCGCCGGGGTCAGTGGCTCATCGTGCCCTTGACGTTGCCGACGTTCAGGAGGCCGACTTCGCCCATCTGGACGCTCGCGAAGGAGTGCGAGACGAAGGGGTAGATGCCGCGCCTCGCGGTGATGTCGAAGACGCCTCCGCCGCCTGCCGGCACGACGGCCGTCTGGATGTCGTGTTGAGGTGCATCGACGAGGTCGGCATTGAGCCAGGCCCGGGAGAGGATCGAGCCGACGACATGGAACTCGGTGTTCAGGCTCGGCCCTGCATCGACGACCCAGAAGCGGACGGTCTCGCCCGGGCTCGCGGTCAGCGGGTGCGTCTTGTACTGCGCGGCGTAGCCGTTCCAGGTGACCCAGTCCGGGGTCATGTTCAGCGCCTTCGTCAGGTCGAGGCCGGCAGCCTTGCCCAGCCCGGCGTTGTTCAGGTACCACTCGCCCGAGACGAGCACATACTGGCGGTCTGCGTGCGGCAGGTTGCCCGGCTCGACGATGATCGCGCCGTACATCCCGTTCGCGATGTGCATGAAGGCCGGAGCCGTGCCGCAGTGGTACATGAAGACGCCGGGGGTTGCGGCCCGGAACTCGAAGCTCTTGCTCTGGCCGGGCATCACGTCGGAGAACGCGACGTTGGGCGCGACGAGCGCGGCGTGGAAATCGACCGAGTGCGGCATCGGCGACGAGTTGTGCAACGTCACCTTGACCAGTTGTCCGAGGCGAACGTGGATGACCGGGGCCGGCACGGTCCCGCCGAACGTCCACGCGTCGTACCGGATTCCGGGTGCGATGGAGACCGTCGAGTGCTCGATGTTCAGCAGCACGTTCGCGACCGCACCGACAGGCGCAGCCGGGAGCAGCGCCGGATACGCCGCGTGGGCCAGCGCGAGCGCGTCGGCGTTGGCAGGTGCGATGCCCGCGTAGCTCGGCATCGCGACCGAGCCCGCGGTCGCCGCCGCCGAGGACGTCGCAGGCATGGTCATTCCCGGCATCGACGCCGGCGTCGCCGCCTGCGCTCCCAGGTGACTGACAGCCGCGGCGGAGCGATGAGCGTCGTCACGAGCCTGTGAGGCCGAAATCGCCATCCACAGGCCGAACAGCATCACGACCGGGATCGTGATCCCGGCGAGCACCGCGAAGACCTTCACGCCCACCGACCCTTCGCCGGAGGCCTGTCCCGAACCGATCCCGCCTGCCGTGTAGCTGCTCATGATTCCTCCCGCGTCTCGATTTCCACCAGAAACGTAGGAGAAACAGGAGACCGCTCAATCAGGGAATCCAGGTTGCTTCGATCGGTAGTTTCCGCTGATTCTCACCAGGTACTTCGTGAATAATTGAGCGATGGCTGCACGCACCCGGATCCTGGCAGCGCTCCGCGAGTCCGGCTCGGGCCTCGACACCAACGCGCTCGCGCGCGCGGTCGGCCTGCATCCGAACACCGTCCGCTGGCACCTCGGCGTCCTCGGTGAGCAGGGTCTCGTCCAGTCGGCTCCTGTGGCCGACGGGCGCCGCGGCAGGCCGAGCAACCTCTACCGGCTGACACCGGCCGGCTTCGTCCAAGGGCGCGACGAGTACCACCTCCTCGCCGCCATGCTGGCCGGGGTCGTCGCGGAGAGCCCCGGCCTGAAGGAGAACGCCTACGCCTCAGGGGCGCGCTGGGGCCGCTACCTCCACCACAAGCCGAGCCCCTCCGAGCCGGCCGACGACCGGACGACGGTCGAGCGGGTCATTGAGCTCCTGAATGAGCAGGGCTTCGACGCGGAGGCCGACGGCACGACCGTCTGCATGCACCGCTGTCCCTTCAACGATCTCGCCCGAGCCAACCCCGAGCTCATCTGCACGCTCCATCACGGCATCATCGACGGCGCCCTCGAGGAAGCGGGCAGCAGCCTGCGGGTCGCCGAGATCCACCCCTTCGCGGAACCGAGGCTCTGCACCGCGACGCTCGAGCCGGCGGCCTGACGGCGGCGGGTGCGGGGATCCCTCACAGCACTCCTTCCCATCAGCGTCCGCGCCGATGTGCAGAAGCGTCATCAGCGGGATGCTCGGTTTTCTCGTCTACCAACCCAGATCGGAGGTGGCGATGTTCACGTATCTCGCGCTGATCAAGCTGACGCCGGAAGGGCGTGAGGGCTTGAAGGAGGCGCCGAAGTACCTCGAGAAGATCAAGTTCTTCGTCGAGGAGCAGAAGGGCGAGCTCGATGCGCCGTTCGCAATGATGGGCCCCTGGGACTTCTTCGCGATCGTCAAGTATCCGACGGTCGAGGCAGCCTTCAAGGCACACGCCCGGATCGCCGGCCTCGACGTGATCGAGGTCGAGACCTTCCCCGTCGAGGAAGTCGAGCTGTTCATCAAAGCGCTCGTCTAGCCCCAACCGGAAACGCTTGTCCGTTCCACGCACGGTCAGGCGCTCGATCGGCCCGTGGTGCAGCGTGGCTCCTGACACCCGCCACGGGCCGACCTCCTTGAAGCCGGCATCGAGCCTCCAGGCTTGAATCGACGCCCGGCCCGCCGTAGCATCCCGGAGATCCGACCGGAGGGGGTTCTCGTGACGGCGACGGTGCTGACGGTCAACGGGACGCGGTTCGAGTTGGAGCTCGAGCCGCGCGAGTTGCTGGTCTTCGTGTTGCGTGACCACCTCGGCCTGACGGGGACGAACGTCGGTTGCGACACCTCCGCCTGCGGTGCCTGCACCGTGCTGCTCAACGGCGAGTCGGTCAAGTCGTGCACGGTGCTCGGGGTTCAAGCGGCCGGCACGGAGATCACGACGATCGAGGGGCTGGCGGCGGACGGCGAGCTGCATCCCGTCCAGCAGGCGTTCCACGACCATCACGCGCTGCAATGTGGCTACTGCACGCCGGGGATGGTGATGGCGGCGGTTTCGCTCATCGAGCACGGCGAGGCGACCGACGAGGATGCGGTGCGGATCGGCCTGGAGGGGAACCTCTGCCGCTGCACGGGCTACCAGAACATCGTGCAGGCCGTCCTCTCGGCGGCCGGGAGCGCGTCATGACCGCGGTCGAGAGCGACAACCAGACGCTGTTCGTCGGCGCGCCGATGAAGCGCAAGGAGGATCGGGCGCTCCTCCTGGGCGAGGGCACGTACGTCGACAATCTGACGGTCGCCGGTCAGCTCGTGATGGCCGTTGTGCGCAGTCCCTACGCGCGGGCGCGAATCACGTCGATCGACGCGGCTGCTGCGCGTGCGGCCGAGGGCGTTGTGGCCGTCCTCACCGGGGCCGATCTGCGCGACGACTGGAAGAGCTCGCTTCCCTGCGCCTGGCCGGTGACGGAAGAGATGCGCTCGCCCGAGCATTTCCCGCTTGCGGTCGACGAGGTGCGCTATCAAGGCGACGGGGTCGCCGTGGTCGTGGCCGAATCGCGGGCGCTCGCCAAGGACGCCGCAGAGCTGGTCGACGTCTCGTACGAGCCGCTTCCTGCGGCCGTCGGGGTGGCCGCGTCGCTCGAGGACGGCTCGCCACTCGTCCACGACGCGTTCGGCACGAACGAGTGCTACGTGTGGAAGCTTGCGACCGACGACGTGGACGACGCGTTCGCGAAGGCAGACGTCGTTGTCTCGCACACCTACTACCAGCCGCGGCTGATCCCGAACGCGATCGAGCCGCGGGCGGTGCTCGCGCAGGTCGGGCCCGGCGGGGACGTCACGGTGCACTCGGCGACCCAGGTGCCGCACATCCTGCGCTTCGGGCTTGCGCTCGTCCTCGGGATCGACGAGGCGAGGGTGCGCGTGATCGCGCCGGACGTGGGCGGAGGCTTCGGCTCGAAGCTCGACGTCTACGCCGAGGAGGCGCTCGCCGTCGCCCTCGCGCGGAGGCTCCGCCGGCCGGTGAAGTGGACGGAGGAGCGCTCCGAGGGATACCAGGCGACGATCCACGGACGCGACTTCCTGACGACGTACGAGCTCGCCGCCACCCGGGACGGCAAGATCCTCGGCTGCCGCGCCGATGTGAAGGCCGCGATGGGCGCGTACCTGCAGCTCGTGACGCCGGGGATCCCGCTCCTCGGCGCGTGGGTGTACGCCGGCCCGTACGACATCGGTTCGTACTCGGTGACCTTCACCGGAGTTTTCACGAACACCACGCCGACCGACGCGTATCGCGGAGCAGGCCGGCCCGAGGCGACCTATGTGATCGAGCGGACGATGGACAAGCTCGCACTCGAGCTGGGGCTGGACCCGGTCGAGCTGCGGCGCCGCAACTTCATCTCGGAGTTCCCGAAGCAGATCGCCTCGGGGCTCACGATCGACTCCGGCGACTACCACGCGTCGCTCGACAAGCTGCTCGAGCTGCTGGACCTCGGCGCGATCCGCGCCGATCAGGCCGCGCGCCGCGAACGCAACGATCCGGTGCAGACCGGCGTCGGGTTCTCCACGTACAACGAGATGTGCGGTCTCGCGCCGTCCCGCATCCTCGGGGCGATTCGCTACGCGGCCGGTGGCTGGGAGTCCGCGACGATCCGGTTCCAGCCGCTCGGCTCGGTGCAGGTCGTCACCGGCACGTCGCCCCACGGTCAAGGACACGAGACGGCGTGGTCGCAGATCGTCGCCGACCAGCTCGGGGTCGACCCGGCCGAGGTCGAGGTGCTGCACGGGGACACCGCTGTCTCTCAGCACGGTCTCGACACCTACGGCAGCCGCTCGCTCGCCGTCGGCGGTGTGGCGCTCTGGCATGCCGGCCAGAAGGTGATCGAGAAGGCGCGCATGATCGCCGCTCACCAGTTCGAGATCGCACCGGACGACCTCGAGTTCACGGCGGGCGAGTTCCGCGTGAAGGGAGATCCGGAGAAGGCGATGGGCATCAAGGCGATCGCGCTCGAAGCGTGGACCGCGCACAACCTTCCCGACGGGATGGAGCCGGGGCTGGAGGAGACGGCGGTCTACGACCCGCCCAACTTCTCCTGGCCGGCCGGTGCGCACGCTGCCGTCGTCGAGGTCGACACCGAGACCGGTGACGCGCGACTCGTCCGCTACGTCGCAGTCGACGACTGCGGCACCGTCGTCAATCCCCTCATCGTCGACGGCCAGATCCACGGCGGAGTCACGCAGGGCATCGCCACCGCGCTCTACGAAGAGGGCCTGTACGACGACGAGGGAAACCTGATGACGACGAACATGACGACCTATCTGGTCCCGTCGGCGGCAGAGGTCCCGAGCTTCGAGCTCGGCCGCACGGAGACCACGAGCCCGACCAATCCGCTCGGTGTGAAGGGCGTGGGGGAGACCGGCACGATCGCGGCCGCGCCGGCGGTGGTGAACGCCGTCGTCGACGCGCTCTCGCATCTCGGCGTCACCGACATCGGAATGCCGACGACGCCGGAGCGAGTCTGGCGTGCGATCGAGGAGGCAAGGCAATGATCCCCGCGTCGTTCGACTACGACGTCGCGGAGAGCGTCGACCACGCGCTCGAGCTGCTCGGCAACGGTGACGCGAAGCTCCTCGCCGGCGGCCACTCGCTCATTCCGGCGCTCAAGCTCCGCATCGCGCGGCCCGAGCGTCTGGTCGACATCGGCCGCCTGGAGGAGCTCTCGTACGTGCGAGATGCCGGCACGGAGATCGCGATCGGCGCGTTGACCTGCCACAAGGCGGTCGCGAGCGCTGGGCTGCTCCATGAGCACTGTCCGATCGTCAGTTTCACCGCGGCGCGCATCGGCGATCCGCAGGTTCGGCACCGCGGCACGATCGGCGGCTCACTCGCGCACGGCGACCCTGCGTCCGACCTGCCTGCGGTCATGCTTGCGATCGGCGCCGAACTGGTCATTCGCGGGCCTGAAGGCGATCGCACGGTGCCTGCTTCCGAGTTCTTCACCGGGGTCTTCGAGACGGCGGTCGGGCCGGCGGAGCTGCTCACGGAGGTACGCGTGCCGAAGCTCGGCGAGTCGGAGGGCTGGGCGTATCTGAAAGCTCAGCGGCGGGCCCAGGACTGGGCGACCGTCGGCGTGGCCGCGATCGTCCGGCGCACCGACGGGACGGTCGACGGCGCGTCGATCGGCCTCGTCAGCATGGGCGCAACGCCGCTCCGGGCCGCCGCCGCCGAGGCAGCCCTCGCGGGCGGATCGTCCGTCGCGGACGCAGCGGGGCTCCTCGCCGAAGGCACTGAGCCCCCGTCCGACCAGGCAGGGTCGAGTGAGTATCGCGCGCACCTCGTCACCGTCGTCGGCCGGCGGGCGCTCGAAGCTGCACTCGCACGGTAGAGATCCGGTCAGGCTGCACACCGAAGGAGCCGGGCCGGCCGCTCGGTACGATGCGGTATGGCCGAGCGCCCGACGGTTCGCATCGAATACTGCGTCCCCTGAAGTGCGTTGCCGAACGCCGTCGGTCTGGCGGCGCGGATTCTCGACGAGGTCAGTGCGAAGGTGGGCGCGGTCGTGCTCGTCCCGGGGCGTGGTGGCATCTTCGACGTGCACGTCGGCGACGAGCTGATCTTCACCAAGTCGATGCTCGGCCGGTATCCGGACCCTGATGACGTGATGCCTCTGCTGCGCCCGCGCCTGGGCGTCTGACGGGGATCAGACGATCAGGAGCCGTCGCCGGCGGCGACGGACGGGCGGCCACTGGCGCAGGTCGATCATCGTCGACCGCCGGCGGCGCGTGAACGAGAGCCGCGCGCGCCTGCGACGCACCGGCTGCAGGACATCGAGAAGAGCCGTTCTGGCCACAGGCCGGAATTCGCTGCCGGGGGCGGCCCTCCTGCGCCGGCTAGCCGAGCTCGATGCTCATCCCCTCGCGCGCCAGCAGCGGCGGCGGACCGTTGTCTCCCATCAGCTCGCGGGCGCGCTGCTCCAGTGCCTCGAGGGTGCGATCGCTGTGGTTGGGCTCGTGGTGGAAGAGCACCAGTCGGTCCGCGTCGACTGCGCGGCTGAAGGCGACAGCGTCGGCGACGCTCGAGTGTCCCCAGCCGATCTTTGCGTCGTACTCCTCCTCCGTGTACTGGGCGTCGTGGAGGACCAGGTCGACGTCGCGGGCGAGCGCGCCGCCCGAGATCCAGTCGAACGGCTTGCCGCGGATGCCCGCGAGCGCCGGCTCGTGGTCGGGGAGGTAGGCGACGCTCGACCCGTCGGATTCGAGCCGGAAGCCGAGCGTCGGCCCGGGGTGGAGCACGAGGTCGGAGGCGAGCGAGACTCCTCCGGCGTGCCACGGCTCCGCGGGGAGATCGTGGAACGTCACCCGGGCTCGGACGTCGCGGAAGTCGAGTGGGAAGAGCGGCGGCGAGAAGGAGCGCAGGATCCGGTCGTGGAGGCTGAGCACGGGCGAACGCGGCCCCCAGATCTCGAGCGTCACCGTGTCGTCCCAGAGCGGGGCGAAGAAGCGGAGGCCTTCGAGGTGGTCGAGGTGGAGGTGCGTCAGAAACAGATGGATGCGCCGGGTGCGGCGGCCGACGAGGTCGAGGCCGAGGGCGCGGATGCCCGTGCCCGCGTCGAGGACGAGCGCCGTCTCGTCGTCGAGGAGCACCTCGACGCACGACGTGTTGCCGCCGTACGTCTCCGTGCCCGCGCCGGGCGTCGGCACCGAGCCTCGACAGCCCCAGATCTTCAGGTTCACCGACACCGCCCGGCTAGCGCCGCCAGAAGATCACGATGATCCCCACGAACTCGTCGGTGTGCGCGAACAGCGGGAGCGCGATCACCTCGATCTCGCGGTCTACCCCGTCGGCGCTCGTCACGACGTACGCGAGGTGTGCCGGCCGGCGCTCGTCGAGCGCGATCCGCGCCGGCCTGCGCTCGGCCGGCAGCGGTTGGTCATCGCTCGTTTTCGGCTCGAACGCGGCGAGCCAGTCGTCGAGCGGCATCTCCCCGGTCTCCGAGAAGTGCCGGCCGACGACCCCCTCGGCCGCCTCGTTGTAGAAGACCAGGTACCCGCGCGCGTCGGCGAGCAGCGTCGGCGTGGACAGGTTCGAGGCGAACGCGCGCGCGAGGATCAGGACGAGCTGCTTTTGCGACTGCGTGCTCACTCAGACGGCTCCTGGCGTGACCTTACAATTCCTGCAGGCGAGAGGGCCCGGCAGGGACGCCGCGCCGATCCGCGTCCGGGTGAGAGAATCCGGAGATCGGCCACCGGCCCCCAGGAGGAGAGATGACGGCACCAGCAAGCGTCGGTTCGTTCCCGAGCCCGTACGAGGTGGAGACGCCTCCGGGCTGCGACGGCTGGCAGGACATGTATCCGTACTACGGCTGCTTCGACGAGGCACGGCGCGCGGAGGACGAACAGCGATTCTGGTTCTGGAACTCGATGCACTTCCCGATCCCGATGCCGGCGTTCGATGCGATCTGCATCGACACGGCGTACCAGGCGCTCGGCTCCTGGCAGAACCGTGTCTTCGCCGTCCCGCCCGCCATGGGGATCGACTGGCGGTGCATCAACGGCTACATCTACATCTCGGGGAACCCTGTACTCGATCCCGCGCAGATGGCGGCCCGCGCCGAGTACTTCCAGCGCCGCGCCGGCTACTACTACGAGAACTGGGACGAGCTGTACGGCAAGTGGCGAACGAAGATGGAGGCGCTGATCGCCGAGCTCGCAGAGCTGCACGTGCCGGCGCTCGGCGAGTACGAGCCCGACGACGTCGCGTTCGGCGACCAGGAGACGAGCTACTGCGCCGTCCTCGACTCCTACCGCCGGGCGCTGCGGCTCCACGACGTGATGTGGCAGCACCATTTCGAGTTCCTCCTGCTCGGCTACGGCGCGTACATGACGTTCGCGGAGCTCTGCAAGGCGAACCTGCCCGACATCCCCGATCAGCACATCGCGCAGATGGTCGCCGGGATCGACGTCACGCTCTTCAGGCCCGACGCCGAGCTTCGCCGCCTCGCTCGGCTCGCGATCGAGCTGGGGGTCGCGGGCGCGTTCGTCGAGGGCCGTTCACCGCAGGAGATCGACGCGGAGCTGGAGCAGAGCGACCCGGGCCGCAGGTGGCTCGCGGAGCTCGAAGGTGTGAAGGATCCGTGGTTCCACATGGCGACCGGCGACGGCCTCTACCACACCTACACGAGCTGGCTCGACGATCCGCGCATCCCCTACGCGTCGCTGATCGGGCACATCGGCGCCCTGCAGGCGGGAGAGGAGATCGAGCGGCCGACCGACCACATCGCCGCCGAGCGCACTCGGCTGGCGACCGAATACCGCGCCCTGCTCGACGAGAACGCGCGCCGGGGGTTCGACGAGCTGCTGGCGCTCTCGCGCACCGTCTTCCCCTACGTCGAGGAGCACAAATTCCTGTGCGACTACTGGTTCCTCACGAGCTGGTGGAACACGATTCGCGAGTTCGGCGACCTGCTCGCCGCGCACGACTTCCTCGAAGACCGCGAGGACGTGTTCCAGCTCTCGCGCCTCGAGGTGCAGGCGGCACTCGACGAGCTGCTGCTGACGTGGGCCACCGGTGGGCGTCCGCGCGGGCCGACGTACTGGCCGCCGATCGTCGCGCGCCGCAAGGAGCTGCTCGAGAAGCTCGCCGACTGGACGCCTCCGCCGGCGGTCGGCGCGGTGCCCGAGGCGGTGCTCGATCCGGCGCTGATCATGCTCTGGGGCGTCACCACCCAGCGCGTTCACGCCTGGGCGCAGCACCAGGAAGGCGGCTCCGAGGTGACCGGGACGCCCGCGTCGCCCGGGATCGTGGAGGGCATCGCGCGGGTCGTCAAGACCGTGGGCGAGATCGGCGACGTTCGCGACGGCGAGATCCTCGTCTGCAGCATCACGTCGCCGGCGTGGGCGCCGATCTTCTCGAAGATCCGGGCGGCGGTGACCGACATCGGCGGTGTGATGTCCCATGCCGCGATCGTCTGCCGTGAGTACGCGCTGCCTGCCGTCGTCGGGACGGGACGTGCCACCTCGCAGATCCAGACCGGTCAGCGCATCCGGGTCGACGGCTCAGCCGGCACCGTGACGATTCTGGACTGATGGGGCAGACCGTCTCGCTCGCCGAGCTCCGTCAAGGAGACAGTTCCGCGTTCGGCGGCAAGAGCGCCACGCTCGGCGAGCTGCTCGCGGCGGGGATCCCGGTGCCTCCCGGCTTCGCCGTGTCGACCGCGGCCTACCGTGCATTCGTCGAGCACGCGGAGCTCCGGGAGACGATCGACGCCGAGCTTGCGCGCGTCGTTCTGCACGACGTCGCCACGATCGAGCAGGCCGCAAACGCGATCGGTGCTGCGATCCGCGCGACACCGGTCCCCGACGGGCTCCGAGACGAGATCGCCGGGCGCTGTGCCGAGCTCGGGGCGCAGGCGGTCGCCGTCCGGTCGAGCTCGCTCGGCGAGGACAGCGCCGAAGCGACCTTCGCGGGCCAGCAGGACACCTATCTCTGGGTGCGCGGCGTGGAGGCGATCTGCGCGGCGGTGCGCGACTGCTGGGCGAGCCTCTATGGGGCGCCGGCGATCGCCTACCGGGCCCGGCTCGGCGGCGCCGAGCTGCCGGAGATGGGCGTCGCTGTCCAGGTGATGGTCGACGCCGAGGTGTCCGGCGTCATGTTCACGTGCAACCCGGTGAGCGGCGACCCGAGTGTGGTCGCGATCAACGCGAGCTGGGGGCTCGGGCTCGCGGTCGTCGGCGGTGAGGTGACGCCCGACGACTTCCTGGTCAGCAAGATCACCGGCGAGGTCGTGCGCCAGCAGGTCGCCGAGAAGGCGATCAGGTACGTGGCCGGCGAGCACGGTGCCGAGCGAACCGAGGTGCCGGAGGAGCTGCGCTCGGCGTCCTGCCTGGATGACGCCGCGCTCGCGACCCTCGTCGAGGTCGGGTGCCGCGTCGACCGCTACTTCGGCGCCCGCCAGGACATCGAGTGGGCGTTCGCGCCCGGCCGCGAGCTGCACGTCCTGCAGTCACGGCCGGTGACGGCTCTGCCGCGGCACGAGCCGGAGCCCCCGCCGGGCTCGGCGATCGATCTCGTCATGGGCGCCTTCGGCGTCGGGAAAGGGCGCTGATGCCGCTCGACGACGACGACGTCCGCGAGATCCTCCGGCTGATCGACGAGTCGGAGCTCGATGAGCTGCAGGTCGAATCGCAAGGGTTCTCGCTGCACGTCGTCCGCGGTGCCGAAACCGCAGCAGGGCGCGAGCCGGATCACGCCGCCCCCGCGGCGAGTGCCGACGGCGTCGTCACGATCGAGTCGCCGATGCTCGGGACGTTCTACCGGGCGGATGCGCCGGGCGCAGCGCCGTTCGTCGACGTCGGGACACTCGTCGACGAGGGCTCGACCGTCTGCCTGATCGAGGTCATGAAGATGATGAGCTCGATCCCCGCCGGTGTCGCAGGGACGATCGTCGAGATCTGTGCCGAGAATGCGCAGCTGGTCGAGCATGGACAGCCGTTGTTCCGGGTGAAGCCGTGAGCCGGACGATCCAGATCGTCGACACGACGACGCGCGACGGCAATCAGAGCCTCTGGAGCGCGACCGGCCTCACCGCTCACGACATCCTCGCGATCGCGCCGACGATGGAAGAGGTCGGATATCACGCGCTCGACTTCACCTCGAGCACCCATATGGGCATCTCGGTCCGCTTCCACCGCGAGGACCCGTGGGAGCTGCTGCGCTCGTTGCGCGCGGCTCTGCCGACGACCCTGCTCAACTTCATCACCACCGGCATGCGCTTCATCACCTGGCAGCCGTGTGACGAGGACGTGATGCGGCTCGCGTTTCGCTGTGTCGTGCGCAACGGCATCCGCCGCTTCCAGATCGCCGAGCCGTCGAACTCGCCGCATGCGCTGCGTGACATCGCGCGGATGGCGCGGCAGGAAGGTGTCGAAGAGATCGTCGTCGGGATGACGTACTCGATCAGCCCGGTCCACACGCACGCGTATTACGCGGAACGGCTCGCCGCGCTCGCCGACTGCGCCGACATCGACCGTTTCTACCTGAAGGATCCCGGCGGTCTGCTGACCCCCGACGCGGTGCGTGAGCTTGCGCCGCACTTCCTCGCCACCGGCCGGACGGTCGAGCTGCACAGCCACTGCACGATCGGGCTCGCGCCGTTCGTCTACATGGAGGGATTGAAGGCGGGGTTCGACGTGCTGCACACCGCGGTCGGTCCTGTCGGCAACGGCACGTCGCAGCCGACGGCCGAGTCGACGCTCGCGAATCTCGAGGCAGAGGGTCACGTGCACGCGCTCCGGATGGACCTCCTCGCGCGCATGTCGACGTACTTCGCCGAGCTGGCGCGTGAGAAGCGTCTGCCGGCCGGCGAGCCGCGTGTCTACGACGCCGCCTACTACCACCATCAGCTTCCGGGCGGGATGGTGACGACGACCCAGCGGATGCTCGAGGAGATCCGCCGGCCGGAGCTCTTCGACGCCGTGCTCGAGGAGCTCGGGCGCGTCCGCGCCGAGATGGGCTATCCGATCCTCGTCACGCCCGTATCGCAGTTCATGGTGACCCAGGCGATGCGAAACGTGATCGACGAGCAGCGCTGGACGAACGTCTCCGACGAGACCGTCCGTTACTTCCTCGGGCATTACGGTGAGTTCGCCGCGCCCGTCGATCCGGAGGTAGCCGCCAAGGTGCTCGCGCTTCCGCAGGCGGGCAAGCTGCGCACCGCGAGGCCCGTGAGCCTCGACGGTGCGCGCGAGCGCTTCGGGACACGGATCTCCGAGGAGGAGCTGCTGCTCCGGCTCGTCATGCCGGCCGAGCAGGTGGACGCGATGCGGCCGCTCGCGCAGAGCGCGGCTGCGCCGAGCGGCGGTGCACCGGTTGTGCGGCTGCTGCGGGAGCTCCAGCGCAGGCAGGGGATCTCCTACCTGCGCGTGCAGAAGGGTGACGACCTGGTGGTGTGGCGTCGTGCGTCTTGAGGACGCCCGCGGCTTCGTCTTCGACGTCGACGGGACGCTCGTGCACCGTTCCGGTCCTCACACGGTGGAGGCGATCGACGGCGCCCGTGAGGTGCTCGACCGGATTCGCCGGTCGGGCCGGACCTTCGCGATCTTCACCAACGGCAGCCACAAGGCGCCGGCCGGGTTTGCCGCAGACCTGCGCGCAGCCGGCCTGCCGGTGGAGGACGGCCAGGTGATCACGCCGCTCTGCTCCGTGCAGGCCTATCTCGAACGCCGTCGGAGCGCAGCGGTGCTCGGCTTCCTGACGGAGGACGCACATGCGTACCTGGAGGGCTGCGGCGTCAATCTCGTCGACGGGCGCAACGGACAGCACGTCGATGCCGTCTTCGTCGCGCACACCGACTGGACGGGCTTCGACGAGCTCGAGCGCGCGGCGCACGCGGTGATCGGCGGTGCACAACTGCTCACGGGCAGTTACGTCAGCGCGTATGCGGGGGCGGACGGACCGATCCTGAGCCGCGGCGCGATGGTCACCGCGGCGATCGCAAAGGCGAGCAGCTCCCGTCCGGTCGTCGTCGGGAAGCCGTCACGGGCAGCGGTGCGCGAGTACGGGCGCCGGCTGGGCGTCCGCCCGGCCGAGGTGGCCGTCGTCGGCGACGACCTTCGTCTCGACATCGCGCTCGGCCGGCTCGGCGGCTCCACGACGGTGCTCGTCCGGACCGGGATCAGCAGCGACCTCGACCTCGCGACCGTCCCGGAGGCGCATCGGCCCGATCTGGCCGTCTCGAACGTGGCGGAGCTCCTGCAATGGCTCTGACGAGCGCGGTCGAGATTCCGCAGCCGGGCGGGCCGGACGTGCTGCGGGTCGCCGAACGGGAGGTGCGCGACCCGCGCGCCGGCGAGGTTCGGCTCGCAGTGCACGCCGCCGCCGTGAATCCCACCGACATCGGCCTGCGCGAGCGCGGCGCCGAAGGGCTCGAGCCGCCGTGGGTGCCGGGCATGGACGCCGCCGGGGTCGTCGAGTCGGTCGGCCCCGGGGTGGAGCGGCTTGCCGTGGGCGACGCGGTCATGGCGGCCGTCATGCCCCGGCGGCCGGAAGGCGGTGCACAGGCCGGGCTCGTGGTCGTCCCGGCAGCGTCGGTCGTGCCGCCCCCGGCGGGCGCAACGATCGAACAGGCTGCGACGCTTCCGATGAACGGCCTGACGGCGCTTCGGGGCCTCGAGCTGCTCGACCTCGAGCCGGGTGCGACGCTCGCGGTGACCGGCGGCGCCGGACTGCTCGCGTCGTACGTGATCCCGCTCGCGAAACGGCAAGGGCTGCGTGTTCTCGCCGACGCGAAGCCCGACGACGAAGAGCTCGTGCGGGTCTTCGGTGCGGACGAGGTTCTACCCCGCGGCGACGGGCTCGTGGACGCGCTTCGCGCCCAGGCGCCGGACGGCGTCGACGCTGTCTACGACACGGCTCTGCTCGGACGGAGCGTGTTCCCGGCGATCCGGCCGGGAGGCGCGCTCGCGTACGTGCGAACCTGGGACGGTGACGCCGTCGAGGACGGCATCCGGGTGCAGCGCGTGTGGATCGGCGATGTGATCGAGCGGACGGGCTGGCTCGAGGAGCTGGCTGCACTCGCCGCTGAGGGACTGCTCGCCCTGCGGGTCGCGGCGACGTTCCCACCGGAACGGGCGGCCGACGCGCACCGGCTGATGGAGAGCGGCGGCCTGCGCGGGCGCGCGGTGATCGTCTTCCGCGGACGCTAGTCGCCGAGCGGCTCTAGCACGATCGCCGGCGGCCACATGTCGTCGCCGGCCGTCACCTTGGTGACGCGCCATCTCAGCTCGTCGCCTTCGACGTGCCAGGCGTCGCCCACGACGCTGATCGCGCGTCCGTGGGAGGCCCAATCGGAGCGTTCGTCTTCGCGGTCGTCGCCGTAGCGGCGGATGATGACGTAGTTCATACGAGCCCATTCAGACGGGCCGAGCCGGCCCAAAGTTGGCCGGTGGGCTCCGGGACGACCTACGGAGGCGCGTTGAGGGCCTGCCGGATGATCTCGAGATTCGCGCGCTGCAGGTCGCCCCTGGTGCGCTCCCAGAACTCTTCCGGGGTCTCGGGCACGTTGCGATCCTACGCGCGGCCGTTCCCCGGCGGCGGCCCCTCAAGCCGGCCGGACGAGGGTCGAGGTGTCAAAGCCTGGCGGTCGGGCAGGTGAGAGGCGACAACTGCAATGAAACGAGGAGGAGGAGGAGGAGTCGCCGTGAGCAACACCGACGATGCCAAGGGACGGATCAAGGAAGCCGCAGGCGATCTGACCGACGACGACGACCTGAAGCGCGAGGGCAAGGTCGACCGCGCCGCTGGAGCGGCGAAGGACAAGCTGGACGACGCCGCCGACAAGGTGAAAGACGTCGTCTCATCCGACGACTAACTCAGGTGCCGAGAATGGAGGTGATCCGCGAAATGAATGAAGAGCACCAGAGCCCGCCGCCGGCGGGCGACGAGGTCGAGGCCGAGGAAGCCGTCGTGACTGAGGCCGCTGCCCCGGTGACACATCAGGACCTCTCAGAATGGCGCGGTCGCACGCTCAATGACGCAAACGGTGAACGGATCGGGAGACTCGAGGACGTTTACTTCGACATCGACACCGACGAGCCACAGTTCGGCACGGTGAAAGAGGGCTTGTTCGGCCGTCACCTGACCTTTGTCCCGCTGATCGGCGCCACGGTCGGCCCGGACAACCTGCAGGTCGCCACCACTGTGATGGAAGTGAAGAGCGCACCCAATATCGCGCTCGAAGGCGACCAGCTCAGCGCAGAGGACGAGTCCGTTCTCTACCACCACTACCAGCTCAACTACACGCCCTCCGACAGGGAAAGCAAGAAGCGGCTCGTCCGCCACTGACGTAGTCGACTTCCGCAGGTCAGGCCGGAAGTCGGCGGGCGGTGGCAGGATGGGCAGGGTGCCGCCGCCGACCACGATCACGCCGCTGCTCGTGGCCGACGTGCTCGTGGAGGGCGAGCGGCGGCCGGTCTACGTCCACCTCATCGACCATCCCGACGCCCGGGTGCTGGTCGACACCGGCCTGACGGAGGTGCGGCCGGAGGTGGCCGACTTCGAGCCCCGCCTCGTGCCGCTGAGCGCGCAGGCCCTCGACCTCGCAGGCGTCGACATCGTCGTCAACACGCACCTGCACTTCGACCACTGCGGCGGCAACCACCTCTTCGCCGGACGGCCGATTTACGTTCAGCGGCAGGAGCTCGAGGACGCGCGCACGCAGGACGACTACACGATCCGCGAGTGGGTCGATGCGCCCGGCCTGCGCTATGAACCGGTCGACGGCGAGCTCGAGCTGCTGCCCGGGCTCCGCCTCGTCCCGGCGCCGGGCCACTCGCGGGGCCTGCAGGTGGTCGTCGTCGAGACGGGCGGGCGCCCGGTCGTCGTCGGGGGCGACGTGGCCGTCCGCTCCGGCGAGCTCGACGAGCCGAGCACCGAGGGCCAGCTGCGGGTGCGCGCGCTCGAGCCCGACCTCGTCTGGCTCGCGCACGAGCACGAGCCCTGGCGGCCGCGCTCGGCGTGAGGCAGTTTCCGCGGTGCCGGGTGCCGACCGGCACCCGGCACCATCATCGCGTCGTCGCTCGACGAGCGAGCTGGCCGAGCCCGAGGACGCGTTGCCGCGCGAGCGCGAGACGCTCATGCGCTGGCGAAGCGGCCTCGACCGGTGGGACCCGTTCGTCCGTCCCACCGGCCGGCCGGGAGCTCGAGTGAGCTTCCGGTTCAGGCGGCGAGCCGCTTCCTTGCCTTCTGAACGGAGGGGAGAGCGGACTTGGGCTTCGCAAGAACGCGCGCGCGCACGTCGACCGATGCCGGCTTCGGCCCGATGGTGATCTCCTCGCCTGTTGCAGGGTTTCTGCCCTTGCGGGCCTTCGTTGCGGGCTTCACGCGCACGGTGAGCTGGACGAGGTTGCCGATCTTGACCTTCTCGGCGTTTCCGATCTCGCCGAGCACAACGTCCTCGAGCGCCTGGATCGCGCCCTTGGCCTGGGCGCGCGAGAGACCGGACCGTTCGGCCACCGCGTCCGCGAGCTGCGTTTGTGTGAGAGGCATTGCTTGCTCCTTTGTGTTGAGTGCCGCGGGATTCAATCGATATCTGCGGACGGACAAGCCTGGAGACCCGCGGTTGCGATGAGACTTGGCGTGGGTACCAGTCTGTACCAACGACCGATCAACGCACTCGAGGAGAGGATCATGGCCGCGACCTACACCTTCGACGTCTTTTCGAGCCTGGACGGCTTCGGTTCCGCCAGCGGGGGCGACTGGGAAGGCTACTGGGGAAAGCAGGGCCCTGAGCTGCTCGACCACCGCCTCGCCTTGTACAGCGAGGAGCAGCGGATGGTCTTCGGGGCCAACACCTACCGGCTGTTCGCCCAGATCCTGGGCTCGAGCACCGAGGAGTCCGAGGTGCGGGACCCGTGGGTCACCCGGATGATGAACCTGCCGGCGATCGTCGTGTCGACCACGCTGGAAGAGCCCCTTGACTGGGCGGAAGCGACCGTGGCCGGCGGCGACGCGGTTGACGTCGTCGCCCGGCTCAAGGAGGAGTCCGAGTTGCCGCTGCGCTCGCACGGGAGCCTGTCGATGAATCGGGCGTTGATGGCCGCGGGCCTGGTCGACCGCGTGCAGGTGACCCTCTTCCCTGTGATCACCGGCGAGAACGGATCGGACGCGATCTTCGAGGGTGCCGCCGACTTCGACCTCGAGCTGATCGAGACTCGAACGCTCGACGGCAACATCCAGGAGCTCACCTACCGGCCCACCCTGCATCGGGCCGGACTCTCTAGTGGACGACAAGCACCTTGAGGCCGATCAGCACGACGCCGAGAGCCAGGTTGGCGAGCACCGCAAGGATCCCCTGGAGGGGCCCGAGGCGCTCGACGCGCGCAAAGACGGCGCCCGTCACACCGAGCACCCCAAGGCCGAGCCCGAAGGAGAGCCAGATCGCGAACTGCTCGCTGAAGAGACCGATGCCACCGAGGACAAGGGCAGCTTCGGGTGGAACACCGGCCGCAAGAATCGAGGCTTCACGGCGAGCGATCAGGCCGAACTCGGCCAGTGAGAGATGTGTCTCCTCCCGGACGCTGAACGCCATGACATGTGCGTAGACGTGGGCAAGCCAGAACACGATCGTCGTCACAGCGACGAGCAGCGCGATATGCCCCAGCCCGTGCGGAAACGCCTTCGCGCCGGTGACGATCACCGAAAGAACGACGATCGTCCCGTAGACGAAGCCGGATAGCTGTTCGCCGACTTTCTTGCGATCGGCGAGCCTCACGCACAGCCCCGCAGGGTCGCCACGAAGATCGGTTGACGGCTTGGCGACATGAGCAGCATCAGTATTAAGGAGTACGCCGCTAGATCATGACCGCGTCAGCGAAGCCAGCGTCACGGAAGCGTCGATTGAGGACTTAGCCCGGGTGGCGCCCACCGAGGAACTCCTGCTCGGAGGAGTCTCAGCCTGTGCGAAGGTAGGCGAGCACGGCGAGTACGCGGCGGTGCGAATCTTTGTCAGTGTTGATATTGAGCTTTGAGAAGATCTGCGTGACGTGAGCTTCGACGGTGCGTTCGGTAATGAACAGACGGGCAGCGATCGCTTTGTTCGAGAGGCCCTCCGCCACGAGAGCCAATACTTCGCGTTCGCGCGCGGTGAGCTCGCTGAGAGGGTCGGCGCGGCGGCGACGTCCGAGTAGCCGCGAAACGATGGTTGGATCGACCACGGTTTCTCCGTCGGCGAGGCGTCGGAGTGCATCGACCAGGTTGGCGGCGTCGAAGACGCGCTCTTTGAGCAGGTAGCCGACTCCCTCCGGTTGGTCCTCGAGGAGCCGGAAGGCGTAGCTGGGTTCGACGTACTGGCTGAGAACCAGCACGCCGACGTCGGGGTGCTCCGACTTGATCTGTTGGGCGGCGGCGAGTCCCTCGTCGGTGTGTGTCGGCGGCATGCGTATGTCGAGAATGGCGGCGTCGGGGCGGGTGAGTGATATGTGGCGGATGGCTGCCGCCGCATCATCGGCCTCCGCGACAACGTTGACGCCGGCGTTCTCAAGCAGCCGGACGATGCCCTGACGGGTGAGCAGGTCGTCGTCGGCGACGACTACACGCATGGGATCTCTGCCCGCAGGCGGGTGGCCTCGAACTCGACCTCGCCTCCGAGAGCGCCAACGCGGTCCACCACATGAACGAGAGATCCCGTACGCGGTCGACCATCGTCGGAAACCGAGACGGTCAAGGAGTTCCTGACGGCTGTGGCGGCCAGTCGCGCGAAGGTTGCGCCACGCGCGGCAGCGTCCTGGATCGCCTCCGCAGCGACGATGTAAGCGGCTGCTTCGACATCCCTGTGGAACCTACCCTGCGTGATGTTGTCGAGCACGACGGCGACGTTGGCTGTGTCGGCGAGCGTTCCGAATGCGCCGTAGAGACCGGTGTCTTCGAGAACCGCGGGGTAGATTCCGTGGGCCAGCGTCCGTAGGTCGTCGAGCGCCTGTGCGGCGTGCGATTCTGATCGGGTCAGCGCGGTTGCGACGGCACTGTCGCCGACCTCGTGCGCGCGTGCCTTGGCAATTCGGACTTGATAGCTGAGTGCGAGTAGCCGCTGCTGGGCGCCGTCGTGGAGCCCGTGTTCGAGCTGGCGTCGCGCACGGTCGCCGACGACGACGATGCGCGCACGAGAAGCGCGCAGCGAATCGAGTTGGGCAAGCGCCTGAGCGCGAAACCGTTCGTTGTCGATAGCGAGCCGTGCAGCAGCTCCGATCTCTCGGTCGAGATCGGCGATGTCGATTTGCTCGTCGTGGATGACGACGGCAATCGTGTCGCTCCGGCGCTTGATCGGCGTCGAGACCCAGCCGTGGCTTGGCGCGTCGTCGAACGGACGGCCTTCCGAGTCGACGAAGCGCGGTAGGCGCGCGATCTTGTAGCCCACTCGCAATGACGGGTCGCGAAGCGCTTCTGACAGTGCGTCTTCGAACTCACCGGGGCGAGGTGAGCTGCGCAGGTCGTTTGCGAGTCGTACCAGCGAGACGCGCATCTGCGCAGATCGGGTGGCGTACCAGGCTATGGCCGCTGCGAGCGCGACGGTCGCCAACGCCGTCGCGAGAAAGAGGCTGCGGAAAAGCGGCCTCGCCGGATCCTCGAGCGGCTGGTCGAGGAGCACGGCAGCGTAGGTGGCCCAGACGAGACCGACAACGATCGCCGCCGCGGGAACGTGTGAGCGCGGGCGGCGTGCCGTCCTGACAGTCGCCGTTGCAACCAGCAGCAGCGCAAGGGCCAGTAGAGCACCGTTGTAGAGGACGCCAATCTTGTGGGTGAGGCCGACGTTGCTGCCGATCAGGAATGTGTTCGCGAGGCAGTTGCGCCAGCAGTACAGATCGAGCAGCGGGTCACGCGCTACCGCGCGCGCGAGCATTGCAAGGGCAGCGACGGCGTACGCGCCGGTGACCGCGGCCCGACTCGAGCGGGTCGCAACGCCGGCGCGGCGGAGCGAAACGGTGAGATGAACGACGACCGCGAGGAACAGCGGGGCTGTTAGGGCGCCGAGGCTGCGCAGGAGCGCCGGGCCACCGCTCCACCCTTCCCAGCGTGGACCGAACCAGAGCACTCCCGCCGCGATGACCAGAAGCGCGACGCGGGGCCGGCGCGCTTGGACAAGGACGAGCAGCCCCGCTCCGAGCAGCGAGAATCCCGCGACGATCTCGGCGATAGCCGCCCAGGTCGACGTGGCGGCGAAGAACGTTGGCGGGTTGCCGCTCACCGGCGCGGCGACCACCGCCGCGGCGTAGGCAGCTGCGGCCGCCACGGCGGCAACAAGCGACCACTTCGCGGGGACGTGCAACGCTTGCATCCGGCGATTCTCTCAGCGTCCTCCGCCGCTGCACAGGTGGCGGGCCACGGTCCGGGCGCGGAGAATCCTGTGGCGGGCCACGATGCACATGACCCGGCGACCTTCTAGCCTCCCGTTTCGGTGACGCGCCTCGACTCGAAAGCACTGCTCACTGCAGCTCTCGTCGCCACGTTCGCCGTGGGGTGCAGCGGCCGGGGGGCGGGCGGACTCGACAAGGCGGGAGGCGCGGCGCCTCGCGGAGTGCTGACTCTCGCAGACGCTGATCCGCCGACCGTCGAGGAGGCGCAGCTGGCGCGGGAATACGGAGCCGCGGTCGAGCGCCTATCCCACGGCGCGCTGAAGGTCCATCTCAGGTTCCTGGCAGGCGGAACCGCTGCCGAGGGCGAGCAACGGACGATCGAGCTCGTGCGCTCCGGGAAGGCAGACATCGGGATGGTGCCGGCGCGCGCCTGGGATCAACTGGGTGTACGAAGCTTTCAGGCGCTCCAGGCACCGTTCCTGATCACCAACTATGCGCTGCTCGACAAGGTGCTGCGCAGCCCGCTCGCAGAGCAGATGCTCGCCGGGCTTGACACCCAAGACGTGGTTCCGCTCACCCTGCTGCCGGGCGTCTTGCGCCATCCGTACGGTGTGCGAGCGCCGATCGTGTCGCTTTCCGACTATGCAGGCGCGAAGATTCGCGACTATCCCTCTCGCGTGACCGATGGGTTGTTGAATGCACTCGGCGCGGTCCCAACGCATCTGGACGCTTCCGCGGTTCCCTCCGCCGAGACCACAGGCGCACTCGACGGACAGGAACTCGCGTTGTACATCGGCCCCTCCGAAGGGGTCGCGACCGCGAACGTGACGTTCTTCCCAAAGACCGTCACGCTATTCGCGAACTCACAAGCGTTCAGCCGGCTGACTCGCGCGAACCAGAACCTGCTCGCCGCCGCGGCCCGCACCACGCTGCGAGCGAACTCCTCGTACCCGATCAGTGCTTCGCTTGGCTTCGAGCAGACGTTGATCAACAGCTTCTGCCGGGCCGGCGGCCGTGCGGCGCTTGCCACGCCGGCGCAACTTGCCGAGCTCGTCCGGGCCGCCCGGCCGGTCTACGCGCAACTTCAGAAGGACGCCCAGACCCGGCGGGCAATCGCAACGATCCGGGCGATCGCTGCATCGCTTCCGCCTGCTCCCGCGCTGAGCGCCCCGCGCGCGTGCCTGGCATCTGCCACGCCGCCGCCACGGGAGACGCCCACCGGTTCGGAACTGAACGGAACATATCGGCGAGTCCTGACTGCCTCTGATGCTCAACGCTTCGGGTCGCCGGCGACCGATCCGTCGAACTCCTATCCATTGGTCATCACAACAGTCCTCCGGGACGGCCGATGGCTGGAGAACAGCAGCGCCCCACCGTCCACCGGACGCTACGCCGCCACGGGAGATCGCATCTCCTTCACGCTCGGCGCCGACACGATGCATTTCACCTTCACCCGTGATGCCGACGGGACGCTCCACCTCCATCCCGTCCAGCCGATCGATTCTGGCGATGCGTTCGTCATGGCTTTCGAGCCCTGGCGGCGGCTCGGCCCGCCGATCATGCGCCTCCCGTAGGAAGCACCACCACAAGCTGTGTGCCTTCACCAGGCGGGCTCTGCACGCGCAGGGCGCCACCGAACGCTTCCGCGCGATCGACAAGACCGCGGAGGCCACTGCCGTCGGCGTTCGCCCCGCCCACTCCGTTGTCGATGACCTGCAACTGCGCAAGGTCCCGCTCGACGCTGAACGTCACCTCGACAGCGGTGGCGGCGGCGTGCTTGGCGGCGTTCGCCAAGGCTTCGGAGCAGATGAAGTACAGCGTCGCTTCCAGCTCCTCCGGAAGGCGGGCCGAACTTGCGGCCACTCGCACCGGAACCGGGCTCTCCTCGGCGAGTAGGGCCAGCGCGGACGCCAGCCCACCCTCGGCCAGCGGGCGAGGGTAGAGCCCGAGGGCGAGACGGTGCAGATCGTCCCGTGTCCGCTCGAGCTGTCCTCGGGCCGCCGCGATCTCCTCCGCGAGCGTTGCGTCAGAGGTTTGCTGCCGCGCCTCCGCCAGCGCAGAATCGAGCTCAGTGAGCCGCCGCTCGGCGGTGTCGCGCAGCAGCCGTCCAAGCCGTTCGCGCTCATCGTCCGCCGCGCGCAACAGACGCCGCTGCGAGGCAGCGATCTCGTCAATCTGGCTTTCGACCATCGACTGCAGGCGTGCATACTCGGAAGCAAGCTCCGTTGCGGCCGCGACGGCTGCGAGCAGCTGCGGATCGTCCATCACGCCTGGTTCGTGCATCACCGCGGCAATCGGCTCACCGGCCTGCTCGACCACGGTTGCGGTAGGCGGCACCTGAACCTCGACGCCCGAAGCGTCGACGAATCGGTGTCCCTCGGCGTCCCAGTAGCCGATGCGCAAGGTCGGGTCGCCGAGGATCCGCGCGAGTTCGCCGCGCAGCGTCCCTGAGCGGTCATCGGCGAGTGTCACAACGAAATCGGTCACTGCATCCTGTCGCCACGGCTCCCTGAGCGCTCCAGCTGTCAGTGCGGCGGAGTAGCTGGCCAGCGCGATCTGAAGCATCAGTAGCGCCGTGCTTCGCGAAGCCCCGAGCAGATGCAGAGCAGCAACCAAGAGCAAGATTCCGGCAAGACCGACGCTCGCCTGCAGCGCTGCGAAGGCAAGCCGGCGTGCTTGACCCCGTGCGGTTGTGTAGAGACGGAACGCCACCGCGATGAGCAATGCCGCGACCGCGCAGATTGCCCACGGTGAACGCCAGATGTCCGGCGTGAGCGCAGCCGCATAGCCGCCGGCAGTCGCGACCGCCTGCAGCGGCGCGCGGAACCGTCCGCTCGGGTAGCTGAGTGCGACCTGAACCAGCACGCCGACGTAGAGGAAGAGAAGGTGCGACGCAGCCGACGAGATCCACTCAGTGCTCGCTCCTTCGAGGTTTCCGAGAAACCACGCGAGCCCGGCAGCCGCAAGAAGCGGCCCCGTACGCCAACCCCGGCGCGCCCAGATGACCGCACCCCCGACGACAAGCGAGAGCCCAGCGAAGGCGTCCGGAATCCAATGTCTCGGGTCATCGAGTCCATATGCGACAGTCTCCGCGGCGACAGCCACCGCGACGCCGGCCAGAACGAGTGCGAGCGAACGCCGACGCACGCCTGTCACCCCAACAGCGCCGCGAGGGTATCGCCCGTCAAGGCGCGCTTCGCGATGAAGCCCTGCGCCGATGACATGTCGAGCCGGGCTCCGTAAGAGGATGGATCCCGGCTAGACATCAGGACAACCGCAGGTGGGTGTGCAGCGAGTCCGACCCGGTTTGCAACCTCGAACCCGTCGATGCCGGGCAACTGAACGTCGACGAGCAGAACATCCGGACGCAGCCGTTCCGCCTCGATGATCGCCGACTCGCCATCGCCGACTGCTCCGACGACCACGAACCCAGCGTGCTCCAGCACTGCCGCCACCGCTGCCCGATACGCCGCGTGGTCGTCGACGATCAGCACGCGCCGGCACACGCGCCGATCCTTACAAACCACCATCCCTGGCGCATCGTGGCTGACCGCAATCCAGTCGGCGCGAAGACTCGGGCTGGCACTGGGGCAAGACTGCGGCCCGCACGATTTCGGCGTCACTCCCCCGTTCCTAGCCTGGGTGGCACGGAATGTCCTCTCGTAAGGAGCGAAGAAGATGCATCTCCTCACCATCCGTCTCACCACCGTTCTCGCCATCGCCGCCCTCGCCGGCCTCATGGCGCTGCCGGCCGCAGCACAGACACACCGCCTCGCCGGCCCCTGGTACACGCCAAGCGAGCTCAACGCGCTGAAGGCCTACGCCGCTGGATCGTTCGCCGAGAAGCAGCACATGCTCGGCGCGACACACGCGGCCGCAGCCTGGCACTCACTGACAGCCCGAGAGCGCCACGCACTCGACGTCTACGCGAACGCATCCTTCGCTCAGAGACAGCGCATCCTCGCGGGCCAGACCGCCGAGACCCCAAGCCATGACGGTATTCAGTGGGAACCCGCCGCCGGGGGCGCTCTGCTCGTGATCGCGGTTGCACTCATCGGCGGTGCTCTCCTCGTCCGCAGACGCGAAGCGTCTCACGCCTAAGGATCGGCGCCCTCCGCAGGCAAGTGCGTGCAGCGTCGGTCGAGAGCTCGGTCTCGATCGAAGGCTATGAGCTACCAGTGGGCGAGGTCGGGAGCGTGGTCGCCGGCGCGGCCTCGGGCGTTGAGGAGTCCGACGCGAACCGGCTGGCTGTGGCCTCGTACGCACGGGCGATGGACCACGTTGGCGTCATGGCACTCGATCCGGTCTTCGAATGGTCGGACCGCGCCATCCTCGATCTCCACTTCGACGCGTGCTACTTCCAGTGCGACAAGAGCCCTGGGCACTGGCGTACCGGGCCAATCGGAGTCACCGCCCCGGACGGAACCCTCGCCTATCAGGCACCCGACGCCGAGCAGGTCGTCCCGCTGATGGGTGAGGTGGTCGGGTGGCTATGCATGACTGACCCAGCAGAACACGTCGTCGTACGCGCTGCGATGGCACACCTTCATGTCGTCTCGGTTCATCCGTTCCGAGACGGGAACGGTCGCATATCCCGCATCGTGCAATCGCTCGTCCTTGCGCGCGACGGGCTTCTCTCTCCCGAGTTCGGATCGATCGAGGAGTACCTGGCCGCCCACACGCCGCAGTACTACGCCGTACTCCAGGAGGTTCAGGGCGGCCGCTACCAGCCGACCCGAGATGCCACGCCCTGGATCGGGTTCTGTATCGACGCGCACCTGGACCAGGCACGACAACGTCTTCGCCAGGTCGAGACTGCATCGGCACGCTGGAGGTATCTCGAACGCCTCATCGAGGAGCGCAGCTGGCCAGGCCGGCTCGTGATCGCGCTCGAGCAGAGTCTGATCGGCGGCGCTGACCGAAGCAGCTATGAGACCCAGGCCGGCGTGTCCGCAGCAACCGCCTCAGCCGATTTCCGGCGGCTGCTTGACGCCAGCCTCGTCGCGCAACGAGGCAGAGGCCCCACCACGCGCTATCACGCGTCAGAGAAGCTCCGTTCAGATCTCGATGACGCAGTCGAAGACCACCGTGACTGGATCGATCCATCGATCGATCGGGCCTCACGACCCTCCGGTGATTCCCCGTGATGCGAGGTCGAGTGCCGAACGCGAACCACGCACGGATTGGGAGTTGTCGCTCGCTAATGAATGCGCCTGGGCGTACGGCCAGCCCGCGCACTAGACCATATGGAGCGTGACCCGGCGCCTCGCTCGTAAGTTGGGCCAGCGGCGGACACGTTGTGGGCCGCCAAAGTGGTGCCGCGTATAGCTGTTGGTCGGTGGATGTTCTAGCCTCGGGTGGTGTTGGTCTGCGCGAGCTGTGGTCACGAGAACCCCGACGAGGCGCGGTTCTGCATGTCGTGTGCTGCCCCGCTTGTTGCTGGTTCTGCGGCTCGTGAGGGGCGCAAGACGGTGACGGTGGTCTCGAAGCCGCCGGCCGACACGACGAAGCCGCCGCCGCCTACGGGCAAGCACTCGCTCTCTACGAGGAGAAGCAGATCATCCCGCTCGCCCGCCGCACTCGCGAGCGACTCGCCGCGCTCCAGGCGCCGACGGCCTGAGACACAAGCCGACGCCGCTCCCCGTCTGGGAGTGCCATGCGTCTGATCGACTGCACGGGGGAGGCCGTCGCTGCCAGCACGACATGCTCACTTGCGGCCCCAGCATGAACCGAGATCGGCGTTGGTGCCGAGCATTGGAGCCCACGATAGTCGTGTGATGGTGCGCAACTCGCGGGCGGCTCGGGTGGCCGGTCCGACTAGGCGGGGCGGCCGTGGCTGCGTAGGCTGGCCCAATGCAGTGGGCGCTGTTGGCGGGGGTGCCGGAGGAGGAGCTGCGCACGATTCTGCAGGTCGCGCGTCGTCGCAGCTTTGCGAAGAACGAAGTCGTGTTCCACCGCGGTGACCCCGCTGATTGCTTTCACCTGATCGCGCAGGGCCGGTTTGCGGTTCGGATCATGACGCCGCTCGGCGACACGGCCACCCTTTCGATCCGAGGCCCGGGCGCGACCTTCGGGGAGATGGCCCTCCTCGTCGACGAGGCCAAGCGCACGGCAACGGTTGCCGCTCTGGAACACGGCGAGACGTACTCGGTCTACCGAACCGACTTCGACCTCATTCGCGCGGCACATCCCAGCGCGGATCGCTTTCTGTGGGCGTTCTTGGTCAACGAAGTGCGCGTGTTGAGCGAGCGGCTGCTCGAAGCGCTCTACCTGCCGGTCGACAAGCGCGTGCGGCGGCGACTGCTCGAACTTGCCGAGGAGTACGGGACTGGAACGGAAGGGCCGGTGACGGTTCCGCTGACGCAGGAGGTGATCGCCGAGCTCTCCGGGGCCGGTCGTCCCACGGTCAACCAGGTGCTGCGTGATGAGGAGAAGCGCGGCACGATCGAGCTCACGCGCGGGCATACTCGAATCCTCGACGCTGCCGCGCTCGCTCGCCGCGCCCGCTAGGACAACTCTGTTCGCACGAAGACAGTTCCAGCGTTGCGGCGCGAAACGACGCTGCTCCCGAAGCGCCGTAGTTTCTGATCAGTCGGTTGCGCAGGGTGACCGGAGTTGCGAAGGGAGATCCAAAATGTCACGCACCCGGAACGCGAACAGCATCCTCGTGGGAACCACGTCGGAGGAGACGGTCGGTGCACGGAAGGCTGCGCAGGTGCTTGCAGCCACGATCTTCGCGGCGCTGTTCGCTGTGCCGGTCGCCTCGGCCGTGGAAACGACGCTGCCGTGGCCGCCGGCAGCACCGCCGGCAGCACCGCCGTCGCGACTTGCGTCAACACCGCCGCCGCTGAGCAACATACACACACCGGGCGTCCAGTCCGAGCCCGGAGCGCCGCCGGCGCCCCGCGCTGCGCACCGGATCTACTCTCTCGGCTCCTTCGCCCGAACGTCGACTCTTTCGCCCGCGAAGGTGAAGGCGAAGACGAACACGAAGACGAAGACGAGCACCCTCCTCAAGCCCACGGCAGTCAAGATCGCTGCCAACCCGACGGGCGGATCCGCGAACAAGGTGCAGCAGGTGTTCTCGATCCATTGACGACGCCCGGCGGCGTCGCCGCATGGCGGCAAGCGGTCGCAACGATCATGGCAGCAACTCGCCGGCGCGGTCTTCGCGTCGGCGAGTCGTCAGGCTCGCACTTGAGTCCCAAGCGTCTGACCGACCCAACCGGGGTGGGGGTCGTACGCTGCGTCGCTAGCCGTCCTGGTTGTCGAGCTCGGGCTCGACCGTCGGCTCACCAGCTCCAGCTACGCCGGTAGGCGTCGAGCAGGAACGCATCCACGGCCGCATGATCGGGTTCCTCCGGCAACGGCGAGGGAGGACAGCCGGCCCGCATCTCAGCGCTGATCGCCTCGTAGTTCTTGGTGTACGACTCCCAGCCGTCGTGGCTATCGACACCAGGAGTGAGCACCCGACTGAGCGCATGGCCCTCATCCACCGTCCAGGTCACGATCCACACGTCCGACCTCGGCAGCGACGTTCCGCGCAGCGGCGAACCAGCTTTCGGTGCGAGCCTGGCTGGCCACTTGATCTCAACGAACTGAGACAGCCCACCTGGAGCGGCCGTCGCGAGCGCACGGAATGCCTTCCCTTGCGGCGCCTCGGAGTCGAAGTCGATCAACTCCCGCTGCAACGCCTGACCATCAACCGGCTCACCAGCACCGAGATGAACAGCTGCGTCAGCGGGCGGGTAGCTGATGCCCAGGTTGCGCTCAGCCCGCGCCGCATCGACGGGAATGGTGGTCACGTTCGCCATCTTCCTGCCTCCTCAAATAGCGAACCGCAGGAACCTGCTGAGAAGAGCACCGGCTCGACCTGTTGTCAAAGCCGCCCGTTGACTCGCGTGCGCTGAGGTGCGACGCTCGTGCAGACGAGAGCGAAGGGCGCGTCATGCGAAAGGTGCGGGTTGCTGCTGCGGCGATCCTGCTGACGGCGCTGGTCGCGGCTGGGCCGGGAAGCGCGCGCACGCGGGTCGCTTGCGCACCAAAGCAACCCTGTCCCGACCTGACGCTGAAGCTGACCGGGTTCCACTTTACGCCCGATCGCCTCAACCTTGTCCTCAGCGTCGAGGTCGTGAACACAGGCGTCGTCGACGCCCCCGCCACGACGGTTGCGGCCAGCGCAGACGGTTCGCCGACCGCGACGACGGACGTACGTGCCCTTTCCGGCAGCGGCGACTCGCAAGACGTCGATGCCACCCTGCCGATTCCTGACTCGGCACGAGGGCACCCTTCGAGCATCACCCTCGTGGCCGACCCGGCCGACCAGATCGACGAGAGCGACGAGACCAACAACTCGATCGAGACCGACCCGATCGTCATCCCGGCCGGTGACCTGCGCGTCGATCTGACAGGCACCGAATTCGCGCAGGCGGGGCGGACGCTCGTGCTGCACACGCTCGTGCGCAACGCGGGCAAGGGGATCACCGCGCCGACGGTGGTCGAGGCGGGCGGAACGGGGTGGACTGCGACCGGCGACGTTCCGACGCTCGCCCCCGGTCAACGCGCACCGGTCGACGTCTCGGTGACGATTCCGGACAACGTCCGCGGAGCGACGGCGACGGTAATCGCAACGGTCGACCCGGCGCACGACGTGAGCGAGACGAGCTACGACGACAACATGTCCTCATCCCTCAACGTCGCGATCGCCGCGGGCGACCTGACGACGTCGATCGCGAGCGCGCGGCTTGGCGCGTCGCAACTCGCGCTGGGCGTGACGGTGACGAACGGTGGAGTGGCGCCGACCGCGGCGACGATCGTGAGCGCAGACGCTCCTGGCTGGCAAGGCGTCAGCGCAGCCGTGCGATCGCTCAACGCTGGTGCGTCGACCACCGTCACGCTCAGGCTTGCGGTCCCCGCGTCGGCCGTTGGGACGACCGCGTCGTTCGCCGCGACGGTCGACCCCGCCCACGACATCCCCGAAACGACCTACACGAACAACGGCTCCTCACCATTCCACGTCAAGATCCCTGCCGCTCCACCGAAGCCTCCGGGCCTGGCGAACCTGACCGTGCGTGTTCTCCGGGCAAGCGTCAGCGGCGATCCGCGGCTTGCCACGTTGCTCGAGATCGCGAACAGCGGCGGTCGGCCATCGCAGGCGACGGACGTCCTGCTCTCAGTCGCCTTCGGGCGCACGCTCAGTCGCACCCAGCCTGTGCCCATCCTTTCGGCGCACTCGAGCCGGCTCGTGCGCGTGACGCTCCCGGTACCGGAGGCGGCGCGGGGCAGGCGCCTGCGCGTCGCCGCGACGGTCGATCCGCGCCACGACGTCCCCGAGGCGAACTACGCAGACAACGTCTCGTCGCCCTTCAGCCTCGTTGCCCGCCGGCTACCTCGGCTGCCGCCTCCGCCGACGTCGAGCCCGAAATCGAACTGGCCCGCGTGGGTTGCCGTCGCCTGCGGTCTGCTGCTCGCTGCGCTCGTCCTCGGCTACTTCTGGTCCCGTTTCCGTCGACGCGTCCGGTTGCGCTGGCAGAACGAGGCGCACGACGAGGAGCACCCCGAGACCTGCGAGGCTCCGGAGACGTACGTCTGGCGGCACGAGTGCAAGCCACGCCCGGCGCTGCGTCACGTTGAGAAGATCATGCTCCTACGTGACATGGACGGGGAGGAGGTGGAGCACGAGGCCAACGAGAAGCTCGCGGCCGGACTGAACCGCGCCGTGCGCGCGCACCGCACCTTGCGCGGCCGCACTCGGCTGCATGAGTTGCTAGAGCCGGCGGCGGCCATGCTCGCACGGGAAGCCGAGAGCTGGGCGGGAGGCGACGGCGCGACCCGCGTGCGGGCCGGGCTCAAGGGTGGCAAGGTCGAGTGCGAGTTCAAGCGATACGAGTGCGTGCGGCGCGGCCCGGCATGCAATTGGGAGGAGCGCCAGTCGTGGTCGGCTGAGCTCGAGGACGAGACGGAGGAGCCCGTTGCGATTCTCGAGCTGCCGCTGCTCGAAAGCTCGCTCGCGGCACTTGCGGCCGACCTGTTCGCCTTCGTGAAGCGCGTCGACGTTCCGAGCGTCGATCGGCCCCAGGAGAGAGCTCCGAACCCACAGTGACTTGTCCGTGCGACGGTCACCGGCCCACTTAGGAACGGCTCCAGGGTGACGGCATGTAAGGGCCTTGAACCGGCTCACTGTATTCTTAAGGCCGCTCCGCAACTATTGGGAGAGCAGAACCTGTTAGGAATCTATTAAAGCCCCTGCAAATGGGAATGTTTTGGGCGGTTAGCTCAGTTGGGAGAGCACCAGCTCGACAAGCTGGGGGTCACTGGTTCGAGCCCAGTACCGCCCATAGATGAAGCCCCCGGAAACGGGGGCTTTGTTCTTCGAGGCGTCGGCCTGTGCGTGCTGCTGTCGGCCGATCCCATCTACCACTGATCCACCACCGCCGGAGCTGTGGGCGCGCTGTCCGGTGACGGTGAGAGCGGGTCGTACAACTCGGCGCGTGCTTCCCGCGCGTGCCAGCAGCCGATACGGTCGAGGTCTCTACGCGCTCGGCGCTCGTCGCCTGGGTCGGCTGCTACGCGGATCGGCCGTGGTGTTGTCAGCGGTGACGAGATTCGAAGCGAGCGTGCGCATTCCGTGCACACGCGCGACGCACTGTCGTCAGCTTCACGTTCTTCGGCGGTCTCCGACCATGTAGGCCACGATCAGCGCGGCCGGGAAGAAGACCAGGCTGAACAGGAAGTAGAGGATGAAGCTGTGCCCCTTGCGGCTGGCAACCCGCGCGGGCCAGAACGCGATCAGCAGCCAGATGATGAAGAACAGCACTCCACCGAGCCACCAGCCGCTCATTGAGGCGACGAGCATCAGTGACCTCCCGTCCGTGGCGGTCGCTCCTGGAGAGACATCGCGACCTTAAGCGCGAGCCTGAACCTCGCCGTCAGAAAGCACGTCACCTCTTCTGGATGATCAGGTGATCGTGGACGACTCTCATGTGCTTCTAACGTCGCGTGGGGCATGGTCCCTTCGTGACTTTCTCTCCCGTCCGGCGGAGGCGGCGTCGGCGTCGCCGCGGCCGCTTCGTCGTCGCAACCGCGGTGATCCTGGCGGCGATTGGGGCCGGCATCGCGATCCTCGCGCCGGGCCGGTCGTCAACGAGCGCCGGCACGACCTCGACAGCGCGCACGACCGTCTCCCACGTGAGCCACCCCGTCTCGAGTCCAGCGCAGCCGGCAAGGCTCGGCGAGCGGATCACCGGGGCGCTTGGCGCACAGGTGCAGGACGCGGCCGCCGCCCGTGTCCCGGGCGGGATCATGCTGCTCGGCGGTTTGACCGCGGCTGACCAGTCACGCACCGACATCCGGATCGCGACCGCGGCGTCCGACCGGGCGGCGGGGACGCTGCCGACCGCGCTGCACGACACCGCAGCAGTGACGATCGGCAGGTCGGTGTACCTGTTCGGCGGTGGCACCGGCGCGAACACACAGAGCGACGAGATCCTCGCCGTTCCCGTCCACGGGGGCGCCGTGACGGTCGTAGGCCGCCTGCCGAGCCCGAGCTCGGATCAGGCTGCCGTCGCTCTCGGCGGGACCGCATACGTCGTCGGCGGCTACACCGGATCGGAGTGGCTCGATTCGATCGTCGCGTGGCGGCCGGGCCGCCCGGCGCGTGTGGTTGCGCACCTGCCTGAGCCTCTGCGATACGCGGCGGTCGCAGCGACAGGCTCGTCGATCGTCATCGCGGGCGGTTCCCGCGAAAATGGGACGGCGAGCGCCGCGGTCCTCGTGTTTCGGCCCGCAACCGGCCGGGTGACGCGGCTCGGGCGTCTACCAGCGCCGACGACGCATGCCGCCGCGTCTGCTCTCGGCGGCGTGGTCTACGTGATCGGTGGTCGTGGCGCCGCAGTCGGGACGCCGACGACGCGAGTGGTGTCGGTCGACCTCGCGCGACGTCGAATCCGCGCGGCGGGCTCCCTCTCGGCGGCCCGCTCGGACCTCGCAGCCGTCACCGTCGGGAGCCGGATCCTGCTCGCAGGCGGACGCGATCGCGGCGGCACCGTGGCGACTCTGAGCGAGCTCGTCCCTGCGGCCGCCCGGTCGCCGCGAGTCGTCGCCCCGGCCGATGTCTACGCTCACGACGGGGCGGAAGCACTCACCGGCGACGCCCGGTTCGCGAAGCCGCTCGTCTATGTGCCCAACAGCGAGAGCGGGACGGTCGACGTGATCGACCCGCGTACCTACAGGGTCGTCGAGCACTTCGCGGTCGGCCTGCTGCCCCAGCACGTCGTGCCGGCCTGGGATCTGAAGACGCTGTACGTGACCAACGACCTCGGGAACACACTCACCCCGATCGACCCCCGCACCGGCAAACCGGGCGCGACGATCCCGGTCGCGGACCCCTACAACATGTACTTCACGCCGGACGGGCGCTTCGCGATCGTCGTCGCGGAACGACTTGGCCGGCTCGATTTCCGCGACCCACACACGTTCGCCCTCCGTCACTCGCTCGCCGTCCCGTGTCGCGGCATCGATCACATGGACTTCAGCGCCGACGGGCGCTTCCTGGTCGCGAGCTGCGAGTTCTCAGGGCAGCTGGTCGTCGTGGACGTCGAACGCCAGCGGGTCGTCCGGACGATCTCGCTCCCGGATGGGCCGAGCGGCATGCCGCAGGACGTCAAGCTCTCGGCCGACGGGCGGATCTACTACGTCGCCGATATGCGGGCGGGCGGCCTCTGGGAGGTCGACTCCCACAGTTACCGGGTGCTGCGCTTCCAGCCGACCGGTGCCGGGGCGCATGGGTTGTACCCGAGCCGCAACGCGAGGTACTTGTACGTCAGCAACCGCACCGCAGGCACCATCACGGTGCTCTCCTTCCGGACGCGCCGAGCAGTCGCGACCTGGCGGATCCCGGGGGGCACGCCCGACATGGGCGGCGTGTCGGCAGACGGGAAGGTGCTCTGGCTCTCCGGTCGATACCGGAGCGAGGTCTACGCGATCTCAACCACGACGGGACGACTGCTCGCCCGCATTCCCGTCGGGGCCGGTCCCCACGGCCTCTGCGTTTGGCCGCAGCCGGGCCGCTACTCGCTCGGCCACACCGGCATCCTCCGCTAGGGCCTGCATGCCCCGTCCTCTGTACACGTTACTGGCGCTCGCGGTGGCCACCGTCCTCGCCGGCTGCTCGAGTGCGCGCACCAGCGATCCCGGTCGAACCGTTTTCGCGAGGTTCTGCGCCGAATGCCATACCGTAACGGGTCACGAAACGCACGCATCCGGAGGTGACCTGCGCGTCGGGCGGATGAGCGTCACTGCGGTGGCGAGCTTCGTACGGGTGATGCCGATCCGCCCTCGCCTCGACAGCGAGCAGACGCAGGCCGTCGCCCGCTACGTCGCGGCTCGGTGAGGTGTCCGGGCAGACCGAAGCGCGGGTCGAGCTACGCCGCGCCAAGGGAGCGATCCGGGGCAGATTGGGTCAGCGCATCAGTGCACGCGCTGGATCCACTGAGCCCAGTGAACCGCGTCCGGCAGCGTCACGACGGCAAGGACGGCACCGACCACGATCGCCGTCGCGACGAGCCCAAGGCGGGCCCGGGAGTCCGGACGTTTGGCGGACAGGTCGGGACCGGCGAGCCGCGGGATGCGCGCCAGGTGCCCGAGAACGTGGAGGCTGAGCGCGCCGAACCAGACGACGAAGCTGGCTTTGTGGAGCGGGAGCACGCCGAAGGTGCCCGGCCCAAGGAGCGCTAGAGCCACACCCGAGGCGAACAACCCGACGGTCGACGCGACGACGATCGGGCCGAGCAGCCGCAATCCGATCGGCGGAGGGCCGGCGTCGACATAGGCGCGGTGACCGGTGTAATAGCGCGCGAAGCGATACCCGGTGCTTCCGAGCTTGAGTGCGACGAGCGGGACGAGCAGCATTCCGAGGAAGACATGCCATTCGAGGAACGACCGCAGGGACAGCAGCGTCAGTCCCTCTGCGGCAAGCAGGATGAGGAGCGGGACAGCGGTGAGCGCCGTCAGACGTGAGTTGCCGGCCGGGCTGCGAGCCGAACGACGGGACGGGCGCCGAGCACTCGGGTGGCGCGCGGCCGCGCCGGCGTGCGTCTTCGGACGCTCCTGGAGCATCGTGGGATTCGACCAAGCCGAGATGAGCTGCCGATGAGACACACGAGGGGGCCTTCATGCATGTCTCACGACATCGCGTGACAATGCCGGTGTGAGGGTGCTCCTCGTGGAAGACGAGCGGAAACTTGCAGATCTGCTGGCGCGCGGACTGCGGGAGGAAGGACACGCCGTCGATGTCGCCGGGCGGGGTGAGGACGCTGCCTGGATGGCACAGTCCGCACCGTTCGATGTGATCGTCCTCGATGTGATGTTGCCGGACATCGACGGATTTGCCGTTTGCCGCAAGCTGCGAGCGAGCGAAGTGTGGTCTCCCGTGCTCATGCTGACTGCACGCGATGCGGTCGAGGACAGGGTTGAAGGCCTCGACGCAGGAGCGGACGACTACCTTGCCAAGCCCTTCGCCTTCGACGAGTTGCTCGCACGGCTGCGGGCACTTGCGCGCCGGGCGCCCAACGAGCGGCCGACAACGCTGACTGTCGGTGAACTACGGCTCGATCCAGCGACTCGTCGAGTCTGGTTGGGAGCCGCAGAGGTTGACCTTTCGGCGAAGGAGTTCGCGCTGCTCGAGCTCTTCATGCGAAATCCCGGGGTCGTGCTCTCGCGCGACCAGTTGCTCGACGGTGCCTGGGACATGTCGTTCGAGCGGCGTTCCAACGTGGTCGATGTCTACGTCCGCTACCTGCGGAACAAGGTCGGTCGCGATGTGATCGAGACCGTGAGAGGGATGGGCTACCGGCTGGGCGGCAACGAATGAGCTCGATCCCGATCCGTGTACGGCTCACGATCGCCTTCGCCGCAGCGATGGTGTGCGTGATCGGAGCGATGGCCGTGCTCGTCTACGTTCGCGTCGGCGGGGCGTTGATGACCTCCGTCGACCAGACGCTCCGGGCGCAGGCACGTGAGGCTGTGACCCACGCGCACGACGAGCAGGGCCTGGTCGATCCCGACGCTGCGAGCGGCTTGACTCTCGCACAGGTCGTCAACTCGGCCGGCCTCCCGGTCAAGTCTTCTCAACCAGGCTTGCCGCCGCTGCTCGATCGCCGCGAAGCTGCACGGAGCGCGCACGGTGCAACCGTTCTGCGCACCGTCTCCCTGCAGCAGCCGCGAGGGGATTGGCGCGTTCTGGCGGTGCCTGCCAGTGCGGGTGGCGCGATCGTAGTCGCGCGATCGCTCTCCGCACGCGAAGAGGCGCTGCACCGGATCTTCCGCGAGCTCCTGATCGCCGGCCCGCTCGTCGTCTTGCTTGCCTCGCTCGCCGGCTACGGACTTGCGGCCGCAGCGCTCCGCCCAGTTGAGGTCATGCGCCGCAGAGCGGCGAGTGTGACTCCCTCGTCACCGGGGCTCTTGCCCGTCTCCCCGGCTCGCGATGAAATCTCCCGTCTTGCGATCACGCTGAACGACATGCTCGGGCGGCTGCACGCGGCACTCGAGCACGAGCGTCGTTTCGTCGCCGACGCCAGCCATGAGCTGCGAACGCCGGTCGCCCTGCTGCGCACGGAGCTCGAGCTCGCCGTCAGACGACCGCGATCAGCGGAGGAGCTCACACTGGCGATCCGATCGGCACTTGACGAGACAGTTCGTCTTTCGCGCCTGGCCGATGATCTGCTTTTGCTTGCCCGCGCGGAGGAGGGCTCACTTCCGCTGCGCCGGGAACGAACCGAACTGAGCGAGCTTTTCGCGGGAGTGGCAGCCCGTTTCGCCAACCGTGCACGCGAGTCGGGCCGGCGCGTTCGAGCCGTCCCGACCGGAGACTCCGTCGAAGGGGATCCGGTTCGCCTCGAGCAGGCGCTCAACAACCTGGTCGACAATGCTCTGACCTACGGTCGTGGCGAGGTCGAGATCTTCGCCGAGACCCGGAACGGCGCGATCGAGTTGCATGTTGCGGATCACGGGCCTGGGTTCGACGAAGCATTCTTGAATCGAGCGTTCGACCGATTCAGTCGTGCCGACGAGGCACGCGGTCGAGCGGGCGCCGGGCTCGGGCTCTCGATCGTGCAATTGATCGCCGACGTGCACGGGGGCAGTGTCGGCGCCGCGAACCGGCCGAGCGGCGGGGCCGATGTCTGGCTGGCGCTCGTGCGCTCGGCTCCGTAGCTCGCCCGGCGTCGGGGTTCATCGCCGTCTCATTTCCGGCTGCCACCCTGGTTGTATGCCCAGGCCAATCGAAGACAGTCGGCGCTCAGTCCAGGCGCGTGATGCGGGGATCGTCCGGCTTCGGCGTGTCACGGGGTTCTCGGTTGCGCTCATGGTCGCGGCCGCTGGTGCATTCACGGCGCTCGCGGCAGGCTCGACCCACGTGAAGAAGATTTCCGTCGTTCGCGTTCCTGCCCGGCGGGTCGCGTCGACGGCCTCACTCGTTCGAGCCCCGGCACCCCCGCTGGTGGGCATCCAGAGTGCGCCGGCGGCGCCGTCGGCGGCACCCGCGCCGCCACCCGTCGCGGCTGCGACGTATCAGCAGCCGGTGGTCGTCTCCGGGGGCTCGTGAGCGAGGCGCCGGGTGCGGCGTCATTCCCCGCCCTCGGGACCACGGCGACGGTCGTGGTCGTGAATCAAGCCGCCCTTCCTCTCGCGGAGGAACAGCTTCGCCTCTGGCTCGGCGAGGTCGACCGTGTCTGCAGCCGGTTTCGGGCGAATTCCGAGCTCGTCCGCGTAAACGCCCGAGCCGGGTCATGGGTGTCGGTGAGTCCCTTGCTGTTGCGCTTCCTCCAGTTCGCACTCGATGCGGCCCAGACGTCGGAGGGTCGGGTCGATCCGACACTCGGCGCGCAACTACAGGCGGTCGGGTATGACCGTACGTTCGCTCTTGTGCGTGAGCGAGAGACCTGGCACATCGCTCCGTCGCCGGATCGCAGACCGACATGGGAATCCGTGGAGCTCGATGACATCCACTGCGTCCTCCGAGTGCCGCCCGGCGTTCAACTCGACCTCGGGGCCACCGCCAAGGCGCTTGCCGCGGACGACGCCGCGAATGGGATTGCGACGTCGTGCGAGACAGGCGTGCTCGTCTCGCTCGGCGGCGACATTGCCGTAGCCGGCGACGCGCCGGAGGGCGGCTGGACAGTGCTCATCGCCGACGACCATGCAGCACCTGTGGGAACCGAAGGCCCGAAGGTCTCAGTCTCGACCGGCGGGCTCGCAACCTCGAGCACCGCGGTTCGCCGTTGGCGGACCGACTCGGGGGAGGCCCACCACATCCTCGATCCGCGCACTTCCCGCCCGGCCGTCAGTCCATGGCGGACCGTCAGCGTCGCGGCGGCGACCTGCGTCCTCGCGAACGTCGCTGCGACGACGGCGATCATCCTGGGCGAGCCCGCGCTCGATTGGCTCGCCCAGCGCGGGCTCCCGGCCCGCTGTGTGCGGCAGGACGGCTCTGTCTTGGCAGTCGCGGGCTGGCCTGCGGAGAACCAGGCGGCATGACGCTCGGAGCCGCAACCGGGAACTCCACGGTCTACTGGTACGTGACCCGCGGCATGGGTGTGGGGGCCCTCGTCCTCCTCACGGCGTCGGTTGCGCTCGGGGTGCTCACGAGCGTTCGCTGGCGGTCAAACCGTTGGCCGAGGTTCGTCACAGCCGGGCTCCATCGCAACCTCACCCTGCTCGCGATCGCGTTCGTGGCCGTGCACGTCGTGACCACCGTGGCCGACGGGTACACGCCGATCGGCCTGAAGGACGCATTCATCCCGTTCGTGTCGCCGTATCGCCCCATCTGGCTCGGCCTCGGAGCGATCGCCTTCGATCTTCTCCTCGTCCTCGTGGTGACGAGTCTTCTCCGCGATCGGATCGGCTACCGGGCATGGCGCTACGTGCACTGGCTCGCCTATGCCTCGTGGCCGGTCGCGCTCGTGCACGCACTCGGGACGGGCACCGACGCGCGGCTCGGGTGGATGCGCTCGATCGGCGTGGCATGCGTGGCGGTCGTCGCCCTCGCAGTTCTGACCCGGGTTGCTCTCACCACGGACGGTTCGCGCGCCGTTCGTGGGGGAGCGGCGCTCACCGCATTGGTGGTGCCTCTCGCGATCCTCGCCTGGTACCAGTCCGGCCCGGCGAAGCGCGGCTGGGCGCGGCGGGCCGGCACGCCCGTGTCACTGCTGGCGAGCAGGCACCGCGCTCGGGCCGAGCGCATCGCAGCCGTCCCGGGGTCTGTCGGCCTGCCAAAGTCCACGTTCACCTCCTCGCTCACCGGAACCCTTCGTCACGCGACTCGCCTGGACGGCCTCGTCAACATCGTGATCCGGGGTCTGCTTCACGGTGGCGCGGGCGGCTCGATTCGAATCGACCTGCGCGGTCAGCCGGACGACAGCGGCGGCGTGTCGATGCTGGCGAGTGGCGTCTCGTACGTGCCTGCGGGGACACGAACCGTGTACGTCGGCAGCGTCACCGGGCTGGACGGCCGGCACGTGTTCGCGGACGTGGTTGCACATGGCGGCGAACGTCTTCAGCTCTCGCTCGATTTGAACATCGATGCCCAGCGAAACACCGTCACGGGCACGCTGACCGGAACGCCGAGCAGCGGTGACGGCGAGTGAGCGCTGCGGAACAGCGCCGCGTAGTCGAAGCTCCGGAAGGTGTTCGCCGGCTGCTCGCGGGCGTGAAGGCCGACGGCCGCCCCACGTCGGCGCGTGAGCACGACAGCGTCTACGGCCCGCTGCGCCACCCGGGCCGCGAGCTCATCGGCGAGCTCGAGTCGAGCGGCCTTCGCGGTCGCGGGGGCGGCGGATTTCCCACCGGCGACAAGTTCGCCGCGGTCGCCGAACAGAACAAACGACCGGTGATCGTCGTCAATGCGACGGAAGGCGAGCCGGCGAGCAGCAAGGACCGGGCGCTCGTTCGGCTCGTTCCGCATCTCGTGCTCGATGGTGCTGCCGCCGCTGCCAGCGCGCTCGGCGCCCGCAAGGTGATCCTGGCATTGGCCGAGCGCGGTGGAGCCGTCGAGCGCGGCGTCCTTGCGGCAGCGCTCGGCGAGCGGCGCGAGAAGCTCGACTGGCAGATCGCGCCGATCGTCGACGGCTTCGTCTCCGGCGAGGAGACAGCCCTCGTCAACGCCCTCAACGGCAAGGCGGCCCGACCGAGCGTGAAGCCGCCGTACCCATTCGAGCGCGGCGTCGGCGGCGCACCCACACTCGTACAGAACGCCGAGACACTCGCCCACGTCGGGCTGATCGCACGATTCGGATCCAAGTGGTTTCGCGACGTTGGCACCGAGGCGGAGCCGGGCACGGCGCTCATCTCGCTCTCGGGCGCGGTCGCTCGGCCCGGGGTGTACGAGATCGAGCTCGGAACGCGAGTCGCGGAGGTGATGGTCCAGGCCGGAGGCGTCACAGAGCCGCTCAGCGCATCTCTCGTCGGCGGCTACTTCGGCGGCTGGACCCGCGATCCGAGCCAGCGGCTGACTGTCGCCGCCGGGCTCGGTGCCGGCGTCGTTGTCGCCTTCCCGGCGAGCGCCTGCGGCGTGTGTGAGAGCGCGCGGGTCACCCGCTACCTCGCCGCCGAAAGCGCCGGACAGTGCGGCCCGTGCGTTCATGGCCTCGACGCACTTGCATCTGGGCTCGAGCGCGCCGCTCGCGCGCAAGGTCGCGACGATCGCGACCGGCTCGAGCGGTGGGCGAAGCAGGTGTCGGCCCGCGGTGCCTGTCGCCATCCCGACGGCGTCTCACGGTTCGTCCTCAGCACGCTTGCCGCATTCCAGGACGAGTTCGCGCTCCACCTGCGCAAGGGCCGCTGCAGCGGGCGCGACCGGGCAGTTCTGCCTTCCGGGCACTCAGTCCGATGAAGCAGCTTCGGGTCGACCCGATCGAATGCGACGGCCACGGCCTCTGCGCCGAGCTGTTCCCGGAATGGGTCGCCCTCGACGACTGGGGCTATCCGATCATCGATCGGCGCCCGGTTCCCGCAGGGTTCGAAGAACACGCGCGGCGCGCCGTGAAAGAGTGCCCGAAGCTTGCGCTACGGCTCGAGACGCGACGCGAGCCGTAGCGGGCTTCGGATCCGTCAGGCGGTGAGAGCCGGCGTTTCGACGAGTGGCTCCTGTGGATCGATCGCGCCGAGGTTCTCGACGATCTCGAAGCGGCCGCTCCGAGCCTGGGCGATGTACATGTTCAGGCGCAGGTGGTGCTGGCCCGGCGCCATCGCTGCCGGCCCGCCCGGGCTCTCCTCGATCCGGGCGTGGTCGAGGGCGGCGATCACGTCCTCCTGCGCGAGCGAGCCGGCCTCCGTGACCGCGGCGGCCCACAGCCGCAGGCCGCGGTAGAGGCCCGAGCACGCGCTGCCGCCGGTGAACTTGGCATCGCCGGGGTAGAGCCTGTCGTACCGCTCGAGCAGCTCGCGGCTGAACGGGTCGGGGACGGCCTGGTAGTAGTCGAGACAACCGTAGAGGCCCTCGACGTGAACGGCCGGGACCATGTTCAGGAAGTTCTCGTCGAAGTACGTGCAGACGAGCTGTCCTCCGCGTTGCGTGAAGCCGGACTCGTACAGCTCGGCGAAGAACGGCGTCAGCCCCGGCGGGACGATCGTGTTGAACACCGCGTCGGCTCCGCTCGCGATGATCTTCTCGACGGTCTCGCGGTAGTCGGTGTGGTCGAGCGGGAAGTACTCCTCGCCGACGATCGAGCCGCCGTTGGCCGCAACGACCTCTTTGACGCGCGCGTTCAGCACACGCGGCCAGATGTAGTCCGCCGACGGCAGATAGAACGTCTTCGCACCCGTCTCCCGCATCAGCCACGGGATCAACGGGTCGACCTGCTGCGCCGGCACCGGCCCCGTGCAGAAGATCAACGGGTCCGACTCCTGCCCCTCGTACTGCTCCGGGTAGATGTAGAGCGTCTCGCCCTCGTCGACGACCGGGCCTTTGATCGCCTGTCTCGTCGAGCTGTAGATGCCGCCGAGGACGACGTCGACCTGGTCCCGCCCGACGAGCTGGGCCGCCTTCGCGGCGGCCACCGTGTCGTCGGTTGCGCTGTCCTCGAGCACGAGGACGAGCGGCCGCCCGAGCAGGCCGCCCGCGGCGTTCAGGTCGTCGATCACCATCCGCGCCACATTCGCGTTCGCGAGCCCGATGAACGACAGCGGGCCTGTCTGATCGGCGATCACTCCGACCTTGATCGGGGCGACCTGGGTTGTCTCCGCCATGACTCCTCCTTGGTGCATCGCCGGACGCCCGGCGGCCGGCAGGCGATGCCACTCGTGTGCAGCGAATCTGCCGCAACGGCGTCCGCCTGCCCATAGGGCGAATGACCTATTCCGCCCGGGCGGGGTCACCGAGGAGAAGGCCCGGGCGGGACCCGGGCCTTCTCCTGGTCGTCAGGCCGAGAGCAGCCGCTCGAAGAACGAGCGGTAGCGCGTCATCGCGACCCGCAGATCCTCGGTCGAGACGTTGTCGCTGTCGGTCCACTGGCTTTCCAGACCGCTTCGGGTCTCGGAGAACTGTGCCGCGAGCGACTGCATGAGATCTGCGACGAGTCGATCTGCGTGCTCGACTGCCTCGCGAGGCTGGTCGACGAACTCACCCTGCACGCCTGACCATTGATCCCGAAAGCGTTCGGCGTCGCTCGAAGAGAACAGCGGCTCGGTCGCCTGGTCCTCGACCTTAGCCGCAGGCTCTCGGGTGTCTGCGGTCTCCGTCTTGGCTCCGCCGTTTGCGATGTCGGCTGTCGTCAATTCCCGCTCCTGCGTCATCACTGCACCGCCCTTCCCGTTGCCGCAACGCGCCCGCTTTCGGTCTTTGCCGTCTGCTCTGCGTCTGCTGGGCCGTCGCTGAGCAGTTCCTCGAAGAGCGACCGGTAGTTCTGCATCGCCTGCCGGAGATCTTCCGTCGTCGCCTCGCCGCGCGCCGACCGCGACGAGATCTCCTGCGCCTTTCGATAATTCTCGACCACGACCGGGTGGTCGACGGACACGTCCGCTGCCCGCTGGTCGAAATCATCCACCGGGTAGCCCCGATCGGCCATCACCGCATTCACGAGAGCGTCGGCGGCCGCGATCGCCGCGGGTGGCGAATCCACGAACTGCGTCTGCACGAGCTCCCACTGCCGCGCATAGCGCTGCCTTGCCTCAGCGGGCAGGGGCCGGATATCGAGCTGCTCGCGCCGTTCGCGCCGCGCAGCAAGCTCTGCTTCGGCCTTCCGCCTGTTGCCGACGGCCGTCGCTGTCCGGTCGTACTCAGGCCCGAACCCCTCCCGCAACGAGCGTGTCCGCCGCGCGGCCAACCCCCGCCACATCACGACAGCAGCCACGACGACCACTGCGACGATGACTACCGCCCATCCCCATCCTGGCATTTGCTCCTCCTCGTTCCGCTGTTCAAGGGCTCGTACGCGCCAATCCATCTGCCCACCCGCCCGCCCGAGAAACACACTGCGTGCCGGCGCTCTTTTGGGGCTCGCAGACGCCGCGGGGTGGGGTAGACACGGCGGGTGAGCTAGGAGATTCGGCGCATCACTCCTCTGCCCGGGTGCGCGGGCTGCGGCCGCGGGTGAGCGGGACGACGTACCAGATCAGCGCGATCCCGGTCCCGAGCATGAGCACCGCCGCCACTGCGGCGACGGCGCCGAAGAGGACGTCGGTGACGAGCAGGACGGCGGCGAGGATCCCGAGCGCGAGCGACGCCGTTCCGGCCAGGAACATCCAGTGCCCCGCACGGACGACCTCGCTCTTTCCGCCGGCCTCCCACCGGAGGCGGTGGTAGACGGACGGGGCCATCAGGAGGATCGTGCCCCCTGCCGTGAAGAAGAGGCAGACGAACAGCGTGACCTTCCCGCCGTGCCCGACCCGCCCGAACCGGGTCGCGAACGGGACGGTCAGCAGGAACCCGAGGAGGACCTGGGCACCGGGCAATGCCACGCGGAGCTCGTTCAGCAGCTCGATCAGCTGGCGGTCGGTCCTCTGCTTCTCGGTCTCCGGCTCCACTGGCTGGGTTCTGCCCGTCTGGGTAGCCGGAAAACCGTCCCCACGGCGGGGTAACGGATCGAACCAGTGTCCCGGCCTGAGGCAGCCGGTCAGTCACCGTGAGCGACGATCGAGCCCGGCTCGGACGACTCGTCGAAGCTCGAGCGCGGCATCCGCACGATCTCCGTGCAGCTCAGCTGACCGCACTCGCAGAGAAAGTCGCACGGCTCGAACTCGCTCGCTCCGGCCTCTTTCGCGGCTCGCGAGAGCGACTCGTTGACGTAGCGGCGAATCTGCCGCCCGCCGGCGCGCGCCAGCGCGTCCGCGGTTGATGCGGAGTCCTCTGTGAGCGACATCGTTCCCTTCCTCGGAGCTGACTGGGGCTTGGTAGGTTTTCGGATCAACCTGGAAGACGCAGCTTGATACCGGAATCCAAATATACGACTTTTTAGTCCTCTATGTCAAGTAGAAACGCTCAGACTGGCTGGCATTTCGTCACGAATCACACGCAGGTCCTGCTCTGCATCGCCGCGAATCCGGACACGCGGCTGAGGGACATCGCGGAGCAGGTCGGGATCACGGAGCGGGCGGCCCAGCGGATCGTCGCGGACCTCGTCGCCGAGGGCTACGTGACGCGCCGGCGGACGGGGCGCAGAAACCAGTACGCGATCAACCGCGAGCTGGAGATGCGCCATCCGGCGCAGTTCGGGTTCGAGATCGGGCCTCTGCTCGATCTCCTGCGGCGTGACGGTGACGACGTGGCGGAGCCGGTCAGCCCGCATCCTGCGAGGGGAAAATGACGGTCGGTACCTCGACCTCGGCCGGGTCGACGCCGCGGAGCGACACGTCGACGATGGTCGCGAGGAGCGAAGCGATCGGCACCGAGAGCAGCACGTAGAAGCCGCCGAGCAGCACACCCGTCACCGACACCGCGATCAACGTCAGGAGCGGTGAGAGGCCGACGGCACCTCCGAGCACGCGCGGCGTGACGAAGTAGTCCTCGATCAGGCGAATCACGAGCAGCGCTGAGCCGGCGATCACGGCCGTGTGCCACGACACGGTCAACCCGGCGCCGACCGCCAGGACGAATGCCGCGAGCGGGCCGACCACGGGAACGATCTCGAGGATGCCGACGGTGATTCCGATGAGCAGCCAGTACGGCTCACCGACCACCCAGAGCGCGATCGAGGCGAGCGTCGAGACGAACGCGATCAGCACGAGCTCGCCTCGCACGAACGCTCCCAGCTTCTGGTCGATCAGCGTCCAGGTGTCCCGCACCGTCTTGCGCCTCGGCCGCGGCAGGAAGCTCGTGACCAGGTCGACGGTGCGCTCGCGCTCGAAGATCCAGTAGGCGGCGACTGCGAATGTGAACAGGATGCCCAGCAGCACCTTCAGTGCCTGCTCTCCGACCGAGAGAGCGGGCTGGACGAACTTGTCGGCGGCGGGGAGGCGGTGCAGTCGCCGCGCGAGCACATCGAGGAGCCTGGCCTTGATCCCGCCGCCCGACCCCGGATGGTGGGTCTGGGCGGCGTGCAGCGCCGCTTGAACCTGGTCGGTGAGGGTCGGCACGACGAATGACAGGAACAGCCCGACGGCCGCGAGGACGGCGGCGTAGTGGAGGAGCAAGCCGACCGGCCGCGGGACCCGCCACGAGGCGAGACGGTCGATGCCCGGCCGCATCGCGGCCGCGATCGTGAAGCCGAAAAGGATCAGCGCGAGCACCACCTTGAGCTGCCACAGAGCAAACGCGACCACGATCACGAGCAGCGCCACGATCGTCGCGACGAACGCATGTCGCGCGGTCGCGGCGAGGGTGCACGTTTCTTCGTCCACGTTGCGCTGCGATCAGAGCCAGAGAGCCAGGGCCACGATCAAGATCACCAGCGCGAGCGCGATGATCAGCACGAGGTTCACACCGGCGAGCAGCGCGAACGGCGTCGCCTGGCTCCGCCCGCCGGCCACGCGACGTGCCTCGCGTTTGACCTCGTCCTGCCGTTCGGGCGGGCGGCGCGAGCCCCGGGCGCGGCGCACCGGCAGCCCGAGCTCCTCGAGCGAGAGCTCGAGGGCCGGATCGTCGTCGCCACCGACGATGAGGATCTCGTCGGCGCGGAACTCGCGCAACGCGTCCTCGACCGCCTGGAACGGATCGGTATCACCCTGCTCGACCTCGACCTCGCTCTGATCGGAGAGCGCCCAGACCGCGCCGGCGGCGCGGTCGCTCGCCTCCTGCCGCGCCGCATCCTCGTCGGAGGTGAGCCACTGCAGCGTCCCGACCCTGGCCGGCGCAACGACGTGCACGTTGGGCTCCCGAGCGCGCCGAGCGAGTGCTCGGCGGAGCTCGGGAGCCCGGCCGTCCTCGAGCAGCAGGACGAGCACGTTCTGCTCGTCGAGGCTCATCGCGACCGCTTCCGCCCGTCGACGGCGCGCTGAAGCTGTGCCTTGTTCATCGTCGAGCGTCCCGGGACGTTGAGCTTCTTGGCCTCGCCGTAGAGCTGCTCGTACGTGCGGCCCTTGCCTCTGTTCGTCCCCGAGCGCAGACCACCGCGCCGGCCGGACGAGAGATCCTTCGTCGAGGTCGAAGACCGGGTGCGCGATTCGCCAGACCGGGCGCGCTCCTTGTTGACCGTCCGCGCGGCGATCTCCTCGGCGCGGGACTCGGACGCGCCGCTCCGGCGCTCGCTCTGCTTGATGTGCTCGTACTGACGCGCCCGCTTGGTGCCCTTCTTCACGCCTCTCGGGGGCATCTTCTCCACCTCCTCGGTTGGTCGGATCGATGTGTCGGTTTCCGCACCGGATGGTCGGCAAACGTTTCACGCGCACGGCGGTCGGAATACAGGAATCTGCTGTGAAGCGAGGCTTCCTCATCCCGAGGTTCCTCGCCGCAGGGTTGTTGTGCCTGACCCTCGCAGGCTGCGGCGGCAACCAGGACGTTCTCCGACCGCAGAGCGGCGCGGAGCGCTCGATCGCGAACCTCTGGTGGGTGATGCTCGGCGGGTCGGCAGTCGGGTTCGCCTCGGTGCTGTTCCTGCTCTACCTCGGCTGGCGGCGCCGCCGGCGCACCGCGGCCGGACAGGAGAACGCGAGGCTCGAGACGACACTGGTCGTGACGCTCGGCGTCGGGGTGCCAGTGATCGTCCTCCTGGCCCTGTTCGTGTACTCGGACGTGTTCGTGATGCGCTCCACCGCGGCACCGGACCCGAGGGCGACACGGCTCACCATCGACGTGATCGGGCGCCAGTGGTTCTGGGAGGTCCGCTATCCCGGCACGCCCGTCGTCACCGCGAACGAGATCCACATCCCGGTGCGAACTCCGGTCGACGTCGTCGGGACGACTGCGGACGTGATCCACAGCTTCTGGGTGCCGCAGCTGAACCGGAAGATCGACCTGATCCCGGGGCGGACGAACCGGGTGCTGCTCGAGGCCGACCGCCCGGGGCGCTACCGCGGGCAGTGCTCCGAGTTCTGCGGCCTGCAGCACGCTCACATGGCGGTGCTCGTGATCGCCGAGCCGAAGGCGCAGTTCCGGGCCTGGCTGGCCGGGCAGACCAGGCCGGCCCGCGTCCCGTCCACTCCGGAGGAGGAGCAGGGCGGGCGCCTCTTCCAGAGCCAGGCGTGCGCCGGCTGCCACACGATCCGTGGGACGCAGGCGCGCGGGAAGGTCGGCCCTGACCTGACGCACCTCGCCTCGCGGCTGACGATCGGCGCGCTCACGCTTCGCAACGATCCGGCCGCGCTGCGCTCCTGGGTCGCCGATCCGCAGCACGCGAAGCCGGGAGTGAACATGCCGGCGCTCCCGCTGGACCGAGGACAGCTGAACGCGCTGACCCGCTATCTGGAGAGCCTGCGGTGACGACGGCGGAGCTGCCCCTGGCGCCCGAGCGGGCCGAGCGGCTCGAGCGCGTCTGGCAGCCCCGCCCGGGCGTCCTGGGCTGGCTCACGACCACCGACCACAAGCGGATCGGCCTCCTCTACCTCTTCGCGACGCTGGCCTTCTTCGCCGCAGGCGGCGTCGAGGCGCTGACGATGCGCACACAGCTCGCCGAGCCGAACGCCGGAGTCGTCGGTCCCGGGACCTACGACGAGCTCCTGACGATGCACGGGATCACGATGATCTTCCTCTTCATCATCCCGATCACGACCGGCGCGTTCGGGAACTACCTCGTGCCGCTGATGATCGGCGCGCGGGACATGGCGTTCCCACGGCTGAACGCTCTCAGCTTCTGGTTGTTCCTGGCATCAGGCTGCTTCATCTACGCCGGATTCGCGGTGGGCGCCGCACCGAACGCCGGCTGGTTCGACTATGTGCCGCTCGCACTGAAGCAGTACGACCCGGGCGCGAACATCGACTTCTACGCGCTCGGCCTGATTCTCAACGGGGCCTCGTCGACGGCTGCGGCGATCAACTTCATCGCCACGATCTTCAAGCTGCGCGCGCCCGGCATGTCGCTGAACCGAATGCCGCTCTTCTGCTTCGCGATCCTGGCCGTCGCGTTCGCGCTCCTGTTCGCGCTCCCGGCGCTGACGCTCGACTGTGTCCTTCTGGAGCTGCAGCGCCGCCTCGGCTTCCACTTCTTCGACGTGGCGGGCGGTGGTGACCCGCTCCTCTGGCAGTACCTCTTCTGGATCTTCGGCCACCCCGAGGTCTACATCATCGTGCTGCCCGCGTTCGGGATCGCGACGTCGATCATTCCCACGTTTGCGCGCCGGCGAATGGTGGCATTCCCGCTCGTCGCGATGGCAGAGCTGCTCGTCGCGTTCATCGGGTTCGGAGTGTTCGCACATCACATGTTCGCCACCGGGCTGGCCACCGTCACCCTGGTCTTCTTCGCGGCCGCGTCGATGCTGGTCGTGATCCCATCGACGATCCAGGTTTACGCGTGGCTGCTCACGGTCGCGACCGGTGCGCCGCGGTTCCGGGCGCCCCTGTTGTTCATCGGCGGTTTCGTCGTCTTCTTCGTGCTCGGCGGGCTCACCGGGATCATGTTCACGGCGATCCCGTTCGACCAGGCGCTGACCGACACGTACTTCGTGGTGGCGCACTTCCACTTCATCATCTTCGGTGCGGCCGTCTTCCCGATCCTCGGCGGGCTGTACTACTGGTTCCCGAAGGTCACCGGGCGGCTCTACGACGAGCGACTGGCGGTCGTGTCGTTCTGGGTCACGTTCGTCGGGACGACGCTCACCTTCTTCCCGATGCACATCGTCGGCCTGCTGGGAATGACGCGCCGCGTCTACACCTACGAGGCGGGCCTTGGCTGGGACGCCTACAACCTCGCCGAGACGGTCGGCGGCTTCGTGCTCGCCGCCGGGCTGCTCCTGATCCTGGCGAACCTCGTCTGGAGCCTCCATCACGGAGAGCGGTGCGGCGCGGACCCGTTCCACGGCGGCACGCTCGAGTGGACGGTGCCGTCGCCGCCGCCGCACTACAACTTCGCCGTCATCCCGACGGTGCGGAGCCCCTATCCGAACTGGGATCGCGGCGACTCGGGCTACGACCTCTACCGGGACGGCCTGGTGCTCGACACGGGTCACGAGACGCCGGCGACCGACGTGCGCGACGGCCGGCTCGACGAGATCCTCTCGATGCCCTCCGAATCGCCCTGGCCGATCGTGCTCGCCGCCTGGATCACCCTCGGCTTCGTGATGCTGCTCGCCGGCCACGTGCTGATCGCCGCGCTGTTCGGCGGCCTCGCAGTCCTGACCGTCGGCGCCTGGCACGCGCAGGAGCCCGAGGAGGTCGCGCAGTGACCTCGGCCGCGGTTCGGGCACGGGCGCCCGAGCGTCCTGCCGCCTGGTGGGGGATGGCACTGCTCATCACCACCGAGGCGACGCTGTTCGCATCGATCTTCAGCACCTACGTCTATCTCTGGATCAGGTCCCCGCAGTGGCCGCCGGCAGGCATCGAGGCGCCGAAGCCCCTCTACCCGCTCCTGCTCACCGCCCTGCTCGTCGCCACGAGCGTGCCGCTTCGGTCGGCACTCAACTCGGCACGCTGCGGATCCGTGCGTCCGGCGATCGGCGCGATCGTCATTGCGCTCGTCGTGCAGGCCGGCTACCTGGCCGGACAGTTCGTGCTCTTCGCCCACGAGCTCGACCGGTACCCGCCCGACCGGAGCGCCTACGCGTCGATCACCGTCACGATGCTCGGCACCCACCACGCCCACGTCCTCGCCGGGATGCTGCTCGAGCTCTGGTTCGTGATACGGCTGACGGGCGGCGTGACCCGCTACCGGCTCGTCGGGCTCCAGTGCACGACGCTCTACTGGCACTTCGTCAACGCGGTCGCGATCATTGTCGTCGCGCTTCAGCTCCTGCCCCGATGAGCGCGCTGCGACAGCACACCGAGGCGCTGCAGTGGATCGGTCTCTTCACGGCGCCGCTGGCCTGGGCTGCGCAGCTGGTCCTCGGCTATGGCGCGACGCTGGCTCACTGCGAGGCGGGCGGCCGGGGCTTCGGGCCGTCGATCGTCACGTGGGAGACGATCGTCACGGCGGCCGCCGTGCTGCTCGCGCTCTGCGGCCAGGCGGCCGCCGTCGTCGCGCGGCACAACTCGCACCGCGATGGGCTGCCGGACGAGCGTCGCCGCTTCTTCGCCGAGGCGGCTCTGCTCGCCAACGTCCTCTTCCTGCTCGCGATCCTTCTGAGCGGGATCACCGTTGCGACCGAGGCACCGATGTGCCGCCAGTCGTGAGACGGCTCGTTCTCGTCCTGACGGCGGTGGTCGTGCTTGCGCCCGCTACGACCGCGGCGCCTTCGCCCAAGGGCAGCGTCCTGCCGAGCGCCGCAGCCGGCGCGGCACTGCGCCGGCTCGGGCTCCAGCTCTATGCAGGGAACTGCGCGCGCTGCCACGGCAGCGCGGGGTCCGGCATCCATGACGAAGGGCCGCAGCTGACCGGTGTCGGCGCACGCGCCGCCGACTTCTACCTGCGGACCGGCTACATGCCGCTCGCTCACACGGGCGAGCAGCCACACCGGAGCCGCGTCCTCTTCGCGCCACGAGAGATCGCCGCGCTGGTCGCCTACGTCGCATCGCTCCACCACGGGCCGCCGGTGCCGCGGCCGCAACCGCAGCGGGGGTCGGTCGCGGCGGGGATGACGCTGTTCTCCCAGCACTGCGCCGGGTGCCATCAGATCGCTGCCGAGGGCGGGTACCTCCCCGGCGCGGTGGCTCCGCCGCTCACGACCGCGACGGCGGTCCAGGTGGCCGAGGCGGTGCGGATCGGCCCGTACGTGATGCCGAGTTTCTCGCGCCACGCGATCAGCGACCGGCAACTCGACTCGATCGTCGCGTACGTCGAGCAGGCACGCCGGCCGGCCGACCCGGGCGGCTGGTCGATCGGACGCATCGGGCCGATCCCGGAGGGGCTGATCGCCTGGTTCGTCGCGGGCGCGGCGCTGGTTGCCCTCTGCGTCGCGGCGGGCGGGAGGCTGCACCGGTGAGGCGGCTCAAGGACGCGCTGCTCGTCGGCCTGATGCTGCTCGTCGGACGTGGAAAGGCGGCCACGCCACCCGATCCGATCGTGCCGCCCGGCCCGCCCGACCGGCGCGCAGAGCGCCTCGTGCTCGCCCTTCTCGCGCTGGCGAGTGCTGCCGCGATCGCGTTCGTCGTCATCTACGCCGTCGACTCGCTGTCACACCGGACACAGTTCCTCGGCCTCTCGCTCGGCCTCGCGCTCGCCTCGCTTGCGTGCGCGCTGCTCGTCGTCGGCCACCGGCTCGTCGTCACCGAGGAGCTCGAGGAGCCGTATCCCGACCCCGGCGAACACGATGACGACCGCGCCGCCCTCGAGCGGATCGTGTCGGAGAGCGGCAGCCGGTTCACGCGTCGCGGATTGCTGAAGACCGGAGCGGCCGCGGCGGGAGGGGCGCTCGGCCTGGCTCTGCTCGCGCCGCTCGCCGCGCTCGGCCCGGCCTTCTCGACCGCTCCGTTCACCGCCACGCCGTGGCGCCGGGGCCGCAGGCTCGTCGGCGAGGACGGCTCGCCGCTCCGGGCGGACGACATCGACGAGGGCACTTTCTACACCGCGTTCCCGGAGGGGGCGGACCGGGAGACCCTCGCCGCTCCCGTGGTCGTCGTCCGCCTCGACCCGGCGCGGCTCAACCTGCCGCCGGGGCGCGAGGACTGGGCGCCGCGCGGCATCCTCGCCTACTCGAAGATCTGCACGCACGCCGGCTGTGCCGTCGCGCTCTACCGGACGCCGACGTTTCCCTCGCGCGAACCGGGCGCCGCGTTGGTCTGCCCGTGCCACTACTCGACCTTCGACCCCGCGACCGGAGGCACGGTGGTCTCCGGCCCGGCGGGACGCCCGCTGCCGCAGTTGCCGGTGACGATCGACCGCGCAGGGTTTGCTCCGGGCAGGTGGCACCTTCAGCGGCCCGATCGGCCCCTCGTGGTGGGGCGTCCGGTCGAGGGAGGCGCAGCCCACGTGATCCGCGCTGTCGTCCGCTTCCTCGACGAGCGATCGGGCACCGCGCCGCTCCTCCGCAAGGCGCTGCGCTACCTCTTCCCGGATCACTGGTCGTTCCTCCTCGGTGAGGTCGCTCTCTACTGCTTCGTCGTCCTCGTCGTCACCGGCGTCTACCTGACGCTGTTCTTCGATCCGAGCACGGCGACGACCGTCTACCACGGCCCTTACCGCCCGCTTCAGGGCGTGCAGATGAGCGAGGCGTACCGCTCCGTCGTCGACATCTCGTTCTCGGTCAAGGCCGGACTGCTGGTCCGGCAAACGCACCACTGGGCGGCGGACGTGTTCGTGGTTGCGATCGCCCTGCACCTGTTCCGAGTCTTCTTCACCGGCGCGTATCGCAAACCGCGCGACCTGACGTACCTGATCGGCGTGGCGATGCTGGCACTGGTGCTGCTCGAGGGCTACCTCGGCTACTCGCTCGTCGACGACCTGCTGTCCGGTATGGGGCTCGCGATCGGCTACGGCGTCGCGCTCTCGATCCCCTTCGTCGGTGCAAACCTCGCCTCGCTGCTCTGGGGCGGCGCGTTCCCAGGTTCGTCGGCGTTCTGGCCGCGGCTGTACATCGCGCACGTCCTGCTGCTGCCCCTTGCGATCGGCGGGCTCCTGACCGCCCATTTGCTGCTCGTCGCCGCGCGCCACCACACGCAATTCCAGGGGCGGCGGCAGACGGAACGGCGTCTTGTCGGCGTTCCGGCGTTCCCGGGCCAGGCGCCGCGCTCGCTCGGGCTCGCCCTTGGAGTGGCCGCGGTGCTCGTGCTGCTCGGCGGTCTCGTGCAGATCAACCCGATCTGGCTCTGGGGCCCGTACCACGTCGCCTACGCGACGAACGGCGCCCAGCCCGACTGGTATCTCGGCTGGCTGATCGGCGCGCTGCGGCTGATGCCCGGCTTCGACGTCGTCGTCGGCCGCTACACGCTGATCCCGAACCCGTTCTGGGGCGGCGTGCTCTTTCCGGGACTGCTGTTCGCCTTCCTCTTCTTCTGGCCGTCGGTCGAGCGGCGTCTGACCGGAGACCCGGGCTTCCACAACCTGCTCGACCGGCCCCGGGACAATCCGTGGCGCACCGCCGTCGGCGCCGCGTTGGCCAGCCTCATGCTGATCGTCTTCGTCGCGGGCTCAGCCGACCGTGTCGACGTGCTCTTCGACGTCAGCTACTCGGCGCAGATCTGGGTGTACCGCGTGCTCGTACTGGTGGGCCCGCCGCTCGTGTTCCTCGTCACGTGGCATCTCTGCCGCGAACTGGTCGCCGGCGAGCACGTGCAGCGAGAGCGGCAGGCGGCAGAAGCAGAGGCACGCGCACGGGGTGTAACCGCGAACAACGCGGGTAGCTGCCCGCACAACCACATGGAGGTCAGACCGTGAGCAAGCTCGTCGCCGACGCGATTCTCGAACGACTGCGTCTCTGGGGGGTCCACCGCATCTACGGCTATCCGGGCGACGGGATCAATGCGCTGCTCGGTGCGCTCGATCGCGCCGAAGGCGACCCCGAGATGATCCAGGTCCGCCACGAGGAGATGGCCGCCTTCATGGCCTGCGGACACGCCAAGTTCAGCGGTGAGGTCGGCGTCTGCATGGCGACGTCGGGCCCGGGTGCGATCCACCTGCTGAACGGGCTCTACGACGCCAAGCTGGACCATCAGCCGGTCGTCGCGATCGTCGGGCAGCAGGCCCAGACAGCGCTCGGGGGCAGCTACCAGCAGGAAGTCGACCTGGTGAGCCTGTTCAAGGACGTTGCGCACGAGTACGTCGAGATGGCTTCACCATCCCGCGCAGATCAGGCATCTGATCGATCGCGCGGTCCGGATCGCGCTGGCCGAGCGGACCGTCACGTGCGTGATCGTGCCGAACGACCTGGCGGGCGCCCAGGCCGTCGAGGCACCGCCCCACGTGCACGGCACGGTTCATTCGGCAGCCGGCTACAGCCGGCCCAGGATCGTCCCGAGCGACGAGGAGCTCCGGCGGGCGGCGGAGCTTCTGAACGCCGGCGAGCGCGTGGCGATGCTCGTCGGACAGGGCGCGCTCGGCGCGACCGGCGAGGTGATCGAAACGGCCGAGCGGCTCGGTGCCGGAGTCGCCAAGGCGCTGCTCGGCCGGCTGTGCTACCGGACGACCTGCCCTACGTCACCGGGTCGATCGGCCTGCTCGGCACGCAGTCCGAGCTACGAGCTGATGACCGGCTGCGACACGCTGCTCATGGTCGGTTCGAGCTTCCCGTACTCCGAGTTCCTGCCCGAGGAAGGCGCAGGCGCGCGGCGTGCAGATCGACCTCGACGCGCGCATGATCGGAATCCGCTATCCGATGGAGGTGCAGCCTCGTCGGCGACGCGCGGGAGACGTTGCGAGCGCTGCTGCCGCTGCTCGAGCACAAGGATGATCGCGGGTGGCGGAGAAGGTCGCCGGCCAGCGTGGAGGATTGGTGGGAGCTGATGGAGCGGCGTGCCCACGAGGACGCCGACCCGATCAACCCTCAGCGCGTCTTCTGGGAGCTCTCGTCGCGCCTTCCGGACGGCTGCATCCTGACCGCCGACTCGGGCTCGTCCGCGAACTGGTTCGCCCGCGACCTGCGCCTCCGCGCCGGCATGATGGCCTCCCTGTCGGGAACGCTCGCGACGATGGGACCGGGGGTGCCCTACGCGCTCGCGGCCAAGTTCGCGCATCCGGACCGACCGGTGATCGCGCTGGTCGGCGACGGCGCCATGCAGATGAACGGCCTCAACGAGCTGATCACGGCTGCGAAGTACCGGGAGCGGTGGAGCGACCCGAGGTTCGTCGTCCTGGTGCTCAACAACCGCGACCTCAATCAGGTCACGTGGGAGCAGCGGGCGATGCAGGGCGATCCGAAGTACTCGATGACGTCAGCAGACCTTCCGGACTTCCCCTACGCGGAGTTACGCGGAGCTGCTCGGGCTGCAGGGCATCCGTGTCGACCGAGCCGGACGGATCGGAGCCGCCTGGGAGCAGGCGCTCGCCGCCGATCGCCCGACCGTCCTCGAGGCGATCGTCGATCCCGACGTGCCGCCCCTCCCGCCGCACATCAGCTTCGACCAGGCGAAGCACTTCGCTCAGGCTGCTGGTCGGGGATCCCCGAGCGCACGCAGATCGTGCGCCAGTCGTTCCGGCAGATGGTCGACGCGATGCTTCCCCGCCGGTGACACGCACCGCTCAGCCGGCGAACGGCCGGCTCGACGCTGCTGCGGCCGGAGTGTCGACGTGCGCGGCGCTCGTGTCCGACCTGCGCCGCACGGTCGACGGCGAGGTGCGCTTCGACGCCGGCGACCGCGCGCTCTACGCCGACGACGGCTCGAACTACCGCCAGCTACCGATCGGGGTCGTCGTCCCGCGAAGCGTCGACGACGTCGTCGCGACGATCGCCGCCTGCCGGCGAGCACGGTGCGCCGGTGCTCTCGCGCGGCGGCGGCACCAGCCTCGCCGGCCAGTGCTGCAACGTCGCGGTGGTCATCGACTTCTCGAAGTACCTGAACCGGATCCTCGAGATCGACCCCGTGCCGCAGGCTGCGCGCGTCGAGCCGGGTGTCGTGCTCGATCGACCTGCGCGGACAGCTGCGGAGGAGCACGATCTCACCTTCGGGCCCGATCCGGCGACGCACGACCACTGCACGCTCGGCGGGATGATCGGCAACAACTCCTGCGGCGTCCACTCGGTCATGTCGCAGTTCTACGGCCCGGGGCCGCGGACGTCCGACAACGTCCACGAGCTCGAGGTGCTCACCTACGACGGCGACCGGATGCGCGTCGGCGACCACGGCGAGGAGCTCGGGCATCGCCGGAGCGAGCGCGCAGAGACCGAGCTGCAGGCAGCTCGTCGACCGCTACGGCGACCTGGTCCGGGAGCGCTATCCGGACATCCCGCGCCGGGTCTCCGGCTACAACCTCGACGAGCTGCTCCCCGAGCGGGGCTTCCACGTCGCGCGCGCGCTCGTCGGGCACCGAAGGCACCTGCGTGACCGTGCTCGAGGCGACGCGTGCAGCTGATCGACAGTCCGCCGTGCCGGACGCTGCTCGTCGCTCGGCTACGACGACGTCTACACGGCCGCCGACCACGTTCCCGAGGTTCTGGAGCACAGGCCGATCGGCCTCGAAGGCGTCGACGAGCGCCTGATCGAGGACATGACGATGCTCGGGACTGCACCGGCACGACCTCTCGCTGGCTGCCCGACGGCCGAGGCTGGCTCCTGGTCGAGTTCGGCGGCGACACGAAGGAAGAGGCCGACGACAAGGCGCGTGCGCTGCAGCGCGATCTCGAGCGCGGCGGCCGGCGGCCTGCGCGGCATCAAGATCTACGACGATCCGAGCAGAGGAGCAGCATGTCTGGGAGGTGCGCGAGGCGGGGCTCGGCGCCACCGCGTTCGTGCCCGGCCAGCCGGACACCTGGCCGGGGTTGGGAGGACTCGGCTGTGCCGCCGGAGCGGCTCGGCGAGTACCTGCGCGAGCTGCGCAGAGCTGTCCGAGGCGCTACGGCTACCGCAGCGCGCTCTACGGGCACTTCGGCCAGGGCTGCGTGCACGCGCGGTTCAACTTCGACCTCGTCACCAGCGAGGGCATCGCCAAGTTCCGCCGCTTCCTCGAGCGAGGCCGCCGACCTCGTCGTCTCGCTACGGCGGCTCGCTCTCGGGCGAGCACGGCGACGGCCAGTCGCGGGCCGAGCTGCTCCCGAAGATGTTCGGCGACGAGCTCGTGCGAGGCGTTCCGCGAGTTCAAGGCGATCTGGGACCCCGACTGGCGGATGAACCCGGGCAAGGTCGTCGATCCGTACCCGATCGCCGTCGAATCTCCGCCTCGGCGCCGACTACCGGCCGCTGCGACCGTGAAGACGCATTTCGCCTATCCGGACGACGGCGGCAGCTTCGCGCACGCCACCGCTGCGCTGCGTCGGCGTCGGCAATTGCCGCGCGACGAAGGGCGGGACGATGTGCCCGAGCTACATGGTCACGCGCGAGGAGAAGCACTCGACGCGCGGGCGTGCGCACCTGCTGTTCGAGATGCTGCAACGGCGAGGAGATTCCGACGGCTGGAGCTCACCGGACGTGCTCGAGTCGCTCGATCTCTGCCTCGCGTGCAAGGGCTGCAAGAGCGAGTGCCCTGTCAACGTCGACATGCCGACGCTACAAGGCCGAGTTCCTGTCCCATCACTATGCGCGGCGGCTCCGTCCGCGGAGTGCCTACGCGTTCGGTCTCATCGATCGCTGGGCGCACGTCGCGTCCGCTGCGCCGACCGTCGCGAACCTCTTCACGCAGGCGCCGTTGCTCTCCGGAGTTGCGAAGGCGGCGGCAGGTGTTTCCCAACAGCGGCGGCTCCCGCCGTTCTCTCGCATCACGCTTCAGGCCTGGGCGCACGATCGAAGGCCCACGCGGACGGACGGGGGGCGGCCCGTCATCCTCTGGCCGGATACGTTCACCAACCACTTCGCATCGGAGGTGGGTGCTGCCGCCGTCGAAGCGCTCGAGGAGGCCGGGTTCCGCGTGCTCGTGCCGCGCCAGCGCGTCTGCTGCGGCCGGCCGCTGTACGACTACGGCTTCCTGGACCTCGCCCGCCGGTACCTCGAGCGAACCCTTCGCATTCTGCGGAGCGCAATCAGGGCGGGCGTGCCGGTGATCGGAGTCGAACCGAGCTGCATCGCAGTCTTTCGAGACGAGCTGACGAAGATGCTGCCCCACGACCTCGATGCGCAGCGGCTCGCGAAGCAGACGTTCCATCTCGCCGAGTTTCTCGTCGCCCAGGACGGCTACGAGCCGCCACGCCTCGAGCGCGAGGTGGTTGTTCACGGCCACTGCCACGCGGCTGCGACCGGCGGCGTCGAGCCCGCGCACCGCCTCCTCCGGCAGATGGGCTCGACGCTCGAGATCCCGGATGCCGGGTGCTGCGGCATGGCCGGTGCGTGGGGATATGAGCGGACGCACTACGAGGTGTCGCAGGCGTGCGGCGAGCGCGCGCTGCTCCCCGCCGTCCGCGCGGCGCCGGTGACGCAGCTCGTGGTCGCCGACGGGTTTTCGTGCCGGCATCAGATTGAACAGGGCGGCACAGGCCGGCGCGCGCTCCACACCGCGCAGGTCCTGCAGCTCGCCCGCCGGCATGGCGCGGCGGGTCCCGACGGGGCATGCCCGGAGCGTCTTGCAGTGCCGCTCGCGCCCCGGTCCCGCCGGCGGGACCGCCCGCGGATGTCCGTTTAGCCGCTTTCGCCGCGGAAATCCTGACCTCGACCGTGATCCCCGAACCAAGGAGCTCGAATGGGCATTGGTGTCAGCCTGATTCTGATCGCTGCCGGAGCAATCCTCACGTGGGCCGTGACGGCGACGGTCTCGGGAGTCAACATCCACGTCGTCGGCGTGATCCTTCTGGTCATCGGGATCGTCGGCCTGCTGATCTCGCTGGCGTTCTGGTCGAGCTGGGGCGGCTCGGGCGTCGCCACACGCCGGCGCACCACGACCGTCGAAGACGTCCCACCGGCCCCCTGATCACCAGCCGGCCACGCGTCGAGTGCGCCGTCGAGCAGCTGGACGTCTCCGTCTGCACGATCCCGACGGAGGCACCCGAATCCGACGGCACCGCCGAGTGGGCGTCGACGACGATCATCGTCATCGAGGCCCATGGCGGAGCCTGCACCGGCATCGGATACACATACGGCGACGCAGCAACGGGCGTCCTGGTCCAGAACACGCTGCGGCCACTCGTCGAGGGCCACGACGCGCTCGATGTGCGCGCCGCCACTGAGCGGCTCCGTCGCGCCTGCCGCAATCTGGGACGACCCGGCATCGGGGCCATGGCGATCGCGGCGATCGACACTGCGCTGTGGGATCTCAAGGCGCGTCTGCTCGACCTGCCGCTCGTCGTGCTCCTCGGCCGCGCCCGCGAGGGCGTGCCGGTGTACGGCAGCGGTGGGTTCACATCGCTGACGGAACGCGAGCTCGCCGAGCAGCTCGCCGGATGGGTGGCCGAGGGCATCCCCCGCGTGAAGATGAAGATCGGCCGCGAGCCCGATCGTGATCCCGGGCGCGTGGCGGTGGCCCGCGCGGCGATCGGCGAGGACTGTGAGCTCTATGTCGACGCGAACGGCGCATTCGACCGCCGCAGAGAGCACGCGCTCGAGCTTGCCGGCCGACTCGCCTCGGAGCTCCGCGTGACGTGGTTCGAAGAGCCGGTCAGTTCCGACGATCTCGCCGGCCTTCGCTTCATGCGTGAGCACACACCGGCTGGAATGGAGATCGCCGCGGGCGAGTACGGCTACACGACTGCCACGTTCGCCCAGTTGCTCGATGCGCAAGCCGTCGACTGCCTGCAGGCGGATGTCACCCGCTGTGAAGGGGTGACCGGATTCCTCGAGGTGGCGGCGCTGTGCTCGGCGCGGCACATCCCACTGTCGGCGCACTGCGCCCCGGCGGTGCACCTGCATGCGTGCTGCGCCGCCCGGCCGCTCCGCCACCTCGAGTGGTTCCACGACCACGTGCGGGTCGAGCGGCTGCTCTTCGACGGAGTGGTCGAGCCGGTCGGCGGCATTCTGTTTCCCGACCTGACGCGGCCGGGCAACGGTCTCGAGGTCAAGCACCGGGAATGCGAGCGCTACGCGTCGTGAACAGGGAGGTCGTCGTCGTTACCGGTGCATCCGCCGGCGTGGGCCGGGCGGCTGCGCACGCGTTCGCCCGCCGAGGAGCGTCTGTGTGTCTCGTCGCACGCGGTCTCGAGGGGCTCGAAGAGGCGCGCCGCGAGGTCGAGTCGTTTGGCGGCACCGCGATCGTCGTCCAGGCCGACGTGGCCGAGCACGATCAGGTCGAGACTGCGGCCGAGCGCTGCGAACAAGAGCTCGGCCCGATCGACATCTGGGTGAACAACGCGATGGCCACCGTGTTCGCGCGATTCGTCGACGTGTCGCCGGAGGAGTACCGGCGCGCGACCGAGGTGACCTACCTCGGAGCCGTCCACGGCACGATGGCGGCGCTCAGGCGCATGATCCCGCGCGACCGCGGCGTGGTCGTGCAGGTCGGGTCGGCTCTCTCCTATCGTGCCATCCCGTTGCAGTCCGCGTACTGCGGCGCCAAGTTCGCGATCCGCGGGTTCACCGACTCCGTCCGCACCGAGCTGATGCATGACGGCAGCAGGGTCTGGATCACGATGGTGCAGCTGCCGGCTGTCAATACGCCGCAGTTCAACTGGTGCCGTACGCACCTGCACGAGCATCCGCAGCCGGTGCCGCCGATCTTCCAGCCCGAGGTCGCCGCCGAGGCGATCTATTGGGCGGCCCATCACCGGCGGCGCGAGCTCGACGTGGGCAGCAGCGCAGTCAAGGCGATCGTCGGCAACAAGCTCGCCCCGCGGCTCGCCGACCGTTATCTGGCGCGCACCGGATTCGACTCGCAACAGGTGTCGGGCCTGCCGGTGAACGGGCGCCGCGACAATCTCTTCGCCCCCGACCCCGGGGCGGCTGCGACCCACGGGATGTTCGACGATCAGGCGCGCGGGCGGAGCGTGCAGCTGTGGGCGAACACCCATCGGTCGCTCGTCGCGGCCGCTCTGACGGCCGCACTGGCCGGTGCCGCGCGCGTCGGCCGTCGATGACGTCGAACCAGGTGGAGCCCCATGCGCTGCGCGACTACGCGTTGCTCGCCGACGGAGAGCGGGGAGCGTTGGTCGGTCCGCGCGGCGAGCTCGTGTGGATGTGCTTTCCGCGCTGGGACAGCGACGCCGTCTTCTCGGCGCTGATCGGAGGGGCCGGAGGCTACACCGTCACGCCCGTCGAGCGGTTCGTCTGGGGCGGCTACTACGAGCCCGGCAGCCTGATCTGGCGCAGCCGCTGGGTGACCGTCGGCGAGTCGGTGATCGAGTGCCGCGAGGCGCTCGCACTGCCGGCGCGTCCCGACCGGGCCGTCGTCCTGCGTCGCGTGGTCGCCCAGCGCGACCGGGCGCGGGTCGAGGTCGTGCTCAACCCGCGGGGATCGTTCGGCGGCGACTCACTCGGCCGGCTGCGCAGGGACGACGTCTCCGGGGTCTGGCGTGGACGCATCGGTGCTCTGCACATTGCCTGGGGCGGGGGTGAGCGCGCCGTGCCCGAGAGCGACGGCCGTCGCGGCAAGGCGCTCCGCCTGTCGCTCGACCTCGGCGAGGGCGAGCACCACGACCTCGTCCTCGTTCTCGCTCTCGGTGCGCGCGATGTGGAACCGCCCGACCCGGGCGAAGCGTGGTCGACGACCGAGGCGGCGTGGGGCGAGCGCATTCCGAAACTCGAGAACACCCTCGCACCACGCGATGCTCGCCATGCCTACGCCGTTCTCTCCGGGCTGACGAGTGCGAGCGGCGGACTGGTCGCCGCGGCGACGATGTCCCTGCCCGAGCGTGCGCGGGAGGGCCGCAACTTCGACTATCGGTACGTGTGGATCCGCGACCAGTGCTACGCGGGCCAGGCGGCGGCTGCCGCGGGACCGAACGGCGTCCTCGACGATGCAGTGCGCTTCGTCGGCGCAGCGCTGCGCGAGGACGGTGCGCGCCTGAGGCCGGCGTACACCGTCACCGGCGACGCCGTGCCTTCCGAACGCCGGCTCGATCTCCCGGGCTATCCGGGCGCCGACGACGTCGTGGCCGGCAACCGTGCGAAGGGGCAGTTCCAGCTCGACGCGTTCGGCGAGGCGCTGCTGCTGTTCGCGACGGCGGCCGGCCACGACCGGCTCGAGCCCGACGGATGGCGCGCCGCCGAGATCGCGGCTGCCGCGATCGCCGAACGCTGGCATGAGCCGGACGCCGGCATCTGGGAGCTCGATCCCGAGCCCTGGACACACAGCAGGCTGATCTGCGCCGCCGGCCTCCGCGCCATCGGCAGCTGTGCGCCCGCGGGCGAGCAGACCGCCCGATGGCTCGCGCTCGCCGACGCGATCACGGCCGACACCGCGGAACATGCGCTCCACCCAACCGGCCGGTGGCAACGCTCGCCCGGAGACGGACGCGTCGACGCGGCGCTTCTCCTCGCCGCGATCCGCGGCGCAGTCCCCTCGGACGACCCTCGCTCACTGGCGACGCTTCGCGCGGTCATCGACGAGCTCACAGAGGACGGCTACGCCTATCGCTACCGTCCGGACGAGCGGCCGCTCGGGGAAGCCGAAGGGGCGTTCTTGCTCTGCGGCTTCATGCTCTCTCTCGCTCTGGAACAGCAGCGAGACGAATTCTCTGCCGTCCGCTGGTTCGAGCGCACCCGCGCGGCTTGCGGGCCGCCCGGACTGTTGTCGGAGGAGTTCGACGTCACTCAGCGGCAGCTCCGCGGAAACCTCCCGCAGGCCTTCGTGCACGCGCTCCTGCTCGAGTGCGCAGCAGGCTCCTACTCGTCGCCGTTCTCATCTCCCTGGTCTGGATCGGGGACGGGGAGGTCGAGCTCGTCAGGCGGATAGGGCTCGGGGACACGGGCAGGGGTGGGCGGGGTCGCCTCGTCCGGCGGCGGCAGCGACTCCTCTCCCGACGCGCGATCTGCGACGCGGATGATCCACGCCGGTAGGTCGAGACCGCCCGCCTCCGCGCACGCCCGCCAGCGCTCGACGTGCTCGCTGGTGACGTCGATCCGCACGCGCGCGACCTCTGTCCGGCTGGCTGCTGCGAGCGCGCTCCGCGCCTCGCGCAGCGCCAGACGCAGCTCGTTGCGGGACCACTGCTGGACTTCGGCGCGGTCGAGCCAGGCGTCCTGCTCGCTCACCGTGAGCGCGGCCACCTCGGAGTGATGCGCGAAGCTCAACGTGTCCCGCCGGCGGGACACGTCGAAGCGCCGGGCGACCCAGGCGTAGTTCCGCAGCGTTTGCTGCCCGACTCCGGCGATCGCAGCGCCGTCCTGGTAACGCTCGCCATAGCGGTCCTCGCCGTAGGCGGCCCAGTCGGCGAGCCACCACGTCGACGCGTCCGCAACGCCGCAGATCCGCTTCCCGACCGCCTGCCACCGTTCGAAGGTGAGGCCGGAGGGAAGTCCGACCGAGACGCGGTCGAACGACTCGGCAGGCTCGGCCTGGACGAGCGGCACCTCGGGCTCGTCCGCGTCTTCTTCCTCTTCGTCGAGCGACTCCTCCGTCGCGTCGTCCTCGCCCGAGGTGCCGAGCCACGGCTCGAGCAGCCGCTCGATGTTCTTGCACCCGTTCACGCTTTCCAGGCGGGCGCGCACGCGGCGGTTCTCGACGACGATCAGTGATGGGACGGTCTCTGCCCCCAGCTTCTTCGCGAGATCCGGCCGTTCGACACAGTTGATGCGCTGCACGATGAACGCCCGATGGTTCTTGCGGCGTTGCAGCACCTGGGCGAGAAAGCCTTCCGCCCGCCGCGACGGGCCCGAGGTCGGCGAGTAGACGAAGCACAGCAACGGTCGCGCGGTGCGGGGGCCGGTCTCTGCGCGTCGCTTCGTGGACGCAGGGCGATCATGTGCAAGCACGGACATCAGAACCTCCAAGGGCCGCTTTTCCCCGCCTGGCCGATCACTGTGCGTGATTCCCGAACGGCAGAACGGGAAGGGATCTCGATGAACTCACCGGTCTGCCGTCACCAGACAGACCGTTCTGGTCACATCTATTTCCGGACTTACATTGCGTCAAACCTCCGACAAACCACCGGAAGCAGCGCGAGAACGCATTCTTCAGACGGCGTACGACCTGTTCTCGCGCCGGTCGATCCGCGACGTCGGCATCGGCGAGGTGATCGAGCGCGCCTCCGTCGCGAAGGCGACCCTCTACCGCCACTTCCGGTCGAAGGACGAGCTCGTGCTCGCGTTTCTCGAACGGCGGGGAGAGCTCTGGACGCACGGCTTCCTCGAGACCGAGGCGCGTCGCGCCCCGACCGCCGAGCAGCGGCTGCTCGCGCTCTTCGACGTTCTCGACGAGTGGTTCCGGCGGGAGGACTACGAGGCCTGCTCGTTCGTCGCCGTCCTGCTCGAGATGGGGGCCGATCACCCACTCGGCCGTGCGGCGATCGCACAGCTCGAGGACATGCAGCTGACGGTCCGCAAGCTCGCAGCCGAGGCAGGGCTGCGGGAGCCCGATGCGTTCGCCCGTACCTGTCAACTGCTGATCGACGGGTCGATCGTCGCTGCGGCGGCAGGAGACGACGATGCGGCCCGCCGTGCCCGCCCGCTGGTGCAGCGGCTCGTCGACCAGCATCGCCCCCTGTCCTGACGGCGTTTGCCGCCGCGTCGCTGACGCCGGCCGAAGTCGCGTTTCCGAACCGCCGTCGCGAGGTATCCGGGGTGCGAGGAGCACACACGACCGAAAGGAGAAGCCGAATGGCCGAGACGAAGTTGAAGGGCAAGCGGATCGCGATCATCGCGGCCGACATGGTCGAGCAGGTCGAGCTCGTCGAGCCGCGGAAGGCGCTCGAGGCCGCCGGAGCAGAGACGGAGCTGATCTCGATCAAGCCCGGCTCCATCCAGGGCTTCGATCACTTCGACAAGGCGGACACGCACAAGGTCGACCGCGCGGTCGAGGAGGCCGACGCATCCGACTACGACGGCCTGCTCATCCCGGGCGGTGTCGGCAATCCCGATCTGATGCGGGGTGACGAGAACATGGTGGCCTTCGCGCGCGCCTTCTTCGAACAGGGGAAGCCGGTGGCAGCGATCTGCCACGGGCCCTGGCTGCTCGTCGAAGCAGGCGTCGTCCGGGGACGCAAGCTCACGTCGTGGCCGACCCTGCGGACCGATCTCGAGAACGCCGGCGGCAACTGGGTCGACGAGCAGGTCGTCGTGGACGGCGGGCTCGTGACGAGCCGCAAGCCCGACGACATACCCGCGTTCAACGCGAAGATGATCGAGGAGTTCGCGGAAGGGATCCACGCGGCGCAGCGCGCGAAGGCGGGCGCGCGGTAATGGTTCCTCGACTAGGGACGCGCCGCTCGCCGGTCCTGCACGATGCGCCACAGGCGCAGCGGCAGGAGGCCGACGAGCGGCGCACGCCGTCCGAGATCGCGTCGATCCTCACGGTCGAACGCGTCGGCGTACCGTCGCGCCTCCGCGGCAGAGGCGTACAGCTTCTGTCCGCCGGGCGAGCCGCAGCGCTCACACCGCCACGACATCGTTGCGCCGTCGGCCGAGAAGCGGTAGCGGTGGCCGGCCAGCCGGCAGCGGACCGAGGTCACGTGCTCCTCTTGATGAAGCTGATCGTGCCGCTCGTCTCGAGGATCGCGAACCGAACCTCCGAGAGGTGCGCGATCTGCTGGCGACGCGCCTCCTCGGCGATCTCCGAGACCGTCAGGCGCTCTCGATCGAGATTGCGCCGGATCACCTCGCCGTCCTGGACCACGATGATCGGCTCGCCCTCCAGGATCGGCCGCACCCGAGGGAAGCGGTAGTTGAGCCAGGACACCGCGACCTGCAGCACCGCGATCGTCCCGACCACGAGAACCGCGCCCGTGAGCGAGTAGTCGTCCTGGGTCAACCCCTGCTGGAGCGCATCACCGAGCACGATCAAAAGGATCAGGTCGAAGGGCTGCAGGCTCCCGAGCTCGCGCTTGCCGATCACGCGTGTCAGGAGCATCACGAATCCGAAGACGACGACTGCCCGGAGTACGAGATCCATCAGGGGAACACCGTGATCGTGCGGTGGATGCGCGCGAGCACGCGGCCACCGTCGCGAAGCTCGACGTTCTGCGAACGGTGCCACGCGACGTTCGTCGGGTTGACCTGGAACTGCAGGAAGAGAATGTGCGACTGGCCGCGGGGCACGTGGCCGAGGTCGAACAACAGCCGCCCGTCGTCGCTCCCCTCGCCGATCGGCGACGGCTCGATCGTGTTCATGCTCATTCCCTCCGCCCAGCCCGGAGCAAGGACGAGCCGGGCGTCCTCGAGGTCGTGCCTCGCGGTGATATGGAAGCGCGCCTCCATGAAATCGCCGCCGCGAACGGCGGTGGGGGCGTAGACGGACAGGACGGCCGCCGGGACCTCCGCCCGTGCAGTCGCCGGGCGCTGGCCGAAGACGTTCGCAAGGCCGAACAGCGAGAACACGGCAATCAGCACGAGCACTCCGCGGCGAAACCAGATGCCTGTTCGCCCGAGGCCCTCGAGGTCGCGGTGCCGCCGAAGCGACAAGCAGTCCGGGACATCGGTCACAGCTCGGCGTTTCCCGTCGGATTCACGCGTAAACGGGATTAACGGCGTTCCCGCCGGGTAGCCATGCGCCATGACAGCCGTCTCGGAGACCACCGATGCCCGCCGCTCCGGCGCCGACGCCGAGACCATCGAGACCGACATCCCCGGCCGGCTCGATCGTCTGCCCTGGTCGCGGTTCCACTGGCTCGTCCTGACGGGTCTCGGAACCGTGTGGATCCTCGACGGGCTCGAGGTGACGATCGTCGGCTCGATCGGCTCGCGGCTCACGGAGAAGGGCAGCGGCATCTCGATGACTGCGGGGTCGATCGGCACCGCAGCTGCGATCTACGTCGCCGGAGCGTGCGTCGGAGCGCTGTTCTTCGGTCAGTTGACGGACCGGTTCGGGCGCAAGCGTCTGTTCACGATCACGCTCGGCGTCTACTTCGTCGCGACGGCGGCGACGGCGTTCGCGTGGGCGCCCTGGTACTTCTTCCTCTGCCGCTTCTTCACGGGAGCCGGCATCGGCGGCGAGTACTCGGCGATCAACTCGGCGATCGACGAGCTGATTCCGGCCCGCGTTCGCGGGCGCACCGACCTGATCATCAACGGCTCCTACTGGTTCGGCTCTGCGGCCGGCTCTGCGGCTGCGCTGTTCTTCCTCAGCTCGATCTTCCCGACGAACATCGGCTGGCGCATTACGTTCGCGCTGGGGGCGGTGCTCGCGCTGTCGATCATGCTCGTGCGCCGCAGCGTGCCGGAGAGCCCGCGCTGGCTCTTCATCCACGGGCGCGAGGAGGAGGCGGAGCGGATCGTTCGAGGGATCGAGCAGGAGGTCGAGCGGGAGACGGACGAAGAGCTCGAAGAGGTTCACGACACGATCGAGGTACGGCAGCGTGAGTCGATCCCGTTCCGCACGATCGGACGGACCGCGTTCAAGCTCTATCCGCGACGTGCCGTCCTCGGCCTCGCGCTCTTCGTCGGGCAGGCCTTCCTCTACAACGGCATCACCTTCAACCTCGGGACGCTCTTCAGCACCTTCTACGGGGTCTCGTCGTCGTACGTGCCCGTCTTCATCATCGTCTTCGCGCTCGGCAACCTGCTCGGGCCGCTCCTGCTCGGCCGGTTGTTCGACACGGTCGGGCGCGTGCCCATGATCACGTTCACCTACCTGGGGTCGGCGGCGCTCGCGACCGTCCTCGCGTTCCTCTTCGCAGGCGGCGCACTGAATTCGCCGTGGGCCTTCGAGGGCCTGATCTTCGCCACGTTCTTCCTTGCGTCCGCCGGCGCGAGCGCCGCGTACCTGACGGTCAGCGAGATCTTCCCGATGGAGACGCGCGCGCTGGCGATCGCCTTCTTCTACGCAATCGGCACCGGGCTCGGCGGGATCATCGGCCCGCTGCTCTTCGGCCACCTGATCGCGACGAACGACCGCAACATGGTGATGGTCGCGTTCCTGATCGGCGCGGGCGTCATGGCGCTCGGCGGTGTCGCGGAGCTCTTCCTGGGTGTGCGCGCGGAGAACACCCAGCTGGAGGACGTCGCGAAGCCGTTGACGGCGGAGGAGGCGGAGACCGGCAAGCTCGCCGGAGAGGGTGAAGACGGGGAGCGGACCGAGGACGACAACGTGCAGCGCTGGCGGGAGCGCGACGAGCACCGCGCGGAGCGCGAGCGGGCGGGGCGCCGGCGGTACAGGCCCGGGCCGGGCGGCGGCGACAGCTTCTACTCGCCCGGGATGCTCGGAACGTCGCTGCGCTCGCGCACGGTGTCGCCCGGCGTTCTCGACCGTGAGCTGGCTGCGATCGTCGCTGCGGTCGGGCGTGAGGGGCCGCTCCGGCGCGAGCAGATCGCCCGCGAGGTTCGAGCCGGGCTGTGGGGCCCCGGGCGCTTTGCGGCCGCCTTCCGAGAGGCCCTCGCCGAGAATCTGATCCGCCGCAGCTCGGGCTCGCGGTACGAGGCGGTGCCGGCCGGGAACGGGTAATCGAGCCGGCCCGCGCGCAGGATCGTCCGCTCCATCTGCGCGACGATCGGCGACCTGCGAGAGTTCGGGCGTCCATGAGGACGACCGGGGGTCGGATGAAGCTGCTCGTGATGCTGTTCGCTGTTGCGGCGTGCTTCGCCGCGAGCTCCGTGCAGGCGTCGAAGGGGATCCGGTACGGGATCCAGGACGACGCGTGGTTGGAGTTCGGCCCCGGGACGCTCGATCAGCGGCTGACGACGTTCAAGCGGCTCGGCGTTCCGCTCGTCCGATTCACGCTCCACTGGAACGAGATCAGCCTGCGGCGGCCGAAGGACCCGAACTCGCCGCGCGACCCCGCCTACGACTGGCGTCGTCCCGACCGGATCCTGCGCGGCCTGCGCCGCTACGGCCTGACGCCCGTGCTCACGCTGGTCGGCACGCCGGCGTGGGCGAACGGCGGGCGCCGGCCGAACTTCGCCCCACCGCGGCCGCGCGACTTCCGCGCGTTCGCGCGCGCCGCCGCCCGGCGCTACCCCTGGGTCCGGTACTGGCTGATCTGGAACGAGCCGAACCATCCGCTCTGGCTCAGGCCGACGAAGGCGGCGATCTACGTGCAGCATCTGCTCAACCCGGGGTACGAGGCGATCCATGCCGTCCTGCCGCACGCCCAGGTCGGCGGCGGCGTGACGGCGCCGCGCGGAGGTCTGGGGGGCGTTGCGCCCGTCGCCTGGATCCGCGGCATGGCCGCCGCTCACGCGAAGCTCGACGCCTACGCCCACCATCCGTATCCGTTGTCTCCGCGCGAGACGCCGTCGAGCGGGGGGTGCAAGAACTGCCCCTCGATCACGATGGCGACGATCCCGAAGCTCCTGATCCTGGTCAGGCGCTCGTTCGGGCCGAAACCGATCTGGCTCACCGAGTACGGCTACCAGACGAATCCCCCGGACACCTTTCTGGGCGTTCCGCCGAAGCGGCAGGCGACGCTGCTGAGCCTCGCGGCGATGCGCGCCTGGAGGCTGCCGCGAGTCACCATGCTGATCCAGTACCTCTACCGCGACGAGGCGGTGCTCAGCCGCTTCCAGACCGGGCTCGTCTTCGTGGACAACCGGCCGAAGCCGTCGCTCGAGGGGTTCAAGCTGCCGTTTGCCGAGACGTTGCGCGACGGGTTCCGAACGGTGCTCTGGGGCCAGGTCCGCGGCGGGCGGCGCGGGCGGAAGCCGTACCAGCTGGAGGTGCTCCACCGGAACGTCTGGAAGCCCGTCGGGCGTGCTCGCCTGACGAACGATGCGGGCGTCTTCGTCCGCACGATTCGCCTCGAACGCGGTGCGTTGCTCCGGATCTGGGCACCGCGCCAGCATCGCTTCAGTCTGCAGCTGCGGGTCAGGTGAGAGGCGAGGTCCAAGATCGGGGGGTGCTGCGCAGGTTCCCGGAGCTCGGATGGCGGTTGCGGCTTCTGCTGAAGCGGCTGAACATCTTCGACCCGTCACGCCCGGAGGAGCTGGACGAGGGCGGCAGGTTCAGCGGCCGCTTCGACGGAGGAGGGCCCGGTGGTGCACGCCCTCAGTGAGAGCGTGCACCAGGCGAGAGACGGGCGGGTCGATCAGCGATCGATCATGCGCTGGTTGGCCTCGGCGTAGCGTTCTCCCTCCGCCGTGATCTCCAGGGAGGCCGTCCCGAGCTCCTCCAGATCCTCGGCGGTCAGCTCCACGTCGGCGGCGGCCATGTTCTCCTCCAGACGGTGCAGCTTCGTCGTGCCGGGGATCGGGACCGACCACGGGTGCTGAGCGAGGATCCATGCGAGTGCGACCTGCGCGGGCGTCGCGCCCTTCCGGTCGGCGATCCGGGTGAGCAGCTCGACGAACACCTGGTTCGCCTTGCGCGCCTCCGGATCGAACCGGGGAACGGTGTTGCGGAAGTCGGAGCTCTCGAACTGCGTGCTCGCGTCGATCTTCCCGGTCAGGAAGCCCTTCCCGAGGGGGCTGAACGGGACGAAGCCGATGCCGAGCTCCGCCAGCGTCGGCAGGATCGCGTCCTCCGGCTCACGCCACCAGAGCGAATACTCGCTCTGCAGGGCTGTGACCGGCTGCACCGCATGCGCGCGGCGGATCGTCTGCACGCCCGCCTCGGAAAGGCCGAAGTGCTTGACCTTGCCCGCCGCGATCAGCTCCTTCACGGTGCCGGCCACCTCTTCGATCGGGACGTTCCGGTCGACGCGGTGCTGATACAGGAGATCGATCGTGTCCGTCCGCAGGCGCTCGAGCGACGCATCGACCGTACGCTTGATCGTCTCCGGTCGGCTGTCGAGCCCGCCGCGGTTCTCTCCCTCGAGATCGAAGCCGAACTTCGTCGCGATCACGACCTGCTCGCGGATCGGGGCGAGCGCTTCGCCGACCAGCTCCTCGTTGGTGAACGGCCCGTAGACCTGTGCGGTGTCGAAGAAGGTGAGCCCTCGCTCGACCGCGGTGCGGATGAGCGAGACCATCTCCTGCTTGTCGGCGGGCAGGCCGTAGCTGCTGCTCATCCCCATGCAGCCGAGGCCGATCGCCGAGACCTCCAGGTCGCTTCCGAGTGTGCGCTTTTGCATGACAGCTCCTCGAGTTGGGTTAGGTGCGGTCGGCGATCAGAGGGTCACCATGACCTTGATCGACTCACGCTCGTTCATCGCGCGATAGCCGTCCGGCACGCCGTCGAGATCGGTGATGCGGTCGAGGACGCGGCCGGGGTCGATCCGGCCTTCGAGGACGTCCGGCAGAAGCTCCTCGATGTAGGCACGGACGGGAGCCGGGCCGCCGCTGATCGTCACGTTGTCGAAGAAGGTGCGGACCGTCGTCGGGATCGCGTCGTGCTGGGGCAGGCCGACCCGCCCGATCGCCCCGCCGGGACGCACGATGCCGAGCGCCGTCTCGACCGACTGGTCGTGGCCGACGCACTCGAGCACGGAGTGGGCACCGAATCCGTCCGTCAGTTCGCGGACACGCTGAACCGCCTCTTCGCCGCGCTCGCGGACGATGTCCGTCGCACCGAATTCCTCGGCTAGTGCGATCCGGTCGGGGTGGCGGCCGAGGAGGATGATCCGTTCGGCTCCGAGCCGCTTCGCTGCGATCACGCCGCAGAGGCCGACGGCGCCGTCCCCGACGACGGCTGCTGTCCTGCCCGGCGCAACCCGCGCGTGCAGAGCTGCGTGGTGGCCCGTGCCCATCACGTCGGAGAGGGTGAGCAGCGACGGCATCAGCGCGTCGTCCTCGTCGACTCGAAGAGCAACCAGCGTGCCGTCGGCCTGGGGGACGCGCACGGCCTCGCCCTGGCCGCCGTCGACGTCGACGGAGCCGTACCTGCCGCCGTGGAGACAAGCGGTATGGAGCCCTTCCCGGCAGAAGACGCAGGTGCCGTCCGAGTAGAGGAACGGCGCCACGACGAGGTCGCCGGCCTTCAGGGTGCGGACGTCGGCGCCGACGGCATCGATGACGCCGATGAACTCGTGGCCCATTCGCCGACCGGTCTCGTCGTGCTCCATCTGGTTGTACGGCCAGAGATCGCTGCCGCAGATGCAGGCGCGGGTGACACGGACGAGCGCGTCGGTCGGCTCGATGAGGTGGGCGTCGGGGACATTCTCGATCCGAACATCGCCTGCGCCGAACATGACAGTTGCACGCATTGAGTGGTTACCTCCTTCTCCCGGCCACTGAATCACAGGAATGCGCCCTCTGACCGGCCCTGTTGATCCAGGTACTGGCAGGCCCTCTCACCGTGCCCGTCACGCGGCTACTCTCGAACGCGTGGACACCAGGATTGAGATCCGCGAGTTCCTGACCTCGAGGCGCGGGAAGATCACGCCGGAGCAGACCGAGCTGCGGACGTACGGCGGAACGCGACGCGTGCCGGGCCTCCGCCGGGAGGAGGTTGCGCTCCTGGCGGGCGTCAGCGTCGATTACTACACGCGTCTCGAGCGCGGCAACCTGAGCGGTGTCTCCGAGACGGTGCTCGAGGCGCTTGCGCATGCGCTGCAGCTCGACGACGCGGAGCGGGCCCATCTCTTCGATCTGGCGCGTGCGACGCAGGCGAGGCCCCGCGCGCGCCGCCGCCCGGCGCCGGAGCGGGTGCGGCCGAGCGTTCAGCGCATGCTCGACGCGATGACCGCCGCGCCGGCGTTCGTTCGCAACGGGCGCATGGACGTTCTCGCCGCCAATCGTCTGGGGCACGCCCTCTACTCGGAGATGTATGCCGGCCCGCGGCGCCCGCCCAACACGGCGTGGTTCGTCTTCCTCGATCCGCGCGCTCCGGCCTTCTACGTCGACTGGGAGCAGGTCGCGACCGACGCGGTCGCGATCCTGCGAGCCGAGGCCGGGCGGAATCCGTACGACCGGGGCCTCTCGGACCTGGTCGGAGAGTTGTCGACGCAGAGCGAGCTCTTCCGGACGAGATGGGCGGTGCACGACGTCCGCCGCCACGACACCGGCGTCAAGCGCTTCCAGCATCCGGTCGTCGGCGAGCTCACGTTGACGTTCGAGACGATGTCGCTGACCGCCGATTCCGAGCTGACGATGTTCGTCTACACCGCAGAGACCGGCTCGAAGTCCGAGGAGGCGCTGCGCCTGCTCGGAAGCTGGACGGCCACGCTCGACCAGCCCGAACCGGTGAACGCACCCGACCGATCCTGAGAGGGAGACAACGTGCAGATCACGAGGAACACGACCGAGACCATGGCGGGGCCGAGCGACTGGTTCACGGGCACCGTCCACGTGGACGCCGTCGCGGCGCCGACCGGCGGCTCGCGCCTGAGCGCGAGCCGCGTCCATTTCACGCCCGGTGCTCGCACGGCGTGGCATACGCACCCGAACGGTCAGACGATCTACGTCCTCGAGGGCGTGGGCCATGCCCAGCGCCGGGGCGGCGCGGTCGAGGTGATCCGGCCCGGCGACCGCGTGTTCTTCGAGCCGGGGGAGGTGCACTGGCACGGCGCCGCAGCGACGCGGCTGATGACGCACCTCGCGATGGTCGAAGTCGACGACGAGGGCACGAGCGCGACCTGGGGCGAGCACGTCACGGACGAGGAGTACGGCGCGGCCCCTCCTGTCGGCGACTGAGGCTCACTTCGCGGAGGTCGCACCCGACCCGTGCATACTCGGGTCTGTGCGGCGGCGAATCCGGGTGCGTGCGGGAGATCGGCCACGGTGACCATGCCGGCCGGGCTCCACGAGTTCGAGGGCCAGGGCGAGGTGCTGAAGCCGTACGTGCCGCGCCTCCTGATCGAGTGGGTGCCACGCCTCGCCGGAGATCCCACACCGGCAGGTGGAGGGGGCCCTTGCATTCGTGGACATCTCCGGGTTCACCGCCCTGACCGAACGGCTGGCGCGCCGTGGGAAGGTCGGCGCCGAAATTCTGCGCGACACGCTCGACGGGGTCTTCAACGCGCTGCTCGACGAGGCCTACCAGTGGGGTGCCGGCCTGATCAAATGGGGCGGCGACGCGCTGCTGCTCCTCTTCGACGGGCCCGGTCACGAGGCTCGCGCGGCCCGGGCGGCCTGGGAGATGCAGAGGACGATCGAGCGCGTCGGCCGGATCCGGGTGGGCGGCGGCACGGTGACCCTGCGGATGTCGATCGGGATCACGAGCGGCCCGATCGACTTCTTCACGGCGGGGAGCGTGCACCGCGAGCTGCTCGTCGTCGGGCCGACCGCGACCGAGACGGCCGAGATCGAGGCGGCGGCGGAAGCCGGCGAGATCGGCATCAGTCCGGCGCTCGCCCTCCACCTCGACCCGTCGTGTGTCGGCCCGCCGCAGGACGGCGCGCTGCTGCTCGTCGCGCCGCCGGACGCCGATCGGCAGCAGGCGCCCGACGTGGGCGCCGTCAGCGGCCTCGACGTGGCGTCGTGCATCCCGATCGCCTCGCGCGCCCACGTGCTGCTCGAGCGGAGCGAGCCCGAGCACCGCACGATCACCGCAGCCTTCATCGACCTGATGGACACGGACGTCCTGCTCGAGCGCCTCGGTCCAGCCGAGTTCGCGCAGGCGCTCGAGCAGCGCATCAGCTCGATCCAGGAGGCGGCGCTTCGCCACGAGGTCCCCTTCAATCTCACGGACATCTCGAAGGGGAGCGTGAAGACGCTGCTCACCGCCGGGGCCCCGTCGAGCACCGGTCACGACGAGGAGCAGATGCTCCGCGCGCTGCGCGAGGTGATGGACGAGCCCGGCGTGGTGCCGATGCGGGTCGGCGTCAACACGGGCCGGGTCTTCACCGGCGACTTCGGCCCCCGCTACCGCCGCGCCTACAGCGTGTTCGGCGACGCGATCAACACGGCTGCGCGGGTCATGGCTCACGCGGAACCGGGCCAGATCCTCTCCACCGAGATCGTGCTCGAGCGCTCGCGCACCACCTTTGCGTCGACACCGATCGCGCCGTTCCTGGCCAAGGGCAAGGCCGAGCCGGTCGCAGCCTCGATCGTCGGGCCGATCGTCGGGCGAAGGGGCGAGCGCGGCGCAGAGACGCCCTTCGTCGGCCGGGACGCCGAGCTCGCTGTTCTGCTCGGCGTCGTCGAAGACGTCCGGCAAGGAGACGGCTGGATCGTCGAGATCGGCGGCGCCGCCGGTGCCGGTAGGTCACGTCTCGTCCAGGAGCTCGTCGACCGTGCTCCGGACCTGAGAGTGCTGCACTCACGCTGCGAGGAGTACGAAGCCTCGACGCCGTACTACGCGATGCGCGCGCCGATGCGGGCAGCGCTCGGTCTCGATCCGCAGGCCGATGCGGACGCGGCCGAGCACCGCCTCCGCGAGGTCGTCGCCCGCGTCGACCCGGAGCTCGTCCCCTGGGTGCCGCTGCTCGGCATCCTGCTCGGGCTCGACCTGCCGCCGACCCCGGAGACGAGCAGCCTGGACGAGCGCTTCCTGCGCGACAAGCTCGCCGAGGTCGCTCTGCGCTTTCTCGTCGACACACTGGGCGGCACCGCGACGATGCTGACCGTCGAGGACGTCCAGTTCATGGACGAGGCGAGCGCCGACCTGCTCCTCCGGCTGTCGCGCGCGGCCGGCTCGTTGCGGTACGTCCTCCTGGTCACCCACTCCGATCCGGCGAAGACGTGGGCGCCGGTGAGCGACGACGATCTGCGCTGTCTCGCCTTCACGCTTCGTCCGCTCACCGAGCGACAGGCGACCGAGATTGTCGAGATCGCCACTGACGAGCACCCGCTCCCGCACCATGTGGTCGAGGAGATCGCGAGGCGCTCGGGCGGCAACGTGCTGTTCCTCTTCGAGCTGCTCGACATGGCGCGAGCGACCGGGACGACCGCCACACTGCCGGACTCCGTCGAGGCGTTGATCGCCGCGGACATCGACCGGCTCGCTCCGCGCGATCGAATGGTGCTGCGCTATGCCTCGGTGCTCGGCGCGAGCTTCGACCGCGGACTGCTGGAGGGCGCGCTGGCCGGCGAGGTCGAGCTCGACAGTCTGCTCTGGCAGCGCCTGCACGGGATCGTCGATCCCGATGCAACCGGCCGCATGCGCTTCCGCAACACGCTCGTGCGCGACGCCGCGTACGAGGGCCTCCCGTTCCGCCGCCGCAGCGAGCTGCACGGCCGCGTCGCCCAGGCGATCGAGTCGACGGCCGCATCGCCGGAAGAGGAGGCGCCGACGCTCGCCCTGCATTTCTTCGAGGCCCGGCGTCACGACAAGGCCTGGCACTACGGCCGCCTGGCCGGCGACCGCGCCCGGGCGGTCGCTGCGACGGTCGAGGCGGCAAGGTTCTACCAGCTCGCGCTCGACGCGGGCCGCCATGTTCGCGGAGTCACGCCGCGCGAGCGGGCGGACGTTCTTGTTGCACTCGGGACGGTGCGCCAGAGCGCTGGTCTCTTCGACCGATCGTTCGACGCCTTCCGCCGCGCAACAACACTGCTCGCGGATGACCCGGTTGAGCAGGCCCGCGTGTTCGCGGACCGTACGCGGGCGCGAGTGCGCACCGGCCCGTGGACGCTTGCACTTAGGGAAACCGCCGCCGGCCTACGCCTCGTGGAAGATCGCGAGGAGCCGGCCGCGGTTGCGGCGCGCGCATGGCTGCTGGCGCTGCGCAGTGAGATTCGCATGCTGCAGGGTCGTGCCCGCGAGGCGATTTCGCTGGCGTTGACCGCCGCCGGCGAAGCAGAGCGCGTGCAGGAGCTCGGAGCGCTCGCGCGCGCGTACGCCTCGCTCGACGGCTCGTACCAGATGCTCGGCGAGCCGGAGAAGGCCGTGCACGAGCGGATGGCGATCGAGATCTACACGACTCTTGGCGACGTCCGGGCGCGAGGCATCGCCGAGGGGAACCTCGGTGTCCAGGCGTACGCGGACGGCCGGTGGGCCGAGGCGGCCGACCTCTATCGCCGCGCTCAGGAGGATTGCCTACAGGCGGGCGATCGGCAGCAGGCCGCGCTGGCCGCGACGAACCTGGGCGAGCTGCTCATCAGCCAGGGGCGCTACGAGGAAGCGGAGCGAGTCCTCGGTGACGCGAGGCGCGTGCTTCGCTCCGCGGGCTTCACGCCGTTCGCGATCTTTGCCGAGATTCAGCTTGCGCGTTGCGCGATCAACCGCGGCGATACGCAACATGCGCTCGAGTCGTTGACGCGCATCGGCGCTGAGGCGGCGAGCGTGGACTATGCCGCGCTCGTGCTCGAAGCGGGCATCTACCTCGCCCACGCGCAAGCGCAAGCCGGCGCACCTGAGGCCGGGCTCGAGGTCCTCGATGCAGCGGTCGCCGGCGCCGGTGAGGATGCTGCGCTCTATTCCGCGGCGGTCGACCGCGCCCGGGCCGCCTGCCTCGCCGCGCTCGACCGGCTGCCGGAGGCGCGCGAACGCCTCGACCGTGCGCTCGAGGCTGCCCGGGCCCAGGGCCTGCTGTACGAGGAGCTGCTCGTCCGGCGTGCGAGGGCGCCTCTCTGCGCGTCGCGTGCCGAGGCCGAGGAGGAGCTGCGCGAGATCGATCGCCTCGCGCAGCTCCTCGAGCTCACCTGACGGGTTAGCCCGGCGACCGAAGGCCGTCGACGTCCGAGTAGACGTCCGCGACGAGTGAGCCGCCGGAGCCTGCGGTTCCGGAGGGCGTGAGATCGATCACGCACGACGTCGCGCCGTGCCGGGAGCACCGCACCCGAGTTGTTCGAGTCCGTGTATGCCGCTTGTCGAGTTGCGTGGGATCGCTGCCATCCCGCGGGTCGACCTTGCAGGACGGCATCGTCACCAGGGCGCCCGTGAAGGGGAACGCGTCGGTGTAGACGAGGTGCGTGTACTGGAGCGTCCCGTCCGCGTTCAGCGCGTTCGGGAAGTTGATGTGCTCGAGCAGCGGCACTTTCGCGCCCTGGGAGTCGCCGGTCCAGACGCTGACGTACGGCGTCCGTGCCGTTCACACCGAGTCGACGACGAACCCGGTGTTCGTCTTCGAGCCGCCGCCCGTGGAGCAGGCTCGAGGTCGGCAGGTTGACGTCGTAGCCAGAGCCAGGGGGAGTAGGAATGGATCCGTCTGGATTGCACGTGACGGCCGCGACGTTGCCGAAGTCCTGGCTGGTGATCGTGTCGCTGATCGTCGAGGGCTTGAACTGCAAGCCCTTCAGCAGCTCATTTGCCCCCGGAGTCCCGTGCGCTGTCGGACCGCAGAGAGTGTCGGTCGAGGGCAGTGGCACGTCCTGCGCCCAGGTGTCCGCCGGCGCCGGCGGCGTCGTGCCCGGTGTCTCGCAAACCGTGTACGTCGTCGAGGTCGAGAACGGCACCTTGAACTTGTACGAGCCGTCCTGCCCGGTCGGCATCGAGGCCGGCTGCGCGCCGCCGTACAGCGTCACGGTCCAGCCCGAAAGCGCCGAGCCGTCGTCGTTTGCCAGGTTCTGGTTCACGTCGTTGTAGACCGTGCCGGCGACGGAACCGAGCGGCTGGAACCCGAAGTCCTGATTGCCTTGGCCGCTCACGCCGAGCTTCGCGATCGTGTAGCCGACGGACGACGGCCCCGCGCAGGCAGGGCCCGAGGTCGGAAGCGTCTCGAGATAGCCGTTGGCGTCCGCCGTCGGAGCTCCGATGCACACCTTGTAGGCGGCGCCGACGCTCTCCTTTGGGAACGTGTACGAGCCGTCGGATCCGGTTGTCATCGTCCCGAGCGACGTTCCGGAGCCGTTGAACAGGGTCACCGTTAGACCGCCCGCGGACGGGTCTACGGGGTCGTCTTTCGTCCCGTTCCCGTTTGCGTCGATGAACGCCGTCCCGGAGATCGGGGCGAACGTGTTGTAACAGAAGCTCATGTCGTCGAGGCCGTCGAGCGTCTTCGGACTGCCGTCCGAGTTCGTCTTCAAGGCACTCGCATGCAGGTAGCCGTCGCCGCTGACAGAGCCGCCGGACGCGCCGGAGTAGCTGTACCGCGTCGTGTCCTTCTCGTTGTCGCCGTCGACTCCGACGTCGACGATCGCCGCACCGGTCGAGGTGAAGCTGAAGTATTTGCCGTTCGCGTAGGCCGGCCACTTCGCCGTCCCGCTGCCCGAGGGGTACCCCGAGTTGGGCGGGTTCACCGTGAGCGTGAAGGTCGCACCCGTTGCGGGGTCGGTGTACTTCTTGCTCGTCCCGTCCTTGATCCGGAACGCGTACGTGGGCGCGCCGCCCGACGGATAGAAAAGCTTGCCGCAGTCGTTCGGTGTGTCGTTCGCGTAGTAGTCGGTCGGAAGGACCCCGCTCACTGATGGCGGAGGAACCTTGCTGCCCACGCTCGACCCGAACGCCGGCACCACGACCAGCCACGTCACAGCCAAGAGCGCCCCCCCGAGCACTAGGCCCTGGACAATTCTCGTGCCCTTCATCCCCGGCTCCCCTCTTTCCAGTTCACAGCGTTTCTCGAAATTTCGAGCACGGCGAACACCCACCGGGGGCGTGCCGCAGAGTCGGAGCGTACATCCGCGCTCGACTCTTGCCAACCCCGGCAACGCCGGTTGGCCGAGCAAGGGAGCCGCGAATGTGGTGAGGTCGGCAGCCGTGAACGGTCTCCGCGAGCAGATAGCCAACTCGACGCGCTCCCTGCGCGACGTCTTCCGCAACCCCGGGCTTCGCCGGCTGCAGCTCGCCTTCGCCGGCTCGATCGTCGGTGACTGGGCCTACGCGGTCGCCGTCGCGGTCTACGCGTACGAACGCGGCGGCCCGACCGCGGTGGGCGTGCTGGGCGTGATCCGGTACGTCTCGCTGGCGATCGTCACGCCGTTCGCGGCCACCCTCGGTGACCGCTACTCGCGGCGGCTCGTCATGGTCTCGTCGGACCTGACTCGTGGCGTGCTCGTATTCTGCGGCGCGGTCCTGATCGCATCAGGTGCCCCGTCGCTTAGCGTCTACGCGCTCGCCGTGGTCACCTCGCTCTGCGGTTCTCCGTTCCGTTCGGCTCAGGCGTCCCTGATCCCCGATCTCGCCGACAATGCGGGTGAGCTCGCTGCGTCGAACGTCGCGTCGTCGACGATCGAGAGCGTCGGCTTCTTCGCCGGGCCGGCCCTGGCCGGCCTGTTCCTCGCTTTCACGAGCCTCTCGGTCGTCTACGTGTTCGACGGGCTCACGTTCCTCTGGTCGGCCGCGCTCGTGCTCGGGATTCACCCGTCGGCGCGGGAGCGCGAGGCTGCGGCCGCGGCGGAAGCGCCCCCGAGCGACGAGCCGGGCGGCGGCTTCATGACCGAGGTCACCGCGGGCTACCGCGCGATCCTCGGCTCGCGCGACCTCAGGCTCCTGATCGGTCTCTACTGCGCCCAGACCATCGTGGCAGGCGCCTCGCTCGTCTTCGACGTGGCGATCGCGCTCAGCCTGCTCGGGCTCGGCCACTCCGGTGTCGGCTACCTGAACGCAATGCTCGGGGTCGGCGGGTTCATCGGAGGGTTCGTCGCGCTCCTGCTCGCGCAGCGCGGCCGGCTTGCGCGCAACTTCGGCATCGGCGTTCTCTTCTGGGCCGCGCCGCTGCTCCTCGTCGCTGCGTGGCCGACCGTGGCCGCCGCCGTCGTGGTCATGATCCTGCTGGGGCTCGCGAACTCGGTCGTCGACGTCAACGCCTACACGATTCTGCAGCGGGTGACTCCCGAGGATGTGATGGCACGTGTGTTCGGCGCGATGGAGAGCGCCGTCATCGGCGGGATGGCGGTCGGGGCATTGCTGATGCCGATCCTGATCGGGACGATCGGCCTTCGCTGGGGCCTCGTCGTGGTGGGCACCGGGGTGAGCGTTCTCGTGCTGCTCGGGATGCACGGACTGCGCAGGATCGACCTCACCGCCTTTGCGCCGCCGCAGCTGGAACTTCTGCGTCAGGTGTCGCTCCTGTCGCTCCTGCCGGAGCCGACGCTCGAATCGCTCGCGCGCGCGCTCAAGCGCGTCGAGGTGGCAGCCGGCGAGGTCTTCATTCGCGAGGGCGACGCCGGCGACGTCTTCTACGTCGTCGAGACCGGTTCGGTCGAGGTGACGAAGGAAGGGCGCCACGTCGCGCACCTCGGGCCGGGGGATTACGTCGGCGAGATTGCGCTCCTCCGCGACGTGCCGCGCACGGCGACCGTCACGGCGACGAGTGCATCCGTCCTTCAGGCACTCGACCGCGAGCACTTCATCCCGGCCGTGACCGGCCAGGGCGAGTTCCGCGACGCAGCCGACGCCGCGATCGCCACGCGGCTGGCGATGCTCTAGCCGCTGGCCGCTACGGCAACTGCTCGAGCCGTGTCTGCATGACGGCTCCGATGTCGGCAGCGACGCCGGGGTACGCCGTCCGGAGGCGAGCGAAGTCTTCGCTGGAAAGAACCAGGAAGCGCGCCTGCGAGGACGCCGTCACCGTCGCCAGATGCTGGCGGTAGCCGAGCAGCGCGAACTCGCCGAAGAACTCGCCCGGGCCGAGCGAGGCGATGTTGTGCCCGAGCCCCGTGACCGCGACTTCGCCCTCGCTGATCACGAAGAACCGCTCCCCGGTTGCGCCTTCGCCGATGAGGCGTTCGCCCGGACCGGCGTCCCGCACCTCGAACCACGGCGCGATCTCCGCGAGGTCCGAGTCGGCGAGTGAACCGAAGAGGGGAACGGACTTGAGATCCGACGGAGCTGCGCTCGGCATTGCCGCACCCTACAAACCGCCGGGCGCCGGGGTGTGGGAGAACGTTACGACGCGGAGCCTTGGGGCCCGTGCTCGATGTAGCTCAGGAGCGCTGCGCTCAGCCCGAGGTCGAGCGTCACCGACCCTCCGTCGAGCCGAAGCCGGTCACCGTCCTCGGTGATCTCGGTCTGCCAGTCGTGGAGGTCGACAAAGCGAATCGCGCTCTCGTGCACCCAGCGTGCGCGGTCGGCCCGCGTACTTCCCCGGGTATTGAGGTTGAGCTCGAGCGCGATCTCGTAGTCGATCTCGGAGGGCTGCCGGTCGCGCAGTCTCTGCAGGTTGATGTCGATCGCGGCCGCCACCGGAGCGAGGGCCAGGTCGATCGGGCTTTTCGGATGGAGTGCCATGCCGCCAGCGTCGTCCAATTCGCCCGGCGGGGAATCCAGGAGAACGCTGAGCCCGGGTGGGGGTTTCCCGCACATCCTCGAGGCGGCCTGGCGCGCGTAGGGTTCGGTGCGAGAGCGCAGATGGCACACGACCACGCAACGAAGATCCCGCGCAAGCTGTACGAGCAGGAGCTGCTGCGCCTGCAGGGGGAGCTCGTGCAGATGAAGGAGTGGGTGCGAACGACGGGGGCCCGGCTCGTCGTTCTCTTCGAAGGGCGCGATGCGGCCGGCAAGGGCGGTGCGATCAAGCGGGTGACCGAGTATCTGAATCCCCGGGTCGCGCGCATCGTGGCGCTCCCGGCGCCGACCGGGCGCGAGCAGGGCCAGTGGTACTTCCAGCGGTACATCGCCCACCTGCCGAGCGCAGGCGAGATGGTCGTCTTCGACCGAAGCTGGTACAACCGCGCCGGCGTCGAGCACGTGATGGGGTTCTGCACGCCCGCCGAGTACCGGCGCTTCCTTCAGCAGTGCCCGATCTTCGAGCGGCTGCTCGTCGAAGACGGCATCCAGCTGATCAAGTACTGGTTCTCGGTCAGCGACGAGGAGCAAGAGCGGCGTTTCCGTTCGCGGCTCGAGGATCCGCTCCGGCGGTGGAAGCTCTCGCCGCTCGACCTCGAGTCTCGCGCCCGGTGGGTCGACTACTCGCGGGCCAAGGACGAGATGTTCGTGCACACGGACATCGAGGAGGCGCCGTGGTACGTCGTCGAAGGCGACGACAAGCGTCGAGCGCGCCTCAACTGCATCGCCCACCTCCTGTCGGTTGTGCCCTACGAGGACGTGCTCGAGACGCCGGTCGAGCTGCCGCCCCGCCCGCCGGAGAGCAATTACGAGCGGCCGCCGCGCGATCTCTTCCGCTACGTGCCCGACCACGCGGCGACGCTGCTCTCCTGAGCCGGCCCGCCGCCGGCTCAGGCCGGTCTAGGGTGCGATGTTGTGGTTGTGCCGGAAGACGTTCTCCGGGTCGTAGCGCCGCTTCAGCTCGACGAGCCGGTCGTAGTTCGGCCCGTACGCAGCGCGGACGGCGTCGTCCTGGTCGTCGCCGAGGTAGTTGAGCCATCGGCCCTCCGCCAGGTGAGGAGCGAGCGCTGCGTGCGTCTCGCGCGTCCACGCGATGTTCGCGTCGGTGTCGGCGGGATCGGCCCAGACCGACGGGAGGAGCAGGTTCCAGCCTTCCTCGCGGTGGGGCACGGCGGTGTCCGTGACGCCGACCCGGCAGACCGCACCGTGGAACTGCTCGAGCAGCATCGCGCTCATCGTCGAGGGCACGCTCGCGAACCGTTCGACAGCCGTGTCGATCAGGCCGTCGGGCAGCCCGCTCGTGAAGCTGGACAGCCAGTAGTTGAGCGAGCCGCTCGGGTAGTTGGCGTCGAGGACCGTGTTCATCACCTGGTAGGGCATCGGCCCGACCTCGACCATCAGCGGTGAGCCCCAGTTCTTGAACGGTGCCAGTTCTCGCTCGGCCTCCTCGGGGGCCCCCGTGTGGAAGACGACCAATGCAGCGAGCTTCAGCCCCGATCCGTCGGGCGCGTGCACGAGCCCCGCGAAGACCGTGAGGTCGTCGGAGACCGAGGCGAGCGCGTCGCGGTAGAAGCGCAGCAGATCCGGCGCCGCGTCGATCGGATGCGCGATCAGCCCGCCGGTGACCATCTGCAACGGATGGAGGCGGTACTGGAACGAGGCCGCGACGCCGAAGTTGCCGCCGCCGCCCCGCAGTGCCCAGAAGAGGTCGGGGTCCGACTCCGACGTCACGCCGAGGACGTCGCCTTCGGCCGTCACGAGCTCGATCGCCGTCACGTTGTCGGCAGCCAGCCCGTACTTCGCCATCAGCCAGCCGAGACCGCCGCCGAGCGTCAGCCCGGCGATGCCGGTGGTCGAGATCGCGCCGCCCGTCACCGCGAGCCCGTGCGTCGCCGTCTCGCGGTTGAGCTCGCGCCAGAGCACGCCGCCCTGCGCGCGCACGGTGTGGTCGACCGGGTCGACGTAGATCCCTTTCATCGGGCTCAGGTCGATCATCACTGCGCCTTCGGCGACCGCGCGCCCGGCGACGTTGTGGCCGCCGCCCCGCACGCAGAGCTCGAGCCCTTCGGCACGCGCGAACCGGACTGCGTCGACGATGTCGGCAGTGTTCTGGCAGCGGGCGATCAGCGCCGGCCTGCGGTCGATCAACCCGTTGTGGACCCGGCGCGCTTCGTCGTAGCCACCGTCGCCCGGGCTCAGGAGGCTCCCGGAAACCGCTCCTCGCAGCGCCTCGATCCGTTCGGCGTCCATGCCTGCCGTGGTCAACTCGGCTCCTTCCCGTCGGATTCGCGCGAGTCTAGAAGCCGCCGGTGCAGGCTGCAACGAGCGGCGTCCCTCGGTCGAGGGATGCCGCTCCGGCCGGCGATCTGCGGCCGCGACTGAAAAGCCGCAAACTGCGGTTCGTCTCGCAGGTCCGGTCTTGAACGAGCCTCGCCCCGTCGCTACCTTGCTGAGTGCACCGAGCGCGGAGCGTTAGTAGACCGAAGCCGTTCCCGAGGGCCGTAGGCGGAAGCCGAAGGTTCGTGGGAGCGGTGGACGAAAACGCCACCGGCTCGGTGAATTTTTGCCCTGAAACGCCCGGGAAGATCGCGCGCGGAGCGCAGGGCTGTTATCAACATCGAGGTTCGGTTTCCGCGTGTTCGCGCGGACTGGTGGTGGTGCATTGTGGAAAACCTGTTGACAATCTCGGTCACTCCCGCCGTCGAGCACGCCCGTTGACCGTCCCCCAGCAGCGCCTCGACGAGGCGAAGATCGAGACGCTCCGGAGCTGGGGCGACGGGCTACAGACCGATCCGCGCGAGGAACTGCGCGCCGCCGGCCGGGCGATCACCATGCTGGTCGAGGAGATCGAGCGCCTGAACATCGACCTCTGGCATGCGCGCACCGACGCCCGGGAGGCACCGGCGGACGGGAGCCCGGCGGCCACGGGCAACGTGGGCCGGCTGCCGCCGCCGCTTCCCGCCTACTGACGGCCTTGCATCGCCGTCCTCGGCTGAGGATGATCGCGTTAACTCGAGGGAGGACACGTGCCACACAACTTCGTCAAGATCACCGCGATGACGCCGAATCCTGGGCTTCGGAAACGCGCGGATGTCAAGTCGGCCTGCGAGAAGTACGGCGCGAAATTCGGGAACTTCTGGTTCGACGATCGCAAGAATCCGACCTTCGCCTATGTGCTGTTCAAGGACGGAAACCTGGAGAAGATCCTCGCTGAGCTGCACGGACTGGAGGTCATTCGGCTGGACCAGGCGCCCTAGCGCCCACGGCAAGCCAGTCAGTCGGCGAGCGCGAGCGCGATCGCCCGGTCGAGATCGAAGTCCGCGTCGCCGACGAGCGATCCGAGGCCGAGCCCCGCTCGGTCCTCCACGACGAGCACGTCGTCCGGGTCGTGCTCGATGCCGATGCTGTCTCGCAGCGCCTGCGTCGCCTCGAACAGCGCGGTTGCACGATCGTTGTCGCCCGAGCGGTAGGCGACCGCGGCGAGCCCGTTCAGGCTGAAGACCAGCCCGTGCAGGTAGCCGAGCCGGTGCGCGATCCGCGTCCCGGCCGCGAGCGCGTGGCGGGCGTCGGTCAGGCGCCCGAGCCCGAGATGGGCGTACCCCTCGATCGTGACCGCCAGCGCCTCGCCTTGGCGGTTGCCGAGCTCGTTCTGGATCACCCGGCTCTCGACGGCCAGAGGCAACGCTTCTCCGGGCGAGCCCGAGCGGAGATAGGTGTTTGCGAGATCGCCGAGGACGCCGCCGAGCCCGAACCGGTCGCCGCTGCGGCGGAAGACGGACGCGGCCTCCTCGTAGAGGCGGATCGCCTCGCCCCATCTGCCCGCGTCCGCTGCAACATGTCCGAGCGCGCTGAGGCTACGCGCCTCGCCGCGCTGCTGTCCCGCCGCCCTGAATCGGTCGAGCGCGTCCTGGAAGACGGCTCGTCCACGCGCGGTGTCGCCGCGCGAGATCACGATCGCGCCCAGCTGGTACTGGAGCTCGGCGTGCTCGAGCGGCGTGGGGCCGAGCCCGAGCGCCCGCTCGATCGCGCGCTGCCCCTCCTCGTAGCGTCCGCGGACGAGCCAGAAGCGCCAGAGCGCGATCGTCAGCCGCGGCACGTCCTGGGGCGCCTCGAGTGCGAACCAGTCGAGGGCCGCGAGGTAGTTGCCGTAGTCGGCGCCGATCGCCGCGAGCCACTCTTCTGCGTCGTGCCCCGTCAGCTTCGGCGCGGCCTCTTCCGCCGCCGAGAGGTAGTACTGCGCATGGCGGCTCGGCAGCCTCATCGCCTCCGCAACCGGCAGGCGCCGGCGTGCGAACTCACGAATCGTCTCGAGCATGAGGAACCGATTGTCGCCTCGGGCCTTGAGGAGACTTGCCTCGGCGAGCGTCGTCAGGGTCTCCAGATCGGTGTCGGCGACCGACTCGGCGGCCTCGATGCCGAACGTGCCGGCGAAGACCGACAGCCGCAGGAAGACGCTCTGCACCTCCACGTCGAGGAGGTCGTAGCTCCATGCGATCGTCGCCTCGAGCGTTTGCTGCCGCTCGGGCAGATCAGCAGGCCCGCGCGTCAGGAGCGACAGCCGTGAATCGAGCCGGTGCAGCAGGGCGGCCGGGTCGAGCAGCCTCAGCCGCGCCGCTGCGAGCTCGAGCGCGAGCGGCAGGCAGTCCAGGCGGCGGCAGATCTCGTCCACCTCCGGAGACGGCTCCGCGGTTCTGCGCACCGTGTGCGCGCGGTCGAGGAAGAGCTCGACCGCCGCCACCTGCGGCAGAGGGTCGAGGGGATACTCGACCTCCATCGAGACATGCAGCGGGATCCGGCTCGTGACGAGGAGCGTCGGGCCCGGCGAGCTCGCGAGGAAGCCGGCGATCGCGGGTGCCGCTTCACGGAGATGCTCGAAGTTGTCGAGGACGAGCAGCGACCGCTGGTCGGCGTTGTCCGCCTCCGAGAGGCCGAGCGCCTGAAGTGCGACCGGCAGCACGAGGCCCGCGTCGGTGAGCGCCGCGAGCGGGACGAAGTGGACGCCGTCGGGGAACTCGTCCAGCAGTTCGGCTGCGATCTGCAGGGCCAGCCGCGTCTTGCCGGTACCGCCGGTGCCCGTGATCGTCACCAGCCTGGTGCGCCGGAGCAGGTCCTGCACCTCCAGCTGCTCGACCATGCGGCCGACGAGTGGATGCGCCGTCTCCGGCAGGTTCGACCTGTTCAGGCTCCGGAGTGGGGGGAACGAGCCGAGACCGAGCTGGAAGATGCGCTCCGACCGGGTGAGGTCCTTCAGCCGGTGCTCGCCGAGATCGACGATCTCCTCCTCGTCCGTGAGCAGGTCGCGCGTCGCGTTCGACAGGAGCACCTGCCCTCCGTGCCCGGCGGCCGCGATCCGGGCCGCGCGATGGACGTCCATCCCCACGTAGCCCTCCTTCGTCAGCAGGGGCTCGCCGGTGTGGATGCCCATCCGCACCCGGACGGCCGAGTCGCCGAGGAGCGATTGCGCGGCCCGGGCGGCGGCCGCCGCGTCGCCGGCCCGGCTGAAGGCGACGAAGAACGAATCTCCCTGGGTGTCGATCTCGACGCCGCCGTGCGACTCCCACGCCTGCCGCAACAACGTGCGGTGGCGTTCCAGCTCGGCCGCGTACGCATCAGGCCCGAGCTCTCCGAGCAGCGACGTCGACCCCTCGACGTCCGTGAAGAGAAAGGTGACCGTGCCTGAAGGGCGAGGCGGCATGTCCAGAGGATCGCGGCATTGCCCGACCCTGGCAAGCGCGCCGGTCGTCTACGTCGGGAGGGCGCGCTCGGGCTCGCTCGCGGAACGGCTCGTTGCACCGGGGCTCAGCCGTTCGACGCGGTCGAGCCAGGGCGCCGCCTGTAGGTGCTCGAACGTCTGCACGGCTGCTGCGAGCAGCGCCTCTGCCTCGCTCTCCTCACGGCCGCTCGCGAGCAGTCGCGCCGCTGCCTCGAGCCGGGTGGCTGCCAGGAAGAACGGCAGCTCGAGCTCGCCGAACACGCGCTCTGCAGTTCGGAACTCGGCCTCGGCGTCGGCTTCCGGAAGATACGCACGGAAACGCGCCCGAACCGCGCGAATCGAAGGCGTGAGCTGGCCGGGCAGCAGCACCTCCAGCCGCACGAGCAAGACCCGCAGCTGCTCGAGATCGCCGCGCGCGGCCGCGACCTCGAGAGCCTCGAACAGGGTGTATTTCCCGAGGCCGGCGAGGTCCAGGTCGAGGGCCTGGGCCCGGTCGATCGCCGCCAGGGCGCCGTCGAGGTCGCCTTCGGCCCGCAGGAGGCACGACTCGACCATGGCGTAGCCTCCCGCGAAATCGGCGTTCTCCGACCGCGAGATGCTCGCGTCCCTGGTCAAGATCTCTCGCGCGCGCCCGAGCTCGCCGCGGGCTGCCAGGATGCGCACCGCCTGCAGCCGAAGACCGCGCGCGAACTCGTTCGCCGCGAGCTCGTCGGCCTCGTCGGCACGGGCGAGCGCCTCGTCCCAGCGACCGAGCAGGTCGAGTGTGCCGATCGACCCCGCGACGAAGTTGGCCTCCCAGTTGCGGTGACCGACGCGACGCGCAAGCTCGAGGGCGCTCTCGATGTTGGCGATGTTCGCCTTCCAGTCGTCGACGGTCCAGAGCAGGACCGACAGGTTGTTGTAGACCCGCAGCGCCGCCGCGTGGAGCTCCTGCGCGAGCGCGATCTCGAGCGCGCCTTCGAGGAGAATGCGCGACTCGCGCAGACGATCGCGCTGCATCGCAATCACCGACTTGCTGTTCAACGCCTGAACGAAGGTCTCCGGGAGGTCCAGCACCTCGGCGAGCGTGAGCGCGCGCTCCAGGTAGGGAGCGGCGCGTTCTGTCTCGCCGGTGAAGATCAGGAAGCGGCCGAGCTGGCCCGCGATCTCGGCGAGCACCGCGTCGGGCTGGTCGCTTTCGAGGTCGGCGATCACCGGTTCGAGCCGTGCGACCGCCTGCGGCGGATGGCCGTCCTCGAAATCCATCGTTGCGAGGAGCGACAGCACCCGAGCGGTCGCCCGCACATCACCCAGGGCGGCGAAGGCCGTTCGGGCCTCCTCGAGCAGAGCCTCCGCTTCTCGGGGCTGCGACGCGCTGTACGCCATCTCTCCGGCCCGGGCGATCAGGCCGGCGCGCGTGTCCTCCTGAACGGCGAGCCTCGCGGCCTGCTCGAAATACCGTTTCGCCTCCGCGGCGGCGGCGAGCGACGCCGCGCGCTCGCCGGCGAGCAGGAGGGCGCCTGCCGCGCGAATCTGGAGCTCCTCCGCGTCGGCGGCCTCGGGCGAGGCTTCGATCGCTGCCAGGAGATGCGCTGCGATCACCTCGGCGAGCTCGTCCTCCGCTCCGGAGGAGCCGAGGAAATCGGCTGCGGCGAGATGCAGCTGCTTGCGCTGCTGCCGCGCCAGCGTCTCGTAGGCGACTCGGCGGACGAGGTCCTGGAGGAAGCCGTACTGGCCGTGCTCGGGGGAACGGGCGTCGGCGTGCAGCGAGAGCACCTCTTTCCGGACGAGAGCGGCGAGCTGCGGCTCGAGCTCGGGCTCGGAGACGCCGGACAGACTCGCGAGCGCGGCGCGCGTGAAGGTCTTGCCGAGCACTGCCGCCACCTGGAGCAGGCGGCGGTCGGTGTCGCTCAGCCCGTCCAGCCGCGCAGCGATCAACGCCTGCAGCGTCTCGGGGACCTCGAGCGTCTCCAGCTCTCCGGTCGGCAGGTAGCGGTCGCCGGACCGTTCCAGCGCGCCGCGGTCGAGCAGCATCCGCACGGTCTCGACCGCGTAGAGGGGGACGCCCTCGGCACGCGCGAGGATCTGAGCCAGGAGGCCGCCCGGCAGGCCGGGCACGAGGCCTGCAAGCAGCTCGGTCATCGCGCCCTCCGAGAGCGGCTCGAGGTAGATCGAGGTGAAGTTCCGCTGCCCGGCGCCCCAGTCGGGCCGCCGCTCGTGCAGCTCCGGCCGGGCGAGCGTGACCACGAAGAGCGGATGGCTGCGAGACCACTCGAGCAGGTACTCGATGAAATCGAGGAGCGAAGCGTCCGCCCACTGCAGGTCCTCGAACAGCAGGACGACCGGGTTCGAGTCGGCGAGGCGCTCGAAGAACAGGCGCCAGGCGGCGAAGAGATCCTGTCGGTCGCTCGACTCCCCGTCCGCGAGCCCCAGCAGTTGGGCGAGCCGAGGCTCGACGAAGCGACGCTCGTCCTCGTCGAGCAGCTGCTCGCGGAGCGTCTCCCGCAGCTTCGCGAGCGCCGATCCGGCCGGCTCGTCCTCCGAGATCCGGCAGCGCATCCGCACCATGTCGGCGAGTGCCCAATAGGCGACTCCCTCGCCGTAGGCGAGGCACCGGCCGCGGTGCCACCAGATCTGCTCGACGATCCCGTCGAAGTACTTGTAGAACTCCCAGCCGAGGCGCGACTTGCCGATGCCGGCGATCCCCGTGACGGAGACGAGTTGCGCGCGCTGCTCGTCGGCGCAGGCGTGGAAGAGCTCCTTGATCCGCCGCAGCTCGCGGTCCCGGCCGACGAACGGCGCCTCCAGCCCCTGTGAGCGCAGCTGGCCGCCGACGCCCGAGACCACGCGCAGTGCCCGCCAGAGCGGCAGCGCCTCGGCCTTTCCTTTCAGGACGTGCTCGCCCGCCGATTCGTAGGCGACCGAACGCTCGGTTGCGCGCCGGGTCGACTCGCCGACGTAGACGGCTCCGGGGTCGGCGGCCGACTGGATCCGGGAGGCGGTGTTCACGAGATCGCCCGCGACCATGCCTTCGCCCGTCGCCCCGAGCGTCACGGCTGCCTCACCGGTCAGCACACCGGCGCGGGCGCGAAGCGGCGCGCCGAGCTCGTCGCCGAGCGCGGACACCGCGGCGACGAGGTCCAGGGCCGCGCGAACGGCGCGCTCCGCGTCGTCCTCGGTCGCGGAAGGGGCTCCCCACACGGCCATCACGGCGTCGCCGATGAACTTCTCGACCGTACCGCCGTACAGCGTGATCAGGCGCCGGCAGTTGTCGAAGTACCGGGAGAGGATCTCGCGGACGTCCTCGGGATCCCGCGATTCGGAGAGCGTCGTGAAGCCGACGAGGTCGGCGAAGAGCACGGAGACGAGGCGGCGCTCGGAGGCGGGAGACGCCCCGACCGTTCCCGCTCCGGGCGCGACAACCGGGGCGGCGTTGTCGTCGAGTGGGTGCGCGCACGCGCCGCAGAACCGCATGTCCGGCTCATTCGCGGCACCGCATGCGGGGCAGGAGCGCTCGAGCGGAGCGGCGCACGCGCCGCAGAACCGACGGCCTGCGCTGTTCTCCGTTCCGCAGTTCGGACAGGTCATCGAGCAGAAGCCTACTCGGGCGGTGCGTTCACCAGTTCGCTCCGGGTCATCTCCCGTTCGTTCACCAACCTGCAATGTGTGCGCGTGTAGGTTCGACCGCGATGGAGAGCGCACGTCTCGCGGCGATCCCGATGTTCAGCGACCTGGGCGGTGCAGATCTCGACGCGATCGCTGCTGCAGCCTCCGAGGTCGAGGCGGCCGAGGGAGAGAGCATCGTCTCCGAGGGCGACTTCGGTCATGCGCTGTATGCGATCGAGAGCGGAACGGCGGATGTCAGCGCGGGCGGCACCAGCGTGGCCACACTCGGGCCGGGCGACGTGTTCGGCGAGATCGCGGTTCTCGCGGCCGGCCGGCGGACGGCCTCGGTCGTCGCGACGTCGCCGATGCGGCTGATCGCATTGTTCAAGCCCGGTGTCTGGAAGCTGGAGAAGCAGGCCCCGGCGGCCGCGGAACGGCTGCGGGCGCTGATCGCAGAGCGCCGCCCTTCCGACCTATAAGGCGTTCGCGTTTGCGGGGTCGAGGCGGGCGAAGACGATGCTGTCGGCGTGGCCGCGGGCGCGTGCATGTCCGCCGACTGCAGCGAGGAACGCGTCGCGGTCGAGCGCCCAGAGGACGGCGTTGCTCCCCGCCCGGACCGTCGCGGTGCGCGGAATGTCGCGGAGCAACGCGATCTCCCCGACGTACGCGGGCGGGTGCTGGTGCTTGACGCCGTCCGGCAGGTCGATCTCGAGCGTTCCGCGCTCGAGGATGTAGAACGAGTCGCCGTGGTCGCCGCGGCTGAAGAGCGTGGCGCCGCTCGGCAGTTCGATCTGCCGCAGCTGACCGGCGAGATACTCGATCATCTGGAGCGGCAGCAGCGTGAGGAACGGCACCGTGCGCAGCGCGGCGATCTGCTCCTGCGGGATGTGCACGGCGTCGTCGATCACGCTGAGCCGCCGGCGCGTGACCACCGCGAGGAGCGGAAGCACCGCCCCCGCGGCGAGGAGCGCGCCACGCGTGCCCAGCCAGGTGATGAGCACGGGGGCGGTGAGAGCGCCGATCGCGAGCGAGGCGACGATCGAGCTCTCGAGGACGCCGAAGATCCGCCCCGCGACCTCAGGGACAGCGGTGCGCTGGATCAGGGTCATGGTCGAGATGTCGACGAGGGTGTTCCCGATCCCGAGCACGGCCAGTGCGATCACGGCGACGAACGAGTAGGGAAGGGCACCGATGACGATGAGCGGCACGCCCCACAACACGAGACCGAGCGCGAGGTCGCGGCCGAGGCGTGAGCGCGAGACGAGCGTGAGCGCGACACCGGCGCCCGCGATCGCGCCGACACCGCACGCGGACTGAAGGACGCCGACACCCGCGTTGCCGAGGCCGAGCAGGTCGATGGCCGTCGCGACGACGAGGACGCCGAGCGCGCCGGCAACGAGGCACTGCGCGTCGTAGAGGCCGATCAGGAGCCGCAGGCGAGGCTCGTGCGAGATCGTGCGGAAACCGTCGAGCAGCGAGCGCAGTCCGCCGGGCTCGTCGTCCGCCTCCTCATCGGTCGAGGATGTGCCCGCCGCAGCGGGGCCGGACGAGATCCGCACGACGAAGAGCGCGCTCCACGCGAACGTCGCCGCGATCACCGCGAACGCGGCCGTGTAGCCCGAGAAGGCGATCAGGAACGCACCGAGCGCAGGCCCGGCGAACACGCCGACGCTGTCGAAGGTGCTTGCGGCCACGTTCGCGGCGGTCAGTTCCTGCGGCGAGCGGGCGACGAGCGGGACGAGCGAGGCCTCGGCCGGCCGGAACACGGCACCGGAGACGGAGGTGCCGACCGCCAGCGCATAGACGGCGATCGTCGGTGCCCCGGCCGAGACGAGCACGGCGATGCCCGCACTGCAGCCGAGGCGCCCGGCGTCGGAGGCGAGCATGACCCGCTCCCTCCGAAACCGGTCCGCGAGCGAAGCGGCGAACGGCGCAAGCGAGGCCGCGGCCGCCTGGCGAACGGCCGTGACGATCCCGACCGCCGCCACGCCGCCGTGGTGAAAGGCGTAGATCGCGATTGCCACCGAGAACGCGTAGTTGCCGATCGCCGACCCGGCGAACGCGAGCTCGATGCGGCGCAGGTTCGGGTTGGCGAAGACCCGGCGCACGGCGCCGAGCGATTCCGCGAAGTGGCCGCCGGCCCGCTCCATCGGCGGACAATTGCATCGAATGACGCTCTATGGAAGGGTGAGGGAAGATTTCTCGTTCCACGACCGTCTTGTAGGTGTCATCCGCGAATGAGCGGGTTCAAAGTTCCAGGAGGAGGGCTTCAAATGTCTGAGGATCGCAACCGGCTCGCAGCAAACGAAGATGCCGAGCAGGCCGACGACGACGTCGAGGCACATCGCCTCGCGAAGGACCCGAACACCGAGGAGAGCGACGACGGCGACGACGTCGAGGCGCATCGTCTCGCCTAGTCAGAGACGCAGGTTTTGCAGGATCGAGAGCCCCGCAATCGCGGGGCTCTCTCGTTTTCGGTTCAGCGCCGGCCTCCGAAGAGGTCGACGAGGCTGCGCAGGAGGGTGTCCGCCGAGTCCCTCGAGCCGCCCTCGAGCCGGTCGAGCGCCTGGGCGAGGTCGGCGACGAGCGACCCCTGGGCATCCCCGGCCAGAGCGGCCCTTGCACTTCGAGCGGTCATGAGCAGCGACAGGGCGATCGCCGCCTGGGAGGCGAACAGGCCGAGCAGCTCCATCTCCCTGAGCGAGAAGCGGGCCTCGGAAGGCCGATCGAGCACCTGGAGCACGCCGAGCACGCGCTCCTCGTCGAGGAGCGGGACGGCCATGATCCCCTTCGGGACGTAACCGCTTCGCTCGGCGATGTCGCGCGCGAAGCGCGGATCGGCCTGTACGTCCTCGAGGACCAGCGGTGTCTGCGACGAGGCGACCCAGCCGGCGATCCCGGTCGAGGACGGGAAGCGCTGTCCGACGAGGAACTGCTCCTCCTCGCTCGCGACGGCCGCGAAGACGAGCTCGTCCGCTTCCTCGTCGAGCAGGAAGATCGACGAGCCCTGGGCGCCGAAGATCGCGCGGGCGACCTCGACGATCGACCGCAGGAGCCGCGTGAAGTCCTCCTCGGAGGCCATGACACCTGCTGCGACGGCGGCGTACAGACGATCAGGCATGGCTCTCCTTGACGTTTTGGGAGGTGAGATGCAACACCGTCTTCAGTTGAAACGGCGTCAGGCCGGGGTGCTTGCTCAGGATCAGCGAGACGATCCCGGAGATGCACGGCGTGGCGAAGCTGTTGCCCGAGGCGCGGATCGTGCCGCCGCCGAGCCAGGCGACCTCCACGTCGACGCCGCGCGCGAAGAACTCGACCGGAGGGTCGGGATTGGCGTAGTAGACCATCGAGTCGTCCTCCTCATGGCTGCCCACGGAGATCACCGATGAAAAGCGCCACGGGAATGAGTCGACGGGCATGTTGTGGGCGGCGGCGACGAGGACGGTGCGGCGGAAATAGGCCGTGTCGGCAAGCTCGTGCAGGTAATCGCCGAGCTCCCGCTTCGTGGTCGAGAGGCTCATGTTGATGACGTCGTAGCCTTGCTCGATCGCCCAGCGCAGTCCCGCGAGCAGGATCTTCCCGGACCCCTTGAACCCTGCCCCGAGCACCCGGACCGAGTAGAGCTCGACCCCCGGGGCGATCGACCGCACGATCCCGGCGCACGCGGTGCCGTGACCGCACAGGTCGCCCTCGGTGTCGTCGTCGGCCACCGGCCGGCCTTCCTCGTCGAGCGAGATCACTACCGCCCCCGAGAGCCCGCCCACCAGCGGGTGGCCCGGCTCGATTCCACTGTCGAGGATGCAGACCTTGATCCCGTCGCCCGCTGCTCCGCCGTAGGCCCACTCGGCGTCGACCCGCTCCGGCAGGAGGTTGCTGATCCCGATTTCGGCGGCTGCGGCGCTCGTCAGTGACCATGCCGGCATCGGCTCGCGCCGAGCGGCTTGCTCGTTGCCGCCTGTCATCGCGGCATGCTAGATGGTTGATCTAGAGCCCGGCAAGCTGCGAGACAACCTCCGCGGCGGCTGTCGCTGCCCGTCGCGCAGCGACGACGTCGCCTTCGTTGTCGTGGGCGAGCAGGTTGACGGCGACGAGCGACGCTGCGGCCTGCGCGGCGCCCGCAGCGAGGATGGCGGCGGCCGCAACGTCGGCGCCGAAGTCGGGCTCGACGGCTCCGTGCTCGCCCGCGGCGAGCTGTGCGACGTCCGCGCATGTCTCCGCGATGCCCGTCGGCACGACCGATGCGTTTCGCAGCGCGTGTCCGAGCGCGAAGTCGCGTCGTTCCCCCTCACCCGGGGCAGGTTCGTCGCGCGACTGGAGCGCCGCGCGCGCCTCGGCGAGCACCTCGGCATCCGCACGCGCGAGGCGCAGGAGGCGGTCCTGCAGCGAGATCGCCTGCGCTGCCGACGCCGAGCGAGCCGACGCGCGGGCGGCCTTGCAGACGATCGCCGCTGCGAAGGCTCCCGAGAGTGCGGCGGCGGACCCCGCGGCCGCCGGCTCGTCGACCGAGCCGAGGGCGGCGATCACCTCGTCGGCGGAGAGCTCGGCCGCGTGCAGATTCACAGTTCGGGTGCGAGCCGTCGCCGAGCTTCGGCGAGGCTGCGTGGGGTGGGCTCGATGCCCGACTCCGCGAGCGCGGACTCGAGGTCGAATACGAGCCGGGCCCGAAGCTCGGCGTCCTGCTCGGCGCGTGCGACCAGGCCGTCCAGCTCCGCGTGCAGCCGCGGCAGCGTCTGCGCCGCCTCCATCCAGCCGGCCGGAGCGGGCCGGAGCACGGCGATCAGGCGCGCCAGCTCTTCCATTGTCTCGTCGCTGCTCATCGATTCACCCGTCTACAGGACGGCCGTCAGGTCCGCGATCTTCCAAGACGGCCTTCAGTTTCTCCAGGCAACGTGAGATGCGGCTGGCGATCGTCCCCGCCGGCAGGTCGAGTGCTGCTCCGATCGTCCGGTAGCTCTCGTCGCGGGCGAAGAAGCGGTCGAGGATGTCGTGGCACGGCTCACCGAGCGCCTGGAGCGCCTGCTGGACGTCGAGCGCCGCTTCGACGTCGGCCAGGGTCTCGGCCGGGTCGGCGATGTCGACGTCCGGGCCGGCATCCTCCTCGTGCGCGCTGCGCAGCCTGTCGATACAGCACCGCCGGGTCAGCTGGCCGATCCAGGGGCGAATCGCCGCGTCGTCGCGCAGCCGCTCGAGCCGCTCGTGCGTCTTTGCGAACACCTCCTGGAACACGTCCTCGGCGTCGTGCGGGGCGAGGCGGAAGCCGCGGACGCAGATCGCATAGACGTACCGCGAGAACCGCTCGACGAGCACGGTCCAGGCTTCGGAGTCGCCGCTGCGGCAGCGGGCGACGAGCAGTTCGTCACTCAGGCGTTGAACCGGCGTCACTCGGCGATCCTAGTCGCCGCTCCGCCGAGCGTCAGCCTCGCTGTTCGAGCTCTCGGGTGCGCCTGGCCATCGCCTGGAGCAGCGGCCACGCGATTGCAGCGTTCTCCTCGACGAGCGGGCGGAACTGCCATTGAGTGAGCCCGTACATCTTCCCGTCGCTCGTCGCGGTGACCGTTGCCGTGCGAAGGCCGACGTCGAGGAGCGCCACCTCGCCGAAGTAGTCGCCGGCTGCGAGGGTGCGCCGGTCCTCGCCGTCCACTGTCACGTGAGCCTCGCCCGATTCGATCACGAAGAACCCGACCCCGCCGCTGCCCTCGGAGGCGAGCTCCTGGCCCGCGGTGAACGTGCGTTCGACGAAGGTCTCGGCGACCTTCTTGAGACTCTTGCCGTCCAGGCCCTGGAACAGAGGGACTTGCTTCAGCAGTTCGATCGGTGCAGCCATTCGGCGATCCTAGACGATCGGCGTTCGCAGCGCATCAGCCGATCTCGAACTCGAGCCCCTCTCGGCCGAGACAGAGATCGTCGTGCCCGGACGAACCGCGCGCCTCTTCGAGCATCTCCTCGAGCTGGTCGTCGGAATGTGCCGGATCGTGATGGAACATGACCGCGCGCGCGGGTGCCGCAGCTCGAAGATAGCGAGTGAAGTCGCTGAGCGACGTGTGCCCCCAGCCGACGCGAGTTGCGTACTCCTCGTCGGTGTACTGGGCATCGTGGAGCAGCACGTCGGCGTCTCCGGCGACCGCCATCCCGGAATCTGCCTCGAGCCCGGGCTCGTTGTCCGGAATGAACGCGAGGGACGAGCCGTGCTCTTCGATCCGGTAGGCGAGCGTGGCGCCTGGATGGCAGACCGGTGCCGAGGAGAGCCGCAGGCCGTTGACGTCCCAGCGGTCGGTCTCGAGCTCCTCGAAGCTCATGTTCGCGTCGATCAGCTCGAACGGCACCGGGAAGTAGGGGGGCGAGAGATACGCCGCCACCTTCTCCTCGAGCGTGCCGTTCAGAGGTCGTGGCCCGTGGACCCGGATGGTGCACTCGGGATCGAAGAGGAGCGCGAAGAACCCGAGACCTTCGATGTGGTCGAGATGCAGATGCGTGAGCAGGAGATCGATCTCGTGGAGTGATTCGGCGGCGAGAGCGAGCCCGAGATCCCGGATCCCCGTGCCTGCGTCGATGACGACGACGGCACCGCCCGCGCTCCGCAGTTCCAGGCACGTCGTGTTGCCGCCGTACCGCACGGTCGACTCCCCCGGCGTGGCGAGTGAGCCTCGGCATCCCCAGATCCGCGCCTTCACGGGGGCGAACCGTAGTCGACGGGCCGGGGGCGTCGTAGTTGGAACGTGTCGATCGACTACGATCGGCTCGATGGCGCTGCGCCGCAACGCAAAGGTGGAGCTGCTGAGAAATGTGCCGCTGTTCGCGCACTGCTCGAAGAACGAGTTGGCAGCGATCGCTGCTGAGGCCGACGAGCTGGACGTCTCCGCCGGGCGGCCGCTCACGGTCGAGGGGCAGGGCGGTCGCGAGTTCGTGGTTCTCGTGAGCGGCAGCGCGGAAGTGCGCCGGAACGGCCGGCGCATCGCCACTCTCGACGACGGTGACTTCCTCGGCGAGATCTCGCTTCTGACCGGAGTCCCTCGAACGGCCACCGTCACGACGACGACGCCGTGCCATGTGCTCATCCTCACCGATCGCGCGTTTCGCCGCGTCACGCAAGCGATGCCGTCGGTCGGCGAGAAGGTCATGCAGGCGCTCGCCGAGCGGCTCCCACCAGACGCGGTGTAGGAGTGACCACCGGCACCGCCGCGGCCTTCAGACCGTTTGTCCCGCGTCTGGCGGCGACCTGGCAGGCGGATCGAAGCGGTGGGGACGGCCGCGTCCTCGACGCGTCGCTGCTCGGCCTGGACATCTCCGGTTTCACCGCTCTCTCCGAGCGGCTCGCGGAGCGCGGCAAGCTCGGAGCCGAAGAGCTGATCACGCTGATCAGCGGGTGTTACTCCGGTTTGATCGAGATCGGCGAACGCTACGGCGGAGATGTCCTGAAGTTCCGCGGCGATGCGTTGCTCCTGCTGTTCGACGGGCACGGCCACGAGGCGCGATCTGCGCGCGCTGCCCTCGCGATGCAGGCGCTCGTCGCCGAGTCGGGATCGAGCGAGTCGAGCGTCGGCCCGGTGCGCCTCGGCATGGCGGCCGGAATCGTGTCGGGGCCGTGCCACCTCTTCCTCGTCGGCCGGTCGCGCCGCGAGTTGATCGTCTGCGGCCCCGCGGCGTCGGCGACGCTCGGGCTCGAGGATGCGGCCGAGTCCGGCGAGGTGCTCGTCTCGGCGCGGACGGCGGAGGCCCTCGAGGGGCTGGTCGCGGCAGAACGCGACGGCGCGTTCCTGCTTCGCAGTGACGCCGTCGCCGATGAGCTGCCGCCGCTGCCGGAGGAGCCCGACGGCGTGGGCGACCTCTCCGGCCTCGTGCCGCCGGCTCTTCGCCGCCCGATCGCGATGGGGGCGATCGAGGCCGAGCATCGGCAGGCGACGGCCGCGTTCGTGAAGTTCAGCGGGACGGATCGGCTCGTCGAGACGCCCGGCGAGGCCGCGGCGGCCCTCGCCGCCCTCGCAGACGTCGTTTCGTCCGAGACGGACGACCTGGGCATCACCTGGCTCGAGTCGGACATCGACTACGACGGCGGCAAGCTGTATCTCGTCGCCGGGGCACCGTCGAGCGCCGGCGACGACGAGGATCGCATGCTCCGGGCAGCGCGCGCGATCGTCGACGCGGGTGTCGGCCCCGCGATCGGCGTCGGAGTGAACCGCGGTCCCGTCCTCGCAGGCCCGATCGGATCGCCGCGTCGGACGACCTACGCCGTGATGGGCGACACGGTGAACCTCGCGGCGCGGCTGGCAGCGCGCGCCGCGAAGGGCGAGATCCTGGCCACGGGCGACGTCCTGCAACGTGCCCGCACGAGGTTCGAGACGACGAGCCGCCAGTTCCTGATGAAAGGGAAGACGAAGCCGGTCACCGGCCACGCGGTCGGCGCGGTCAGCACGGAGACAGTCGAGGACACGCGCCCGCTTCTGCCGCTGGTCGGTCGCGAGCCCGAGCTCGCCCTGCTCGCGGAGGCGGTCGGCGCGGCGCGGATGCGTCAGAGCCGCGCCGTGGAGATCGTCGGCGAGCCGGGAGCCGGCAAGTCGCGGCTGGTGGAGGAGCTCGGCACGATCTCGGTCGGGTTCCAGTTCCTCCGGGGCCGCTGCGAGCCCTACTCGGCGTCGACCCCGTTCGGCCCGTTCCGCGCGATGCTCCGGCCGCTGGTCGGCGTCCTTCCCGATGAGTCGCCCGAGAGTGCGGGCGCCAAGCTGACCGCATTTGCGCAAACGGTGATGCCCGACCTCGCTCCCTGGCTGCCTCTGCTTGCGCTGCCGTTCGACGCGGCGGTGCCGGACACCGACGAGGTCGACCAGATCGATTCCGTGTTCCGGCGCGACCGCCTGCACGACGTCCTCGACCAGCTCCTGGCCCGCATGCTCCTCATGCCGACGGTGCTGCTCGTCGAGGACGTGCACTGGCTCGACGACGCATCGCAGCTCCTGCTCGCCAAGCTCGCCCGGCCGGCCCCGCGGCCCTGGCTCGTCGTCGCCACGCGGCGCCCGTCGGGCCTGCCCCTCGCCGCGGCCGATGTCCTGGCGCTCGAGCTCGAGCCGCTGGACGCTGCAGACGCGCGCAGCCTTGCGCTCGCCGCGGCGGGCGACCTCGCGCTGTCCGAGGATCAGCTCGCCGCCGTCACCGAGCGCGCCGCAGGCAACCCGCTCTTCATCCGCGAGCTGGCGGTTGCACCGGCGGACGACGATGCCTTGCCCGAGACGGTCGAGTCGCTGCTGACGATTCGCATCGACACCCTGGAGGCGAACGATCGCCTGCTGCTCCGGCACGCCTCGGTGATCGGCCCGACCTTCGAGCTCGACCTGCTCGCCGAGATCCTGCCGGACGAGGCGACCGATCCCGAGCAGTGGGTGAGGCTCGCCGATTTCGTCGACTGGATCGGGCCCGGCCTGCTGCGTTTTCGACACGATCTGGTCCGCACCGCCGCCTACGACGGTCTCTCGTATGCCCGCCGGCGTGAGATTCACGCGCTCGTGGGCGATGCGATCGAGCGCCGCTCGACCGGCGGGCCGGCGCCGGCGGAGGTCCTGTCGCTGCATTTTCTCGAAGCCGGTCGCTTCGACGAGGCGTGGGCTTACGCGGTCGAGGCGGGCGACGATGCGCGTGCGAAACATGCGAATGTCGACGCGGCGACGTTCTACGAGCGCGCGCTCTCCGCGGCGGGACACTTCGATTCGGAGCGCGGGGATGTGGCGCGGGTGTGTGAGGCGCTCGGCGATGTGCGCGAGCTCGCGGCCCGGTACGACGATGCCGAGGCGGCCTACGGTCGCGCCCTCGAGCACGGCGGGCCCTCCGCGCGGCTGCTGCGAAAGCAAGGCGTCGTCAGCGAGCGTCGCGGCAGGTACGACGACGCACTCGAGCTGTACGAGCGGGGCGCTCTCGAGGCGGACGCAGCCGAGAGCGTGGCGCTCGAGCTCGCCCGGGCGATCGTCCTCTACCGGCAGGGAAAGATCGACGAGTGCGCGACCGCCGCCACGCGTGCCGCCGACGGTGCGTCCGCGCTCGGCGACCGGGCGACGCTCGCGGACGCGTACTACGTTCGGGCTGCGGCTGAGGGCGATCGCGGCGGACCGGCCCGCGAATACCTCGACCGGGCTCTCGCGATCTTCGACGAGCTGGGCCTGCTGCACCGTCAGGCGACCGTCCTCAACAACATGGGCGTGCGCGCCTACTACGAAGGTGCCTGGGACGAGGCGCTCGAGCTCTATCACCGTGCCGAGGAGCTCGTCCGGCGGGCCGGCGACGTGCTCACCGGCGGCCATGCGACGAACAACCGGGCGGAGATCCTGCTCGACCGGGGGCGCCTCGACGAGGCGGCGGAGCTGTTCGACGTCGCGTTGCGCACCTATCGCGCTGCCAAGTTCCCGGCCGGTGAGGCGCTCGTGATGATCAATCTCGGCCGCCTGGCGGCAGAGGAGGGGCGGTTCACCGAGGCCCACCGCTATCTGGACGACGCGCGCGCCCAGCTCGAGGAGCTCGGTGCGGAGAGCTACCTGATCGAGGCAGACGCCCGCCGTGCGCAGGCGTTCATCCTCGAGGGCCGCCACGCCGACGTTGTCGAACTGGCGACGACGGCACTCGAGCGCATGCGCAGCACGGGCGAGCTCGGCGTGCGCTCGGCCCTGCTCGAGCGGCTGCTCGGACTCGCCGCCGTGCAGGCGCGAGCCCCCGAGCAGGCCGAGCCGCACTTCGACGAGAGCATTCGGCTCGCACGTTCGCTGGGCGCCGAGTACGAGCTCGGCCGCACCTTGCACGCGAAGGTCGTGACCGGCTTCGCCTCGGACGAGGAGGCGAACGAGGCGGAGTCGATCCTCGGGCGCCTCGGCATCGTCGCCCTGCCGACGGTGCCGCTGCCCTAGCGACTTCGGCTCAGCTGTTTCCGGAGACGGTCACAGGCCCGGTGACCGTGTTTCCGGAGTAGGTGAAGCCGCCCTTGTTGTTCGTGATCGTGAGCGGACCTGTCACCTTGTTGCCGACGAAGCTGAGCCCGCCGGTGCCCTTCGTGATGCTGACCGGCCCCGTGATCTTGTTGCCGGTGCAGCCCGTGCCACCGAACTGCACGTAGCCGGTCGCGGCGGTCACGGTGACCGGCCCGGTGAACGTCGAACCGCACACCGCCAGCCTGGCCGCGCCTGTTGCGCTAAAGGGCCCGGTGACGACGCCGCCGTTGATCCAGAGCGCGCCGCCCGCCCGGACGGTCACAGGGCCGGTCAGCTTTCCGCCGGACGAGACGCAGACGGACTGGCCGCTCGCAACGTTGAACGGGCCCGTCTTGCTCGTGGTGATGCACGCCTGTGTGAAGACGACCGAGATCGTCGTCGTCCCTGTTGCGGTCGTGTAGTGCACCGCGTCGGTCGGCGTGAACGTGACCGAGAGGGTCTGGCTGCCCGGCTGCAGGACGGTGCCTGCCGCCGGGCTGTAGGCGAACGTGCCCGGCAGAGGCGCGCCGTTGGCCGAAGCGGTCGCGTCGAGCTGAATTGCGATCAGCTTCGTGCCGTAGCTGATCGGCGCCGGCGTCGCCCACGCCACGGTCGGCGTCGCCTTGACGACCTGCACGTCCTGCTCAGCGGTGACCCGATTGCCGACGACGTCGGTAGCGGTCGCGGCGAGGTGAACGGTTCCGACGTTCGACGTGTCGAGTGGGTCGCCGCCGTTGGCCGGCGTGCCGTGCTGCGTGCCGGTGCACGTGGTGGCGCCCGACCCGCTGTCGAGGCACGTGAACGCGGGGACGTGTGCACCGTAAGCCACGGTGCCCGGCGCGAAGGCGACCGTGGGCGGTGTCTTGTCGATCAGGACGACGGCCGTCGCCTTCGACCCGTCCGAGCCCAGCGCGCTGAGTGTGTGCGTACCGTCGCCGGTGAGCGTGATCCCCGTGTTCGGAATCGGCGCGTACTGACCGCCGTCGACGCTCACGGTGATCGTCACGCCCGGCGTCGAGCTCGTCCCGGTGACGTTGACGTTGCTCGTGTACCAGCCGCCGGCTCCGGCCGTGCCGCTCGGAGTGAGGGTGATCGAGCCCGTCGTCGTGGGCAGCGGCGCGGCGTCGAAGTAGCGCCCCTTGTTGGAGCTGTAGCCGCAGTTGCCGGCGGTGTCGCAGACCTCGGCGAAGAACTGCACGCGTGTTCCGGTGAACGGCGCCCCGCCCGACCACGCACCGGTCGCATCCTGCACCAGCTGAATGCTCTTCCAGGTGCCGGTGTTGTTGACGTCGTACACGACCTGGGCGAAGACGACGGTGCCGGCCGCCCCCGTTTCGGTGCGATCGCTGAAGTGCCCGCTGAACGTCACGGTGCTGCCGGTGAGATACGCGTCGATCTGGTCGACCGTCGGCGGCACGAAGTCGGTGCTCGAGGAATAGGTGACCCGGCCGCCGATCTGCGTCCAGAGCCGCTCGGTCCTCGTGCCTCCGTCGGTGGACGTGAAGAACTGCCCGGTCGTCAGGTTCAGCCGCTGCTGAAGACCGTTGGGGTCGTCGAGCGAGACGAGCGTCGGCACCTTGGTCGGCCACGCTTGGTCGGTGAACTGCGGCTCGGCCTCGTTCGCGGTGAGGTCGACGGTCGGCCGCACGTTGTCCGGGTTGAACCCCGTTTGGTCGTCGCTGGCAAGGGTGTCGATCACGACGCCGTGCGCGGCCAGGTTGGTGCGGCTCGCCGGCAGCGTCACGTATGGCTGGAGCGGCCGGTAGTTCGGCGCCTGGACCTGACCTGCGTTCGTGTAGTAGCTGCCGTGCTGGCCGTTGACCGGGCCGGAGAAGGTCGGGGTGACGGCGAAGCCGGCGGCCTGCACCGAGTTTCCTGCGAAGGGCGCGAGCAGGCCCGTGGACGGGCTCGTCGAGCTCGCAGTGCCGCTCACCGGATCGGGCAGCGGAACCGGCGCCGGAGCCGGTGCCCCCAGCGGGGCAGGCGGGGCACCTACGCCGTACATCGGCAGGCCGTAGAGCTCGGCTTCCGAGAGCGTCTTCTCGTCATAGGAGCTGAAGGCATCGCGCGAGAGGAAGTAATCCTCCTTCGCGAGGTTCAGAGCCTGGCCGATCGACACGGTGCGATCGAGATGGCCGGCGAAGTTGGCCATCAGCTCCTCGGAGAAGGCGACGCTGTCCGTGTTGCCGAGGCCGAAGCCCGTATTGCCGACGAAGCCGGTGCCGGTGCCGGCGAAATACTGCGCCCAGTCGGCGACCGGCGTTCCGATGATCGCGTCGGTCGTCTGGAAGCCGGCATGGCAGCCCATCGTGAGGAAGATGCCGCTGGAGAAAGCGTGCGTCCCCGTCAGTTCGGAGGCCGATAGAAGGTCTCCGTTTGCCATCAAGGCCCGCGTGTTGTCGTAGTGCCCGTTCCAGTCGTTGATCGCCGCCTGCCCGAGTGTCGGGAAGGCAGCGTTCAGCAGCCCGTTCTTCGACCAGGACGTCGCGGGCACGAACGGGGTGGTCGTGTCGATCAGGCTCCTGACCGACGACGCGCCGAGAATCGACTGGAGCCTCTGTGCGACGAGCTGGCTTCCGTCGCTGACGAAGTCGTAGCCGGAGACGAACGCCGTAGAGTTGCGGAGCGTCCCGTTCGAGCTCTCGAAGCTCGTGACGGCACTGGTGATCTGCGCGGGTGTCTCGACGAGTCGGCCGCCGGCGAGGTCGGGAATGAAGATCTGCCGGCCGCTCGCGGGGACGGGCCGGGTGTCGAGGTACGGATTGTCGGTCAGCAGGTCGCCGCTCGCGAGCGCGCCGTAGTACTCGTTGTTGTTGAACTGGCCGGCGAATCCGGTCTCGTTCGCGATCAGCGAGAGATCGGGGATCCGGAAGAACGGGATCTGGTCGTCGCCGCCGGCGAAGACCACGTACTCGAGAGTCGGGCGCTGCGCTTTGACCGCGGCGATCTCGTTCGCGATCGTGTTCGCGACGGCGTTGGCGGCGTTGACGTCACACGGCTTGGCGTCCCAGGCGTTGTACTGGGTCTGGGCGAGGCCTTCGACCGGGATGACGGCACCGCTGACGCCGAGCGACGCGTCCCCGGCGAGATGGTTGAGCGACGTGACGACGCTCGTCTCTGCGGCTGCACCGTAGGTGGCTCCGATGCGCTTCTCGTTCACGAGGATCAAGGTGTTCAGGTTGGTCGGCAGCGACGCGATGGTCGGCACCGTTCCGGCGGTGCCGCCGGTCAGTGCCCGAGGCGTGCAGGTGATGCCGGGGGGCGCCTGTGTCGTCACGCGCAGCGTGTACGGGTCCGGGCTCGACGCGCCGTTGTAGCCGAACACGGCGATCGTGGCGTACCCGCCGCCACCGGGCGAGACCATGCCGACGTCCTCGTCGTCTGTGCCGCGGTTGGCCGAGACCTGGACGACCGGGATGCCCGGATCGGGAACGTCCTGCAGCGCCGTCGGCGTCAGCTGCGTGTTGGAGCCGCCGCCCTGGAGGGTGAGCGACTGGTCGGCGATCGTCCCGTCCTGGAGCGGCGGCCCGTTCGTCGCTCCGGTGCGGACCGACGTCGTCGTCGGCGAATACAGCGCGAGGTCGTAGTCGGCCGAGAGGTTCGTCAGGTGGACGCGGATGCGCGTCCCCGCGGCCGGCATCGGGACCTTGTAGTAGTCGACCTCGCCCGCGCTCGCGATCGCCGACATCTCGACGTTCATGTCGGCGGTGATCGCCGTGGCGGTGGCGGGCGAGTTGTTGTTGAAGGCGTCGGTGACGGAGAACGGCACCGTGCCCGACCCGGAGAATCCGCCCGAGGTCACGGTCTCGGACGCCTGAGCCGCCCCGACGCTGCTCCCCGACCACGTGTCGAACGAGATGCTCGACGCCGTGTTGAAGGGAACGTTCGGGACGTCCCACGTCAGCGTGTTTGCCTGCGCGTCGATCGTCGGTTCGCCGATGCTCGACGCGGTGCCGTCGCCGATCTGCAATTGAGCGGTGCCAGGCCGGTAATCGAAGCCGTCCGGCAGCGTCACCTTGACGGTCGCGAGCCCTCCGCCCAGGCCTGTGCCTTGCAGAGTGAAGCCGGCGCTCATGTGCAGCGTCGGGCGGGTCGTGTCGAACACCGAGAGGAGCCGGGGCGGAAGCGTCTCCCAGGGGACGTCGGCGCTCTTGATCAGCAAGCCGATCACGTCGCCCACCGTGAGCGTGCTCTGCACGGGGCTGGTGTCGGCCAGGAGGATTCTCAGGAGATCGAGGATCGTCGCGGTCGACTTGATCCCTCCGGCGGCTGCCGCCTGCCCGAGTGTTTGGCTCGCGCAGTCGACGCCTGTCTTCGTGCAATCGACGATGGTGGCAAGGGTCACGGCCGGCAGCCCGTTGATCGGCAGGCCGTTGATCGGCAGCCCGTTGATCGGCAGCCCGTTGATCGGCGAGGCCGACAGGTTCAGTCCGTTGATCGGCAGCCCGTTGATCGGCAGGCCGTTGATCGGCAGCCCGTTCATGGGGAGCCCGTTGATCGGCAGGCCGTTGATCGGTGCTCCGGCGAGGCTCAGGGCGAAGAGGCTCTGGTTGCCGATCGCCGCAGTCGAGCAATTCGCTGCGCTGCCGGTGGCGTGCGTGCACCAGGCCTGAAGCTGCGCCGCGATCGACGCACCCCCGGCTCCGAGCCCGTTGATCGGTGTATTGCCGAGCGCGAGCGCGCCGATCGTCACCTGGCCGAGCGCGCTGTCGGCGACCACGAGGTTTCCGAGCGTGAGGTTGTGGACCGCAGCGGGCTGCGGGTTCAGGGCGAGCACCTGTTGCAGGGTGATCGTCTGCAGCGGCTTCCCGGCGAGCGGGGTCCCGGCCAGCACGGCCGTCCACCCGCCGGGGATCTGGAGGCCGTTGATCGGGAGCCCGTTGATCGGGAGCCCGTTGATGGGAAGCCCGTTGATCGGGAGCCCGTTGATGGGGAGCCCGTTGATGGGGAGCCCGTTGATCGGGAGCCCGTTGATCGGGAGCCCGTTGATGGGGAGGCCGTTGATCGGCAGTCCGTTGATCGGCAGTCCGTTGATCGGGAGGCCGTTGATCGGCGCCGGCGTCACCCCGGTCTGCGTCGGCGCGAACGCGCGCAGCGGGATCGTGTTGATCGCGTCGTTCGAGCCCGAGCTCGGGACCGACTGCGCGCTCGTGAGGCTTGCGGTCGCGCCGGTCGTCTGCCCGGCGGTGCCGCCGGCGAGCGCGGCGGCGTAGAGCACGATGTCCTCGCAGCCACCGGCACAGCTGTTGTTCGCCGTTTGCTCCCAGGTCACCGTCAGGTGCTGACCGGCGCTCGCGGCTGCGTACTGAAGGGTGAAGACCCCCGGTACGTTCTCGCCCTGGTCCGGGAACTGGCCGGCGAACGCGCTGAGCGTCTGGGTGTAGTCGGGTGCGCTTCCGTCTGAGAGGTGGGCCGTCAGAAGGCCATTCGCGTAGTGAGCAGACGTCCAGATGGTCAGCGTTCGGGTTGTGGTGTCCGCCGGCACCGTGAACGAGAACCCTTCCCCGAGTTGCGGCACGGTGATGCCGACGCTGTCTTCCGTCTCCGAGGCCGTCGGCGTTCCATCGGACCAGTCGAAGCCGAAGGGCGTCAACGGCCATGCGAAGTCGAATCCGCGTGGTGGCGTGCCACTCGGATTCACCTGGGAGAGATCGCTGATCTGGCGGCCCCCGTTCGCCTTGACCTGGTTGGGCGCGAGCGCGCTCAACGGCAGGTTCGCGGTCCCGACCTTGTCGCCCCAGACCGCCCAGTCCTCGGTGCCTGCCGCGGTCACGTCGACGTCCTGGTTCACCGGCTGCGTGAGAGCCCCCGAGAGCGAGGCGGGCACGGAAACGCAGTTCGAGAACTCCGACGTGTTCAGGAGGCTGGTGTCGGTGAGAGTCGTAGTGATCGCCTCGCCGGAGGTGGCCGTTCCGGGCAACTGGGTGCCGGTATCGAAGTTTCCTGCGGACACGGCGGGATAGGTGCCGAGGTAGCGCGCGCCGGACGAGCCGCAGGTCGCGGAGGCATAGACGTCGATCGAGGGCGTTCCGGTGGTCTGGTCCGAACCGGTGACCTCGATGTGCCCGCCCGGGAGCACGGTCACGGTCGCGAGGTGCGGCGCAGGCTGAGCCTCGTTCGCGTTGTTGGTCAGCTTGATCCCGAGGTCGCCGTTCGAGTAGATCGAGTTGCCCTGAATGACCGCGCCTCTGCCCGAGCCGTCCACCTCGACCCCGGCACCGGTGTTGAAGGCGATCGTGTTGCCCTGGCCGGCAGCCGTTCCGCCAATCGACTGGGACTCGATGTTCTCCTGGTCGATGCTGATTCCAGCGCCGCTGTTGCCGAGAGCCGTCGTCCCGTCGGGCTTCGTGCCGATCAGGTTGTTGAACACGGTGGCGCCCGCGCCCGACAGGCTGATCCCGGCTTCGTGGTTGCCGGAAATCACGTTGCGCTCACCCGGCGCCGGGCCGCCGATCACTGCTGCTCCGGATGCAACTAGCCCGATGCCGTTGCCGAGCCCGCTTGCGCCGGATGGGTTCGTTCCGATGAAGTTGCCAACGGCCTTCACGGGGCCCGACCCGAGCTCGAGCCCGGCCTGGGCGAAGTTCGTGATCGTCAGGCCGCGAACCGTGCTCGGCACCAGCGGGTCTGGTGCGATTGCGATTTGCAAACCGACGCCAAGAGAGCCCACCGACGTGCCGTCGAGGAAGACCGGGCCGCTGGTGTTCGTCGTTCCGTCGATCGTCACCGGATCGGTGATCGCGGGCAGGTTGGTGGCCGGCGCGATCGCCGGGCTGACGGCCGGCAGATCGAATGTGATCTGGTCGACCGCTGTCGCGTTGGGGGTGGCGTTGGCATCGAGGATCGCCTGCCGCAGCGATCCGGCCCCCGAGTCGTTCGTGTTCGTGACGACGTACGTTCCGGGATCGGCGAACGCCTGCGGCACGAGGACCACGCCGAGCAAGGCCACGACCGCGACCGCGAGCAAGCGCGCCGCACGCCGAGAGCCGCGTACCACCGCAGGCCTCAGCACCCCCATCCCGTCCTCCAGATAATCAGGAAGAACGTGAGTTGGCAAGCAACTCACCAGTCGACGAGCTTCCAGATCTCCGGCTCCATGGCGCCTTCCTCGCCGATCTCGGCGAAGACCGCGACCGCCGACTTGAGCCGCTCCATGGCCTCGTCGTGCCGGCCCGCCGCCTGCAGCAGGTCGGCGGCGTTGTTCAGGAGCGCGGCCTCGCGGTGGCGGTCGCCCACGGTGGCTGCGAGCACGAGCGCCTCCTCGGTGAGCTCGAGCGCGCGCGCGAGCTCGCCGTCGGCGCGGTCGAGGAGCGCCAGGTTGTTGAGTGCAGCAGCCCGGGCCGCCGGATCGTTCGGGCCCGCGAGCGCGAGGCTCTCCTCGAGGTGCTCGCGGGCCTCCTCGCGGCGGCCGCTGTCCGCCGCGAGGATCCCGAGCAGGTTGTGCGCCTGCGCACGGGCGCGGTCGTCGCCCGCCGCCGTCGCCAGCGCGAGCGCCTCCTGCGCCAGGACGAGCGCCTGGTCGTCGCGGCCGAGACGATGCGCGGTCAGGCTCTGATCGGCGACGATTCTCGCCCGCAGCGCGGTGGCGCTCTCGGGGAGAGCTTCGAGCGCGGCCGTGAACGAACCGTTCGCCAGTTCCCATTCGCCGCGCCGGCCGTGCACGAGGCCGATGCGGTGCTCGATCCCGGCGAGCTCCGTTTCGGATGCCTCCGCCGCCGCCGCTTCGTAGCTCGGCAGCGCGGCTGCATAGTCCCCCGCGAGGGTGAGCAGGTCGCCGATCGCCTCGTGCAGCGCTCCGCCGGCCGGAGGCCCCAGCGCGAGCGCCTCCCGGTAGTAGGCGAGCGCCTCGGCGTTCGCATAGAGGCCACGGGCCTGGTCGCCTGCCAGCCGGAACCAGTCGGAGGCTTCGGCCTCCCGTCCGGCAAGCCGAAGGTGCTGGGCGACGACCCCGGCTCCGGTCGTGCCGCGTGCGGTGACGGCCAGGGCGTCCGCCGCGCGGCGGTGCAGCAGGCGGCGCCGTCCGAGGCTCGTCCGCTCGTACGCCACCTTCCTCGTCTGTTCGTGCCGAAAGTCGTGCTCGGCCGGATCGAGATCGACCAGGATCCCGCGTGCGCTCAGCTCCTCGATCGCCGAGACCGTCTCCTCGTCGCTGCGTCCGCTGACGTCCCGCAAGAGCTCCGCCTCGAACGGCCGGCCGAGCACCGCCGCGGCGGAGGCGACCTGTCCGGCCACCTCGCTCGTCGACGCGAGGCGTGTCTCGAGGACGTTGCGCACCCCGGCGGGCAACGGCCAGTCCGCCGCGTCCTCTCCGAGCGAGTCGAGGTACTCGACGACGAAGAACGGCAGGCCGCGCGTCTCGGCGAAGAGCGGATCGACCAGGCCGGGGGCGAGCCCTGCGGCATCGACCAGCTCGCCGACCTGCGCACGCTCGAACCGGCCCAGCTCAATCGAGGTGCCGAGCCCGTCGTGGGCTGCCTCGGCCAGCAGGCGACGGGCCGGGTGGGCAGCGGGTGTCTCCTCCGTGCGCCAGGTGACGACCAGGAGAAACGGCCGTCCCTGCAGGCGGCGCGCGAGGTACGCGAGCACCTCGAGCGACGACGCATCGGCCCAGTGCAGGTCGTCGACGAGGACGACCGGGGGCTGTTCGCCGTGTGCGGCGGCGAGCAGGGTCTGCACCACGCCCTCGACGAAGCGTGCGTGCGCGCCGGGGTCGTCGAGCGAACGGGTCGGCGGCGTGCCGAGCTCGGGGAGGAGCCGCGCTGCCTCGGCGGCGGCCTTCGGCTCGATCGCCCCAACGTCTCCGTCGCGCAGGGCGGCCCGCAGCAGGTCCAGCACCGATCCGAAAGCAAGCCCTCGCTCGTCTTCGAAGCACCGCGTCGACACCGCCACGGCTCCCTCGCCGCGGGCCCAGCCGAGCAGCTCCTCGCCGAGCCGCGTCTTGCCGATCCCGGTCTCGCCTTCGATCACGACGAGGTGTCCGTCGGGGCCGACGGACGCGTAGGCGCCTCGAACCTTCCGCCACTCGCTCGCGCGCCCCACGAACGGGTGGCCGGCGTGCTCGGGCAGCGCCGGGGCGGGACGCGTCTCGACCGGGTGGACCGACCCTTCGCGGATCGCACGGTAGAGCGCCGTCGTCGTGTCGAGCGGCGCGACGCCGAGCTCTCGGTGCAGCACGCGGACGCAGTCTCGGTACTGGTCGAAGGCGGCGCTCCGCTCGCCGCTCGCCGCGTACAGCTGCATCAGGCGCCGGTGAGCCGGCTCGTGCAGCTCGTCGAGCGCCAGTCGGCGCCTCGCGTGTTCGAGTGCCCGCGGCCAGTCGCCGCGAGCCGCGCAGGCGTCGGCGGCCCGGTCGAGCGCGGCGCCGAGCTCGCGGGCGAGTGTCGCCGAGTTGAACGACTGCCAGTCGTCGAACGTCGCGCTGTCCCGGATGCCGAAACCGGCCATGAACGGCCCGCGGTGCAGGGCGACCGCTGCCTCGAGCGACTCGATCTGCGGGTCGGCGGCGCGGCGGCGGAACTCGTCGATGTCGAGCTCGAGCCTGCTGCGCTCCAGCGCAACGGCGTCGCGCTCGACGACCAGCGTCTCGCCGCCGACTGCGGTGCGCAGGGTCGAGAGGGTGCGGCGCAGCGCGGCGCGGGAGCGCTCCTGTTCGTAGTCCGGCCACAGGAGGCCGGCGAGCGAGTCGCGGCTGTGGGCCCCGCCCTCGACGGCGAGATAGGCGGCGAGAGCTGTCGCCTTGCGCGTGTCGACTGCGAGCGGCTGCCCGTCGACGTCGATCGCGGGCGCACCGAGCAGGCTGATCCGCAACACGGGGCGATCCTACGCAACGAAGAGCGAGCTTCCGCCCGGGCCGTAACGATCTCGGGACGGTCCTCCGCGAACCTGGCGGCGACAACTGGCGTCGACTCGAGGAGCCCTCATGACCACTGCGTTCCGCGCCCTCTACCGGTTCTGGGCAGCGTTGCTCTTCCTTGCCGTGGTCGTGCAGGTCGGCGCGGCGGGCTACGGCGCGTTCTCGGCCGACCAGAAGGCCGATGCCCAGCATGCGGTCACGCACAAGCAGTTCGACCACGGCTTCGGCCCCCATGTGGCGCTGGGCTACCTCATCTTCCTGGGGAGCCTGCTGCTCTTCCTCTTCGCGCTCGGAGCGCGGCTCGGGCGGAGCGGGGTCCTGCAGGCCCTCGCGCTGGCCGGTCTCGTCTTCATCGCGGTGATCCTCGCGATCGCCGGCGGCAGCACGCCCGCGATCGGGATCCTGCACCCGATCGACGCTCTCCTGGTCGTCGGCTTCTCCGGCCTGCTCGCGCACCGCGCGTGGACTGGACGGGCGGGGGCCAACCCGTAACGATCCTCGGACGGTGGCGGCGTACAACAGAAGAGCGATGAGCGCACTGACCCACTCGATCACCAGGGTGATCCGGCGCCGTGAGCTCACCGAGCCGGGCCGGGCCGGCGCCGACCCGGTGACGGTCGAGCCGTCGGCGCCCGACGCGCGCCCGATCGAGATCTCGCCGAACGACCCGATCGTCGCTTATTTCCAGAGCGCGGCGGGCGTCGTCGAGGTCGAGAGCCTCGATCTCGTCTCGCCGGCCGTCGAGGCGCTGAGAGCCGCCGGTGTGAAGCTCGTGGTGCCGCTCGTCAGCCAGGGTGAGTTGATCGGCGTCGTCAACCTGGGCGCCCGCCTCTCCGACCAGGCGTACTCGACGGACGACAAGAAGCTGCTCGTCTCGCTCGCCGCGCAGGCGGCGCCTGCTCTGCAGGTCGCCCAGCTCGTGCGGCGGCAGGAGGCCGAGGCGCGCTCGCGCGAGCGGATCGAGCAGGAGCTGCGCGTCGCGACGCTCATCCAGCAGCACTTCCTGCCGAAGTCGCTGCCCGATCTGCCCGGCTGGCAGATCTCCGCGTACTACCGGCCCGCGCGCGAGGTCGGCGGCGACTTCTACGACTTCATCGAGCTGCCGGAGGGCCAGGTGGGTGTCGTGATCGGCGACGTCACCGACAAAGGGGTGCCGGCCGCGATGGTGATGGCGGCAACGCGCAGCGTGCTTCGCGCGTCGGCACAGCGGATCATCTCGCCGGGAGTCGTGCTGGGGCGCGTCAACGACCTGATGTGCCCGGACATGCCGCCGAAGATGTTCGTCACCTGTCTGTACGGGGTCGTCGATCCCGCTACCGGGCGCTTCCGGTTTGCGAACGCGGGGCACAACCTGCCGTACGTCCGGACCGACAGCGGGACGATCGAGCTGCGCGCGACCGGGATGCCGCTCGGGTTGATGCCCGGGATCGTCTACGAGGAGCGAGAGGCGCTGCTCGAGACGGGCCAGACGATGCTGCTCCATTCCGACGGTGTCGCCGAGGCGCACAACGCGGACGGCGAGATGTTCGGTTTCCCGCGGCTCCTCGATGTCGTCGGCGGCCGCAACGGGCGCGGGGATGTGATCGACCGCGTGCTCACCGAGCTCGGGCGGTTCACCCCCGCCGCCGGCGAGCAGGAGGACGACATCACCCTGGTCGCGCTCAAGTGCGTCGGCCTTGGCGCAGCGGCCGCCGCCGACGGTGACCTCGACATCGCGTTCTCGGTCGCGAGCGAGCGCGGGAACGAGCGGCTCGCGATGGACCGGGTCGTCGACGCGGTGGCGCCGCTCGGTCTGAGCCCCGCCCGGCTCGAACGGCTCAAGACCGCCGTGTCCGAGGCGACGATGAACGCGATCGAGCACGGCAACGAGTCGCGTCCGGATGTGCCGGTCGAGGTCCGGGTCCACGCGGCGGACGGCGTGCTCACGGTGCGCATCACCGACCAGGGCGGCGAGCGCGAGATCGCCGAGGCCGAGACGCCCGATCTCGAGGCGAAGCTCGACGGCCTGCAGAAGCCGCGCGGCTGGGGGCTCTTCCTGATCCGGAACATGGTGGACGACCTCCGCAGCTGGAGCGATGAAGGCAGGCACACGATCGAGCTCGTGCTGCGGATCGAAGGAGGCGACGATGAGAACGGCTGAGTTCGCGGCGACCGTCGAGATCGAAGCAGGCGCGGCTGTGCTCGACCTCAGCGGCGAGATCACCTCCGCCGCCGAGCAGGGACTGCTCGCAGCCTACGACGAGGTCAAGGACGCCCCTGTCGTGATCTGCGACTTCGCGGACGTCGACTACATCAACTCGACGGGAATCGCACTGATCGTCGGGATGCTTGCGCAGGCCCGCAGGTCGAGCCAGGAGATCCGCGCACGCGGCCTGGCCGAGCACTACCGGGAGATCTTTCGGATCACGCGTCTCTCGGACTTCATGACCATCCTCGACGACGAGGGAGAGTGACGATGGCGCAGGGAACCGTCTCGTTTGCGGTGCGGCGGCTGACCGACACGGCGAGCGCGATCGACATCCAGGGCGACGTGACGGCGGCCTCGGAGGACGCCCTCATGGACGCATTCACCACGGCGACCGAGGCCGGCGCGCGCGTCGTCCTCCTCGACTTCACCGCACTCGAGTACATGAACTCGGGTGGGATCGGGCTGCTCGTGACCTTGCTCGTACGGGCGAACCGGCAGCGCCAGCAACTGCTGGCGTGTGGGCTGAACGACCACTACCGCCAGATCTTCGAGCTCACGAGGCTCGACGAGGCGGTTGCGATCCACGCGAACGAGGCCGAGGCGCTGGCCGCGGTCTCCGGCTAAGGGAACGGAGGAGCGATGGGCACGGAGAAGGTGTCGCGCGATGAGCAGAACTGGGCGAAGCCCGTCGATTCGCTCGCGGCTTCGAACGTCCCGCAGGGAGCCCTCGACACGGTCGGCGGCAAGCAAGTGCTGTCGCCGATCCAGGGGTTCGGGAAGATGTGGCAGAAGACGTACAGGGTGTCGCTGGCCGACACCGACGTGACGCCGTACGAGGCGATCGCGGTGTGGAAGGAAGAGTTCCCGTCGTTCTGGCCGAAGGGCAGTCAGTTCCACGCGCCGCTGACGGGCATCTCGCCCGGCGAGGTCGCGCTGCTCCAGGCCTCGCTCGGCGGGGGCCTCAAGCTCTCCACCGGCATCCTCGTCATCTACGCCGACGAGGAGTCGTTCACGTTCATGACCCCGCAGGGGCACATGTTCGCCGGCTGGATCACCTTCAGCGCCTTCGAGCAGGACGGCGCGACGGTGGCGCAGGCGCAGGTCCTGATGCGGGCGCAGGATCCGCTGACGGAGCTCGGGCTGACCCTTGGCGGCCACCGCAAGGAGGATGTGTTCTGGCGGGCGACGCTGCGTGCGCTGGCCGAGCGGCTGGGCTCGGAGGCCCAACCGGAGACGACCATCGTGTGCGTCGAACGGCGGCGCCAGTGGTCCCGCGCCGGGAATGTGCGGCACAACAGCGCCTTCAAGTCGGGGCTGCACACCGCAACCTCGCCGTTTCGCAAGAAGACGAACGCCGGGGTTTAGTCTTGCCGCGAATGGCGGACGCGATCGTCGTCGGCTCGGGCCCGAACGGACTCGCTGCGGCGATCGCGCTCGCGCGGGAGGGCGTGTCGGTGCACGTCGTCGAGCGGGCGGAGGTGCTCGGGGGCGGGACGCGCACGGCCGAGCTCACGCTGCCGGGCTTCAAGCACGACGTGTGCTCGGCCATCCATCCGCTCGCCGTCGGCTCGCCGTTCCTCTCGACGCTCCCGCTCGAGGAGCACGGCGTCGAGTGGATCTGGCCTCCCGCAGCGCTCGCCCATCCGTTCGACGACGGCCGAGCGGCGCTGCTCGAGCGGTCGCCCGAGGAGACCGGTGTGACCCTCGGCGGGGACGCCGGGCGCTACGCGCGGCTGATGGAGCCGCTCGTCCGCGACGCGCCGGGCCTCCTGGAAGACCTGCTGGGGCCGGTCGGTCGTCCGCGCCATCCGGTCGCGCTCGCGCGGTTCGCGGCGCGCGCCGCCCTGCCGGCCACGTCGTTTTCGCGCACCGCGTTTCGCAGCGAACGCGCCCGCGGCTTCTTCGCGGGGCTCGCCGCACATTCGATGCTGCCGCTCTCCCGGTCGCCGACGACCGGCTACGGGCTGATGCTGGGCCTGCTCGGCCATGCCGTCGGCTGGCCGCTCGCCCGCGGCGGCTCCCAGACGCTCGGCGACGGGCTCGCCTCGTACCTGCGTTCGCTCGGGGGAACGATCGAGACCGGCCGGAACGTCGGCTCGCTGGGTGAGCTGGACGGAGCCGACGCGGTGCTGCTCGACGTCGGCCCGCGCCAGCTCGCGCAACTCGCCGGCACTCAGCTCCCGGAGCGCTACCGGCGGCGGCTCGAGGGGTTTCGCTACGGCCCGGGCGTCTTCAAGCTCGACTGGGCGCTCGACGGCCCGATCCCGTGGCGGGCCGAGGAGTGCGGCCGCGCCGCGACCGTTCATCTCGGCGGCACACTCGGCGAGATCGCCGTCTCGGAACGAGCGTCGTGGCGGCGCGAGCCGGCGGGCACGCCGTTCGTCCTGCTCGCCCAGCAGAGCCTGTTCGATCCAACCCGGGCACCGGACGGCCGGCACACCGCCTGGGCGTACTGCCACGTCCCGAACGGCTCGCCGGTCGACATGACCGAGCGGATCGAGCAGCAGGTCGAGCGGTTCGCGCCGGGGTTCCGCGATCGGATCCTGGCGCGTGCGTCGATGAGCGCCGGCGACATGGAGCAGTACAACCCGAACTACGTCGGCGGGGACATCAACGGCGGCGCGGGCGACCTGCGCCAGCTGTTCACGCGCCCCGTTGCGCGCGTCTCGCCCTACACGACGCCGATCGACGGCGTCTTCCTCTGCTCGTCTTCGACCCCTCCAGGCGGCGGGGTGCACGGCATGTGCGGCTACCACGCGGCGCGGGCGGCGCTCGGCTACCTGGAGCGGCGCGGATGAGCCGGCCGTCGGCTCGCGCGGTGGCGATCGGGCTCGGAGCACTGACGCTGCTCCTGATCGCGGCCTCGGTTCCGTTGGACCACTACGCGCACAAGTCGTTCCCCGGCGGCAGCGGGCTCGGCGTCGCCATCCTCTTCCTGCCGTTCGCGGCGGTCGGCGTCCTGGTCGCGTATCGCCAGCCGCGGAACCCGATCGGGTGGATCCTGGTCGTGCTCGCCCTGTCGATGGTCGGCTCGGGAGCCGCCGGCGACTACTCGGTGATCGCCTTCCGGCTCGGGCACCCCGGCCTGCCGCTCGCCCGCCTGGCCGCGGCCCTGACGCAGACCTGGATCGCGCTCGTGCTGCTGCTGCCGCTCCCGATCGTGCTGTTCCCGGACGGGCGCCTGCCGTCGCGGCGCTGGCGTTGGACGTTCTGGCTCTATCTCGTCCTTGCCGCCTGCTTCTTCGCCGACATCGCGGTCCGCGATGCGCGCGCGTTCACGGAGCGGGTCGTCCGCGTCGACTCGAGCGGCGAGCTGCAGAACTTCGCCGGCCCGTCCGGCCCGGGCGCCGGGGTCCTGGCCGCGCTCTATGCGCTCGTCGTCATCTCGTGGATCGTCGGCAAGATCGTCGAGTACCGCCGCTCGTCGGGGGTGCACCGCCAGCAGCTGAAGTGGCTGATGCTCGGAGGCGGCGTGAGCATCGTCGCGCTGCTCGTCACGCTCAGCGTCAACGGCTCGATCGTCTTCGTCGGCGTCGCGGCGCTCCCGGTGTCGATCGGGGTCGGGATTCTGAGGTATCGGTTGTACGAGATCGATCGGTTGATCAGTCGCACGTTGTCGTATGCGATCGTCACCGGGTCGCTCGTCGTGGTGTTCCTGGGTCTGGTGGTGTTGACGACGCGGGTGTTGCCGTTCTCGTCGCCGGTGGGGGTGGCTGCGTCGACGTTGGCGGCGGCTGCGTTGTTCACGCCGTTGCGCCGTCGTGTTCAGCGGACGGTCGATCGTCGCTTCAACCGAGCCCGGTACGACGCGGATGCGACGGTGGAGGCGTTCCGGCAGCGTCTGCGGGATGCGGTCGATCTCGAGACCGTGCAGGCGAGCCTGACCGCGACGGTTGCCGGCGCCGTCGAGCCCACCCATCTCACCCTCTGGCTGCGGAGCAACGCATGAGGGTAAGGCTCTTCACTCCCGGCAGCGCACTCGCGCTCGGTGTGCTGACGGTCGCCGTGCTCGTCTTCGGTGTCGTGCTCAGCAGGGTCGAGCACGAGAGTATCGTTGTCACAGGCTCCGGCCCGCTTCCCCTTGCGTTCGGTCTCGTCGGGCTCGTCGTGGCGGTGAAGCGGCCGAGGAACCCGGTCGGGTGGTGCTTCCTCGCCGCAGCGTTCCTGCTGACGCTCGACGGCAGCGCGTCGGCCTACTCGGTCGCGGTCTATCGCGACCATCGCGATCTCCCGCTCGGTGGGGTCGCGTTGTTCCTGCAGCCGAGCTGGGCGCCCGCGATCCTCCTGTTCGGCGTTGCGATCCAGCTCTTCCCGACCGGGCGGCTGCCTGTCGGGCGCTGGCGGTGGCCCCTGTGGGGGTTCCTCGCGTTCGGCGCCGCCTGGATCGGCGGGGCCCTCGCGATCGTCGCAGCGGAGTTGTTGCGCGGGACCGTGCGGGTCACCGCGGGCGGCGACCTCGCCCAGCTCGACCACCCGGGCGGCGACCTCGCCTGGTGGGGCTGGATCCAGGGTGCGGTCTTTGTCGGGCTCGGGGTGCTGCTGGTGGCCTGGATCCTCCGCGAGGTTCCGTCCTTCCGCCGGGCCACCGGCGAGCGCCGGCAGCAGCTGAAGTGGCTGATGGCGGGCGGAACCGTCGCGGCGATCGGGCTGATCGTCTCGATCACGGGCCAGACCGGGCTCGTCGGGACGATCGCGGCGATCGCCATCACCGCGCTGCCGATCAGCGTCGGGATCGGGATCCTCAAGTTCCGCCTCTACGAGATCGACCGGCTGATCAGCCGGACGCTCTCCTACGCGATCGTGACCGGCCTGCTCGTCGTCGTGTTCCTCGGCGTGATCGTGCTGACCACGCGGGTGCTGCCGTTCTCGTCGCCGATCGGCGTGGCCGCGTCCACGCTCGCGGCGGCTGCGCTCTTCAACCCGTTGCGCAAGCGCGTGCAGGTGGCCGTCGACCGCCGGTTCAACCGAACGCGCTACGACGCGCAGGCGACCGTCGCGCTGTTCACGGCGCACCTGCGTGACGCGGTCGATCTCGAGACCGTTCAGATGAGCCTCGACAACGCCGTCCGCGGCGCGTTTCAGCCTGCGCACCTCACGGTCTGGCTCAAGCCCGAGCAGGCGGACGCATGAGCGAACCGGGTGCTGCTGCGCGAGGGCTTTGCACCCTCGCGCAGCGGCCCGGCGCCGGGACCCCTAGGGGGTCAGGGATACCGCGACGTCGTCGTCTCGTCCGACGTCGTCGTCTGCTCCGACGTCGTCGTGCCGGAAGTCGTCGTGGTCGTTCCGGTCGAGGAGGTCTTCGTCACGGCGGTCCCGTGCCCGGACACTGCCCACCAGCGGCCACCGAAGGCGGTCTGGCCCTGCCCGTTCGTCTGGCCGGCCGCCTTGTCGAGCGCGAAGCCGTAGAGCGGGTGGTGGTTGTAGGTGAGCTGTTTGCTGCCGTCGCTCCGAGTCGTCGTCCCGAGCAGCGCGGCCTTGAGCCCGGAGCCGGCGGTCGGCTTCGCCCGCGTGATCGCGGGCGGCCAGTACTTCACGCACGTCCCGCTGCACGAGCTCTTCGCGCCCTTGTCCTTGGTGAACAGGTAGAGGGTGCGGCCCTTCGCGTTCACCAGGACCGCTCCGAGCTTCGTCGTGCGGAGCGAGACCGACGCGCTGCTCGCGCTCCGGTGCGTCGCACCTTGTGCGTTCGAGCCCCCGACCAGGAAGCCGGCCACGCCGAGGAGTCCGGCGGCGAGCACGGCGAGCCAGAGACGGATGTTTATGTCAGCGCGGGCAGTCATCAGCTGACCGTGAAGTGCTGGAACATCGTGGACTCGTGCGGCGAGCAGTAGGCCTTGTACGCTCCGGCGGCGAACTTGAGGGTCATCGTCTTCGTGCCCTTGAACGGCACGGAGGTGAACGTCCAGGACTTCCCGTGCGGTCCGTCCAGCTCGTAGTTGTGGATCGACGAGTCGTCGTGGATGACCAGCGTGTAGGTGCCGGCCTTGAGCTTCTTCACGAGCTTTCCGGCGCTCGTCGCGAGCGTGATCTTGTACGCGTTGTTCTTGCCGACGACGCCGATCAGTTTCGGGTTGCTCGCCTGTGGGCGAGCCAATGCCGAGACCGAGAAGGCGGCGACCGCGACCAGCAAGGCGGCGGCTGCGACTGTGATGCGAAGAGGGTGCGACATTCCGAACGTCCTTTCAAAGGATTGCGTTATCCCCTCTACGCAGCGACTGGACGAGTCGGATTGGTCAGACCGACGCGGTGATGGTGATCCCGCCGCGCGCCTTCTGAGCGAGCGTCACGTTCACATCCGATGCATCGAGTCCGAGCGCCGCGGCGACGTCGTCGCGAATCTGCACGGCGAGCTGCTCGCAGAACGCGCCCACGAACTCCTGCTCCACGGCGGCACTGTAGACCGATCAGCCGCGGTACAGGCGCAGGCCGCGGCGGCGCAGCCGCCGCCACGCAGCGGGAATCTGATCCTTGACGCGCTCCCGGCGCGCGAGCTGGCGCTCGGCGATCCTGCCCGCGACGAACGCCGCGGCCGTCGTCGCGTCGACGACCGTCGACGAGCGCAGGAGCGACTCGGCCACGGCCGCATCCTGGTGCTCGCCGAGCAGGCCCTGCAATGTCTTCGCGGCGTCGAAGAACGCCTCGCTCGACCCCCCGGCCGGCGCCGACAGCTCGGCGGCATACCGCGCGCGCTTGAGCGAGATCCGCAGCGCGTGCAGATCGGTGTCGGCGGGCTCCTTACCGAGGCGCTTGATCGTCTTCACGAGGCCGCGAAACTCGCGCCGGGCGATCCGGTCGAGCGGGATCGAGTCGATCCCGGCGCGCAGGCGCGGGGGGAGATGGAGCCGCACGAGCAGTTGCCGGTACGCCTCCTCGTCGAGCGCTTCGAGGAGACGACGGTGCGCGTCGTCGCGACGGCGCGCGAGCGTCGCGAGCAGGCTGGCGGCGCCGGCGTGATCCGCCTCGTCGAGGTGTTGCAGCTCAGGTTGGAGATGCTCGAGCAGGACGTCGAGGTCGCGGACCGGGCCTGTCGCCTCGCCGAGTCGCTGGAGAGGCTGGCCCAGGCTCCGACGCCAGTTCGGATCGATGTAGGCGCGCGTCGCACGGAGGAACGTGCGGCTCCGCCGCGCCGCCACCCGGTGCCGGCGGACATTGTCGGGGGACGTGCCGAGCCGTACGCCCGGATCGTGGACGAGCAGCGCGCGCCGTTGCGTCTCGAGCATCTGCCGGAGCCGCGCCGCGCCGCTGTCGCTGCTGACCGGCGCGGAGGGAACGAGCTCCTTGCCGCCGACGACGCCTGCAACGAGGCGCATGATCTCGGCGGGCAGCGAGAGGCCGGCGTTCCCGGGCTCCCATTCCTCGACCCACTCCCCGTCCGGGAGCGTGAGACGCCAGACGACTCCGGCCTCCGACGGCAGCCTCGAGATCGTCATCCCGAGCTGCTCCAGGTCGCGGTCGACGGTGTCGTAGGCGTGCACGACCAGGTGCTCGCGCTCGGCCCGCAGCCAGTTGCCGGACGACGCTCCGCCGCCTTCCGCCGGCGCGGGGCCGGAGCCGAGACGCCGGACCACCGGCCGGCCGCCCTCTTGATCGTCGATCACGAGGAGTGATTTCCCCGCCCGGCCCTGGGCTTCCTGCCGGTGCGGGAAAGTCTCGTCATCGGGCATTTCGGGCGGCGGAAACGGGACAGAGCCCGCCGTTCGGTGTGCTAAAAGGTGCCTCGATGGGCCGCCACACCTGCGCGACGATCGTCGCCCTGGCGTTTCTGTGCGCAGTGTGCGGTCACGCAGCTGCGGCGCCGGGCACGATCAACTTCGGCGTCGCCGACGACACCGGCAAGTACGCCGCCGACTCCGGTGCCGAGTTCTACTCGCGCATCGCCGCGAGCGGCCTCGGCAACGACCGCCTGACCGTGATGTGGGACCCGGCGAACCCCATGGTGATCACCGAGCAGCCGTTCCTCGACCGGACGGTCCCCGAGGCCGCCTCACTCGGCGTCAACCTCATCCTCTCGGTGCGGCCGGCCCGCGCCAACGCGATCGGCGGGAGCGTCGTGCAGGCGAAGCGGTTCGCCGCGTTCGTCGCGCTGCTCGCAACGACGTATCCGACGGTGAAGACGTTCGTGATCGCCAACGAGCCGAATCAGCCGCGCTTCTGGCAGCCCCAGTTTCGCAACGGCAAACCGGTCGCCGGGCGCGACTACGAACGGGTGCTCGCCCTGTGTTACGACGCGCTGAAGAAGGTCGACCCGACGATCACCGTCGTCGGCGGCGCCCTCTCGGGACGCGGGAACGACAACGCGCACGCGCTGAACAACCGGTCGACGTCGCCGTTGCGGTTCCTCTACGACCTCGGCGCCGCCTACCGCGCGAGCAAGCGCAGGGCTCCGCTGATGGACCTCTTTGCCTTCCATCCGTACCCGCGCTCGTCGCTCGATTCGCTCAAGAAGGGGCTCGAGTGGCCGATGGCGGGCTACGCGAATCTCGACCGGGTGAAACAGGGTCTCTGGGATGCGTTCAACGGCACCGGCCAGCCGACCACCGAGTCCGGCCTCGGGATCATGATCGACGAGATCGGCTGGCAGGTTCGCGTCGGCTCCGCTGCTGCCGACAGCCCGTACACCGGCACCGAGAACGTCCCCGTCACGACGGAGGCCAAGCAAGCTGCTATCTACGGCCAGCTCGTCCGCTCCGCGGAGTGCGACCGCACGCTGAAGGATCTGTTCTTCCTGCCGTTCATCGACGAGACATCGCTCTCGGGCTTCCAGAGCGGCCTGCTGCGCGCCGACGGGACCGAGCGTCCGTCGTACCTTTCCGTCACGAATACGATCGCCACGACCGACGGCCGCTGCGTGGGTCGCCGCGTCGTGTGGAAGCACGCTCGCACCGTCCTCGGCGCGCGCGTGTTCTTCCACGGGCTCGCCGTCCCGAAGGTGTCTGCGCGGCAGCGTGCCTGGGGCTTCGCGGTCACGACGGCCGAGGACGCGCGCTATGTGGCAACCGTCGTGCCGGTCAGCCGGTCGGCGCGCGCCACGACCGACGTGCCTCGAGCGCCGCTCGCGAAGATGCGCGCCGTCGGCTACGCGAAGGCGAACTGGACGCCGCTCGTACGGTTCCCGAAACGCCACCTGCCGCGCGGCCGCTATGCGTATCGCGTCGTGCTCCAGGCGGCGTTCAATCCCGCCCGCAAGCGCGTCGTTGTCAGCAGGGCCTTCGTCGTCCGCTGACCACGCCTGTCGAGGCTTTGTCGAATGTCTTGTAAGTTGACGGTGTGCAGCGTGCGGACGAGCAGCCCGCATACCTTCGCATCGGCGAGCTGAGCCGCCGCGTCGGCGTCAGCTCGGAGCTCCTGCGGGCGTGGGAGCGGCGCTACGGCCTGTTGTCCCCGACACGGACACCCGGCGGATTTCGGCTCTACCGCGACGAGGACGAGCGCCGCATCGAGCGGATGCTCGGTCACCTCGAGGCGGGCGCGTCGGCAGCCGAGGCAGCTCGGCTCGCGCTCGCCGAGGAGCTCCCCGTCACGGAGGCCGGCACCCGCCCAGGAGCGCTGCCGGTCCCGCTCGCCGACGTGCTGCGCCCGGCGCTCGACCGGTACGACGAGGGTGCGGCGCAGGTCGCCTTCGACCGGCTGCTCGCCGCATTCACTCTCGAGACGGTCCTGCGCGACTCGGTGCTGCCCTACCTCGGCGAGCTCGGAAACCGCTGGGCCCGCGGCGAGGCGTCGGTCGCGCAGGAGCACTTTGCGAGCGCGTTCCTGCGCGGGCGTCTGCTCGGCCTCGCCCGCGGCTGGGGCGGTGGAGGCGGTCCGCGCGCACTGCTCGCCGCCGCACCGGGCGACCAGCACGATCTCGGGCTGATCTGCTTCGGGCTCGCCCTGCGCGGGCACGGCTGGCGCATCACCTTCCTCGGCGCCGACACGCCGCTTCGCACGCTCGCCGATGCGGCGCGCACACTCGGGCCGCAGCTCGTCGTCGTCGCGTTCACGGTCGACGGGCAGGACGTGGCTGCGGTGGACGGGCTCGCGGGCGGCGCGGCACCGCTCGCTGTCGCGGGCCGCGGGGCGAGCGCGCGGCTGGCCGACGCGCTCGGGGCCACGCGCCTCTCGAGTGACCCGCTCACGGCTGCGGCGGCCCTGGCGCGCGGCGGCACCCCGGCCTGACCGAGCCGAGAGGACAGTCGGCGTGCCCGCCGAATGTTCCGAACAGTCTCCGGGGGAGTCGGAGACCGCGCGGCGGTTCGGCGGCCCGGCTCCGTCCCTCTCCCCTGGAGCCGGCCGCCGGCCGACGCGTCGCCGGCCGCCGAAAAGAAAACGAGCCGGGAGAGAACGAAGGCTGCGGCCCCCTTGCTCTCGATCCCGGCTCGACACGCACCCTAGAGGCAACGAGGCCCTTCCGCCCTCCCCGTTTTGGGGGATCGGAGCCGTGGTCGATCTGCCGATGAAGCGGCTGCGACCGGGTGAGGGCAAAGGCCCGATGCGGCGGGGCCCCCTTCCTCGCTCTTGCCCGGTTGCACACCACCTTTCCTGATCGCTGTCCGCCTGGTGACGAATTGGTTACCCCATTCGGGGGAGCCGTTGGCTGCGCTCAGGTGCCGAAACCGAGGCTGTGACTGCGCACCCCGTTGCCCGGCTCGGCGTCTCCGAGGCCGAGCCCGGCTCGCTGTGGGCGAGGCGGCTGTCCGTCGCCGGCCTGGCGCTGGCGGCGGCGACCTTCTCTGCGCTCGCCGTTCAGATGCGGACGGGGCTCGGCGATGCCGAGGTGACCTCGATCTTCACCAACTGGGTCTACGACGCGGTCGGGCTGCTCGCCGGCGCAACGTGCCTCGTGCGCGGTCTTCGCGGCGGCGGTGGAGCGGGTTGGGTCTGGATCGGCGCCGGGATCTTCGCGTGGACCCTCGGCGACATCTACTACACGATCGCACTGCAGAGCCTCGCCTCGCAGCCCTTCCCGTCGTTCGCCGATCTCGGCTATCTCGGCTTCTACGTCCCCGTCTTCGTCGGGCTCGGGCTGCTCGTGCGCTCGTCGGTCGTCGATTTCCGCGGGTTCGTCTGGGTGGACGGGCTGATCGCCGGATTCACCGTGTGCGCGCTCGCGACGGGTCTCGTCCTCGGGCCTGTGTGGCATTCCTCGACCGGCAGCTTCGCCGCCATCGCCACGAACCTCGCCTACCCGGCGGGAGATGCGCTGCTGCTCGCACTCGTCTTCTGCGCCTTCGGCCTCTCGGGCTGGCGGCTCGACCGGATGTGGCTGGTCGTCGGCAGCGGCCTCGTCGTCTTCGCCGTTTCGGACTCCGTGTATCTCGTCGAGGTCGCGCACGGCACGTACCAGTACGGAGGCTGGCTCGATCTCGGCTGGCCGGCCGGGTTCGTGCTGATCGCCGCCGGATCCCTCATCTCCCCGGTGCACCAGGTGCGCAGCCGGCTGGACGGGATGGCGCTCGTCCTTGCCCCGGTCGGGATGGCGCTCGTCTGCCTCGGCATCGAGATCTGGGATCATTTCCAGCGGGTCCAGACCGTTGCGCTCGTTGCGGCTTCGCTCGGCCTCCTCGCGGTCATCGGGCGGCTCATGTTCACGTTCAAGGAGTACCTGGTGCTGCTTCAGCTGACCCGGGTGGAGTCTTTGAGCGATGCCCTGACCGGGCTCGGCAACCGGCGCGCGCTCGTCCGCCGGCTCGACGAGTACTTCGCCTCGGCGACCGTCGAGCCATCGCTGTTGCTCCTGTTCGATCTCGACGGCTTCAAGGCCTACAACGACACATTCGGCCACGGTGCGGGCGACGTCCTCCTGCAGCGGCTCGGCGCACGTCTCCGCGACTCGGTCGGCTCGCGCGGCGAGGTCTTCCGTCTCGGCGGCGACGAGTTCTGCATCTTCGTCCAGGGATCGAGCGTCAACCTGCCCTGGGTGCGGGCTGCCGCGTCCGCGAGCCTTCGTGAATCCGGCGATGCGTTCACGATCAGCTGCTCGAGCGGGCACGCGCTGCTTCCCGACGAGGCGGAGAACACGCACGACGCGTTGCAGATCGCCGACCGGCGGATGTACGCCGAGAAGGGCCTCGGCGTGAGTGGAGGCGAGAGCCGCGGCGTCCTGCTCCAGGCGCTGGCCGAGCGCGACGAGTCGCTCGGGACGCACACGAACGGTGTCGCCAGGTACTCGGCGGCGCTGGCCGCGGAGCTCGGGCTGGTCGGCAGCGAGGCGAAGCTCGTCCGTGCGGCCGCGGAGCTGCACGATGTCGGCAAGCTCGCCCTGCCCGAGACGATCCTGCAGAAGCCCGGGCAGCTCGACGACGAGGAATGGAAGATCGTTCAGCAGCACACGCTGATCGGCGAGCGGATCATCGCCGCAGCCGAGGGGCTCGAGCACGTAGCGCTGACCGTCCGGTCGACGCACGAGCGGTGGGACGGCACCGGGTATCCGGACGGCCTGATCGGGGAGGAGATCCCGCTGGCCGCCCGCATGATCGCGATCTGCGACGCCTACGACGCCATCACCTCCGAACGCCCGTACCGCCACGCTCGAAGCAGCGAACGGGCGATCGAGGAGCTGCGGGCTTCGGCCGGCAGCCAGTTCGACCCCGAGCTCGTGGAGGCGTTCATCGATGGCGCGCTCCCGGCTCTGGAGCCGAAGGTGGTCGATCTGCCTCGGCGAACCGTTCGGAACACCTCGCGCTAGTCGAGGTGACGCGCGAAAGAGGTGCGGCGCGCGGAAGGGGATAGTTGCCGCACAGTCCGCAGCCGCGCGCCGCCTCCTGAGTATCCCTCTTTCTCGCTGCCTGGGAGAAACCCGGCCCCGGAACACCGCCAACGGCGACCCGCAAATTGCGCTCTTTTCAGCGCTCGCGCGCGACTGCTCGTCCCCCGGCCGTGAGATGCTCGCAGCAAGCGGCTGGGAGGCGAGATGCCACTGGTTCACCCGTGCAGGCAGCAGGGCTGCAGAGTGCTGACGATGGGAGAATTCTGCCTCCAGCACGAGCCGCCGCGGCAACAGGCGCGGGCGGTCGCCGCGCGCGTGGACGTGAGGACGGTGACCGGCGTGAGGCCCGTCCGGCGCCCGCACTACAGTCCTTCGGGCGAAAATGGTCAGGCTTGAGATTCGAGGTCAGCTCGTCGTGCTTCCCCGTGCGCAGGTCGAACGTGCGCAGCGGCTCGCGCACGCCGAGGCAGGCGCATCGTCGAGACTGCGCGACCTCGCGCTCGTGCTCGACTGGGCGCTCAACAGCACCCGCGTCGTCGCGCTGAGGCGGAGCGAGGCACGCGAGCTCGAGCGGCTGGCCGACGGCGATTCCGGCCTGGCCGAGTTGGCGGCGATCCTCGCGCGGCCCCGGCGCGACGCCCGCGCGGCCTGATCCCTCGTTCGGGGCACGCCGTAGGTCGCAACGAGTCAGCTCGAACGTGGGTGGCTCGAGCCTGCTCGCCGTCGCAAGGTGACCGGACAGGGAGGGAGACAAGTGAACGCGAGCAGCCGGGATCGTCACAATCACAGGGCCACGACCGTCCAATGCGTCGAGTGCGAAGCCTCGAGCGGCCTCTGCTGGCACGGATGGCGCGCCTACCGGATCGACGAGCCGGGAACCGATGAGCCTCCGGCGCTCGCGTTCTACTGTCCCACCTGCGCGAAGGCCCAGTTCGGCGATCGCGCCCGCGTCAGCGAAGGGGACCGTGACGACTCTGCGGCTGAGTGACCCGGGGCTGCGGGACGTCCTGATCGCCGATCTCCAGTCGCGGACCGATCTCGTCGTCGCCGCCACCGGCGCGGACACGATCGAGGTGTCCCTGCTCGGGTCGTACAACCTCGAGGCGATGCGGATGGCGATCTATCTGCGCGTCCGTGCGTGGGAAGCGGGCCAGCGCGCGCAGGGCCGGCTGATCCAGGTCGAGCTGCTCTAAAGGAGAAGAGACCGCCGAGCGCTATTCGTGCTCGTAGAGCGGGCTGTCGACGAGGCCCTGCTGGTACGCATAGCGGGCCGCCTCGGTCCGGTTGGAGACGCCCAGCTTGCGGTAGACGTTCGTCAGGTGGAACTTGACCGTCTGCTCGGCGACCCAGAGCTCCTTCGCGATCTGCTCGTTGGAGAGCCCGCGTGCGAGTGCGCCGAGGATCACGGCCTCCCGGTCGGTGAGGCCTGCGGCCTTGGCCGCGCCGGCCGCCGAGGCGTCGGGCAGGCCGATCGTGCTGAAGACGTTGCCCTCGACCGCCTGGCGCAGGGCGCCCGGCAGGTCGACCGGGTTGACGCTCTTCACGATGTAGGCGCTCGCTCCGCGCTTGAGGACGTTCTCGATCAGCTTCTCGTCGGTCGAGACCGACAGCACGACCACCTTCACCGACGGGTGGCGCTTCTTGATCTGGTCGAGGCAGATGAGCCCGTCCATCCCGGGCATCCGCAGGTCGAGCACGACGAGGTCGGGGCTCGTCTGGCCGACGAGCGGGAGGACCTTCTCCCCGGTGCTCGCCTCGCCGACGACCTCGAATCCGCCGTCGTCCTCGAGTGCGCGTTTGATCCCGGCGAGGATCAGGCGGTGATCATCCGCAATGACGACTTTCAGCATGGTTCTTCTCTCTATCGGCCGAACGGGGGCTTGACCTGAGGCCATGCGCACACCTTCGCCTGCCGGCGGCGGACCCCTGCGGGCTCAGCCGCCGGTGGAGGTGCCCAGCTGCTTCCGGCGCCGCCCGAGCTGTGCCTCGTCCGGGACGTGCACGTTCCACACGAGCCCCAGGCGCTCGAGGCCGCGGATCACCCACCAGGAGAGGTCGACCTGCGAGCGGCGCAGGCCGTGCCGGGCAGAGGCCGGGAAGGCGTGGTGGTTGTTGTGCCAGCCCTCTCCGAAGACGAGGGCGGCGACGAACCAGTTGTTCCGCGACTCGTCCCGCGACTCGAAGTCGCGGCGGCCGAACATGTGGCAGATCGAGTTCACGCTGAACGTCGCATGCTGGTACAGGAAGATGCGGATCAGCCCGCCCCAGACGAGGCCCTCGACGCCGCTCTGCCAGGTGCCGCCCACCGCGTAGCCGATCGCGAACGGGATGCCGAGCGTCAGGCCGACCCACGCGAGGTAGAGCCGGTCGATCCAGCGGATGACCCGGTCGTCGTAGAGATCCTTGGCGTAGGCGCGGCCCTGCTCCATGCCGAGGTTCGAGAAGAGCCAGCCCACGTGGGCATGGACGAACCCGCGGACTGCGGCGACGGCGCCCTCGCCGTGACCGGCGTGCGGCGAGTGGGGGTCGCCCGGCTGGTCGGACAGCGCGTGGTGCTTGCGGTGATCGCTGACCCACTGGGTGATCGGTCCCTGCATCGTCATGCAGCCGAGGACCGCGAGCGTGACCTTGACCGATGGATGCGCGGTGAAGCTGCGGTGGGTGAAGTAGCGGTGGAACCCGATCGTCGTGCCGAAGGCGCAGACGACGTACAGGACGATCAGCAGGACCAGGTCGACCGGCTGCACGCCGACGCCCCAGAGGAGGCCGATCGCCGAGAGCAGCCCGAGCGGCGGCACGACCACGGCCACGAGCGTCACGACCTTGCTGATCGTGCTGCTGCCGGGCCGAACCGTGCCAATCTGTACAGTTGTGTTCATGGTTTGTCCAAGTTTGATCGAAGCCTATCGAACTGACTTCGCCCGAGCGGCGAACACGGTTCGATGAAGGTCGCCGTCGTCGGCAGCGGGATCTCGGGCCTTGGTGCCGCCTACCTGCTCGCGCGCGCCCACGAGGTGGAGGTGTTCGAGCAGGAGCGGCAGCCCGGCGGGCACACGTACACCGTCCGCCGCGACGGCCTCGGCCTCGACCTGGGCTTCCTCGTCCACAACGAGCGAAACTACCCGCTCCTGACGCGCCTCTTCGCGGAGCTCGGTGTCGAGACGCAGGAGTCGGACATGTCGTTCTCGGTCTCGTGCCCCTGCGGGCTCGAGTACTCCGGGCGCCGGCCGTTCGCCCAGCCGCGGCGGTCGGTCGATCCCCGCCACCTCGGCCTCCTTCTGGAGATCGGCCGCTGGCTCCGGACCGCCAACCGGTCGCTCGACCACTTCGACTGCGATCGGTGGTCGCTCGAGCGGTATCTCGACGAGCGCCGGTACTCGCAGCGGTTCCGGCGGCACTTTCTCGTGCCGCTGACGGCGGCTCTCTGGTCGACCGCGCCCGGCCGCGCGCTCGAGTATCCCGCCGGCCCCGCGATCCGCTTCTTCGAGAACCACGGCATGCTCGGGTTCCACCGTTTCCGCTGGCGCTCCGTCAAGGGCGGCAACGACGCGTACGTGCACAAGATCGGCGCCGGGCTCGGCGAACGTCTCCACCTCGGCGCCGGGGTGCGGTCGATTCGCCGCGGGCCTGACGACGTCGAGCTGACGACGGCCGACGGGGAGCGCCGCCGGTTCGACGCGGTCGTGGTCGCGACCCATGCCGACCAGGCGCTGCGGCTGCTCGAGGATCCGTCGCCGGCAGAGCAGCGCGTGCTCGGCGCGTTCCACTACACCCGCAACGAGACCGTCCTGCACACGGGCGCGTCCCACCTGCCTGCGGCCCCGGCCGCGCGAGCCGCGTGGAACTACCGCCTCGGCGACGACGGGAAGCCGACGGTCACGTACTACCTCAACCGCCTGCAGCGGCTCGACACGGATCAGGACTGGTGCGTGAGCTTGAACGGCGACATCGCGGAGGAGCACGTCGTCGAGCGGACCACGTTCGAGCACCCGCTCTTCACGATCGAGACCATCTCGGCTCAGCGCGAGTTGCCGGCGCTCTCCGGGGCGCGGCGGACGTGGTACGCGGGCGCCCACCACGGCAACGGCTTCCACGAGGACGGCCTCGCGTCGGGCGTGGCGGCCGCGCAGTCGCTCGGGGTGGCCTGGTGAGGTCGGCGCTCTACGAGGGGACGCTCGTCCACGTGCGCCGGCAGCCGGTGCGCAACGTCTTCCGGTATCCGGTCTCGTACTGGCTGCTCGATCTCGACGAGCTGGCCGAGCTCGACCGGCGCCTCGCCCTCTTCTCGGTCAACCGGCCGAACGTCGCGTCGTTCCGGGATCGCGATCACTTCGACGGCGGCCCGTCGGCCAAGCGGGCGGTGCTCGACCTCGTCGGCGACCCGGACGTCGAGCGCGTGGTCGCGTTGACGATGCCGCGGATGCTCGGCTACGTGTTCAACCCTGTCTCCTTCTACTGGTGCTATCGCGCAGACGACACGCTCGCGTGCATCGTCGCCGAGTTGAACAACACGTTCGGCGAGCGCCTGCCCGAGGTGCTGCGCGGGCCGTCCCTCGAGTACGAGCAGGCCAAGCGGTTGCACGTCTCGCCGTTCTTCGGGCTCGACCAGAGCTACGAGTGGGCGTTCTCGCGAGCCCGGGGAATCGGTCTGGGCGCGCATCCACGTGCGCGAGGAGGCGGAGCGTCCTTTCACCGCGGTTCTCCACGCGCGGCGCCGCGAGCTCACGAACGCGAACGTTGCGCGGACGCTCGCGCGTTATCCGCTGATGCCGTTGCAGGTGACCGCGCTGATCCACCGTCAGGCGCTGCGGCTCTGGCTGAAGCGCGTTCCGTTCCACCACAAGCCGGCGTTCGTCCCGGGCCAGGGGTCGGTGCGCACGTGACGGCGGTGCCGACCCGCACGGTGCGCGCAGCGCCGCCGGCGCGGGTGCCGCTGGTCGACCGCGTGGCGGTGTCGTTCCTGGAGCGCGAGCTCGAGCACCTCGAGGCAGGAGCGCTCGACGTCACGCTCCCGGACGGGACTCGCCGGCATTTCGGGTCCGGGCCCGGCGGTGCAGCTGCGCATCCACGACTCCCGTTTCTTCCGGCGGCTCGCGACCGGCGGGAAGCTCGGGCTCGGCGAGTCGTACACCGCGGGCGAGTGGGACTGCAACGACCTGGTCGCGCTCTTCGAGCTGCTGCTGCGCAACGCCGAACCTGCGTCGCAGCGCCACCGCACGCTGAGGCGCGTGCTCGAAGCGAGGCCGAGGCTGAACCGCCGAAACGGTCTCCTGCGCGCGCGACGCAACATCGCCTACCACTACGACCTCGGCAACGACCTCTTCGAGCTGATGCTCGACGAGACGATGACGTACTCGTGCGCGGTCTTCGAGACACCGGAGTCGACGCTCGCCGAGGCGCAGCGCGCCAAGCTCGACCGGATCTGCGCGCACCTTCAGCTCGGTCCCGCCGACCACGTGCTGGAGATCGGCTGCGGCTGGGGCGGCTTCGCGATCCAGGCCGCCCGGCAGACCGGCTGCCGCGTGACAGGCCTGACCATCTCGGCCGAACAGGCGAAGCTGGCGCGCGAGCGCGTGGCGGCCGCCGGTCTCTCCGAGCGAGTGACGATCCTCGAGGAGGACTACCGCGAGCACGACGGCCGCTACTCCAAGGTCGCGTCGATCGAGATGCTCGAGGCGATCGGCGACCGTCAGTTCGGCACGTTCTTCGCGACGATCGATCGGGTGCTCGAGCCCGGCGGACTCGCGTGCGTGCAGACGATCCTGATCCCGGACGACCGCTGGGAGCGCTACCGCAGGACGCCGGACTGGATCGAGCGCTACGTGTTCCCCGGCTGCCTGATCCCGTCGCTGACGTCACTCGCCGTCGCCGCGACCCGCTCGTCACGGCTCCTCCTGCACGAGGTCGACGAGATCGGGCCGCATTATGCGGAGACGCTGCGCCGCTGGCGCGCGAACGTCCATGCGCGCATCGACGAGGTGCGCGCACTCGGCTACGACGAGACGTTCGAGCGCACCTGGGACTTCTATCTCGCCTTCTGCGAAGCCGGCTTCCGGCTGCGCGCGCTCCGTGACGTTCAGCTGACGCTGACCCGGCCGCTGAACGAATCCGTCGCGGTCTGACAGAGCGTCCAGAGCCTCGCCCGCTCGCGCGCCTCGTCGAGCCGGCGGGTCGCCGGCTTGCGGTGGGTCGGGCGCGCCCGGCGGTCGAGGAAGAACAGCCCGCTCCGGCCCTCGGCCTCCGGTGACGCCGCGAGCCACGCGATCGTGTCGGCGCCCTGGTGCGGCGTGCGCAGGAGCGGCGAGAGTGCCCGGCTGAAACCTGGGAGCGCGGTACGCAGGCCCGGCGTGTCGGACCAGCCCGGGTGCATCGTGTTCACCGTGACGCTCGTGCCGCCGAGCTCGCGCGTCCACTCCTCGGCCAGCACGACCTGAGCCCGCTTCGCCCGCGCGTAGGCCTTGACGCCGTCGTAGGTCTCCTGCGTCGGCTGCAGCGCGTCGACATCGAGGCGCTCGAGGTACATGCCACCCGAGGCGACGGAGATCACGCGGCCCGAGGGCGCAGCCTCGAGCAGGGGCCGAAGCACGCGGATCAGCAGGAACTGCGAAAGGACGTGCGTCGCCAGAGTGAGCTCGTAGCCCTCGCCGGTGAGGGTGAAGTCGTGGGTCAGCGCCCCGGCGTTCAGCACGAGGATGTCGAGCCGGTCGTGTGCCGCCGCGAACCGGTCGGCGAAGGCCTGCGTCGCCGCAAGCGACGAGAGGTCGGCGACGTACGACTCCGCGGCGGAGAGCTGCGCTGCTGCACGGTCCGTTCGCTGCGCGTCGCGGCCGACGATGCAGACCCGTGCGCCAGCCCGCGCGAGCAGCCCCGCAGCCTCGCGGCCGAGCCCCGACGTCGCGCCGGTGACGATCGCCGTCTTGCCGTCGAGGCGCAGCTCCTCCAGCGGCGTCCAGCCGTACAACCGGCGTCTGGCCTCGTAGCCGAGGCGCGTGAAGCTCCCGACCACGCTCGCCTCGAGCGCCGCGTCGACGGCGCGCGCCGCGTTCACGGGTTGAGCGCGGCGCGCATGCCCGCCGCGGCCTTCGCGCCGGTGCGGTTGAAGAGCAGCTGCATGATCGGGTCGAGGGCCCGGCCGCCGCCGCTGAACTCGAGCACGGCGTCGTAGTGAACGGTTGAGCCCGCGGCGGCGGCTGCGACGGTCACCGTGTCCCGGGAGGTGAAGCTCTTCTGCCGTGACTCGACCGTGAACGAGCGCGGCTCGTCGTAGGAGACCAGGTCGTATTGCATCGCAAGCCTGCGACCGCCGAACTTGACGACGAGATCGAAAACGGCGCCTTCGCCGAGCGGACCGTCGGTCGAACGCGCCGCCTCGACGACGCTCGGGTCCCAGTGCAGCGCGTTGGAGAAGTCGGCCATGTAGGCGAATGCCTCGACAGGGGAGAGCGTCGACTCGATCGTCGTGACGTACCGCGCCATGCGCCTACGGTACGCGTGAAGTGGCGATGGGTGCGATGGGTGGCGAGTCGTTGACGACGAGGACGACGAGGTTTCGCGGGCCGTGGACGCCTTCGACACGGCTCAGTTCGATGTCTGAGGTCGCGGACGGGCCGGAGATGAACGTGATCGGGGATAGCTGAAGCCCGTCGGCGGCAATTCTCGCCAGCGCTTCGGGCAGGAGCTCGACGATCTGCTGCTCAGCGACGACGCAGACGTGCAGGTCGGGAACGAGCGAGAGCGCGCGACGGCCCTCGGCGGGGCCTGCGGTGAGGACGATCGTCCCGGTCTCCGCGATCGCAGCGGTACAGCCGGTGAGTGCGCCGTCGATTCGGTCGAGCTCGGGCGCCGCGAGCCCTTGGTCGTCGACGAGCTCGACGTCTGCGTCGCGCCACGCGGCGGGTATCCCGCTGGGAACGACCAGCCTCGTCGTGCCGCGCGCCGCACAGATCGTGGTGATCGCCGTCGCGAGCCCGCCCTCGCCGATCCGCCGCACCTCCGCCCGGTACTCGCCCACGCGCCGGCAGAAGAGCTCCACGCGCTCGTCCGCGTTGAGCGAGCCGGCGAGCCGGTAGCCGCGAGCTGCCGAACGGCGAGACGCGGGTTCGCCGCGTGCCGCCGCGACCCGTTCGAGGACCTGTTCCCGAGCGTCGCTCACGTGTGGTCCCGTCGCCACCACGAGCGGAAGCTCTCGCCGGCGAGCGGCCGGAGGTCGCGTGTGCGGGTCCACCCGGCGAGGGGCCCCGGCAGCTTGCGGATCGAGCCGCGGTGAACGAACGGGCGCTGGGCCAGGCGGCCGAGCCGCTCGGCGGCGGCGAGCCGGCGAGGCCCTCCGAAGACCCACGCGATCGCTCGCATCAAGGCCCTTTCCGGTGAGTTGCCGTTGGCCTCGACGACCTTCGCCCGAAGGTGCAGGAGCACCTTCGGGATGTCGATCTTCACCGGGCAGACCTCGTAGCAGGCTCCGCAGAGGCTGGAGGCGAACGGGAGTGACGGGGCGTTCTCGATCCCGACCAGCTGCGGCACGAGGATCGCGCCGATCGGTCCCGGATAGACCGACCCGTAGGCGTGCCCGCCCGTGCGGGAGTAGACCGGACAGACGTTCAGACAGGCACTGCAGCGGATGCAGTGCAGCGCCTCCTTCCCGACATCGTCCTGCAGCACCCGCGTCCGGCCGTTGTCGAGCAGTACGACGTGCAGCTCCTGGGGGCCGTCGCCGGGGGTCACCCCGGTCCAGAGCGAGGTGTACGGGTTCATCCGCTCGCCGGTCGCAGAACGCGGCAGCAGTTGGAGGAACACCTCGAGGTCGGAAAGGCGGGGCAGGAGCTTCTCGATGCCCAGGACGGTGACGAGCACCGGCGGCAGCGTGGTGCACATGCGGCCGTTCCCCTCGGACTCGACGACGCACACGGTGCCGGTCTCGGCGATCCCGAAGTTCGCGCCGCTGACGCCGACGCGCGCAGCCAGGAAGCGCTCGCGGAGATAGACCCGGGCCGCCTCCGCCAGGTCGCCCGGGTCGTCCGAGGTGATACCGGGCGCGATCGTCCGCGCGAACAGGTCGCGGATCTCGGTTCTGTTCCGATGGATCGCAGGCACGAGGATGTGCGACGACCAGTCACCGTCGAGCTGGAGGATCAGCTCGGCGAAGTCCGTCTCGATCGCGTGGATGCCGTCCTTGGCGAGAGCCTCGTTGAGACCGATCTCGTCGGTGGTCAGGGACTTGACCTTCACGACCTCGTCGACGTGGTGCGAGCGGGCGATCGCCGCGACGACCGCGTTCGCCTCGGCGGCGTCCCGTGCCCAGTGCACCTGTCCGCCTGCCGCGACGACCGCGGCCTCGAACTCGAGCAGGTACTCCTGCAGGTTGTCGAGCACGTCGGTCTTGATCGCCTTCCCGGCCTCGCGGAGCTCCTCCCAGTCCGGTAGCTCCGCCACGACGTTCGCACGCTTCGCGCGGATCGTGTCGGTCGCGTTGCGCAGGTTCGTTCGCAGTTGGACGTTGCCCAGCTCGACCCGCGCGGCTTCCGGAAAGCTCGTCACGTCGACGCGAGGATCTCGGCCAGGTGGACGGCGCGAACCGGTGAGCCCCGGCGATCGAGGCCGCCACCGATCTGGAGCAGGCACGAGCTGTCGACCGCGGTGCAGACACGAGCGCCGGTCGATTCGATCGCATCGCATTTGTCCGCGAGCATCGCGCTCGACGTGTCGGCGTTCTTGATCGAGAACGTCCCGCCGAAGCCGCAGCACTCATCTGCGCGTGGCAGCTCGACGAGCTCGAGCCCGCGCACGTTGTGAAGCAGGCGCAGCGGCGCGTCGCCTACGCGGGTCACGCGCAGGGAGTGACAGGTCGAGTGGTAGGTGACACGTTCCGGGAACGATGCGCCGACGTCGTCGATCCCCAGTCGCCTCACGAGGAGCTCCGACAACTCGAAGACGTTGTCCAGCCCGAGTGTCTCCCGGACCGTCCCGACACACGACGACGACGGCGAAACCACCACGTCGTAGCCGCGGAAGATCTCGGTGAACCGGCGCCCGAGCTTCCGGGCCTCGCTCGGGTACCCGCTGTTCAGGTGCATCTGCCCGCAACAGGTCTGCTCATCGGGAAACACCACCTCATGGCCAAGCCGCTCGAGGATCTGCACGGTCGCGCGGCCGGCGTCGGGGAACAACGCGTCGCCGATGCAGGTCACGAAGAGGGCTATGCGCACGTTGAGCCGGGTCGCCGAACTGCTTCGCGATCTCTAGGTGAGTGTCGTGTAGTCGAGCTCGAGGAAGTCCGAGACCTCCGGAATCCAGCGCTCAGCGACGAAGCGCACGTGCGCCGGGTGGTCGTTGTAGCCGTCGTAGGCAGTCCGGCCCGCGAACTCCATCGAGATGCCGTAGCGGAACTCGCTCTTCGCGCCGACCTGGCGCAGCAGTTCGAATGCCTCGACCCCGTCGATCACGGCGAGCTCCCGCGCCGCCGAGAGGAAGGAAGTCTCCTCGGGTGAGCCGGCCGCGTGGCGCAGGGTGAAGCTGACGGTGTGGCGGATCCGGCCGGCGTTCACCGGGCGGCCAGGCTCTCGAGTTTTTCCAACCTGGGCCGCAGAAACGCAGCGCCGTCGCGCGCGAGCTGCTCCTCGCTCGAGAACGTGCGCCGCCAGACCTTGGTCGCCGCCGCAAGGTCGGGCAGCGAATCGCCGAACGCCTCGATCACGACCCAGCCCTGGTAGCCGATCTCGCCGAGCGCGGCGAAGGTGGTGTCCCAGTCGACCTGCCCGCTGCCCGGCGTGCCGCGGTTGTTCTCGGAGGCGTGGAAGTGAACGAGCACATCCGCGCACGCATGCAGGGCCGGACGAGGATCTGCCTCTTCGATATGCGCGTGGAACGTGTCGTACATCATCCGGCAATTCGGGTGGTCGACCTCGCGCACGAGGGACGCCGCATCCTCGGCGCAGTTCACCAGGTACATCTCGAAGCGGTTCAGGTACTCGATGACGATCGTCACGTCGCGGGTCGCCGCGTACTCGGCGGCGGCCCGCAGGCTCTCGACCGACCGATTGCGCTCCTCGCGTGTCGGCCCCGCGCCGCTGAAGAAGCCGAGCGGTGCCTCGAGCGGCCCGCAGAGCGTGTGAGCGCCCAGCGCGGCACAGGCGTCGACGGCCGACTTGGTCGCCTCGAGGCCGCGCGCCCGCACCTCGGGGTCTGCGCTGATCGGGCTGTCGTCCTCCGAGCGGGCACCGACTCCGAGGGCCACGAGCCCGAGCTCCTCCAGGCGCCGGCCGAGCCGGCCGTACTTCTCGACCTCGTTGTCGAAGATGGGGATCTCGACACCGTCGTAGCCGATCTCTCGCAGCAGCGCGAAGGTTGCGTCGTGCTCGGGCCCGGTCACATCGGTCGACCAGAGCAGCATGTTCATGCCGAGCTTCGTCTGCCCGTTCGCAGGTGCCATGTCGACGATCCTAACCGCAGCGCTCGGCTACATTCGCGGCGATGAGCTTTGCGCCGCTCGCCGGCATCCGCGTCGTCGACGTGACGTCCTCCCTCGCCGGCCCCACGTGCACCGAGATCCTCGGCGGGCTCGGGGCCGATGTGGTGAAGGTCGAGCATCCGAGTCGTGGCGACGAGGCTCGCGCCTGGGGGCCTGCGTTCTTCGAGGGAGGCAGCGTGATGTTCTTCGCGGCCAACCGCTCGAAGCGATCGCTCGCGCTCGACTTCAAGGACGAGGCGGGCCGAGCAGCGCTGCTGCGGCTCGTCGACGGGGCCGACGTGTTCGTGCAGTCGCTGCGCGCCGGCGCAGCTACACGCCTCGGGCTCGGGAGCGACGCGTTGCGCGGGCGCAACGACCGGCTCGTCTACTGCTCGATCCGCGCGTTCGGCCGCAACGGTCCACTCGCGAGCGAGCCCGGTTACGACCCGCTGATGCAGGCCTTCGCGGGCCTCATCTCGATCACCGGCGAGCCCGGCCGGCCGGGGGTTCGCATCGGCGCGTCGGTCGTCGACATCGGCACCGGCGTCTGGGCGGCGCTCGGGATCATCGCCGCCCTGCTGGAGCGTGCGACGACCGGCCGGGGGCGCGACGTCGGCGTTGCCCTCTACGACACGGCGCTCTCGCTCGTCGGCTATCAGTTGGCCGCGGTGCTGAAATCCGGTGTCGTGCCGGGTCGCCACGGCACGGCCTTCCCGCTGATCGTCCCGTACGAGGTCTTTGCGACCGCCGACGGCGAGTTGATGATCGCCGCCGCCAATGATCGCCTCTTCCGTCTGCTCTGCGAACGAATCGGGCGCTCCGAGCTCGCAGACGACCCGAGGTTCCTGACCAACCCGGACCGGCTGGTCAACCGCGAGCAGCTGTTACCGGAGATCCGCGCTCGGCTCGCGAGCGGCACCTCCGTTCATTGGCTCGAGCAGCTTGCCGGGATCCCCGTCGCGCCCGTGCAGGATCTCGCGACGGCCGGCGCCCATCCGCAGACGCGCGCCAACGGCATGTTGCAGGAGGTCGGCGGTGCCGACGCCGTTGCCTCTCCGTTGCAGGTCGACGAGGAACGCCTCGAGCACCGTCTCCCGCCGCCACTGCTCGGTGCGCATTCGGTGGAGGTGCTGCGTGAGCTCGGCTACGACGATGCGGACATCGACGCACTCGTTCAGAGGGGAATAGTAGGCTCGCCGGCATGATCAACCTTCCCCAGAAGATCGTCTGCGTCGGCCTCAACTACCGCGACCACGCCGAGGAGCAGGGCGTGGCGCTCCCCGAGCGCCCACTGCTGTTTGCAAAGTGGCCGAACACCCTGCTGGAGAACGGCGCGCCGATCCGGATCCCCGCGATCTCGAAGCAGGTCGACTACGAGGCGGAGCTCGGCGTCGTGATCGGTCGGCGCGCGACCGGCGTCGCGGCCGCCGATGCTCTGGATTTCGTCGAGGGCTACGTCGTCGCCAACGACGTCTCCGGCCGCGACCTCCAGTTCGCGGACGGCCAGTGGGTCCGCGGCAAGTCGCTCGACACCTTCTTGCCCGTCGGCGATCTGGTGCCGGCGAGCTCGGTGCCCGACCCGCAGGCGCTGCCGATCCGGGCGATCCTGAACGGCGAGGTGATGCAGGACTCCAACACCTCGAACATGATCTTCGGCGTCGCGGACGTCGTTTCGTTCATCTCCCAGGCGATCACTCTCGAGCCGGGCGACCTCATCATCACCGGGACGCCCGCCGGAGTCGGCGCGTTCCGCGACCCACCCGTCTGGCTGCAGCCGGGCGACGAGATCACCATCGAGATCGAGGGCGTAGGCTCGATCACGAGCCCGGTCACCGGGTAACCGGTCCACCAACCCAGCGGGAAAGGAAGGCGATATGTCGTTTGTTCTGGTCGTGCGGATGAAGGCGAAGGAGGGCGAGGAGGGGCGCGCCGCGGAGATCGCCGGTGAGCTCGCAGCAGCGACGCGTCAGGAGCCGGGCTGCGAGGCGTACGTGCCGTGCCGCGACCCCGAGGACCCGAGGTCGTTCCTCTTCTACGAGCAGTACCGCGACCAGGCGGCGTTCGAGGCGCACGGTGCAAGCGAGCACTTCCAGCGCCTGGCGATCGGCGGCCTCTTCGACCTGATGGAGTCGCGCGAGCGCACGTTCTACGAGACGCTCTAGCAATCCGTGAAGCGGGCGCCGCTGCTCGTCGCGCTGTTCCTGGCCGCCCTGGCGCTGCGGCCGCAACTCGTCGGCATCGGCCCTCTGCTGCCGCTCGTGCAGGACGACCTCGACGTCACCCACGCGGTCGCAGGGCTGCTCGGCACGATTCCGGTGCTCTGCATGGGCCTGTTCGCGCCGCCGGCGCCGTTCGTCTCGGGCCGGTTCGGCTCTCGCCGGGCGGTCGGTCTCGCGCTCGGGCTGATCGGCGTCTTCGGTGTCGTCCGGGCGCTGGCGCCCGGAGCGGTCGGAGTCATCCTCCTCACCTTTCCGATCGGCGTCGGGATGGGCCTCGCGGGCGCGATCCTGCCGGTGACCGTGAAGGAGCGCTTCGCCGACCGGCCGGGCTTTGCGACGGGGGTCTACACCACGGGAATCACCATCGGCTCGGCGCTCGCGGCCGCCACCGCCGTCCCGCTCGCGCATCTCGCAGGCGGCTGGCGCGCCCCGCTCTTCGTGTTCGGTGCGGTGTCGACGGGGCTCGCGGTGCTGTGGCTCTGGCTCACGCGCACCGAGCCCGCACACCGCCGCGCGAACATCCGTCCGTTGCGCCTGCCGATCCGCCGCTTGCTCGCGTGGCGGCTGGTGGCGGCGTTCTTCTTCATGTCGTCGGTCTTCTACGGCCTCAACGCGTGGCTGCCCGACGCGTATGTCGAACGCGGCTGGAGCGAGTCGTCCGCCGGTGGGCTGCTCGCCGTCCTGAACACGGTGACGATCCCGTGCGGCTTCCTGGTCGCGTGGGCGGCAGACCACTGGGGCGCGCGGCGGGACTGGCTCGCCGGCGCGGCCTCGCTGCAGTTCGTGGCGCTCCTCGGGATCCTCCTGTGGCCGGCCGGCGGGTGGGGGTGGGTCGTCCTGCTGGGGCTCGCCATCGGTCCGCTCTTCCCGCTGACGATGACCCTCCCGCTCGACGCAGCCGACCGCCCCGCGGAGGTGGCCGCGCTCGCCGGGATGATGCTCGGCGTCGGCTACACCCTCTCTGCTCTGTCGCCGCTTCTCCTCGGCGCTCTGCGCGACGTAACCGGCGGCTTCGACGCGGTCATCGGCGCACTCGTGGCCGCATCGGCTGTGCTGATCGTCGTCGACGCGTCGTTCAGTCCGGCGCGGCTCGCAGCCGGTCGATCGTCAGGCGCACACCCTCCTCGAGCGGGGTCCAGTTGATCGGTCCGACGGTATCCTCGAGCGTCCCGTTGTCGAATTCGTCGGGAAACGGGAGCAGCGTCGCCTCGTCGACGGTGCACGAGACGTCCGCGACTGCCTCGATCGCGCGAGCTGCATCGGCGACGGCGACCGCGGGCCCGCCGAGACTGAAGACGCGGGCGCCCTCGACGGCAGCGCGTGCCGCGGCGACGAAGACGCGCGCCGCGTCCGGCGCGAACTGGAGCTGCGTACGCCCGCCGAATGCGATCTGCGAGCTCTCGCCTCGAGCAGCGGCGGCCATTGCGAGGCTCGGCGACGCGGTCAGCCCGGAATCGCGGCCGGGGCCGTAGACGATGAACGGGCGGATGCCGATCGAGGCGACTCGCTCCTCCTCCCAGAAGATGCGCGCGAGGCCCTCGCAGGCCTGCTTGTGGACGCCGTAGAAGGTCGTCGGGTGCCCGATCGCGTCGTTCGGCACCGGTCCGCCGTGGTCGTCCGCCTGCGAGTAGACCGCGGCCGAGCTGGCGTACGCGACGCGGATGCTCCGCGTCTTCGCTGCGTCGAGGACGTTGACGGTCCCGCCGACGTTGATCGCCGTGCCGAGCGGCGGGCTCGCCTTGATCTGCGGGATCAGCAGCGCCGCGAGGTGGATGACGTGCGTGATCGCATGCTCGTCGAGCAGCCGGTCGAGGGCCGCACGGTTGGTGATGTCGCCGCGCGTGACCGGCACGTCCCCGGCGCCGACCAGCCGCAGCCTCCGGTCGTCGGTCCCGAGGTCGAAGCCGACCACCGAGGTGCCGGACTCCGCCAGGACAGCGCAGGTCCAGGCGCCGATGCACCCCAGTGCGCCCGTGACGAGGAACCGTTCGGCTCCGGCGCTCATGGGTCGACGTAGATGGTCACCGTCTCGGTGTAGAACTCGATCGCCGCCCGACCCTGCTCGTGTGGGCCGAACCCGCTCGCCTTGATGCCGCCGAAGGGAACGTGCACCTCCGCGCCGGCCGTCTGCGAGTTGACGTGGATCAAGCCCGCTTGGGCCTCGTTCGTGAAGCGGGTCGCGCTCGCCAGGTTCGAGGTGAAGATCGCCGTCGACAGGCCGAACTCGACTGCGTTTGCACGCGTCAGCGCCTCGTCGAGGCTCGCGAACCGGTAGAGCGAGGTGACGGGCCCGAACACTTCTTCACACGAGAGGAACGCGTCGTCGGCGACGTCTTCGAAGACGGTCGGCGGGAGCAGGAATCCGTGCTCGTCGGCTCGCTCGCCGCCCGCGATCACGGTGCCGCCGTCGGATCGGCCGCGTGCGATCGCCGCCACGATCTCGTCGAACTGGGCCTCGTTGACGATCGGTCCCACCTCCACGTCCGGGTCGAGCGGATCTCCGGTCCGGCCGCGTTCGATTCGCGCGAGGAACTGCTCGCGGAAGGGCTCGTAGACCGCATCCTGGACATAGATGCGCCGCGTCGCGGTGCATTTCTGGCCGGCCGACCAGAAGGCGCCTGCATACGCGGCCTCGACTGCGCGCCCGAGGTCGGCGTCGTCCATGACGATCATCGGGTTGTGGCCGCCGAGCTCGAGCTGGACGCGCTTGCCCGCCTTCGTCGCGCGGTCGCGCACGCCGTGCCCGGTGGCGACGGAGCCGGTGAACGAGATCGCGCGCACGCGCCGGTCGTCGACGAGCGCGGCGCCGACCGTCGAGCCGCGGCCTGTGAGCACGTTGAGGACGCCGGCCGGGAGCTCGGCCTCTGCGAAGGCCTCGGCGACGTGCAGCCCGGTCACCGGCGCCTCGTAGGCCAGTTTCAGGACGACGGTGTTGCCGTAGACGAGCGCGGGGGCGAGCTTCCAGACCGGGATGGCGATCGGGAAGTTCCAGGGCGTGATCAGCCCGACGACGCCCACGGGGCGCCTGCGGGTCGACACCTGCGCGCCGGTCAGCGACTGCTCGAAGTGCTCGCCGACCGCGCGAAACGCCTCACCCGCGGCGAACCGCAGGATCTGCGAGGCACGTGCCGTCTCGCCGCGTGCCTCACGCAACGGCTTGCCCATCTCGGTCGACATGTCGCGGGCGATCTCCTCGCTGCGCGCCTCGAGCGCCGCCGCCGCCGCGTTCAGATAACCGGCGCGCCGCGCTGCCGGGAGCCTCGACCACGCGGGAAACGCCCCTGCCGCGGCAGTCACCGCTGCGTCCGCGTCGGCTTCCGTCGAAGCCGAGAACTCGCCGACCTGCTCGTGGGGCCGCATCGGGTTGACACGTGTGTAGGTCGCGCCGGAGGCGGATGGGACCCATGCGCCGCCGACGTAGTTGAGGCGTGCCGCGCGGGATGGTGCGTCGAGAACGTCGCTCACGTCAGGTCACCTTTCGTGTCGGGCCGAATGCGCTCCCCACCGTATCGCCCTCATGCCGCGACCGGGTTGCTGAGCACGCCGATGCCCTCGATCGCGATCTCCACCACATGGCCCGGCTCCAACGTGTAGTCGTCGGGAGGCACGAGACCGGTACCGGTCAAGAGCACCGAGCCGGGCGGCACGGGGTTATCGCGCACGAGCCAGTCTGCGAGCTCGCGTGGGGAGCGCTTCATCCGTGCGGTCGAGGTCTCGCCGGCGAAGAGCTCGTCCCCGCCGGGCCCCGTGATCCGCAGCCGGATCGGGAGCGGCGCCGCCCAGTCCTCAGGTACGGCCAGCGCGGGGCCGATGGCACACGCTCCGGCGAAGATCTTCGCCTGCGGGATGTACAGCGGGTTCGCGCCCTCGATGTCGCGGCTCGACACGTCGTTGCCGATCGTCACCGCGACGGGCGTGCCGTCGTCGCCCAGCACGAGGCCGAGCTCCGGCTCGGGCACGTTCCACCGGGCGTCGCCCCGCACGCGAATCGACCCTCCCGGGCCGACGGTGCGGCGCATCGCAGCGTCCTTCAGGAAGAGCTCGGGCCGGTCGGCGTCGTAGACGAGCGAGTAGACGTCCCGTGCGTCTGTCCGGGCCTCCTCGACCCGCGCGTCACGGCTGCGCTCGTACGTGACGCCCGCGCACCAGATCTCGGGGGCCTCGACCGGGGGCAGGAGCACGAGGGATGCAAGCGGGACGACGCGTTCGACCGACCCCTCGCCGCGCAGCGCGGCCAGCGGCTCGTCGTGGTCGAGCAGGCTGACGAGCTCGCCCTCGATCCGTCCGACCCGCGCAACTCCTTCGTCCGTTCGCGCGCGGACGAAGCGGATCAATACGTCGCCCGTCCGCCGGAGATGTCGTAGCAGGCGGCCGTCGAGAACGACATCTCCTCGCTCGCGAGCCAGCTGACGAGCGCCGCGACCTCGTTCGGTTCCCCGACCCGGCCAAGCGGGATCCGGGCCGTCATGTAGGCGATGTGCTCGGCCGAGATCTGCCCCAGGATGGGCGTGTTGATCACCGCCGGCGCGATGCAGTTGACGAGGATCCCGGAGCCGGCGACGTCCTTGCCGATCGCCTTCGTGAGCGCGATCACGGCGCCTTTCGACGAGGAGTAGGCACCCGCCATCGGGTTGCCCTCCTTGCCCGCGATCGAGGCGATGTTGACGATGCGGCCGTAGCCTCCCGCCTTCATCTTCGGGATCGCGGCGCGGTTGGCGTAGAAGACGCCGTTCAGGTTGATCGCATGCACGCGTTCCCACTCCTCGTCGCTCACCTCCTCGGTGTGCAGCGAGTCACCACCGACACCGGCCGCGCAGACGAGCACGTCCAGCCGGGGCAGCTGCGCCACGGCGGCCGAAAGCTGCGCCGAGTCACGCACGTCGTCTCCGTTCGCGAGGTCGAAGACGTGCACGTCGGCACCGCCGTCTCGAAAGCGCTCGACACACGCGGCACCGATCCCGCTCGCGCCGCCGGTGACGAGCGCGACACGGGCGGAGAAGTCGTAGTGGTTGCTCATGGCGCATTTGTATACCGTTTTCTGCGGTGGCCTTCGACCCGCAGCGCGACTACCCACTCGGGTCCGAACGGCCCGACCTCGTCACGACGCCGGGCGGGCTCTCGCTCGAGGAGCTGCGGCTCGAGGACGGTCTCGACGCTGCCGAGCTCCGGGCGACGCCGGCGACTCTTCGCCTGCAGGCCGAGGTGGCAGCTGCGGCCGGCCGGCCGCAGCTCGCCGACAACCTCCGGCGCGCTGCCGAGCTCGCGCCGCTCCCCGACGAGACGATCCTGGAGATCTACACCGCTCTTCGGCCCGGTCGCTCCTCCGCCGTCGACCTCGAGTCGTGGGCCGACCGCCTCGAGGCGGTCGATGCGCCGCTGACCGCGGCGTTCGTCCGCGATGCCTTGCGCGTCTATGCCACGCGGGGCCTCCTTGCAGCCTGAGGAGCGCTCGGCCCGGTACGTCGCGCGCGAGGAGCGGCCGCTCCGGCGCGAGGTTCTGATCGAGCCGCTCGCCGAGCTCGGCCTCGTCGCGATGAACGGGCCGAACGACCCGGCGGCGTCGCTCGTGATCTCCGAGGGGGCGATCGTCGAGATCGACGGCCGTGGCCGCGAGAGCTGGGATGCGCTCGACCACTTCGTCGCGAGCTACGGCATCGACCTCGAGGTCGCGGAGGCCGCAGCCGCCCTGAGCGATGCCGAGATCGCCCGGCAGCTCGTCGACGTCGACGTCGACCGAGGCGCGCTCGTGCGGCTCTCGCGCGGCCTGACGCCCGCGCGACTTGCGGCTGTGGTCGCGATGCTCGACCCGGTCGAGCTGATGTTCGCCCTGAAGAAGCTGCGGGCGCGCCGCGCGCCGGCGAACCAGGCGCACGTGACCAATCTGAAGGAGAATCCGGCGCTGCTCGCCGCCGATGCGGCGGAGGCGGCGGCCCGCGGGTTCGCCGAGCTCGAGACGACCGTCGGTGTCTCGCGGTATGCACCGCTGAACGCGATCGCCCTGCTCATCGGCTCGCAGACCGGCCGCCCGGGCGTGATGACCCAGTGCGCCGTCGAGGAGCGCCTGAACCTGCGGCTCGCGATCCAGGGTCTCGTCACCTATGCAGAGACGCTGTCTGTCTACGGAACCGAGCCCGTCTTCGTCGACGGCGACGACACGCCCTGGTCGAAGGCGCTGCTCGCCTCGGCCTACGCCTCGCGCGGCGTGAAGGTTCGCTTCACCTCCGGCGGCGGCTCGGAGGCGCTGATGGGCGAGTCGGAGGGCAAGTCGATGCTCTACCTCGAGGCGCGGTGCCTTTCGCTGATCCGCGCGGCCGGCTCGCAGGGCGTCCAGAACGGCTCCATCTCGTGTGTCGCACTGGCTCTCTCGGTCCCGGGCGGGACCCGCGAGGTGCTCGCCGAGAACGTGCTCGCCGCGTGGCTCGACCTCGAGGTCGCGTCCGGGAACGACGCGATCGCGAGCCACTCCGAGATTCGCAAGACCGCCAAGCTGATGGGGCAGTTCCTTCCCGGCACCGACTTCATCACCTCGGGCTACTCGTCGATGCCGCGGTACGACAACATGTTCGGCGGCGGAAACTACGACTCACATGACCTCGACGAGTGGCTGACCGTGCAGCGCGACTGGCAGGTCGACGCCGGCCTGGAGCCGCTCGCCGAAGCCGACGCGCTCGCCGTGCGCGCACGCGCAGCGCGTGCCGTCCAGGCCGTGTTCGCGGACCTCGGCTTCCCTCCGATCAGCGACGAGGAGGTGAAGCTGGCGGCTACGTGCCTCGACTCGCGCGACCTGCCGGACCGCGATCGCGCCGCCGACGTGCTCGCCGGCGACCGCGTGCTCGACGAACAGATCAGCGGTCTGACGATCGCAGCCGCACTCGAGCGCCGCGGCTTTCCGGATGTTGCGGCTGCAGTTTTCGACATGCAGCGCCAGCGCGTGTCGGCCGACTACCTGCAGACGTCTGCGATTATCGGTCGCGACGGCACGATCGTCTCGGCGGTCAACGACCCGAACCGATACACCGGCCCCGGCACCGGCTACCGGCTGGAGGGCGACCGCTGGGAGCGTCTCCGCCGGCTCCCGCACGCGATCGACGCGCGTCTGCTCGGCGGTTCTCCGTCGGCAGAGCCGGTCGTGACCGTGCTCGGCCCGGCCGGACCGAGCGAGCAGCCCGACGAGGTGGTGGTCGCGCTCGGGCCCGCGTTCGGCGACGTGCTCGGGGCGACGATCAACGGCCTCATCCACGCCGACGTGCTCGACGCAGTGCTCGACGGCGTGCGGAGCGCGGGTGGAACGCCGCGTCTCGTGCGCGTCCGCCGCTCTGCCGACGTGGCGTTCATCGGCCACGACGGTGCGCTGCTGTCGGGCTCGGGCATCGCCGTCGGACTGCAGTCGAAGGGAACCGCGCTGATCCACCGCGCCGACCTGGAGCCGCTCGACAACCTCGAGCTCTTCGGCATGGCGCCGTCGCTGACGCTCGCCTCGTACCGGCAGATCGGGGCGAATGCGGCCGGCTACGCGCTGGGCCGCCCGGTGGCGCCGGTCCCGACGGTGATCGACAACTATGCACGCGCCAAGCTGATCGTGCGCACCACGCTCTTGCACGCCCGCGAGGCCGCCGAGGTCGTGCCCGGGGCGCGCTCCGGTCGAGCTCGCTCTCGTCGGTTCTCCGGCGGCGGTTCAGCGCTCAGGCGCCTTCGGCCTCGTCCCAGGGCTTGCCGCCGCGGCCCCAGCGATGGGCGTCATGTCCCTCGACGATCACCCAGGTGTGGGAGCGGAGCTCGGGCGCCTCGAGCGTCTCGAGCAGCGCCTCGGTCAGGCGTGTCGATCAGGCGCGATTCGAGCTCCGGCGTCAGCCGGCGCTCGAACAGCTCGACGCGAACGAGTGGCATTCCTAGGCCTCCACGTGCTGCGCGCCGCCGTCGGGGCCGAGGACGAGGTCGAGCGCGCGGTCGGGAACATGATCGAGGGGAACCGGCGCCAGCGCCTCCATGAAGGTCACGCCGTGCTCCGAGTAGAGCTTGTGGTGCAGGCCGCGGTTGACGACCACGACGTCGCCTGCGCGCAGCGTCGTCGTCGCGTCCTCGATCGTCATCTCGACCTCCCCTTCGAGCAGGAACATCACCTGCTCGGTGTCGTCGTGCTTGTGCCACGGGACCTGCTTCCCCGGCTCGTACCGCACCCGGCAGAGCAGCACCTGCTCGCCGCCGATCGCGTGCAGGCGCACGCCGTCCACGAACTCCCAGGAGTCGCGGCCGTTCCAGGTGCGGAAGGGCCGCGGTCCCGAGCTTTGCTCAGGCATCGGTTCCGAAGTACGCCGCGCCGCCGTCGGACGACACGGCCTTGATCGAAATGTGCTCGTCGAAGACCACACGCTTGCCGTCCCGCGTCGGCTCGCGCTTCTCCGCGAGCGCCGCGAGAATGCGGTCCGGGGTCGCGGGCATCTCGGTCACCCAGACGCCGATCGCGTCGTGAATCGCGTTCGCGATCGCCGGCGGCTGGGCGTTGTTGGCCATCTCGCCGATCGCCTTCGCCCCGAACGGCCCGTCGGCAGAAGGGTTCTCGATGATCACGTTGTCGAGCTCCGGCAGATCGTTCAGCGCGGGCCCGAGATAGGCGCCGAACTCGCCGCCGCGATGCTCGACGGACGGGTAGTACGGGTAGCTGTTCTCGGTCAGCGCCAGCCCGAGCCCCATGATCGCCCCGCCTTCGATCTGTCCCTCGACGAGCGTCGGGTTGATCGCGCGTCCGACGTCGTAGACCTGCACCATCTTCTGGACGACGACCTCTCCGGTTTCGTCATCGACCTCGACCTCGGCGACGCAGGCGGCGTACGAGATCGCCGAATGGGGCTCGATCTCGACCTGGCCGGTCGCGTCGTCGACGTCGGCGAACGGCTTCAACGCCGTCGAGGAGCCGCTGATCAGCTCGCCGTAGTTGTAGGTGGCGGCGCCGGCGACGTCGGCGACGTTGATCTTCTTCTGCGGCGCGCCCCGGGCGATCACCTCGCCGTCGGCGATGTCGAGGTCGGCCGGGTCGATCTCCAGCTCCTTCGACGCGATGTCGAGGATCCGCTCCCGCACCTTCTCGGCCGCGAGGCGCACGGCGTTGCCGCCGATGAACGTGCCCCGTGACGCGAAGGTGCCGGTGCACACCGCCGACGAGTCGGTGTTCGTGTTGTCCATCGTCACCCAGTCGTACGGCACGCCGAGCGCGTCCGCGACGATCTGTGTGTGCACGGTCTTCGAGCCCTGACCAATGTCGACCGTGCCCGAGAACACGTCGACGCGGCCGTCCGGCTTCAGCTTGATCCACGCCTGGCTCGGATCGCCGTTCTGGTTCATGCCCGTCGGGTACTCGATCGTCGCGAAGCCGCGACCCTTGTGCTTGGCCATCAGGCTTCCTTTCCTTCGAGGTTCTGCTGGGCGACCAGGTGCTCCGGCAGCAAGGCCCCGCTGCGCGGCTCCGAGGTCATCGCCCGGTAGTCGGCCGGGAGCTCGATCCCGACCCGCTCGGCAGCCGCGAGCGTCACGGGCACGGTCGAGGGATCCTGCAGGACGACCCCGTTGCCGCTCGTGTCTCCGATGCGGTTCGCGTTCTTCAGCCGCAGCTCCCACGGGTCGATCCCGAGCTGCTCGGCGATGCGGTTCATGTGCGTCTCGGTCGCGAACGAGACGGAGGTGACCCCGAAGCCGCGCATCGCGGTCGTCGGCACGCGGTTCGAGAAGGCGACGAAGCCGTCGAAACGGAGGTTGGGGATCGTGTACGCGCCCGAGTGGTGGAACGCGTGCTTCGTGAGCCCGTACGGCGAGAAGCGCGCATACGCCCCGGAGTCGTGGAGGGTGAGTGTCCGCCGGCCCAGGATCCAGCCGTCCTTCGAGACCGCGTCCGTGAGCTCGATGTGCCAGGGAGCGCGGGTCGACGAGGCCAGGAACTCCTCCTCCCGTGTCCAGCGCCACTTCACCGGCCGGCGCGACTTCAGCGCGAGCAGTGCGCAGATCGTCTCGGCAGCCGTGTCGACCTTGCCGCCGAAACCGCCGCCGACGGTGCCGCCGACGAACTTCAGCTTGTTCAGCGGGACCTGGAGATGGGCTGCGACGACGCCCATCGAGAAGTACATCGCCTGAGTGCACGAGTAGATCGTCAGCCGGCCGTTTGCCTCGGGGACGACGAGAGCCACCTGCGTCTCGAGCGGCATCTGCTCGATCGCCTGAGGACGGTAGACGCCCTCGACGATCAGGTCGGCCTGGTCGAAGGCCCGGTCGATGTCGCCCTTCCGGACGCGGCGGTGGTTGTACGGCCCGTAGTGCGGGTAGACGTTGCCCCACTGGTGGATCTGCGGCGCGTCCGGATCGAGAGCCTGGCGGATGTCGAAGAGCGCCGGGCGTTCCTCGTAGGTGATCTCGATCGCCTCGACGGCCGCCAGCGCGGCGGCTTCCGAGTCGGCTGCGACAGCCGCGATCGGCTGACCCCGGTAGCGGACCTCGCCGTCGGCGAGCAGCGGCTCGTCGGCGGGGACACCAAGGCCCTCGAGGTGGCCGTAGACGTTCTTCGGCACGTCGGCATGCGTGACGATCGCCCGCACGCCGGCGAGAGCCTCGGCCTTGCCCGTGTTGAACGAGGTGATCGCCGCGTGATGGTGAGGTGAGCGGAGCGCCTTCACCCAGAGGGTCTTGCCGACGCGAACATCGTCGACGTACTGCGTGCGGCCCGTGACGTGGCCCACGCCGTCGTACCGTGGGAGGCGTGCCCCGACGGCCTTCATGCCGCACTTCCCTGCGCCACGTCCTCGACGCTCGAAACATCGCCGCGCGAGGCCGCGATCACCGCGTCGACGATCTTCACGTAGCCGGTGCAGCGGCAGTAGTGGCCGCCGAGTGCCTCGAGCACGTCTTCGCGCTCGACCTCGCCGCCCTTGCGCTCGATCAGCGCCGTGGTGGCCATCACCATGCCCGGGGTGCAGAACCCGCACTGGGCGGCGTAGTAGTTGTAGAAAGCGGCCTGCACCGTGGAGAGCGTGCCGGCCTCGCCGAGCCCTTCGACCGTCGTGATCGACGCGCCTTCGACGGTCGCGACCGCAGTGAGGCACGAGCGGCGCGGCTCACCGTCGACGAGAACGGTGCAGGCTCCGCAGCCGCCTTGCTGACAGCCGGCCTTCGGGCTCGTGATGTCGAGCTCGTCGCGCAGAACGTGGAGAAGCGGCGTCAGCGGAGGGCTGGTGATCGCCTCCTCGACACCGTTGACGATCAGCTTCATGTGAGCTCCAGTTGGTCGAGGGCGTCTCGGACGAGCTTGGGCAGAACCGCGCGGCGGTAGGCGCCGGATGCGACCGCATCATCGACGGGGGCCACGTCCTCGAGCACGTCGCTCGCGTCGCGGCTCGCTTCGACGGCGCGGCAGCGGACGGCTGTTGGTCCGACACCGCAGACGCCGACTCGCAGGTCGCTGCCGTCGGCCCGGATGCAGGCGACGACACCGGCGATCGCGAACGAATGTGCGTGGCGGCGACGGAGGCCCGCCGCGCCGGTGCGGCGCTCGAAACGGTCGTATTCGACTTCGAGCACGAGGCGCCGGCTCCGGTCGCCGGCCAGGAAATCCTCGACGGCGTCGACCCGTTCACCGCCGGCGCCGGTGGAGCGCACGCGCGCTCCGAGCGCGATCAGCGGTGCGCCGAGATCGCCGCGTTGTGAGTCGGTCCCGGCGGCTGCGGCGAGATTGCCGCCGACGGTCGCGCTCGCGCGCACCTCGCGATCCGCGATGTGGCCGGCGACACCGGAAAGGGCGGTATCGGGCGAATCGACCAGGGCCGAGATCGGGACCATGGCGCCGATCACGACACGGTCGCCGTCCACGCGCAGCGCATCGAGGCCCGTGCGGTGCAGCATGAGCGCGCGTTCGGGTCTCATCCGCCCTGCTGCGATCTCGGGCAGCAGGATCGTCCCGCCGCCGACGACCGTGATGTCCACTCCGTCGCCGTAGATGGTTGCCGCCTCGGCGGCGGAAGTCGGAAAGAGCACGTCGGCTGTCATGCGCCGATTCTAAGCAGCGCGTGCCGCACGCGCAGAAAGGTGCAACCGCGTGCACCGAGCCTCTACTGTGTCCGTCCATGGAGTTCGCCTCGATCGACGAGCTCGACTCCGCGCTGACGAGCGCGTCGTATCTCGCAGACCGGGGTCTTGCGACCGCGCTCTACCTTGCGCTGACGCTCGAGAAGCCGTTGCTGCTCGAAGGGGAGGCCGGCGTCGGCAAGACCGAAGCGGCGAAGGCCATCGCGGGCGCGCTCGGCACGCCGCTGATCCGCTTGCAGTGCTACGAGGGGCTGGACATCGCCCACGCGGTCTACGAGTGGAACTACGCTCGCCAGCTGCTGCACATCCGCGCCGCCCAGGAGGGGACGGTCGACGAGTCCGAGCTCTTCGGCCGCGAATTCCTGATCCGCCGACCGGTACTGGAGGCGATCGAGTCGAAGGAGCGCGTTCTGCTCCTCATCGACGAGATCGACCGCGCAGACGAGGAGTTCGAGGCGTTTCTGCTCGAAGTGCTCTCCGACTTCCAGGTCACGGTCCCCGAGCTCGGGACGATCGAGGCCGAGCAGCGGCCCTACGTGATTCTCACCTCGAACCGCACGCGCGAGCTCCACGACGCGCTGAAGCGCCGCTGCCTCTACCACTGGATCGACCATCCCACGGTGGCGCGTGAGATCCAGATCGTCGAGCTCCGGGTGCCGGGCGTGCCCGAACGGCTTGCGGAGGAAGCGGCGCGGTTCGCGGCCGAGCTGCGTTCGCTCGACCTGCAGAAGCCGCCCGGCCTCGCCGAGACGATCGATTGGGTGCGCGCGCTGACGGCCCTCGGCCAGCAGGAGCTCGACGTGGAGAACGTGCAGGCGACGCTTGGGTCGCTGCTCAAGTACCACGACGACCTGCTCTCGATTCGCGACGAGGCGCTCGCCGGTCTCGTCGACACCGCTCGTGGCTGAGCAGCTCGCGGCCCGTGGCGAGCACGCCGTCGTCCGCCACGTCGTCGTCTTCGGCCGTGTGCTCCGCGAGGGCGGGCTCGAGATCGGCCCGCGGCGCATCGCGGATGCCCTGCGCGGCCTCGACGCGATCGACCTCGCCCGTCAGGAGGACGTGTACTGGACGCTCCGTCAGACGCTCGTCGCCCGGCGCGAGGAGCTCGAGACGTTCGACCGCGCCTTCAACGCGTGGTTCCTGCGCGTGCCTGCGTCACGGCGCTCCCGCGAGGTCGAGCCGCCGTCGCGGGCCGGCCGGCGACGGAAGGGCGGAACGCCGGGCGCCGGGCCGGAGCTCGACGGCGGCGAGATCGAGGTGGGGGCCTGGAGCTACGACGAGCTCCTCCGGACACGCGACTTCGCCTCGATGACGACGGAGGAGTTCGCACGGGCTCGCGTCCTGATTCGCCAGATCGCCGTGGGTCGTCCGCGGCGTCGCACTCACCGGCTGCGGCCCGAGCGGCATGGCGACGTGCTCGACGTGCGGGCGCTCGTCCGCGCGTCGCTCTCGACCGGCGGCGATCCGGTGAACCGTGCCTACCGGAGCCGCGCACTGGGGCCGCGCAAGCTCGTGCTCCTGCTCGACGTCTCCGGATCGATGGACGCGTACGCGCGCGCTCTGCTGCTCTACCTGCATGCGGCGCGAGGGTCCGGGCGCGGCGTCGAGACGTTCGCCTTCGGCACGCGCCTGACGAGGCTCACGCCGGAGCTCGGCGTTCGCGACCCCGAGGCTGCGCTCGCGGCAGCGGCCAAACGGGTGACCGACTGGTCCGGCGGCACGCGGATCGGCGAATCGCTGAAGGCGTACAACGACGAGTGGGGGAGGCGTGCGCTGACACGCGGCGCCGTCGTCGTCATTCTCTCCGACGGCTGCGAGCGCGGCGACCCTGGGCTCGTCGCGGCTCAGATGGAGCGTCTCGCGCGCCAGGCATTCGCCGTCGTGTGGGTGAACCCCTTGAAGGGCCACCCGGACTACGAGCCGCTCACGGGCGGCATGCGCGCGGCGTACGGTTACGTCGACCGGCTCGTCTCCGGGCACGATCTCGCCAGCCTGGAGGCGCTCGGTACAGTCCTTGCAGGAATCGAACGGAGGCATGCAGCGTGAAGGAGATCGTCGGAGAGGTCGAGCGCTGGCGAAAGCGCGGGGAACGGGTCGCGGTCGCGACCGTGGTCGCGACGCGCCGCTCGGCGCCGCGGCCGATCGGTTCCAAGTTCGCCATCTCCGAGCGTGGCGAGATGTGCGGCTCCGTCTCCGGCGGTTGCGTCGAGAACGACGTCGCGGTCCAGGCGCGTGAGGTGATCGACTCCGGTGAGCCGAGGCTCCTGAGCTACGGGATCACCGACGATCAGGCGCTCGGCGTCGGTCTGCCGTGCGGCGGCGAGATCGACGTCTTCCTCGAGCGGCTGGATTGACGCTCACCGACCACCTGCTCGCGCTCGCGCACAGCGACGAGCGCGCAGTGCTGTTCACCGTCGTCGAGGGCGACCGGGAAGTCGGCCGCAAGGTGCTCGTGCTGCTCGACCGCGATCGGGTGATCGGAGACGATCCTCTCGGGCTCGCGCCGCTCGCCGCCGAACAGCGCCGCAGCGGCATGTTCGAGCACGAGGCGTTGAAGGTCTTCGCGGATGTGTTCGGCCCGGCGCCACGACTCGTCGTCGTCGGTGCCGTCGACACGGGAGAGGCGCTCTGCGCCGCGGCGAAGCAGGTCGGGTGGCGCACCATCTGCGTCGATGCGCGAGCGCAGTACGCCACGCCCGAGCGGGTGCCGAGCGCCGACGAGATCGTCGTCGACTGGCCCGAGCCTGCGTTCGCGCAGATTCGCCCCGATCGCGACACCGCGGTCGTCGTGCTGACCCATGACGACAAGTTCGACATCCCCGCGCTCGCGGCGGCCCTGCGCTCGGACGCGTTCTACGTCGGCGCGCTCGGCAGTCGCCGCGCGCAGGAGAAGCGGCGTGAACGCCTCGTCGAAGCCGGCGTGACCGAGCAACAGCTCGATCGCCTGCGCGGGCCGGCCGGTCTCGACATCGGTGCCGAGAGCCCGGCCGAGACAGCGGTCTCGATCCTCGGCGAGGCGCTCGCGCTTCGCGCGGGCAGGCTCGGTGGTCCGCTGCGCGGGGCCGCGGGCCGCATCCACGTCGAGCGCTGAGGCTCCATCTGGACGCGCCCGCGCGCGGGTGTTACGTTCGCTCGCGGGCCGCGCGGCCCGGTCACATCGAGGTAAAGGAGCAGGAGTGCCGGTTTCGGTTCAGTCCGACAGGGTGCGTGAGCTGGTCGACGAGACCGCCGAAGTCGAGCGGGTCGCAACGGGATTCTCGTTCACGGAAGGCCCGATCTGGACGGCCGACGGGTCGCTTCATTTCAGCGACATGCCGGGCGACAAACGCCGCCGCTGGCATCCAACCGAAGGCGTCACTGTGCTGCGCGATCCAAGCAACAAGTGCAATGGGATGACGCGCGACGACCACGGCAACCTGATCGTCTGTGAGCACGTCACGAGCTCCCTGGTGCGCGAGTCGCCCGACGGAACGCGGGAGACGCTCGCCTCCCACTGGGGCGAGCGCGAGCTGAACAGCCCCAACGACGTGATCGTCGCCTCCGACGGCTCCATCATCTTCACCGACCCGACGTATGGGCGGATGCCCGGGTTCGGTCTCGAGCGGGAGCAGGAGCTCGACTTCCAGGGCGTCTACCGCCTCCCCGCGGGCGGCGGCGACCTGCAGCTCCTGATCGACGACTTCGCACAGCCGAACGGTCTTTGCTTCACACCCGACGAGTCGCAGCTGTACATCAACGACACGGTGCACGCGCACATTCGAGTCTTCGACGTCGGCCCGGGCCATGCGCTCTCGAACGGCCGCGTTTTCGCCGAGGGAATCGGCACCGGTGACCTGGCGAGCGGCGAGCTCGTCGACGGGATGAAGCTCGACGAGCGGGGCAACGTCTACGTCACGGGCCCGAAAGGTGTCTGGATCTTCGCGCCCGACGGCGAGCACCTCGGCGTCATCCTGGTGCCGGAGAACGTCGGCAACGTGAACTGGGGCGACGACGACTGGAGCACCCTCTACATTCCGGCCTCGACCTCGGTCTATCGCGTGCGGATGAAGGTCGCTGGCAACAAGCTCGGCTACATGCGTTAGGAGACCAGAATCGTGGATAGCATCGACCCGAAGACGTCGGCCTTGGTGATCCAGGATCTCCAGAACGACGTGATCATCGAAGGCGGCGCGTTCGCCGACTCCGGTGCGCCGGCGCACGCGACCAGCCAGAACGTGGTTGCGAACGTCAAGGGACTCGCCGAGGCCTGCCGTGCCGCCGGCGTGCCCGTGATTCACATCTGGTACATCGTCGAGGCCGGAGCGCCCGGCCTGAAGCAGAACGCACCGCTTTTCGAGGGCGTGAAGGGCGCGAACGCGCTCGTCCGCGGCACCTGGGGAGCCGCTCCCGCCGAGGGACTCGAACCGCAGCCGGGCGACCACGTGGTCGAGAAGATGCGCATGAACGGCTTCTATGAGACGCGACTCGACATCCTGCTGCGCGGTCTCGGCGTCGAGACGCTGATCATCAGCGGCGCGTGGACGAACATGTCGATCGAGCACACCGCCCGGCATGCAGCCGACGCCGGCTATCGCGCGATCGTCGCCTCCGACGGCACCTCGACTGTCGACGACGAATGGCAGAACGCCGCCCTGAGCTACGCGATGCAGAACGTCGCCGTCGTCGAGACGTGTGTCGGCATCGCGGCGGCACTGACCGGGTGACCCTGCCTATGATCCGAGGATGAGCTCGGCGCCTCGGCTGACGCATCTGTGCCCGGACGGGGTCGGCGCGTGATCGTCGAGCAGCGCGACTACCACGTCTTCACCGGCAAGTTGAACGAGGTCGTGCGCATGTACCAGACCGAGGGGATCGAGCTGCAGCAGCGCCACCTCGGGAACCTGATCGGCGTGTTCACCACCGATATCGGCGCGCTCTCGACCTACACGTCGATGTGGGGCTACGCGAACTACGCCGAGCGTGAGGAGCGCCGGGCAGCACTGCAGGCCGACGAACAGTGGCGCGACTTCCTGGCCAGGCTGCAGCCGCTGCTGCACACCCAGCAGAACCGCATCCTGATCCCAACCGCCTTCTCGCCGATCCGCTGATGCAGGGCAAGGTCGCCATCGTCACCGGCGCGGCCCAGGGGATCGGCCGCGCGATCGCCGAGGGGCTCGCAGCCGCCGGCGCGCGGATCGTCGTGGCCGACCTGCAGGGCGCCGAGGAGGCTGCAGCCTCGTTCCCGGAGGGCGTCGGGATCGCCGCGGACGTGGCAAACGAGGACGACGTCCGGCATCTCGTCGACGAGGTGGTCGAGCGCTGTGGCACGGTCGACATCCTCGTCAACAACGCCGGCGTCTACGCCTCGCTCGAGATGCGGCCGTTCGAGCAGATCCCGCTCGACGAGTGGCGCAAGGTGATGGACGTCAACGTCGCCTCGATGTTTCTGATGTGCCGTGCCGTTGTGCCCGTGATGCGGGCCGGCGGCGGCGGCAGGATCGTCAACATCTCTTCGGGCACGCCGTTTCGCGGGGTGCCCTTCCTGCTCCATTACGTCACGTCGAAAGGGGCGATCGTCGCCCTCACGCGGGCGCTCGCGAAGGAGATCGGGAAGGACAACGTGCTGGTCAACTGCGTCGCGCCGGGCTTCACGTTGTCGGCGGGCGTCGAAGCGCATCCCGAGGTGATCGAGAAGCTCCGCGACGTCTCGGTGTCGGCGCGGACGCTCCAGCGGGACCAGATGCCCGAAGACGTCGTCGGGGCCGTGGTCTTCCTCTGCGGTCCGGGCTCGGGCTTCATCACCGGCCAGTCGATCGTGATCGACGGGGGCCAGACCTTCCATTGATCCTCGAGCTCGCGCAGCATCCCGACGGCGTCGAGACCGGCCCGGGTGATCGCGTCGTCTACGACGTCGCGGAGGACCGGGCGGCGTTCGGCGCAGCGCGCGTCGATGGGCACGCGCTGGTGTGGGAGCTGACGGAGCGGCCGGCCGGCGAATGGCTCGTGCGGTGCGACCGCGTCGCCTTCCCGCCGGGGAGCGTCGCGCATCTGCACACCCACCCGGGCCCAGGGCTCCGGGTGCTGCTCGAGGGGCGCATCAGGATCGACACGCAAGGCTCGTCGCACGAGTATGGGCCGTTCGAGTGGTGGTACGAGACCGGCCCGGATCCCGTTTTCGCAGCGGCGTCGGAGACCGAGGAGACGGTCTTCGTGCGAGTGCTGGTCCTGCCCCAGGAGTGGGAGGGAAAGCGGACGATTCGCTACGTCGACCCGGCCGACGACGAGAAGCCGAAGCTCCAGCGGGCGCACGTCTACTTCGAGCAACGTCTGTGAGCCGCGCCGGCGGCAAGCTGCTCGCCGACCAGTTGGCGGTTCACGGCACGGAGGTCGCGTATTGCGTCCCGGGCGAGAGCTACATCGGGCTGCTCGACGGCCTCTACGACTCGCCGATCCGGCTCGTCACGTGCCGCCACGAGGCGGGCGCGGCGAACATGGCGGAGGCCTACGGCAAGCTGACCGGCCGTCCGGGCGTCTGTTTGGTCACGCGCGGACCGGGCGCGACGCACGCGTCGGTCGGCGTGCACACGGCGTTCCAGGACTCGACGCCGATGCTCCTGCTCGTCGGGCAGGTGTCGTCGGTCCAGGAGGAGCGCGAGGCGTTCCAGGAGATCGACTACCGGCGGATGTTCGGGCCGCTCGCGAAATGGGTCGCACAGATCGACCACGTCGACCGGATCCCCGAGTTGATCGCGCGCGCCTACACGACCGCCTGTGCAGGCCGTCCCGGCCCGGTCGTGCTCGCGCTGCCGGAGGACATGCTCGCTGCAGCGAGCGACGCCGCCGACGCCCCTCGGTTCCAGCGGAACCAACCGAGCCCCGCGGCTTCGGATCTCGATTCGCTGCGTCAGTTGCTCGAGCGGGCCGAGCGGCCGTTCGCGATCATCGGGGGCGGCGGCTGGACGCCTGCCGCTGCGGCCGACCTGCAGTCGTTCCTCGAGGCGAACTCAATCGCCGCAGGTGCGGCGTTCCGCCGACAGGACGCGATCGACAACGACTCGCCGAGCTATGCCGGTGACGTCGGCATCGGCCTCAACCCGGCGCTCGCCGAGCGGGTGCGGGGCGCAGATCTCCTGCTCGTCGTCGGCCCCAGGCTCGGCGAGATGACGACCTCCGGCTACACGCTGCTCGACGTGCCGCGACCGCGGCAGAAGCTCGTGCACGTGCATCCCGGCGCCGAGGAGCTCGGCCGTGTGTACCAGGCCGACCTGCCGATCCTCTCGGGCATGGAGCAGTTCGGTGCTGCGATCCGCGACCTGCGCGTCGAGCCGTGTTGGGAGGCGTGGACGGCGCTGGCCCGGGCGGACTACGAGGCGTGGCGGCAGCACGACCCGATTCCCGGGCCTGTGGACGTCGGCGACTGCCTTGCCCGCCTCCGGACGCGCCTCCCGAGCGCGATCGTCTGCAACGGCGCGGGCAACCATACGGTCTGGGTGCACCGCTTTTGGCGGTTCCACGACTTCCCGAGCCAGCTCGCTCCGACGAGTGGTGCGATGGGGTACGGCGTGCCGGCGGCGCTTGCAGCCAAGGGCCTGCTGCCGGACCGCGACGTGATCTGTTTCTCCGGCGACGGTGACTTCCTGATGTCGGGGCAGGAGCTTGCGACCGCGGTCCAGTACGGGCTGCCGATCCTGATCATCGTGGTCGACAACGGCATGTACGGCACGATTCGGATGCACCAGGAGCGGCAGTTTCCCGGCCGCGTCGTCGGCACCGACCTCGTCAACCCCGACTTCGGCGCCTACGCGCGCTCGTTCGGGGCGCACGGTGAGACGGTCGAGCGAACTGAAGAGTTCCCCGCCGCACTCGAGCGCGCGCTCGAGTCCGGACGGCCCGCGGTGATCGCTCTGCGCATCGACCCGGAGGCGATCACGCCGCGAACGACGCTCAGCGCGATCCGCGCGGCGGCCGAGCAGGGCGCATCGTGAGAGCGCGCGAAGAACTGCGCGTGCCCGAGCTGGCGGAGCCGATCAGCCACTACACCGACGCGGTGTGGGCCGGCGACCTGCTCTTCATCTCGGGCTGCGTCCCGGTCGACTCCGCCGGCGCGCTCGTGCCCGGCGATGTGGTGGCGCAGGCGAAGCAGGTGTTCGCGAACATCGCTGTGGTGCTCACCGCCGCGGGCGGCAGCTTTGCGGACATCGTGAAGGTCACCGTGTTCCTCGTGGACGTCGACGACCGGCCGGCGGTGAACGCGGTGCGGGAGGAGGTCTTCGGTGCGTCGCGGCCCGCGAGCACGCTCGTCGAGGTCAGCCGCCTCGCGATCCCCGGCGCGCGGGTCGAGGTCGAGGCCGTCGCGTTGATTCCGTGACCGACGCGTTCAACGCCGTGATCACAGAGGTGGAGCCGGCTCCCGCCTTGCCGGGCCCTTTGCACGGGCGCAGGCTGCTCGTCAAGGATCTGATCGACACGGCCGGGATTCGCACGACCTACGGCTCGCAGGTGCACGCGGACCATGTCCCGACGCGAACGGCGACCGCGGTCGAGCGGCTCATCGGCGCCGGCGCGGTCGTCGTGGGCAAGGCGAACCTGCACGAGTTTGCGTGGGGCGTCACCAGCCAGAACCCGTGGTACGGGACGGTGCAGAATCCGCGCCACCCAGGTAGGACGACCGGCGGCTCGTCGGGTGGGAACGCCGCTGGACTCGCCGCCGGGATGTGCGACATCGGAATCGGAACGGACACCGGCTGCTCGATCCGGCTGCCCGCGTCGTGCTGCGGCGTGGTCGGCCTGAAGCCGAGCTGGGGCCGGATCCCGGTGGACGGCGTGTTTCCGCTCTGTCCCTCCTTCGACACGGTCGGGCCGATGGGAACGACCGTCGCGGAGGTCGCGACCATGTGGTCCATCCTCGCGCAGGCGCCGTTGCCGGAGCCCCGTCTCGCCGGTCTTCGGATCGGGCTGCTCACGAGGCCGCCGTCGGTCGGCGGGCCGGCTCTGCCCGAGAACCGCGCCGCAGAGGTGTACGTCGACCGGCTCGAGTCTCTCGGCGCGCGTGTGCGTCGAGACGTCGATCTCCGAGCCACCCGACGACACCTGGCCGCTGTTCTTCGCCGAGGCGGCGCACGCGCACCGCGCGACGTTCCCGGCGCGGGCGGACGAGTATGGCGAGAACGTGCGAGCGAAGCTCGAGCTCGCCCAGGATCTCGATCCGGCCGAGGTTGAGCGCGCCCGCGCATCGGTCGCCGTGTGGCGTCGGCTCCGGCCGGACGTCGACCTCTACGTCGCGCCGGTGCTCGGAGTCGACCTGCCGCCGGTCGACTGTGACGAGCTCGCCGTCCGCATCCCGGCGACGGCGTTCCTGCGCCCGTTCAACGTGCTCGGTTGGGCCGCGATCGCGATCGGCGACCTCCAGCTGATCGCGCCCCGCGACGAGGTCGTACTCGGCGCCGCGCTCGCCTGGGAGCGAGCGCTTACGGACTGACGGTGGCGATGTCGCCCGCGGCAGGGAGGGTGACGTCGACCTTCGAGCCGAAGCCGGAGTACGAGGTGTCGATGCTGATCCGCGATCCCTGCGGCGTGCGGTAGTCGACGCGGACCCGCCGGATGCGTCCGCGGTCGTCGAGCCAGAACGTCGCGGGGAAGGGCTTCGCCGCATAGTCGTTGGTCACGGCCGTCGCGATCGAAGCCCGGACAGACGGCGGCACGCGCCGCGCGAGGCGGGTCGGGTCGACCACGCCCGTGAACCGCGTCGTCCCGTTCGCCGCCCTGCCCGCCTGCCGGGGCGCGGCGACGCCGTCGGCGAGATAGGCCGGTGCAACCACATGGGCGAGCTCGTCCGGCCGCGTCCGCCGCTGCTTCGCAGTCAGCCGTCGCGTGTCGAGCTTCGTCCAGGGCTTGACGGACGGGTCCGCGAGCGCCGCCTGGATGTTCGCGTTCGCGTAGATGAACGGCCCGAGCAGCACCAGCTCTTCGGGCACCGGTGAGCCCGGGATCTGCTTGTAGAGGCGGGCGCGCCGCTCCGTGAACGAGACGGTGCCGTTCTCTTCGGCCGTGACGGTGCTGCCGCCCACATGCGCCTCGATCAACTGCTTGAAGCCGACCGGCCCCGCGCCCGTGGTCCGGGCGCGCGCCCCCGCGAAGCTCGGTGCGGAGGCGGTCGTCGTGGACGTCGCCTTGGGCGACGAGGTCCCGCCGCAGCCGGCGAGCAGGAGCGCGGCGACGGCGAGTGGTGCGAAGCGCATCGGCTCCATGGTAGAGAGCCTCAGAGCTCGATCGACACGGCACCCGCCGGGCGCGCCCGCGGGTTCGAGCGAAGCACCTCGACGAACGCCGCCGCAGTCGGCGACCAGTCGCTGCGCGCATAGACCGCGACGTCGCGGATCAGGCGCGGCCGGAAGCGGAGCACCGTGCAGTCGATGCCGGGGCTGACGATGTTGTCGGGGACCAGCGCAACGCCGACCCCGACGGCGGCGAGGCGGACCGCTCCCTCCGCCTGAGAGGTGCGGACCGTGCCCCGGGCGCGGAAGCCGGCGCGCCGGCAGATGTCGTCCACGACGTTCGCGAGGCCATGGTCGGGGTGGTAGAGCACCCATTCACGTTCGCGGAGGTCGTCGAGCGCAACGTCGCTCCGGTCCGCGAGCGGGTCGGTGCTCGTGACGACGAGGACGAACTCCTCCCAGGTGACCGTCTCGAGCGGGCCGTCCCAGCGGCGCATCGGCCGCGGACCGAGTGCAAAGTCCGCGACGCCCTGCTCGACGGCGTCCTCGAGCAGGTGGCGGTGACGGAACTCGTGGATCCGGATCGAGATGTTGGGATGGCGCTCGTGCCAGACACCGATGTGCGCGGGCAGCACGCCGACTGCCATTGAGAGCACGGTCGCGATCTCGAGCTCCCCGAGCTCGAGCGTGAGGGCGGCGCGCGCGCCCTGCCGTCCCCGCTCGAAGGCGCGCACGGCGAGCCGTGCCTCGGGCAGCAGTGCCCGCCCGGCCGGCGTGAGCGAGACGCCGCGGGGCAGGCGCTCGAGGAGCGTGCCGTCCAGCTCCTCCTCCAGCGCCTTGATGTGCTGGGACAACGAGGGCTGTGCGATGCCGACCTGCCGCGCCGCGCGCGTGAAGGAGCCTTCGTCCACCACCGCGATGAAGCACTCCAGCTGCCGGAACTTCATAGGTGGAGCCTATCGCGATGAGTGGATTCTGGGGCACTTGACCTATGCGCACAAACCGGTGAGACTCGCGCCAGTGCGGGCGACCGGGATCAACCACGTCAGCATCTCGGCCAACGATCTCGAGGAATCAACCCGCTTCTACGAGACGTTGTTCGGGATGGAGCGGATCCCGACCCCGATCTTCGACACGCCTGTCCAGTGGCTCCGCGTGGGTGACTTGCAACTGCACCTCTTCCTTGCCGAAGACGATGCTGCTCCGACGCGGCATCACATCGGGCTGACGATCGACGACTTCGAGGCTGCCTACCAGGCCGTCTCCACGCATGCCTCGGCGGAGTGGGGCGCCGAGCTCGTGGAGCTCCCCTCGGGGCAGGTGCAGCTCTACTTCCGCGACCCAGCCGGGAACCTGATCGAGCTGAACTGGCACGACGCTGGGACGCTCGACCGCTCGCGGTACCCGAACCTCGGCCGGCTCGCCGACCGCGTGCCCCAGACCGATGAGTCCCGCCGGGCGGTCCTCTACCTGGAGCCGATCGCATGAGCGACCTGGCAATCGGCCGGCGCGAGGGCATCTCGAAGCGCGCTCACGTCCTCGCCGTGCGCCGGCGCGCGCTCAAGATCGCGGGCTGGTGCCTGCTCGGGGTCGTCGTGGTGGTCCCGGCCCTCTGGGTCCTCCTCCTCGCTCCGACGACGGGCAAGTGGGCGACCGCGTTCGGCTCGGCGGTCCACGATCCGAAGGACTTCCTGATCACGATCCTGAACGGCGTCACCGCGGCGGCCCTCTACTTCGTCGTCGCGAGCGGGTTCACGCTGATCTTCGGCCTCATGCGGGTCGTCAACATGGCGCACGGCGCGCTCTTCCTGCTGGGCGGTTACATCGCCCTGAAGCTCCAGCGCAACATGGTGGGAGAGGGAGGCTCGTTCGGGCTCACGAGCGCCCAGGTGAACCTGACGCACTGGATCGTCCCGGCCGTGGTCGCCACGCTCGCGATCGCAGCCCTGGGCCTCGTCATGCAGCAGGTGTTCCTGCGCTGGAACCAGGGCCAGGACCTGCGCCAGGCGTTGATCACGATCGCGATCTCGATCATCCTCGCCGACCAGATGCTCGCCCACTTCGGCGGCGTCGCGGAGGACATCGCCTGGCCGCGCAACTTCGACACCTTCGTCAACCTGCGCGTCCAGGGCATCGTCTACACCAAGACCCGTCTGATCATCCTCGGGATTGCGCTCGCGATCGGCGGCCTGCTCTGGCTGTGGCTGAAGCGGACACGGACGGGGATGGTGATCCGCGCCGGCGTCGACGACCGGGCAATGGTCTCCGCGCTCGGCGTCAACATCCAGCTCACCTTCGCGCTCGCCTTCGCGGTGGGCGCGGGGCTCGCCGGCCTCGGAGGCGTCATCGGTGGGTCGTTCGCGAGCATCGCCCCGGGCGTGGACGCGAACTGGCTGCTCTACTCGCTCGTCGTCGTGATCATCGGGGGGATGGGCTCGCTCGGCGGCGCCGCGATCGGTTCGCTGCTGCTCGGTCTGACCACCAACCTCTCCGCGGCGTACCTGCCGTCGAGCTACACGTACTACTCGATCATCTTCACGTTCATTCTCGTTGCGATCGTGCTCGCGGTGCGGCCGCTCGGTCTCTTCGGGAGGCCTGCATGACCCGTGTCACCCCGGACCGGGTCGTCGGCGTCCTCGCGCTCGTCCTCGCGCTGATCGCCCCGTTCATCGTCTCGAGCTACTGGGTCGGCGCACTGCTCACGCAGATGCTGTTCCTCGGCATCGTCGCAGCGAGCCTGATCTTCCTCTCCGCCTTCGGCGGGATGGTCTCGCTCGCACAGGTCGCCATGTTCGGGATCGCGGGGTTCGTCGCCGGCAACGCGACGACGAACGGCAACACGAAGGGGCTCAACCTCGGGTGGAGCCCCTACTGGGGCATGCTCGCCGGCATCGTCGTCGCCGTTCTCATCGGACTGATCTTCGGCGCGCTTGCGAGCCGGAGTGTCGGCATCTACTTCCTGATGATCACGCTGACGTACTCGGTGATCGCCAATCTGACGTTCGGCCAGGTGACCGACGTCTCCGGGTTCGGCGGGATCAGCGGCATTCCCGCGCCGAGCTTCATCGGCCGGGTCGAGGCGCACCAGAACCGCCTCTACTACGTCGCTCTGATCGCTTCTCTCCTCGTCTACGTGCTGCTCCGCTACATCGCGCGCACGCCGTTCGGGCTGACGCTCCAGGGCGTCCGGGACGACCCCGTCCGCATGTCGTCCCTCGGCTACAACGTCGTCCTCCATCGGACGATCGCCTTCGCGTTCGCGGCGTTCGTCGCTGCGATTGCGGGCGTCCTCTTCGTCTGGTGGAACGGGCACATCGACCCGGCGTCGATCGACCTCGGTTCGACGATCGACGTGCTCGTGATCGCCGTGGTCGGCGGGCTCTACCGCCTGGAGGGTGCCTGGGTCGGCGCGCTCTTCTTCGTGGTGATCAACAACTATTCACAGCAGATCAGCTTCATCGGGCCTCGGTTCCACACGCTGATCGGCGCAATCTTCCTCATCATCGTGCTGGTCTCACCGGGTGGCCTCGTCGGTCTCTGGGAGCGCGCGGTGAGCTTCTTCTCCGGGCGCCGCGACGATCCGGACGACCGCACGCCGGTCGCCGTCGGCCAGGTGGAGCCCAGTGTCTGAAAGGAGGCCTTGACCCGGCGACCCAACACGCCTTTTCTTCCCCGAATACGTCTTCTACCAGGGAACCAAGTTGACCCCCCATGCCAAATCAACGGCTCGAAAGGAGGAGGGCATCCGAATGAATGCTCTCAAGAGCAAGTGGAAGCTCGTTTCGCTCGCAGGGGTGGTGGTCCTCGCGGCCGCCTCGGTGCTGGCGGCAACGGCGACCGCTCGCAGCAATGCGTCGACGATCAAGATCGCGGTCCTGTCCGACTGTCAGGGCGCGTTCGGCTCGTTCGACAACCAGGATATGGCGGGTGTCGTCACCGCAATGGCGCAGTTCGCCGGCGCGAAGGCGAAGAACCCGAACAAGCCGCGTGACGGTTGGACGGGCGGTTCGATCAACGGCCATCCGTTGAAGCTCGTCGGTGTCGGCTGCTCGAACGACCGAGCCGACACGGCGATCAAGGAGACCAAGCGCCTGATGGAACAGCTGGGCGCCGACATCATGATCGGTCCCCTTTCCGGGGATGAGTCGATCGCGGTGGCGAACTATGCGAAGCAGCATCCGTCGAAGACGTTCGTGGACGGTGCCGCAGGCGCTCAGGACACGACGCTGAAGGTGCGGGCCCCGAACTTCTTCCGGTTCAACGGCGACGGGGCCATGTGGAACGCCGGCCTCGGCGACCTCGCTCACAACAAGCTGGGCTGGAAGACGGCGGCAGTCGTTGCCGACGACTACAGCTTCGCGTGGACGTCGGCAGCCGGCTTCATCGCCGAGTTCTGCGCAGTGGGCGGCAACGTGACGAAGCGGGTGTTCCCGCCGCTCAACACGACGGACTACTCCTCGTACGCACAGCAGATGCCGACCAACGTCGACGGGACGTTCGTCGCCGTCGGCGGTGCAGGACTGATCCCGTTCCTGAAGGCCTATGAGCAGGCACACGGGCCGATCGACGGGAAGAAGTTCATCGGCAATCTGTTCTGGGGCACCCCGGGGCAGTTCCAGCAGCTGTCCTCCCGGGTCTCCGGCGCGTATGTCGGCGGCGCAGGCACGGCCGGCGACCTGGCGACGAAGGCCGCAAAGGCCTACAACGCTCAGGTCGGAAAGACGTTCAAGACGATCCCGCCGTTCGGCGCAGCTGCGCCGCAGGCATCGTCGACGTTCACCTACGGCTACTACGTCAACACCTGGGGCCTGCTCGACGGCCTGAAGGCGGTCGGCGGGAACATCTCGGGTGGCCAGAAGTCGCTGCAGGCCGCGATCAGAAAGGTCAAGCTCGCGACCCCGTACGGCCCGCTCCACCTGGACAAGAACAACCAGGCCGTGATCAACGTCTTCTATCAGCAGCTGTACACGAAGAACGGCAAGCTGGCCGTGAAGACGGTGGGCGAGATCCCGGGCGTCACCCAGACGTTCGGCGGCACGTTCTCCACGAGCACGCCCGCTCCCGGCCGCACGTGGCCGAGGTGTGTCAAGCGGAGCCTGCCGTGGATCGGCAAGACGATTCACCCGCCGGTCACCGGCTGACGGAGCGAGTGACCGACGTAGCAACTCCCGAGAACGCCGAGCCGATCCTCCGCTTGCGGGGGATCGGCCGGCGTTTCGGCGGCCTCCACGCCGTGCGTGATGTCGACCTGGACGTCGCGTACGGCGAGAGGCGTGCGATCCTCGGGCCGAACGGTGCGGGCAAGACGACACTGTTCAACGTCATCTTCGGTGACGTCAGCCCGAGCTCGGGCACGATCGACTTCCTCGGTGAAGAGGTCAGCACGCTGCCGCCCCGGACGCGCGCGAAGCTCGGAATGGGGCGCACCTACCAGCAGTCTCGTTCGTTCCACGGGCTGACCGTCGAGGACAACCTCTACCTCGCCGTGCTCGGCACGCGCAGGGGGCACTTTCGCCCGATTCGGCGGGGCGACCGCGACCGCGAGTTGCGGCAGCGGGCACGAGAGCTCGCGGCGGGAGTCGGGCTCGGCGTGCGCGTCGGTCTGCCCGTCGGATCGCTCTCACACGGCGAGCAACGCCAGCTGGAGGTGGCGATGGCGCGCGCCTCGAATCCGAGGTTGATGATGCTGGACGAGCCCGCCTCCGGGCTGTCGCGCGGCGAGCGCGTCGCGTTGACCGAATTGCTGCTCGGCCTCGACCGGGGGATCACCCTGATCCTCATCGAGCACGACATGGACGTCGCGCTTCGCGTCGCCGACCGCGTCACGATGATGCACGACGGACGCGTGATCGTCGAAGGCACGCCCGACGAGATCCGCGCGAACCAGACCGTCCACGACCTCTATCTCGGCCGCGGGAACCAGTCCGATGGCTGACGTGCCGCTGCTCGCAGTCGAAGGCGTGAGCGCGTTCTACGGGACGGCGCAGGCGCTCGAAGATGTCTCGTTCGCGCTCTCGGGCGGCGCGACCTCGATGGTCGGCCGGAACGGGATGGGGAAGACGACGCTCTGCAACGCCATCGTCGGCATACCGCCGGCCCGTGTCACCGGGTCGATCCGATATCAGGGGAAGGAACTGGTGGGCAGGCCCTCGTACAAGATCGCGAAGCTGGGAATCGGTTACGTCCCGCAGGGGCGTCGCCTCTTCCCCTCGCTCTCCGTCGACGAGCACCTGCGGATGCTCGCGGGGCGAGGGTCGAAGCAGTGGACGATCCAGCGTGTCTACGAGCTCTTTCCACGGCTCGCCGAGCGGCGCCGCAACGGCGGCGCGCAGCTGTCGGGCGGCGAGCAGCAGATGCTCGCGATCGGCCGCGCGCTGATCACGAACCCGTCGCTGCTGATCATGGACGAGCCGTCCGAGGGCCTCGCGCCGGCGATCATCGAGCAGCTGATCGAGACCTTCCGGACGCTCGAGCAGGAGGGCCTCGCCATCCTGCTGATCGAGCAGAACCTCGGGATGGCGACCGCGATCGCCGAGCGGCAGCTCGTGATGGTCGCCGGGACGATCGCGGCGGAGACGACCGCTGCGAAGCTCTCGACCGACATGGAGCTGCAGAGGCGCTACCTCGGCGTCGAGCCGCTCGCGGAGCGCGTGTAGTGCCGACGGTCGTCCTCCTCGGCACGCTCGACACCAAGGGACAGGAGTACGCGTTCCTGCGCGAACGTGTCGAGGCGCACGGGGTCGATGTGCTGGTCGTCGATGCCGGTGTGAACGAGCCGGTCGGGATCCAGCCCGACGTGAGCCGGGATGAGGTCGCGAGCGCGGTGGGCGCGAGCCCTGCGGAGCTCGCGGCGGTGGGCGACCGCGGCGCGGCCGTCACGGCGATGGGCGCAGGCGCCGAGGCGGTCGTCCTCGAACTGCACGCCGCCGGGCGCCTCGACGGGATCCTCGCGCTCGGCGGCTCGGGCGGCTCGTCGATCGCCGCGCGCGCGATGCGCGCGCTGCCCGTCGGCGTGCCGAAGCTGCTCGTCTCGACGGTGGCATCGGGCGACACGCGGCCGTACGTCGGCGCGGTCGACGTCACGATGATGTACTCGGTCGTCGACATCGCAGGCGTCAATCGTGTCTCGGCGCGCATCATGGCGAATGCGGCCGGTGCGATCGCAGGGATGGTCACGGCGGAGCTGCCGCCGCTCGCCGAAAGGCCCCTCGTCGCCGCGACCATGTTCGGCGTGACGACTCCGTGCGTCACGACCGCGCGCGAACGGCTCGAGGAGCACGGCTACGAAGTGCTCGTCTTCCACGCCACCGGCGCGGGCGGCCAGTCGATGGAGGCACTCGCGAAGGGCGGCTTTCTGGTGGGCGTTCTGGATGCGACGACGACCGAGCTCGCGGACGAGCTCGTTGGGGGTGTGCTCTCGGCGGGGCCGGACCGGCTCGAGGCGGCGGGCGCGCTCGGCCTGCCTCAGGTCGTCTCACTCGGCGCGCTCGATATGGTCAACTTCGGCCCGCGCGAGAGTGTTCCGGACGAGTTCTCCGACAGGAACCTCTACGTGCACAACCCGACCGTGACGCTGATGCGCACGACGGTCGGCGAGTCGGCCGAGCTCGGTCGCACGATCGGCCGCAAGCTGTCGGCGGCGACCGGCCCGACCGCGGTGTTCGTCCCGCTCGGCGGCATTTCGATGATCGACGTGGCGGGCCAGCCGTTCCACGATCCCGAGGCGGACGCGGCGCTCGTCGCGGGGCTGCAGGAGACGCTCGACGAGCGCGTGGAGTTGCACGAGCGGTCGGAGAACATCAACGACCCGGCGTTCGCGATCGCGATGGCCGACCGGCTGCACGAGTTGATCCAGGCCCCAGCGTGACCCGCGACGAGGCACTCGCCCGGCTCCGGGCACAGGTGGCTGCCGGGGTGCCGATCATCGGCGCAGGCGCCGGCACGGGGCTCTCGGCGAAGCTGGCCGAGGCAGGCGGCGCGGACCTGATCATCATCTACAACAGCGGTCGCTACCGCATGGGCGGCCGCGGTTCGCTCGCGGGGCTGATGCCGTTCGGCGATGCGAACGAGATCGTGGTCGACATGGCGCGGGAGGTGCTCCCGGTCGTGCGGCAGACACCCGTGCTTGCAGGCGTGTGCGGTACCGACCCGTTCCGTTTGATGCCGGTGTTCCTGGACGAGCTGCGGCGTATCGGGTTCAGCGGCGTCCAGAACTTCCCGACCGTCGGCCTGATGGACGGGACGTACCGCATCGGCCTCGAGGAGACCGGGATGGGCTACGGGCTCGAGGTCGACATGATCCGGCTCGCGCGCGAACGCGACTTCCTCACCGCGCCCTATGTCTTCACGCCAGAGGACGCGACGGCAATGGCGGAGGCCGGCGCGGACGTGCTCGTGCCGCACATGGGACTGACCACCGGCGGCGCGATCGGCGCCTCGACGGCGAAGACCCTCGAGCAGTGCGTTCCGCTCATCCAGGAGATGCACGACGCAGCCAAGCGCGTCAATCCGGGGATCCTCGTGCTCTGCCACGGCGGCCCGATCGCCGAGCCCGACGATGCCGCGTACGTGATCGAGCACACCGAAGGGATCGTCGGGTTCTTCGGCGCCTCGTCGATGGAGCGGCTGCCGACCGAGGTCGCGATGACCGAGAACATGAAGCGTTTCAAGTCGATCCCCGTTCATTCACCCAGGAGGAACTGAGATGAGCACCTTCGTGAAGCAGGCCGATGTCGAGCAGGAGCAGTTCGACTGGGGCACGATCGGTTGGCGCTGCCGGCCCGCCAACACGCACTCCAAGAGCCTCGTCGTGATGGACGTCACGCTCGAGCCGGGCGAGGGTCACGCGTTTCATCGCCACGACGGCCAGGAAGAGATGATCATCGTCAAGCAGGGAAGCGTGACGCAGTTCATCGAGCGCGATTCGACGACGCTGACGCCGGGCGACTCGGTCTACCTCGACGCGGGCATCGTGCACGCTTCATACAACGACGGCGACGAGACGGCGCATCTCCAGGTCGTCATCGGGCCGTCGCTCGGTGAAGGAGGCTACGGGCTGGTCGACGTCTCCGCCGAGGAGCCCTGGGCCTCGCTGCGCCAGGAGGGTTAGTCGCAGCTCGGTCACGCTCCCTCGTAGGCGGACGTCGTCCAACCGGTTCCGCCGTTCGGCAGCACGTACTGCTCCAACTCGACCGCGAACATCGTTCGGAGCCGAGACTGCGGTCGCAGACTGCACGGGAGAAGCCACGTGTACATGGGGTCGTTGACGAACGCATCTGCCAACACCGCCGCCACCTTCGGCACGTCATCCGCAGGCGCTGTTCAAGCCGTCGTCTTGGTCCAGTGTGCCGGAGTGACCCCGGAGCACGCAGCCGGCCCGAAGAATCGGTACGTGGTACCTCCGGTACCTCGAGCATGTGCGGCAGGAACTCCTGCGCCAGTGCCAGCATCGTGTAGAAGATCAGCGGCATGAAGCTCTGCGCCTGCTGGGGGGTCAGGTTGGCTGCGGAAACAAACCCGGTGCTTGGGGTGGGTGCGTAGTAGAACGCGTCGAGGTTGCCGGCCTTGCGCTCAGCGGCGCGCGGTCGCGAGCAGCTCGGACGCGTCGACACCGCGGATCGACGCGTCCACGAGCTCGATCGGATGGAACGCCGGCAGTGGCCGACCTGCGCGGCGCAGCGCCGCCGTCACCTGGACGAGGCAGCCGGGGTTGCCGCTCGCGTACGCATCGGGTCTCGTCGCCGCGACCCGGTCGGCTTTCCGGTCGCCCAGCTCCATCGCCGCGGACGGCTGAACGAGGTTGTAGATGCCGGCGCTCCCGCAGCAGAGGTCCTGCTCGGCCGGCTCCAGGATCGTGAGGCCGGGGATCGCCTGCAGCGCCTGCCGCGGCTCGGACGCGATCCCCTGGGCGTGCTTCAGATGGCAGGAGTCCTGGAAGGCGACGCTGACCGGCAGCGGCTGCCGCTCGGCGGGCGCCGGCGCCTCGGACAGCAGTTCCGAGACATCGACCACGCGGGCGCTGCCGTGGTCCTTCAGGTGCGAGCCGCAGCCGGCAGCGTTGGTGACGATCGCGTCGTAGCCTGCCAGCGCGCGCTCCAGCTCGCGGGCGCGCGCAATGCCTTCGTCGAGACGCCCGGCATGGGCGTGCAGCGCGCCGCAGCAGCCCTGCGTGCGAGGCACATGGACGTCGAACCCGTCGGCGGCGAGGACACGTGCAGTCGCGGCGTTCACGTCGCCGAAGACGACGCTCTGCACGCAGCCCGCGACCAGCGCGACGCGAGGCCCCGGACCGGGCAGGTGCACGGGCGGCCAGGCAGGGCTCACCCACGGTGGCGCGACCTGGCCGAGCGGGCGCAGCGGGCCGGGAGCGGGGAGACGGCGCAGCAGCAGCGCAGCGCGCAGCCTTCGGCGGTGCGGAAACACGTCGAAGATGAGGCGTCGCAGCAGGCGCTCACCGGCTCCGCGCCGCCGAGCGCCCTCGATGTGCGCGCGGGTCGACTCGATCAGGCGGTCGTACTGAACTCCCGACGGGCAGGCCGGGACGCACGCCATGCAGCCCAGGCAGCGGTCGAAGTGGCCGGCCACCGTGTCGGTGAGCTCGATCGTCCCGTCGACGAGACCGCTCATCAGGTGGATCCGTCCGCGCGGCGAGTCCATCTCCTCGTGCCAGAGCGAGTACGTCGGGCAGGACGGGAGGCAGAACCCGCAATGCACGCAGTCGGCGATCAGTTCGGGCTGCACAGAGCCTCCAGAACGCGTTCGGCGAGTGGGCTCCAGCCCGGCGGCTCGGCCTGCTCGACGTAGGCGACACGTGGGCCTGGCCGCACGAGCGGCGCGCTGCCACCGTCCCAGCGTGCACGGCCCGGGAGACTCGCTTGCAGGGCGCGGACCTCGTCCCACGGCTCGACCCGTCCGCCGCCGAAGGCGACCGTCTGCTCGGCCACCGCTTGCGGCGCGCCTTCGAACAGGATGTACATCCGATCGGCGACGACGTCCACCGCGCTGGGGACGAGCCCTGACCGGTGCAGTTCGCTCCAGCGTTCGGCGGCGACGCCGATCGTCTCCGCCGCGGCCGGGCAGGGATGCAACCGCAGCGCGAGCCGCTCGACGGTCCCGAGCCGGCCCGCCGAGCCGCAGTAGAGCTTGCCCAGGTCATAGCCCGCGACGTTCTTCACCACCTTGCCCCCCGAGTGAGCGCGGGTGCCGTCGGGCAGCACGACGCCGACGCCGATCACCAGGTCGCGCATCGTCCCGAAGCGGTGGTGCAGCGGCCCCGAGAGGTCGTGGAGGAGGCAGTCGGCGAGCGTCGGGTCCCCGGGCGGGTCGAGCGAGAACCGCTGGGCGTGCACGCCCAGCGCGGCCTGGAGGACGGAGAGCCGAAGCCCGCCGTCGACGATGCAGGTCAGGTCGCCGGGCTCGTGCTCGACGATGCCGGGGTCAGAACCGTTCGGCATGTCCCGCGAGCTCGAGCGGGTGGGCCCGATACGGCCCGGGCACCTCGCCGCAGAGCCGCGGCGTCGGAAAGAGCTTGCCCGGGTTCGCGAGACCGGTCGGATCGAACCCGCTGCGCACGCGCTTCATCACCGCGAGATCGGCCTCACTGAACATCAGGGGCATTGCGCAGGCCTTGTCGGCGCCGACTCCGTGCTCGCCGGTGATCGAGCCGCCCGCGTCGACGCACGCCTCGAGGATGCGGCTCGCGAGCAGCTCGGCACGTTCCGCCTCGCCCTCGATACGGGCGTCGTAGAGCACCAGCGGATGGAGGTTGCCGTCGCCGGCATGGAACACGTTGCCGACCCGCAGCTCGTGCTCCCGCGAGAGGTTTTCGATCCTGCGCAGAACGTCGGGGAGGCGCGTGCGCGGGACGACGCCGTCCTGCACGTAGTAGTTGGGGCTGACCCGGCCCATGGCGGCGAACGCGGCCTTCCGTCCCCGCCATACCGCGGCCCTGTCGGCCGGATCGGTGGCGAGCCGAATCTCCACGGCGCCGGCCTCCCGGCAGAGCTCCTCGACGAGCGCCAGGTCGTGGTCGACCTGTGCCCTGCGCCCGTCGAGCTCGATGATCAGCACCGCGCCGCAGCCGGGCGGATAGCCGGCCCCGACCGCGGCCTCTGCGGCCTCGATCGTGATCGCATCCATCATCTCGATCGCGGCCGGGAGGATGCCGGCTGCGATCGTGCCCGAGACGGCCGCACCCGCGGCGTCCGTGTGCTCGAACCCGGCGAGGAGCGTCCACACCGCTTGCGGCGCAGGCAGGACTCGCAGGGTCAGCTTCGTCGCGATCCCGAGCGTTCCCTCGGAGCCGACGAACAGTCCGAGCAGGTCGGGCCCCTCATCCCAGACCGACAGCTCCACCAGTTCGCCGTCGGGCAGCACGACCTCCGCCGCGAGCACGTGGTTGACGGTGAAGCCGTACTTCAGGCAGTGCGCGCCGCCGGAGTTCTCGGCGACGTTGCCTCCGATCGTGCACACCTGTTGCGACGACGGGTCGGGCGCGTAGTAGAAGCCGTCTGCGGAAACGGCGCGCGTCACGTCGAGGTTCGTCACTCCCGGCTCGACGACGACCTCTCCCCGGTCGACATCGATCGAGAGCACGCGGTTCATGCGCGCCAGCGAGATGACGATTCCTTCGGCGACCGGCAGCGCGCCGCCGGAGAGGCCGGTGCCGGCTCCGCGCGCCACGAATGGAATGCCGGCGTCGTTGCAGATCCGGACGACCGCCTGAACCTCCGCCGTGTCGGCCGGGAGCGCGACCAGTGCGGGAATCACACGCCGCCCGGTGAGCCCGTCGCATTCGTAGGTGCGCAGCTGCTCAGGCTCGCGAATGACGTCGGCGGCCGCCGCGAACCGTTCAACCAGCTCGGGGACAAGCCTCATCACGACAACCTAAAGCATCGTAGGATCGTCGAGTGCCGCTTCGTTCGTTTCTGCGCTCGACCGGATTGCCGGACGGCGATCTGCATGATCTGCCGGGCTCCGCCAAGCGTTTCCCGGACGGCGCCCATTATCGTGTCGAGATTCCCTCGACGGAGGGGCCGCGCTGTCTCGAGGCGGTGCTCGAGCAGGCCGACCGGCTCGGCGTGCGCGTGCATCGAGTCTCGCAGGGCTCCGGTGTGTTCATGCAGACGGACCGGGAGCTCGACGAGCTGGCGCAGTTGGCCCGCGCCGCCCGCGTCGAGGTCTCGCTGTTCGCACGCCCGAACGCGGCGTGGGGGCTGTCGGCGAGTGCGCGTATCCACCCCGCGCTGGCAGCGTCGGCCCACGGTCAGGAGCAGGTCGTCGCGAATCTCGAGGACTGTCTGCGCGCTGCCGGCCACGGCTTCCGGTCGGTGCTGATCGCAGACCTCGGCGTCCTCGACCTGTTTCGGGAGGCGCGCGCGACCGGTCTGCTGCCGGCGGAGATGCAGGCGAAGGTCTCGGTCATGCTGCCCGCGGCGAACCCGGCGGCCGCCCGGGTGCTCGAACGTCTCGGCGCGTCGACGATCAATCTCCCCACGGATCTGACGCTGGCTCAGATCGCCGCCGTACGCGCAGCGGTCGACGTCCCGCTCGACGTCTACGTGGAGGCGCCAGACAACCTCGGCGGCTTCGTGCGCCACCATGAGATTCCCGAGCTGATTCGGATTGCGGCGCCCGTCTACGTCAAGTTCGGGCTGCGGAACGCGCCCGACGTCTATCCCGCCGGCACGCACATCGAGGCGACGACGGTCGCGTTGAGCCGAGAGCGCGTGCGCCGTGCACGTCTCGGTCTCGAACTGCTGGCGCGGTCCGGCTACGAGCCGGTCTCGTCGGAGCTCGGTGCGTCCGGCCTGGCTGTGCCCGCGTCACCCAACGAACCGAAGGAGAGCTGATGGCCCGTCCGTGCACGTTGTTCACCGGCCAGTGGGCCGATCTGCCCTTGACCGATCTCGCCGCCCGCTGCGCAGGCTGGGGGTTCGACGGCCTCGAGCTCGCCTGCTGGGGAGACCACTTCGAGGTCGACAAGGCGATCGCCGACGCGGGCTACGCACGCGGGCGCCGCGAGCTGCTCGAAGCGCAGGGCCTCGGCGTGTGGGCGATCGGCGCGCACCTCGTGGGCCAGGCGGTGTGCGACGTGATCGACGAGCGCCACCGCGCGATCCTGCCACCTGAGGTCTACGGCGACGGCGAGCCCGAGGGCGTCCGCGCACGCGCCTCCGAGCGGATGAAGGACACCGCCCGCGCCGCGGCGCAGCTCGGCGTGACGCAGGTCAACGGCTTCACCGGCTCGTCGATCTGGCATCTCATCTACTCGTTCCCGCCGAACGACTTCGCGGTGGTCGAGCGCGGTTACGAGGACTTCGCCGAGCGGTGGGGCCCGATCCTCGACGTGTTCGACGCGGAAGGTGTGCGGTTCGGGCTGGAGGTGCATCCGACGGAGATCGCCTATGACTTCGTGACCACGCGCAAGACGCTCGATGCGATCGGGAACCGCGAGGCGTTCGGCATCAACCTCGACCCGAGCCACTTTGCGCACCAGGGGCTCGACACGGCCCAGTTCGCGCTCGAGTTCGGCGATCGCGTCTACCACGTCCACGTCAAGGACTCGATCAAACGGCTCGACGGCCGGCGTTCGATCCTCGGCTCGCACCTCAACTTCGGCGAAGAGGCGCGTGGCTGGGACTTCGTGTCGCCCGGGCATGGAGACGTCGACTTCGAGAGCTTCTTCCGGGCGCTGAACCGCATCGGCTATCAGGGACCGTTGTCGATCGAATGGGAGGACAGCGGCATGGATCGCGACTGGGGAGCGCCGGACGCTCTCGCGTTCGTGCGCCGCACGGACTTCGCCCCGTCCGAGATCGCCTTTGACGCCGCGATGCAGAAGGCCGAAGGATGAGTGGCGGCATCGGCGTGCGCTCGAGCGGCCCGGCGGGCGATGCGGTGCGCCCGATCGGGATCGGCATGCTCGGCTACGCCTTCATGGGGAAGGCACACGCAAACGCATACCGCAAGCTCGCCTACATGACCTGGCCGCCGCCGCTGCAGCCACGACTCGTGTCGCTCGCCGGACGGGACGAGGATGCCGTCACCGCGGCGGCGCAGCGCTACGGCTTCGAACGGCACGTCGGCGACTGGCGCGAGCTGGTCGACGATCCCGACGTCGAGCTCTTCGACAACAGCGGTCCGAACAACCTGCACGCCGAGCCGACGATCGCCGCGGCAGAGGCGGGCAAGCACGTCTTCTGCGAGAAGCCGCTGGGGAGGACGGCGGACGAGAGCTACGAGATCTGGCAGCGGGTCCAGGCCGCCGGTGTCAAGCACATGACCGCCTTCAACTACCGCTTCGTCCCGGCGGTCCGGCTGGCGCGTCAGATGATCGAGTCGGGCGAGCTGGGGGAGATCCTCCACTTCCGAGGGCGCTACCTCCAGGAGTGGGGGACGACGACCGACGACGCCTGGCGCTTCCACGCGGACGCGGCCGGCTCCGGCGCGCTCGGCGACCTCGGCGCGCACGTGATCGATCTCGCGCGCTACCTGGTCGGCGAGATCACCACTGTCTCCGCCGAGGTCCGCACCTTCTTCCCGGGCCGCGAGGTCGACGACTCGTTCGAAGCAGTCGCGAGCTTCGCCAACGGCGCAGTCGGCACGGTCGAGGCGACCCGGTTCGCCGCCGGCCGCAAGAACGCCTTCAGCTGGGAGATCAACGGCTCGAAGGGCTCCCTGGGCTTCGACCTCGAGCGGCTGAACGAGCTTCAGCATTCGGAGGGCACGCGCGGCTTTCGGACGATCCTCGTCTCCCAGCCCGACCATCCGTTCTGGGAATGGTGGTGGCCCGAGGGGCACATGATCGGCTGGGAGCACACGTTCGTGCATGAGATCCACCACCTCCTGGCTGCCATTGCGAACGACCAGGAGGTGGCACCCCACGGAGCCACGTTCGAGGACGGCTACCGCGCCGCGGAGGTCTGCGACGCCGTGCTCCGCTCCGCCGCGTCGGGGCGGCGCGAGGAGGTCGCGTACCGCTCGTGAGCGCTCCCTCGGGTGAGCAGTTCGAGATCACGGACGGCGATCAGCGGGTCGTCGTCGTGGAGGTGGGGGGAGGCCTGCGCTCGTACCAGCTCGGCGGCGGCGACGTGCTCGACGGCTACGGCGCCTCCGAGCTGAGCACGTCCGGCCGCGGGCAGGTGCTGATGCCGTGGCCGAACCGGCTGGAGGACGGCTCGTACGAGTTTCGCGGCCGCCGGCACCAGTTGCCGCTCGACGAGCCGGAGGCGCGCAATGCGATCCACGGCTTGGTGCGCTGGGAGACCTGGGTGGTCGCCGAGCGCGAGCCGAGCCGGGTCGTCATGCGCCACGCCCTGCATCCCCGGCCCGGTTATCCGTTCTCGCTCGAGCTCTCGATCGAGTACGTGCTGTCGCCGGCCGGGCTGCGGGTGCAGACGACGGCGACCAACGTCGGCGCTGAGCCATGCCCGTTCGGGAGCGGCGCCCATCCCTATCTCACGCTCGGCACGGAGACGATCGACCCGGTGATCCTCCGCGTCCCGAGCCGGACCGTGCTGTTCTCGGATGCTCGCGGCCTCCCGACCGGCCGGGGCGCCGTCAGCGGCACGGAGCACGATTTCCGGCAGGCGAGGCCGGTCGGCGCGACGCAGCTCGACCACGCGTTCACGGACCTCGAACGGGACGCGGACGGTGCCGCCCGCGTCGAGCTGCGACGTCCCGACGGGCAGGGCGGGCTCGTGCTGTGGGTCGACGAGAGCTATCGCTGGCTGATGCTGTTCACCGGGGATCCGCTGCCCGACGTGGCCCGCCGCAGCCTGGCCGTCGAGCCGATGACGTGCCCGCCGAACGCGTTTCGATCGACCGAGGATCTGATCGTGCTCGAGCCCGGCAGCTCCTTCGTCGGTGTCTGGGGGCTGGGTCCGCTGAGCTAGAGGCTCGACTGCGCATGGAATGCTTCGACCGCCTCGCGGACGCTGTCGAAGAGGTGCCCTTCCCCGATCGCGGCAGTGATGCCGTAGCGGCCCAGCTGGCGGCGGACCTTGTCGCGCGGGTCGGCGATCGCCAGCTGGATCCCGCGCCGCGTCAGCTCCGCAGCGATCTCCTCGAGGGTCTTCCCACCGGTGAAGTCGATGTCGTCGATGCTCGCCGCGTCGAGCACGAACCACCGCAGCGGGCTGTCGCCGCCCACGAGCTCGATCACCTCGTCGGTCAGGCGTTGCGCGTTGGCGTAGAAGATGCCCGCGCCGAAGCGATAGACGACGAGCCCCGGTTCACTTCGAGCCCCCGGAGTCGGCGGCATCGCCCGCACATGCCAGCGCTCGTCCCAGCCGAGCACGACGTCGACGGGCTCGTAGTGGCGCCGGACATGCAAGAGCAGCGAGAGGACGATCGCGAGGATGATCCCCTCTTCGACGCCGACCAGGACCACCACGATCGCGGTCGCGAGCGCAACGTAGAACTCGCCGCGGTTCAGCCGTCGGATCTCCCTCAGGCCGGGTATGTCGACCAGCTTGATGCCGATCAGGAAGACGACGGAAGCGAGCACGGCGTTCGGTAGGTACTGGAGCGGCCGCGTGAGGAACACGAGCACGATCGCGACGACCGCAGCCGTCGCGAGCTGCGCCACCTGCGTATGGCTGCCACCCTCGTCGACCATCTCGGTCTTGGTCGGGCTGCCGTTGACGACGAAGGTGCTGCCGAATCCGGCGCCGATGTTCGCGAGGCCGAGGCCGACGAGGTCGACTCCTTCGTCGAACGGCTCGCGGTATTTGACGGCGTACGCCCTCGAGGTCGCCGCGCTCTGGGCGAGGATGACCAGGAAGAGCGTCGCGGCGGTGGGCAGCAAGGAGGTGGTCTCACTCCACGTGACTCCTTGCGGCAGCCCGAGGTGGGGCAGCCCGCGCGGGACCGGCCCGAGGATCGAGATGTCGTGGGCCTGGAGGTCGAGCAGCCAGCTCGCCACGATCATCCCGATCACTGCAACCAGTCCACCGGGAACCTGCCTCACGTAGCGGCTGAAGACGATGAGGATCGCGAGCACGACAGCCGACACGGCCGTCGTCTGCCAGGAGGCGTCGCCGATATCCCAGAGCGTGAGCCCGAGCTTGCGCACGGCTCCGCTCAGCACGTCCGGTGAGACGTTCGGGGGTGGAATGCCGAGCATGCCGCCGACCTGTCCGATCGCCACCTGGATCCCGACGCCGGTCAGGAAGCCGACGAGCACCGTTCGCGACAGGAAGTTCGCCAGGAACCCGAGCCGCGCGATCCGTGCGAGGAACAGAAAGCCTGCGGCGAGCAGCGCGCTGAGGCTCGCGAGCGCGACCCACTCCGGCGTGTTCGGCTGGAGGCCGGAGACGCCGAGCCCCGCAATCCCCGCGTACATGATCGCCGCCGTCGCCGAGTCCCCGCCGACGACGAGGTGCTTCGAGGAGCCGAAGAGCGCGAACACCGCGAGCGGGATCAGCATCGTGTAGAGCCCGGTGATCACGGGCGTGCCTGCGATCTTCGTGTAGCCCATCACCTCCGGGATGGCGAGCGCCGCGAGCGTGATGCCGGCGAGGATGTCCTTGGAGAGCCACGCTCGTTGGTAGGGCCGGATCCCTTCGAGCGCCCTGACGGAGCGCTGCAGGTGTGACTCCACTAGCCGAACTTTGCGGTCTTCGACCGGCCCAGCGGGCGGCCCTGCGCGTCGAGCGCGACAACTGCCGCGTACCGTGCGTCGCTCGGCGCGGCCAGCTCGGTCTCGAACCCGGTCCGGCGGGCCGCGCTGACGGTGGGGAGCGAGGCGCCGGTCGGTCCCGTCTCGAGCCGCCACGAGTGGAGCTCGGTGGCGCCGTTCCAGCTCGCGTACACCAGCCGGTGGCCGTGGCGTCGTAGTGCTGTGATCGCCGGGCGGTTTGTCGGGCGGCCGTGCCACGGCATCTTCAGCACGCGGTAGTTCTGGCCTCCGGCCGGCAGGTGAGCGTCGAACACCAACCGTCCGTCGTGTGTGTACTCGGACAGCCAGGGCGCGGTGCCCCAGCCGACCAGCACGTTGCCGTTCGGGAGGAGCTGCGTGCTGCCGAGCGCGTGGGCCAGCACCGGCGGGTCGTGGATGTACTTCCGGTGGAGCGTCGCGCGCATGCCCTTCGTGTCGACGGCGAGCACGAGCGCCTTCGAGTGCGGCTGCACCTGCGGTGCGGCGCCGTCGTCGAACAGGCTGATGAGCTGATCGGTCGCGCCGTGGTGACGCGCGTCGTGCTGCCAGGCGAATCCCGTTCCAGGCCCCATCGCGAAGTCGCTCTTCTTGCCGCCGAGCCGCCAGATGACGTCGCCGCTTCCGCGGTCGATCTTGTAGATCCCCCACGTGTTTCGGGCGGAGACGAGGAAGTTGCCGTCGGCGTCCAGCTCGATCGAGTTGACGTGGAAGTAGTCGTACGCGGCGCCCGCGGTGACCCCCGCGTGGGACTCGTCGATCGTGACGTGGTCGAGACTGCGCCACTCGAAGAGGACCCGGCCGCTCGGGAGCTCGAGCTCCTGAACCACGCCTCCGATGACGACCCCGTTCGAGAGCCCGCCGATGCCCGACAGGTCCATCGGGACGCGCTCCCAGGCCGTTACGAGCGCAGTGCCGCGTGACGTGAGTAGGAACTCGTGCAGGTCGGACGGCCGCCCGCCGCCGGCCGGGATGCGCGCGACCTCACGATAGTTCTCGTCGAGAACGATGTGCGTCCCCTCGCCGAGCCCGTGCTCGGTCTTGCCTTCCCACCACGTGAGCACGGGCTTGCCGCGGTAGACCGCGGCACGGAAGTTCAACGCCACCACGGGTTTCGACGGTTTGAACCAGAGCGGCTCTCCGCTCCCGTCGAGGATCAGCGAGCCGCGCTGGCCCGGCCCCGAGAGCGGTGCGAGGAAGAGGCAGCCGGCGCTCGCGCGTGCGTCGTGGTGCACCGTCGTCAGGACCGGCGGGACGAGGTCGGGCCGCGACCGGAAGAGGTGCGTCTTGGCCGGCTCCGTCGCGGCAAACGCGGATCCGACGAGGCGGCGGGACGCGGCGCCGCCGCCGAGCAGCAATGCCGCGGCTCCGGATCCGGCTGCGCGCCGGACGAACTCCTCGCGTGTCCACCCTGCCTCTATGCCGCCACCTCGCTTCGAGGCGCGATGTTGTCACAGCGGGTGGACGCGCTGCCAGGCATGCTCACGATGTGGAGCCGGCGGACTGGGATCAGCGCTATGCGGGCAGCGGTCTCCTGTGGACCGCCGAGCCGAACCGCTTTCTCGTGGCGGAGGCCGGCGCTCTCGCGCCCGGCCGCGCGTTCGATCTCGCCTGCGGCGAGGGCCGGAACGCGATCTGGCTGGCCGAACGGGGCTGGCGGATCACCGGCGTCGATTTCTCCGGCGTCGCGATCGACAAGGCGCGGCAGCTCGCCTCGGCGCGCGGCGTCGACGGTGAGTGGCTCGCCGCAGACCTGCGCAGTTACGAGCCGCCCGCTCGGGCGTTCGACCTCGTGCTCGTCTTCTACCTCCACGTCGTCGCCGCCGTGCGCCGTCCGATTCTCCGCGCCGCGGCGCAGGCCGTCGCCGACGGCGGGACCTTCCTGCTCGTCGGCCACGACAGCGCGAATCTCGCCGACGGCTGCGGCGGTCCGCGCGATCCGCGCGTGCTCTACACGGCGGCGGAGGTCGTTGCGGATCTGGACGGCTGCGGCCTCGAGGTGGAGCGGGCCGAGCGGGTCGAGCGGCCGGTCGAGACAGCGGAGGGGCCACGCAGCGCGCTCGATGCGCTCGTTCGGCTCACGCGCCGCCGGGAGCAGGGCGGCTAGCCGGTCGGCTCGAGCGCACCGGCGGGAGCGATGCTCTGCCGGGCCTGCCTCGCCGGAGCGGGCAGCCGCAGGCAGAAGTACACGCCGATCGCCGGGGCCACGGCGCAGATCGTCAGCGCGGCCTTCAGGTCGACGGCGTCCGCGACTGCGCCGAGCAGGACCGCTGCGACGCCGCCGACGCCCATCGCGAGCCCGACCGACAGGCCCGAGGCCATGCCGACGTGCCGCGGGAGGTAGAGCTGGCTCAGCACCATCGTCACCCCGAAGGTGCCGACGACACAGACGCCGACGAGCATGAGCGCGACCACGCCTGCGACGCCGCCCACGTAGACGAACACGAGGATCAAAGGTGCGATCAGCGCCTGTGTGACGACCAGCGTCGTTCGGAGCCCGATCCGGTCCGCGACCGCTCCGAGGATCAGCGTCCCGATTGCACCGGCCAGCAGCATCAGGAAGAGCAGCCTGCTTCCGTCCGCCTTCGAGTGCCCGAGGGAGACGACCCAGAGCGGGACGAAGGCGAGCAGTGTGAACCACGCCACGCTGCGCAGCGCGATCACGAATCCGAGCAGCGTCATCGCCCGCCGCTGGTCGTCGCCGCGCGCGAGCCGGCTCGTGCCTGCCTGCGGGGTGAGCGTGGTGAGGTACGGCGCGAAACGCGCGAGCGCGAGCGCGGCGCCGAAGACGGGGATCATCGCGACGAGGCCGCCGACGAGGCCGAGCCAGACGACGAGCTGGCCGGTCGCGAACGCACCGAGCGCGTAGCCCACGTTCCCGCCGCTGTTGAAGTAGGACATGCCGCTCGCCCGCTTGTGGCCGCTCGCGTAGGAGGCGAACTTGGCTCCCTCGGGATGGAACGCGGCGACGCCGAGCCCGCCGGCGAGCACGAGCAGCAGGACGAGCGGATACACCGGTGAGATCGCCGCGCCGCCGACGCCCACGGCCGCGAGCAGCGTTCCGCCGGGAATCAGCCAGAGAGCGCCGCGCCGGTCCGACCAGAGGCCGAAGAGCGGCTGAACGAGCGACGACGATGCAGTTGCGGCGAGCAGCAACATCGCCGCGAGGGCATAGCTGAGGTGGAAGCGGTCGGTCATGAATGGGATCAGCGCGGGAACGCTCCCCGAGGCGAAGTCGACGGCGAGATGCCCCCCCGAGAGCGCGGTCATCGCCCGTCTGTCGATTCCCGCGCGGTCGCCGGCCATCGTTCGATGCTAACGGCGGGTCAGCAGATGCGGGGGAGAGGATCGCCCACGAGCATGTCGACGACCCGGCTGCCGCCGAAGCCCGTCTCGAGCAGCACGAGCCCTGCGGGCTCGGCGCGCACCTCGCCGATGAGCGCCGCCTCGGCCCCGAGTGGCTGCGACCGGAGCAGCGTGAGCGCCCGCTCGCACGTCTCGGCCGAGACGACGGCGATGAGCCGGCCTTCGCACGCGACGTAGAGCGGATCGATGCCGAGGATCTCCGACGTGCCGACGACCGCCGGGCGCACGGGCAGTGCCGCCTCGTCGAGGTGCACCGCGGTGCCAGAAGCCTGCGCCAGCTCGTTGAGCGTCGTCGCGACACCGCCCCTCGTCGGGTCGCGCATGAAGCGAACGTCGCCGCCGAGCGTCAGCAGCGCCTGGCCTAGCTCGAGCACGCAGGCGGTGTCGCTCTCCAGGTCGACCTCCAGCTGCAGCTCGCCGCGGGCGACCATCACGGCCATCCCGTGGTCGCCGATCGGGCCGGACACGAGCACGCGGTCGCCCGGGCGCACACGCTCGGGACCGAGCTCGACCCCGGGCTCGACGACGCCGACGCCGGCCGTCGTGATGAAGACGCCGTCCGCCTTGCCGCGTTCGACAACCTTGGTGTCGCCGGCCGCGACCGAGACGCCCGCGCGCTCTGCGGCCCGTGCCATCGAGACGGCGATCCGGCGGAGGTCGGCGGTCGGAAAGCCCTCCTCGATGACGAAGCCCGCCGAGAGAGCGAGCGGCCGCGCTCCGGAGACCGCGAGGTCGTTCACCGTGCCGTTGACGGCGAGGTCGCCGATGTCTCCGCCGGGGAAGAAGATCGGCTTGACGACGTACGAGTCGGTCGTGAACGCGAGCCGTGAGCCGTTCACCTCGAGCATCGCCGAGTCGGAGAGCGGGGCGAGCAGGGGATTCCCGAGCTCCTCGACGAACAGCCCCTCGACGAGCGCACGCGTCGCCTTGCCGCCCGCGCCGTGCGCGAGCGTGACCACCTCGTCGCGCAGCCGCGGGCGCCGCTTCATGCCGGGACGCGCTCGCGCCGATTCGCGAGTCGCCCGTAGTTGTAGTACGCGGCGCATGCGCCCTCGCTCGAGACCATGCAGGTGCCGATCGGGCGTTCCGGCGTGCACGCCGTGCCGAAGACCTTGCACTCCCACGGCTTGATCGCACCGACGAGGACCTCGCCGCACTGACAGGCCTTCGGATCCTCGACGCGGGTGCCCGGCAGCTCGAAGCGGACCTCGGCGTCCCAGTCCGCCAGCTCGGGCCGCAGCCTGAGCGCGCTCCGGTCGATCCAGCCGAGCCCGCGCCACTCGAACGTGTCGCGAAGCTCCATCGTCTCCTCGAGGACGGCGAGCGCACGCGGGTTGCCGTCGCGGCGGACGACGCGCGTGTACTGGTTCTCGACCTCGCAGCGGTTCTCGCGCAGCTGGCGAACGAGCAGCACGGTCGCGTGCAGGATGTCGATCGGCTCGAACGCGGTGACGACGACCGGCTTGCCGTAGTCGCGCGCCATGAAGTCGTAGGGGCGGGTGCCGATCACGGTCGAGACGTGGCCCGGGGCGATGAAGCCGTCCAGCTGCAGCCCGGGTGAGTCGAGGATCGTCTTGAGGGGCGGGCCGATCGTCACGTGGTTGCAGAAGGCGGAGAAGTTCTTGACGCCGTCGGCCCGCGCGCGCAGCAGCGTGATCGCGGTTGCGGGCGCCGTCGTCTCGAACCCGATGGCGAAGAAGATCACCTCGCGGTCGGGGTTGCGACGCGCGAGCTCGAGCGCGTCGAGCGGCGAATAGACCATGCGCACGTCGGCCCCGCGCGCCTTCGCCTCGAGCAGCGAGCCGCGGCCGCCTGGCACGCGCAACATGTCGCCGAAGGTCGTGAAGATCACCTCGGGCCGCTCGGCGAGCGCGATCGCGTCGTCGACGCGTCCCATCGGGATCACACAGACCGGGCAGCCGGGGCCGTGCAGGAAGTCGATCTCGGCCGGCACGAGGTCCTCGATCCCGTGCTTGTAGATCGTGTGCGTGTGCCCGCCGCACACCTCCATGAACTTCAGCGTGCGGCCGGGCTCGACCAGGCTCTCGAGCTCGTGCACGAGCTTCTGCGCCAGCTCGCCCGAGCGAAACTCGTCGACGAACCTCATCGCGGCGCCGTCAGGTTGTCGAGCGCGATCCCGGCGTGGCAGAGCAGCACGTCGCCCACAGCGACCGGCTCGACGAGCTCGATGCCGACCCGTTCCTGCTTCCCGTCCAGCACGACGGTCGCGGTCGCGCCGTCGATGTTCACCACCGTGGCGGCGACCGCGGTGTCTCCGCACGTGATGCACCGCCCGGCCTCGACCGTCACAGGGCAGCGCTCTCCGCGATCTCCCGCAGCTCCTGCTCGTAGGCCTCGCCCATCTGCTCCAACAGCTCGATCGTCTCGCGCGCCTGCTCTTCGTCGATCCGCTCGAGGGCGAAGCCGACGTGGATCAACACCCAGTCGCCCACCTCGACCTCGGGGCACAACGCGTAGGAGACCTCCCGCCGCACGCCGGAGATCTCGGCTTTCGCGAGCGAGCCCACCGGGTCGACGATCTCGACGATCTGGGCCGGAATTGCCAGGCACATGCCTTGACCCTTGCGGAACCGGCCGGCGCTCGCAAGGGAAAGAGAGCCCGTATCCTCTGCGGTTAATCCGCACCGGCGGCTCCGTGGGCCCACCGATGGTGGGGCGTGCGCGCGCTGCGAGGGTGGAGGAGACCCGTGGAGTCCCTTCAGACAAGCGTTGTTGCGCCGGAGGTGCTGGCCGATCTGATCGGCGCGCTCGCCGGCCGCGGCTATCGCGTGCTCGGCCCGACCGTCCGGGATGGAGCGATCGTCTACGAGGATCTCGAGTCGGCCGAGGATCTTCCCGTCGGCTGGAAGGACGTTGCGGACGCCGCCACCTACCGGCTCGAGCGCCGCGACGACGAGGCTCGGTTCGGGTACGCCGTGGGGCCGCACTCGTGGAAGCAGTTCCTCTTCCCGCCCAAGATCCGGCTGTGGCAGGCGCAGCGAGGCGCCGAGGGCTTCGAGATCGAAGAGGAGCCGCTCGAGGACGCGCCGCTCGCGCTGATCGGCGTGCGCGCGTGCGAGCTGCACGGGATCGCGATCCAGGACAAGGTCTTTCTCGGCGGCAGCTTCACCGACCGCGACTACGCCGCCCGGCGAAAGGACGCGTTCATCGTCGCGGTCAACTGCTTCGAGCCGTCCGGCACGTGCTTCTGCGTCTCGATGGGGACAGGCCCGAAAGCCGGCGCCGGCTATGACCTGGCGCTGACGGAGATCCTGGACGGAACGCACCGCTTCCTCGTCGAGGTCGGCACCGAGCGCGGGGCCGAGATCCTCAGCGGACTGCCGGCCCGTGCCGCGGAGACGGCCGACCTCGAGGCCGCCGCTGCGTCGATCGACCGCGCGACCGAGCGGATGGGCCGAAGCGTCGACGCCACCGACATACGCAACCTGCTCGCGCGGAATCTCGAGAGCGACCGTTGGGACGACGTGGCGGCCCGCTGCCTCACCTGCGGCAACTGCACGCTGGTCTGCCCGACCTGCTTCTGCTCCAGCGTCGAGGACGTCACCGATCTGAGCGGGGACCACGCGGAGCGGACGCGGTCGTGGGACTCCTGCTTCTCGGTCGACCATTCCTACATCCACGGCGGCAGCATCCGGCCGTCCGGCCGCTCGCGCTACCGCCAGTGGCTCACCCACAAGTTCGGCACCTGGTACGACCAGTTCGACAGCTCGGGGTGCGTCGGCTGCGGACGCTGCATCGCCTGGTGCCCGGTCGGGATCGACGTGACCGAGGAACTGACTGCGATCCGCGCCGGCGAAGGAGTTGGTCATGCAGACGATTGAGCAGATGCTGCAAGAGGTACGGCTGTTCGACGGCCTGACGCAGCCGGAGCTCGAGTTGATCGCGGGCTGCGGCCGCAACGTCCAGTTTCGCGAGGGAGAGCTGCTGTTCCGCGACGGAGGGGAGGCGAACACCTTCTATGTGCTCCGGCACGGCAGTGTCGCGCTCGAGACCTTCGTCCCGACCCGCGGCCCGGTGACGATCGAGACGATCGACGCCGGCGAGGTGCTCGGCTGGGCGTGGCTCTTCCCGCCCTATCGCTGGCACTTCGACGCGCGCGCTCTCTCGCTCGTGCGCGCGACGAGCTTCGACGGGGCTTGCCTGCGCGGGAAATGCGAAACCGATCCGCAGTTCGGCTACGACCTGATGTCGCGCTTCACTCAGGTCGTGATCGGCCGCCTCCAGTTGACGCGGCAACGGCTGCTCGACATGTACGGATATGACGGCAACAGCTGAATCACCCCGTTCCCTCGGGCCGATGACGCCCGAGCCGTTCCGGGTCGTGCGCCGGACGCAGGAGCTGCGCGACACCTGGACGCTCGAGCTCGAGCCGGTCTCCGGCCAGCCGCTCGCGTTCGCGCCCGGCCAGTTCACGATGCTGTACGTGTTCGGGGTCGGCGAGGTGCCGATCTCGGTGTCCGGCGAGGCCGGAGGCCCGCTCATCCACACGGTGCGGGCCGTCGGCGCAGTGAGCGAGGCGATCTGCGCAGCGAAGCCGGGCGACGTCCTGGGCGTGCGCGGCCCCTTCGGCAACGTCTGGCCGGTCGACGAGGCCGTCGGCGCCGACGTCGTCATCGTGGCGGGCGGCATCGGCCTCGCGCCCCTGCGCCCGGCGGTGCTGCAGGTGCTCGGCCGCCGCGGAGAGTTCGGCGACGTGGCGCTGCTCTACGGCAGCCGCACCCCGGCCGACCTCCTCTACCCGGACGACCTGGGCGGCTGGCGCGCCCGGTTCGACCTGCAGGTGGACGTCACGGTCGATTCCGCAGAGGGCGGCTGGCTGGGCAAGGTCGGCGTCGTGCCGAAGCTCATCGGCAGCGCGCGCTTCGACCCCGACTCGACGGTCGCGTTCGTGTGCGGTCCGGAGATCATGATGCATTTCGCAGCCCGGGGCCTGCTCGAGCGCGGCGTCCCGTCCGACCGGATCTACTTCTCGATGGAGCGCAACATGCGCTGCGGGCTCGGGCACTGCGGCCACTGCCAGCTCGGCCCGACGCTGATCTGCCGCGACGGCCCTGTGTATCGCTACGACGAAATCGCCCAACTGATGGGAGTGCGCGAGCTGTGACCCCCGAGCAACGCAAACCGACGCTTGCCGTGTGGAAGTTCTCGTCCTGCGACGGCTGCCAGCTGTCGCTCCTCGACTGCGAGGACGAGCTGCTCTCGCTCGCGGGAGAGGTCGAGATCGCGTATTTCCTCGAGGCGACCAGCGCGACGGTCGAGGGGCCCTACGATCTCTCGCTCGTCGAGGGCTCGGTGACGACCGCCCACGATGTCGAGCGCATCCAGGAGGTGCGCCGATCGTCGCGGAAGCTCGTCACGATCGGCGCCTGCGCCACGGCGGGCGGGATCCAGGCGCTCAAGAACTTCGGCGACGTCGACGAGTTCCTCTCGATCGTCTACGCCACGCCCGACTATGTCTCCACGCTCGCCACCTCGACGCCGATCTCCGCCCACGTCGCCGTCGACTTCGAGCTCAACGGCTGCCCCATCAACAAGCGCCAGCTGATCGAAGTGATCACGGCGACGCTGCACGGGCGCCGGCCGAACGTCCCGTCGACGAGCGTGTGCATGGAGTGCAAGGCACGCGGCACGGTCTGCGTGAGCGTCGCTCACGGGACGCCGTGCCTCGGCCCGGTCACGCATGCGGGCTGCGGCGCGATCTGCCCGGCCTACAACCGCGGCTGCTACGGCTGCTTCGGGCCGATGGAGACGCCGAACACCGTGTCGCTGACCCGGCAGCTGCATGTGCTGGGGATGGGCGACGTGGCGATCGAGCACGCCTTCCGCACCTTCAACGTCGAGGCATTCGAGGAGGCGCGTTCGAGCAATGGCTGAGCCGCGCACGAAGACGATCAAGACCGACTACCTCGCCCGGGTCGAAGGCGAGGGCGCGATGCTCGTGCGGATCGAGAACGGCCGCGTCGAAGAGGTCAAGCTGAACATCTACGAGCCGCCGCGGTTCTTCGAGGCGTTCCTGCGCGGCCGCGCCTTCACGGAAGCGCCCGACATCACCGCCCGGATCTGCGGCATCTGCCCGGTCGCGTACCAGATGAGCTCCGTGCTCGCGATGGAGCAGGCGTGCGGCGTCGAGGTGACCGGACAGCTGCGCGCCCTGCGCCGGCTGCTCTACTGCGGCGAGTGGATCGAGAGTCACGCGCTGCACGTCTTCATGCTCCACGCGCCCGACTTCCTCGGCTACACGAGCGCGATCGAACTGGCCCGCGACAACCCCGACCTCGTCGCGCAGGCACTCGAGCTGAAGAAGACCGGCAACGAGCTGATGGCGGTCGTCGGCGGACGCGAGGTGCACCCGATCAACGTGAAGGTGGGCGGCTGGTACCGCACGCCGCGCAAGCGTGAGCTGGCGGCGCTCGTCGAGAAGCTCGAACGCGCGCGCGAGATCGCCCTCACCGCCGTGCGCGTCACGGCCGGCTTCGATTTCCCCGACTACCAGCAGGACTACGAGCTCGTCACGCTCGACTCGCCGGGCGAGTATCCGATCGATCGCGGGCGGATCGTCTCGAACCGCGGTCTCGACATCGCCGCGGCCGAGTACGACCAGCACTTCGTCGAGGAGCACGTCGCCTGGTCGAACGCCCTCCACTCGAGAGTGATCGAACGAGGCTCGTACCTCTGCGGCCCGCTGGCGCGCTTCGCGATGTTCTCCGACCGCCTCTCGCCCCTGGCGCAGGAGGCGGCCAGGGAGGTGGGGCTCGACCCGTCCGAGCGCAATCCGTTCCGCAGCATCGTCGTGCGCAGCGTCGAGCTCGTGTACGCGGCCGACGAGGCGTTGCGGCTGATCGCCGAGTACGAGGAGCCCGACGCGCCGTCCCTGGACGTCGAGCCGCGCGCAGGCATCGGCTTCGGCTGCACCGAGGCACCGCGCGGAATCCTCTACCACCGCTATGCGATCGACGACCAGGGGACGATCCTCGAGGCGAACATCATCCCGCCGACGTCGCAGAACCAGCGGACGATCGAGGAGGACCTGCGCGGGGTGGTCGAACGCTCGCTCGACGTCCCCGACGACGAGCTGTCGATTCTCTGCGAGCAGACGATCCGCAACTACGATCCCTGCATCTCGTGCGCGACGCACTTCCTGAAGCTCGAGGTCGAGCGGCGCTGAAGGTCATCTGCGTGGGGAACCCGTGGCGCTCTGACGACGCCGCCGGGCTCGAGGTGGCGCGCCTCCTCGAGGGCACGCTCGCGCCCGGTGTCGAGCTGCTCGAGCGGGAAGGCGAGCCGACGGCGCTGATCGACGCGTGGGAGGGGGCGACGACCGTCTGGCTGGTCGACGCGGTCTCCTCCGGTGCCGCGCCCGGCACCCTCCATCGCCTGGACGCGAGCAGCGAGGAACTGCCCACGGATCTCTTCCGCCGCTCGACGCACCACGTCGGCGTCGCGGAGGCGGTCGAGCTCGCGCGGGTGCTCGGGCGGCTGCCCGGGCGGACGATCGTCTTCGGGATCGAAGGGGGCAGCTTCGAGATCGGCGACGAGCTCACGCCGGCGGTCGCGGCGGCAATCGAATCCACGGCGGCTGCCGTGCGAGTGGAGGTGGCGTCATGCACGAGCGCGCGCTGATGAACGACCTGATGGGAAAGATCGAGGCACAGGCGCGCGCCGAGGGCGCCACCCGCGTGACGAGGATCAAGGTGCGCCTCGGCGCGCTGTCGCATTTCACGCCCGGTCACTTCCGCGAGCACTTCGAGGACTCCTCGCGTGGGACGCTCGCCGAGGGCGCCGAGGTCGAGGCCGAACTTCGCACGGATCCGACCGAGGACGGCGCCCAGGGCGTCGTGCTCGAGTCGATCGACGTCGAGCTGTAAAGCCGCTCGAGAACCTGTCGGAGTTGAGCGCCGGGCGCGCGCGCCCAACTCCGACCGTACCGACTACGGCTGGTGGACGCTGTGCAGGTCGATGACCTCCTGCGTGATCTCGAACGGGACGTTGGGCTTCACGTTCGCGTCGAACCAGGTGTCGTGCTGCTCCTGCGTCTCCCAGACCTCGGCGACCACGAAGCCGCCGGCGTCTTCATAGGAGACGTGGAGCAGAAAGCCCGGCTGCTTCTTGATCAGCTCGACGAGGGGCGGCGCGGTCTCGTCGTACTGCGCTGCGCTCATCGGGGCACGGTGTCGAATCAGGACGGCCACTGGTGATCCTCTCTTTGGTGGATACCGAGCCCGGACCGTACAGCTTCGCGAGTCAGGCATAGACATAGACGGTGGAGCCGTCCGGGATGTCGTCGTAGACCGTCTGCGCGATCCACATCGGGATTCGGGCGCAGCCGTGCGACGCCGGATAGGGCGGCACGTCCGGGTAGCCGTGCACGGCGAACCCGCGCAGGAAATAGCTCGGGTAGTAGAGCACCCAGTCGAACCCCGCGACCTTCCGGTACACGTGCCATTCGCCGAGCGGCGTGTTCCCGGTCGCGCCGGTCGAGGTCGCCACGGTGAGCGCGACCTTGCCGTCGCGGACGACGAACAGAACCTGGCGGGCCTTGTCGATCTCGATGTGGTCGCCGGCGTAGCGCGCACGGGGGATCTGCGCGTGCTCGAGACGGCGCCACACGACGGCATCGACGGTGCCGGTCCGCGGCAGGCCCTCGATCTTCTCGAATGCGTACACGGCTTCGAGGTCGTCGCTGCCGAATACGCCGTCGCGCTTCACGGCGTAGTGCAGCTCGGCGAGGCGGCTCTCGAGCAGGCGGACGCTGAGGCCGTGATCTCCGAGCGCGAGATCGGGCACGACGACGTGCAGGTCGACGCTCGCCTGCGCCGGAGCCCAGCCGCGCGCCGGGATCGACCGGACGAGGAGATGCGCCATGTGCGGGGCGCGCGTGTCGACGAGCCCGGGGCCGGGGACCCTGCCGGCGCTTGCCGGGTGCAGAGTCGCGACCACCCGCACCCGCGCGCCCACGAGCGGCGCGCCTTCGGTTCTCAGGGTGATGCGCGGGATCACCTGGACCCGCACGGGCGCTGCGGCCACGCCTCCCGCGGTCGCCACGAGGCTCGCCGGGCCGAGCACGCGGACTCGCAGGTTCCCGTGCGCGCCGAATCGCCGGCCGCCGAGCAGCACCGGCAGCCGTGGGACCACGGCCGTGTGCAGGACGATCCACTGCGCATACCGCGCCTTCCTCGGCGCCGACACCTTCAGCGAGATCGAGACGATCGCCGGAGACGTGTCCTGTCCAAGGTCGCTCGTCAGTGTCGGCCGATAGACGCCGGCCGGGAACACGTGCTGCACCGTCTGGCCGGCTGCTCGCGACCCGTCGCCGAGGTCCCAGGTGTAAGCCGCCGACGCGCAGGTCGCCGTGAACTGGACGGCGAGCGGGGCTCTGCCGGAGACGTTCGAGACGGTGATCCCGCAGGCCCCGGCAGCCGACGCGCGCGGGGCCGTCGCGGCTCCGGCGAGCAACGCGAGAAGAACGAGCCCGCTTCGCCGCATTCCGCCGGTCGTGACCTTCCTAGGCGCGGCTGAGCTCGACCGTTGCGCCGGCATTCTGCAGCAGCGTCGAGAACGGGCATTCGGCGTGGGCGCGCTCGATCGCAGCGTCCAGTGCCGCGTCGTCCACGCCCTCGGCGTCCGCGTGGATCGTCAACCGGGACCCGACGATCTGGTGGCCCTGGCCTTCGACCTCGTCCATGATGATCCGGCAGGTGACCTCGAGGCGGGTCGGCGGCGTGCCCGCCTGGGTCAGCTCGCTCGCCAGGGACATCGTCAGGCAGCCTCCGTGCGCCGCCGCGAGCAGCTCCTCGGGGCTCGTCTTGCCGCCGGGGTCCCCGATCCTGCTCGGAAGCGAGAACGGGAGCGAGCTGAACGCGCCCGTGCCCGCCGTGATCGCTCCGCTCCCGCGCGCCACATTCCCTTCCCACACGACGTCTGCGGTCCGTTCGATCCTCGGCATCGTCAGCTCCTTTCCGGCAGGGCGGCGAGTGTGCCGTCCGGGTAGTAGGCCTCGGCCGGGGACCCCGCCGGGGTGAAGACGCCGAGCAGCCGCAGCTCTCCCTCGCCGGTGTTGGCGAGGCAGTGGACGAGCGTGCGCGGCAGGTGGATGCACGTTCCCGGCCGGATCGGCGCCTGCTCCCCGCCGATCTCGAGCACGCCCTCTCCTTCGAGGATGTAGATCACCTCGTCGTAGCGGTGGTAGTGGTCGGGAGCGCGGCCGGGCGGAACGAGCCCGATGAACTGGGTCACCGAGTTGCAGCCCACAGCGGGCGAACAGAGCATCACGAACGACCGACCCGCGGTCGCGGACGACGTGTCGACTGAGTCGGGCGGCACGAAGGCGTGGGTGACCCCGGGCTTCGGGTCGGAGACGCGCACGCAGATCGCCTCGAGGCCGTCCGGGTCGTGCACGGTCCAAGGCATCTCGCGTGCGACGTACACGGCTGCACCAGCCCCCAGCCGGTGCTCCTCGCCGCCCACGGCCAGCGTGCCCTGCCCGGCGAGCACGAAGATCACCTCGTCCTCGAGCTCGCTCGAGAAGGTGGACGTGGCGTCAAGACGCAGGAGCCGTTGCGCGAACCGCTCGCAGCCCCGCGCGGGGCCGAACAGCGGCTCTTCCCCTTCAGGGATGCACCAGCGCATGGCGGCACCCTAGCCGGAGGCGGAGCTGTGACCACTCGACGGAAACGTTTAGAGTCACTCGCCTCATTCTGGCGACGCCAACCACGCTGCGGCGGCGGCGTCTCATTACCAGTGACCCCCAACGGAGGAGGAAGCTTGATGAACAAAAACAAACGGATAGTGGTGGCCGGCTCGGCGGCTGTGCTTGTGGCGCTGACGGTGATCACGGCGGCATTCGCGCGCCCGACCGCGCACCACTCTGCGGCGGCGTCGGGCCTGTGCAAGACGGCAGGCATCGCGTACGCCGGCCCCCTGAGCGGCGGCGCGGCGTTCCTCGGTGACGACCAGCACAACTGGATGAAGCTCTTCATCAGCTACTGGAACAGCGGCAAAAGGATTCCCGGCGTTCCGGCGACGATGAAGCGCGTCAAGCTCGTCGACGCGGTCGACGGCGACAGCGGCCTCGATCCGCAGAAGGCCGCCACGGTGGCGGCGCAGATCGTCGGCAACTCGAAGGTGCTCGGGCTCGTCGGCTTCGCCGGCTCGAACGAGAACCTCGGCGGCATGCCGGTGCTGATCCGCGGCGGCGTCCCTGCCGTCTCCGGCTCGGCAACGCTGGATGCTCTGACCGACGGCAAGTCCCTCAAGCCGGGGTACTTCTTCCGCGTCGTCCCGAACAACAGCGCGCAGGCTTCCCTGGGCGTGGCGTTCATGCTTTCGAAGCTCGGTCTCAAGAGCGGCGACAGGACGATGGTCGTCGACGACGCCGAGGCGTACGGGATCGGCATCGCGAACGCGGCGCAGGCGAGGTTGAAGCGCGCCGGCGTCTCGGTCGACCGTGAGTCGCAGGATCAGAAGAACACGGACTACTCGGCGCTGGCCCAGAAAGCCGTCGCCTCGGGCGTGAAGATGGTCTACGCGCCGACGCAGATCGCGTCGGACTCGCAGCTCTTCGCGCAGCAGCTGAAGGCGGCCGGGTACAAGGGCAACTTCATGGCCACGGACGGAAGCTTCGACAACACGAGCTTCACCTTCGTGGGCGCGTACGTGTCCTTCTTCGCGACCGACATCTACCAGCTGAAGGCCGTGCACTCGATCGTGCACGACTTCGCTGCCAAGTACGGCAAGACGACCCCGTTCGGTGCGCCGAGCTGGGTTGCGGCGCAGGCGATCGCGATGGCGATCTCGCAGTCCTGCACCGACGGCAAGACCAGCAGGGCAGAGGTTCGGGCCGACCTGGCGAAGGTCAAGATGTCGAATTCGCTCCTCGGGCACCCGATCTCGTTCACGAAGAACGGCGATGTCGCCACCGGCGGCGTCACGGTCTTCCAGATCGCGCCCGGCAAGGTCTACAAGCTCGTCTCGGGCGGCTAGACCGAACTCGACCTCGGGCGGCCCCTCCAGCGGAGGCCGCCCGAGGATCGTAGGATCGCGCCGTGCATGCCCTCCTTCTGCACGCGCCTGTCGCTTTCATCCCGTCGTACGAGCGCACGTGGAGCTATCTCTTCGGCCAGGTCGTCGCCGGGCTGACCCTCGGCAGCCTCTACGCGCTGCTCGCGCTCGGCTACACGCTCGTCTACGGGATCCTCAAGCTCCTGAACTTCGCCCACGGGGACGTCTACATGATCGGCTCCTACATCGGCTACTTCGTGCTGACGGCGCTCGGCGGCTCGGGATCGCCGGTCGTGCCGACGGTCGTCCTGCTCCTGCTGATGTTCGGTGTTTCGATGCTCGGCTCGGGTCTGCTCGGGATCGCGATCGAGCGGTTCGCCTACCGGCCGCTTCGCCACGCGCCCCGGATCGCACCGCTGATCAGCGCGCTCGGCGTCTCGTTCTTCCTGCAACAGACCGCCGTCCTGCTCTTCGGCTCGATTCCGAAGAGCTACGACACCTACAGCCTGCACGACGGGGTGCTCTTCAACACCATCACGATCGGCTCGTTCCGGATCCAATACGTCCAGCTCTTCGTGATCCTCTCGGCGATCGCGCTGATGGTCGCCCTCTCGCTTCTGGTGAGCTACACGCAGGTCGGCCGCGCCATGCGCGCGACGTCGTTCGACCTCGAGGCCGCGACGATGATGGGTATCAACGTCGACACGGTGATCGTCTTCACGTTTTTCGTCGGCTCGGCTCTCGCCGGGGCGGCGGGCGTGATGAACGGCCTCGTGTACCAGAACGTCACGCCCTATATCGGCTTCGAGGCAGGCCTCAAGGCGTTCACCGCCGCCGTCGTCGGCGGTATCGGCAACATTCGCGGCGCGATGCTCGGAGGCATCATGATCGGCCTCGCACAGACGCTGACCGCGGGCTTCCTGTCGTCGACGTTCCAGGATCTGATCGTGTTCGGGATCCTGATCGTGTTCATGCTCGTGAGGCCGACCGGCCTGCTTGGGACAGCGGCGATCCAGAAGGTGTGAGAGATGACCGACGAGAGCCAAACACCATCCCCGCCAGATCCGCCGCCGCCCGAGTCCGAGGGGCCGCAGATCGGCGCCGACGAGTGGGTCGCGCGTTCCGGTGAGCGGCAGGCAAAGCGGACAGGGGTGCTCGGCGTTGCGGGGCGGGCCGCGGGACGCGTCCCGCCGGCGGCTCAGCTCGCCGCGTTCGTCGTCGTCTTCGCGGCGATCCCGTTCATCACGTCGAGCGGCTACGTGATCCGGGTCGCCACCGACACCACGATCTACGCGCTGCTCGCGATCGGGCTCAACGTCTCGGTCGGCTGGGCGGGGCTCCTCGACCTGGGCTACATCGCCTACTACGGCTTCGCCGCCTATGTGTTCGCGATGCTGTCGTCGTCGCAGTTCGGCATCCACTGGGCGACTTGGGCGTCGGTGCCGACCGTGCTGGCGGCGACGATTCTGCTCGGGCTGGTCGTTTCGCTGAGTGCGCGGCGGCTGACCGGCGACTATCTCGCGATCGTGACGCTGTTCTTCGGACAGATCTTCGTCACGCTGACGACGCAGGGGTACCGGCTGTCCTTCTTCGGCATCGGTGGGTCGCACAACATCACCGGGGGCCCGACCGGCATCACCAACGTCGATCCGTTCCGCATCTTCGGGCATCAACTGACGCAGGTCCGCGACTACCTCTGGGTTGCTCTCGGCGCGTTCGCGCTCGTCGCCGCCGTCCTCTATCTTGCGAACAACTCGCGCACCGGGCGTGCCTGGCGCGCACTGCGCGAGGACTCGCTCGCCGCGGAGCTGATGAGCATGCCGGTCGGCCGGTTGAAGATGCTCGCGATCGCCGTCGGCGCGGGTGTCGCCGGACTCGCAGGCGCGGTGAACGGCGCGTACTACCAGGGCGTCTTCCCGACGTCGTTCGACTTCCCACTCCTGATCACCATCTACGCGATGGTCATTCTCGGCGGTGCAGGCAGCCTCGGCGGGGTCGTCGTCGGGGCGCTCGTCATCAACATCGTTCTCGAGGTGCTGCGCACGCCGGACCACGCACGCCTGGTCTTCTACGGCCTGATCCTCGTCGGCCTCGTCCTCGTCATCCGGCCGTGGCAGCGCCTCGCTGCGGTCCTCGGCGGGTTGGTCGCGTTCGGGCTGGTCATGAACGCGATCGTCGGCGCCGTCTGGCCGCGAGGCACGGCCGGCCCGGTGCTCGGAGCGGAGGGGCAGTTCACGACGAGCGGTTGGCTTCCCGAGGCGCTCCGCCATTGGCTCGTGCTCCCGGCGAACACCTACACCGTTCCGAACTACCAGATCGGCAACTACGCGTTCGTGCTGCTCATCGCACTTGCGCTCACGCTCACCGTCGTGCGTGGCTGGGTGCGCCTGGTCCTGCTGGTCCCGACGATCTGGCTCGGCGCGTTCGTCTGGGAGAACCGGCTGGTCGAGGAGTCGGGGACGACCAGACCGCTCTTCCTCGGCGCCCTCCTGATCGTGCTCATGGCCAAACGGCCCGAAGGGTTGTTCGGCACGGCGCGCGTGGAGATCGTCTGATGGCCGAGGTCCTCCTCGAGCTCCGGGGGATCGACAAGTCGTTCGGCGGTCTCTCGGTCATCTCCGGGCTCGACCTCCACGTCGATCAGGGCGAGATCGTGAGCGTGATCGGCCCGAACGGGGCGGGGAAGACGACACTCTTCAATCTCGTCACCGGCGTGTTCCGGCCGGACGCAGGCGAGATCCTGTTCGAGGCAAAGTCGCTGCTCGGTCTCGAGCCGCACGAGATCACGAAGCGCGGGATTGCGCGCACGTTTCAGACCTTGCGGCTCTTCCTCAACATGACCGTGATGGAGAACGTGATGGCGGCTGCGTACGGGCACACGCACGCCGGGATCCTGCGCTCGATGGTGCGCACGCCGGGGATGCGCCGCGAGGAGAAGGAGATCGAGGAGCTCGCCGCCGAGTGCCTGCGCTTCTTCGGGGAGCGGCTGATGGGGTATCGCTGGAACCAGCCGGCCTACTCGCTGTCGTACGCGAACCGGCGGCGGCTCGAGATCGCCCGGGCGACCGCGACGAAGCCGAAGCTGCTGCTGCTCGACGAGCCTGCGGCGGGAATGAATCCGGTCGAGACCCACGAACTGACCGAGCTGATCGGCCGTCTGCGGACCGAGGGCGGGTACACGATCCTCGTGATCGAACACGACATGCACGTCGTCGAAGGGATCTCCGACCGTGTGATCGCGCTCGACCACGGCGTCAAGATCGCCGAGGGCTCCTTCGAGCACGTGGCGATGGACGAGAACGTCGTCGAGGCGTACCTCGGCCTGAACACGATGTCGAGCAAATGAGCGTCGCCGCTCCGCCGCTCCTCGAGCTCGACGCCGTGAATACCTACTACGGCCAGATTCACATCCTGCAGGGGCTGTCGATCCGGGTGCAGGCGGGTGAGCTCGTCTGCCTGCTTGGCGGCAACGCCTCGGGCAAGTCGACGACCCTGAAGACGATCCTCGGCATCGTCCACCCGCGCACCGGGGCGGTGCGCATCGACGGAGAGGACGTGACGAAGCGCCCGACGAGCTATCGCATCGGCCGTGGCCTGGCGATCGTGCCCGAGAATCGCCGTCTCTTCGGTCCGATGTCGGTCATGGAGAACTTGGAGATGGGCGCGTATCTGCGCGGCGGTGGTTCGAAGGAGGACTTCGACCGGGTGTACGAGCTCTTCCCGCTCCTGCACGACCGGCGCTCGCAGCTCGCGGGCACGCTGTCGGGCGGCGAGCAGCAGATGGTCGCGATGGGCCGCGCGTTGATGTCGCGCCCGAAGCTCCTCTTGATGGACGAGCCGTCGATGGGCCTCGCCCCGATCCTCGTCGAGCGGAACTTCGAGATCATCAAGCAGGTGCACGAGTCGGGTGTTGCGATCCTCGTCGTGGAGCAGAACGCGAACGTGTCGCTCTCGATCGCCGACCGCGGCTACGTGCTCTCGACCGGCAGGCTCGTCCTCGAAGGGAAGGCCGCCGAGCTGCGCGAGGACGAGAACCTCAGAAAGGCTTACCTTGGCCGTTAGCACCGTTGCCGCCTGTCGCTCGCGGTTCCCGATCTTCGAACGGCTGACCTACATCAACTCCTGCTCGCAGGGCGCGCTCTCGGACTCCGTGCGCGCCGCGTACGCCGACTACCTGACGGGCTGGGACGAGCGCGGCGCGCCGTGGGAGTACTGGGTCGAGCGGGCCGAGACCGCCAGGGCGACCTTCGCCCGCTTCGTCGGCGGTGCGCCCGACGACGTCGCGGTGACCACATCGCTCTCGGCCGGGGTGAGCCCGTTCGCGAGCGCGATCGACTTCGAGGTACGCCCGAAGGTCGTGATCAGCGATTTCGAGTTCCCGACGATCGGCCAGATCTGGCACGCGCAGGAGCTGCGCGGCGCCGAGGTCGTCCACGTGCACGCCGACGGAGCCGAGATCCCGGTCGAGCGGTTCGACGAGGCGATCGACGAGCAGACCGCCGTCGTGTCGATCGCCGCCGTCTGTTATCGCAACGGATCGCGTCTCGACGTCGAGGAGATCGCGAGGATCGCGCACGAGCGGGGAGCACTCGTCGTGCTCGACGCCTATCAGGCGATCGGCACGTATCCGCTCGACGTCGGGGAGCTCGGGGTCGACGTGCTGGCGGCCGGGGTGCTCAAGTACTTGCTCGGCTCGGCCGGGCTCGGCTTCATGTGGACGCGGCCGGGGCTCAGCGAGCGGCTGCTGCCGACCCAGACCGGCTGGTTCGCGGACCAGAACATCTTCGAGATGGACATCACCGACTACTCGCCTTCGCCGACAGCGCGCCGGTTCCAGTCCGGGACGCCGCCGGTCCCCGCGATCTACGCCGGCATCGCAGGCCTCGAGCTGATGGAGGAGATCGGCGTCGCCGAGACGCGCGCTCACGTGACCGCGCTGAACGAGCGTCTGATCGCCGGGGTCGACGAGCTCGGAGGGGTCGTCGTGACGCCGCGCGACCCGGAGCGGCGCGGTGCGCTCGTCTGCGTCAGGTCGACCGATGCGCCGAAGCTCGTGGCGGCGCTCGGCGATGCCGGCATCGTCACCTCGGAACGGGACGGGAACCTACGGGTTTCCGCGCATGCCTACAACACCGAGGACGACATCGACGCGGTGCTCGCCGCCCTGGGGCGCCACCGCGAGCTCCTGGCGTGACCTCGCGGGGCCGGGAGCGGTTCCGACTTGCGCTGAACCCGCCTGACATTTTATAAGACGTACTGAGAATGCTTCTCCGTGAGGTCGGATATGCGCGGCCGGGATCGCTTGCAGAAGCGATCGAGCTGCTCGCGGCCGACGACGGCGCCCGCGCGCTTGCCGGGGGCCAGACGCTGATCAACGTGATGAAGGCGCGGGCGGGGTCGCCGGACGCGCTCATCGATCTCGGCGCGATCGAGGAGCTCCGGGGGATCGAGCTCGGAGCCGACGGCACGCTCGAGATCGGCGCCATGGCGACGTACACCGAGCTCGTCGAATCGAGCGAGGCGCGCGCCCGGCCGATCATCGGCGAGGTCTGCGCCCAGATCGCCGACGTGCAGGTGCGCAACCGCGGCACGATCGGCGGGAACCTCTGCACGAGCGACCCGACGAACCACCTGCCGCCGCTGATGGCCGCACTCGGCGCGCAGATGACGATTGCCGGCGCAGACGGTGAGCGCACCGTGCCCGCGGCGGAATTCTTCCTCGGCGTCTACCTGACGGCGGTCGGCACCGGTGAGGTGCTGACGAAGATCACGGTCCCGGCCGGCCGCGGCGACGGGTTCGCCGCCGTCACGCTCGGTGTCGACGGAACCTGCATCGCCAGCGCGGCCGCATCGGTGAACGGCAGCGTGACCGTCGCCCTCGGCTGCGTCGACGCTGTGCCCGTCGTCCTCCAGCCTGCGTCCGCCGAGGAGGACGCGGTGCGCGAAGCCGTCCGCGGCGCGAATCTCGCGCCTCCCTCGGACGTCCACTCCTCGAGCGAGTACCGCGCCCACCTCGCCGAGGTGCTCGCTATCCGCGCCGTCAACCAAGCCAGGAGCTGAGATTGAGCACGGTCACCTCGTCCAGGTCGATCAAGGTCACGATCAACGGTACGACGTACGAGCGTGAGATCGAGACGCGCAAGCTCCTCATCCACTTCATCCGCGACGACCTCGATTTGACCGGCAGCCACATCGGCTGCGACACCGGGAACTGCGGCGCCTGCTCGGTGATCGTCGACGGCTCGCTCGTCAAGAGCTGCATGATGCTCGCCGTCCAGGCTGACGGCGCGACGGTGGAGACGGTCGAGGGGCTGGCCGACGGCGAGGAGCTCTCGAAGCTGCAGCAGGCGTTCAAGGACAAGCATGCGCTGCAGTGCGGCTACTGCACGCCCGGCATGTTGATGAGCGCGACGGCGCTCCTGCGCGCGAACCCGCACCCGTCCGAGGACGAGATCAAGAAGGGCCTGCAGGGGAACATCTGCCGCTGCACCGGCTACTGGAACATCTTCGAGGCGGTCAAGGCGGCGTCCGAATGACGTCGTCCACGACGACCACCGCGCCCGAGGCCACCGAGGTCCAGGCGCCCGCGGAGGACTGGAAGGGCCAGAACGTCCCGCGCAAGGAGGACCGCCGCCTCGTCCAGGGGCAAGGCGTCTTCGTCGACGACGTCAAGCGCCACGGGATGGGCTTCATCCACTTCGTTCGCTCCCCGTATGCGCACGCGCACATCACCTCGATCGACGTGTCGCAGGCGGAGGAGATGCCCGGCGTCTACGGCACGCTCACGGGCGAGGAGGTGGCCGCGCTCACCGACCCCTTCTTCCAGATCTCGTCCGTCCCCGGCGCGAACGTGAAGGACTACGCCCTGGCGGTCGGCAAGGTGCGCTACGTCGGCGAGGCGATCGTCGCGGTGGTCGCCGAGACGCGCGAACGCGCGCGGGACGCTTCGGAGCTCGTCGAGATCGAATACGAGCCGCTCGATGCGATCACCGACGCGCGCCAGGCACAGGACGACGGCGTTCCCGCGATCCACGAGGACGCCGGCGGCAACCTGATGTGGCACGGCACCTACGAGTGGGGCGACCTCGACGCGGCGTTCGCCGAGGCCGACAAGATCGTGAAGATCGAGGAGCTGCACTTCCACCGGTTCAACTCGACCCCGCTCGAGTGCGACGGCGCGCTCGTCGAGTACAACAAGGGCGTCGGGCAGTGGACGATCCACACGAACAACCAGTTCCCGGGCTTTGCCGCGATCATGATGGGCCCGGCGATGCGCACGGGGCTCGACAAGCTCCGGTTCGTGACGCAGGACATCGGCGGCGGCTTCGGCAACAAGATCACGTCGCACCCGCAGCTCGTCGCGTGCTGCCTGCTCGCGCGCAAGCTCGGCCGCCCGGTGCAGTGGACCGAGTGGCGCACCGACTTCCACATGTCGATGTCGCACGGCAACGAGCGCTGGTTCCACGAGACCGAGGTCGCCGTGAAGAACGACGGCACGCTGCTCGGCTTCCGGACGAAGGCGCTCGACGATGCGGGAGCGTGGCTCCGCTACGAGCCCCTCGGGGGCGTCATCTGGGCGCAGGTCACACCCGGGATGTACAAGTGGCGCAACATCCGCGTGGACTTCACCCAGGTCGCGACCAACAAGGCGCCGGTGTCCCCCAACCGCGGCTACTCGCGGATGCAGCACCTCTGGTTCACCGAGCGCGTGATCGACATCGTCGCGCACGAGCTCGAGCTCGATCCGGTCGAGGTGCGCAAGCGCAACTACGTCAAGACCGAGGACATGCCGTACGAGACACCGAACGGCTGCGTCTACGACTCGGGCGACTACTCGCGCATGCTCGACATCGGCCTCGACCTCGTCGACTATCGGGACATCGCGCAGCGGCGCTCCGAGGCGGAGGCGCGGGGCAAGCTCCTGGGCGTCGGGATCGGATCCACCCTCGACAGCGGAACGAACAACTTCGGCCAGTCGCGGATGATCAACCCCGAGCTCCAGTTCTCGGGCAACAACGAGGTCGCAACCGTCAAGCTCGACATCTTCGGCGAGATCGTCGTCACGCTCGGCACGACGCCGCAGGGCCAGGGCCACGAGACGACGGCGGCCCAGGTCGTCGCAGACATCCTCAACTGCTCCGTCGACGACGTGCACGTGCGCGCGGGGCACGACTCCTACTGGAACTCGCACGCCGGCTTCTCCGGCACCTACGCGTCGCAGTTCGCGGTCACCGGCCTCAGCGCCGTGAAGGGCGCGACCGACCTGCTCGCGGCGGAGATCAAGAAGCTCGCCGGCGCGGTCTTCGGCGGCGTGCCCGAGGAGGCGCTCGAGCTCGCCGACGGCGGCGTCCGCATCAAGGAGAATCCGGAGGCGTTCCTGCCCTTCATGGCCTGCGGCGCGATCATCAACGCGAACAACGCGGGCCTGCCGGAGGATCTCGGCGTGACGCTCAACTGCCGCTACGTGTACCGGCCGCCCTTCCAGGTGCCCGACATCGAGCGCAAGTTCGGCAACCTGACCCTGACGTACGCGACGCAGATCCACGTCGCGGTGATCGAGATCGATCCGGAGACGGGCGCGTACGACATCGTCGACTACGCCGCCGTCGACGACTGCGGCAACCGGATCAATCCGCAGATCGTCGAGGGCCAGGTGATGGGCGCAACGGCGCACGCGCTCGGCGCCGCGACCCACGAGCACTTCGCCTACGACGAGGACGGGAATTTGCTGACGCCGAACTTCTACGACTACCACGTCCCGCATGCGATGGACATGCCGCCGCTCAAGACCGCTGCCACCGAGAGCCCCTCGCCGTTCACGCCGCTCGGCACGAAGGGGATGGGCGAGGGCGGCGGAGCCGGGATCCACGCCGTCTGCGCCGCCGTGCAGGACGCGTTGCGCGGGCACGGCGACGCGATCGTCTCCGACAGTTGCAACCCCTATCACCGGGTCTGGGAGCTGCTCCAGCAGCCGGCTGAGGCGGGGGGCCGCGTGACCGTGGTGGACGCATGAACGTCTCGGGCGAGCGCACGTTCGCCGCGCCGCGCGCCGCGGTCTGGGCCGTCCTGAACGACCCAGCCTCGATGGCGAAGACCATGCCCGGGGTCGAGAGCTTCGACGTGCACGACGCCGAGCGCTGGACGGCGAACGTGAAGATCCCGCTCGGGCTCGGCGGGCTGAAGATGAAGATCGACATGGACAAGACCGAGGAGCGAGAGCCCGAGTACGCCAAGCTGAACATCAAGGGCAAGGGAGTCGGCGCGATGCTCTCGATGGTCACCTCATTCGAGCTCAGCGAGGTGGCCGGCGGGACATCGATGAAGTGGGCGGCCGACGTGAGGATCGCCGGCCCGGTCGGCTCGATGGGCCAGCGTGTGCTCCAGCCGATCGTGAACCAGCAGGTGGAGCACGTTCTTTCCGCACTCGACCGTCAGGTGCAGGACGCGGTCGCGGGCGGAGCTGCTTGATGGCGGTGCCCTTTCGGATCGGCGTCATGCAGCTCACGATGGAGCCGCTCGACGAGATGCTCGCGTCGGCGCGTGCGATGGACGCCGCGGGCATGGACACGATCTGGCTCGCCGAGGCGTATCCGTGGTGGCGCAAGCACGGGATGGAGGCGCGCTCGTCGACGGTCGTCTCCGCGCTGATGGCGCGCGAGACGAAGCAGCTGACGATCGGCTGGGGGATCATCGCTGCCTCGACGAGGCACCCGGTGCAGGTCGCGATGGATGCGCGGGTCGTGCAGGAGGCAGCAGGCCCCGGCCGCTTCATCGTCGGCTTCGGCACGTCGAAGATCTTTCTCAACAACACCAAGATGCAGACGAAGAAGACGCTGGGGCCGATGCGGGACGCCGTCGAGATCGTGCGCGGCGTGCTCGGCGGTGAGCGGTTCGAGTACGACGGCGACACGTGGAGCGCCGACGTCCCCGCCCTGCAGCCGGAGGCGCACACCCCGCGCGACATTCCGCCGGTGTACGTCGCCGCGACGGCGCCGAAGATGCAGGCGCTCGCCGGCGAGATCGCCGACGGCTGCCTGACCCCGTCGATCACGACGCCTGCGTTCGTCCGTTACACGCGCGGCAACGTCGACGCGGACATCGACATCGGCTGCACCGTGGTCGCCTCGATCCACGCGACCGATCGCGACCAGGGTCGCGACGGCGCACGCGAGATCGCCGGGATGTACCTCGCGAACAAGGTTCAGAACATCCAGGGCTCGGCCGACACGCTGCTCGACCTCGCCGGCCTCGAGCAGGACGAGATCCGTCCGGTCGCCGAGGCGATGGAGCGAGGCGGCCGTCTGGCGGCCAAGGAGCAGGTGACGGATGCGATCCTCGACAAGTGCAAGCCGATCGCCGGCACGCCGGACGACTGCATCGCCGCGATCGAGGAGTACAAGGACGCAGGCTGCACGCATGTGATGCTCGAGCTGTGGGGCGCGGACCGCCATGAGCAGATCCGCCTGTTCGGCGAGCGGGTCCTGCCACATGTCCGAGACTGACGGGCCAATGCGGCTGTGGACGAAATGCGACCGTTTCGACCCGGTGGCTGCCACCGGAGCGGGCGGGCCCGAGTTCGGCCGTGAGCAGGGCACACCCGCCTGGTTGTGGAACGACCGTGGCAGTCTCGTGACGGTGGCTGCCACCGGGTCCAGCGGGCCTACCGTGTCCACCGGGCCTGGGTCGCGGTCGGGAGCGGCCGGATGAGGATCAACAAGAACCGGCTCGTCGAGACCGCGAGCGCGCTGATCGACGTGCACAGCTTCACCGGCGACGAGCAGCGCATGGCCGAGCTGATGGCCTCGTTCTTCGAGCAGATGGGGCTGCAGATCCAGTGGCAGCAGGTCGAGGAAGGCCGGGCGAACGCGCTCGGCACGTGGCGCGGCACGGGCGGCGGCAAGACGCTCATGTTCAACGGGCACATGGACACGTCGTACTCGGGCCGCGAACCGTGGCTGAAGGACGTGCCCGGCTTCCAGCCCAGCGCATTCGTCAAGAACGGGCGCCTGTACGGGCTCGGAATCTCGAACATGAAGGGCGCGCTCGCCTGTTACGTCGAGGCGGTGCGGTCGCTGCAGGACGCCGGCGTGCGCCTGCGCGGGGACGTGCTGATCGCCGCCGTGTGCGGTGAGATCGAGAAGACGCAGTACGCGGACGCGCAGGGCGCGCAGTACCGAGGCTACGCGGCCGGTACCAGGTACCTGGTCTCGCACGGCGGTGTCGCCGACATGTGCCTGCTCGGCGAGCCGACCGAGGGCAAGGTCGTGCTCGGGCACTTCGGCGCGCTCTGGCTGCGCATCCGCACGCACGGCAACTTCATCCACACGGCGTTCAGCGAGGGGAAGCGCGGCGAGAACTCGATCCTGCGCATGCACGAGGTGACGAACGCCGTGCTCGAATGGATCCCGACGTGGGAGGACGACCCGTCGAACAGCTACCGCGGAGCGAAGGCGATCGTCAACGTCGGTGCCGTGCGCGGCGGGTTCGGCTGGCGCGTCTCGCGGACGCCGCATCACACCGACCTGTTCCTCGACGTGCGCGTGCCGCCGACCAAGGAGATGGGCGTTGCCCGCCGAGAGGTGCTCGAGTTCGTGGGCTCGCTGGCCGCGCGCTTCCCCGACTACGGGATCGAGGGCGAGGTCTACGTCACCGCGCCCGGCGCAGAGATCGACGAGGGACACGAGCTCGTGCAGGCCGTGGACGCGGCGCACGAGCAGGTCTTCGGCGAGGTGCCGGGCCGCGACGTCACGCGCTGGTTCAGCGACGCGTCCGCGCTCACCCGCTACGGCATCCCGACGCTCAACTACGGGACGTCGACCGGTTTGATGGACGTGGAGCTCGGCGAGAACCTCGACATCGACGGGCTCGTGAAGACCGCGGAGACGTACGCGCTCGTCGCACAGAGGATCTGCGCGTGAAGCTCGTCACCTATGACGACGGGAAGGTCGGGCGCATCGAGGGCGACGAGGTCGTGCGCCTCGACGTCCCCACGATGCGTGAGTACTTCGAGCGCGGTGGCGCGAACGACACTGATGAGCGCGCGGCGTTCGCCGACGTTCGCCTGCGCGCTCCGATCGTCCCGAAGAAGTTCTTCCACACCGCGGGCAACTTCCGCGAGCACGAGGAGGAGTCGAAGAACGTCAACTGGGCCCACGCGATCGCGCCGTGGATCAACTTCTTCCAGAATGTCGACTCGATCGTCGGTCCGGACGAGCCGATCATCTACCCCGAGCACCTGACCGAGGAGCTCGATTACGAGCTCGAGCTCGCGGTCGTCCTGAAGAAGGCGGGCAAGTGGTTCTCGCCCGAGGAGGCGGCGGACTACATCGCCGGCTACGTCATCTTCAACGACATCACGGCCCGCGACATCCAGCGCGGCGAGATGAAGTCGGGTGTCTTCAGCTTCTGCAAGGCGATCGACACGTTCTGCCCGCTCGGCCCGTGGATCGTCACGGTCGACGAGATCCCCGACCCGCACGACCTCGCGATGGAGCTGCGCGTGAACGGCGAGGCGCGCCAGGAGTCGCACTCGAGCCGGATGAGCGTGACGATCCCGGAGATCCTGTCGAACTTCTCGGCCCTCGGGTACTCGGCGGGCGATGTGCTCTCGACGGGCACGGTCTCCGGCGTCGCGGGCTTCAAGTCCCCGGAGGAGCGCGCGCTCCTCTACCTCAAGCCGGGCGACGTGATCGAGGCGGAGATCGAGCGGATCGGCGTGCTGCGCAACCCCGTCGTCTCGTGGCAGGAGGGCCACGGCGAGCCGGCGCCTCCGCGGATTCGCCCCTGGGGAGACAGCTGATGTGGAATCGCGACGACGCGAAGCTCGACCGCGTCCGCGCCCTCATGGCGGAGCACGAGCTCGACGCGCTCGTCGTGCGCGCGCCCGACAACGTTCTCTACCTGACGAACTTCTGGGGCATGAAGGGCTACGACGCCTGCGTGTTCCCGCGCGAAGGCGAGCCCGTCCTGATCTGCCTCGAGGCCTCCGAGGAGGACGCCGAGCGCATGTCGTGGACGAAGGACCTCAGGCTCGTGCAGGGCTACGCGCCCAACGACCCTCGTCCGGTGCCCGCCCGCACGCTCGAGGCCGCGCTCGCAGCGACGACCGACTACCGAAACGTGGGCCTCGAGCTGTCGATGGGCACGCAGGCGACCGACCGCATGGTCGGCGAGCCGACGACCTACACGAAGAGCTGGTTCGACGCGTGGCCGGACGCGAAGGACGCGATGCCGGTCATCGTCCCCGCGCGCTCGATCAAGACCCCGCAGGAGGTCGAGCGAATGCGGCTCGCGAACGAGATCTGCGCCGCCGCCACCGAGCACGTCCGCGGCCTGATCAAGCCCGGGATGAAGGAGAGCGAGGTCGCAGCGCTCTGGCAGGGGTTCGTGCACGGGCAGGGCACCGGCTGGGAGGGGAAGGTCGAGCTGGCGTTCGGCTTCTCGCTGATCTGGGCGGGCCGCGGCATCAAGACCTTCACAGCGACCGGCGACCTGCCGGTCGTCGAGGGCGAGCCGACGCTGTTCGAGATCTGGGTCTGCGCCGACGGCTACTGGGCCGACCATACGAAGCTCCTCTGCATCGGCGACCTGCGCGACGACTACCGCGTGCTCGAAGAGGGGCTGCTCGCGGTCTATCGCAGCGCGATCGACCACTGTGAACCGGGTGCGAGCATGGCGGAGCTCGACGTGCTCGTGCGCAACGGGCTCGAGGAGCTGGGCTATCCGGGCCAGCCCACCCACCCGATCTGCCACGGCATCGGCGCGCGTGCGCACGAGCCGCCGTATCCGCACCGTGCCGGCGGCGGCACGATCGAAGCGGGCATGGTCTTCGCGATCGAACCGGGCTGCTACTGGGAGGGCGGCGGCGGCCTGCGCGTCGAGGACAACTTCCTGATCACCGAGACGGGGGCCGAGCAGCTCTCGCCGTTCCCGGACGGCGTTGTCTATGTCTGAGCTGATCTGGACCGGCGCGCTCAACGACGCGTACGCGATCGGCGGGAAGGTCGGCCTCTACGACACGACGCTGCGCGACGGCGAGCAGACCGTCGGCGTCGTGCTCGACCCGGACCAGAAGCTCGAGATCGCACGGCTGCTCGACGAGCTCGGTGTCGACCGGATCGAGGCCGGGTTCCCGCGCGTCTCCGACGACGACTGGCAGGCGGTCGAGCGCATCGCCGCTGCCGGCCTGCGCGCCGAGATCTGGGGCTTCTCACGCGCGGTGCCCGCCGATCTGGAGGCCCTCGTGGAGCTGGGTGTCGCGTTCTCGGTGATCGAGTCCCCGATCTCCGACCTGAAGCTGGAGGCGATCGGCGTCTCGCGCGACAAGATGCTCGGCCGGATCACCGCGGCGATGCGCTTCGCCGCCGAGCACGGCATCCACGCGGCGTTCTTCGGCGTCGACTCGACCCGCGCCGAGCGCGAGTTCTACGACCAGGTGTATGCGTCGGCCGTTGAGGCGGGAGCGAAGGAGGTCGTTGTCGTGGACACGCTCGGGATCGCCTCGCCCGAGGCCGTCGCAGAGCTCGTCGGCCACACGGCCGAGCTCGTCGACGTGCCCGTGCACTTCCACGGTCACAACGACTTCGGTGTCGCCACGGCGTCCGCGGTCGCCGCGGTGCGCGCCGGTGCCGCATACGTGCACGGGACGATCAACGGGATGGGGGAGCGCGCCGGCAACGCCAACCTCGGCGAGATAGCACTGACGCTGAAGGCGCTCTACGGGGTCGAGTCGAACCTGCGGCTCGATCGCATCCGGGAGGTGTCGGCGCGCGTGCGCGAGCTGTCGGGCTACGAGCTCGAGCCGTGGAAGCCGCTGACCGGCGACACGCTGTATCGGCGCGAGTCCGGGGCGGTCGCCTCGCAGTTCCACGACCCGCAGTCGATCGAGCCGTACTCGTCCGAGCTCGTCGCCACGGAACGCTCGATCGTCCTCGGCAAGAAGAGCGGGCTCGACTCGGTTCGCATCAAGGCGGAGGAGCTCGGGCTCGACCTGCCCGAGGAGCGGCGCGCCGAGGTGCTGGCGGCGGTGAAGAAGCTGGGCGCCGGCGAACGGCGGCTCGTCACCGACGACGAGTTCCGGGCGATCGTTGGCTGACTTCGACGCGATCGTCGTCGGCTCGGGCGTCAACGGGCTCGCGTGCGCCGCTCTGCTGGCGAGGGGCGGCTGGAACGTGTGCGTGCTCGAGCGCAACGATTGGCTCGGCGGCGCGATCAAGACCGCGGAGATCACCGTGCCGGGGTTCAAGCACGACGTCTTCAGCGCGTGGCATCCGCTCTGGGTCGGCGGAGCGGCGCACGCGCAGCTCGGCGACGAGCTGGCCGGCCACGGCCTCGAGTACCTGAACACGGATTTTCCCACGGCGACCGCCTTCCCGGACGGCGAGAGCGCATTCCTCCTGCGCACCGCCGACGGCAACACCGCCGAGCTCGGCGACGAATGGGGGCCGATGCTCGACGGGTTCTTCCCCAACGCCGACCTCGCGTTCGGGATCCTCGGCACCGAGCTGTGGTCCCGCCAGGGCGCCGCGCTCGGGTGGAAGGCGGTGCGCCGGCTGGGGCGAACGGGGGCCCGCGACTTCACGGGCCGGTTGCTCGTCTCGGCGCGCGACTGGCTCGAGGGAACGTTCGCGTCCGACCGCGCCCACGGCGTGCTCGCCCCGTGGGTCCTGCACACCGGGCTCGGCCCCGAGGCGGCGGGCTCCGGCTACATGGCCCAGGTGATCGCCGTCGCGGTGCAGGAGGGCGGCATGCCGATCCCGCGCGGTGGAGGCGCACAGCTCGCGGCGGCGCTCGTCTCCTACATCCGCGCGCAGGGCGGCACGTGTGAGACCGGCGCGCACGTCGAGCGCGTGTCGAGCGGCGGTGTTCGCACGGCGGACGGGCGCAAGCTGACCGCGGATCGAGCGGTGATCTGCAACGTGACGCCGACCCAGCTCTACACGGAGCTGCTCGACGGCCTGGCCCACAACGCGGAGAAGTTCCGCTACGGCCGGTCGGAGATGCAGATCCACTTCGCCCTCAGCGAGCCGCCGCAGTGGGAGGGAGACGAGCGGCTCGGGCGGACGGCGATCGTCCATCTGACGCCGGGCCTCGACGGCGTCTCGCGAGCGGTCAACGAGGCTGAACGTGGGCTGCTGCCCGCGGAGGCAACGATCGTCGTCGGGCAGCCGCTGACGATGGACGAGTCGCGGGCGCCCCAGGGGAAGGGCCTGCTGTGGATCCAGCTCCAGGAGCTGCCGTGGCGGATCAAGGGTGATGCGGCAGGCGAGCTCGACGTCGGCGACGGCTCCTGGACGGAGGAGCTCCGCGAGCGCTACGCCGACCGCATCCAGAAGCGCCTCGCGCGCCACATCCCGAACCTGGAGTCGTCGATTCTCGGCCGGACGTGCCTGTCGCCCGCCGACCTGCAGGCGGCGAACGTGAACCTGGTGCACGGCGATCCATACGGCGGCTCCCTCGCGCTCGACCAGAGCTTCCTCTGGCGTGCGCAGCACCGGACTCCGGTCGCGAACGTGTGGCAGATCGGCGCGTCGACCCATCCCGGGCCGGGGCTCGGCGGCGGGTCGGGCGCGCTCGTGGCGGCTCAGCTGCTCGAGGAGCCGTTCGCGAAGCGGGTTGCGGCCCGCTTCAAGCGCTGAGCCGGCCGCCGGTGGCCGGAGCCCGCGTGCCGTCCGCGTCCCAGAGCCGGAAGCCGCCGAGGAACGCGAGCTCGTTGTTGCCGCGCCGTGCGTTCGGCGGCAGTTCGTCGAGCTCCTTCACGCCGCCCCCGCCGATCACGACGTAGTCGCACTGCATCCCTCGCGCCAGCACGTCGACGACCTCGAACACGAGCCGGCGCCACTTCTTCTTCCCGCGCTCCTCGAGCGAGCGTTCGCCGACGTAGTCCTCGAACGTGCCGGCGCGGAACGGGAGGTGCGCGAGCTCGAGCGGCTGGGGAACGCCGTCGATCACCATGGCGGAGCCGAGCCCCGTGCCGAGTCCGATGAAGAGCATCCGGCCGCCGTCGTAGCTCCCGAGCGCCTGCATGACCGCGTCGTTCACGACCTTCGTGGGCCGGCCGAGCGCGCGCTCGAAGTCGAAGCCGACCCAGCCCTTGCCGAGGTTGGCAGGCTCGAGGACGGCCCGGTCGTGCCGGACGGGCATCGGGATCCCGATGCTCGCGACGTCCCACGACCAGCCTTCGGCGGTCGCGAGCGTTCCGTCGACCATCTCGCGGGGCGTCAGCGTGGGGCCCGAGTCGAACCGGCGAAACTCCACCTCGCCCTGGACGAGGAGCTTGACGCGCGAACCGCCCACGTCGATCGTCAGAACACGCTGCCCGGCAGCCACGGTCACATGATGCACGTTCGCGCGGTTTCTAGCCGCCCGCAAGCTTGACCGTGTAGCCCTGCGCCTCGAGGCGCGCCGCGATCTTCTCGCGGTGGTCGCCCTGGATCTCGACGGCGCCGTCCTTCACCGTGCCGCCCGAGCCGAGGTGCTTCTTCAGGTCCTTCGCGACCCCGGCGAGGTCGCGGCGCGGCAGGCCCCGGACGACGCTGACGGCCTTCCCGCCGCGTCCGCCCTTCCCGCGGAAGATGCGCACCACGCCGTCGTTCGGGAGCTCCGGTCCGGGCGGGCCGTCGCGGCTCCGGCGCCGGTCGCCGTCACCGGTCGAATAGACGAGGCGGCTATTGCTCATGTCTCCCGCACACGATCCTCAGCGCGGTTCGAAGATGCCCTGCCCGCCGAGCTCGGTCTTGAAGAACACGCTCGCGAGCTCGAGGTGCTCGTACAGCGCCTGGGCGGCAGCCGGCGGATCGTGCACGGAGCAGGCGGTCAGGAGGCGCTCGTCGAAGGTGCGATGAAGATCCTGCGGGTCGCCGGCCGAGGCGAGCAGCGCCGGGCGGAAGCGCTCCGACCGGTCCCAGGCCGGGCGGATCAGCGACACGAGCCACGGCTTCTGCGACGCCTCGTAGAGCGTGAAGTGGAAGTCGGTGTGGGCGCGCATCGTCTCGCGGACATCGCCTGCGCTGCGCATCTCGTCGAAGCGCTCGAGGTGCCTCCGGGCGGTCTCGGCGTCGGCACCCGTGAACCGCTCCGCCGCCCGCCGCACTGCGAGCGACTCGAGCGCGAGCCGGACCTGAAAGAGGTCGCGCAGCTCGTCGACGTCGAAATCGAGCACCTTCGCGCCCTGGTGCGGCACGTGCTTCGCGAGCCCCAATGCCTCGAGTTGGCGGACCGCCTCGCGGATCGGGGAGATGCTCATCCCCAGCGAACGGGCCAATTCGTCGAGTCGTAGCGGCGTGCCGGCAGGCAATTCGCCCAGAATGATCGCCTCGCGCAGCTGCTCGAGTGCGTACTCGGCCATCGTCCGGTGGCGCATCGGCTGCTTGGGCTCGACCTGTCTCATCCTCGGCATTTCACGCGGAAGCTCCCACAACCCTTGATCAGATGTCAAACCCCATGACAAGATTGCCCGCGTGAAGCGCAAGCCACCTGTTTGGTCCCTGGCCCCCCAATCGAGAGAAGGAGTCAACATGAAGAGACTGGGTTCCCGTGCGGGGCTCATTCTGGCGGTCGTCGCGTTCGCCGTGATCGCGCTCGCAGCGACTGCCGCTGCGCGCACGACCTCGTCGAAGGCCGCCCCCATCGTCATCGGCTGGGCGTTCGACAGCAAGGGCGCCATGGCGCCGTTCGACGGTCCGGCACTCGCCGCGGCTCAGCTGCGGGTCAAGCAGGTGAACGCGAGAGGCGGCGTCGGTGGACGTCCGTTGCAGATCCAGACGTGCGACACGCAGGGCAACAAGCCTGCGATCGCGAAAGCGTGCGCTCTGAAGCTGCTCGGGGCAGGCGCGAACGTCATCTTCACCACCTGTGACGTGGATTACGCGGCGCCGGTCGTCCAGGAGGCGATCAACCGCGGCGTGCTCGCCATTGCACCGTGCATCGGTACCGACCAGATGGGACCGAAGCGGTTCGGGCCGAAGGGTCAGTTGGCCTTCAGCTTCGGCAACATGGCGCAGGACGAAGGATCGGCCATGGCCCAGTACGCCTGGGCGAAGGGGTGGCGCAAGGCAGCGCTCGCCACCGACTCGGTCATCGTCTACTTCAAGAACGTCGTCCAGGCATTCGCAGCGCGCTGGAAGCAGCTCGGCGGCAAGGTTGTCGCCTCGGAGACCTACCAGGATCCGACCTGGGGCGGCAACAACACCCAGAACGCCGTCAGTCGCTTGAACAACGTCAAGGCCGACGTGGTCGTCACGTCGACGGCCGGGGCGTGGGGCTCACTGGCGCCGCTGATCACGGGGCTCCGAACGCTCGGCAACAACACGCCTGTGCTCAATTCGTGGGCCGGTGACGGCACGTACTGGCTGCCGACATCCGGCCAGCAGGTGACGAACTACTACTTCGTCACGTTCGCGTCCGTCTTCGGCGACGATCCGAATGCGGCGGTGAACAAGCTCGCGAAGCAGGTGAAGGCCGGCACGGGCGGCTTCATCACCGGCTCGGCCGCGATCGACGGGCTCGCGACGGCGATCAGGCGTGCCGGCGGGTCGACGAACGGCGCTGCGCTCGCCGCGCAGCTCGTGAAGTTCAGGAAGGTACCGACGCTGTCCGGGCTCGTCAGCTTCTCGACGAAGTACCACACGGTGTTCGGCCGGCAGTACCGCGTGATCAAGATCCAGGACAACCACGCTCACGTGGTCGGCGAGGTCACGGCCAAGGTCGTCCCGAAGATCTAGACGGACGATTGGTCGACCAGGTGCAGTCGGAGCGGAGGCCCGGGGAATCACTCCGGGCCTCCGCCATTTCTCGATCCTTTGATGGGGTGCAGGCCCTGGACGTCATCGATCTCGACGTGCATCGCGGCGAGGTCGTCGGCCTGATCGGGCCGAACGGCGCCGGCAAGTCGACGCTCGTCAACGTCCTCAGTGGCTTTGACCGGCCTGACAGCGGCAACGTCATGCTCGGCGAGCAGGACATCACGCGCTGGTCGCCGCACCGCCGCGGACGCCACGGGCTCGCGCGCACCTTCCAGCACACCCGCGGTTTCCGCACGCTCTCGGTTCGCGAGAATGTCGAGGTGTCGGCGCTCGGCGTCGGCGCAGGGCCGCGGCTGGCTGCCGCGCGCGCCGACGGCCTGCTCGAGCGGCTCGGGCTCGCGCGTTACGCAGATGTTCCGGCGTCCGCCCTTGCACACGGCGACGAGCGGCGCCTCGGTGTTGCGCGTGCACTCGCGACCGAGCCGCGCTTCGTTCTCCTCGACGAGCCGGCAGCGGGGCTACCGGAGGCGGAGGTTCCCGCGTTCGCCGACCTCGTCAGGTCGGTGCGCGACGAGCACGGCGCGGGCGTGCTGCTGATCGACCACAACATGGCGCTGATCATGGAGATCTGCGATCGCATCCACGTCCTCGATCAGGGACGGACGCTCGCCGACGGCGCACCCGCGGAGATCCGAGACAACCTCGACGTTGCGGCGGCGTACCTCGGCGAGACTGCGGTGGCGGAGGAATGAGGACTCTCGTCGTCGAGAACCTCGACGTTCGCTACGGCGGCGTCCACGCAGTGCGGGGGCTCTCGTTCCAGGTGGCGCCGGGCGAAATCGTGGGGTTGATCGGAGCCAACGGCGCCGGCAAGTCCTCGACGCTGCACGCGATCATGGGCGTCGCACCGGCGACCGGCGACGTACGGCTCGGCGAGGTCTCGCTGCTCGGCCGTCGCCCCGAGGACGTCGCGCGCGACGGGGTCGCGCTCGTGCCCGAAGGACGGCGGATCTTCGCGGAGCTGACCGTCGAGGAGAACCTGCGCCTCGGGCTCGCCGCCCGTCGCGGCCGCGGCGGGCACGACGCGGTGTTTCGAGCCGTGTACGAGCTGTTCCCGGTCGTCGAGGAGTTCCGCGGCCGCCAGGCCGGAGTGCTCTCGGGCGGCCAGCAGCAGCAGCTCGCGATCGCACGCGCCCTCGTTGCGGAGCCGGACGTGCTGCTGCTCGACGAGCCGTCGCTCGGTCTCGCTCCTTCGATCGTCGACGTGGTGTTCGGCGCCCTGGCGGCGATCCGCGAACGCGGTCTGGGCGTGCTGCTCGTCGAGCAACGCGCGCAGCGCACGGTCGCGGCCGCCGACCGGTGCCACGTGATCGCCAACGGCGAGCTCCGCGTGACGCTCGGGCCGGAGCACGCAAACGACACCGAGGCCCTGGTGGCGGCCTACTTCGCCTGATGCTCGCGTTCCTCAGCATCGACTGGCAGACGCTTGCCGACGCCCTGGCGCTCGGAGCGGTCTACGCGCTGATGGCCGTCGGCATCGGTCTGGTCTTCGGTGTGCTGCGCCTCGTCAACTTCGCGTACGGCCAGCTCGTGATGGCCGGTGCCTTCTCTCTCGCGCTCGCCTCGCAGTGGGGCTGGCCGGCCTGGGCGGGGATCGTTCTTTGCTTCGCGGTCGTGCTCGCACTCTCGATGTTGATGGACCGGCTCGTCTTCCGCCCGCTCCGCGGCCATTCGCCGGCCGTGATGCTCATCGCCACGTTCGCGGTTGCGTTCCTGCTCCAGAGCATTGCGCTGCTCTGGTTCGGGCCGCTCGGGAAGATCGCATCGTCGCTCGCCTACCTGAACCAGCCCTGGACGATCTCGAGTGTCGACATCCGCAAGATCGCCGTCGTCTCCGTGGTCGTCGCAGTGCTGTGCCTCCTGCTCCTGCAGTTGGTCCTCGAAAGAACGGACATCGGCCTGCACATGCGCGCCTCGGCGATGGACTTCCAGACGGCCCGCATGCTCGGCGTTCGCGCCAACCGTGTGATCGGCGTCGCGGTGCTCCTCTCGGGAGCCCTCGCTGCGGTGGTCGCCGTGATGCTCACGGTTCAGAACCCGCTCGTCACGCCGGACTTCGCCCTGCGCGACACGATCGTCGTGCTCGCGGGAGTGGTTGTGGGCGGCATGAACCGGCCGGTCTCGGCGACGCTCGGCGGTTTTACGATCGGCTTCGCCACCGGCCTCCTCGGCGGTGCGCTGCCGAGTGATCAGAGCCAGTACATCGACTCGTTCATCTTCGTCGCCGTGATCGTCGTGCTGCTCGTCCGCCCGAACGGCGTCTTCACACGCACGAGGACCGTGGAGCGGGTGTGAAGCGGCTCGTCGACCTGCAGACGCTGGCCGGTCCGGTTGTGCTCATCGTGGTCGCTGCGCTGCTCGGGACGACGGTGTCGCTCTCGACGCAGAGCTACTTCACCGACGCGCTCGTGAAGGTGGGGATCGTTGTCGGTCTCTACGTCTTCGTCGGCAACTCGGGTGTGGTCTCGTTCGGGCACATCAGCTTCGTCGCGATCGGCGCGTGGACCGCGGGTGTCCTGTCGGTCCCTGCAGCCGAGAAGCCGGCGATCATGCCGAACCTCGCGCACTTCCTGCGCGACCGGACGACGGGCAACATCTCGTCGCTCGTGCTCGCCGGAGTCGTCGGCGGGATCTGCGCCCTTGCCGCGGCGCTGCCGCTGATGCGCCTCTCGGGGCTCGCCGCCGGGATCGCGACGTTCGCGGTGCTGGAGATCACCCACAACCTGCTGCGCTACGAGGAGAGGATCGGGCCGGGCCTCAACACGTTCTCTTCCGTCCCGGAGACGACCGGCCTGCGCCAGGCCGCCCTCGGGGCACTGTTCGTCGTCGTGGTCGCGTTCGCCTACAGCCGCAGCCGCTACGGACGGCTGCTGCGTGCGACGCGCGAGGACGACGCGGCCGCGCGCGCCGTTGGGGCGTCGGTCTACCGCCAGCGGCTGATCGCGTTCACGATCTCCGGCGCGCTCTGCGGGCTCGCCGGCGGCCTCTACGTGCATCTGCTGCCGCTGAACACCGAGACGGTGTACCTCGATCTGACGTTCATCACGCTCGCGATGCTCGTGATCGGCGGCGCGACGAGCCTATGGGGCGCCGTCGTCGGCGCCCTGGCGGTGAGCGCGCTCGACTCGTCGCTCGCGGTGGCCGAGAACGGGACGTCGTTCCTCGGCTGGCACATCGACCTGCCGGCCGGCACGCGGGAGATCGTCGTGGGCCTGCTGATGGCGATCGTCCTCATCCTGCGCCCGTCGGGACTGACCGGCGGACGCGAGTTCAAGGTGTGGCCGAGATGACGCGGGTCTGTGTTGCGGGAGCCGGTGTGATCGGCAGTCTCTTCGCCGCCCATCTCTCGCGCGTCGCCGAGGTCTCGGCGCTCGTGCGCCGCGAGGAGCATGCGGCGGCGCTCGAGCGGGACGGCCTGCGGGTCAGCGGCCGGGCCGACTTCACCGGCCGGCTCACCGCCGCCACGGCGCCGGAGGCGCTGCCCGAGCCTGAGCTCGTGATCGTCGCCTGTAAGAGCCTCGACCTGGACTCGGTCTCCGCGCGCCTCGCGGGCCACTGGCCCGACGCGATCGTCATGACCGTGCAGAACGGGATCGGCGCCGACGAGGTGGTCTCTCGTTACGGCGAGTGGCGGCAGCTCTCGTCGGTCACCTTCATGAGCGGCACGCGGCACGAGGACACCCACGTCCAGTACGTGCTCGACACGGCGACCTGGATCGGCCCGGCCCGCGGCACGACGCCGGCCGATGCGAAGCAGGTGGCCGACCTGATCGTCGAGTCCGGCCTGAAGGCCGAGGCCTTCGACGACCTCCGCCCGGCGCAATGGTCGAAGCTGATCTTCAATGCGACCGTCAACACCGTGGCCGCGCTGACCGGGCTGCCGCACGACCCGCACTTCGCCGCACTCGACCGGCCGAGCGACCTCGGCCATCTCGTGCGCGCGCTGATGGACGAGGGCAAGGCGGTTGCCGCAGCTGTGGGCGTGACGCTCGGCGAGGACCCGTGGGAGATGAACGTGCTCGCGACGAGGCGGGGCAGCGCGCACTACCCGTCGATGCTCGAGGACGTCGAGGCGCACCGGCGGACCGAGATCGACATGATCACCGGCTCGCTCGTGCGCGAGGCGCACCGGGCCGGCGTCCCGGTGCCCTTGCACGAGACGATGGAACGGCTGATCAAGGCGAAGGAGGACAGCTGGTGAAGGTCTGTGTGGTGGGGTGTGGGGCGGTGGGGTCGCTGTTCGCGGCGAACCTGGCGACGCTCGACGACGTCGAGGTCTGGGCGTACGACCTGGCACAGGCGCACGTCGACGCGATCAACCGCGGCGGGCTGACGCTGACGGGCGCCGGAGACGTGGTCGGGCACCCGTACGCGACGAGCGATGCCTCCGAGCTGCCGCAGTGCGACTTCGGCATCGTCGCCACGAAGGCGATGCACACCGAGTCGGCGATCGCGGCAACCGCGCACGCCTTCGCAGACGGTTGTGTCGCGACGGTGCAGAACGGCATCGGGAACGAGGAGGTGCTTGCCCGCCACGTCGAGCGGGTGATCCGCGGCACGACGTTCCCGGCCGGAAAGATCACCGCTCCCGCCGTCGTTCAATGGGACGTGAAAGGCGACACCACGCTCGGTCCGTTCGAGGGCGGCCCGGCTCCCTTCGCGGAGGTCGAGCGCCTCGCCGAGGCGTGCACGCGCGCCGGCATGCCGACGAAGGCGGTCATGGATGCGCGCGGGCCGCAGTGGCGCAAGGTGATCTTCAACGCGGCCACGAACCCGCTCGGCGCGCTGACCGGCCTCACGCACGGCCGGCTGTGCGAACGCCCGGATCTGCGGGCGCTCGCCTCCCGGCTCGTCGACGAGGGGAAGGCCGTTGCCTCGGCACAGGGGATCGAGCTCGACGCCGATCCCGAGGAACTGATCGACTATGCCGCGAGGCCCGAGATTGCGTACGACCACAAGGCGTCGATGCTCCAGGACGTCGAGGCAAGGCGGCAGACGGAGATCGACTTCCTGAACGGCGGGATCGCGGAGTTCGGGCGGCGGCTCGGCGTGCCGACGCCGACACATGAATCCATCTGGGCACTCGTGAAAGGGGTTGAGGCTGCGTGGGAGCAGTGATGCCGAAGGCAGAGATCGACCGGCGCTACGGGCTCGTGCGCGAGGCGATGGCGCGTGACGGCCTCGATGCCGTGATCGTTTCGGGCAACGAGTACACGGGGTTCGAAGGCGCCGTCACGTACATGTCGGGGTTCGTGATCGTGCACCGCTATGCGTACGTGCTGCTCCCGCTCGAGGGCGATCCTGCGATCGTGTTCCCGCGCGAAGCGACGTACGTAGGCGAGCACGGGACGACGTGGATCGACGAGCAGGTGTTCGTCGACAAGCCGGGCGAGTGGCTCGCCGACGCTGTCCGCGGGCAGCGCGTCGGGGTGTACGGGCTCGACTACGTGACGACCGTGCGCGACTACCGGGCGCTGGACGGAGCTGCTGCCGAGCTCGTGCCGTGGGACATCGAGTTCGACCATGCGCGCGCGGTGAAGAGCGAGCTCGAGCTCGACTCGGTTCGCGACAGCGTGCGCATCAACGCCGAAGGCTTCTGGATCTTCCTCGAGCACTTCGCCCCGGGCAGGACCGAGCGCGAGATCCTCGCACATTGCGAGCAGTACTTCGTCGAGCAGGGCTGCGGCCGCCTGACGATGGACATGGTGCTGACCGGCCCGAACGGCAGCGCCCTGCCGGAGTTCAAGATCGCGGGGGACTACCGGATCAAGGCGACGGACATGGTGCTGCCGTCGCTCGAGATCGCGGGAGCGGGCGGCCATTGGGTCGAGGTGTCGCGCGCGATCTGTCCCGGCGAGCCCAGCGCCGAGACGCGCCAGATGCTCGAGGGCTACGAGGAGTACTACGAGGCGGCCAGAGGTGCGCTGCGCGACGGCGCGACCGCGCACGACGTGCACCGCGCCGTGTCGAAGGGATTCGTCGACCGCGGGTTCAAGCTCGGCCACGTCACCGGCCATTCGATCGGCATGACGATGATCGAGTGGCCGAAGATCGGCGAAGGCGATGAGACGGAGCTGCGGTCGGGGATGGTCTTCTCGATGCATCCCCATGCGATCTCCCAGGACGGGCAGGCCTGCCTCTACATGCAGGACACCTGGCTCGTCACCGCGGACGGTGGCGTGCCGCTTGCCGACCTGCCCATGAAGATCTTCGATGGAACGGAGGCACGAGCATGAGCGAGCTGGCGAAGCCGGTCCTCGAAGGAGAGGGAGACTCGGACTACGAGCGCTATCTGCGCACCGACGAGCTCCTGAGCCTGCAGAAGACGCCCGACGAGTGGATCCACCGTGACGAGCTGCTCTTCCAGAGTGTGCACCAGACCTCCGAGATCTGGCTCAAGCTCGCGTGGAACGAGATCGAGGAGGCGGCGCGGCTCGTCGACAACGACGAGCTCGCAGCGGCAACGCGGCTCCTGCGCCGCGCGAACGACTGCTTCAAGCTCGTCACGTCGGCGCTCGACATGCTCGAGCACATGTCGCCGTGGGAGTACACCGAGGTGCGCAAGGTCCTCGGGCACGGCAGCGGGTTCGACTCGCCCGGGTTCAAGGAGCTCCGGCGCGTCGCCAAGCCGCTCGGCGACGCATTCCACGCGGCGCACGAGCGTGCAGGCCTGACGCTCGTCGAGGTCTATACGCGCGGGCGCGAGCACGAGGAGCTGTACCAGCTCGCCGAGCAGCTGATCGAGGTCGACGAGCGGATCATCGTCTGGCGCGTGCGCCACTTCAAGGTCGTGCAGCGCGTGATCGGTGGCGACGTGATCGGCACGCAGGGCACGCCGGTCGAGGTGATGGGGCGGCTGATCCACCACTCGTTCTATCCCGAGCTCTGGGACGTCAGGAACGACCTCACGAGGATGAACCTGCCCGAGTGAGGTTTCAGGGCGTCGCACTTGGGTGTGGGAATTTCGGCGGCGTCGGTTCGTCACCCGCGTTCTTCGGCCAGGGCACGTCGGAGGACGAGGCGTTCGCGATCATGGACCGCGCCTGGGAGAACGGGATCCACTGGTTCGACACCGCTGATGCCTACGGGGGCGGCCGCAGCGAGACGTTCATCGGCCGGTGGCGTGCAGCGAACAGGCCCGAGGGCCTCGTGCTGACCACGAAGGTGTTCCACTCGACCGTCGGCAACCCCGACGACGTCGGTCTGGCGCCCGACCGGATCCGCCGCCAGCTCGAAGGCAGCCTGGCGCGCCTCGGAGTCGACCGCGTCGATCTCTATCTCGCGCACGAGCCCGACCCCCGAACGCCTCTGAACGAGACGATCGCGTGCTTCGAGCGGCTCGGTGAGGAGGGCCTGATCGTCGCGTGGGGCCTCTCGAACTACGACCATGCCGGAATCGCCGAGGCGCTTCGCCACGGCCGGCCCGCGCTCGTGCAGAACGCCTACTCGCTGCTCGACCGGGACGACGAGCGCGGCGTGCTCCCGCTCTGCGAGGCGAACGCGATCCCGTACGTCCCGTTCGGCCCGCTCTCCGGAGGCTGGCTCACCGGGAAGTACCGGCGTGGCGAGTCGTTCCCGGCCGGCTCGCGCATGACGCTCCGTCCCGAGCCGTACGAGCAGTTCGTCGACGACGGCGTCTTCGACGCGCTCGACCTGCTCCGCGCCGAGGCCGGCTCGCTCGGCGTCTCGATGGCGGCGCTCGCGTTCGCGTGGGTGCTCGCGTCGGTCGACGGGGCGGTGTGCGGGCCGAATCGCGCCGAGCACCTCGATCCGATCCTGGAGGCGCGGGGCATCACCCTGTCGCCGGCCGACCGCGACCGCGTAGGCTCGTTCTTTCGATGACGGTGCGCATCCTCGACGAGCACGATGTGCGTCGGCTGCTGCCGATGGACGAGTGCATCGACGTGATGGCCGACGCACTCGCGGCCCTGGCACGCGGCGAGGTGCACAACCCACTTCGGTTCGTCGTGCGGCCGCCCGGCGAAGCGAGCCTGATGGGGCTGATGCCCGCGCACCGCGGCGGCGACTCGCCGCTCTATGCGTTGAAGGCGGTCGCGATCTTCCCGGGGAACAGCGCCCGCAAGCTCGACTCGCATCAGGGAATCGTGGCGCTGTTCGACGGCGAGACCGGGGCCACGCGGGCCCTTCTCAACGCAGGCGCGATCACCGCCGTGCGAACGGCGGCGGTGTCGGGTGTCGCCACCCGGCTGTTGGCGCGAGACGACGCACGCACGCTCGCGATCCTGGGGGCGGGCATCCAGGCGCAGTCGCATCTCGAGGCGATGCGCGCCGTCCGCGATTTCGACCGCGTGATCGTCTGGAGCCGGACGCCGGGCAGGATCGCCGGCGTGGAGGACGCCGCCTCGGCGGAGGAGGCGGTACGCGACGCCGATGTGATCGTCACCGCGACGTCCGCGGCCGAACCGATCCTCGAGCGTGCCTGGCTGAAGCCCGGTGTGCACATCAACGCGGTGGGGTCGAGCATTCCGACGACCCGTGAGCTCGACACGGCGACGATGCGCGACGCGGCGCTCTTCGTCGACCGGCGCGAGTCGACGGTCAACGAGGCGGGCGACTTTCTCTTCCCGCAGCGTGAGGGCGCGATCGGACCGGATCACATCCGCGCGGAGATCGGCGAGCTCCTGATCGGCACGGGGGACGGGCGGCGCTCGCCGGAGGAGCTGACGGTGTTCAAGTCACTCGGCCTGGCGGTCGAGGATCTGGCCGCCGCCGAGCACGTCGTGCGGCGCGCCGAGGCCGAGAACGTCGGACAGGTCGTCTCGCTTTGATCCCGCTCGCAGAGATCGAGCGTGCCCGCGAGGTGCTCGCGGGCACGGCGATCCGCACGCCCCTCGTTCGGCTCGACGTCGACTCCGCCGCCGAGATCTGGCTCAAGCTCGAGGTGCTGCAGCCCGTGCGGTCGTTCAAGATCCGCGGCGCCGGCAACGCGATCCTGCAGGCGACGGACGAGGAGCTCGCCGGCGGCGTGCTGACCGCGAGCGCCGGGAACATGGCCCAGGGCGTCGCCTATGCCGCTCGGCTGCGCGGAGTGCCGGCCACGATCGTCGTCCCCGATCATGCGCCGCAGACGAAGATCGACGCGATCGAGCGGTACGGCGGGCGCGTGATCAAGGTGCCGTACGAGGAGTGGTGGCAGGTGCTCGTGACGGGCCGCTGCGAATCGGTCGCCGGCCTCTTCATCCATCCCGTGGACAACGACCGGGTGATCGCGGGGAACGGCACGATCGGGCTGGAGCTGCTCGAGCAGTCGACCGACTTCGACACGGTCGTCGTCCCGTACGGCGGCGGCGGACTCGTCACCGGCATCGCGAGCGCCGTCAAGGCCGCGCGCCCCGATGTGCGCTTCTTCGTCGCGGAGCCCGAGACCGGCGCTCCTGTGACCGCGACGCTCGCCGCCGGCACACCGACGGCGGTCGACTACCAGGCGTCGTTCGTCGACGGCTCGGGCAGCCGTGAGCTGATCCCGCGCGTCTGGGAGCAGGCGTCGCAGCTCGTGGACGGCGCGTTCGCGCTGCCGCTCGGCGAGGTGGCCGCCGCCGTGCGGCTGATCGCCGAGCGCACGCGGGTGATTGCCGAAGGCGCAGGAGCGCTCGGGGTGGCGACGGCGGTCTCCGGCCGCCTCGCAGGCGCGAAGAAGATCGTCTGCATCGTGTCGGGCGGCAACATCGACCCGGCCGTGCTCAGCCGGATCCTCGTCGGGGAAACACCGTGAACGTCGACGCGGTGCGCGAGCGGTTCTCTTCGCTGCAGTCGGGCTTCGCGTTCTTCGACGCGCCGGGCGGCACTCAGGTGCCGGACGAGGTCGGTCAGGCGATCGCGAACGCCCTGCGCGAGGCGTCCGGGAACCTCGGAGCGCCGTATGCGACCGGCCGTGCCGTCGAGGGGATCCTCGAGCGCGCGAAGTCCGACGCGGCGCGCTTCCTCGGCTCGACGGCCGACGAGATCTCGTTCGGGATGAACATGACGACCCTCGACTTCGCGATCTCGCGCGCGGCCGGCCGGGACTTCGAGCGCGGGGACGAGGTGCTCACCACCGAGCTCGATCACGACGGCGGCGTGGCCCCGTGGGTCGAGCTTGCCGCCGACAAGGAGCTGACGGTGCGGGTGGCGGGCATCACGGACGAGCTGACCGTCGACTACGACGATCTCGAGCGGCAGCTCGGCGACCGCACGCGCGTCGTCGCGTTCGCGCTGGCGTCGAATGCGACGGGATCGCTTGCGGACGCGAAGCGCATCTGCGCGCTCGCGCGCGAAGCGGGCGCGATCTCGTGGATCGACGCCGTGCACTTCGCCGCGCACGAGCCGATCGACGTGCGCGAGCTCGGCTGTGACGTCCTGCTCTGCTCGCCGTACAAGTTCTGCGGGCCGCATCTGGGCATCGCCTATGTCCGCCGTGAGCTGGCAGAGGCGTGGCGGCCGTACAAGGCGCGTCCGTCGGCCTCGACGCCGGTCGGCCGCAAGTTCGAGACGGGCACGCTTCCGTACGAGCTGCTCGCAGGATTCAGCGCGACGATCGCGTACCTCGACTCGATCGGCGGCATCGGCGCGATTCGCGAGTACGAACGCGAGCTCGGCGCGCACCTGATCGAGAACCTGCCGGACAACGTGACGCTGTACGGGCCGCCGACGATGGACGGACGCGTGCCGACGTTTCTCTTCAACGTGGACGGCGTCCCCGCCGTCGACGCCGCGCATCTCCTCGCCGAGCGAGGGTTCGGTGTCTGGTACGCCGACAACTGGTACTGCGTCTCGCTCGGCCCGCATCTGCCGGAGCAATCGCTGCGCGCGGGGATCGCGCACTACAACACCGTCGGCGAGGTCGACCGGCTGCTCGAAGCGCTCGCTTCGCTCTGAAAGACGCGAACCTGGTTCCGGCTTCGCCGGCAATCAGGTTCGTTTGTGTGCTGAACCTGGTTCTCGCCGCAGGCGAAACCAGGTTCATGTCTGACGCGCTGTTTGCGTTTCGCTAACAGTTGTGCGGCAACCTGTCGCCGTGCGCAGGTTGGGGGTCCTCGCAGCTCTACTGCTCGTCCTGCTGCCGTCGAGCGGAGGGGCCGCGAACAACGCCGCCCGCGGCGGCATCTTCACCGGCTACGGGTTCGATGCGTGCACTGCGCCGTCGTCCGCCGCGCTGAATGCCTGGAGCGCCTCTCCCTACCGCGCGCTCGGCATCTACCTCGGCGGCGTCAACCGGGCCTGCAGCGACGGGCATCTCAACGCGGCCTGGGTGACGTCGACGCTCTCGTCCGGCTGGAGCCTCCTGCCGCTCTACGTCGGCCTGCAGGCGCCCTGCGTGAGCGGGAAGCTCGCGAAGATCTCGTCGAACCTGACGACCGCGGCGAACCAGGGGCGCGCAGCCGCCGACGACGCCGTCTCGCTGACCGCGAAGTTCGGCCTGCCCGGCGGGACGCCGCTCTACTTCGACATGGAGGGCTACTCGACGACGAATGCAGCGTGCACCAAGGTGGTGCAGACGTTCGTCGCCGCCTGGGTCGGCGAGGTGCGCGCGAAAGGCTTCGTCGCCGGCGTGTACGGCAGCGCCGCCTCGACGATCCGCGACATCTCCACGCTCGGCTCGTCGCTGCCCGACGTCGCCTGGATCGCGAACTGGAACGGCGTGGAAGGCGTCTTCGGCGATCCGCACGTCAGCGACAGCATCTGGTCGAACCACCAGCGCGTGCACCAGTACAAGGGCGGGCACAAGGAGACGTGGGGCGGAGTCACGATCAACATCGACAGCAACTACGTCGACGGTCCGGTGCTCGGCGGCATCGCCCCGCCGCCACCGCCTCCGCCGCCTCCGGCCGGGTCGGTCGGCTCGGGCGACAACCGCGCCGCCGTCTCGTGGCCCGACGGCGCGTTCACGACCCCGGTGGCCGTCGCGCTGACCCCGGTCGTGCCGCCTCCGGCGAACGGCTACGCGGTCCAGTTGACCGTCACCGACACCGACACGTCGACGCCGGTGACGACCTTCGGCGCCGCAGTGACCCTGCACATCACCGGTGCAGCAGGCCTCGCTCCGTCCTTCTCCACCGACGGGCAGACCTGGACGCCGCTGCCGAAGACCGCGTACAAGGCGGCCTCGGACGGCGGCGTCGACATCCAGACGACGGTCCCGGGCTTCTTCGCGCTGCTGCCCGACACGGTGCCGCCGACGCGTCCGGACGGGCTCACGGGACGGTTCGTGAACGGCTCGCTCCGGCTCAACTGGCTGGCCTCGACCGACAACGCAGGCCCGATCGTGTCCTATGACGTCCTGCTCGACGGCTCGCCGCTCGTGACAGTGCCGGCTGCGGGCCGGCGCGCGATCGTGCGCGCCTTCCACCCGGCCGCGCCGACCGTCTACCGCGTGCAGGCCGTCGACGGTGCGGGGAACACGAGCACTCCGTCGCGCGCGCTCGTCGTGGTGCCGACGAAACGGCCGAGCGGGCTGCCGCGGGCGCTACCGCACTGGGCGTGGGGGCTCTATGACGCGCAGCACGGCCGCGGTGTGCGCCCCGCGAAAACGCCGAAGAAGCTTCCTGCCTGGTACTGGCGCTGGGCCGCCTGGCGTTCCGCACCGTTCCACCTCAAGGCCTAGCGCTACGATCGCCCGTGATGCGGGGGGCCCTGGTGTTCATCGTGGCCGTGCTCGTCTTCGCTCCGCTCGCCGGGCAGGCGAGCACGGTTCGGATTCAGCATGTCACCCTGATCGGCGACTCGGTTGCGGACGGCATCGCGGGCGACTCCAGGGCGACAGCCGCACTCGGCGCCGATCTCGCTCTGGATCTCGAGGTGGCGCCGTGCCGGCGGGTCGGACAGGACAGCTGCTTCGTCAACGGCGTCCAGCCTCCGAACGTCATTCAGCTCGTGAACACGATGGGCTCGAAGCTCGGCGCCGAACGTCGTCGTCGCAGTCGGGTACAACGACTTCGAGGATCAGTACGCCGCCAACATCGAGGCGGCGCTCAGCGCGCTCAAGGCGGCCGGGGTGAAGCGCGTCTGGTGGCTGACGCTTCGAGCCGCCCATCATCCGTACATCAACATGAACGCGGACATCGTCGCGGCGGCGCAGAAGCATCCCGAGCTCGAGGTGATCGACTGGAACGTCTACTCCCGCAGCCACCCCGAGTGGTTCCAGAACGACGGTGTGCATCTGCTCGCCCCCGGCTCGGAGGCGATGGCCGTCCTCATCCACCAGCAGCTCGTGAGTGACGGGATCGCCCCGAAGGCGGTGAGCGTGGTGACCCGGGCGCTGCCGGTCGCCCATCGCAACCGGGCTTTCCGCGCGACCCTCGTTTCGGCGAACGGTCTGCCGCCGTACCGGTGGTCGCTGCTCGAGCGGGCGCCGAAGGGCCTGCGCCTGCTCGCCGCCGGCACGATCACCGGCAAGCCGAACGTGGTCGCCGGGCGCTACACGTTCAACGTGCGCGTGCAGGACTCCGCCGGCTCGACCGCCACCCGGCGGCTCACGTTCCGCGTCCGGCGGTAGCGTGCTCTTCCCCACAGTCACCTTCGCGATCTTCTTCCTGATCGTGCTGCCCGTCTCGTGGGGGTTGATGACGCGCCAGCGGACCTGGCGGGTGTGGATCCTCCTCGCGAGCTACGTGTTCTACGGCTGGTGGAACTGGCACTTCGTCTTCCTGCTCGCCGCGTCGACGGTCGTCAACCACGTGCTGGCGCTCGCCATCTACCGAACGCCCGAGCAGCGCGCCCGCAAGGCCCTGCTCACGCTCGCAGTCGGGTTCGACATCGGACTGCTCGCGTACTTCAAGTACACGGGGTTCTTCGTCAGCTCCGCCGCCAACGTCTTCGGCACCGCATGGATCGTGAACGTGACGCTCCCGGTCGGCGTCTCCTTCTTCACGTTCATGGCGATCTCGTACGTCGTCGACACCTACCGCCGCGAGCTCGTTCCGGCGTCGTTCGCGCGGTTCGCGGTGTTCCAGGCGTTCTTCCCGCACCTCGTCGCCGGACCGATCGTGCGCGCGAGCGAGCTGCTGCCCCAGCTCGAGTCACCGCGTGATCCGCGGAAGGTGAACACGTCGCGCGCGTTCATGCTGATCGTCACGGGGCTGTTCCTCAAGGTGGTGATCGCGAACCACCTGGCGACCCACATCGTCGACGAGGTCTTCGCCGCGCCGAACCGGCACTCGTCCCTCGAGGTGCTGGTGGCGGTGTACGCGTATGCCGTCGAGATCTTCGCCGACTTCTGCGGCTACACGAACATCGCGATCGGCGTCGCGCTGCTGCTCGGCTTCGAGTTCCCGCAGAACTTCAACTCGCCGTACGCGGCGGTCACGCTGCAGGACTTCTGGCGGCGCTGGCACATGACGCTCTCCCGGTGGCTGCGCGACTACCTGTACATCCCGCTCGGTGGGAACCGGAAGGGCACGCTCGTCACCTACCGCAACGTGATGATCACGATGCTGCTCGGCGGGCTGTGGCACGGCGCGGCCTGGACGTTCGTCGTCTGGGGAGCGATCCACGGAGTGGGGCTCTGCGTCGAGCGAGCGTTGCACTGGCACCCGACCTCCACCGCAGGGCGCTGGTTCGGGCGAATCCTCACGTTCCAGATCGTCTGCTTCGCCTGGATCTTCTTCCGCGCCGATTCGTTTGCGCGCGCCTGGCAGGTGATCGAGCGGCTCTTCACCGCGTGGGGCCGGCCGTCGCCGCTCGTCACGACGTCGGTCGTGCTCGCGATCGTGATCGGGATCGCCGGCCAGTACGTGCGGCCCGGCCTGCTCACCGGCGTGCTCGTCGGTTTTCAGCGGCTCCCGGTCGTCGCGCAGGCAGCGTGCCTGGCGGCCTCGCTCGTCGTGATCAACACCCTCGGGCCCGAGGGTGTCGCCCCCTTCATCTACTTCCGCTTCTGATGAGGTTCTTCTCGACTGCAGCCGGTCGCGGCTTCCTCGTTCTCGCTCTCGGGCTGGCGTTCGCCGCCGTCCTCGACGCCGAGGGCCTGCGCAAGCAGGCAGAGATCCAGCCGGCCGGAGTCGAACGCAATCTGGCGATCGACGTGACGCGGCCGCTCGTCCGGATCAGTGCCGCGGTGCACCTGACGACGCCGCGGCACGAGCTCCAGGTGGCGATCGGGCGGCAGGACGAGGACCGGATCGACTCGCAGGTGCACCTGAGCCTGCCGCCCGCGCGGCCGCCGAAGCAGCGGCAGCCCGGTCGCACCCCCAGGCAGCCGACGAAGGCGGCGAAGCCGCTCTTCACGAGCGGCCGTCCGCTGCGGGTCTGGGTCGCGGGCGATTCGCTGGCCGAGGTGCCCGGCCAGGCGCTCGAGCGCGTGGGCGGTGCGGTGGACGTGGTCGGGGTCGAGAGCAGGCTCTCGACGGGCCTCGCACGGCCCGACCTCTACAACTGGTTCTCGCGGATCCAGGAGGTCCCGCACGAGCTGCGCCCGAAGGTGGCCGTGCTGTCGTTCGGGGCCGACGACGCCCACGACTTCATGGCGGGTGTGCCCGCCGGGCGCACGGTCGGTCCGATCGGCTCCCGCTCCTGGAGCGCCGAGTACCGGCGCCGCGTCGACGGCGTCACGCGCGAGCTCAACGCCGACGGCATCTACGTCGTCTGGCTCGGCCTGCCGATTCCCGACGGCCCGGGCTTCAAGAAGAGCTTCCCGATCGTCAATCGCGTGCTCGAGGGGGTTGCGGCCGAGCATCCGAAGACCTCGACCTACGTCGACACCTGGCATCTGCTCGACGATGCGCACGGCCGGTACACGCCGTATCTGCGCGTGCACGGAACGTTGACGCTGATGCGGCTGCCCGACGGCGTCCACTACACGTCCGCCGCGGGCGACCTGATCGCCCGGCAGGTCCTGGCGCAGCTCAGCGCCTCCTACGACATCCAGTAGCCGGGGATAGGATGGACCGGTCGGTGCGGGCACCGCGCCGACGAGAAAGGCGCTCGATGCGCGCGATTCTGATCGCCGGCCTCTTGCTCGCCGTCGTCACGGCGGGGTGTGGAGGCGGCTCACACCGAGCGCCGCACCTCCAGGTGACGCCGGCGGTGTCGGTCGAGGACCAGCCGGTCAGCATCCGGTTCGACGGGCTCCGGCGGCTCCAGGGCGTGTGGCTCGAGCTGCGCTCGACCGATGCCAGGGGCGTCGTGTTCGTGTCGCGGGCGGCCTTCGGCGCCGACGAGCAGGGCGTGCTCGACCTCGACCGCGCCGCGCCGCTGACGGGGAGCGCCTACTCGGGCGTCTGGCCGATGGGACTGGTGACCTCGATGACCGCGCCGAACGCCGCCCCGCTCACCGACTACGCCTGGGGAACCACACCGCGGCGGTTCGTCCTGACCGCGATCTCCGCGTCGCAGCCGATCGCGTCCACGACCTTCTTCCGGCGCTGGCGGCCCGGGGCGGTCACGACGGTGCGGAGGACGGTTGCCGCCGACGGCTTCGTGGGGACGCTATACGCGCCCGCCGGCGCGCGGCACGAGCCGGCCGTGCTCGCGATCGGCGGGGAGGAGGGCGGAGCCGGATCGTCCTGGCTCGGCGAGCGGCTCGCTGCGCACGGCTTTCCGGCACTCGTCGTCGGGTACTTCCACGCTCCTGGGCTTCCCGACCGGCTGCAGAACATCCCCCTCGAGTACTTCCGCACCGCGCTCGAGTGGCTCGAGCGGCGGCCCGAGGTCGACGCGAGCCGGGTCTCCCTGCTCGGCTTCTCCTACGGCAGCGAGGCGGCGCTCCTCGTCGCGGCTCACGACCCGGGCCTCGTCCACGCCGTCGCGGCGCTCGTCCCGAGCTCGGTGGTCACCTGCGGGACGATCGGCGCCGGCCGCGGCGGCTTCCGGTCGCACGAGTGCCTCGGCTCGCCGTGGACGCTCGCCGGCAAGCCGCTCGCCCCGCGGACGGTGATTCCCGTCGGGCGGATCACGGCCCCCGTCTTGCTCGCGTGCGGCGGCCGCGACCAGGTCTGGAGCTCCTGCCGCTCGGCCCGCGCGATCGTCGCGCGGCGCAACGCGCACGGCGGCGAGTCGACGCAGCTGTACGCGTATCCCGAGGCCGGGCACTACGTCGGCACGCCCTGGCTCGAGTTCCAGCCGGGGTCGCTGGCGAGGGACTTCTTCGTGCCCGCGGACGAACGCGGCCGCGAGGACCTCTGGCCGCGGCTGCTCGCGTTTCTCCGTGCGGACTAGGTGGCGGACCTAGGTGAAGGCGCTCTCGCCGGTCAGCGCGCGCCCGATCAGGAGCTTCTGGATCTGGCTCGTGCCTTCGTAGAGCGTCGTCACGCGGGCGTCGCGGAGGTACTTCCCGACCGGGTACTCGTCGATGTAGCCGTAGCCGCCGTGCGCCTGGACCGCGGCGTTCGCCGCGCGGACGGCCACCTCGCTCGCGTAGTACTTCGCCATCGACGCCTCGACGGTGTGCCGCTCGCCGCGGTCGGCGGTCGCCGCGGCGCGCCACACGAGCAGGCGCGCGGCCTCGGTCTCGACCGCGATGTCGGTGAGCAGCTCCTGGACGAGCTGGAAGCTTGCGACCGGGCGACCGAACTGCCTGCGCTCCTTGGTGTAGGCGATCGACGCGTCCAGGCAGCCCTGAGCGATGCCGACGCAGCCGGCCCCGAGCGAGATGCGGCCGTGGTCGAGCGCGGACATCGCGATCTTGAACCCCGAGCCGAGCTCCCCGACCCGGTTCTCGTCCGGCACACGGACGCCGTCCAGGAAGAGCTCGGCCGTGTCCTGCGCCCGCAGGCCGAGCTTGCCCTTGATCGGCCGTGCCTCGAAGCCGGTCGCGTCGGCCGGGACGATGAAGCACGTGATCCCGCGCGGGCCCGGCTCGCCGGTGCGCGCGAAGACGAGCGCGTGCGCCGCCCACGAGCCGAGCGTGATGAAGGTCTTCTGGCCGCTCAGGGACCAGCCGGAGCCGTCGCGCTCGGCCCGCGTCTCGAGCCCGCCCGGATCGGAGCCGGCGCCCGGCTCGGTGAGCGCGTAGCAGCCGAGCTCCGTGCCCGCGGCGAGGCCGGGGAGGAGGCGTGCCCGCTGCTCGGCGCTGCCCCACCTGGCGACCGTCTTGCCGTACAGGCCGTTCGACACGGAGACGATCCCGCGCACGTTCGAGTCGGCGCGCCCGAGCTCCTCGACGACGAGCGCGTACGAGACCATCTCGAGGCCCATCCCGCCGTGCTCCTCGGGCAGCGCTGCGGCGAGGAACCCGAGCTCGGCGAGCTTCGCGATGACGGTGCGGTCGATCGTCTCCGTCCGGTCCCACTCGGCCGCGTAGGGCGCGATCTCGGCGTCGCAGAACGTGCGTGCCGTCTGCCGGATCAGCTCCTGTTCGTCGGAGAGCGTCAAGTCCACGCGGCGATCCTAGTCGGGTGGGTCCAAAGAAAAACCGCCTGGTGCGGTGAGCGCTTTCGTCCACCTCACCGACCGGCCGGTTCCGGGCTTGCACCCTTTCACGACTGCTCGGTGGAGCTTCGACCTACTTGCGCGCCGCACCCGGCGGGAGCGCCAATGTACGACGCCCTCGCGGTCGCGTGCAAGGGGCGCTCGCACGAATTGTGCGCACTTTCCTGCGAATTCGATTCGAGCGTAGGGTGTCGTCGGTGACCGAGCAGACGACCATCAGGCGCCTTCGGCCCGGCGACGAGGAGGTCGTGCGGAAGCTCGCCGAGGCGGAGCCGCGGACGGCGCTCCTGGCCGACGACGCGACGATCTTCCTCGCTGCGTTCCAGGGCGGCGACCCCGTCGGCTTCGTCTTCGGGCACGTGCTGCCGCGCCGGCACGGCGCTCCGTCGATCCTGTTCGTCTACGAGCTCGACGTCGGCGAGGAGCACCGTCGCCAGGGCATCGGCGCCCGGTTGATGACCGAGCTCGCCGCGCTCGCGCGGGCGCAGGGCGTCGGCGACGGGTTCGTTCTGACCGAGCCCGAAAACGAGCCGGCGAACGCCCTCTATCGCTCGCTCGGCGGCGAGCGGGTCGAGACGGTGATGTGGGACTTTCGCTACGCGGACGACTGACGGTCGTCCGACCGGCGACGGACGACGACGCCGACCTGCTCGTCGCCTGGCACGCCGACCCCGAGGTCTCGCGCTACTGGGACGACGAGACGTTCACGCGGGGCGAGGTGCTCGCCCGCCTGCACCGCGATCCGGTCGATGCGTGGATCGTCGAGGCGGACGGCGAGCCGGTCGGTTATCTGCAGTCCTGGTGGGAGGACGATCCGCCACGGCGCGGCGGCCTGGACGGCTTCCTCGTCCCGGCGGCGCGAGGCCGCGGGCTGATGCCCGATGCCGCGCGTGCGCTCGCGCAGTCGCTGCTCGATGCGGGCTGGCAGTACGTCACGGTCGATCCCTACGTGTGGAACGAATCGGCGATCCGTGCCTGGACGAAGGCCGGCTTCGTGGAGGTCTCGCGCACCGGCGAACAGGTGCTGATGCGCTTCGACCCTCAGGTACCATTCTCGCGATGCACGCGGGCCTGTTCATGACGACGACGCTGACGCCGACGCGCTGCCGCGCGCGGGCGACGGTCGCCGGCTCGCGCGCGGCTTAACTCTTCTTCCGGATCCTCTCCGGCGACTCGCTGTGGCGCTTCGCTCCTGTCGTTCTCACGGAGGTGATTACTCTTGTCCGGTTCCATGAAGGTCGTCCTGCCAGACAACTCACAGCTCGAACTGCCCGACGGCGCGACGGGGCTCGACGCTGCGCGCTCGATCGGGGCCAAGCTCGCCGAGCAGGCGGTGCTCGTCCGCGCCGACGGCGCCGTGCAGGATCTGCGGCTGCCGCTTCGCGACGGTCAGCAGATCCAGCTCCTCACCACCCGCGACACGGGCGATCCCGACGCGCTCTACGTGCTGCGGCACTCGTCTGCCCACCTGCTCGCCGAAGCCGTTCGGCGCCTCTATCCGGGGGTGAAGATCGCGATCGGCCCTCCGATCGAGAACGGCTTCTACTACGACTTCGAATTCCCGGAGCCGATCACCGAGGTCGACCTCGCGAAGATCGAGGACGAGGTGCGCCGCGAGCTGAAGGAAGGGCGCGAGTGGAGCCGCCGGGAGATCTCGCGTGACGAGGCGAAGGCGCGCTTCGCGGCCGAGGGTGAGCAGTACAAGGTCGAGCTGGTCGATACCGCCGAGGGCGACATCTCGCTCTATACCCAGGGGGACTTCACCGACCTCTGCCGGGGCCCGCACTTGCAGAACGCGAAGCCGATCAAGGCGTTCAAGCTGACCGGGCTCGCCGGTGCGTACTGGCGGGGCGACGAGCACAACACCCAGCTGACCCGCATCTACGGCACCGCGTTCTACTCACAGGCCGATCTCGACGCGTACCTCGAGCGGCTCGAGCAGGCGCGCGCCCGCGACCATCGGAAGCTCGGCGTGCAGCTCGACCTCTTCCATCTGGAGGAGATCTCGCCCGGCTCGCCGTTCTGGCATCCGAAGGGCATGGTGATCTGGAACGAGCTGGAGGACATGCGGCGGCGCGAGGACGCGGCGCGCGGCTACGTCGAGGTCAAGACCCCGCTCATCTACGACAAGGTGCTCTGGGAGCGGTCCGGTCACTGGGAGAAGTTCCGCGAGAACATGTTCCTGATCCCGGAGGAGGACGACCACGTCTTCGCGATCAAGCCGATGAACTGTCCCGGGCACATGGTGCTCTTCGCGGACCAGCTGCGCAGCTACCGCGAGCTGCCGCTGCGCTATGCGGAGGCGGCCCCGCTGCACCGGAACGAGCGGGCGGGGACCCTGCACGGGCTGACCAGGGTGCGCCACGTCACCCAGGACGACGCGCACATCTTCTGCACCCGCGAGCAGATCGAGGACGAGATCTTCGGCTGCCTCGACTACGCGAAGTTCATCTACGACCTATTCGGGCTCGAGTCGAGCTTCGAGCTCTCGACCCGTCCCGAGAACCGGCTCGGGAGCGACGAGGAGTGGGACTTCACCGAGGGAGCGCTGCGCGCCGCGCTCGAGCGCCGCGGTCTCGAGTACTCGGTCAATGAAGGCGACGGCGCGTTCTACGGCCCGAAGATCGATCTGCACATGCACGACTCGCTCGGCCGCGCCTGGCAGATGGGCACCGTTCAGCTCGACAGCCAGCAGCCGGCGCGGCTCAACTGCCGCTACGTCGGGGCGGACAACACCGAGCACGTCCCGTACGTCGTCCACCGGGCCTTGATGGGCTCGTTCGAGCGGTTCATCGGCATCCTCGTCGAGCACTACGCCGGCGCGTTCCCGTTCTGGCTCGCTCCGGTCCAGATCCGGGTGCTGCCGGTCGGGGAGAGCCATCGGGAGGCGGCTGAGGCGCTGGCGTCCGCGCTCGCGCCCTATCGGGTGGACGTGGACGGCTCCGACGACACCGTCGGCAAGCGGATCCGGAACGGCGAGCTCGAAAAGATCCCGTTCGTCGTCGTCTTCGGCGACAAGGAGTCCGACGAGGCTCTGGCCGTCCGGGAGCACGGTGGGGGCCAGAGCACGCTCTCGCTCGATGATTTCCGGGAAAAACTTGCTACCCTGAGTCCCTGGCAAGCAGGGGCGAAACCGTCTCTCACCTCCTAGCTCACGCTACGGAGGTTCAACCGATGGCTCAACCGAGCCGGTTGTCTGAGAACCTTCGCCGCCGCATGCCAGCGGTTTTTGTCGTTCAAAGGGAGGTCAACACGAGCTTGGTAGAGATCATTTGAGGCCGCGCAGGCGTTCCGGATTCGAACCGCCGCGCCGTCCCGAGCCCCAGACGCGCATCAACGATGCGATTCGCGTCCCGAAGGTTCGGCTGATCGGCGAGAACGGGGAGCAACTCGGAATCAAGACGACCGACGACGCCCGCGAGTACGCATACGGGAAGAACCTCGATCTGGTCGAAGTCGCGGCCCAGGCGGACCCGCCGGTTGCCCGGGTCATGGACTACGGGAAGTACCGGTACGAGCTCGAGCAGAAGGCGAAGCTCGCCCGCAAGCACCAGACCCAGATCAACGTCAAGGAGATCAAGCTCAGGCCCAAGATCGGGATCCACGACTACGAGACCAAGAAAGGCCACGTCGCGCGCTTCCTCAACCAGCGCGCGAAGGTCAAGGTCACGATCATGTTCAGGGGCCGCGAGCGCGAGCATCCGGACAGAGGGCGTGACCTCCTGATGCGTCTGGCAGACGACGTCAAGGAGATCGGTCTCATCGAGACGCAACCGCTCCTCGAAGGGCGGAACATGACCATGGTGCTCGGCCCAACGAAGAACGCAGGAGCAAAAAGAGATGCCCAAACAGAAGACACACTCGGGAGCGAAGAAGAAATTCAAGGTGACGGGCACGGGGAAGCTGATGCGAGCCAGCCAGAAGTCGGGGAAGCTCATGAACAAGTCGCCGAAGCAGAAGCGCCAGTTCAGTAAGGACAAGCCGGTCGATCCCGCGAACGAGAAGACCGTCAACCAGATGCTGGGCAGGCGTTAGCGATGCCTCGCGTCAAGCGTTCCGTTCACGCCCGCAAGAAGCGGCGCAAGGTCCTCGGCGAAGCCAAGGGCTACTGGGGCCTCAAGAAGTCGAACTACAAGTACGCCAAGGAGCAGGTCGAGCGCTCCCTCGCGTACGCCTACCGCGACCGCAAGGTGCGGAAGCGTGAGTTCCGCAAGCTCTGGATCATGCGCATCAACGCCGGAGCGCGCGCCCACGGGCTCTCGTACAACCAGTTCATGCACGGCCTGAAGGCGGCGAACGTCGAGCTCGACCGCAAGGTGCTCGCGGATCTCGCGGTCTCCGATCCGGCGAAGTTCGGCGAGATCGTCGAGCAGGCCAAGTCGGGTCTCGCCGGCGCCGCGAAATAGCGCGGCAAGCCGAGATCTTCCAGCGCCAGGCCGCCTACTGCGACGGCCGTTCGCCGCTGTACGCACAGGTGTGCCTCCGACTCGCGGACGATCCGCGGGTCGGAGCCATCGCTCCCGACCTCACCTGGGACTTCCCCCTGCGCTTGCTGGCGGGGCTGCACTACCTCGTGCTCGGCGGGCTCGCCGCCTGGGACGACATCGACGGTGCGCTCGACGGCCAAGCCGGTTTTCTCGCGCGGTGGACGGCCGAGCAGGACGTGCAGACGAACGAGGTCCAGCGCTCGTGGGGCCTGCTGCCGGCGTTCCTCTCGGTCGCAGACGGGCGGCCTTTCGATCTGCTCGAGCTCGGCCCGTCGGCCGGGCTCAACCTGTTGTGGGACCGCTACAGCTACCGCTACCTGACCGGCTCGTGGGGCCACGGCCCGTTCGAGCTCTCCGGCGACGACCGGCTGCCGCCGCCTCCGGAGCTCCTCGAACGGCAGGTCTCGGTCGTGCGGCGCCGCGGCATCGACCTGAATCCCGTCGACGTGACGACCGAGGAGGGCTCGCGGCTCCTGCAGGCCTTCGTCTGGCCGGACCAGCCGGGGCGGCTCGACCGTCTGCGGCGCGCAATCGACGTCGTGCGCCACGACCCGCCCGAGCTGCAGCGCGGCGACTACGTGGAGGCCCTCCCCGGGCTGCTCCGTGACCGCCGCGCGGGCGCGCAGCTCGTGATCTTCCAGTCCGCCTCGACGCAGTACCTGGATGCGACCGGGCTCGAGCGGCTGCACGCGGCGATGCACGAGGCCGCCGCCGAGGAGCCGCTCGTCTTCATCTCGACCGGCCGTGCGCCGGACGACAGCGGCTACGGGCTGGAGCTCCAGCGGTATCCCGATGGGCGCCCGACCCGCCTCGCCGTGCTCGACTTCCACGGCGAGTGGCTGGAGTGGGGGCGTTGATGATCACGTTGAAGGACTACCAGCGGCCAGCGTTCGGAGATAGGCCTCCACGTTGTCCCAGCTCGCTTCGATGCCGTCGTACTGCGTCATGTGGTCGCGGCCGGCCTGGTCGCGGAATGCCAACTTCCACGTCATCGTCGTGACTCCGTCCGTCTCGTTGAAATCCACCGTTTCGACGGCCTCGGCGTCGGGCCAGCCCTCGAAGAGCCACGTCTGGACCATGCGCGTAGGCGGCTCGATCTCCAGGAATGTCCCGCGGAAGGACATCTCCCGTCCGTCATCGGTGACCATCACGTAGTGGTACGTGCCGCCGACCCGTAGGTCGATGTCGCAGATCGCCATCTCTTCTCCGAACGGAGGGAAGGTGTTGCGCACGTGCTCTTCCTTCGTGAAGACGTCGAAGACGAGTTCGATCGGAGCTCTGAACTCGCGCGTCATGAGGATCTCGAGCTCGCTCGGGAACTCGATCGCATTCGCTGTCACTGCGTCTCTCCTTGTCGTTGCAGTTCCTTGAGGTAGTCGTCGATCCGATCGAGCCGGTCGCTCATCGCCTGCTCGTACTTGGCCAGCCAGTCCCGAAACGGCGCCAGCCGTGTCGGGTCGACGCTGTAGAGGCGGCGACGCCCGTCCGCCCGTGACCTGACGAGCCCCACCTCGCTGAGCACGCGCAGGTGCTTCGAGACCTGAGGTTGTGCCAGCGAGAGGTCGGCGACGAGCGCGCCGACTGCCATTTCGCCTTCGACCAGCGCGTCCAGAATGTCGCGCCGGTGCGGCTCGGCGATCGCGGTGAACAGGTCTGCCACGGTTCAGACATATTCCCCTAGAGGAATACATCTGTCAATACAGTGCCCTCTGTGATCGTCTCCCGGGACAACGACCGCCTCAGGCTCATTCGGAAGCTTCACGACAAGCGCTGGCGCGAGAAGCTCGGGCTGTTCTTCGTCGAGGGCGAGGACGCTGTCGCCGCTGCGACGGTGTCGCCGGTCGACCTGCTCCGGGCGGGCGAGGACGTCGAACCGAAGCTGCTCGCCGACGTTGCGAGTGCGCCGCATCCGCCGCGCGTCGTGGCGGTGTACCGGCGGGCGGATCTACCGCCCTGGCAGGAGCGCGAGGCGACGCTCGCGCTCTGGCGCGTCGCGGACCCGGGCAACGTCGGGACCCTGCTGCGCACGGCCGAGGCATTCGGGGCGGCCGTCGTCCTCTCCGAGGGGTGCGCCGACCCGACGTCGCCGAAGGCGCTACGTGCGAGCGCCGGCTCGATCTGGCGCGTGCCGGTCGGGGCATGGGCCGACCTCGGCGGCCGCCGGGTCGCCCTCGTCGCCCACGGTGGTGAGCCGCTTGCGTCTGTGGATCTCTCCGGCCGCGTGGCCTTCCTGCTCGGCGCCGAGCGCGCGGGGCTGCCGGCCGAGGTCGAGCGCGACGTCGAGGCCACGATCCCGATCGTGGGGGCGGAGTCGCTGAACGTCGCCGTCTCGGGAGCGCTCGCGCTCTATGAGCGCGCGCGGCAGACGTAGATGGAATCCTCGCCGCCCTCCCACGGCCGTCGGTCGAACCAGCCGAAGATCTCCTCGATCATGAAGCCCTCGTCGCGAAGCAGGCCCTTCCACTCGCCGGCGTCGAGCCAGGCGAGCGACAGCTTCACCGTGCCCGTTTCGCTGCGCACGTGCAGGACCAGCGTCCGTGTGTTCTCGTGCCACACGGCGCGCTCCCAGATCCCCGGCTCACGCTCGAGCCACAGGCCGTGCGTCTCCTCGATGTCCTCTCGGCTCGGGGCGAAGACGTCGAAGACGAAATGCCCGCCCGGCGCGAGGTGCTGCCGTACCGCGCGGAGCACCGCGCGGCGGTCGGCGTCGGTCTCCATGTGCAGCAGCGACCGGAACGGCGCGGTGATCAGCGGGAACTCGCCCTCGACCGGCGGGTCGCGCATGTCGCCGAGGCGCAGGTCGAGCTCGACGCCGGCGAGCGCCGCGGTCTCGCCGGCGACCTCGAGCATCCCGGCAGACAGGTCGACGCCGACGACCTCGAAGCCCGCGGCGGCGACAGGCACCGCGATCCGTCCCGTGCCCACCCCGAGCTCGAGCACCGGCCCGCCGAAGCGCTTCGCCTCCGCGACGTAGAACGGGACGTCCTCGACGACGGTCACCGACCAGGGGTCGTAAATGCGGGCGATCTTGTCGTAGGCGGACACGTTGGTGTGTTTTCTACCGATAGTCTCGCCGCGTGGACTGGACTGCCCACGAGCACGCCGCCGCGAGCGCGATTTCGGCCGCTCTCTCCGAGAGGGAGCTCGATGACGCGCGCGTCAAGTACCTCGGCCGCAAATCCGAGCTCGCGCAGGCGCTCCGTGAGGTGCGCGACCGCGAGAGCGGGATGCTCCTGAACGGCATCCGGGCCCGCCTCGAGGAGGCGGTGGCCGCGCGCGAGCACGATCTGCTGCGGCTCGCCTACGAGTCCGCCGCCGACTCCGGCGTGGACGTGACGATCCCCGGTCACGAGGTCCGGCGCGGGCGGCTGCACCTGCTGACGCAGATCAGGCGGGAGATCGAGGACATCTTCCTCGGCATGGGCTACGAGGTGTGGGACGGCGCCGAGGTCGCCACCGTCTGGGAGAACTTCGACGCGCTGACGAGCGACGCCGGTCACCCGTCACGCTCGCAGTTCGACACCTTCTACCTCGACGAAGGCACCGTGCTGCGGACGCATACGTCGCCCGATCAGATCCGGGCGATGCAGCAGCGGACGCCGCCGATCTACATGGTCTCGCCCGGCCGCTGCTATCGGCGTGACACGCCCGACGCGACCCATTCGCCGATCTTCCTGCAGGTCGAGTGCCTCGCCGTCGATCGCGGGATCACGCTCGCCGACCTGCAGGGCACGGTGCTGCAGTTCTTCCGCGCGCTGTTCGGCCGGGAGCGCGAGGTGCGGATGCGGACGAGCTTCTTCCCGTTCACGGAGCCCTCGGTGGAGTTCGACGTCACGTGCTTCATCTGCGGTGGCCGGGGCTGCGCGACGTGCAAGCACTCGGGCTGGATCGAGATGGGCGGCGCCGGGTGGGTCGATCCCGACGTGTTCCGCAACGTCGATCTCGACCCGGAGGAGTGGCAGGGATTCGCGTTCGGCTTCGGGATCGAGCGGATCGCCATGCTGCGGCACGGTCTGCCCGACCTGCGCGCGTTCTGGGAGAACGATCTTCGAGTCCTGGGGCAGTTCTGATGAAGGTCCCTGTCTCCTGGCTCCGCGAGTACGTCGACTTCGACCTGCCGGTCGAGGAGCTCGCGCGTCGGCTCGTCTTCACGAGCTGCGAGGTCGACCGGATCGTCCGGCGCGGCGTTCCCGGCGGCGGCAACCTCGAGTACTTCCGGGTCGGCAAGGTGCTCGAGGCCGGCAAGCACCCGAACGCCGACAAGCTGCAGCTGACGAAGGTCGACGTGGGCGAGGGCGAGCCGCGCTCGATCGTCTGCGGTGCCTGGAACTTCGGCGCCGGCGCGACGGTCGCGGTCGTCCTTCCCGGCGGCGTCATGCCCGGCGGCGAGTTCACGATCGAGAGGCGGAAGCTGCGCGGCGAGGTCTCCGACGGGATGATCCTCTCCGAGCGCGAGCTGGAGCTCGGGCAGGACCACGGCGGGATCATGGTGCTGTCCGACGAGCTCGTCGCGGGTACGCCGCTCTCGGAGGTGCTGCCGCTCGGCGACGACGTGCTCGAGATCGAGACGCTGTACAACCGGCCGGATCTCACCTCCGTCTACGGGATCGCGCGTGAGGTGGCGGCGCTGACCGGGGGCGAGCTGAAGCCGATGCCGGGGACGACCGGTCGCGGCCCTGGGCGCGAGGGCGACGAGCGGGTCGACATCACGATCGACGATCTCGAGGCGTGCCCGCGCTTCATCGCGCGTGTCCTGCGCGACGTGGTGATCGGCGAGTCGCCGGCGTGGCTGAAGGCGCGCCTGACCGCTGCCGGCATGCGCTCGATCTCGAACGCGGTCGACATCACCAACTACGTGATGCTTGCGCTCGGCAGCCCGCTGCACGCGTACGACTCGGAGACGCTGGCGGGTGGACGGATCGTCGTGCGCCGGGCACGGCCCGGCGAGGAGATCGTGACGCTCGACGGAACGCGCCGCGAGCTCGATCCGGCCGATCTCGTGATCGCCGACGCCGAGCGCGCGATCGGGCTCGCCGGCGTCATGGGCGGAGAGAACACCGAGGTCTCCGCTGCGACGACGTCGGTCGTGCTCGAGACGGCGAACTTCGAGCCGCTCACCGTTCTGCGCAGCGGCGAGCGCCATCACATGCGCTCGGAGAGCCAGACGCGCTGGGAGAAGGGCGTCGACTATCACCTCGCGCCGATCGCGGCGAGCTATGCCACCGAGCTGTTCGCCGAGCTCGCCGGCGCGCGCTGGACGGGCGAGAACGAGGTGCGCGCCGATCCGCCGCGGTCGCCGCGGATCGCGTATCGCCCCGCGTACGCGAGCGAGGCGCTCGGGCTCGAGGTGCCCGAGGACGAGCAGCGCGAGCGGCTCGCGCGGCTCGGGTTCGCGGTGGAGGCCGACTGGACCGTGGTCACGCCGTCGTGGCGCGCGCGCGACGTGCGGCGCGACATCGACGTCGTCGAGGAGGTGGCGCGGTTCCGGCTGGAGCAGGTGCCGGCGACGCTGCCCGTGCGCCAGGCGATGTTCGGCCGTCTGAATCACTTCCAGCGGCTGCGCCGCCAGATCGAGGATGTGCTGGTCGGCGCGGGGCTCTACGAGGCGTACACGTACTCGCTCCAGCCGGAGGACCCGGATCCGGGCGCGCTGGAGCTGCCGGTCCCGCTCAGCTCGCAGCAGCGGTTGCTCCGCACGACGCTGACTGTGGGCCTGATCGGCGCCGCGCGGCACAACGTCGACATGGGGAACCACGACGTCGAGTTGTTCGAGGTCGCTCACGTCTACCTGCCGGTCGCGGGCTCGAAGGTGCCGAACGAGCGCTGGCGGCTCGGCGGGATCCTGCAGGGCAACTTCTTCCGGGCGAAGGGGATCGTCGAAGCGGTCTTCGAGGCGCTGCACGTGGAGCCGGCGTTCGAGCGTGCGCACGTGCTGGCGGGCTCGCCGGTGGGTGCGCGGGTCCAGTCCGGGTGGGTCGCACAGCACGGTCCGGTCGACCTCGACGGCGAGTGGAGCGCGTTCGAGCTCGACCTGGAGGAGCTGTTCGAGCTCGTGCCCGAGCGGATCCTGTATCGCGACGTGATCACGTTCCCGCCGCTGCGCCAGGATCTCGCGTTCGTCGTCGACGAGAACGTGCCGGCCGGTGAACTGCTCGCGGCCGCCCGCGAGGCAGCCGGGGCGGAGCTGCGGGAGGTGCGGTTCCTCAGCGACTACCGCGGCGACCAGATCCCGGCGGGCAAGAAGTCGGTCGCGTTCGCAGTGGCGTTCCAGGCGCCCGACCGCACGCTGTCGGACGAGGATGCGACGAGGCTCCGCGGCGCGGTCGTCGCGGCGCTCGCGTCCCGCTACGGCGCCGAGCTCCGGGCCTGACGTCGCGACAACCACGGGCCGGCCGCGCGGCCTCGGCGGTGGCCGCTCCGGCTGTGTGAGATACGCGCAGTTCGTGGGCGAGGCGATCGGCCGGCCCTCGTCGGACGAGCCGTACCTCGTTCAGTAGCTCCTGGTGGGGCTGCCGGGCATGTCCAGATGAGACACGTCTGGGGTCTGACCCCATCGCCTATCGAGAGCGGCGGCTCGGCTTGATCAGCCCCGCGTGCTCCCCGCCTGCGGCATGGATGTCCGCCTGCCGGTCGAGCTGCGCGTTCAGCTCCGCCCCGAAGAGGATCGCCCACGCCGAGTAGTTCAGCCAGAGCAGCAGGATGATCCCGGTTGCGAGCGTGCCGTACGTCTTCGTGTATGAGTTGGAGTACGACGTGTACAGGGCGAACAGCGCGCTGAGCGCGAGCCACATCACTGCGCCCGTCACGGCTCCGGTCGTGATCCAGCGCCAGCTACGCCCCTCGTCGTTCGGCGCGAGGTAATAGATCAGAGCGAACAGGAGCAGCACCGCGCCGAAAGCGATGGGCCAGCGCAGCAGGTTCCAAGCCCAGGTGAAACCACCGTTGTGCGTTCGCCGCGAGATCGCATCGCCGAGCGTCCCGCCGAGCACGATCAGGAGCAGCATCCCCGCCGTCACCAGCGCGGAGACGAGCACAAGGGCGATCGAGATCAGCTTCACCTTCCAGAACGGCCGCGTCTCGATCCGGTCGTACGTCCGGTTGACCGCCTTGACGACCGATCCCATCGCGCCCGACGCCGCCCAGACGGCAATGAGCGAGCCGACGACGAGCGCGACGATCGACCCGGAGCCGCCGGAGTCCCGCTGAAACGTGTCGATCAACTGCGTGACGGCCTTCGGCGCGACCGGGTCGAGAAAGCTCCGCAGAGCACCGTACGCATTGATCAGATCGAGCAGCCCGATCAGCGCGATCACCGCAGGAAAGAACGCGAGCAGCGAGCTGTACGCAACCTCCTGCGCCAGCCCCATGCAGTCGTCGGCGATGAACTGCGACCCGGTTCGCTTGAAGACCGCGGACCACTCGCCCCGTGAAAGCCGCTCGGACTTCAGTGCCGTTCGCGGCTGCGCCGCGCGAAGTACCGCATCGTGGCGCCGATCCCGCCGGCGAGCACGAATCCGACCGAGGCGGCACCGGCCGCCAGCACGGGCAGCTTCGGCGTCAGGTTGAACGAGTCGCGCAGCTGCTCGACCGCGTTCGCGAGCTGTTCGCGTTCGGCCTCGATCTCACTCTGAACCTGCGCCTGTGTCCGGGGCGCCGTCATTGCCTGAGCGCCTCACCGGTGAGCTTCGCCTCGTGGATCGCCTGCTCCGGAGCGAGCGGCGTGCCCTTCTGGATCCGACTGCGTCCGACCAGGCCGAGTGTCACGACGACCAGTGCGAGGACGAGCGTCATGATCAACAGCGCGAGCCACCACGGCAGGAACGTCGCCAGACCGGCGGCGATCGTCGCCAGCAGGAACGCGACCATGAAGAACGCGACCACCGCGGCTCCGATAGCGAGGCCCACACCGATCCCGAGCGACGTGACCTTCTTCTTCAGCTCGAGGCTCGCGAGCTCGAACTCCAAACGCGCGATGGCCGATGCGTGCTCGGCGACCTGCTTTGCGGCTCCCCCGACGCCGCCGTTGGCCTGCTCAGCCCCGGGGGTGGGCATGACCTCTCCAGTCGATCGCCTTGGCGAGCACGTAGCCGGCCACGAGCGCGCCGCCGATGACCGCGAACGGGCTCGGCGAACCGCGGCGCTTCGCCGGCCGCTCGAGCTGCGGGCCGGACGGTGCAACCGGCGAGCGATTCTCGCCGTTATCCCGTTGGGTGTCACTCACCATGACCCGAGCTTATCTGCCTCGAGCTTGCGGGCCTAAACGTGAACGGGAATGCTGAGCCCGTGCAGACCGAGGATCAGGTGAGCAAGGCCGACCGCCAGAAGCTCGTCGTGAGCCTCGTCGAGCGCCTGAGGATCGGGACGCAGCAGGAGCTGATCGACGCGCTCGCCGGTGTCGGGTGCGTCGTCACGCAGGCGACCGTCTCGCGGGACATCCGCGAGCTCGGGCTCGAAAAGGCCCGGGACGCGCTCGGGACGCTGCGCTACGTCCTGCCGAACCGGGATCGGCGCGTCGATCCGCGCGAGACGCTCGCTGCCCTGCTCGGGCAATTCGGGCGCCGTGCGGTGGCCGCCCAGAACGTCGTGGTGCTCCAGTCCGAGATCGGCTCCGCCCCCGCGATCGCGCGGGCGCTCGACCGGTGCGGACATCCGCTGCTGCTCGGCACGCTCGCGGGCGACGACACGTGCCTCGCGATCGCAGCCGATGCCCGCGGTGCCGTCGAGCTCGCCGCCGAGCTCAACGCTGCGATGCGCTGAGCAGCCGCTGTGCCCACGGGTGGGCCTCTTCCAGCTGCGCGGCCAGGCGAAAGAGCAGAGCCTCGCCGTCCGGCGGGCCGATCAACTGCACGCCGACGGGCAGGCCGTCGACGACGTCGAACGGCACCATGGCGGCCGGCTGGCCGGTCACGTTGACGATCGGCGTGAACGGCGTGAACTCGCCGCCGCGGCGGAACTGCTCCCATGGATCGTCGGGCTCGAAGACCCAGCCGATCGGAACCGGCAGCTTGCCGAGCCCGGGCGTGAGCACGATGTCGACGTCGTCCCAGAACGAGACGATGCGCCGCGCGGCGAGCTCGAGCGCCGCGACGGCTCTCGCGAAGACGACACTCGACGTCTCGTGCGCTGCTTCGGCCAGCGCGCGGTTGAGCGGTTCGAGCAGTGAGAGATCGGTGAGGGGGAACATCGCCGGCCCGACCTGCCAGATCTTCGCGAAGCCGCCGAGCAGCGCCTCGTCGGCCCACTGCGGGCCGCCCTCGATCACCTCGTGTCCGAGCGCCGCGAGCGCATCCGCCGCCGAGCGCGCGACGGCGACCACGCGCGGGTCGATCTCGTGCGGGATGGGCGGCTCGGCGGTGAACGCGATGCGCAGGCGGCCTGGATCGGCTCCCACCTCGTCGAGGAACGGCCGCGCCGGCGGCGTCGCCCAGTGCGCGTCGCCGGGCTCGTAGCCGGCGATCACGTCGAGGAAGGCTGCGGCGTCGCGGACGCTCACCGAGAGCGGGCCGTTCTGCGACAGCTCCAGCGAGCCGCTGACGTACGGCGCGGGGGAGACCCGCCCGCGCGAGGGCTTGATGCCGAACAGGCCGCAGCACGACGCGGGAATGCGGATCGAGCCGCCGCCGTCGGAGCCGTGGGCGAGCGGCATGGCACCCACGGCGACCGCCGCAGCCGCGCCGCCCGACGAGCCGCCCGGAGTGTGCTCCGGGCTCCACGGGTTGCGACAGGCGCCGTTCAGTACCGACTCGGTGACGGCGGTGCTCCCGAACTCGGGGGTGTTCGACTTCCCGAGCACCACGAAGCCCGCGTCCTTGATCCGCCGCACGACCGCCGAGTCGTTCAACGGCACGTACTCGGCGAACGCACGCGACGAGAACGTCGTGCGAACGTCCGCGGTCTCGTTCAGATCCTTGATGAGGATCGGCACGCCGCTGAACGGGCCGTCGCCCGGCTCGGATGCGAGCGCCTCCTCGAAGCAGTCGGTGACGAGGAAGTTGAGCTCCGGGTTCGTCGCCTCGATCCGCACGATCGACTCCTCGGCGAGCTCGCGCGCAGAGACCTCGCCGTCGCGAACCCGCGCTGCGAGCTCGAGTGCGTCGGTCAACTCAGAGCGTCTTGCCGCCGGAGAGCCACACGGGGCCCTGCGTCGCAACGAGGTGCGTATCGCTGAGCACGCGGAGCACGCTGATCGAGCCGCGGATTCCCTTCTCGTCGCACCGCTCGAAACAGCGGCGCGCCATCCCGGGCGCAACGCCGTAGCCGGCCTGGCGCGCGGCGCGGAAGTTGAACGCGGCGCGTGTGCCGTCCCGGCGAGGGTTCATCTGGACGCAGAGCACCGCGGCCGGCTCGATGTAGTCGCTCGAGGTGAACTCGATCTCGGCGTAGAGATCGCTCCAGTCGGAGGGGAGACCGGCCAGCGCCGCGTCCCAGCCCTCGACGAGCGAGGCCGCCTCCTGCTCGGCCGGCCGGGCGGCGGCCTGCGAATTCGACAGCGACAGGGTGCCGGCGGGGATGCGCGAGAGAAGTCGTGTGATGCCTTGGGGTCCGAGAGCGCTCCCGTCGCGGGCGACCGAAAACTGCAGGATCGTCGGCGAGACACGGTAGGGGCCGGTCGGCGCCAGCGTTGCAGCGGCTTGATCGGCGGCCGCGCGGTCGTGCAGTTCGAGCCGGAGCGAGGCGCGCGCCCACGTCTCGGGCAACTCGGATCCAATGACTTTCCACTGCCGCGCGACGCTCATGGTCAAAACGTACACTGCCGGAGCTTTGGCCAAGGTCGAGAAGAAACGCGCCCTGAATGACGAGACGCTGCAGGACTTCCTCCGCGAGATGCTCCTCATCAGGCGCTTCGAGGAGAAGGTGGAGGAGCGGTTCCGCGCGGGCGAACTGCCGGGATTCCTGCACGTCGCGATCGGCCAGGAGGCCGTGGCGGTCGGTGTCTGCCAGGCGATGGAGGACGGCGACACGTTCGCTTCCACCCATCGCGCGCACGGGCACACGCTGGCGCGCGGAACCTCCCCGAACGCGCTCATGGCCGAGCTGTACGGGAAGATCGAGGGCTGCTCGCACGGTTACGGCGGTTCGATGCATCTCTACGACGTGGAGCGCGGCAACTACGGCGCCAACGCGGTGATCGGCGGCGGCCTGCCGGCCGTCACCGGCGCCGGGCTCGCCTACAAGCTGCGGGACGAGCCGCGCGTCGCGCTCGCGTTCTTCGGCGACGGCACGACGAACATCGGCACCTTCCACGAGTCGCTCAACCTCGCGCAGTTGTGGAAGACGAAGACGGTGTTCGTCTGCGAGAACAACCGCTGGGCCGAGTCGACGCCGGGCTGGCAGCACTCGCCGGTCTGGGACGACATGTCGAAGCGTGCGCTCGCGTACGACATGCGCTCGATCAAGGTCGACGGCCAGGACGTCGAAGCCGTGTACGAGGCCGCGCACGAGGCGCTCGAGTTCGCACGCTCCGGCGAAGGCCCGGTCTTCGTCGACGTCGAGACCTATCGCATGCACGGCCACTACATCGGCGATCCACAGGTGTACCGGTCGAAGGAAGATCGTGAGGACGCGGCCGACCACGACCCGATCACGCGGCTGCGCGACCGGCTCGACCTTCCCGACGAGGAGTTCGACAGCTTCGACGCGCAGGCGCACGAGATCGTCGACGCCGCGCTCGAGTTCGCGCAGAACGGCACCGATCCGCAGCCCGAAGACGCCCTCAAGAACGTCTATGCCTGAGATCACCTACAGGGAGGCCGTTCGCGACGCGCTCGCCGGCGCGATGCGCAAGGACGACGACATCTTCATCATGGGCGAGGACATCGCCGAGATGGGCGGCTCGATGGGCGTCACGCAGGGGCTGCTCGACGAGTTCGGCCCGGAGCGCGTCCGCAACACGCCGATCTCCGAGATGGCGATCGTCGGCGCGGGCATCGGAGCCGCGATGGCGGGCATGCGACCGGTCGTCGAGATCATGTACGAGGACTTCCTGACGCTCTCGCTCGAGCAGATCGTCAACCAGGCGGCGAAGCACCGCTACATGTCGGGCGGCCAGGTCAAGGTGCCGCTGACGATCCGCACACAGGGCGGCGCCGGCTGGTCGCCGGGCGCCCAGCACGCGCAGCAGCTCGAGGCGTGGCTCGTCCACATCCCGGGCCTGAAGGTCGCCTACCCGTCGACCCCGGAAGACGTGCGCGGCCTGCTCTGGTCGTCGATCTACGACGACAACCCCGTGATCTTCTTCGAGCACCGGCTGCTCTATCCGGTGAAGGGCAACGTTCCCGACGAGCTCGAGCCGATCCCGCTCGGCAAGGCGCGGACGGTCCGCGAGGGCACCGACGTGACCGTGATCGCGATCGGCCCGCTCGTGCACCTGTCGGTCGACGCGGCCGAGCGTGCCGCGGAGGAGGGCATCTCCGTCGAGGTGATCGATCCGCGCACCCTGCAGCCGCTCGACGAGTCGGCGCTGGTCGAGAGCGTGAAGAAGACGAACCGCGTCGTCGTCGCACACGAGGCCGTCACCCGCATGGGCTTCGGCGCCGAGGTGACCGCGGTGCTCCAGTACCAGGCCTTCGACTACCTCGACGCGCCGATCGAGCGCGTGGGCGCCAAGTTCGCGCCGCTGGCGTTCGCGCCGGTGATGGAGCAGTTCGTCGTCCCGGATGCAGACGACGTGCTCGCGGCAATCCGGCGGACCGTCGGGAAGTAATGGCGAACGAGGTCAAGCTCCCGCGCCTCGGTCAAGGCATGGAAGCCGGGACGGTCAACAAGTGGCTGAAGTCGGAGGGCGACACGGTCGCGAAGGGCGAGCCGCTCTTCGAGGTGGACACCGACAAGGTCACGCAGGAGGTCGAGTCCGACTTCGCCGGCGTCCTGCTGAAGATCGTGCTCCCGTCGGGCGAGGCGCCCGTCGGCCAGACGATCGCCTACATCGGTGAGGCCGGCGAAGAGGTCAAGGCGGAACCGGCTGACGCCGGTCCCGCTAGGGAGGCGACGCCACCCGTCGAGGCTGAGCCTGCCCCAACTAGCGCTTCCGCGCCAGCGGAAGCGCAAGCCAACGGCGGGCGCGTCAAAGCATCACCGCTCGCGCGGAGAATCGCTCGCGAGCGCGGGATCGACCTGCGCGCGCTCCGGGGCACCGGGCCCGAGGGCCGCATCGTCGCCGAGGACGTCGAGCGGGCGGAGGTCTCCGCAGGGCCGCCGGTCGCTGTTCCGACGGGCGAGATCGAGTCGATTCCGCTGACGAATATCCGCAAGACGATTGCCCGCCGCCTCACCGCCGCGTGGGAGGCGCCCGTGTTCCAGCTCACGGTCAGCGCCGACATGACGCGCGCCAACGAGCTTGTCGCAGCGGCACGCGAGTTGAACCCGGACGTGCGCGTGACCGTCACCGACGTGCTCGCCAAGGTGTGCGCCCATGCGCTGATGCGCCATCGCGACGTGAACGTGCAGTACACCGAGGACGCGCTGCTCAAGTTCCCGACGGCGAACGTCGGCATCGCGGTCGCCGCGCCGCAGGGTCTCGTCGTCCCGGTCGTGCGCAGCGTCGAGCGCCTGACGCTCGCCGAGCTCGCCGTCGCACGGGGCGATATCGTGAGCCGTGCGCGTGAGAGCAAGCTGACGACGCAGGATCTGGAGGACGGCACGTTCACGATCTCCAACCTCGGCATGTTCGGGATCGAGCAGTTCGTCGCGGTGCTGAATCCGCCGCAGGCGGCGATCCTCGCCGTGGGAGCAACATTGGACACCCCCGTAGCTCGCGAAGGGGGTGTCACTGTACGGCCGATGCTGAGCATGACGCTGACCGTCGACCATCGTGCGGTCGACGGGGCCGAGGGTGCGGACTTCCTGCGCACCGTCAAGCAGTTCGTGGAAGAGCCCGCGCTGGCGTTGTGATTCGCAACGGCTCGGCTGCCGACGTTCCTTTCATGCGCTCGATGCTCGCGCACGCGTACGCCTGGCGGGTGAACGCCCTCGATGCCGACATCCCGCTCACCCGCTACGTCGACAACTGGGGGCGCGCGGGAGATCTGGCGCTGATCGCCCACGAGACCGGCAATCGCGTCGGGGCAGCGTGGTTCAGGCTGTTCTCCGCCGACGAGCCGGGATACGGCTTCGTGGACGAGCAGACTCCGGAGCTGTCGATCTCCGTCGTCCCGTCGCGCCGCCGCCACGGAGTGGGGCAGGAGCTCCTCGATGGGCTGCTGGGCAAGGCGAAGTCCGCGGGGCACGCCGCCGTCTCGTTGTCGGTGGAGAAGGACTCGCCGGCCGTCGCCTTCTACGAGCGCAACGGCTTCGAGCCCGCCGGCGAGTCCGACGGTGGGCTCGTCATGAAGCGCGCCCTTTGACGAACCTGGTTGCCGGCGAAGCCGGAACCAGGTTCGTGTCTTCGACGTCGCGCCCCTCGTCGACGTAGGCGCTGAAGGCCGCCGCACTTCCGAACGTCTCGAGGATTGGTGTGGGATCGACGAACGAAAACGGTTCGCGCAACCCGATCAGCCCCGGATAGCTGCTGAACGGCCACGTCTCGTGGTTCTTTGGGTTGAGCGCGATGTACCGCGGGAGCTGGAGCAGATGCGCTTCCGTTGTGATCTCGAGCCGGGTGAACGGGGAATCGAAGACGTGGCCCCGGCGGGCGTATCGTTTGTTGAAGCGGGTTGCGTATCGGCGATTGAGCTTGTGGATCGCAACCGAGACGTCGCGAAACGTGCCGAACACGTGGTAGTGCGTCGGCATGAAACAGAACTGATGGCACACCACCAGGCCCTCATCGACGAGTTCCGCAAGAATCCCGATCCCCGTTGCATAGTCGCCGCTGTCCTTGAAGATGTGCTCCTCGGCGATCGAGCGAGCCGTGACGTGGTGCATCACCCAAGAGTGCGGGACTCCTTCGGCGGGCGCTAGGCGTGTGGACGAGTTGTTTGAGACTTGAACCTGGTTCCGCTGCGCGGAAACCAGGTTCACCAAGATCGAACCTGGTTCTCGCCGCAGGCGAAACCAGGTTCGTGTCCTAGACCTTCGCCGACAACCAACGCTGAACGGCAGCGAGAAACGCGGGATCCAGCGTGTGCGCGAGGGGATACTCCTCGTACAGCAGCTCGGCGCCCGCGGCGAGCAGCTGGTCGCGCGCGGCGCGGCCGAACTCGACCGGGATCACCGGATCGAAGGTGCCGTGCCCCAGCGCGACCGGCGGCAGCGGCCGCGCGATGTCCAGCGACCACCCGTCGACCACCGGGATGAACCCCGAGAAGCCGCAGATCGCGACGGGCCGCGGCCGGCCGGCGCCAAGCCCCAGCGCGAGCGCCATCACGCACCCCTGCGAGAACCCGCCGAGCACGATCCGCGTGTGCGGCAGCGTGTCGAGCCACTCGGCAGCCTCCGCATACGACGACGCAAAGGTCGGCACGTCCGGATAGCCGACCCGCGGCACGATGTACCAGTGCGCCCCGCCCGGCGGCAGCGAGAGCGGCCCACGCGGGCAGTAGCCGTCCAGCCGCCGCTCGGGATCGAGCACGTCGAGCAGCGGAAAGAGATCGTGCTCGTCGGCGCCGCGGCCGTGGAAGAGCACGAGCGCGCCGGCCGCGTCGCCGGCGGCGGGACGCTCGCGGACGATCACGCGGAGCGTTCCGCGCGCAGGTCGGGGAGCGGCGTGAGGATCCGTTCGACCTGGTCGCGGTACTGCTCGTAGTTCGGCGGCAGCGAGAGCGACTCGCCGAGCGTCTCGAACGGCTCGTCGGCGGTGAAGCCCGGCCCGATCGTCGCGATCTCGAACAGCACGCCGCTCGGCTCGCGGAAGTAGATCGACTTGAAGTAGAAGCGGTCGATCACCGGCGTCGGCTGCCCGCCGGCCTCGAACACCCTGGCGCGCCACGCCTCGTGCTCCTCCGGCTGCGACGACCACGCGACGTGGTGCACCGTGCCCGCGCCCTGCAGGCCCCGCTGCTCCGGCGGCGGGTCGTAGCGGTAGAACCCGCTCCGCGCGTTGCCGTGCACCTCCCAGCCCGGTTCGAAGCCCAGTCCGCGCAGGAGCTCCTCGCTCCGCTCGGGCCGTGCGGCGTACGCGCGAACACCGGCGAAGCCGCGCAGACGGTGCTCCTCCGGAATGTCCGGTGCGTCGGCCGTCAGCGGCGGCTCGTCCGACTCGTCGACGACCAGCTCGAGCTTCAGGCCCTCAGGATCCTCGAAGACGAGCGAGCCCCCGGAGAGAACGCCGCCCACGCGCGCCCGCCAGAACTCGAGCGACTCCTCGGAGCCGACCCGGAACGAGACGAGGTGCACCATCCCGTCGCCGGCGCGGCCGCGCGGCGAGCCCGGGTACTCGAAGAACGTGATGTCCGCGCCCGACGAGCCGCGCTCGTCGGCATAGAAGAGGTGGTAGACGGTCGGGTCGTCCTGGTTGACGGTCTTCTTGACCATCCGCAGGCCGAGCTCCCCCGCGTAGAACCGCACGTTCCCGGCCGCGTCGCCCGTGATGCAGGTGACGTGGTGGACGCCTTCGAGCTTCATCGCCGTAGCATGACGGAATGCGCGCAGCTGTCATCGCCGGAGGCGCCCTCCACCTCGAGCAGCGCCCCGATCCCGTCCCGCAGGAGGGCGAGCTCCTGATCAAGATCCGCGGCTCCGGTGTGAACGGCGCCGACCTGGCCCAGCGCGCGGGCCGCTACCCGCCGCCGCCGGGCGCCCCGGTCGACATTCCCGGGCTCGAGTGCGCCGGCGAGACGGAGGACGGCGAGCGCGTGATGGCGCTGCTCCCGGGCGGCGGGCACGCCGAGCTCGTCGCCGTCCACGCCTCGCACACCCTCCCGGTGCCGGAGCACCTGACGTGGCCCGAGGCGGGCGGCTTCGTCGAGGTCTACGCGACCGCGCACGACGCGCTCTTCACGCAGGCCGAGCTGAAGCCCGGCGAGCGCCTGCTCGTGAACGGTGCCGCCGGCGGCGTCGGAGTGGCAGGGGTGCAGCTCGGGGTCGCCCTCGGAGCCGAGGTCACCGCAAGCGCACGGCACCACCAGAGCGAGCTCAACGAGCTCGGCGCAGAGACAACCCCGAGCGGCGCCTACGACGTGATCCTCGAGCTCGTCGGCGGGGACAACCTCGCCGCCAACCTCGAGCGGCTCGCGCCCCAGGGACGCATCGCCGTGATCGGCCTGGGCGCCGGGTGCGGCGGCGACACTCAACTTCGGCCTGCTGATGGGCAAGCGGGGCCGCATCCACGGCTCGATGCTGCGCTTCCGCACGCGAGAGGAGAAGGCCGACGTGATCCGGCGCCTCCGCGAGGACGTCCTGCCGCTGCTCGCCGGCGGGCGTATCCGCGTGCCCGTCGAGGAGACGTTCCCGCTCGACCGCGCCCAGGACGCCTACGAGCGGTTCGCCGCCGGCGGCAAGTTCGGCAAGATCGTCATCGTCCCGTAGCGCGGCGGTACGATCGCCCCATGGATGTCGATATCGCAGTTCTGGGCGGTGGCCCCGGTGGCTATACCGCAGCGATCCGCGCCGCCCAGCTGGGCGCGAAGGTCGCGTGCATCGAGAAGGAGCCCGAGCTCGGCGGCACCTGCCTGCGCGTCGGGTGCATCCCGACCAAGGCCTGGGTGCAGACCGCGCACTTCCTCCACCAGGCGAACGACACGTTCGCGAAGCTCGGCGTCAAGGTCGACGCGCCGCAGCTCGACTTCGCTGCCGCCAACGAGTGGAAGGCCGCCGTCGTGAAGCAGATGACGGGCGGCGTCGCCGGCCTCTTCAAGACCAACGGCGTCGAATGGGTGAAGGGCTACGGCAAGTTCACGAGCGCGAACACGATCGCGGTCGAAGGCGGGGAGGACGTCAACTTCAAGTCGGCGATCGTCGCGACGGGCTCGTTCCCCATGCGGCCGCCGATCCCCGGCCTGGAAAGCGACCTCTGCGTCGACTCGACCGGGCTGCTGTCCCAGACGGAGGTCCCGAACCGGCTCGTGATCCTCGGCGGCGGCATCATCGGCGCCGAGTTCGCCTCGATCTTCAACCGCTTCGGCTCCGAGGTGACGATCATCGAGATGCTCGACACGCTGATCCCGCAGGAGGACGCCGACGCCGCCAAGGAGCTCGCAAAACAGTTCACCAAGCGCGGCATCACCTTGCAGCTCGGCAAGCAGTGCACCGGCGTCGAGCAGCAGGGCAACTCGCTGAAGGTGACCTTCGGCGAGGGCGAGACGGTCGAGTGCGACCTGATGCTCGTCTCCGTCGGCCGCGCGCCGCTCGTCGAAGGCGTCGGGCTCGAGGCGGCCGGTATCGAGTTCGACAAGCGCAAGGGCATTTCCGCCGACGAGCACCGCCGCACGAGCGTGCCTCACATCTACGCGGTCGGCGACTGCGCCGGCTACTGGCAGCTCGCGCACACGGCGTTCCGCGAAGGCGAGGTCGCCGCCGAGAACGCCATGGGCCACGACGAGATCGTCGACAACCGCGCGGTGCCGCGCCCCATCTACACCGATCCCGAGATCGCCGGCGTCGGCCTCACCGAGGCGCAGGCTCGTGACCAGTACGGCGACGACGTCGCGGTCGGCGTCTTCCCCTGGCAGGCGAATGCCCGCGCGGTCATGCAGGCGGAGACCGTCGGCTGGGTGAAGTCGATTCACGAGACCCGCTACGGCGAGCTGCTCGGCATGGTCATGGTCGGGCCGCACGTCACCGACCTGATCGAGGCGGGCACGGTCGCGATCGACGCGGAATCCACCGTCGAGACGGTCGCCGACGGCATGGCCGCGCACCCGACGCTCAGCGAGGCGATCAAGGAAGCCGGCCTCGTCGCGCTCGGCCGTGCGATCCACCTGCCGAACAAGAAGAAAGCGGCGGCGAGGGCCTAGACGTCCCGGAACCTGGTTCTGCCGCAGGCGAAACCAGGTTCCCGTCTTCAACGGACGCATCAGACACGAACCTGGTTCCGCTGCGCGGAAACCAGGTTCGGTCGACGAGACCTAACTCGTCCGAGGGACGTCGGGTCCCGCCTCCTTGACCTAGGTGGGACCTCACCTATCCCTACGGGTGTGTTTGGCGCTCCCGCCATCCCTCACGGTGACGCATAGCGGTTTCCACTTCATCGGAATCCCGCGATTTGCGGAGCAGGTCGGATCGATTCCGGCCGGCAAACAATTCAAGGAGGGCTAGAAGATGATTGATGCGATCAATAGCGTTGTCATGCGCGCGTATCTCGGCATGAAGCGCGAAGAGGGTCAGACGTTCGTCGAGTACTCGCTGATCGGCGTGGTTGTCGCCGTTGCACTGGCGGCAATCCTCCTCACCTTCGAGAGCGCGATCGCCGGCGCGCTCGGGAACATCGGCAACTCGCTCGTAACAAAACTCGATTGGTGGCGGCAGGTGAGCAATGCGGCGCTCACCTGCCGCCCACCCCGGAGGAGCATTCACATGATAACAAGGATCAGGAAAAACGAAGACGGCCAGACGCTCGTGGAATTCGCGCTCGTCGCGCCGCTCCTCTTTCTGATCCTGTTCGGGATCGTCCAGTACGGGATGGCGTTCAAGAACTCCATCACCCTCTCGGACGCGGTTCGCACCGGTGCGCGCCAGGCCACCGTCAGCCGTAACGCCCCGGACCCGATCGCCACGACGAAGGCCTCGGTCGTCGGCGCGGCGAGCGATCTCGACACCTCGAAGCTGAACGTGACCGTGACGGCGCCGCCCTGGCAGCCGGGCGCCACCGTGACCGTCACTGCGACCTATCCATATTCGATCAACCTCCTCGGCATCGTCGTCGCGTCGGGCAACTTGAAGAGCTCGACGACCGAGCGTGTCGAGTACTAGCGACAGGGGACCCAGATGCTGGACATGTCATACAGAGTCAGGAACTCGGTCGTCTCGTACCGAGTCAGGAACTTGCTCATCGCCGCGGCGCTCGCCGTCTGCGCGGTGGCGCTGATGTTCATCTACGCCTCGCACGCCAAGTCGACTGCGGCCCCGGCGTTGGGCAACACGACCGTGTACGTCGCGGCGCGCGACATCCCGATCGGCACGACGGGCGCGCAGCTCGCGTCCGGCGGCTGGCTCGTCTCGCGCAAGTTCGCCGGCAACAGCATTGCCTCGGGTGCCGTCGTGAGCACCGCGACGCTCAGCAACCTGGTCGCGATTCAGCCGACCTATGCCGGTGAGCAGATCGTCGCGCGGCGCTTCGGCACCGCAAGCCAGGAAGGGATCCTGTCCGACCTCAAGGGCAGCGCGCGTGTGATGGAGCTCCCGGGTGACGCGCACCAGCTGCTCGCCGGCACGCTCAAGCAGGGCAATCGCGTCGACGTGATCGGCAACGTGACGACTCCCGAAGGCAGCCAGATCCACACGACGGTGATCGCCCTCCGGAACCTGCTCGTCCTGAAGGCCCCGTCGACCCCGTCGTCGAGCGCAACCGGCCAGATCCTGTCGGTCGACCTGAAGGTGACCGGCAAGCAGGCCCAGCGCCTCTACTGGCTCCAGAAGAACGGCGACTGGTCGCTCCTGCTGCGCCCGTCGATCCACGCCACCGATCCGAGCAACGTCCCGGCGTCCGCTACCTCGATCGTCGAGGGCTCCAGTGCACGCTGATCGCCACCTCCGCGTCGCGCTCGCCGGTGACGGCGAGGCGGCGTCGGCGCTGCGCGAGGGGCTGGCCACGCTGGACGGCTTCGAGCTCGCAGAGCTCGCCGGCCGCGACCACGCGGAGCCGCTCGACGTCGCCGTGCTGGTGCACGAGGGCGAGACGGAGCCGCGCGAGGAGCTGGCGCAGCTGCGCGAGCACACCGGCGCACCGGTCGTGCTCGCGACGACGGCGCCCTCGAGCGGGCTCGTCCGCTGGGCGCTCGACGCCGGCATCGCCGACGTGCTCCCGCTGCCTGCCGGCCGCGAGAGTGTGCTCTTCGTGATCGAGAAGGCGGCGCAGACCGCCCGCCAGGCCGAGCTCGGCGGGGACGGCCGTGTCGTCACCGTCTTCTCGCCGAAGGGCGGCTCCGGCAAGTCGGTGGTCTCGACCAACCTCGCGGTCGCCGCGGCGACCCACGCCGGCAAGAAGACGCTGCTGATCGACCTCGACCTGCAGTTCGGCGACGCCGCGATCATGCTCGGGCTGGCGCCCGACAACACGGTGCGCGAGCTGCTCGGCACGCCCACCGCCCTGGACGGGGAGAAGCTCGGCGTCTACACCGAGCGCCACTCGTCCGGCGTCGATGTGCTGCCGGCCCCGATGAGCCCGGAGGATGCGGAGCTCGTCGGCGAGGAGGCGATTCGGGCTCTGCTCCAGGTCGCCCGCGAGTCCTACGATCTCGTGGTCGTCGACACGGCGCCGTTCTTCTACGGCCCGATGCTCGCGACGCTCGACCAGACCGACCAGCTCTTGCTGCTCTGCAACCCGGACGTGCCGACGCTGAAGAACGTTCGGCTGACGCTGAAGACGCTCGAGCTGTTGTCGTTCCCCGGGGAGCGCCTGCGCATCGTGCTCAACCGCGCGAGTGCGAACCTGATGGACCGCGGCGACGTCGAAGCGGCGCTCGACCGCAAGGTGGATTGGGTACTGCCGCTCGACCCGTCGGTGCCGCTCGCGGTGAACGGGGCGACGCCCGCAGTGCTGGCTGCGCCGGACGCACCGTTCGGTGTCGCGATGTTGGAGCTCGCCCGCGCAACTGCCGGCGGCGGCGACTGGGCCGCCAAGCAGCAGCACAACCGGGCAGCGCGCCTCTTCAGCTTTGGGAGGAACTGATCATGTCTCTGCAGCAACGGATCAACGGCACGGACGGCTTCGACGAGCCGGCAGCCCTGCAGCCTCGCATCGGCAGCTCGAGCGATCGCCCGATCGACCGCTTCGCCGAGTTGCGCTCGTCGCTTCACGACGTCTGTGTCGCGAAGATCGGCCCCGAGCTCCAGACGCTGAGCGCGTCGCCGGACGAGCTCAAGGGGCCGCGTGCAGACCGTCGTCGAGGTCGAGCTGGACCGCCGCTCCGAGCGGATCACCGCCGAGGAGCGCCAGCGGGTCGTCGAGGACGTGATCGACGAGGTGCTCGGCTACGGGCCGATCGATCCGTTCCTGCGCGACGACACGATCACCGAGGTGATGGTGAACGGCCACGACCAGGTGTTCATCGAGCGTGGCGGCGTGCTGTACGAGACCGACGCACGGTTCGCCGACGACAGCCACCTGATGCGCGTGATCGAGCGCATCGTCGCGGCCGTCGGCCGCCGCGTCGACGAAGCCTCGCCGATGGTGGACGCCCGCCTGCCCGACGGCTCGCGCGTGAACGTGATCGTGCCGCCGCTGGCGCTGAAAGGCCCGATCCTGACCATCCGCAAGTTCTCGGCCGACGCGCTGACCTCCAGCAATCTCGTCGACCTGGGCACGCTCTCGCCCGAGCTCGTCGACGTGCTCGAGGGCTGTGTGCAGGGCAAGCTCAACGTCCTGATCTCGGGCGGCACGGGTGTCGGCAAGACGACGCTCCTGAACGTCCTCTCGAGCTACATCCCGGACACCGAGCGGATCCTGACGATCGAGGACGCAGCCGAGCTGCAGCTCGACCAGGAGCACGTGGTCTCGCTCGAGGCGCGGCCGGCCAACATCGAAGGGCAGGGCGAGGTGCGCATCCGCGACCTCGTTCGGAACGCGCTGCGCATGCGTCCCGACCGCATCATCGTCGGCGAGGTCCGCGGCGCGGAGACGGTCGACATGCTCCAGGCGATGAACACGGGCCATGAGGGCTCGCTCACCACGATTCACGCGAACTCGCCCCGCGACGCACTCGGGCGGCTCGAGGTGCTCGTCCTGACGGCGGGCGTCGATCTGCCGCTGCGGGCGATCCGCGAGCAGATCGCGAGTGCGTTCGACGTGATCATCCAGATCTCGCGCTTCGTCGACGGCAGCAGGGTGGTCACGCACGTGACCGAGGTCCTGCGCATGGAGTCGGACGTGATCACGATCCAGGATCTGTTCCTCGCGAAGCCGGGCAGCGGTGCTGCCCGTCCGACCGGGATCCGGCCGCACTTCGCCGACAAGCTGGCGGCCTCCGGCGTCACGCTGCCGGCCGATGCCTTCGACCCGGGTGAGCCGCGGCTCGTCGCGGCCGGTGGGCGGAGGGTCTCATGAGCATCGAGCTCGTGGTCGTCGCGCTGGTCGTCGCCGGGCTCGTCTTCTGTGCGGTCCAGCTCACGCTGGTGACGCGCCGCCGCGAGCAGGTTCGCCGTCAGCTCAGCCCCTACCTCGCCGAGGCGGAGCTGGAGCGCGGGCCGCGGTCGAGCGCGATCGTGGAGCGGCTCGGCCTGCGCGCCGAGGCGCTGCTCACGCGGCTCGGGTCGCACGAGTCGATCCAGCTTCACATCGACCGCGCGGGCATCGACGCCCGCGCCGGGGCGTTCGTGTGCCTCGACGTGCTGATCGGGTTCGCAGCGTTCGTGCTCCTGCTCGACTGGAAGGGCATGGGCCTGGCGCTCGCCGGCGGCGCAGGTGCGCTCGCGGCGCCGTGGATCATCCTGCACGTGAAGGGGCTCAGGCGCTCGCGGGCGTTCGAGGCCCAGCTGCCCGAGATCCTCGACACGCTCGCAGCCTCGCTGCGCGCGGGCCACGGCTTCGACCACGGCCTCCAGACCGTCGCCACGGACGTCGGCGAGCCGGCCGGCCGGGAGTTCCGGCGGGTCATCGCCGAGGTCCACCTGGGCCGGTCGCTGGAAGACGCCCTGGCGGAGCTCGGCCGGCGCATCCGCTCGGCGGATCTCCAGTTCGTCCTCGACGCGATCGCCATCCAGCGGCAGGTCGGCGGCAGCCTGGCCGAGCTGTTCGTGCTCGTCGCGACGACCGTCCGCGCGCGGGAGCAGTTCCGGCGCAACCTGCGGGCGATCACCGGGCAGGTTCGGATCTCCGCGAACGTGTTGACCTTCTTGCCGGTCGCCGCCGCGGTGCTGCTGACCCTCGTGAACCCCGGCTACATGAGCCCCCTCTGGCACACGTCGAGCGGGCACATCCTGACCCTGGTGGGTCTCGGAATGGTTCTTTGTGGCTCCTTCGTCCTTCGGCGCGTCGGAAAGGTGCGGTGGTAACGGTGCTTCTGCTCGTGCTTGCAGCGCTCACGCTCTCGGCCTCGATCTTCGTCGCTTCGAGCGTCGTCACCGCCTCGGGCCGGCGCCGGCACTCGGCCGTCGCCGTCGTCCGCCAGTGGTCGGCGGCGTCCGGCGAAGTGCGCGGCGACAGGTCGCGTGGAAACGACGACAGCCTGATCCAGAGGCTCGGCCGGCGCCTGCTCTCCGAGAAGCTCGCCGATGCCCTGCCTCAGCGTCTCGCCGCGGCCGGCCTGGCCGGCCGGGTCACGCCGCAGGCCTACGTGGTGTACCGGCTCCTGCTCGTCGCGGCCGGCGTTGTCGCGGCGCTGCTCATGGCCGCGATCGCGGGCCAGCCGTTCGGGGCGACGCTGCTCTTCGCGAGCCTCTTCGGTGTCATCGGCTTCGTCATTCCCAGCCTTCTGCTCGGTCGCCGTACGGCGGCGCGCCGCGCGGAGATCAGCAACGACCTCCCTGATGCACTCGACCTGCTGGCGGTAACGGTCGAAGCAGGCGTTGGCCTCTTCGGTGCGATCGCACGGCTGGTCGAGTGCATGAACGGGGCGTTGGCAGACGAGTTCTCGCTCGTGCTGACCGAGCTTCGCGTGGGCGAGAGCAGCGAGCGGGCGCTCAAGCGCATGGCCAAGCGGCTCGACGCCCCCGAGGTGACGTCGTTCGTCCGGTCGCTGCTCCAGGGCGAGCAGCTCGGGCTCTCGCTCGGCCAGACGCTGCGCAACCTCGCCGACGACTCTCGCCGGCGCCGCCGCTCGCTCGCCGAAGAGGCCGCGGCCAAGGCGCCGATCAAGATGCTCTTCCCGGCGGCGCTCTTCATCTTCCCGGCCCTGTTCATCGTCATCCTCGGCCCGGCCGCTCTGGAGCTCGGAAAGTATCTGTGACCAGCTTGCGCCAACGCGTGCAGTCCGACGACGGTCAGGTGCTGATCCTCGTCGTCCTCTTCATGATCGTCCTGCTCGGCTTCTGCGCCCTGTGCCTCGACGTGGGCCACGCCTACCTGGCGCAGAGGCGGCTGCAGTCGGCGGCCGATGCGGCGGCGCTCGCCGGCGCGCAGGAGCTGCCGGACGTCACCTCGGCGACCACGTTTGCGAACACCTACGGCTCGAGCGGCAACAACGCCCCGAGCGGGCTCGACAGCTCGTCGATGACCGTGACCACCAGGTGCATCGCCTCGGTGCCGGGCTGCGCGCCGTCGAACGCGGTCGTCGTCAAGGAGACGGGCGTCGTCAAGACGACCTTCGCGAAGCTCCTCGGCGTTCCGAGCTTTACCGTTCATGCCTCGGCGACGGCGTGCTCGCCGTGCGGCGAGAAGCCGCTCGACGTGATGCTCGTGCTCGACCGCACCGGCTCGATGTGCACCGACTCGGCGGGCAAGCCCGACCCGAACTGCACCGACATGGAGAACGCCCGCGGCGGCCTGAAGGCGTTCCTCGGCCTGATGAACCCGGCTCTGGATCACGTCGGCCTGGCGGTGCTGCCGCCTGCGTCCAGCATGGCGACGAAGTGCGACAAGCCGCCGAACACGGCCAGTTACGACGATCCAACGGCGCCCTATGTGCTCGTCCCGCTCTCGAGCGACTACAAGACGGGCACGGACCTGAACACTGGGTCCAACCTCGTCTCGACGATCAACTGCGTGCAGGCGAACGGGAACACGGCCTACGCGAACGCGATCGACGCCGCCCAGGCGGAGCTCGTGAAGGATGGCCGCCCCGGCGCGCTCAAGATCATCGTCCTCCTCTCCGACGGCGCTGCGAACACCGGGCCGCTCTACTATCCGGCCAACTCGCCGTACCTGCTGACGCCGTGCCATCAGGGCATCACCTCTTCACAGGTGGCGCACGCGGCCGGCACGTCGGTCTACTCGATCGGCTACGACGTCGGCCACGACATCTGCCAGAAGGAGATCAAGGGGCCGCCGGTCAGCCGGACGAGCGAGAGCCCGGCGATCACCGGGCTGCAGGCGCTGCAGGGGATCGCGAGCGACTCGTCGCAGTTCTACAACCAACCGAACGCGGACGAGTTGATCACCGCCTTCTCGGCGGTCGCGAACGACGTCCTGCACGGCGCATCGCGGCTCGTCGACGACAACACGCAGTAGCGCTCAGGCGGGCCGCGGCTCGGCGACGACGGCGTGCACGCCCGGCACGAGGGCGACAACGACGTTCGTCACGACCGCGACCGCGGCCGCGCCGAGCAGCGTGGCCGTGAAACCGAGCTGCTGGGCGATCGGCCCGAACGCGAGCATCCCGATCGGCATGAAGACGAACGAGACGAGGATGTCGTAGGAGCGGACGCGCGCGAAGACGCGTCCGGGGATCTCCCGCTGCAGGGTCGTCTCCCAGAAGGTGTTCGCGAAGACGATCGCGCCCAAGCCGACGAGCCAGGCGCCCGCGATCACCGGCATCGGCAGCGGCCCGGCGAGCGCGGCGATCGGCACGGCGATCAATGCGGAAGCGACGAAGCAGGTGGTCAGCGGCCGGTACGGCTTGAAGCGGGCGGAGGCGAGGCTCCCGCCGATCCCGCCGATCGCGCCGCAGGTCGACACGATGCCCCAGTCGCGCGGGCCGCCCAGGTGATTGTGGAAGATGACCGGCCCGAGCACGAGGAACGAGGCGAAGCAGATGTTCGAGATCGCGAAGCCGATCATCGGCGCGCGCACCCACGAGCGCGAGCTCACCTCGCTCCAGCCCTCGCGCAGCTCGCGGTAGAAGTGCCGGTGGTCGCTGCGCATGAGCGCGTCCACGTGGAGCTGCAGCAGGAACAACGCGCTGACCGCGAAGCTCACCGCGTCGATCCCGAACACCCAGCCGGCGCCGAAGGCGGCGATCAGCGTGCCGGAGACGACCGGGCCGAAGACGTTGAGCGTGTTGCGCGAGGTCGAGAGCAGCGCGTTCGCCGATTGCAGGCCGCCGCGGCTGACGGTCTGCTGCACGAGGCCGTCGGAGGCCGGCAGGAAGAACGCCGACGCGGCGCCGAACAGCACCATCGCGAGGATGAAGAGCGGCAGTGTCATGTCGCCCGCCAGGAGCAGCACGGCGGTTCCCGCCTGCACGACCCCGCGCACGAGGTCGCAGGTGAGCATCACCCCGCGGCGAGGCAGGCGGTCGGCGACGACCCCGCCGACGAGCGTGAACGAGACGCGCGAGATCGTGAAGGCGGCGAGCACCCCGCCGACGGCCGTGTAGCTGTTGTGCACGGAAAGAACTGCAAAGGCGAGCGCCACCGGCACGAGTGCGTCGCCGACCCCGGAGGAGACGCGCCCGAGCCAGAGCAGCCGAAACGGCCGCTCCGCAAGCGGAGCCAGTGCTCCCCCGAGACCCACGGCCGCAGCCTAGACCTCAACTGGAGACAGCGCTATCCCTGAAACGAACCTGGTTGCCGGCGCAGCCGGAACCAGGTTCGCGAGTTTCGCCCTGCGGCAACCTAGTGTTAAGCCGAATGTAAAACCGAGGTTCAGACCCACTGATCTGTGTGTCAGTGGGCAGGGTGGAAGTGGACGTGCCCTCGTCCGCCGGGACTTGCTCGGCAGGCCTCCGGCATCTCCCCTGGGGGCTCCGCCTCGTGCCGCATGGGGTGGGGCCCCCGCTTCTCGTTTGCTCGGTGGCGTCCGCCGGGTAGGCTGGCGCCGTGAGCGTTTTCAATCGCAGGAATGCCATGATCGGCTGGATCGCCTGGACGGCCGGCAAGCGCGCCGCCAAGTACGCGGCGAAGGACGCGGCCAAGGGCGTCAAGCCCGGGGTCCATCCGAAGACGAAGAAGCCGAACAAGAGCGCGATCATGCTCGGCGTGGCCGCTGCCGTCGGGGCGCTTGCGTACTTGAAGTCGCGCGCCCGCAGCAAGGACGACGCGCTGCCCGAGGTGGAGATCGAGCCCGCAGTGCCCGACGCGCCGGCCCCGGTGTCTGACACCGCAGGTGTCTGACACCTCTTCGCTGGTCTAGCCCGACAACCCGAAGGGACTTCCCTCCGAGTCGCGGCAGATCGCGAACCGCTCACCGGGATGCACGATGGTCCCGCCCAGTTCGACGACGCGCGCCTGCGCAGCTGCAATGTCGTCGACGCGGAAGTAGGGCAGCGAGAAGCGGTCGCCCGGCCCCGAGCCACGCTCGTGCACGCCGAGCGCCGCCCCGTCCCCGTGCGACTGCAACCCGGAACCTTCCGCCGTCGTCCGCTCGTCGAGCGACAGGCCGAGCAGCCCTTCCCAGAAGCGCGTCGCGCGTTCGAGGTCGTCGGCGGGGAACTCGATCAGGTCGAGCGGCATCAGGAGTACGCGAGCTGCTTCGCCGGGCGTGCATCGAGCCGCTCGAGATAGGCGAGCAGAACCGGCGAGTCGGGGAAGAGCTTGTACTTCCGCGCACTCTCGAGCACGCCGCCGAGCACGATGTCGGCGATTGTGAACCGGTTGGCGACGATGTACTCGTTGCCGTCGAGGCCGTTCTCGAGCGCCGTCGCGATCTTCGCCATCCGCTTTCGCGCCGCCGCGACCGCCTCCGCGTCCTCACGGTGGCGTGCCGTGCCCCAGCTCACCATCGTCCGCTCGAGCTCGGTCATCGTGAAGAAGACCCACTGGTAGGTCTGCGCCCGTTCGCGGGTGCCGAGCGGCGCGATCAGGTTCGCATCGGGGTTCGAGTCGGCGATGTGCAGGCAGAGCGCGGCCGACTCGAACAGCAGCCCTTCGTCGGTCTCGAGCACGGGAACGCGGCCCAGCGGGTGCCGTTCGGCGTGCTCAGGCCCCTGGCCTTCGTCCTCGTCCATGACCACGTATTCGTAGGAAACGCCCGCTTCCTCGAGCGCCCAGCGGACGCGGGGAGGGCGCCCGGCGCCCTGCCGTTGATAGAGGCGAAGCAAGGAGACCACTCTAGTGCCGACCTGACACTCCCCTACTCTGTTAGGTCGTGCTCTCTCTCGAAGTGATCTGGCGAAGCGCCGGCGCGTATGCGTTTGCGCGTGACGGCGAGTCGTTCTCCGACGGCGGCCTGCGCGCGGGCGAGCCCGCGACGGTGCACGTGCTGGAGCACGAGGTCGACGCGCGGCTCCTTTCGGTGCCCGAGCTGCTCGAGCTCGCCGAGTCGCCGCCCGAGCTCGAGCTCGGCGACAGTGCGCGCGTTCTCTTCGCCCTCGTTGCCGTCGCACGCCGCTCGGTCGCCGAGGGCATGGTGCATCCGCAGCTGACGCGCGGCGGCGGCAGCTGGTACGCGTTCTGGGGCGCGACGCTCGACGACCACATCCAACGTTCGCTCGCGGAGATCGCCGCCGCGCTGCCGCTCGTCGGCGCGGAGGGCTTCCACGAGGACCGCGAGGCGACGGTCGCCGACCTCTACCCGCAGCTCGTCGACCAGATCGCGCGCGACCGGCTCGTCGCTGCGGGCGTGAAGCTCGGCGACTCGTCGCGGATCGGCCGGCGCACCGCGATCGACTCGTTCCTCGCCGGGCTCTCGTCGCCCGACCCGGAGCTGCCGCAGAACGCGAGCTACGCCGGGCTCGAGCGGCGGCTCACGCGCTGGGTCGACAACGGGCTCGCCGAGGTGAAGGAGGCGACGTGGCGAGTCGGCCTGCATCTCGACGACCGCCCGCGCGGCGCGCTCGCGCTCGAGCTGTGGCTGCATGCCGACGACGACCCGACCCTCAGCCTGCCGGTGTCGCTCCTCTGGGAGGCAGGCGACGACGCGTTCGCGTTCGTGCGCTCCGGGCGATCCGGTCGGCGATCTCGAGCGCGATCTCGCGGAGCTGCGGCCGCTCCTGGCCACGGAGGGGATCGAGTTCGACGAGGAGCAGCCGTTCGCGGTGGAGCTCGACGCCGAGACGGTGTCGTACTTCCTGCGCGACCTGATGCCGAGGCTCGACGAGCTCGACGTGCCGGTCGCGCTGCCGTCCGCGTGGCTGCGCGCGCCGACCCGGTTGAAGGCGAACGTGACCGCGCGCAGCGAGCCGTTCGCGCAGACCAGCGGGCTGCTCTCCACCTCGGTGCTCGCGTCGTTCGACTGGCGGCTCGCGGTCGGCGACACGGAGCTCAGCGACGAGGAGCTGCGCGCGCTCGCGGCGGCGAAGAGCCCGGTCGTGCAGGTCGACGGCCGCTGGCAGGCGGTGCGCGCTGCCGACGTGAAGCGCGCGCTGCGCTTCCTGGAGCGGCGGCAGCAGGGCGTCGGCTTCGTCCAGCTCGTGCGTGCCGTCTCGGGCCTCGAGACGGACGAGGCGGGGCTCGAGCTGGGGACGGTGCAGCTCGACCGCTCGCTCGACGAGCTGCTCTCGGGCAAGGACGCGCGCTTCCGCCCGCGCGGGACGCCGGCGGGGATGCGGCACGACCTGTTCCCGTTCCAGGAGAAGGGGCACGGGTGGCTGCGGCTGCTGGGCGATCTCGGGATCGGGGCGATCCTGGCCGACGACATGGGGCTCGGAAAGACGGTGCAGGCGATCGCGATGCTCGTGTCGGAGCGCGAGGAGGCCGGGGCGGAGGCGTTCGGGCCGACGCTCGTCGTGTGCCCGATGAGCGTGGCGCGGCAGTGGGTGGCGGAGGTGCATCGATTCGCGCCGGGCCTGCGCGTGCATCTGCATCACGGGAGCGACCGGCTCGCGAACGAGGAGCTGCACCGCAAGGCGCACTCGGTCGACGTGATCGTCACGTCGTACGACATCGCGACGCGCGACGTCGAGGCGCTCGCGGATGTCGACTGGGACCGGCTGATCATGGACGAGGCGCAGGATGTGAAGAACCCGCAGACGAAGCGCGCGCGGGCGCTGCGGACGCTGCAGGCGCGGCGGCGGGTCGCGATGACGGGCACGCCGATCGAGAACCGGCTGAGCGAGCTGTGGGCGATCATGGACATCCTCAATCCGGGGCTGCTCGGCTCGCGCGAGTGGTTCAACCGGGTGATCGCGCAGCCGATCGAGGTCGAGAAGGACGAGGCGGCGCTGGAGCGGCTGCGGGCGGTGGTGCGGCCGTTCATCCTGCGGCGGGCGAAGGACGAGCCGGAGGTCGAGCTCGACCTGCCGCCGATCACGGTCGAGAAGGACTACTGCAAGCTGACGATCGAGCAGGCGAGCCTCTACCAGGCGACCGTCGATCGATGGTTCCCGCGGATCGAGCAGCACGAGGACAGGTTCGGCCGCCGCGGCGCGGTGCTCGCGATGCTCGGGCACCTGAAGCAGGTGTGCAACCACCCGGAGATGCTGATGCACACGGGCGCGCCGCTCGACGGGCGCTCGGGGAAGCTGGAGCGGCTGGTCGAGCTGCTGCAGGCGATGCCGGCCGACGACAAGGCGCTCGTCTTCACGCAGTACCCGAGCTTCGACCGGCTCGTCCCGTACCTCGCCGAGAAGCTGGACCGGAAGGTCGGCTTCTTCCACGGCAGGCTGAACGCGCGGCAGCGCGACGAGCTGCTGACCGAGTTCGCGAGCGAGGAGCCGGGCGGCCCGACGGTGCTGGTGATCTCGATCCGAGCCGGCGGCCGCGGCCTGAACCTGCCGGCGGCGAACCACGTCTTCCACTTCGACCGCTGGTGGAACCCGGCGGTCGAGCAGCAGGCAACCGACCGTGCGCATCGCCTGGGGCAGCACAAGCCGGTGTTCGTGCACTCGCTGATCTGCACGGGCACGCTGGAGGAGCGAATCGACCGGCTGCTCGACTCGAAGCGCGAGCTGGTCGAGAAGGTGATGGCCGGCCGCTCGGAGGACTGGCTGGGCGATCTCGACCTGGGCGCGATCAGAGCGGCGGTCGCGCTGGCGCCGAGCGTGGTGGAGGAGGCAGCCTGATGGGGCCGTGGTCTCGCTCCTTCATCGCCGCCGTCGCCGGCAATGCGGAACGCCCGGATCTGGCCGTCGAGGACCTGCGCATCGAGCCGGGCGTGATCAGCGCGCGAGTCGACGGCTGCGAGGTGACGCTGACGGCAGCGCCGATCCCGCAACGCATCTGGACGGCGATGACCCGCTATGCGAAGGGGATGGGGCAGCTGGAGGACGCGGTCGAGGGGCGTTTCCAGTCGGTGCACCTCGAGCATCTGCTGGAGGAGGACTGGGGCGAGCAGCTGATCCCGCGCCCGCGGGCGATTGCGCGGGTGTGCTCGTGCGACGCGGATGCGGTGTGCGAGCACGTGGTCGCGGTCGCGTACGCGGTGGCGGACGAGGTCGAACGTTCGGCGCGGGTGCTGCTGCGTTGGCGCGGCGTCGCTGCGGTCGACGAGGAAACCGTCGAGGGCTCGCGCGACCCGTGGCGGGGCAAGGAGCTCGGCGAGCTCGAGCCGGCGCGCAACATGCCGAGGCATGCGGTTCTGAAGCGTCTCGGCCCGACAGGTATGCAGCTTGGCGGGGACGACCTCGCGAATCCGCTCCAGATCGCCTACGACGCTCTCGTCGCTTCGTCGACCACCTGACCGAGTTGGAGGCGTCCGCTTGGTCGATCTCCAGTTGGGGCAACTGGCGGTCAGTGCGCACACCGACGTTTGACGGGCGATGGCCTAGCGTCAGTTCGCGATCGTTTCTACCGGAGGACTGAGTCGACCTCCTGGGTGCGATGAATGGCCGCTTGTGACACATCAGGCTCCGAGCGGCGTATAACGAGTACATGGCCCGAATGCGGATCACGCTCATTGCGGTGGGGGTCACGCTCGCTGCCGCGGGCCTCGGCGGGACGGCTGGCAACTCGGCCTCCGGCCGCGCCGCTTCGAGCAGCGCTCGCCCAGCCGGTCTCGTGCCGTTCCGCTCCTGCGGTGACCTGCTCGGCTACGTCAAGTCCCAGGCCGTGCCGCTCGTCGGCGCGTGGGGCTTCGGTGGCTTGCACGCGCCCGGCCCGTTGCCGCCCGGCGTCGCCGTTCCGGCGGCCGGATCCGCGAAGACGGACGCCGGCACCGGGCCGACCGAGGGCGTCGACTACTCCGGCACGAACGTCCAGGAGCAGGGCGTCGACGAGCCCGACTCCGTGAAGACGAACGGCAAGACCCTGTTCGCCGTCGCCGGCAACCGGCTGAACGCGGTCGATGTCACCGGCTCACATCCGAAGCTGCTCGACTCGCTGAAGCTCGACACTGGCTGGAGCCACGAGCTTCTGCTCGTCGGCGACCACCTGCTCGTGCTCTCGCGCGGCGGCTACTGGCTGACGCCGCTCCCCGCCCAGACCGCGCTCGCGCTGCCGTTCTATCCCGCCACCTCGGCCATCTCGGAGATCGACATCTCCAACCCGAAGGCGCTACGGGTCGTCAACACGCTCACGCTCGACGGCGGCTACGTCGACGCGCGCCTCGTCGGCTCGAGCGCGCGCATCGTCGTCTCCTCGCAGGTGCCGACGAAGCTGCCCTTCGTGACGCCGACCGAGTCGACGGACGCCGCGCTTGCAACGGCCCGCGACCAGAACCGCGCCGTCGTCCAGTCGTCCCGCGTCGGCTCCTGGCTCCCGACCTACACGATCAAGCGCGCGGGCCGCACGGCCACCGCGGCGCGGCCGCTCGTGCAGTGCCGGAGCGTCGACCGCCCCCGCAAGTTCTCTGGGCTCGGGATGCTGACCGTGCTCACCGTCGACCTGGCGAAGGGCCTCGAGCCGGTCGACTCGATCGGCGTGATGACCGACGCGCGGATCGTCTACGCCTCGCAGGGCAACCTGTACCTCGCGACCGAGCGCTGGGCCGAGCGTCCGCTGCCCGCGACGCCGACGAAGCCGCAGCAGCAGGACGTCACCACCGCCATCCACCGCTTCGACATCTCCGACCCCGACCGCACGCGCTACCGCGGCAGCGGCCAGGTGTCGGGCTACCTGCTGAACCAATGGTCGCTGTCGGAGAACGCCGGCATCCTCCGGGTCGTCAGCACCGACGCGCCCGCGTGGTTCAGCACGACCGACTCGACGACCGCGTCGTCGCTGACAACGCTCCGCCTCAACCCCGGCGGACTCGACCAGGTCGGCCGCGTCGGCAACCTCGGTAAGGGCGACCGCGTCTATGCGGTCCGGTTCGTCGGCCCGACCGCGTACGTCGTCACGTTCAAGCAGGTCGATCCGCTCTACACGATCGACGTCAGCGACCCGACGCGGCCTCAGGTGCTCGGTGAGCTCGAGTTGCCCGGCTATTCGGCCTACCTGCACCCGATCGGCAACGACCTGCTGCTCGGGATCGGGGAGGAGGTCGGCGCGAACAACGAGCCGACCGGCACGCAGTTCTCGCTCTTCGACGTCTCCGACCTCCGCCATCCGACGCGGCTTGCGCACGCGTCGCTCGGCCAGAGCTGGTCTGCGGCGGAGTCCGACCACCACGCCTTCCTCTTCTGGCCCCCCACGGGGCTCGTCGTCGTCCCGTTCTTCCCGCGCGCCGTCGGCTACCGCGTCGACCGCGCGCACGGGCTGCAGTTCGTCGGCCGGATCACGCAACCGGCGGCGGGGAACGCCGCAATCACCCGTTCGGTCGTCGTCGGCGGCACCGTCTTCACGATCTCGGATGCCGGAGTCGCCTCGAACAGCCTCGCCGCGCTCGCGCCCCAGGGCTGGGCTGCGTTCCCGGCCCCCGAGCCGCAGCCGGTTCCGACGCCTATCCCGGTGCCCGGCAAGCCCTGACACTGGCGAACCTGGTTCGGCTGCGCCGAATCAGGTTCGAACGAGGTCAGTTCTCGATCGTGACCAGAGTTCCAATTGGCGTGTAGGGCCAGACCTTCGCCGCAGTCGCGAGCGGCAGCTCCACGCACCCAAGACTCTGCGGCGTCCCAAACGACGCACGGTTGAACGAGTGCAGCGCGTCGCCGCCGTGGAAGTAGCTGATCCACTGGATCCCCGGATCGTTGTAGTGCGAGCCGTCGGGATTCGTGCCGCTCATCGTGCCGACCGGGATATGTTCGAACACCGGGAACGTGCCCAGCGCCGTCGGCGCCGCCGGGACGCCCGTGTTGCCCGGCGACGTCAGGACGATGCTGCCGTTGTGCCACAGCGTCAGCAGCTGCGGCACGTTGCGATGCACGTAGACGTAGCTGTAGCCGTCGGTCTTCTTCTTGCCCGCGATCGCATCCGCGATCAGCGCATGCCACACCTGCGGGCCGGCCGAGCCGTCGACGGCCAGGTCGTGGTCGTGCTCGAACATCATCACCGCGCCCCGCGTGATCTGGTTCGGTTGCCCGACCTCCCACTGGCTCTGCAGCTCGGGCGGCGTGTTCGCATAGCGCCACGAAAACGTCCCCGCCGGCGGCGTGACTGCGGCATCGACCTCCGCCTGCCGCTGCTGCGCGACCTCCTCGCCCGACGGCTGCCAGCTGACCGGCAGATAGCCCTCCTCGGCAAGCAGCTGCTGCAGGCGCAGGAAGCTCGCTCCGGCGACCGTCCAGCTGACCGGCTTGTTCGACGCCGCTGTCTTGCTGCCGACGCTGACGCTCAGCCCCGGCGGCAGCACGAGGTGCAGGTTCGAGTTGAGCGGGAAGCCGTAGCCGCCCGGCGCGAACACGAGCGTGTGACTGTCGGTCTGGTGCCAGCCGCCCTGGACGGGCGCCGAGAAGTGCGGGCGCGCCGACCCGAGCGCCTTGTCGACCGGCTTCGAGAACGTCAGCCGGATCGGATCGAGCGGCGAGATCGGCTTGTCCACTGCGGGACTGACGAGGACGACCGGCAGCTGCGACTGCGGGAACCACGTCACGCGCACGGGCGGCCCAAGCCGCTCCCACGAACGTGCCGCCGCCGCGACGAGCGCGGTGCCGGACGGCGTCTTTGCCGCCACGGAGACCACGCTCCCGCCGACCGGGACGAGCGTTCGCCGCGTCCCGACCCGGACGACGACCCGGTCGACCGGGTCGACGTAATGGAGCCGCAGCGGCGCGTTCGGCGCGAGGCTCGGCCAGCGCTGCGCGAGCCGGGCGATCGGCGCCTGTACGGCGAGACGTTCCGTGCGCGTCTTGCCGAGCGCCCAGCCGAGCCAGCCCGGCCGGCGCACGACCACCTCGACCGTCACCACCTCGCCGGGCTTCAGCTTCTTCTGCGGCAGCAGCCGGCCGCCGCTGACCGACACGGGAATCCGCCGCCCGCCCGGCCCGAACGCCTTCGCCGAGACGAGCGAGCCGCCGAGCGGCTGCACCTCGACCTTCGCGAGCGCCATGTTGTCCTCCGCGAGCGTCGCGCCCGACCACCAGATCACCGCCGCCGCGAGCCCGAGCGCGGCGACGACGAGCACCGCGAGCGCTGCGCGGATCAGACGCGCTCCCCGACCAGCTCCAGGGCCGCCGCCATGACGTCCTGCTCGGAGACGAGCACGAGGTTCGCCGCATCGCCGAGCGGGATGAACGAGTCCGCGCTCGCGACGCGCGCCACCTGGCCGTCGAACTTCGCATCGACGAGCGCCGCGATGATCCCCTCCGAGACGCCGCCCGTCCGGCGCGTCTCGTCGACGACGAGCACGCGGCCGGTGGCGCTCGCCTCGCGCAGGAGGTCCTCGACCGGGAGCGGCGCGAGCCAGCGCAGGTCGACGACGCGCGCCGCCACCCCGTTCGCCTCGAGCGCCCGGGCGGCGCGCAGCGACATCCGCAGGCCGTTCGCCCACGTGACGATCGTCAGGTCGTCGCCGTCGCCGTAGGTGCGCGCCGAGCCGAGCGCGATCTCCTCGGACGACTGCGGCGCGAGCCAGAGCCGGTCGCCGTCGTCGTACAGGTCGCGCGTGTTGTAGAGCGCGATCGGCTCGAGGTAGACGCACACGCTGCCGTCGGCGCGCGCCGTCGCGAGGCACGCCGCCAGCATCGCGCTCGCGTCGTCGGGCCGCGCCGGCGAGGCGATCACGACGCCCGGAATGTCGCGCAGCACGCCGACCGCGTTGTCGTTGTGGAAGTGGCCACCGAAACCCCTTCTGGTAGCCGTACCCGGCGATCCGCACGACCATGCCGTTCCGGTACTGGCCCCGCGAGAAGAACTGCAGCGTCGCCGCCTCGCCGCGCAGCTGGTCCTCCGCGTTGTGCAGGTAGGCGAGGTACTGGATCTCCGGCACCGGCAGGAACCCGCTCAGCGCGGCGCCGAGCGCGAGGCCGAGGATCGACGTCTCGTCGAGCAGCGTGTCGAAGACCCGCCCGGCGCCGAAGCGCCTCTGCAGCCCGCGCGTGACGCCGTAGACGCCGCCCTTGACCGCCACGTCCTCGCCGAAGAGGAGCACCGCGCGGTCGCGGTCGAGCGCATCCGAGAGGGCCGCGTTGATCGCGAGCGAGAGCGTCAGCGGCTCGCCGTGCGGCGCGGCCGGCCAGCGCGCCCGCTTCGGCGCCGAGCGCGGCGCGAGCGGCCGGACGATCTCCGCCGCCGAATCGAGCTGCGGGACGCGCGCGGCCTCGTCGGCGAGCGCGCGCACGCGGTCGCCGGTGTCCGTGTAGTCGCCGACGAGCCGCTCGCCGCTCCACCCGGCGCTCGCCGCGAGGAGGCGCCCGGTCGCGAGCAGCGGGTCGGCGTCCCAGTCGGCGCGGATCGCCTGCGGCGAGCGGTAGGCCGACTCGACGTCCGCGCCCGCATGGCTGAGGAAGCGGACCGTGCGCAGGTGCAGGACGGCCGGGCGGCGGTGCTCGCGGATCCAGTCGACGAGCTCGCGGGCCGTCGCGAGCACCTGCTCCGGCTCGGTGCCGTCGGCGAACGCGTAGCGCAGCTGCGTGCGCGAGCGCAGCGCCTGCTCGACCCAGCCCTGCGGCGAGGGGACGCTGATCCCGAGGCCGTTGTCCTCGCAGAGGAAGAGCAGCGGCAGCGGCAGGCCCTGGTGCACGGTGTGCGCCGCGCTGTTCAGCGCCGCCTGCGCCGTTGCGTGGTTGAGCGACGCGTCGCCGAAGCTGCAGACGACGACGCCGTCGGACGGCCACGGGCAGTCGACGCCGAGCTTCTTCGCGCGCTCGATCGCGAACGCGACGCCGAAGGCGCGGGGGAGATGCGACGCGATCGTCGAGGTCTGCGGGATCACGGCGAGCTCGGCGTGGCCGAAGACCTTGTGCCGGCCGCCCGCGATCGGCTCGGTGCGGGCCGCGGTGACGCCGCGCATGATGTCGGGCACGCCGTCGCGCCCCGCCTGCGCGGCGCGCGCGAGGTAGAAGGCGCCGGAGCGGTAGTGGAGGAGCGCCGGGTCGGTGGGGCGGAGCGCGAACGCGACGCAGGCATTGCTCTCGTGCCCCGCCGAGCCGATCGAGTAGAAGCTGCGGCCCGTCTGCTGGAGGTAGCGCGCCGCGAAGTCGCACTGGCGGCTCTCGACCTGCGCCCGCCAGATCGCTTCGAGCTCCGGGCGCTCGGCCGCCGGGCCGGGCTCGAGCGGCCCGAGCTGCTCGAGCAGGTGCAGTTCCAGCGGGTCGAGTTCGGCTGCCATCCCGCCGCGTAGAATGCCTGTCGTAGGATCGCGACTGATGAGAATCAGGGCCGCCGTCCTCGAAGAGTTCGGAGCACCGCTCGCGATCCGGGAGATCGACCTGGCCGAGCCGCGCGCGGGCGAGGTGCTCGTCCGGCTCGTCGCTTGTGGCGTCTGCCACACCGACCTCTACACGGCGTCCGGCGCCGACCCCTCCGGCTACGCCCCGACCGTGCTCGGGCACGAGGGCGCCGGCGTCGTCGAGCAGGTCGGCGACGGGGTCAGTTCGCTCGCGCCGGGAGACCACGTCGTCACGCTCTTCTCGCCCCAGTGCCGCGAGTGCATCCACTGCCGGAGCGACCGCACGAACCTCTGCCTCGCGATCCGCGAGCAGCAGAACAAGGGCTATCTCCCCGACGGCACGACGCGCCTTTCCACGGGCGGCGAGCCGATCCGCCACTTCATGGGCACCTCGACCTTCGCGGAGTACACGGTGATGCCCGAGATCGCCCTCGCGAAGATCAACCCTGAAGCACCACTCGAGGGTGCGGCGCTCTTCGCCTGCGGGCTCTCGACCGGGATCGGCGCGGCGATGAACACCGCGAAGGTCGACGCCGGCTCGACGTGCGTCGTCTTCGGCGCCGGCATGGTCGGTCTCGGCGCGGTGATCGGCTGCCGCCTGCAGGGCGCCGAGCGCATCGTCTGCGTCGACCTGTCCGAGCAGCGCCTGAGCCTTGCGACGCAGCACGGCGCGACCGAGACGATGGTCGGCGGCCCCGACACGGTGGCGAAGATCGTCGAGTCGACCGGCGGCTTCGGCGCCGACTACACCTTCGAGGCGACGGGCAACGTCAACGTGATGCAGCAGGCGGTCGAGTCGGCGCGGATGGGGTGGGGGCTCTGCACGGTCGCGGGCGTCGCCGGCAAGGGCGAGACGCTCGACATCGTGCCGCGCTACCTGATCACCGGCCGCCGCGTCGCCGGCTCGTCGTTCGGAGGCGTCAAGGGGCGCGACGGCGTGCCGATGCTGGTCGAGCGCTGGCTCGCCGGCGACATCGACGCCGAGTCGTTCGTCTCGCACCGCCTCACGCTCGACGAGGTGAACCGCGGCTTCGAGCTGATGGAGGCGCAGGACGGCATCCGCAGCGTAATCTCTTTCTGATGCTCCTCGAGCGCGCCGAACATCCGGAGTGGACCTCGAACGCCTACCTCGTCGCGGACGGCGACGGAGGGCACGGCGTGCTCGTCGACTCGAACGGGGTCGAGGCGCCGCTGCTCAACCAGGTGAAGCAGCGGGGCATCACGATCACGCACGTGCTCGTCACGCACCAGCACGGCGACCACGTCGTCAAACCGCGCGGCCTCGCGAAGCGCTTCGGGGTGAAGGTCACCGGCAGCGCGCTGACGAAGGACGCGGGCGTGCCGATCGACGAGACGTTCGCCGACGGAGACGTCATCCACTCGGGCGAGCTCGAGATCCAGGCGATCGCGACGCCCGGCCACTGCCCCGACCACTTCGCGCTGCTCGTGAACGGCACCGACTGCCTGACCGCCGACTGCCTCTTCAAGGGAACGGTCGGCGGGACGATGGGCGGCGGCCCGACCGGCTACGCCGACCAGGTGAACTCGATCATGAACCGCCTGATGACGCTGCCCCCCGAGACGCGGATCCATCCCGGGCACACGCTGCCCTCGACGGTCGGCGACGAGTGGGAGCGCAACCCGTTCATCCGCATCTGGCGCGGTCTCGACCCCGAGGGAACCGAGCAGTGCCGCGTGCGCGGCGAGGCGGCGACGCTGATCCTCTTCGCGCCCGACTACGACGGCACCTCCAAGGCGTGGGTGCGCTATCCCGACGGCCGCGACGCGATCGTCGGCGGCAGCCAGATCGACGGGCGCGACGCGATTGTCGGCGGCAGCCAGATCGAACGCGGCTGAAACTCGTGACCTGGTTCGCCTGCGGCGAACCAGATTCAGGCTAGAGCCTGCGAGGCGGTGGAGCAGGTCGAGCGCCTGGGCGAGCGTCTTCTGCTCTGGGCCGACGATCGGGGCGGCGCTCGGGGCGGAGGTCACACGGCTCGAGCCGAGCGACGGCGAGCTCGAGGAGCTCCTCGGGACGTCGGAGGCGCCTCGGGTCGTGCTGTTCGCGCCGCCGCTCGCGTTCCGCGTGAACCCGGTTCGCCTGCGGCGAGCCAGGTTCCTCCGTGGGGTCCAACCTGATTCCGCGCAGCGGAACCAGGTTCGCGAGTTCAGCGCTCTGCAACAACTGTGCAACGTTCGATCCACATGTCCTGAACGGCCGATGACACGCCGCGCTCGCGCTGATTCGATGGAGGGATGCAGCCACCGGAGCAGGCCGAGCGGATCATCTTCGACGTCTCGTCGCGGGTCGAGGTGGATCGTGACCGGCTGCGGGAACTGATCGGCGATCGTTTCGTGCCGGGCGCGCACTGGCACGACCTGATGGAAGCAGAGCGGGTCGCGGGCGAGGTGGTGGGCGAGGCCTGGGACGACCTGTCGGGCGATTGCGACCGGGCGCTGGCCGACGTGCACGAGCTGTACCTCGTCCAGGCAGCCCGCGTGCTCGAGGCGCAGGCAGACCTGCACGACAACGGCTCGAGTCGTGGATCGCCGCGGCGCGCACTTCGTCCGCGCTGGTCTCCGCGACGAATGCCTTGAGGCCCGCGCGCACCGTCTCCGGTGAGCCGACGAACGAGCGGCTCAGCATCGCGGACGCGCGCTCCTTCTCCGGCTCAGTCCAGTACGCCTCGATGTCGTCGATCGGCGGCGGCAGCCGGCCCCGTGTGCCCCGCAGGATGTTCGTGAACGACTGCTGCGGCGAGGTGAAGAGCCTGCGCGCCGTCTCGTCGTCGTCGGCGACGAATACGTTCGCGCCGACCATCGCGTAGGCGCTCCTGCAGCTGCTCGGACGGTCTGAACGTCGAGCGGTAGACCTCCAGCGCCGGCAGCAGCGCCTCCGGCGCGAAGTGCGACGCGAACGCGTAGGGCAGACCGAGCAGCGCCGCGAGCTGCGCGCCGAACAGGCTCGACCCGAGGATCCAGAGCGGCACCCGCGTGCCGGCGCCGGGCGTCGCCTGTACGAGTGGCCCGGCTGCGCGTCCGCGAGGTACCGCTGCAGCTCGATCACGTCGTCGGGGAACGTGTCGGCGCTCGCGGGCTCGCGGCGGAGCGCATGGATCGTCAGCCGGTCGGTGCCGGGCGCACGCCCGAGCCCGAGGTCGATCCGGCCGGGATGGAGCGCCTCGAGCGTCCCGAACTGCTCGGCGATCACGATCGGAGGATGGTTCGGCAGCATGATCCCGCCCGCGCCGACCCGGATCGTCTTCGTGCCGCCGGCGACGTGCGCGATCACGACCGCCGTCGCCGCGCTCGCGATCCCGATCGCGTTGTGGTGCTCGGCGAGCCAGAAGCGCCGGTAGCCCCAGCGTTCGACGTGCCGGGCGAGGTCGAGCGAGTTCCGCAGCGCCTCCGCCGGCGTCGAGCCCTCGACGATCGGCGCCAGGTCGAGCACGGAGAGCGGCGGCAGCGGCACGCCCGAAGAGTGCCTGCGCGGAGATAATTGCCGCTCCGAGCGACCGCCTCCGACCCCGTAATCGGCCTCGGGAGGTGCCCGCCGAGGGCGGGCGTACACTGGGCCCCCGCGATGGCTCAGGCAGATTTCGTCCACCTCCACGTCCACTCCGAATACTCGATCCTGGACGGGGCCTGCCGGGTCCCCGATCTCGTCAAGCGGGCCGCGGAGCTCGAGATGCCGTCGGTCAGCCTCACCGATCACGGCTCGATGGCGGGCGCCGTCCAGCTCTGGAAGGCAACCAGGTCGACCGGGGTGAAGCCCGTGATCGGCTGCGAGGTCTACGTCGCCGGCGACCGCAAGGCGCACGAGAAGGGCAACGCGCACCTGACGCTGCTCGCCGCCGACAACGAGGGCTACTCGAACCTGATCAAGCTCTCCTCGCTCGGCTACCTCGAGGGCTACTACTACAAGCCGCGGGTCGACTGGGAGCTGCTGGAGCGCCATTCGCACGGCCTGATCGCGCTCTCCGGCTGTCTGAGCGGCCGGGTCTGCAAGGCGCTCGAGGAGAACCGCGTCACCGACGCGGAGGGGGAGCTCGACCACCTCGCGCAGGTGTTCGGCCGCGACAACGTCTACGTCGAGCTCCAGAACGCGCACCTGGAGGTGCAGGCGCGGATCCTGCCGCAGCTCACCGAGCTCGCGGCGAAGACCGGTCTGCCGACTGTCGCGACCGGCGACGTCCACTACCTGCGCGACACCGACGCGCGCGCCCACGAGGCGCTCCTCTGCATCCAGTCCGGCGACTCGCTGAAGAACCCGAACCACTGGAAGTTCGAGACCGACCACTTCTACTTCAAGTCGCCGCAGGAGATGGCGCTCGACTTCCCCGGCCAGGCCGAGGCGATGCGGCGCACGCTCGAGGTCGCCGAGCGCTGCAACGTCGAGATCGAGCTCGACCGGATCCTGCTGCCGAAGTTCGACGTCCCCGAGGGCCGCGACGCGTTCGACTACCTCGTCGAGCAGTGCGAGAAGGGCCTGCAGAAGCGGTACGACAAGGTGACCACGGAGCTCCAGGAGCGGCTCAAGTACGAGCTGAAGACGATCAAGGAGATGGGGTTCACCGACTACTTCCTGATCGTCTGGGACTTCATCCGGTTCGCCAAGCAGAACGGCGTCTCGGTCGGCCCGGGCCGCGGCTCGTCCGCCGGGTCGCTCGTCGCCTACTCGCTCGCGATCACCGACATCGACCCGATCCGGTACGACCTGATGTTCGAGCGCTTCCTCAACCCGGGCCGCAAGTCGATGCCCGACATCGACATCGACTTCGCCGTGGAGGGCCGCGAGCGCGTGATCAACTACGTGCGCGAGAAGTACGGCGCCGACCGCGTCGCGCAGATCATCACCTTCTCGACGATGGCGGCGCGCGCAGCCGTGCGCGACGCGGGCCGGGTGCTCGAGGTTCCCTACGGCGTCGTCGACAAGATCGCGAAGCTGATCCCGGAGGGCCCCGGCCAGACGCTCGACGACTGCCTGAAGCCGGGCAGCGAGCTGCGCAAGGCGATCGACGCCGACCCGGTGGCGAAGGAGATCATCGAGCTCGCGCAGCCGCTCGAGGGGCTGACGCGCGCCGATTCGATCCACGCTGCCGGCGTCGTGATCGGCGCGGAGCCGCTGATCAACGTGGTGCCGCTGCAGCAGAAGGGCGCCGACCAGGAGCTCGTGACCCAGTTCTCGATGAAGGACATCGAGGCGCTCGGCCTGCTCAAGATGGACTTCCTCGGTCTGCGCAACCTCGACGTGATCGACAAGGCGTGCCGGCTGATCGGAAACCTCGACATCTCGACGATCCCAATGGACGACAAGAAGACCTACGCGATGCTCGCGAAGGGCGACGCGGCCGGTGTCTTCCAGTTCGAGTCGTCGGGCATGCGCGACGCGCTCCGCCAGGTGAAGCCGACCGTGTTCGAGGACCTGATCGCCCTCGTCGCGCTCTACCGGCCGGGACCGATGAGCTACATCCCGTCCTACGGCAAGCGCAAAGCGGGGCAGGAGCAAGTGACATATCTCGACAAGCGCCTCGAGCCGATCCTCAAGGACACCTACGGCATCTGCCTCACCGGCGACACGTTGGTGTTCGACGCCGCCTCGGGCCGGCGCGTCCGGATCGACTCGCTGAGCAGACATGACGACGTCCTCGTGCAAGGCGTCGACGACGACCTTCGGCCGACGCATGCTCGTATCACCAGGTGGTTCGACAACGGCGTTCGGCCGGTGTTCAAGCTCAAGCTTCGAAACGGCGCGGAGATCCGCGCGACCGGCAATCACGAGTTCCTCACTGAAGACGGTTGGCGCACGCTCGACTCGCTTGCGCCAGGCGATTATCTGGCGACTCCGACGAAGCTCACGGCTGCGAGTTCGAAACGGAGTGCGCCGCATGAGCGCGCCAGGCTCCGCGCGCTGGCCTATCTACTTGCCGACGGCTCGCTCTCGACAGCGTCGCCGTCCTTCTACTCGTCGGATCCCTGGCTGCTCACCGACTTCGAGCAGTCGTGCGGTGCAGGTTTCGGCCCACTTTCGTTCGGACGCCGCGAGCAGGAACGAGGCGTCACTCGCGTGATCGTGACCAAGGCCAAGACCAGCGACGCGCGTTACAACGAACCTTCGCCATTCGAGCAGTGGTTGCGCGATCTCGGACTCCGTTGGAAGCTCAGCGACGCTCGCGCGCAGGGCACGCTTCGGCGAGGCCCCACGAGCGCCGAGAAGTGGATCCCCGAGGCGGTCTTCGAACTGCCGGAGCAGGAGATCGCCGAGTTCGTTGCGACTCTCTGGGAATGCGACGGGCACGTCAATGCTCGTCAGGCGTTCTACAAGACGATCTCGAAGAGACTTGCGGCCGATGTTCAGGCGCTGCTGCTGCGGATCGGCGTCCGGTCCTCGATCTACGAGTCGACGTACGCCGCGGGTGACGGATCGATCCGTTGCGCCTATCAGGTGAGCGTGCACGGCGCCCGCCGTTTCGGCGCGCTCGTTCAGGAGCACATGGTCGGTCGCAAGGGCGACGTGCAGATTCGCGCGGAGGAGGGATCGCTGACGCTCTCCCGCGAGCGGGTGCTGGCAGAGGTGATATCCGAGACTCGTCATCTCGAACCCACTGGAGCTCAGCGCGAACGAGGGGGCCGCATCTCCCTGAAGGCACTTGCGGCGCAGACCGGTTTCGGCCAGCAGCACTTCACGAGCTCATACACCCGAATCGCGGTCAAGAGCCTCGAGAAAATCACCCGCACGGTGCCGTTGCCGGAGAGCGAGCGCGCTCAGCGGGTGGCGTGGGTTGAGATCGCCTCGATCGAGCAGGCGGGCGAAGAGCGCGTCTACGACATCCAAGTCCAGAGCATCCACAACTTCGTTGCGAACAACGTCGTCGTCCACAATTGCGTGTACCAGGAGTCCTATATGCGGATTGCCCGCGACCTGGCAGGCTTCTCGATCACGGACGCCGATGACCTGCGAAAGGCGATCGGCAAGAAGATCCGCGCGCTGATGAACTCGCTCAAGGACAAGTTCCTCGAGGGCGCTGCCGAACAGAACGTCACGCCGGGTGTCGCGAAGCAACTGTGGGAAGACGTCGAGAAAGCTGCCGACTACTCGTTCCCGAAGGCACACGCCGCGTGTTACGCGCTGATCGCCTACCAGACCGCGTGGCTGCGGCAGAACCACCCGTGCGAGTACATGGCGGCGCTGATCAGCTCGGTGATGTCGACGAAGGACCGCGTACCGATCTACGTCAACGCCTGCCACGAGCTCGGCATCGAGGTGCTGCCGCCCGACGTGAACGAGTCGCAGGTCGACTTCGCAGTCGTCGAGGGCAAGATCCGCTTCGGCCTCAACGCCGTGAAGGGCGTGGGGGAGGGCGCGGCGCGCGCGCTGATCGCCGCGCGTACCGAGGGCGGCCCGTTCGAGTCGATCTGGGATTTCGCCGAGCGCGTCGACCCGATGGTCTCGAACAAGCGCGTGCTCGAGGCGCTCGTGAAGTGCGGCGCACTGCCCGGCTCGCGCAAAGGAAATCTCGAGGTGCTGGAGCAGGCCGTCGGCTGGGGGCAGAAGCAGCAGGCCGACCGGCTCGCCGGCCAGGGCTCGATCTTCGACCTCGGCCCGGTCGAGGACGACAAGCCGAAGCACCACCCGGCCACGCCCACCGACGAGTACGAGAAGAACGAGCTGCTGCGGCTCGAGAAGGAGGTGCTCGGCCTGTACGTCTCCGAGCATCCGCTCTCGGGCATCCGCGACCAGCTGCGGCGCAAGTCGGACGCGACGGTCGCCGAGCTCGATCGCCGGCGCGACGGCGAGGTCGTCACGATCGGGGGCATCGTCGCCGGGGTGCGGCACATGACGACGAAGCGCGGCGACGCGATGGTGTTCCTGCGGCTCGAGGACATCACCGGCAGCGTCGAGACGGTCGTCTTCAACCAGACCTACGACAAGGCCCGCGAGCTCTGCACCGCCGACCGCATCCTCATCGTCAAGGCGCGCATCGACCGGAAGGAAGGCGAGACGAAGCTCGTCGCGCTCGAGCTGTCCGCGTTCGAAGCGGTGCCCGACAAGCGCGAGGTGCGGCTCGTGATCGATGCGACCACCGCGGCACGCGGGACGATCCGCGAGCTCGCGCAGCTGATCAAGGACTTCCCCGGCGAGTCGCCGGTCTACGCCGACCTGATCACCTCACAGGGCCGGAAGGTCTACGCGTTCGGCCCGCAGTACAAGGTCAAGCCTGCGCCGGACTTCTACGCCGAGGTGAAGATGCTGCTCGGCGAATCCGCGGTCGCGTAGAGACTGACGAACTTGGTTCTCGCCGTAGGCGAAACCAAGTTCGGGTCGTACGCGATCGTCGAGGCGCTCACGACTCGAAGCTGGTTCCGGCTTCGCCGGCAACCAGCTTCGAGGATTCCTCGACTTGTCACCAAGGGGAGACGGTTTCTCCGCCCCATTCCTCCGGGGCGACGTCGCGCACTGTCTGCGTCAGCTCCCAGCGGTGGCCGCCGAGGTCCTCGAGGATGCCGGAGCGCTCGCCGTATTCCCACGTGGTGAGTTCCTCCACGACCCGTGCGCCCGCTGCACGCGCTCGAGCGAAAGCCGCATCCACGTCCGGCACGCGCACCTTGACGATGTGCGTCACGCCGCCACCGCTCGGCGCGATCCGATCGGAGCCCGCATCGGCGACCACGACGGCACCGTCCGAGCCGACCCGCAGCTGGGCGCGGTGCCCGTCGCCGATCCGCACTCGCTCCTCGAAGGAAAACGCCGATTCGAGCCATGCGACCGCCGCTCGCACGTCCTCATAGACGAGGACCGGCGTCACCGTTGCAGGCGGCGCAGAGCGATTCGTCAGCACGACCAGAGCTTAACGGGCCGCCCGGGCCGGTAGCCGCAGCTGGATCGGGTGTCCCTCGATCGAGCCTCGCCCAAAAGTCTAGCCCTGTTCACCCCAACCGGACGGAGATCTCTCGATCCACACGTGGTAGAAGAAATGTGACGAGCGTTTGGATTCCGTTAAATCTCGATCTCCCCCAACATGGGGAGAACCGTCGCGTTCGTTGTACCGAAGAGAAAGGGGAGATGGCGAGCCAGATGGAAACTGCGGAGACCAACACGACCCTGACCGAGCAGGAGCTCGTCGAGCACTGGCGCTCCTCCGAGCTCGAGCGGGCCGGCTATCCGCCGGAGGTCGCCGCGGAGCTTGCGGCGCGCTCCGACATCGACCTGCACGGAGCGGCCGAGCTGCTCCAGCGCGGGTGCACGCCCGAGCTCGCCGCCTCGATCCTCCTCTAGCAGGCGCACAGCCCGGCCCGGCTCCGGCGGGCCAGGTCGGATAGCGTCCGCCCGTGCTCTTCTACATCCCGTCGCCGCACACCGGCGTGGTCGACCTCGGCCCGCTGCAGCTGCACATGTACGGGCTCACCCTGCTCGTCGCGATCCTGGCGTGCGTGTGGCTGACCGGCCACCGCTGGAAGGCGATGGGCGGCGAGTGGGACCTCGTCACGCGGGTCGCGGTCTGGGGCGTCGCGTTCGGCGTCGTCGGTGCGCGCGCCTACCACGACCTCACCTCCTGGAACGAGGTGCCGACCCCCAAGTGGCAGGGGGTGTTCGAGGTGTGGCGGGGCGGCCTCGGCATCTGGGGCGCCATCCTCCTCGGCGCGCTCGCCGGCGCGGTGGTGGTGCGCCGAGCGGGCTACGACGTCGCGAAGTTCCTCGACGCAGCCGCGCCGGGCCTCCTGCTCGCGCAGGGGATCGGCCGCCTCGGCAACTGGTGGAACCAGGAGCTCTACGGAAAGCCCACCAAGCTGCCGTGGGGGCTCGAGATCTCGCCCGCCCACCGGCCGCTCCAGTACCTCGATCGCGCCACCTTCCACCCGACGTTCCTCTACGAGTTGATCTGGGACTTCGTCGGGGTCGGGATGCTGCTCTACGTCTCGAAGCGGTACACGATCAGGCCGCCGGCGCTGTTTGCGCTCTACGTCTCCTGGTACTGCTTCGGCCGCTTCTTCGAGGAGCTCCTGCGCGTCGATCCGGCGCACCACATCGCCGGCCTGCGCCTGAACGCCTGGGTCTCGATCATCGTCTTCTGCGGCTCGACGGCGTACTTCATCCTGCACCAGTTCGGGGGCCCGGCCGTGCCGCGGCGCCGCCGGAAGCCCGAGCCGGAGGAGCACCGGCCCGCCATGGCGATCCCCAAAGGAGGGAAAGGCCGCGTCCGGCACGGCCGCTAGCCTGAACGGGTGCCGGTAGCCGTCCGAGAGCTCGAGCTGGACCTCGACGCGTTCGAGGGCCCGTTCGACCTGCTGCTCTCGCTCGTCCTCCGCGAGGAGCTCCCGCTGCAGGAGGTCGATCTCGCCGAGATCGTGATCGCGTTCGTCGAGCATCTCGCCGAGCGGGGCGAGCTCGATCTCGACGCGTGCGGCGAGTTCCTCGTCCTCATCTCGGCCCTGCTCGAGCTGAAGGCGCGCGCCATGTTCCCGGACGAGGAGGCCGAGCTCGCCGAGCTCGAGCCCGAGGAGGCAGCCGAGGAGCTCGCGCGGCGCCTCGCCGAGTACCGGCGCGCCAAGGAGGCGGCGCAGTTCCTGCGCGGTCGCCTCGAGGAGCGCCGCGACCTCTTCTTCCGGCTGGGGCCGGCGCCGCTCGCGCCGCGGCCCGAGCGCCGGCTCGCACCGCAGAGCCCCGACAAGCTCGCGGCGGCCCTGCGCGTGCTCTCGATCGAGCCGCCGGCGCCCTCGACCGCGCACATGGCGCTGCGCTTCCCGCCCGTCTCGCAGTTCGTCGATCGCTGGCGCTCGCTGCTCCGCCGCCGCAGCCGGTTCGACTTCGACCAGGAGGTTCAGGGCCTCTCGCGGGTCGAGGTGGCGGTCGCGTTCCTCGCGCTGCTCGAGCTCCGCAAGCAGAACGAGATCGCAATCGCGCAGTCGTCGCCGTTCGCGCCGATAAGGATTTCTCGTGCCGACGCTGAAAGGAGTCTCTCGTGGACAGCCCACTCCGCCTGATCACCACCGAGGCCACGCCCGCCGCCGAGCTGGCGAAGGTCGTCGAGGCCCTGCTCGTCGTGGCGTCCCAGCCGCTGCCTGCGGAGGAGCTCGCTGCCGCCGCCGAGGTCGACGTGACGCACGTGGCGGAGGCGCTCGAGCTCCTGAGCGAGCGCTACTCCGAGGAGACGAGCGGGATCGTGCTCGAGCACGTTGCCGGGGGCTGGGCGTTCCGCGCCTCGGCCGCCGCATCGGACGCCTGTGCGCGGCTGTTCGAGAAGCCGGCCGAGAAGGGCCTGTCTCAAGCTGCACTCGAGACTCTGGCGATCGTCGCCTATCTGGGGCCGCTCAGCCGGCCGGAGATCGCGCGCATCCGCGGCGTCAACGTCGACGGCGTCGTCGCCGGGCTCGCCGAGCGAGGGCTGATCGGCGAGAGCGGCCGTGAGAACGAGTTCGGCGCGATCCGCTATCGCACCACGCCGCTCTTCGAGCGGATCTTCGGGCTCGAGTCGCTTGCCGCGCTCCCGCGCGTCGACGACCTCGGCGCCGACGTGACGGAGATCCGCGAACGCCTCGAAGCAGTCGCCGAGAAGCGCCCCGCGTAACTCACGAACCTGGTTCGCCGAGCGAACCAGGTTCGAGCGCTACCTTGCTCTCGTGGACGTCACCGAGAAGACCTTCGAGACCGACGTGATCGAGGCGTCGAAGGACGCGCCGGTCGTCGTCGACTTCTGGGCCGAGTGGTGCGGGCCGTGCAAGGCGCTCGGGCCGGTGCTCGAGGAGGCCGCCGCCGAGCAGGGTGTCACGCTCGCGAAGGTCGACGTCGACAGCAACCAGGCGCTCGCGAACGAGTACGGCATCCGCGGCATCCCGGCCGTCAAGGCGTTCCGGAACGGCCACGTCGTCGCCGAGTTCGTCGGCGCCCAGGGCCGCGCGGCGGTCGACGCGTTCCTGGAGGAGCTGACGAAGCCGCCGGTCGCCGACTCGGTCGACGATCCGGAGCTGCAGGCTGCGCTCGCCGCAGGTGACTACGAGCGCGCGTTCGAGCTGCTGCTCGGCCGCGTCGACGAGGATCCCGACGGCACCCGCGAGCTGATGGTCGCCCTGTTCGCCGAGCTCGGCCACGAGCATCCGCTCACCGTTCAGTACCGCCGCCGCCTCGCGACGGCGATCTACTAGCCTCGGTCCGTCAACTCGTGAACCTGGTTCGCCGCAGGCGAACCAGGTTCAGGTGTTCAGCGGTCGAGCTCCGGGCGGAAGCCGTGGATCGTGGCGTGGTCGACGCGCCAGCCGCGCACGCCGTTGCGGTCCAGCGCGACGATCAGGATGCCGGTACGCGTCGTGCCCGCCGAGTTGGCGGGGAAGACGAAGTTGCCGAGCGTCCAGGCGACGACCGAGTGGCGCGTCGGCGAGCTGACCGCACCGAACACGTGCGGGTGGGCGCCGAGGACGACCTGCGCGCCGGCGTTGAGCGCCGCGGCCGCGAGCTCCTGCTGGCGCTCCGACGGCACCGGATGCAGCTCGGTGCCCCAGTGGAACCAGCAGACGACGACGTCGGCCTGGCGGCGCGCCGCCCGGACGGCCGCCTCGACCGTGCCCGGATCGGCCTTCGCCGTCCCGGGTGAGTCGGCCGTCGCGTTGAACCCGTAGGGGTTGACGTCGGAGAGCCCGACGAAGCCGATCCGGAGGCCGCCTGCCGTGACGAGCACCGGTCGGAGCGCGGCGGCGGCGTTGCGGCCGCCGCCGACGGTCTCGAGGCCTGCCGCATGTGCGTACCGGATCGTGTCCAGCAAGGCGACCGAGCCGTAGTCGCCCGAATGGTTGTTGGCGACCGTGACGACGTCGAGACCACCCGCGTCGTGCGCGCTCCGGAGCAGCGCGGGTGAACCGCGGAAATGGAACTCCTTGTCCGGCACGGGGACGCCGCGCGTCGAGACGGCTCCTTCGAGGTTCGCCGTCGCGATGTCCGCGGCGCGCAGCGTGGGGCCGACCTGTGACCACGGGTAGTTGCTCCCGAGCGTCGACACGCTCGCCCCGACCTCTTCTCCCGTCGTCACGTCACCGACCGCGGCGAGCACCACGGGACGTACGAGCAGCGTCCCGGCGCGGGCGACGACGCCGTTCGAGCGCACCGAAACCGCGTAGCGGCCCGGCCGTGGCGCGACCACGGCGAGCCGGAAGCCGCCGAGGCGTCCCGAGCGCACGACACCGGCGCTCCGGCTGCCGACCCGCGCCCGTACGAGCTCATGGGCACCAGCGAAGCCCGAGATCGAGACCCGGACGCCGGGTGCGACCCAGGCGGGGAGCGCCGAGGACAGCTTCACCGGAGCCGGCGGGCTCTTCCGGGCGGCAGGCTCGGCGCTCACCCCGGGCCGCACGAAGAGCACGGCGAGCAGAACGCCGAACAACACGAAGAGCAGCCCTGCGGCGGCGAGCACGCGTGACATGGAGATCGTGTTCGGCCGCGTCGGCGATGTTCCTGGCCCGAAAGAGGCGAGAATCCCGCCATGCGCCTCAACGCCTGGCTCGCACGTGCGGGCGTCGCCTCACGCCGCAAGGCAGACGAGCTGATCAAGGCCGGCCGCGTCACCGTCAACGGCGAAGTGGGGCAGTTGAACACGTTCGTGCAGCGCACCGACGAGGTGAGCCTCGACGGCCGGCCGCTCACGAAACAGCAGCTCGCCTACGTCCTGCTGCACAAGCCGGCGGGCGTGGTGACGACCGCGAGCGACCCGCAGGGCCGCCGGACGGTCGTCGACCTCGTCGAGCACTCATCGCGTGTCGTTCCCGTCGGGCGCCTCGATGCCGACACGACGGGTGCGCTGCTCCTGACGAACGACGGCGACCTCGCGCATCGCCTCGCACACCCGAAGTACGAGGTGGACAAGGTCTACGAGGTCGAGACGTGGACGCAGCCGAGCGACGCCGACCTCGGCCGGCTGCGCACCGGCGTCGAGCTCGACGACGGCGTGACCAGTCCGGCCGACGTGCGCCGGCTCGCGGGCGCACGGATCGAGCTGACGATCCACGAGGGCCGCAACCGTCAGGTGAAGCGGATGTTCGAGGCGGTCGGTCACCGGGTGCGCTCGCTGCACCGGAGCCGCTACGGCCCCTTGACGCTCGAAGGGCTCGAGCCCGGCCGGTGGCGCGAGCTCGAGCCCTCCGAAGTCGAGCGACTTCGCTCGACGCCGTTCGTCTAGTTGTCTCCTACTTGCCGACGAGCCGGTCGGCCGACCGTAGGAGGTTGTTGCAGTGCGCCGTGTTCGAGTTGCCGTTCGGGATCGACGTGCCGTTGAACTCGGCGTTGAAGAGGTCGTTCTTGATCGAGGTCGCCAGGGCGTCTCGTTCCGTGCCGATGGCCTTGATCTTCGCGGCAACCGACTGATAGGTCGAATCGCTGCCGCTCGACCCGGTCTTCAGTGCGGCCGTGTCAGCGACGAGGACGTCGGTTCCGAACTGCCCGACACTGGAGTTGAGCTGCTTGTAACAGACGGCGAGTGGCAGGACCTTCTTGTCCCCGGTCTGACCCGGTGAGATCGTCAGATCCTCGGTCAGCACGCGGCCGTCGGTCACGTAGTCGTCCTTGAGCCCGACGAGCGCCATGATCGTCGGCCGGATGTCAGTGTGGTCGGCCCACGTGCCCGGGTTCTTCGCGTCGGTAGCTGTGACAAGCTGCGGGCTCGCGTTCGCTCCGTCGGCCGAGCTCGGGCCGTTCGCTGGCCCGAGACCGTCGACGCCCTTGTGGGCGACGCCAGGGCCTACCATTCCGAGCCACGTCGTGTCGATCTCGGGTGCGTAGTACCCGTGATCCCACGCGAACCCCTTGTTGAGCGAGGAGCAGTTCGTCGCGGCGTTGTCGGCCGTGGTGCCGGCAGCGCATGGCGTCGATCCGTCGCTCGCCCCGATCGTGAAGAAGTAATCGGGCTTCGGGAACAGCGTGAACGACGGTGTGCGGTTTGGATCCGCGTTGACGAAGTGGAGAAGCTGCTCGACCGTTGGATCGGCCTCGTACTGCGCGATCGTCTGGGCCGAGTCGCCGTCGTACGGGTTGTTTGCCTTCGCCTTCGCGGCGTCCCTCTCGAGCTGTCGCGTGACCGGGTCATTCGGGCCGGGATTGCCGTTGATGTAGAACGAGTTGCCCTGCGACTCGTTGTAGAACGGGGTGCTGTTCCCGAGCTGGTTCTGCAGCAGGCCGTGGATCGCGATCTGCCGCTCCCCGATCAGGCCGTCCGGGTAGCTGCAGGTGTAGCCGAGGGTCGCCGGCGTGCCCGAGCAGGCCGGGGTGAGCGAACGGCCGACGTTCGCGCCGGCGAAGTGGTCGCCTTCGTCGGCCGTGATCACGAACAGCGTGTTGTGCGCGGTGATCCCGTCGTCGGCGAGCCGCTGGAAGAACGTCGCGAACGCGGCGTTATAGGCAGCGAGGTTCGCCTTGTAGCAGGTGTCGCCGGGGCCTTGCGCTGTGCCACTGTTCGAGCAGCCTGTTTCTCCGGACTTCTTCTCGTGCGCGTCCGAGATGTAGCCGTACGTGATCGGCACGCCGACCTCTTGCATGTCCGCCATGTACGCGAGCGACTGCGCCGCGCTGATCGGGCCGAAGCCGGGGAAGCCGGGCGTGTTCGGCGGCAGGAACGCGCCGTTGATCTGATTGCCGTTCAGGTCGACCAGGTTCCCGGCGGTGTTCACGACCGGGTACGTGTGGCCGTTGACGACGCGGTTTCCGCCGGAGTTGGCCGCTTGTGCGAGCTGCGACTGCAGGTATTTCTGGCCGAACACCGCCTGGAAGTTGTCGTAACCACCCGGTTCGTCCGGCAGTGCATCGTTGACGGCTGTCGGCGACGGCGTCGTGTCCCCGAACTTGACCGCCTGGGCGGTGGAGCAGAACGAATCGTTCTGCGCGCAGTGCACCGCGAGGCCGAGATAGTCCGCGACCTCCTGGTCCTTGAAGGAGTCGCCGGTGTCGGCATTCAACTGGGCGACCTCCGGCGAGTTGGCGCCGAAGACGTTCTGCAGGTCCGGGCTGACGTTCTCGAGCACCATGTTCGCGGTCGAGGTGTCGCCGACGTCGCAGCCTGCACGCGTGAACGGCACCCATGGCGCGGGCGGCGTCTTCGGCGGCTGGCCCGATGCAGGAACGAGCGGCGAGTAAGGCTGGTTCGGGAATGCGTCGACCCCGTACGTCCCGGTCCAGTAGGCAAAGGACGACCTCGACACCGGGACGCCCGACGTGTTGAAGGTCTCGTAGGAGTTCGTGATGGGCTGTCCATGCCGGTCGCCGTACAGGCCCGTGTAGTTGGTGATGCTGTCGTCGGCCGTGTGCGCGATCAACGGCGTATGGTTGTTCGAGAGCATCGTGCCCTGGCTCGTGATGAAGTTCTCGAGAGCCGGCATCTGTTCGAGATCCGACAAGACGTTCGGGTTGTCACGGTTGAAGTGGACGTTGTCGAACGTGATCTCGATCACGTGCTTGATGCCGTTTCCGAGCCGGCAACCCGATGACGGCGTTGGCGTGATAGCTGCGGCAGCGCTGCCCCGCGTACCGGCTGCTGCCGTGAAGGCAATCGCCGCGCAGGCAACGGTGAGCCCGGCGACGATCGGCAAGCGTTTACTGAACCTCATGCCACTTCCCCTCCTTCGTATTTGCACTGCAGCGCCGACGCTACGATCGGCGCCCCAGCAGAGGGGGTACCACGATTGGGCGATTCGGTAACAACCTGTCAAACGGCCCGGGCCGCTCGGCTCAAGGACGCACGAACCCCATCCGCTCGTACATCTGCTCGAGTGTCGGCGCTGAGGTTTGACGTGCTTTTTCTGCGCCGACCTGCAGCAGCCTCCGCAATTCGCCCTCGTCGGCGCGCAGCTCCCGGTACCTGACCTGGATCGGGGTGAGGAGCTCCACGACGGCCTCGCCGACGTCGCCCTTCAGGTCGCCGTAGCCCTTGCCGTCGTAGGCCTGTTCGACCTGCGGGATCGGGACGCCGGTCGCGACCGAGAGGATCTCGATCAGATTCGAGACGCCAGCTTTCTCGTCCGGGGCATAGCGGATCTCGCGTCCGGAGTCGGTGACCGCGGTCTTGAACTTCTTGCGGATCGCATCCGGCTCGTCGAGCACGAGCACCGTGCCCTGTGCGCTGCCGCCGGTCGTCGACATCTTGTTCGACGGCTCCTGCAGGTCCATGATCCGCGCGCCGACCGTCGGGAACACACCGCGCGGCACCTTGAACGTCTCGCCGAAGCGCGCGTTGAAGCGCTGGGCGACGTCGCGGGCCAGTTCGACGTGCTGGCGCTGGTCGTCGCCCACCGGGACGATGTCGGTCTGGTAGAGCAGGATGTCGCCCGCCATCAGCACCGGATAGGTGAAGAGGCCGGCGGAGACGAACTCCTTGCCCTCGCCCTTCTCCTTGAACTGGGTCATACGGCCGAGTTGTCCGAACCCGGTGACGGCCGAGAGCAGCCAAGCCGCCTCGGGATGCGCGGTCACGTGGCTCTGCAGGAAGAGCGTGCAGCGCTCCGGGTCGAGCCCGACGGCGTACAGGAGCGCCGCGAGGTCGAGCGTGCGGTCGTGCAGGTCGCGTGGGTCGTACTCGACGGTGATCGAGTGCAGGTCGACGATGCAGAAGAACGCGTCGCCCTCCTCCTGGGTCGCGACGTACTGGCGCATGCCGCCGATGTAGTTGCCGATGTGCTTGGCGCCCGTGGGCTGGATGCCGGAAAAGACACGCATTGAAGTCACCTCTCGTGGGTCGTGGTCGCGCCGGGTCGAATCAGCGGACGAGGCGGCTCTAGCGCAGGCCTCCGCCTCGCCCGCGGCGCCATGACCAACCGATCCGGGAGGCGAAGATCACAGACAGAGAATAGAGCAAAAGGCGCAACTACACTGGGATCGATGACGGTGACGCCCTCGACCTGGTCGCCGCGCTCCTGGCGCGAGCGGACTGCGCTCCAACAGCCGGACTGGCCCGACGGCGCCGCCGTCGACGCGGCGGTCGAGCGCCTGACGGCGAGCCCGCCGCTCGTCTTCGCCGGCGAGGCCCGGAACCTGCGCGACAACCTCGCGAAGGTGATCGACGGCCGCGCCTTCCTGCTCCAGGCGGGCGACTGCGTCGAGTCGTTCAACGAGATCTCGACGATGCGCATCCGCGAGAAGCTGAAGATCATGCTGCAGATGTCCGCCGTGCTGACGTACGGCGCCACGCTCCCGGTGGTCAAGGTGGGGCGGATCGCGGGGCAGTTCACGAAGCCGCGTTCGGAGCCCTTCGAGCGCGTGGGTGACGAGGAGATCCCGAGCTTCCGCGGGCACATGATCCACGACGACGCCCGAACCGCCGAGGCGCGCGTGCCCGACCCTCGACGAATGGTCGAGGGTTACAACCAGTCCGCCTCTACGCTGAACCTGCTACGGGCGTTCACGAAGGGCGGCTACGCCGACCTCACCCAGGTCCATCTGTGGAACAAGGACTTCGTCTCCTCGTCGCCCGAGGGTGTTCGCTACAACCTGCTCGCGGCGGAGATCGAGCGCGCGCTCGCGTTCATGGCCGCGTGCGGCATCGACCTGGCGAGCGAGCGCAGGCTGCACGAGGTCGACGTCTTCACGAGCCACGAGGGCCTGCTGCTCGACTACGAGGAGGGCTTGACCCGCCGGGACTCGATCACCGGCGACTGGTACGACTGCTCCGCGCATCTCCTCTGGATCGGCGAGCGCACGCGCCAGCTCGACGGCGCACACGTCGAGTTCTTCTCCGGCGTGCACAATCCGATCGGCGTGAAGATCGGGCCGACCGCGACGCCCGCCGACGTGGTCGAGCTCGCGGAGCGTCTCAATCCGCTGCGCGTGCCCGGCCGGCTGACCTACTACGCGCGGATGGGCGCGGAGCACGTGCGCGAGCTGCTGCCGCCCCTCCTCCGCGCCGTGCGGGACGAAGGGCATCCGGTCCTGTGGGCGTCCGATCCGATGCACGGCAACGGGATTCGCACCGCCGACGGAGTGAAGACGCGTCGCTTCGACGCGATCATGGCCGAGCTCGAGGGCTTCTTCAACGCCTGCTGGGAGGTGGGCGTGTGGCCGGGCGGCGTCCACCTGGAGTTCACCGGCGAGGACGTCACCGAATGCCTCGGCGGTGCCGACGACGTGCTCGAGGAGCATCTGGCGTCGCGCTACGAGACGCTGCTCGATCCGCGCCTGAACGCCCGCCAGTCGCTCGACCTCGCGTTCCGCCTGGCCGAGCTGATGCGCGCGCCGCGCTGATCCCGAACCTGGTTCTCGCCGCAGGCGAAACCAGGTTCAATGGGGGCATGAGGATCGCAATCGTCGGCACCGGGCTCATGGGCGCGTCCGTCGCGCTCGCCGCGCAGCGGCGCGGCGACGTCGTCGTCGGCTGGGACTCCGAGCCCACCGCACTCGCCGCCGCCGTCGGCGTCGGGGCGGTGGAGGCCGCCGCGAGCCTCGAAGAGGCAGTGTCCGAGGTGGAGCTCGCCGTGGTCGCCGCGCCGATCGCGCAGCTGCCCGCCACGGTCGCGGCCGTGCTCGCAGCGAGCGGCGAGGCGACCGTCACCGACGTCGGCTCGACGAAGGCATCGGTCGTCCGGGCCGCCGAGGGCTCACCTCGCTTCGTCGGCGGCCACCCGATCTGCGGCTCCGAGACGCGCGGGGCCGAGAACGCGCGTGCAGGCTTCTTCGAGGGCGCGACGTGGTTCCTCACGCCGGTCGCGCACACGGATCCGGTACGGCACAGGCTCGTCCACGGCTTCGTCTCCGACCTCGGCGCGACGCCGGTCGCGATCGACGCCGATGCGCACGACCGGCTCGTCGCGATGACGAGCCACGTGCCGCACGTGCTTGCGAACATCGTCGCGAACCAGACCGGTGCATCGCGCATCGACGGGCACGAGCCGCTCGCGCACGCAGGCGGCTCGCTCCGCGACATGACCCGCATCGCCGGCGCGAACCCGCGCATCTGGATCGACATCTTCCTCGACAACGCCGGTGCGATTCGCGGCGCGCTCGCGGAGCAGCGCCGCCTGATCGAACAGGTCGAGACCGCACTCGAGCAGGGCGATGCGGGCTTTCTCGCCCGCTGGATCGGCGAGGCGTCGAGCAACCGCCGGCGCATGCTCGAGCGCGAGTATCCGGACCCGGGCTCACTGCAGCGGCTGCGGGTTCACGTCCCCGACCGGCCGGGCGTGCTCGCCGGCATCACGCAGGCACTCGGCGCCGAGCGGATCAACATCGAGGACTTCGAGCTGCACCACGTCTCGCCCGAGCGCGGCGGGACGCTGACGCTGCTCGTCGAGGGCGAGGGCGAGGCGCAGCGCGCCGCGACGATGCTCGAGTCGCAGGGGTACAGCGTCGTGATCTCGGCGGTCATCGATGAGGGTTGAGCCCGCGGTCAAGCTCGAGGGGCATTTCGCCGTGCCGGGCGACAAGTCGATCTCGCACCGCGCGCTCCTCCTTGGAGCCGTCTCGGACGGCGACACCGTCGTCCGCGGCTTCGGGCGCTCCGGCGACACCCTGTCGACGCTCGCGGCCGTGCGCGCGCTCGGGGTCCAGGTCGACGACGACGGCGACCAGCTCGTCGTCCACGGCGCCGGCCTGCGCGGCCTGCAGTCCGCGTCGATCGACTGCGGCAACGCCGGCACCCTGGCGCGCCTGATCGTCGGCCTGCTCGCCTTTCAGGACGGCAGCTTCACGCTCACCGGCGACGAGTCGCTCTCGGCCCGCCCGATGGAGCGCGTCGCCGAGCCGCTGCGGCGGATGGGCGCCCTGATCCAGACGACCGACGGGCATCTGCCGCTCACGGTCACCGGCTCGCCGCTCGAGGCGATCGACTACGAGCTGCCGGTGGCGAGCGCCCAGGTGAAGTCCGCCGTCCTCCTCGCCGGTCTCGGGGCGAACGGCAAGACGACCGTGATCGAGCCGGCGCCGACCCGCGACCACACCGAGCTGATGCTGCAGGACGCGGGTGCGCGCGTGACCGTCCGGCCGAGCTCGGTCAGCATCGACCCGCCCGAGCGCCTACGGCTCGATGCGGTCGACGTGCCGGGCGACTTCTCGTCGGCCGCGCCGTTCATCGTCGCTGCCACGCTGGTCCCCGAGTCGCGCATCACGATTCACGACGTGAGCCTCAACCCGCGGCGCACGGGGCTGCTCGACGTCCTCGAGCGGATGGGCGGCCGGGTCGGGATCCTGCAACGACGGCGGCTGGGCGCGGAGCAGGTGGGCGACCTCGAGGTGCGCGGCGCGGAGCTCACCGCGACGACGATCCATTCCAGCGAGGTGCCGCTGCTCGTCGACGAGCTGCCGCTCTTCGCCTTGCTCGCCTCGCAGGCGCGCGGTGAGAGCTGGGTCTACGGCGCCGGCGAGCTGCGGCACAAGGAGACGGACCGGATCGATGCGGTGGTCGACGCGCTGCGCGCGATCGGCGGGCGCATCAAGGGCCACGACGAGGGCTTCTCGGTGACCGGGGTGCCCGCGCGCCCGAAGGGCGGGAAGGTCGACGCGCGGGGAGACCATCGAATCGCCATGCTCGGGGCGGTTGCAGGGCTGGCGAGCCGCGAGGGCGTCGAGGTGCAGGGCGCCGACACGGTGGCGATATCCTTCCCCGGCTTCTACGACCTGCTTGGCCAAATCGCTCGAAGAGCAAGCGATTTGGCTAGTGAAGAATCATGACGACTTCCCTCTCATCCCTTCCCACTAGCCTTTTCGACCGAAGGGCGAAAAGGCCATGATTGTCGCCATTGACGGACCGGCAGGCGCCGGCAAGAGCACGGTTGCCCGCAAGCTCGCGGACCGGTTGGGCTTCAGCTATCTCGACACGGGCGCGATGTACCGGGCGTTGACCTGGCTCGCGATCCGCGAGGCTCTTCCGCTTGCGGAGGGCGACGCGCTCGGCGATCTGGCGCGGCGGAACCCGGTCACCTTCGACGACGTCGGGCGCGTGTTCATCGCAGACACCGACGTCACCTCGGCGATCCGGCAGTCGCGGATCGATCGCATGGTGCCGGTCGTCGCGCGCCATCACGATGTGCGCGAGGTGATGCGCGAACGGCAGCGCGTGCTGGGCCACCAGGGGAACGTCGTCATCGAGGGCCGCGACATCGGCACCGTCGTCGCGCCCGATGCCGAGGTGAAGGTCTATCTCCACGCCGATCCCGCGATTCGCGCGGCGCGACGCCAGGCAGAGCGCCCCGACATCGGCGCCGACGCGCTCGCGACCGACCTGCGGATCCGCGACGCGTCGGACCGGGTGCGCATGCAGCCTGCGGAGGATGCGGAGCTGATCGACACGACGGGCCTCGAGGTCGACGACGTCGTGTCGCGGATCGAGGAGCTGATCCGCGTGCGTTCGCCGGCAGCGCCTTGACGCTCCAGGACGTGACGTGGGGCCTCGGCCGTGTCTACATGGGCCGGCCCGCGCGCTGGGTGACGCGGGCGCGCGCCTACGGGCGCGAGCGGGTGCCTGCGACCGGGGGGCTCGTCTACGCGGCCAACCACATGCACTGGCTCGACATCCCGATCGTCGGCGCCATGTCGCCGCGCAACGTCAGCTTCGTCGCCAAGTCCGAGGTGCTCGGGTTTCCCGGGCTCGGGCGGTTCGTGAGCTGGCACGGCACGATCGCCGTGCGGCGCGGTGCATCCGACCGCGATGCGGTGCGGCTGATGCGGGAGACGGCGCGCGAGGGAGGTGTCGTCGGCCTGTTCGTCGAGGGGACCCGTCTGCAGCTCGGCCGGCCGGGCAAGGCGCAGCCCGGCGCGGCGATGGTCGCCGTGCAGGAGGCGGTGCCGGTCGTCCCGATCGCGATCTACGGGACCCAGTTCTGGAAGGCCAGTGACTTTGCGCCCTGCTCGATCGCGTTCGGCGAGCCCGTGCGCTTCGACGGTGTGCCGAAGGGAGGCCGCGGCTACAAGGAGGCGACCGCCGAGATCGAGCGGCGCATCAACGTGCTCTTCGACTGGCTCGCGGAAGTCCATGCGAAGGGCCGCCCGGCCGGCCTCACACCGCCGCTGTGAGCAGCACGGCCGTCAAGCTCGAAGGCACCGTGGCGATCGTCGGGTTCCCGAACGTCGGCAAGTCGACGCTCGTCAACCGCCTGACCGCTACGCGCCAGGCCGTCGTGCACGAGACGCAGGGGACGACGCGAGACCGCAAGGAGCTCGTCTGCGAATGGAACGGGCGCAGCTTCCTGCTGATCGACACCGGCGGCGTCGACATCGCCGATCCGAGCCCGATCACGAAGCAGATCGCGCTGCAGGCGCGTGCGGCGATCAAGGAGGCCGACCTCGTCCTCTTCGTGGTCGACGCGCGCGTGGGCGTGACGCCCGGCGACGAGGAGCTCGCCCAGATCCTCCGCGAGGCGAAGAAGAACGTGCTCGTGCTCGCGAACAAGATCGACGACCCGTCGCAGGAGAGCCTCGCACTCGAGTTCCACCGCCTGGGCTTCGGCGAGCCGTTCCCGATCTCTGCGCTCCACGGCTCGAACACCGGCGACCTGCTCGACGAGATCCTCGACCTGCTGCCGGGCGAGTCGTCCCGGACGGTCGAGGAGGATGCGATCCGCGTTGCCATCCTCGGCCGCCCGAACGTCGGCAAGTCGTCGCTGTACAACAAGCTCGTCGGCTCCGAGCGCACGATCGTCTCCGAGGTGCCCGGCACGACGCGCGACACGATCGACACGGTGATCGAGCACGACGGCCGGACGTTCCAGCTGATCGACACCGCCGGGCTGCGGCGCAAGCGCAAGCAGCGGCAGGGGATCGAGTACTACTCGGAGCTGCGCGCGCTCGAGGCAGCGGAGCGGGCCGACGTCGCGCTCGTCCTGATCGACGCGGGCGAGGGCATCGTCGAAGGAGACATCACGGCCGTCGAGGTCGCGCGCAAGGCGCATTGCGCGACGTTGATCGTCCTCTCGAAGTGGGACATCTCGGAGATCACGATCGAGGACGTGCGGCCCGAGCTGGCGCGCCGGCTGCGACAGCGGCCCGACTTCATCACGATCTCGTCGCTGACGGGCCGCGGCGTCTCGCGCCTGCTGGGCAAGGTCGAGGAGCTGTACGACCGCTTCGTCTCGCGTGTCCCGACCGCGGAGCTGAACAGGTTCATCGGCGAGCTGAAGGAGATGCGCCAGGCGCCCTCCAAGGGCGTCCGCCGGCTGAACCTGCTCTACGGCGCGCAGGTGACGACGCGGCCGCCGCGCTTCCGGTTCACCGTCAACGATCCAGGTCTCGTCACCCGCGACTACGCCTACTGGGTCGAGAACCAGCTGCGCGAGCGGTTCAACCTCGAGGGAGTGCCGGTGGTGGTCGACTTCCGCGAACGGTCATGAGGTTCGTCGTCGTGGGAGGCGGGGCGTGGGGGCGGGCGTTCAGCCGTCTGCTGCGCGACCGCAGTCACGACGTGTTCGTCGCCACGCGCGTGACGCTCGACGACGCGCCGTACGAGGAGGCCGACGTCGTCGTGATCGCCGTGCCGAGCGCAGCGTTCGCCGAGGTGCTGGCGCGGGTGCGCGGCGACGCGCCGGTCCTCAGCCTCGTCAAGGGGCTCGACCCGGCGACCGGCAACCGCCTCTCCACCCTGGTGCAGGGGCGGCCGGTGGCGGTGCTCTCGGGGCCGAACATGGCGGAGGAGGTCGCGACCGGCCTGCCCGGCGCCGCCGTGATCGCCTCCGAGGACGAAGCGCTCGCGCTGCGGCTGCAGGAGGCGGTCAACTCGGGCACGTTCCGGGTCTACGTCAACGGCGACCTGACCGGGGTCGAGCTGTGCGGCGCCGCGAAGAACGTGATCGCCCTGTCGGCGGGCGCCGTCGACGGGCTCGGGCTCGGCGACAACGCGAAGTCGGCCCTGATCACGCGCGGGCTCGTGGAGATGACACGGCTGGGGGAGGCCTGCGGCGCCGAGCCGGAGACCTTCTCGGGGCTGGCCGGGATGGGCGACCTGATCGCGACGTGCTTCCACCGGCTCGGCCGCAACCGCCGCGCGGGCGAGCTGATCGCGCGCGGCGCGACCCCCGACGAGGCGAGGGCGCAGATCGGCCAGGTGGTCGAGGGGCTGACCACCGCGCCGGTGCTGCGCGATCTGTCCCGGCGCATCGGCGTGGAGCTGCCGATCACCGAAGGCGTCTGCTCGGTGCTGGACGGCATGCCGCTGCACGAGCTCGCGGGATCGCTCATGGGCAGGCGCCCGACCGAGGAATAGCTACCCTTCGCGGCCATGGCAGAGCGGAGCTTCCTCTTCACGTCGGAGTCGGTGACCGAAGGGCATCCCGACAAGATCGCCGACCAGATCTCCGACGCAGTCCTCGACGCTGCGCTCGCGAACGACCCGGTGAGCCGGGTCGCCTGTGAGACGCTCATCACGACCGGGCTCGTCGTGGTCGCGGGAGAGATGACGACCGAGGAGTACATCGACATCCCGCGCATCGTGCGCGAGACGGTCAAGGGGATCGGCTACACGCGCGCCAAGTACGGCTTCGACGCGGACACCTGCGGTGTGATCGTGACGCTCGACGAGCAGTCGCCCGACATCGCGCAGGGCGTCGACACGGCATATCGAGCTGCAGCACGACCCGAGCGACGACGATCCGCTCGACAAGGTCGGCGCAGGCGACCAGGGGATGATGTTCGGCTACGCGTCCAACGAGACCCGCGAGCTGATGCCGCTGCCGATCATGCTCGCGCACCGCATCGCCAAGCGGCTGGCCGAGGTGCGCAAGTCGGATGTGCTCCCGTACCTGCGGCCGGACGGCAAGGCGCAGGTCTCGATCCGCTACGAGGTCGACGACGAAGGCCACCAGACGCCGGTCGAGATCGAGCGGGTCCTGATCTCGACCCAGCACCGCGAGGGGCTCGATCCGGAGACGATGATCAAGCCCGACCTGATCGAGCACGTGCTGCGCCCGATCCTGCCGCGCGACCTCTACGACGAGAAGAGCCTCGACGATCCGAAGTTCGTCTTCGTCAACCCGACCGGCAAGTTCGTGATCGGCGGGCCGATGGGCGACACCGGCCTGACCGGGCGGAAGATCATCGTCGACACCTACGGTGGCGCCGCGCCGCACGGCGGCGGGGCGTTCTCCGGCAAGGACCCGACGAAGGTCGACCGCTCGGCTGCGTACGCGGCCCGGTACGTCGCGAAGAACGTCGTCGCCGCCGGGCTCGCCGACCGCTGCCAGATCCAGGTCGCCTACGCGATCGGCGTCGCGCACCCGTTCTCGATCCTCGTCGAGACGTTCGGCACGGAGAAGCTCCCCGTGGCCCGTATCGAGGAGCTCGTCAAGCGAGCACTTCGACCTGCGACCCGCGGCGATCCTGCGCGACCTCGACCTGCGGCGGCCGATCTACCAGAAGACGGCGGCGTACGGCCACTTCGGCCGCGACGACCACGACTTCTCGTGGGAGCGCACCGACAAGGCCGCCGCGCTGCGCGAGGCTGCCGGCCTCGCCGCCGCCGCGGCCCCGGGTGTCTGACACCTACGGTGTCAGACACCTTCTCAGGGCTGAGTCACCGTAGGTCGTCCAGGGCCAGTCTTCGACGTTCCTGACCTTTCCTGCCGTGACCGCGTTGAGCTCGACGTAGCGAACTGTCGAGGCCAGCGCCTGCGACAGCTCACAAAGGTGTCTGACACGTTTTGGTGTCAGACACCAACGCGCTTGACGAAGAGCCCGGCGGCGGCTCGTTCGCCGATCGCCTTCTCGTCCCCGTCGACCGCGACGCGGAACTGGCCCGCAGCCGGCTCGGCGGCGCGCAGCTCCACGGCGGTCCCCGGCGTCAAGCCCTCGTCGTAGAACCAGTGCAGGAGATCGCCGTCGTGCTCTGCGAGCCGGACGATCGTCGCCTGCGCGCCCGGTTCGAGCTCCGACAGTGGCTCGAGCTCCCGGTTCTCCGCCTGCTCGAAATCGGGGTCGACCGGCCAGCCGTGCGGGCAGCGGTCCGGGTAGCCGAGCTTCACCTCGATCCGCTCGACCATGTCGTCGGTGAACGTCCCGCCGAGCTCGTCGGCGTAGACGTGCGCCTCCGCAGCCGTGTAGCCCATGAAGTCCGTCAGGAGCCGCTCGATGATCCGGTGCTTGCGAACGACCTTGCGCGCGCGCTCGCGCGCCGGCCGGGGTGAGGATCGCCTCCTTGTGCTCGCCCCGCTCGACGAGCCCCTCGGCCTCGAGGCGCTTCAGCATCTCGCCGGCAGAAGCCCGTGAGACGCCGAGCATCTCGGCGACCCGCGAGGCGATCGTCTGGGACGTGCCCGTCGTGGCCGGCCGGTACTCGCCGATCGGGAACGCGAGGAAATAGATCGTCTCCAGGTACTCGTCGATTCCGTGACCGGCAGCCATCGTCGTGATCGTAGTGTGAATCCCCGGGGCAGCGCGATCGACCGGATCCGGCCGCCGCCGGGGCCTGGATTACCCTGGCCCCCTTGGGCCACTTCTTCCACGCGGTCAACGTCTTCTGCGACCACCTGACGGCGGTGCAGTGGCAGTTCCTCGCGCTCGCGCTCGGCCTGCCACGTGGCCAAGCTGTTCCTCCGGGCGGCGGCCTGGTGCACGATCGTCCGCGCGGCGTATCCGGGTGAGCGGCTGAGGTACCGCACGGCCCTCGGCGCCTACATCGCGGGGGTCGGCGTCAACTCGATCGTCCCCGCGCGCGGCGGTGACGTCGTGAAGATGTACCTCGTCAAGCACCGGATGCCCGGCTCGACGTACGCGACGCTCGCCCCGACGCTGCTCGTCGAGACGCTGTTCGACTTCTTCATCGCCGGCGCGCTGATCATCTGGGCGCTCGCGATCGGCGTGCTGCCCACGCACCAGGTCTACTCGCGCATTCCCACGGTCGACTGGAAGTTCTTCCTGCGCCATCCGCGGCCCACCGAGATCGCGCTCGCCGTTCTCCTCGTGGCCCTGGCGATCGGGTTCGTCTGGGCGCGTCGCCGGTACGACGAGTTTCGCACCCACGTTCGGCAGGGCTTCGCAATCCTCGGGCAGCGCCGCCGGCTCGCCGTCGGCGTGATCCTCCCGCAGGCGATCTCCTGGGTGCTTCCGCATCGCTCTCGCTCTACTTCTTCCTCAAGGCGTTCCGGGTGCACGGCGAGCTTCCACAACGCGCTCCTGGCGCAGGTCGTCGACTCGCTCGCGACGCTCTTTCCGGCCACCCCCGGCGGCGCGGGGACGAAGCAGGGCCTCATCGTGTTCCTGTTCCGCGGCCAGGGTGTCTCGACACTCGCTCCTGCTCGCGTTCAGCGTCGGCATGAACATCGCACTCGTCGTCGTGAACGTCCTGTTGGGCCTGATCGCGATCGGGCTGATGGCCCGGACGCTGTCGTTCAAGCGGTTGCGCTCGAACGCCCGCAGCGAAGAGCAGCCGGCGTAGTGCCCTACGCGTCGGTCTACCCGCTCGTCACGGCGCGCGCCGTCGCGCGTGAGTTCACGTACGAGGTGCCCGAGGGCGTCGAGGTCGGTGCGATCGTCCGCGTCCCGTTCGGCCGCGCGCGTGCACGCGGGATCGTCGTGTCGCTGCACGACGCAGCGCCCGAGGGAGTCGACGCTCGGCCGATCGAGGCCGTGATCGGCGAGATCCCCGCGACCCTCGTCGAGCTCGCGCTCTGGATCGCCGACTACTACGGCTCGACCCCGGCGCGCGCGCTCGCGCTCGTCGCTCCCGAGACGCCGAAGCGGCGCAAGGAGCAGGCGCCCCCGGCGGAGCGGCAGGCGCTCACCGGCGAGGACGAGCCGCTGCAGCTCTCGGACTCGCAGATCGCGGCGGTCGACCGGATCGTCAACGGCGACGGGAACTTCCTGCTGTACGGCGCGACCGGTTCCGGCAAGACCGAGGTGTACCTCCAGGCGTGCGCCTCGGTGCTCGAGCGCGGGTTCGGGGCGATCGTGCTCGTGCCCGAGATCGCGCTCGCGCCGCAGACCGTCGGCCGGGTCCGCGCGCGCTTCGGCGACCGGGTGGCGATCCTCCATTCGGCTCTCACCGACGCGGAGCGCCGCGACGAGCGTGCACGGATCGCGAGCGGCGAGGCCCGCATCGTCGTCGGCGCCCGCTCGGCGATCTTCGCCCCGATTCGCGGCCTCGGCCTGATCGTCGTCGACGAGGAGCACGACCCGTCCTACAAACAGGACTCCGATCCACGCTACGACGCACGGACGGTCGCGGCGAAGCGGGCGGCTCTCGAGGGCGCCGTCGCGGTCTTCGGGTCGGCGACGCCGCGACCGGAGAGCTGGGCGGCGCTCGAGCACCTCGAGCTCGGGGGCCGGATCGGCGCCGACCTGCCGCCGGTGCGGGTGGTCGATCTGCGGCGCGAGGCCGGCTACCCGCTCTCGGCGCCGCTTCTGCGCGCGCTGCGTGCGGTCGCCGAGCATCGCGGCAAGGCGATCCTGCTCCTCAACCGGCGGGGAGTTGCGCCGGCACTCCACTGCCGCGCGTGCGGGACGACCATTCGCTGTCCGAACTGCGATGTCTCGCTCGTCCTGCACGGCGACACGTCGCTGCGCTGCCATCACTGCGGCTACGAGCGGCCGGCGCCGTCGACGTGCGAGGCGTGTGGCTCTCCGGAGCTCGCGCGGCTTGGGGCCGGGACGCAGAAGCTCGAGCGGGAGCTCGCGCGGGAGCTGCCGGAGCTCGAGCTGATCAGGCTCGACGCCGACGCGGTCGCGAAGCCGGAGCAGCTCGCGAGCTCGCTCGCGCGCTTCCGCGATGCGGAAGGCGCGGTGCTGCTCGGCACGCAGATGGTGGCGAAGGGCCACCACTTCGCCGGGGTCGAGCTCGCCGCGGTCGTCGACGCGGACACCGGCGCTCGGGATGCCCGACTTTCGCGCGGAGGAGAGAACGTTCCAGCTGATCACGCAGCTGGCCGGGCGCAGCGGCCGGGACGCGCCGGGACGGGTGCTCGTCCAGTCGTTCCAGCCCGATGCGCGGCCGATCGTCTACGCGGCGCGACACGACGTCGCGCGGTTCCTCACGGAGGAGCTCGAGCGGCGCAAGGAGCTCGGGTATCCGCCGTTCTCGCACCTCGTGCGGATCGTCGTGGCCGGGCCCGAGCTCGAGCCGGTGATCCGCGCGCTCGACGAGCTGAAGGCGGGGATCACCGGTGCCGACCTGCTCGGGCCGGCCGCGCTGCTGCGCCTCCGGGGCAAGTACCGGGCGCAGCTCGTGGCGAAGACGTCGCAGCCGCGCCGCATCGCGTCGCAAGCCGCGCGGCTCCTGGCCGCCGCGGCCCCGAACATGCGCAAGGCGAAGCTGACCGCGGTCGTCGACGTCGACCCCCAGTCGCTCTGACAGACATGCCCCACCCAGACGGGCAAGCGCACTACCCGGTGGCTGCCACCGGGTAGTGCGCCAACCCTCCCGAACGGGCACGTCTGCCGCGGCCGGTCGGGCTGCGGCACCATAGGGCTGTCGTGAAGCAGCGGCCCGAGGACATCATCGGCGAGTGGGGGATCCGCGACGTGACGCCCCCGTCGCAGACCGAGCGCCGGCGGCTCGAGGCGGAGCAGGACCTGAACCCGCTCGTCGGCCGGCCGCTGCCCCGGCGTATCCGCCGCTTCCGCATCGAGGCCGACCGCCACTTCGCGTCGCTGGGCGGGCCGCTCCCGTTCATGCAGCGGCTGAAGCAGATCGACGACGAGACCGAGCGCCAGACGCGGCTGCTCGCCGACGCCTACGCCGAGCACGGCGCCGACCCGGCCGCCTGGCGGCGGATCGTCGAGCACTGGAACTTCAGCGAGGTGAACGACCTGATCGAGCGGCACAACCGCTGGTATCCGGTCGAGGCGCGGCTCCCGATGGACCCGAGGACGCGCGACTACGTGAAGGTCGGCGGGCGCTCCTACCGCCGCGACCCGCTCGACCAGGCGTGGATCCTCGAGCGCTTCCCCTACACTGCGTCGCCGTGAGCGAGCACGACCACGACCATGAGCACGACCACGAGCACGACCACGACCACGACGGCGAGCCCGGCGAGGAAGCGCGCGCCGAGGCAGAGGCGGACGCGCGCCGCCGCTTCGCGCTCGCCCAGATCCGGCAGTACGGCGATCCGGCCCTGAGACTCGTCGCGCACGAGGTGGTGGATTTCGACGACGACCTGCGCAGGCTCGTCGAGCGGATGACCACGCTGATGCACGAGGCGCAGGGGGTCGGGCTCGCCGCAACGCAGGTCGGCGTCCTCCGCCGCCTCTTCGTGTTCGAGCCCGACGACGAGGGGCCGCGGGTGATCGTGAACCCCGTGATCGTCGAGCGCTCGAGCGACTCGGAGACCGACGAGGAGGGCTGCCTCTCGCTGCAGGGCGTTCGCGTTCCGGTCGAGCGCTCGCTCACGGTGACGATCGAGGGCAAGGACGCGGACGGGCAGGACGTTCGCTTCGAGCTCGACGAGTACGGCTCCCGCGTCGTGCAGCACGAGCTCGATCACCTGGACGGCGTGCTGATCATCGACCGCACCGACGACGAGCACCGTAAGGAGGCGCTCGCGACGCTGCGGCCCCGCGTCGTCCTGCGCTGATGCTCATCGGCGTCGCCGCGACCGCGCCACTCGGGGCGGACGTGCTCGAGCGCCTCGCCGAGGCGCACGACGTCGCCTGGCTGCTCACCCGCCCCGACGCGCCGCGCGGCCGCGGACGCAGGCTCGCCGCACCGCCCGCCAAGGACGTGGCGCTGCGGCTCGGCATCCCGGTCCACCAGCCTGAGCGGCCGGAGCTGCCGGGTGAGGTGGAGCGGGTCGTCGTCTGCGCGTACGGGCTCTACATCCCGCCGGGGCTGCTCGCCCGCTCGCTGTGGCTCAACGTCCACCCGTCGCTGCTGCCGCGCTGGCGCGGCGCCGCACCCGTCGAGCGCGCGATCCTGGCGGGCGACACCGAGACCGGCGTGACCATCCACGAGACGGTCGAGGCGCTCGACGCCGGCCCGATCGCCGCCCAGAAAGCTTTCCCGCTCGGCGACCTCGACGCCGGGGGCGTCTTCGAGCGTTCGGCCGAGCTCGCCGCGAATCTGCTCGCGCAGACGATCGAGTCGCCGTCGTTCCAGCCGCAGCCGGAGGACGGCGCGACCTACGCCGAGAAGATCACGGCCGCCGACCGTGAGCTGAACCTCGACGATGCACTCGATGCGTGGCGACGCGTGCGCGCGCTCTCGCCGCACATCGGGGCCTGGGCGATGCTGCACGGACGCCGGGTGACGGTCTGGCGCGCGCGGCTCGAGGACGAGCGCTTCGTGCCCGAGCTCGTGCAGCCGGAAGGGCGGGGCAAGATGAGCTACGACGAGTTCCTGCGCGGCGTGAGGTGATCGCCCCGGCGCGGCAGGCCGCGTACGAGGTCGTGCGCCGGGTCTTCGAGGAGGAGGCGTACGCGGATCGCGCGCTCGCCTCGGCCGTCGCCGGCCTCGACCAGCGCGACCGGGCGCTTGCGCAACGGCTCGCCTACGGAACGGTGCAGATGGCGAGAACGCTCGACTTCGGGATCGAGCAGCTCGGCAAGCGGCCGGTGCGCAGGCTCGACGCGCCGGTGCGCGCGGCCCTGCGGCTCGGCGCCTACCAGGTCGCGTTCACCGACCAGGCGGAGCACGCGGTCGGCGACGACACGGTCGAGCTCGTCCGCGCGGCGCGCCTCGAGCGCGCGGTGCCGTTCACGAACGCGGTCATGCGGAAGCTCGCGCACGGCCTGCAGGGGCTCGTCGCCTCGCTCCCCGAGGGGCCGCTGAAGCACTCCTACCCCGACTGGATCGCCGAGACCTGGACGCGCGACCTCGGGCGTGAGGCTGCTCTCGAGCTGATGCGCGCCCAGAACGAGCCGCCCGGGCTGGAGGTCCGCTCCGCCGAACCGGTCGGACAGCCGACGGACGTGCCCGGTGCCTACATCGTCGAGACGGTCGACCCGACGCGCATGCGGCCGATGAGCCGTGCCTCCCAGCTCGCGGCGCTCGTCGTCGGCTCGCAGGAGGGCGAGCGCATCCTCGATCTGTGTGCGGCGCCGGGCGGCAAGTCGATGATGCTGGCCGGGAACGTGACGGCGGTCGAGGTGCATCCGGGCCGTGCGCAGGCGATGGCGAAGCAGGTCGGCCCGAACGTCCGAGTCGTCACTGCCGACGCCCGCGAGCTCGACGAGAGCGGCTTCGACCGGGCGCTCGTCGACGCGCCGTGCTCCGGTCTCGGCGTCCTGGCTCGGCGCCCCGACCTGCGCTGGCGCGCGAGGCCCTTGCCGGAGCTCCAGCTCGAGCTGCTCCACGCGGCGGCCGCGCGCACCAGGCCCGGCGGCACGATCGTCTACTCGGTCTGCACCTTGAACGCCGACGAGAACGAGGCGGTCGTCGACGCCTCCGGGCTCGAGCCGGTGCCGCTCGACGCCGAGTGGCCGCAGTACGCGCATCCGACGCGCCCCGAGTTCCTCCTGACGCTGCCGCACCGCGACCGGACGAGTGGGTTCTTCATCGCGCGGTTGAAGTCGTAGGATCGACGGGTGGCCTGGCGGGATTGGATCCGGACGACCGAGGTCGAGCCGTCGCTCTACGGCGCGGACTTCGCGCACCTCGGCGCCCAGATCGAACAGCTGCTGCTGGCGGACTGCCGCGTCTTCCACTTCGACGTCGGCGACGGTCACTTCGTCGAGCCGGTCACGATGGGCCCGATCGTCCTCGCGTCGATCTCGCCGCTGATCCACAGCCACGGCGGCGCGATCGACGTGCACCTGATGGTCGAGAGCCCCGCCAAGTACTTCGAGCCCGTCGCCGCGGCGGGCGGCGACAGCGTCACCTTCCACTACGAGGCCGTCAGCGACGTCGGCGCGACGATCCGCGCCGCGCGCGAGCACGGGCTGCAGGCAGGGGTCGCCTTCAACCCGGAGAGCGAGCCGGAGGCGGTGGCGTCGGTGAGCGCCGACGCCGACCTCGTGCTCTGCATGGGGATCCATCCCGGCTACTCGGGCCAGCAGTTCATGACGGCGACGTACGACCGCGTGCGCCGCCTGCGGGCTGCACTGCCGGACGCCGTCCAGATTCAGGTCGACGGAGGCGTGGGCGGCGAGAACATCGCGCAGATCCGCGACTGCGGTGCCACGCTGCTCGTCGCCGCGACGGCGATCTTCGGCCACGAGGATCTCGCGGGCGCGTACCGCGGCCTGGTTCGCGCGCTCGCGTGACGCTCGCGCGCGCGATCGAGCTCGCCCAGGCGGCTCACCACCGGGCGTATCCGAAGCCGACCGTCGGCGCCGTGCTCGTCCGCGACGGCGAGATCGTCGGCGAGGGCGTCACGGAGGCGGCGGGCCGCCACGCGGAGGTCGTTGCGCTCGACGCTGCAGGCTCGCGGGCGCGCGGCGCGACGATGTACGTGACGCTCGAGCCGTGCGCGCACCACGGCACGACACCGCCGTGCGCCGACGCGATCGTCGCCGCCGGTGTCACCCGCGTCGTCTTCGGAGCGCCGGACCCCAACCGGGAGGCGGCGGGCGGGGCCGAGCGCCTGCGCTCAGCCGGCGTCGAGGCCGAGGACGCCGGATCCTGGGAGGCGCGCGCGCTCGACGAGGCGTGGCGGACCTGGGTGACGCTGGAACGGCCGTTCGTGATCTACAAGACGGCGATGACGCTCGACGGCAGCCTCACGGTGCCGGGCGAGCGGTGGGTGACCGGGCCTGGCAGCCGCCACCGCGTGCACGAGCTGCGGGCGCAGGTCGATGCGGTCGCCGTCGGCGGTGGGACGGCTCGAGCCGACCGCCCGCGGCTCGATGCGCGCGACGTTCCGACGCCGCGCGGGCAGCCGCGGCGGCTCGTCTTCTCGCGGGGGCCGCTTCCAGGCGGGCTCGAGCTCGAGCTTCGCTCCGGCCCGCTCGAGGACGAGCTGCGGTCGCTCGCGGGCGAGGGTGTCCAGTCGCTCCTCCTCGAGGGAGGCCCAACGCTCGCGGCCGCGTTCCTCGAAGCCGACCTCGTCGACAAGCTGCTCGTCTTCATAGCCCCGACGCTGGCCGGCGCAGGGCCGCGTCTCGCCGCTTCGCTACCCTCCTCGCGCACGCTGTCGCATCTCTCTGCCGGGCGGATCGGCGGCGACGTGCTCCTCGAGGCGTATGTCCATCAAACCTGACTCCCAGCGCTCGGACGACCAGCTCGTCATGCACTTGAGCCACTGGTTGACGCGCCAGCTCGGGAACGACGAGCTGCGCCGCAAGCTCGAGGAGATCGGGACGGACGAGCTCGCGCCCGGCGGCCGCGACGCCGTCAACGAGCTGCTCGCCGAGCTCGCGACGGCCGTCCCCGGTGAGCGCGCGCAGCTCGAGGTGCTGGTGCGCGAAACGGTCGAGACGCTCGTCTACGGCGACTGACGTGTTCACCGGGTTGATCAGAGAGATCGGCACGGTCGTCTCGCGCGAGGGTGGGGCGGAGGGCGTCCGTCTGACTATCGAGGCCCCGGCCGTCGCCGCCGGTGCCCAGCCCGGCGACTCGGTGGCGATCGACGGCGTCTGCCTGACCGTCGTGGCAGCCCACGGTGACGAGCTGGCGTTCGACGCCGTGCCGGAGACGCTCGACCGGTCGAGCCTCGGAACCCTCGACCAGGGGTCGAGGGTCAATCTCGAGCCGGCACTCCGCGCGGGGGAGCCGCTCGGCGGCCACTACGTCCAGGGGCACGTCGACGGGGTGGGGAGCGTCCGCTCCGTCGAGGCGGAGGGCGACGGGAAGCGAATCTGGTTCGATGCGCCGTCCGAGCTGCTCCGCTACGTGGTCGAGAAGGGCTCGATCGCGGTCCTGGGCACGAGCCTGACCGTCGCGGCGGTCGACGAGGGCGGGTTCGCGGTCGCATTGATCCCGCACACACTGGGCGCGACCACCCTCGGGGAGCTCGAACCTGAAGATCGCGTGAATCTGGAGGCCGATGTGCTCGCCAAGTACGTCGAGAAGCTGCTCCCCCGCTAGCCTTCCGCCATGGCCGTGACCACGCCCTTCGCGACGATCGAGGAGGCGATCGAGGACATCCGCGAGGGGCGGATGGTCGTCGTCGTGGACGATCCCGACCGCGAGAACGAGGGCGACCTGACGATCGCCGCGCAGTTCGCGACGCCCGAGGCGATCAACTTCATGGCGACGCACGCCCGGGGCCTGATCTGCCTCTGCCTGACGGAGGAGCGCGCCGACCACCTCGGCCTGCGCCCGATGACCGAGCACAACGAGGCTCCGCTCGGCACCGCGTTCACGGTCAGCGTCGAGGCGCGCCGGGGCGTCACGACCGGCATCTCGGCCGCCGACCGCAGCCACACGATCCAGGTCGCGATCCATTCCGACTCGACCGCGCACGACCTCGTGCAGCCGGGGCACGTGTTCCCGCTGCGTGCGAAGCCGGGCGGGGTGCTCGAACGGATCGGGCAGACGGAGGCGGCGGTCGATCTCGCCCGCCTCGCCGGCGTCGATCCGTCGGGCGTCGTCTGCGAGATCATGAACGACGACGGCACGATGGCCCGCGTGCCCGATCTCGCGCCGTACTGCGAGCGGCACGGCCTCAAGATGGTCACCGTCGCCGACCTCGTCGAATACCGGCGCCGGCACGAGAAGCTGGTCGAGCGGGGCGCGTCCGTCCAGCTTCCCACCGAGTTCGGCGAGTTCACGGCAATCGCCTTCCGCGAGAAGCTGACCGGCAAGATCCACGTCGCGCTCGTGAAGGGTCGACGTGGACGGCGCCGAGAACGTGCTCGTGCGCGTGCACTCGGAATGCCTCACCGGTGACGTCTTCCATTCGCTCCGCTGCGACTGCGGCGAGCAGCTCGAGCAGGCGCTCGCGCAGATCGAGGAGGCCGGCAGCGGCGTGCTGCTCTACATGGCGCAGGAGGGGCGCGGGATCGGCCTCCTGAACAAGCTGCGCGCCTACGAGCTGCAGGAGCAGGGGCTGGACACCGTCGAGGCGAATCTCGAGCTCGGCTTCCCCGCCGACGCCCGCGACTACGGGATCGGCAATCAGATCCTCTCCGACCTCGGGCTGACGACGCTGCGCATCCTCACGAACAATCCGAAGAAGCTGACCGGGATCGACGGCTTCGGGCTGACCGTCGTCGAGCAGGTGCCGATCGAGGTCGCGCCGCACAGCGAAAACGAGCGCTATCTCCGCACCAAGCGGGATAAGCTCGGTCATCGCCTGCACCACCAGGACCTGAAGAACCTCGAATACGAACCGGAGGCCGAGTGACCGAGATCGACGACCAGCCCAGGGACGAGACGCCGCCGGCGGCCGACGAGCCGTCGGTCGACGAGACACAGATCGCGGAGACGCCGGTCGGCGAGGACACGGATCCCAGCGGGGAGTCGGTCGAGGAGGACGCGGCAGGCAGCGACCCCTTCGAAGGCTGGCCGGCCGCGCAGTCGGCGGCCGTGATCGAGGACACGCCGCAGGACGGCGGCAGCGTCGAGCACGTGCGCGGAGAGGTCGACGTCCCGGACGGCTACACCGTCCTCGAGGGAACGCCGCGCGGCACGCGCCGCTCGGTCGGCGTCGTCGTCTCACGCTTCAACGGAGGCGTCACGAACAGGATGCTCCAGGGCGCGCTCGAGGCGCTCGTCGAGGCAGGCGTCGCACAGGATGCGATCACCGTCATGCCGGTGCCCGGCGCCTTCGAGCTGCCGCTGGCCGCGATGGCGCTCGCGAAAACCCGCCGCTACGCGTGCATCGTCGCGCTCGGCGCAATCGTCCGCGGTGACACGCCGCACTTCGACTACGTCGCCTCCGAGTGCGCCTCGGGACTGCAGCTGGCCGGGATCGAGACCGGCGTTCCGGTCTCGTTCGGCGTCCTGACCGTCGACAACGTCGAACAGGCCGAGGCGCGGATCCACAAGGCCGCCGAGGCGGTTCGCTCGGCACTCGAGATGGCGGATCTCTTCGCCCGGCTCCGCGCGAGCGCCAAGCAATAGGCCTGCAGCCGCTACACTGCCGACCGCGATGAGCAAGATCTGCGCAATCTGTGGGAAGAAGCCGTCCTTCGGGAACCACCGCTCGCACTCGATGGTGGCCACGAAGCGCCGCTTCGACCCGAACCTGCAGAGGGTCCGGGTCCTCCTGAAGGGCTCGCCGACCCGCGCCTACGTCTGCACCCGCTGCCTCAAGGGCGGCAAAGTAACCAAAGCGATCTAGCGCCGCCGCCGCGATCGGCTACCGCCGAGGGGGCAAACGCCGCAACCTTCTCGGCCCGGTATCGGGTCTAATGCGCAGCCCGTGGCGGATGACCTCTTCCTGGACCTGGAGCGCGGCCGGCTCACGATCGCCCGTGAGGCGGTGGCCGAGATCGTCGCGGAGCGGACGCTCGGGTGCTACGGCGTGATCGGGCTGTCCGCGGGCACGCGGGTCGGGCGCATCTTTCGGCGCGAGGGCATCAGCATCGAGGGCGACGCTCGCTCGCTCCGCATCCAGGTGCACGTCGTCGTCGCGCACGGGCTCAACCTGGCCGAGGTCGCCTCGACGGTCCGGTCGCAGGTCGCCTACGAGGTCGAGCGTCTGACCGGGCTCAAGGTCGCGGCGGTCGAGGTCGTCATCGAGCGCGTGAGGCAGAGCGCATGAGGAAACGGGTGCACGAGCTCGTCGAGGGGGCCCGGGCGGCGATCGAGGCGAGCCGCCGCCGGATCGACGACCTCAACGTCTACCCGGTCCCTGACGGCGACACGGGGACCAACCTGACGCTGACCGTGCGCGCCATCGACGAGGCGCTGCAGAAGGACGGCCCCGACGATCGCGCGGGCCTCGCGCGGGAGGTGTCGCGCGCCGCGCTCATGGGCGCGCGCGGCAACTCCGGCGTGATCCTGTCGCAGATCGTCCGGGGGGCGACCGAGTCGCTCGCCGAGAGCGACGACCTCGCCCGGGCCTTCCGCTCGGCCAGTGACGCCGCCTACCGCGCGGTGAAGAAGCCGGTCGAGGGGACGATGCTCACGGCGATCCGCTCGATGGCCGACGCAGCCGAGCACGGCGCCGATCTCGCAGGGATCATCGCGCGCGGCGACGACACGGTCGCGCAGACGCGCGAGCTGCTGCCCGTGCTGAAGGAGGCGGGCGTCGTCGACGCCGGCGCCGCCGGGCTCGTCGAGATCGTCCGCGGTATCCAGGCCGCGCTCACCGGCGAGGCCCTGGCCCCGCCCCCGGAGACCGAGGAGAGCTTCGGGCTCGAGGCGATCCACCAGGAGCTCTCTCGCTACCGCTACTGCACCGTGTTCGTCGTCGAGGGCAGTGGGCTCGACGCCGACGAGCTCGAATCCGAGCTCGACCAGCTCGGTGACTCGCTGCTCGTCGTCGGCGACAGCAGCGCCCTCAAGGTGCACGTGCACACGGACGACCCCGGGCGCGCGCTGTCGCTCGGGATCGCACGCGGTGCGATCGAGGGCGTCGAGATCGCGAACATGCACGCCCAGACCCAGCAGCGCGAGGAACGGCTGCTTCATCCCGTCCCCGACGACCGGGCGGTCTCGGCGGTCGTCGCCGTCTCGGCAGGCGCCGGAAACCGGACGCTGTTCGAGAGCTTCGGCGCGATCGTGGTGGAGGGCGGGCCTACGATGAACCCGTCGACTGCCGACCTGCTGGCGGCGATCGAGCACGCTCCGGGGCTCGAGGTGGTCGTTCTCCCGAACAACGGCAACGTGATCCTCGCGGCGGAGCATGCCGTCGAGCATGCGTCGAAGACCGCCCGCGTGATCCCGACGCGTTCGCTGCAAGCGGGGCTGGCCGCTCTCGTCGCGTTCGACAGCTCGCGGGCCGCCGCGGAGAACGTGGCCGGCATGCAGGAGGCAGCCGACGGGGTCGCGACGGGTGCGGTGACGATCGCCTCGCGTGACGTGCAGCTGAACGGCGTGGCGGTGCGGAAGGGCAAGTGGCTCGGGCTCGCAGACGGCGAGCCGGTGGCCGGCGGCGAGACGTTCGACGAGGTCGCGCAGGCCGTGCTCGAACAGCTGCTGCGCGAGCCGCGCGGCGTCCTCACGCTGCTGACCGGTGAGAGCCCGCCGTCGCTCGACGGGCTGCTCTCCCGGGTCCAGTCCGAGCATCCCGACCTCGAGCTCGACGTGCATCAGGGGGGCCAGCCGCACTACCCGCTCCTGCTGGCGGCTGAATGACGCCGGTCCGGGTCGTCCTCGTCGAGGACAACGACACGTTCCGCCAGACGCTGGAGCTGCTCTTCGGGCTGCGCGAGGAGATCGAGGTCGTCGCGAGTGTCGCCACGGGCGACGAGGCGCCGCCGGTCGTGCGCGCCCTGCGCCCCGACGTGGTGCTGATGGACTACCGCATGCCCGGCCTGAACGGCGCCGAGGCGACGCGGCTCGTGCTCGAGGCCGACCCGACGACCCGCGTCGTCTGCCTGACCGCGTCGGTGACCGCCCAGGAGATCGCCGAGGTGGAGCGGGCGGGGGCGGCGGCGGTCGTCACGAAGGACGGCGACTTCGACCGTCTCGTGGAGATCGTGTGCGAGGCTTCCCGAGGGTGAAGCTCACTGCCGACAACACCGCTGTCGTGCTCGACTCGACCGCCGACTTCCCCGACGCGCAGAACCGCTTCCCGAACTTCAGAATCGTCCCGCTGTACGTCCGGTTCGGCGCGGAGAGCTTCAGGGACTACGTCGACATGACGGCTGACCGCTTCTACGAGCGCCTGCAGACCGATCCCGAGTTGCCGACGACATCGCAGCCCACGCCCGGCGACTTCCTCGCCACGTTCGAGGAGCTGGCCGGCCGCTATGAGCGCATCCTGTCGATCCAGATCTCGTCGACGCTGTCCGGCACCTTCGCCAGCGCCCAGTCCGCTGCGGAGATGCTCGGCGGTGACGCGGTGCGCGTGATCGATTCACGAACGGCCTCGGCGGCGATCGCCATGCTCGGGCTCGGCGTGCAGCGCCGACTCGAGCGAGGCACGACGGACGAGGAGATCGACGAGTTCGTCGCGCACTACCAGCAGGACCATCAGCTGCTCTTCACGGTCAATACGCTCGAGTACCTCGCCCGCGGCGGCCGCATCGGCCGCGCAGCGGCATTCGCGGGGAATCTGCTGAACGTGAAGCCGATCCTCACCATCCGCGACGGCGAGGTGATCCCGCTCAAGCGCGTGCGCGGGAACGCGAAGGCGTTCGCCGAGTTCCGGACGATGTTCGAGGCAACCTCGACCGACTCGCCGAGTCTCAAGGTCGGGATCGCGCATGCTGCGGCTCCCGAGCGCCTGGCAGCGCTGCGCGAGCTCGTCGAGCGCGTTCGGCCGCATGCCGTGATCGAGATGGCGACGCCGCTCGGCCCGGTCGTCGGCACGCATGCCGGGCCCGGCACGGTCGGGTTCTTCTGGTACGAGGACGCCTGAAGCGAGGCGCTACTTGAGCGTCTTCAGGTACTCGACGAGCGCCTGCAGCCGGTCGGGCGGGATGATGCCGCCCCAGTGCGGCATGCTCACGATCGGCGCCTTGCCGATCACGCTCCCGCTCTTGATCACGGCGGCGATCTTCGCGTCCGTGTTGAACTCGCCGCGGAAATCGCCGCCGGTGAGCGGGGGGATCGTCTTGTCGGGCGACTGGGGGTTCGGGACGCCGCCGAGCCCGTTCGGGCCGTGGCAGTTGATGCATCCGTAGGTGACGTAGAGCGTCGCGCCCTTCACGGCCTGCCCCTGGCCTTGCGGGACCTGGGGCGCCGTCGCGGTCGGGACGGCGGGCAGGCCGGCGCGAATGTAGGAGATCAGGTCGTTCACCTGGTTATCGGAGATGACGGCGCCCCACACGGGCATGTAGGGCTGTTTGGGATTCGCCGACTCGCCGAGCCCGTGGTTGATGATGTGGCGTAGCTGGGCTGCGGTGAGCTGAGAGCCGACCGTCGTCAGCGCCGGCACGGACGGCGAGACGCCGCCGCGGCCCAGGTTGCCGTGACACTGCGCGCAGGCGAACTGCACGAAGATGTGACCGCCCGCCGCGACGTGGGGGTCGACGGACGTCGCTGCCTGCGTCGAGACCGCGGCTGCCACCGCCGCCGACTGCTTGGTGTGGCGCCCGAGGAAGAACCCTGCGAGCCCCGCGCCGAGCGCGAGGCCGACGGCGATCATCACGATCAGCCCGGCGACGGCGTCGGTCGACCAGTCGTGCTTCTTCTGCTGGTCGGCCATTGAGGCACCTTACGGAGCAGTCACCTCCACGTCCATCGGGGAAAACCACAAGGTTTGCGAAAGAAGTGGACAAGGCTTGGCTCGAAGCGGCCTGGAGGCCCGAAACCGCTGCTTCACTGGGCTCATGCGCAACACACTCGATCGTCTCGCCACCCGGTTTCCGGGGGGCCCGCAGGGCAATCGCAACCTGACGGCGCTCCTGGGCGCGCTGCTGCTCGCGGGCACGCTCGTCGAACTGGCGACGCTCGCACTCGGGCTCCAGCAGACGCTCGCGGTGCACATCTTCGTCGGCGTCGCGCTCATCCCCGTCGTCGCCCTGAAGCTGGCCTCGACCGGCTGGCGGATGCTTCGGTACTACACGCGCGCTCCCGTCTATCGCGCGGAAGGCCCGCCGCAGCCGCTGCTGCGCGGGATCGCACCGCTCGTCGTCGGCTCGACGGTCGCACTGCTCGCGAGCGGCGTCGGTCTCGTCCTGGCGGGGCCGCACACCCAGTTCCTCCGCAGCGTGCACTCCGCGAGCTTCGCGTTGTTCCTGTTCGTCGTCGGCGTTCACGCAGCTGCGCACCTCGCGAAGCTGCGACGGTTCGCGTTTGCCGACTGGGCGCGCGGCCGGCGGACGCGCGGTCATGTGCTCCGGCGCGGCGTGGTCGGCTTCGCGCTCGTGGCCGGCGGCGCGGTCGCCCTGGCGGCTCTTCAATCCGCCGGCCCGTGGCTGACGGCGATCAGCCAGGGCGTCGGCGGCTAGTCAATCGTCGGCACTGTCGCGCGTGCGGCCGGCGTTTGCGTGTGCGTGAAGCGGTGCCGGCAGGTACGCGACGGGGCTGAGACGGCCGACCGGGTCGTTCTTCGTCCAGCCGTACCCCAAGAGCAGCACGTTGACCGTCACCGTGGCTGCGAGCGCGGCGAGCATCACGCCGAAGACCCATCTCATGCTGCGAGCTCCAGGCGCAACGCGCGCAGCTCAGAGGCGCGGTTTGCGGCGAGGGCCGAGAGCAGCCGCCCGTCCGCGTCGAGATAGCGCGCGGTGAACTCATTCGGCTCGCCGTCGAGCACGACCGAGTCCCAGCTCTCGGCATGCCCGACGTGCTGGAGCCGCAGACCGAACTGATCCGACCAGAAGTACGGTGACTCGTCGTAGGGCACTGGCTCGCCGGCGATCGCCGAGGCGACGGCGCGGGCCTGCCCGGCGGCGCTCGTCCAGTGCTCGACGCGCACATGCCGGCCGAGCGACGGCCGAAACCACGTCGCTACGTCACCGCAGGCATGCACACCGGGAACCGACGTCCGGCCACACGAGTCGACCTCGACCGTCTCGCCGACCGTCCCGATCCCGACCACGACGACGTCGGCGGGCACGAGTGTCCCGTCGCTCAACCGGACTGCCCGAACACGCTCTGCGCCGTCGAAGCCCTCGACGCCGACGCCGAGCCGGAGGTCGATGCCGTGAGCGGCGTATCGCCCGGCGAGCAGGGCGCCAACCTCCGGCCCGAGCACCCGCTCGAGCGGCGCCGCCGCCGGCTCGACGACGGTCACCGAGCCGACCCGGTGCACGAGCGTCGATGCCACCTCACCGCCGATGAACCCGGCTCCGACGACGACCACGCGGCTCAGCGGCGTTGCAGCGACTGCGAGTGCCCGCGCATCGTCGAGCGAGCGCAGGTGGTGCACCCCCGGCGGGCCCGGCAGGCGACGTGCAGCGACGCCGGTCGCCTGGACGAACGCATCCCAAGCGATCAGCTCGTCGCCGACGATCGCCGACCGTCGTTCGACATCGACGTCGACGACCCGCCGGCCGAGCAGGAGCTCGATCTCCTGCTCGGCCCAGAAGGAATCGGGCCTGAGCGCGACGTCGCTGCGCTCTCCCGCCAGCAGCGCCTTCGAGAGCGCGGGCCGCTCGTAGGGGGGATGCGGCTCGTCCCCTGCAACCAGGATGCGGCCGCTCCAACCGAATGCCCGCAGCGACTCGGCGCACCGCGCGCCGGCGAGCCCGGCACCGGCGACGAGCACGGTGCCCGTCATGCCGCTCTCACCCTCTCCACGAAGATGGCGCCCATCGGGCACGCATCGGCGGCGTCGAGCGCGGCCGGATCGTCGGTGCGAGTGACGACTGCGGTCGCGATGCCGCCCTTGTCGAGGTGGAACAGATCCCGGGCCGCGTCCACGCATGCGCCGTAGCCGCTGCAGAGGGAGGGATCGATGGTGATCTCGTACGTGCTCATTTCAGTTCTCCTTTCAGGGCCGCCCGGCGGGCGGGAGGGACGAGTGCGCGCCATGCGGTCGCGGCGACGACCGAGCCGATGGCGCCGAGGTAGAGGTCGCGCACCCACGGTTGCGTCGTGTCGGTGCCTGCGGTGATGCCGTGGATCGTCGCGAGGCCGAAGAGGGCATACGTGAACCAGTGGAGGCGGCGCCAGACGCGCGCGCCGATCCGCTTGCGCAGCCAGAACGACGAGGTGATCAGGACGAAGAGCCAGCCGCCGATCACGCCGGCGGCGACTGCGGCAGGGCGGTAGGTGACGAGACCGGGAACCACGAGGGCAGCCGGACTGACCTTGACGGTCGTGTCGAGCACGAGCGCCGCCGCGTGCAGTGCCAGCGCGCCGAGCCCGGTGAGCGCGAGCGTCTTGTGGATCTCGGCCACGTGGGCGGCCTTCAGACGCGCGAACGGCCGCGACTTGAGCACGAGCCCCGCGAGCACCGACATCGTGAGCACGGCGTAGGCGGTGAGGCCGGCAGCGCGCGCGATCAGCCAGAAGGTGGGGTCGTGGTGCATCAGACAAGCCCGCCGGTGGTCAGAGTGCAGCCGTCGGCCGTCACGAGCACTGCGGGAACATCGCGCGAGAGCGCTTCTTCCGACCCGGCGAGAAACAGATCCTTCGCGAGCACCTCGGCCTCGACGGCATCGACCCCGATCGCCGTCACGCGAACCAGGTCCGTCTCCGACGGGCGGCCCGTCGAAGGTTCGATCAGGTGGTGCTGCTCGATGCCGTCACGCCGCCAGCGGCGACGGTCGCGGCCTGAAGTTGCGAGCCCGCCGCGGGTCAGACCGAGGGTCAGGGTGTCGTCGACCGCGACCGCCCATATCCCTTCGGTGGGGACGCCGCGAACTGCGACATCCCCACCGGCGCTGACCAGTGCAGGACCGGTCAATGCGAGCAGTTCCGCGATTCGCTCCGCGGCGAAGCCCTTGCCGATCCCACCCAGGTCCAGCCTGACGCCGGGATCGAGCTCGATGCGCCGGCCGTTGACGGCGACCCCGCCGCCGCAGGCGGCCGGTTGCGCGGCGGAGCCGCCGTCTACCTCGAGCTCGTCGAACGTGCGGTCGTAGCCCGCACCGACGAGGGCGTCGTGGACCGTCGGATCGAACCGGCCGCCGGTCTGTTCACGCGCTGCGAGCGCGAGCTCGACCACCTCGGCGAGGTCCTGTGACGCGTCGATCGCACCGTCGCGGTTCAGGTGGGACAGCTCGGAGTCGGGGCGAAAGCGCGACATGATCTGTTCGAGTCGCTCGACCTCCGCCTCGGCCTTCGTGAAGGCGCCGCCGGCGTCCGCTGCCTCGACGACGAGCTCGAAGGTCGTCCCCATCGCCTTGAACGTGTGCTTCCGCATCACGAGGTCCTGGTGATGACGAGCGGCGGGAGGGTGACGACGCGAGCCGGCGGTGCCGCGACCGGGACGGGCGCCGAGACCGCCTGTGCCTGGGCCTGGGCTCGTGCCTGACCGGCCGCAGCGGCCGCGATGTTCGCCCGGCTGATCGCGAGCTTCCGTTGCGCGAGTGCGACGCGGTACGCGGCCCAGCGCCGGTCGACGACCTGTTTCACCTGCAGCGACTCGCGCTGCAGCAGTTGCTGCCGCGCCGCCAGTGCGGAGAGGCGCGGATCGACCGATGTGGCCTGCTGCCAGGGATGGGCGGCGATCGCAGCCCACGCGAGGAAGAAGACGACAACTCCGACGACAACCGTCCAGAGACGTGCAATCTGACTAGTCATCGAGGTGGCTCCCGTTCCCGGCGGCTGCGAGTGCTGTGCCGCCGTCCTCGTGGTCGCCGTGCTCGCCGCCGTGGCGGTGCACGATGTGGATGATCGGCTTCGGCCGCACGTAGGTCACGGCCGGTGCCGGCGAGCTCGCGAGTGCAGCAGGTGCAGGCGGCGCCGGGAGCGCCGTCTGCGAAGTCGCGTGCGGCAGCGGCGGCAGCGCCGGCGGCTTACGACGCAGCTGGGCGCGGAGTGCGGCTTCGGCCCGGTCGAGCGACCGAATCTGCCGTTGGATCTGTACGGCGCTCACCTTCGGCGCCGCGTTCGCGCGGAGCTGCGACGAACGCAGCGCCGCGAAGGTCCCAGCGACCGCTGCCATCGCGACCGCAAAGACGAGGAGGAGAGCATGTGTCCGTTTCATGCTCCCGAAGGTAGAAGCGGGATGGCCAGCAGCGGGCCACGCGCTCCAGAAGCGTTGGCAAAGAATCGGTTTGGGTCGCGCTTCCCGGCGAGCGCCTCGGTCAGAGCTACGTGGGCTTGCTCGAGCTCGAGCAATGCCTTCCCGCCGCGTTGTCGAGCGCGTCGAGGAACTGCTGCAGTCCGAGCCGGAATGTGAGCTCGACCGGGCCGCCGGCGAGCGCGGTCAAGCGAACGTCGCCGTTGTTCGTCTCGCCCACGCAGCCCGGCTGAGCGCGCCAATAGGGCGAGTAGCGGATCGCGACGTGATACGTGCCTTTGGCCGTGATGTCGAAACGGGCCTGGGTGGGGCCGAGCGAAACGACGCGCGCATGACCGGGTCCGCGAATCAGCGGAGTGGGATGCCGGACCTCGAGGATCGTTGTCCCCTTGAGCCGGACGACGGGACGCAGGAGCAGAGGGTGAGCCCTGATCAGCGCCGACTCGTGCTGGGCGCTGTAGTCGGACGGGCCGTCGGTCAGGACGACGAAGCGTACTGCGGTCTGGTGCAGCCAATGAAGGTATGCCCGAGGCGTCAACGGGCCGTAGAGCACGGAGTTCTGGGGGAAGTCGTCCTGCCGGTACCAGCCGCGCGCGAGTGGGATGCCCGCGCGCGCCAGATAGAAGGCGCCCCAGTGGCCGGCGGTATCGACCACCTCGACGCGATAGTCGGGGCTGAGGCGGGCCTTCAGCGCAGCAACGGTGGCGGTCCAGAACCGCGACTGGCTCGTCGGATCGGTCACGCTGTGATCGAGGCTCCAGGCGAGTGGAGTCAGGTTCCAGGAAGCCACGAGCACGAGGGCGAGCACCGTCAGTCCACGCGGCCGCCAGGACCGGAGCGCGCCGACGAGCAAGGCGAGCGGGAATGCGAGATAGCGCAGACGCCCGACGTTCTCGCCCAGGGCGGATGGAACGGCGAAGGAGACGAGATTCGCAACGAGATAGAGCGCGAAGAACCCGGTGAGTGGCTTGCCCTGTTCCAGGTTCCAGGTCGCCGCTAGGCCGACGAAGCAGAACGCGAGGACGGGCAGGAGCTCGGCGACGGAAAACGGGAAGTGACCGCCCGACGGGAAGAGCAGGATCAGGAGCCCTTCGATCGCGGCGCAAAGTGCCACCGGTGCTCCGAAGCGAGCGGCGCTTCGCCAGGAGTTACGTGTCGCGATCGCGGCGCCGCCCGCGATCAAGCCAAGGAAGAGGAGTGCCAGCGGGCTCATCAGGAGCGTCGAGAGAACGAGGGCCGTGAAGAGCCAGAGTCGCCGCCTCTGCGCTGCGAGGACCGCGGAGATCGCGAAGGCCATCCCGACGAGAAACGGCAGTTCCCCGGAGATCAGGATCAACGGCCAGACGAATGCGAACGCCCGGATCGGCCATTTTCCTGCGTCCCCCCACTGGCGGGCGACGACGACCGCAAAGACCGTTGTCGACACGGCAACGGCGGCGAGCGACACGACCTTGATGCCGAGGAGCGCTGCCAGTGGATAGAACCCGATGCTGTAGGTGACGAAGCTGTAGCGGCCGGCGTACCAGTAGTTGTTCCAGAAGGCGAAGCCGTTCTTGATGAAGAAGCCGCGTTGGTAGAGGTGCGCTGCGAGGTCACCGCCGGGGGGAAGGACGAAGAGCACGACGGCGGCGGTTGCGACGGCGGCCAGCGTCGCGAGGAGTGGTGCCCGAGTCGTGGCCGGCAGCGGCTGCCAGAACACCATCAGGTCGGCACCGGCTCACTCGCCACCCCGATCGACGCGACGTCGGCGACCCACGCGTCGAGCAGCAGAAGCTCCCTCGGGTCGAGCCACCCTTCGGCGACCAGCAGTTCGTACGACCGGCGCAGGTTGCTCGCGATCTGCGGGACTCCCGGCTCGAGGTCGAGCGACTCCAGAGCGGCGCAGATCTCCCGGTTCGCGAGGTATCCCGGCACCTCGTCGCGAAAGTCGCGCAGGAGGTCGTGTGGGTTCCGCTGCTGCCGCACCGTCGCCTCGTGGAAGAGCACGTTCCAGCCGTTTGCCCAGGCGATTCGCTGGGCGACGAAGCTCCGCCAGATGTCCGTCATCCGGAACGAGCAGTAGGCGGGGAGGTACATCAGGGCATAGGCGTCCGGCCACCAGTGCGTGTTCTGGCTGTTGAACGGGCACCACGCGCCTGAGCCGAGTGCGACGTCTGCCCCGGTTTCGAACTGGAACGGAAGATCGAGCACGAGCCGGTAGACGGCATCGACGTCGGGGTCGCCGTCCACGAGGCCTTGCTGGATCGGGCACCACACGTGAGCCGCGCCGAGGGAGTGGCGGGGCGGCGGTGCTGTCCTCGCGACGTCCAGCGGCAGACCTCGCGGCCAGATCTTCGCCTCCGAGAAGTAGGAGTAGACGTTGATCCAGCCCCGCGTCTCGACGAGAGCTACCGACTCGGCTCGCTCGCGCTGCAACCAGAACGAGCCGTACGCCTCGGTGTCATCGTCGGTCTCGACGATCGTCTCCGCTCCGCGCTCCATCGCGATCAGGTATCCGATGTTCTTGCGTGCATAATGGCCGGTCGGGCAGGCATCGGCCGTTGCGAGGCCGAGCGCGCGTTGACGCTCGAGCCCGTAGAAGTCGCAACCGGGAAGCTCGAAATCGGGCGGGCTCGCCGTGTCCCCGACGAGGATGAAGTCCAGGTCGGCAGCGGACGCGCCCGCAGCAAGCCGTCGCAGTGCGGTCGTCGGCGGTGCGATCGACGTCACGACGAGAGCGCGCGTCACAACGCGCCCGCGAGGCGCTGCCCGGCCAGCCTGCCGAGGTTCGCCAGGGCCTCGCCGATCGCGCGCCCGCCGACGCGATGGCTCGACGAGTCGTAGTGAATCGGCACTTCTGTGATCGCGAGATCGCGGCAGTGCACCTTGATCTCGGTCTGGAAGAACGGGCCGCGCGACCGTATGCCTCTCGCGAGGACGTGCTCGAGCGCGTCACGGGAGAAGAGCTCGAAGCCGCCCGTCATGTCGGTCAGGTGGGTCCCGAGCACGACATTCGTGAGCAGCGTCCCGCCACGGCTGACCGTGCGGCGCCACGGCGTCCCGAGATTGGCGGCACCCTGCGTGAACCGGCTGCCGAAGACGCAGTCGTTGCCCGGCATCGCAGAGAGCAGGGAGCCGATCTCACCCGGGTCATGGCTGAAGCCGGCATCGATCTCCAGGATCCAGTCGCAGCCGGCAGCGAGCGATTCGCGATAGCCACGCAGATAGGCATCAGCGACCCCTCGGCACTCCGGCGCCCAGATGACCTGCAGCTCCGGCCGCTCGCGACTGTGCGCCTCGAGCAGGCCGCGCGTGGCGTCGCGCGAGACATTGTCCAGTACGACGAACAGCCGCACCGACGCGAATGAGAACGTCGCACAGGCTGAGAGGACGCGGTCGACGAACTCGACGGCGGTCTGCTCCTCGTTCGCCATCGGCGTGACGACGCCCAGCCGCAGCGCGGCCGTCGTCATGGGGACGGTGGAGCTACTGTCAGTTCCCATGCGACAGCGGCTCCGGGTCGTTGGTGTCGTCGCGGCACTCGCCTGCGTCGCCGCCGTCCCGGCGCGAGCGCACCCCCCTGTCGAGCGGCTCGGGCGCGGAGCGGCGACCGTGTGGGTGCTCTGGCCTCACGAGCGACCCACGAGCATCGTCGTGTTCGGCCACGGTTGGAGCACGCCGTTGCCGACCGACGGCTTCGCTCCGTGGATCGCCCACCTGCGGACGCGCGGATCGATCGTGCTCTACCCGCGCTACCGCACGTCGGCTCCCGAGTCCGTCGGCGCGGCCTTGCAGGCTTTCGCAACCGGTGTGCGGACCGGGTTTGCGCGGCTTCGCGGGCTCCATCTCCCGGTTGTCGCGATCGGAAAATCGTTCGGGGGGAGTGCGGTCTTCTCCTATGCCGCCGCCGCTTCTGCGTGGCATGTCCCGGCGCCGAGAGCGATTCTCAGTGTGTTTCCCGCTCTGCCGCTTGCGCCGCTCCCTCCCGCCGCAATCGATCCGGCGACATTCGTCGAGTTGTTCGTCGGAGACGCGGATACGACGGCCGGCAGCGCCGGTGCGGATGCGTTCTGGCGCTGGCTCGGTGCGCACCCTCTGGCCCAGAAGCGCTACGTGGTCATCCACTCGCGGCCGGGGTTTGTGGCGAACCACGACTCCGCGCAACGCTCGGACGCGCTCGCGAGGGGGATCTTCTGGGTGCCGTTCGATCGCCTCATCGCACGGGCTCGCAGTTCCGGCTGACTCAGCCAAACGGGACGCTCTGCAGGGCACCGGTCGTCGTCCTGCGATAGATGGCGAAGAAGTCGCGATCGTCCGGCACGAGATACCGGTTTGTCGACTGCTGGTAGTTCGGGACGACCTTCGTCGCGGTGCCGACGCCGCCTCGTCCGTAGGTCACCAGGCTCGGCCACTCGGCGTTGATGTCCAGCTCGACTGCTCGCACCGCGCCGGCGTGCATCAGAGCGACGGCGAGGCTGGCGGCCGTCTGGTCTTCGGCTGCGAGGTAGAGGAGGTTGCCGTGGCGGTCGATGCCGGCGCCGGATCGCCAGACGCGCACCGCATTGCCAAGTGTGCTCCCCCAGAGCGAGTTGTCAGCGAGGAGCGGGTTCGGGTGGCCGTGATCGACGATCAGCGGCAGGTTCTGCCGCGCCAGGACGGCATTCTTCCCGGGAACGGAATGTCCGTGCCAGGACAGGATGTCGACGCGGCCGTCCTTGTAGGCGACGATCGTGCCCTGCCCGGCCCGGAGTGGCGCCGCCGAGTGTCCGTCGACGAAGAAGCCGCCGTGGCTGTCGCGAGTCATGAAGCCGCTGTTGAAGGTTGCGAGCAGCCGCCAGCGCTGCGATTGCGGCACCTCCATCGGGCCGCGTGGTGAGGCATTTGGGGGCTCATAGCGTCCCGGGTACAGGGCGAGCTGTGTGCGTGTGTGGTCGAACCACGCGACGTAGGCCACGATGCGGGGGTACACAGGATCCGTCCGGAACGTCGTCACGAGCACGGGCGGTGCGCCGGCGACCACGCGCTCGGTCGAGCGCCAGGCTCCCTCACCGGGCAGGGCCGGCCGGATCAGCGGCGCGATCCGGCTCGGCCGATACCCACTCGTTCGCTGTGCGTGCTCGGCCGGGCCGACGCCCACCGTCGGCAGGGTGCGAAGCGGCGGCCCGCCTTTCTTCGGTGCGTGCCACGTGTACCAGATGTTCTCGGCCCTGTTGACGAGCCACGCCCCGTGGTGCGTCCTGGCCCATTCGACGCTGCGAATCCCGAGGGGCAGGCTCGACGGCCTCAACATCGTCGTGACGTACGAGTAGACGACGGGGGTCAGAAGCAGGACGACGATGCCGGCGGCGACGCGCCGGCGACGTGCCCGGCGCCGGCGTTGGGCAGCGGTGCGGCGAGCCTCCACGCGCGTGACGTGCGTAGTCAACTCGCCGGTCGCCGAGGTGCGAGGCGCGTTCTCCGTGGCCGACACGGCACGAGTGTGGCACTCGCCAGATGAGCGTACGGTGAATCTCCAGGGTCGATCGCCGAGAGCACCTGCTGTATTGCTGCTCGCCGCCCGCGCGGCATTCGTGCTGGCCCACGCTTCGGGTGCGGGGAACTACCTTTCGATGCGGAACGACCCTGTGCCTCCGGCCGGGGCGGCTCAAACGCCGTCGTGGCGCCCGCCGACGAGATCGGCGAATTGGTGCCGCAGGGCCTCGCTGCGAGACAGCCTCGGGTCGAAGCGTGCCCGGGCCAAAGCTCTGTGGCGGTCGTCGTAGAAGAGCTGTGCCCAGACCGAGCCCGGGCGCGCCAGTCGAAATGCAGAGACGACCCCGACGGGCGGGACGAAGATGCTGACGAGCGCAAGGATCAGCTTGCCCTTCAGGCATACGATCACGGAGAGCACGATGCTCCCGGCAACTGCGACGAACCCGATCAGCCGCGGTATCTCGGTCTGATCGTGAATCCCGAACGGCGAGATGCCCGTCAGCAGCATGAGACCGAGCAGCGTCCAGACGATGCTCGCCTCGATCGAATGACGGCCCTCCGGCGTCCAATAGACGTCCCGGAGGTGAACCGTCAACGCAAACTCGTCGAGGACGAACGCGGCTCCGACGCCAAAGCCGATTGCGAGCACGTCAACGCCGATGTCGCGAGGCTGGAACGCGATCTGGAACATCCCGCAACTGAGGATCAGCACGTTGCCCAGGACCAGATGGTGCACGTGGATGTCCCCGACTCGGCCGCCGCGCCAGCCCCGCACGCGCGCAACGCGGGTGTACATCCGTGTGAACACGAAGGTCAGGAGCGACGCGCCGAGCATCAGGAGGAGAGGCTCACGTCCCACGAGGCCGAAGCGGTGGAAGCGGATCGCGTCGAGTGCGAGCAGGTTCATCTGGCTCGACGGTAACCGACCGCTCGAGCTGCAGTCACCAGTGGATTCATGCACGTCTCACCGGGTGCGGCGACCCCCCGACCGGAGTCAGCGTTCACCCCGATGCCTCGCCAGGCTCCCCGGGTTACTCCTGTGTTGAGCCAACAGGAGGTTTGGGTTGCCGTCGAGACCGGAGAAGCTCCCTAGCCGGCGCGAGTTGTTGGCGTTGTCGGCCGTCCTTGCGGCGACCACGCTGACCGCCGGAGCTGCGATCGCGGGCCTCGCCCACAAGCCGAGCGCGACCGTCCAGATCGTCCCCACGGTTTCGCAGCCCTCTGCGCCCGCCGCCCGCTCCCAGGAGCCTCAGGAGCCCGGCGGATGATGCGGAGCGTCTGGGCAACCCTCCTGTCGGTCTGGCTCCTGTTCGCTGTCATCGCGGTGCTGGCCTGGACTCGTCAGCAGCCTGCCCCGAGCCAGTCGCCGCTGATCGTCGTGAAGGGCAAGAACGGCACGTCGATGCTGGTTCCCGCGTCGACGTCTGCGACGCATGCGACGACGCGCACGTCACCCGTCCCGGCCGGATGATCGCCGCGACGACGTCGACTGCGGTTCCGGTTGCGTGGCTCGTCGCGCGCGCCGCAGGGCTCACCGCCCTTGCGCTCCTGAGCGCGTCGCTCTGGCTCGGTCTCGCCATGAGCGTGCGGCTGCTGGCGCCTCGGCGACAGAAGAGCCTGATGGGCTGGCACCAGACACTGATGTGGTGCGGGCTCTCGATGGTGGCCCTGCACGGGATCGCGCTGCTCCTCGATCCTGTCATGCACTTCTCGGTCGGCGTGGTCCTCGTGCCCGGCCTCGCGCCGTGGCGGCCTCTCGCCGTGAGCGCGGGGGTGATCGCCGCCTGGCTGATGCTCGCGCTGGCGAGCTCGTTCCACGTCCGTCGCCGGATCACGCAGCGCCGCTGGCGGCTGATCCACTACGCGGGCTTCGCGGCGTTTGCGCTCGCCCTGGGTCACGGCCTGACGGCGGGCACGGACCTTCGCGGCTTGACCGGCCTCATCGTGGCAGGTGGTCTCGCTGCGCCGGCGGTGTGGCTTGTCTATGCGCGGATTCTGGTCCCGCGGCCGCAGCCGGCACGGCGACCGGCCTCGCCTGGAGCGGCCTGATGCGGGAGCTGGAGCGCGCGAGCTTCCCGGCGATGGGCACCGTGTGCGCGTTGGCCGTCACCGCCGGCCGATCCGAGCGTGCGGCAGCACGGTTGGCGCTCTCGGCCGCGTGGCGAGAACTGCGCGCGTGCGAACGCATCCTGTCGCGGTTCGATGCGCACAGCGAGCTCTCGGAGCTGAACCGCAATGCCGGAGCGTGGCTGCAGGTCGACGAGCGGATGATCGAAGCTCTGACCGCCGCCGTTCGCCTCCGCCGCGAAACGCAGGGCCGCTTCGACCCGACGATCCTGCCGGCCCTGATCGCCCAGGGCTACGACCGCTCGTTCGAGCTGCTCGAGCCACGGGCTCCCCGTGCGAGCGATTGGTCGGCCGGTGCGACGATCGAGGTCGACCCCGTGAACGGCGTCGCGCGAATCGAGCGCGACGCGGCCATCGATCTGGGCGGTATCGGCAAGGGGTTCGCGGCCGCCCGGGCGCTGGCTGCGATGCTCGAAGCGTGGCCGGGGCTACCGGGCGCCCTGATCGACCTTGGCGGCGACATCGCCGTAATGGGCGTCCCTCCGGAAGAGGGGCCGTGGCTCATCTCCGTCGAGAGCCCGTGGAGCCCCGGCAAGTCGCTCGGCACGATCCGACTCGCCGCCGGCGGCGTTGCGACCTCGGGGCCCGCACGACGGCGCTTCGGGCCAGAGGGCACGCTCCACCACCTGATCGATCCGACGACCGGCCGTTCGGCCGACGGGGGGCCGCTCGCGGTCACTGCCGTCGCGCGCGATCCCGTTGACGCCGACGCGCACGCGACCGCTCTCGCGGTGTCCGAGGATGTAGACGAGTACGTCAGCGCGCGCCCGGACCTGGGAGCAATCGTCGTTACCGGGCTCGAGCCGACGCAAGCCCTCGGTGCAATCGACTTCCTGCCCCGCCCTGTCTCATTCGAGGTGACGCTATGAAGCGCGTGCTCGTCCTTCTCATTTCGGCCGCGGTGCTGGCGGGTTGCGGCAGCTCGACCGGCAAGCCGGAATCCGCCGACACGTTCATGCACCGCATCACGACGGAGTTCTCGCGTGGACAAGCCGGCCGACTCTGGGACAGTCTCGTCCCGGCCGAGCAGCGGGTGGTGACTCGGGCGCGCTACCTGGCATGCCAACGCAACGGCGGGTTCCGGCTCCGCTCGTTCAAGATCCTCGACAGCTACGGCGAGCCAGTCGAGGTCGAAGGAAAGGAGACGCCGTCCACCGCGGTGACCGTGCAGGTCACCTCCGACGACGGCGTCACCACCGCGACGATGCATGCGGTCAAGGTCGGCGGCAGCTGGCACTGGGTGCTGCAGCCGGCCGACCTCGCCGCGTACGCCGCCGGCCGCTGCCCCTGAGCCGCTAGGGCGACCCGGACGCCGGCTCGACGGCGAGCCCGCGTGCCGCCGCGTAGGCATAGGGATGGTCGAAGACATCGAGCGGGTCGTCGGCCGAGTCGAGGAGAAGCTCGAGCGTCATGCCCGTCGCGTCGTCCTCGAGCTTGACTGCCGCGCGGTGTGTCCGGCGGCTCCAGAAGAGTGCGACCTCACACGTTCCGCTACGACGGAGAGCGAGCTCCTTGGGCGTGTGGTCGAAGGACAGTGTGCGAGTCATCGTGATCCTCCTTCGGTCGGTTGTCATCAGGAGGTCTACGCCCCGTTCGGCCACGATCGGGCCACGACTCGGCGAGCCTTGGCAAAGAATGCGTGAAAATGCGGAGGCGCCGAGTGCTTCGCCTGCAACGATGAGCACATGGATGTGCTGCTCGTCGAGGACGATGACTCGATCGCGGTCCCGCTCGTGGAGGGGTTGCGCCGGGAAGGCTTCGACGTCGTGCGCGCCGCGACCGGGGAAGAGGCGCTCGCGGCGAGCGAGCCGGACATCGTGCTGCTCGATCTGCGTCTGCCGGATCTGGACGGGCTGGAGGTCTGCCGGGAACTGCGGGCGCGTTCGACGGTGCCCATCATCATCGTCTCCGCCCGGGGCGAGGAGGTCGACCGCGTCGTCGGGCTCGAGATCGGTGCGGACGACTATCTGGTCAAGCCGTTCGGCTTGCGTGAGCTCGTTGCCCGCATCCGTGCGGTCGCACGCCGAACCGCCATGCCGCGCGACGACGGCGATGAGATCGACGCAGGCCGCATTCGCATCGACCTCCGCGGCCATCGCGCCATCGTCGACGGCAGCGAGGTCCAGCTGACCGGCAAGGAGTTCGACCTGCTCACGGTGCTCGCCCGGAATGCGGGCGCGGTGGTCGATCGCGAGCGGATCCTGCGAGAGGTCTGGCACACCACGTGGTACGGGTCGTCGAAGACGGTCGACGTTCACGTCGCTGCGCTTCGGCGCAAGCTCGGGGATCCCGGCTTGATCGAGACGGTGCGCGGGATCGGCCTGCGCCTCGCCGCGTGACCCGGCGGCTGCTCGCGAGCTATCTCGCGCTGACCGTCGTCGTGCTCGTGGCGCTCGAGGTGCCGTTGGCCGTCGTCAACGCGCGGAACGAGCAGCAGGATCTGACGGCGAAGGTGGAGCGCGATGCGTTCGCGGCGGCGTCGCTGGCCGAGGACACCTTGCAGGCGGGCGGAACGTCGCCGCACCTGGTGCGGATCGTGCGCCGATATCAGGAGCAGACCGGCGGCCGCGTCGTGATCGTCGACAAGCGGGGCAAGAGCATCGCCGACTCCCACCCGACCGTTCCGAAGGAGACGTCCTTCGCGTCGCGTCCGGAGATCGCAGCGGCCCTCAGCGGGAACACCGCGTCCGGCATCCGCACGTCGGCGACGCTCGACCAGAAGCTGCTCTACGTCGCCGTGCCCGTCGCCTCCGGGGGAGAGGTCTTCGGTGCGGTGCGCATCACGTATCCGACCTCGGCGCTCGATCACCGCATCAACCGGTATCGCCTGGCGCTCGCGGCGGTCGCGTTGATCGTCCTGGCCGTCGCGGCGCTCGTCGGTCTCCTGCTCGCGCGCTCGATCGCGAAGCCGCTCCGACGTCTCGAGGGGGTCGCCGCGCTCGTCGGCGCCGGCGAATTGACCGCGCGTGCGAGCGAGACCGACGGCCCGTCCGACGTGCGCAGTCTCGCGCGGGAGTTCAACCGCACGACCGCGAAGCTCGCGGCGCTGCTCACGTCGCAGGAGCAGTTCGTCGCCGATGCTTCGCACGAGCTGCGGACGCCGCTCATGGCGTTGCGCCTGCGGCTCGAGAACTCCGAGACCGATGCTGCGCTGGTCGAAGCAGAGCGGCTGTCCGGTCTCGTGGACGAGCTCCTCGAGCTCGCGCGCGCCGACGCGTCCGGCGACCCGCCCGGCGATCTTCGCCTCGGCGACATCGTCGAACGGCGCGTCGAGCTCTGGTCGGCGCTCGGCGAGGAGCGTGGTGTGCGCATCGAGGCTCAGGGCGACGGCAGCCTGATCCGCGCGGGCGAAGGGCGGGTCGAGCAGGTGCTCGACAACCTCCTCTCCAACGCGCTCGACGCTGCGCCGGCCGACTCGTCGATCAGGGTCACCGCAGAGGCAGGTGAGCTGCACGTGGTCGACGAAGGGGCCGGGCTGACGCCCGAGCAGCGCGAGCGGGCCTTCGACCGGTTCTGGCGCGCCTCGAAGGCGCCGGGGTCCGGCCTCGGGCTCTCGATCGCACGGCGACTGGTCGAGCTGGACGGCGGGACGATCGAGCTGCTCGCCGCCTCGACGGGCGGCGTCGACGCGGTCGTGCGCTATCCGGTCCGGCGTTCCTGAGCGGCGCCATCCGGTCCGGGTCCTATGCTGCGTCCAGGTGGCGACAATGACCCGAATGCACGCGGGTTTCACAGGTGTGGTCCAGCACGAGTGGCCGCGGCCGCGCGGCTGGGCGCCGCCGCAGCGGCTCGACACGCTCGACGTGCTGACGCTGCCCGGCGTCGGCGCCACTCTCGCCAAGCGGCTGCGGACGTTCGGCATCCGCTCGGTGCGCGACCTGCTCTTCCACGCACCCCGCCGCTACGAGAGCGCGGTCGACCAGGTTCCGATCGCGAAGCTCGCCGGCGCCGAGGGCGAAGTCGCGATCGAGGGTCGAATAGTCAGCGCTCGCGCGCGGCCCTTACGAGGCAGAAGGACGCTCGTCACCGCGATCGTCCGCGATTCGAGCGGCGGTCAGGTCAGCGCCTCGTTCTTCAACCAACCGTGGCTCGCGGAGAAGCTGGTCGCGGGAACCAGTGTGCGGCTGCGCGGCAAGCTCGGGCGCTACGGGTTCGACGTGAAGAGCTACGACATCGGCGAGGCACGCCGGACGGCCGACTACGCACCGGTCTATCCGGCGAGCGAGCAGATCCCCTCGACGCGGCTGCGGGAGCTCGTGCGCGCGGCCCTCGCGCAGTACGGACGCAGCTTTCCCGACCCGCTCCCGGCCGAGCTCGGGCTCATGTTGCGCCGCGACGCGCTCGCCGCGATCCACTTTCCGGTCGACGAGCAGCAGGCCGAGGAGGCGCGCCGGCGGCTCGCGCTCGACGAGCTGGTGACGCTCCAGTTGATCGTCGCGCAGCTGCGCGACACCGACGCCGTCGCCCCGTCGCTCGCCCAGCCGGGCGAGCTGATCGCGCGGTACCGCACCGTGCTCCCGTTCGAGCTGACCGAGCACCAGGAGCGTGCGATCGCCGAGATCGACCTCGATCTCGCCCAGACGACGCCGATGCAGCGGCTGCTCCAGGGAGACGTCGGCTCCGGGAAGACCGTGGTCGCGCTCTACGTGCTCCTGCGCGCGGTGGAGACGAGCCGGCAGGGGGCGCTGATGGCGCCGACGGAGACACTCGCCGAGCAGCACTTCCTGACACTGGAGCCGCTCTGCGCCCAGCTCGGTGTGCGCTGCGTGCTGCTCACCGGGTCGGTCGGCTCGAAGAAGATCCGCGACGAGATCGCAAACGGCGTGGCCCAGATCGCCGTCGGCACGCACGCGCTGATCCAGCGCGACGTCGAGTTCGCCGACCTCGCCGTCGCCGTCGTCGACGAACAGCACCGGTTCGGCGTGGAGCAGCGGACCGCGCTCGCCGAGAACCACTCGACGCACGTGCTGCACATGACGGCGACGCCGATCCCGCGCACGCTCGCGCTCACGATCTACGGCGACCTCGCGGTGAGCGAGATCGCGAAGCCGCCGGCCAACCGCAAGCCGATCATCACGGCGCGCGTCGGTGCCGAGCGTTCCAGCGACGCGTACACGCGCCTGCGAGTCCATCTCGACGCGGGCAGGCAGGCGTACGTCGTCTGCCCGCTGATCGAGCTGTCGGAGACGCGTCTCGCCCGTGCCGCGGAGGCCGAGGCGGACCGGCTCCGGCGCGCCGAGCTCCGCGGCTACCGCGTCGGGCTGCTGCACGGCAAGCTGAAGACCGCGGAGCGGCGCGAGGTGATGCGCCGGTTCAAGGAAGGGGAGCTCGACGTGCTCGTCGCCACTACCGTGATCGAGGTCGGTGTCGACGTCCCGAACGCGACGATCATGATCGTGCAGGAGGCCGATCGGTTCGGGCTCGCACAGCTGCATCAGCTGCGCGGCCGCGTCGGACGCGGCGGCGACCAGAGCTACTGCCTCCTGATCTCCCGGCCTGCGGACGAGCTCACCGAGACCGCGGACCGGCGCCTGCAGGCGCTCGTCGACACGACGGACGGATTCGAGCTCGCCGAGGTCGACCTCGACCTCCGGCGCGAGGGCCAGTTGCTCGGCACCCGTCAGTCCGGCTGGAGCGATCTGCAGTTCACGAGGCTGCGGCTCGACCGCGACCTGATCGAGCAGGCGCGCGAGATCGCCGGCAGCCTGCGCGGTGAAGACGGCCCGTGGCAGGACGAGGCCGCCAGAATGTCCGGCGATGCGGATCATCGCGGGCTCGCGTAGAGGTCACCGGATTGCCGCGCCGACGGGGCGCGACACCCGCCCGACCTCCGACCGCGTCCGCGAGAACGCGTTCAACCTGATCGGCCCGGTCGACGACGCCGACGTGCTCGATCTGTTCGCCGGCTCGGGTGCGCTCGGGCTCGAGGCGCTCTCGCGCGGCGCCGCGAGTGCGACGTTCGTCGAGTCCGACCGCGAGGCGTGCCGCACGATCAACGCGAACCTCGACAAGCTCGAGCTGCGCGGCACCGTCCTCTGCCAGGACGCCATCCGTGCCCTCGCCCGCGAGCGCCGCCGCTACGACCTCGTCCTCTGTGACCCGCCCTACGACTACGACCACGGGAAGGTCGCGCCGCACCTGGCCGGCCTTCTGACCGACGACGGCCTGCTCGTCTACGAGACCTCGGGACGGACCGAGCCGCTGGAGCTGCCGGGGCTCGAGGCGCGCACCTCCCGCAAGTACGGCTCCGCACGGCTTACCCTGTACGAGACGTGATCACCGCCATCTACCCCGGCACCTACGACCCCGTGACGAACGGGCACGTCGACGTGATCACGCGCGCGGCGCGGATCTTCGACCGCGTCGTGGTCGGGGTGGTGGGCAACCCGCACCACAAGACCCCGATGTTCTCGGTGCCGGAGCGCGTCGAGTTCCTGAAGCAAGCGCTCGAAGGTGTGGTCGAGAACGTCGAGGTGGAGGAGTTCAGCGAGCTCGTCGTCGATTTCGCCCGGCGCTGGGACGCCAAGGCGATCGTCAAGGGCCTGCGGGTCGTCTCGGACTTCGAATGGGAGTTCCAGATGAACCAGCTGAACCGGCACCTGGCGCCCGACATCGAGACGGTCTACGTGATGGCGAGCGCCCAGGTGAGCTTCGTTTCGTCGAGCGGTGTGAAGGAGATTGCCTCCTTCGGCGGAAATGTCGAAGAGCTGGTGCCCAAGGCTGTCGCCGCACGCCTGAAAGCGATGTTCCCGAACGGCCGCGGCGGCGCTCCACTGTCCGACCAGGAGTAGACTGGATCCCCATGGATGTCCTCGTTCTCATCGACAAGCTCGACGACCTGGTGCACAACGCCAAGGCCGTGCCGCTCACCGACCAGGTGCGCATCGACCGCGAGGAGATCTACGACATCCTCGACCAGATGCGCGCGACGATCCCGGAGGAGATCAAGCAGGCCCGGTGGATCGTCAAGGAGCGCCAGGAGATGCTGGCGGAGGCCAAGCGCGAGCAGGACCGGCTCCTGCAGGAGGCGCGCGAGCAGGCTGTGCGCGAGGCGTCGCAGACCGAGATCGTCAAGCTCGCCGAGCGGCAGGCGCAGGAGATCATCGACGAGTCCCGCCGCTCTGCGCGGGAGATGCGCCTCGAGATGGAGGACTGGGCGGACGGCATGCTCGCGACGCTCGAGACGAACCTCGACAAGTTCCTGGTCGCGGTGCGCCGCGGCCGCGAGCGGCTGCACGAGCGCTCGCAGGAGTCGGTCGTCGCCGGAATCGGTCCGGTCGACCTCTCCGACAACGGCTCGAACTACTAGACCCGGTTCCTAGAGCTCCGGCTTCGCTCCGCCGGTCTGCCAGTGCCCGAACGGGGCGTAGGCCTCCTGCGGCGCGTGCGTCTCCTGCTCGACCCCGGCGCCCCGCGCGAGCGCGGCCTCCGAGCGCGGGTAGACGATCCCACGCTCGCCGACGCGGTTGCCGATCATCAGCAGCACGCACGGCGTGTCGCTGAGCCCGACGAAGACGTGGCGTGTGCCCGCGGGGCAGTGCAGGAAGTCGTACTGCCGGAGCCGCCGCTCCTGCTCCTCGACGATCGCCAGGCACTCGCCCGAGACGACGAAGAAGTCCTCCTGCTGGTCCTCGGCGTGGTACATGCCGGTCGGCTTGCCCGGCTCGAGCACCGCGAGCGTGTAGCCGACCTCGGCGAACATCTGCGGCTCAACATCGTCGCGCGCCGCGGCGACACGGCCGTCGGTCTCGAACCGGCAGCGGAAGCCGAAGGAATCGTGCTCGATCCAGGCCGCGTCCCGGGCATTCACGACGAACCAGCCCGGGGTGACGGGGGCGAGGCCGTTCCCGACCTGCTCGAGCCGAGCTTCGTCAGCCATGGGGGGAACCTACCGCGCCGCCCGCCGGTACCGCCACACCGCGAGCGGGGCGAACACCGCGATCAGCGTGCACGACCACAGAACGGTCGCGAGCACCGGGTGGAGGACCGGCCAGGCGTCCCCGACATACGGCGAAGGGTTGTGGAAGAGCGTGCGCACCGCCATCGCCGCGCAGGTGAGCGGGTTCCACTCGGCGATCTGCCGGAGCGGTGTCGCGAGATGGCCGATCGGCACGAAGATCGCCGACAGGAACATCAGCGGGAACATCACGATGAACCCGACCTGCTGCGCCGTCTCGCCGTCGCGCGAGATGAGGCCGAGCAGCGTGCCGATCCAGATCCCCGCAAACGACCAGAGCAGAAGCAGCCCGTAGGCGCCGATCGTCTCTCCGGGAGAGCCGTGCGGCCGCCAGCCGACTGCGAGGCCGGCGGTGGTCAGGATGGTGAGCATGAGCACGCTCTGTGCCAGCTCGGCGAGGGCGCGGCCGCCGAGCAGTGAGAAGCGGCTGATCGGCAGGGCGCGCAGGCGCTCGACGATCCCGGTGTGCATGTCGTCGGCCACGCCGACGGCGATCCCCAGCATCGGCCCGAGGATCGCCTGGGCGAACATCCCCGCGACGAGGAACTCGCGGTAGCTGCCGCCGCCCGGCATCGAGATCACGCTGCCGAACACGAAGACGAAGACACCGAGGAAGATGACGGGCTGGATCGTGACGTCCATCAGCTTCTCCGGCGAACGGGGGATGTGGCGAAGGCTCCGGCCGGCAAGGGCCATGGTCTCGACGAGAGCGCGTGGGACGACGGCCTGCATCACGCGACCTCCTCGAGCTCGGCGAGACCACCGGCGAGCGCGAAGAATGCGTCGTCGAGGGTGGGGCGGCGCAGGGCGATCTCGTCGACGGGCACGCGGGCCGCCCGCAGCACGCTCAGCACGCCCTCGAGATCGGCATCGCCCCGGGGCGCGTTGACCGTGATGCGGCGGTCACGGTTGTCGAGCTCCGCGCCGAGGCCGGCGGCCGCGAGCGCGTTCAGAGCAGCCGGGCTGTCGCCTGGTGGGACCACGAGGTCGACGCGCCGGTCGCCGACGCGGTCCTTCAGCTCCGTCGGCGTTCCCTCGGCCACGGTCCGCCCTTCGGCCAGCACCGTGATCCGGTCGGCGAGGCGGTCGGCCTCCTCGAGGTACTGCGTCGTGAGCAGGAGCGCCGTCCCCTCCGACACCATGTCCTCGATCAGGTCGAGCACGTCGTTGCGGCCGATCGGGTCGAGGCCGGTCGTCGGCTCGTCGAGGAACACGACTGGGCGGGGCTGCACCATGCACGCCGCGAGGTCGAGCCGTCGCCGCATCCCGCCCGAGTACGTGCGCACGACGCGATTGGCTGCCGCGGACAGGTTGAAGCGCTCGAGCAGCTCGTTCGCCCGGGCGCGCGCCTGCCGACCGGAGAGGCGCTGGAGCCGGCCCAGCAGGACGAGGTTCTCGCGGCCCGTGAGCTGCTCGTCGAGCGTCGCGTGCTGGCCGGCGAGCGAGATCACCTCGCGGACGTGCTGCGGGTCGTGCTCGACGTCGTGGCCGAGCACCGCCGCGCTGCCACCGTCGGGCTGCAGGAGGGTGGCGAGGATCCGGACCGCAGTCGTCTTGCCGGCGCCGTTGTGACCGAGCAGGCCGACCGCCTCGCCGGGGTGGACCGTCAGGTCGAGCCGGTCGAGGGCCAGGGTGGGCCCGAACCGCTTGCTCAATTCGTGGGTGGAGACTGCTGCGTCCATCTGCATCCTTTCGTACACTGTACGTTTCCGTACACCGTACCATAACGTACACTGTACGGAGATGAGGGACCGCCAGCCGCCGCGCCGCCGCCGCCTGCTCGCCCAGGGCGAGATCGTCGCCGCGGCGATCGGGATCGCCGACCGCGACGGGTTCGAGGCCGTCTCGATGCGTCGGGTCGCGCGTGAGCTCGGCGTCGGGGCGATGACGCTCTATCACCACGTCGCCGATAAGGACGAGCTCGTCGAGCTGATGGCAGACGCGATCGGCGCCGAGATGCTCGTCCCCGAGCCGTTCCCCGACGGCTGGCGGGCTGCGATGAACGCGATCGCCCACCGCACCCGCGACACGTTCGAACGTCACCCGTGGCTGATCCGAACGGTCGGCGAGTCCAGCCACCTGACGCTGAACGGTCTGCGCCACATCGAGCAGTCGCTCCACGCGGTCGCCGAGCTGGGCGACGAGCTCGGCGCCCGGGTCCTGTCCGCCGTCGACGAGTACACGTTCGGGTTCGTCCTTCGGGAGCTCGTGATCGGCGGCCGCGCCGGCCGGGCGGAGCGGTTCTCGCTGCCACCGCGGCTCCAGCAGGCGATCGCGAGCGGCGAGCTCCCACTCGTCTCGCGCTGGATCGAGACGGGCGCCGTGGTCGAGCGGCCCGCCGACCGCTTCGAGGTGGGGCTCGAGGCGCTCCTAGAAGGCTTCGAAGCGCTGCGTGCTCGGCGCTCCTAGCCGCTCCGCTACCCTCGCCTGTATGACGAGCTTCAGCCTGCGTCAGGTGAAGCTCCGTCCGGGTGAGCAGCACCGTGACGTGCTCGAGGTCGAGTTGTCCGCCTTCGATTTCGGCGGCCAGCGCTACCTGCCGGTGCCCGAGAAGGTCCCGGCGGAGCTCGAGATCACGCGTGCGAACACCGGCACGGTCTTCACCCTCGCCTTCTCGACCCGCCTCTACGGGCCCTGTTACCGCTGCCTGGGCGACGCCGTGCTCGACCTCCAGATCCGCGCCCGCGAGTACCAGGACGAGTCGCCCGAGGACGAGGAGATGCGGACCGAGTACGTCGACGGCAACACCCTCGATCTCTCCGCCTGGGCGCGAGACGCGATCGCGCTCGCGCTCCCCGAGCAGATCGTCTGCCGCGACGACTGCGCCGGTCTCTGTGCCGAATGCGGCAAGAACCTGAACGACGAGCCGCACACGCACGACGAGCAGCACAGCGACCCGCGCTGGGCGGCGCTCGAGTCGCTACGCGACGATCTCTGAGCGGCGCTCGAGCAGCGCGGTGTCGCGCCAGACGCCGTGCTTGCGCGCCAGCCGTTCCCGGATCCCGACGAGCCGGAAGCCGCACGTCTCGTGCAGTGCTCGCGACGCGGTGTTGTCGGCGAACATGTGCGCCTGCACGGTCCAGAGGCCGGCGGCATCCGCCCGCCGAAGGAGCTCCTCGAGCAGCGCCCGCCCGATCCCGCGCCCGCGCGCGGAGGCGGCGACATAGACGGAGTCCTCCGCGACGCCGCGGTAGCACTCGCGCCGTGACACCAGGGCGAGCGTCGCCCAGCCGAGCACGTTCGTCCCGTCCCGGGCGACGATCCGCGGCGCCGGGAGGTACCGCTCGTCGAACTGCTGCCAGGACGGCACGGCCTCCTCGAACGTTCCCGCCTCCAGCCCTTCCTCGAAGATCCGGGCGACGGCCGCCCAGTCGGCCTCGGTCAGGTCGTCGATCGTCACAGCTCCATTGTGCGCGTGACCGCGAGCCTGCTGAGAAACCGCCGGTCGTGGGTGACGACGACGAGGCAGCCCTCGTAGGTCTCGAGCGCCGTCTCGAGCTCCTCGATCGCCTCCAGGTCGAGGTGGTTGGTCGGCTCGTCGAGGATCAGGCAGTTGACGCCGCGGGCCGAGAGGAGCGCGAGCCCGGCGCGCGTGCGCTCACCGGGTGAGAGTGACGCCGCCGGACGGGTGATGTCATCGGGCCCGAGTGCGAACTTCGCGAGCAAGGTGCGCGCATCGGTCGTCGTGAGGCCCGACAGGTGGGCGAAGTCGTCGATCAGCACGCCGTCGAAGAGGTCCCGCGCCTGGGTCAGCTCGCCGAAGACGACCGCCGGCCCGGCGCGCCGCGAGCCGCGGGTGAGCGGCAGCTCGCCCGTCAGCGCGCGGATCAGCGTCGTCTTGCCCGCACCGTTCGCCCCCACGACGGCCAGGCGGTCGCTGAACTGGAGCGCGAGCTCGACCGGCCCGAGCGTGAACGAACCGACCTCGACCACGGCGCCTGCGAGCTCGGCGATCGTGCCCGTGGGCGGCGCAGCCGCGAACTCCATCTGCAGCCGCCACGGCGTCCAGGGCTTCTCGACCTCCTCGAGCCGCTCCAGGTGGTTGCGCGCCTGGTTGACCTTCCCGCGGAGGGCGTTCGTCGCCCGCCGGTCGGCACCGCCGGTCTGACGCGCCAGCTTGCGCTCGGCGCCCAGCGTGTGCGCCTGCCGGCGCCGGTCCTCGAGCAGCGTGGTGTAGCGGCGCTTCTCGTCGAGGTAGTCGGCGTAGGCGGCCTCGTGCTGGGCTCGTGCGCGTGCGCGTGACGCCTCGTACTCCGACCACGTGCCGGTGTACTCGTGAACGCGGCGCGTCTCGGCCTCGATCTCCACGACGCGGTTGATCGTCCGGTCGAGGAAGTCGCGGTCGTGTGAGACGAGCACGACGCCGGCGGGCAGCCCGCTCAGGAACCGCTCGAGCCGTGCCAGGCCTGCGAAGTCGAGGTTGTTCGTCGGCTCGTCGAGCAGGAAGACGTCGAAGCGGGAGAGCAGGACCGCGGCCAGCGCCGCCCGCGCCGCCTCCCCACCGGAGAGGGTCCGCACCTCCCGGTCCGACCGTCGGCCGAGCCCGACGTCGTCGAGCACCGAGGCGGCGCGGGCGTCGAAGTCCTCTCCGCCCAGGGCGAGGAAGCGGTCGAGGGCGGCGGTGTACGCGCCTGCGAGGTCGTGCTCCTCGGCGAGCCGCGCGGCGAGACCGTCCATCTCCTCCTCGGCCGCGCCGACGCCGGTTCGCCGCGCGAGGTAGCCACGCACGGTCTCCCCGGGACGGGCCTCGAGCTCCTGCGGGAGGTAGCCGACCGCACCGGCGCTGGTCACCCGCCCGGCGTCGGGCGCCTCGAGGCCCGCGAGGACGCGCAGGAGCGTCGACTTGCCGATGCCGTTCGGCCCGACGATGCCGATGCGGTCGCCGGGGGCGACGACGAGCGACACCCGGTGCAGCACCTGCACGGCCGCGTAGCTCTTCGAGATGTCACGTGCTGCCAATGAGCCCGGCATGGGGCGGACCTCCAATCAGTCGAAAGGGCGGAAGAAGCGGGGTTTCGACTTAGAGATCCGTCATGGGACGAGCCCCGGAGGGCTCGTGGACGATGATAGCTATCATGGGCGGCCGCCATGGCTGTCCCCAAGAGGAAAACATCGAAGGCGCGCCGCGATCAGCGCCGCGCCACGCACAAGCTCGAGGCTCCGCGCGTCAACACCTGCCCTCAGTGCGGGTCGCCGAAGCGTGCGCACCGTGTCTGTCCGACCTGCGGCACCTACCGGGGCCGCGAAGTCGAACCGCTCCGCCTCGACGTCCCGTAGGCCGTGACCCGCGTCGCCGTCGACGCACTCGGTGGCGACAACGCGCCCGGTGAGGTGATCCTCGGCGCGCTAGCGGCCGCAGCGGACGGGATCGACGTGACGCTCTACGGCCCCGCGGGACTGGATGCGCACGGCCTGGCCTTCGTCGAGACGACCGAGGTGATCGAGATGGCCGAAAAGCCCGCCGAGGCGGTGCGGGCCAAGCCGGATTCGAGCCTCGTCGCCTGCGTTCGCGCCGTGGCCGACGGAGCGGCGGACGCCGCGGTCTCGGCCGGCAACACGGGTGCGATGCTGGCGGCCGGGCTGCTGCACCTGCGCCGGGTGCCGGGCGTGCTGCGGCCGGCGATCGCGGTTCCCCTGCCGACCCGGCGGGGGCCCAGCGTTCTGCTCGACGCCGGCGCGAACGCCGACGCACGCCCGGAGCAGCTCCTGCAGTTCGCCCACATGGGCTCGGTGTTCAGCGAGGAGATCCTCGACGTGCACCGGCCCGAGGTGCGCCTCCTCTCGATCGGCGAGGAGGACGAGAAGGGCAACCAGCTGACGATCGAGGCGCACCGCCTCCTCCGGGAGGACGGTCTGCTCAACTTCGCAGGGAACGCCGAGAGCCGGGACCTGCTGCGAGGGGTGGCGGACGTCGTCGTCACCGACGGTTTCACGGGCAACATCGTCCTGAAGCTGCTCGAGGGGACGATCGGGGAGCTGCTGGCGGAGCTGCGCGAGGAGATCAACGCCACCGCCACGGGCAAGCTCGGCGGGCTGCTCATCCGGCCCGCGGCCCGCCGCATGCGGAAGCGCCTCGATCCCGACACGTACGGGGGCGCCTACCTGCTCGGCCTGCGGGGCCTGGCCGTGATCGCCCACGGAAACTCGGGCCGTGAGGCGGTCGCAAACGCCATCCACCTGGCCGCCCGCGGCGCCGAGCACCGTGTCGTCGAGCGCCTCGCCGAACGGCTCCCGGAGCGCGTCGGTGTATGATCGCCCGGATTTTCGCCCCTACGAATATTTGAGGTGACATGGCAGCGTCGCGTGAAGAGGTCCTCGAGCGCGTCAAGGAAGTCCTGACGGAGCAGCTCGGAGTCGAGGAAGATCAGATCACCGAAGAGGCGTCGTTCCAGGAGGACCTGGACGCCGACTCGCTCGACCTGGTCGAGCTGATCATGGAGCTGGAAGACCAGTTCGGGATCAAGATCTCCGACGAGGATGCCCAGAAGATCACGACCGTCGGGCAGGCCGTCGACTACGTCACCTCGCACCAGTAAGTCCCGGAAATCGCTGCGGGAGCTGATCGACGAGCTCCCGGCAGAGCGAGCGGCGGCGGTCTTCACGCATTCGTCGTGGGCCGCCGACCGCACCGCCTCGTACGAACGGCTCGAGTTCCTCGGGGACTCGGTGCTCGAGCTCGTGGTCGCCCGAACGCTCTACGACCGGTTCCCGGCCTTCACGGAGGGGCGGATGGCCAAGGTGCGGTCACACGTCGTCTCGCGCGCCAGCTGCGCGGTCGTCTCGCGGGAGCTCGAGCTCGGCGAGCGCCTGCGCGACGAGGGCTCCGACGACGCCGACAAGCTCTCGCGCAACCGGAACGTGCTCGCGGCGCTGCTCGAGGCGGCGCTCGCGGCGCTCTATCTCGAGCACGGCTTCGAGGCGATCGAGCCTGCGATCGTCGAAGCCTTCGAGCCGCGCATCGAATACGCGTTGACGACGTTCGTCGACCACAAGACGGAGCTGCAGGAGCGGCTCGCCCGCACGGGCCGCTCGGTCACGTACGCGACCGTGAAGGTCGAGGGGCCGCCGCACGACCGCTCGTTCACGGCGGCGGCGATCATCGACGCCGAGGTGGTGGGGACCGGGACCGGCCGGTCGAAGAAGGACGCCGAGCAGGATGCTGCGAGGGAGGCCCTGAAGGGAGTCAGCCCAGCAGGCGGCGATGGAGCGCCTGCGTCGGGAGCGATGGACTGAGCCCGAGGTCGTCGCGCAGCTTCGTTCGCAGCGCCTCGTAGACGAGCAGCGCCTCCGCGGCGTTGCCTTCTCGGTCGAGCGCCTCCATCAGGATCCGGTGACCCGATTCGCGGTATGGCTCGAGGGCCACCAGTTTCCGCCCGGCACGCACGGCGGCGGAGAGCTCGGTGCCGCCCACCCCGAGGGTCGAGGCGGCATACGCCTCCAGCGCACGCACGTGCAGCTCACCCAGATACCGGCGCTCGACATCGATCCAGGGAGCCGCTTCGCCGGCGAGGAACGGGCGAGCTGCGACGAACATCGCAACCTGCGACGGCCCCCACGCCGCGCGTGGGTCGCCGAGCGCCAGCGAGCTCTCGGCTCGATGGACGGATGCCGCCGCCGCTTCGATGTCGACCCACAGTTCCTCGACTGCGGGCCGCAGCCCGTCGAGCGGCAGCACCCGGCGCAGCTTCGACAGGAGCGGCGCCAGGCCGACGTCCTGGCCCGAGGGCCAGAGTGCCTCTACGAGCTCGTCGCGTGCAATCGTCCGGAGCCGGTTCGCGACGACGAACGCGAGCAGCAGACGGCCCTGTCGCCCCGGAAGCTCGTCCTCGACCCGACGGCCGTCGAGCTCGACGACGAACCGGCCGCAAAGCTGAACCTTCCCTCGCACCAACTTCGCGCCAACATAGACCCAACCTCGGCCCCGTACAACGAGCTCACACGATCGAAGGGAGCAGTCATGGCGAAGCAGATCACGTGTGAATGTGGCTACGTGATCCGTGGCAACACCGACCTCGAGGTCGTACAAGGCGCGCGCGACCACATGCGCGCGGATCACCCGGATCTGCTGGACGCGGTCTCGGACGCGGATCTTCAGAGCTGGATCGAGGAGGTGTGACATGACGACCACGACGTTCGACCCGGCCGCGTACAAGGAGACGACCCGAGAGCAGTGGCAGGATGCGGCGGCCGCATGGCACCGCTGGGACCCGGTCTTCGACCGCTGGCTCGGTGAGGCGACGCAGCAGATGCTCGACCTCGCGCACGTCGAGGCAGGGACTTGCGTGCTCGACATCGCCGCCGGCTCGGGCGGGCAATCCCTCGAAGCGGCGCGGCGGGGCGCAACCGTGCTCGCGACGGACATCTCCTCGAACATCCTCGACCACACAGCCGGTGCGGCACGTGCTGCGGGTCTCACAAGCATTGCGACCCGTGTGCTCGACGGGGAATCGCTCGACGTCGAACCGGGCTCGTTCGACGCGGCGATCTCCCGCCTCGGGTTGATGTACCTGCCGGACAAGCCCGCTGCCCTCCTCGCCGCCAGGAAAGCGCTGCGTGCGGGCGGCCGCTATGCCGCGATCGTCTTCTCCGAGCCCGAGCGAAACCGGTTCTTCTCGGTGCCGATCTCGATCATCCGCCGGAACGCCGAGCTGCCGCCGCCCGGCCCGGGCCTCCCGGGGCCGTTTTCGGCGACGAACCTCGGCGGGCTCCTCGACGCCGCAGGGTTCCGCGACGTGCAGGTGCGGCGGGTCGAGGCGCCGTTGGAGCTCGCCACCGCCGCCGAATGCACGCGGCTCGAGCGGGAGTCGTTCGGTGCGCTGCACCAGATGCTGGCGAACCTCGACGAGGCTGCACGCGAGGCGACCTGGGCCGAAATCGAGGCCGAGCTGGGAGAGTTCGAAGCGGCGGGCAGATTCACAGGTCCGTGTGAATTGCTGGTGGGTGCAGGGACGAAGTAGCGCGGCATCGAGCGGTGTCCTGCCCGCTCGCTAGCCTGCTCTTCGCGTGCACCTGAAAGCGATCAAGCTGCGCGGTTTCAAGTCGTTCGTCGAACCGGTCGAGATCCACCTCGAGCCGGGGGTGGCGGTCGTCGTCGGGCCGAACGGCTCCGGGAAGTCGAACGTCTCGGACTCGATCCTCTGGGCGACCGGGTCGATGAGCCCGGGCGAGCTGCGCGCCGAGAAGCCGGACGACGTGCTCTTCTCGGGCTCGGTCGGGCGCCAGCCGACGGACTTCTGCGAGGTCGACCTCCTGTTCGACAACGCCGACGGCGAATGGCCCGACCTTCCATACAGCGAGGTGTCCGTGGCGCGGCGGCTGCACCGAGGCGGGGAAGGCCAGTACCTCGTCAACAAGACGCCGGTGCGCCGCATCGACCTGGTCGAGCTGCTGTCCGACGTCGGTCTCGGCGGCGGCCTCCGTTCGGTGATCTCGCAGGGGCGGGTCGAGACCGTGCTCAACTCGAAGCCGGCCGAGCGCCGCGAGTTGATCGAGGAGGCCGCCGGCCTCGGGCGGTTCAAGCGCCGTCGGCACCGCGCCGAGCTGAAGCTCGCCCGGGTGGCGGTGCAGGTCGACCGCGCGCGCGATCTCGAAGACGAGGTCAAGAAGCGCCTCCGTCCGCTCGCGCTCCAGGCAACTGCGGCCGAGCGGGCCGAGAAGCTGGGGGTCGAGATCGCGGGCCTCCAGGCGGCGATCGCGACGCTCGATCTCGCGCGGCTCGCGCAGCGCCGTGCAGAGGCCGAAGGGCGCCGGGCCGCGACGGCCGCGCAGCGGGGAGCGCTCGACGAGCAGATCAACGCCCTCGTCGCCGAGCGCGAGAGCGCCGAGGAAGAGCTCACCGATTCGGCCGGCGCCCGCGAGCAGGCGACCGCCGCGCTGTACCGCCTCCGCAGCGGGGGCGAGCGCATCGCTCTGCGCCGCGAGTCGGCTGCGTCCCTCACCGCGTCGCTTCGTGCAGAGCTCCAGGCGGCCCGGGCCTACGACCCGTCGGCGTCGGTCGGCCTCGAGGCCGCCGCACGCGATGCGGCGACAGCCGCCCAGTCGGCCGCGGCGGAACGCGCGCGCCTGCAGGTCGAGGCTGAAGGACGCTGGGCCCGCATCGCGGCGATCGAGCGCACCGCCCAGTCGGCGTTCGCCGCCGAGCTCGACGACGTGCTTGCGCGTCGCGCCGAGACGGAGTCACAGCTCACCGGCGGCGGCCGCGACGCGCTGCTCGCGCTCCGCGGCGCGACCCAGACGCTCGGCGTCCGGCACGAGTCGGCCCAGCGGCTCCTCTCGGAGCTGCAGCAGGAGCTGGCCGACGCACGCCGGGCCCCGGCCGGGCCGTCGCCCGCCGAGCTGGGCCGTCTCGCGGACGACGCCGACGCCGCGGCCCGCGCCGCGGTGCGCGAGCAGGAGGATCTCGAGGCCCGCGTGCGCCTCGCACGGGAACGGCTCGTCGCGCTCGAGCAGTCGCTCGCGGAGCGCGAAGGGCTTCCGCCTGCCGCGCGTGCGCTCGCCGAGGAAGGCGAGCAGCTCGCACTGCAGCTGCTCGAGGTCGAGACGGGCGCCGAGCGCTCGACGGCCGCGGCGCTCGGACATCGCGCCTCGGCCGTGCTCGCGGCGAATCCTGCGCGCGGGCTGGAGCTGATCGAGAAGGCGCGGGCGGCCGGGCTCGGCTCGGTGCTCGTGCTCGTCGGCCAGGACCCGCGTGCGCTCGTGAACGTGCCTGTGCTGCCGCGCGACGAGCTGCTCGCGTCGAAGGTGACCGCCGTTACCGCGGAGGGCATCGGCTGGGATCCGGAGCACGGCGAGCTCTGGTTCGCAGGCGAGACCGCGGAGGCCGTGCTGCTCGAGCTCGACGCGCGTCGGCGCGAGCTGAGCGATGAGGTGGCGGCGCTCGCAGCCCGGGCCACCGAGGCGGCGACGCGGAGCGGGCAGGCTGCCGACGCGGCCCGCACTGCCGCCGAGCGGTTCGCGCCCGTCGCGCATCTGCGGAACGTCCGCCGCGCCGACGTCTTGCGCCTCGCCCGGATCGCCGCGGGCGCCGAAAGGCTCGATGAGACCTTGAGGGTTGTGGCAGCCACCGCCGGCCGCCTCGAGGCGCCGCTCGCCGAGCGCGCCGGGCGGCTCGCCGGTGACCTGCACGGGATCGCCTCGCGCGAGTCGGAGCTGCGCCGGGCGGTCGCGGAGGCGGACGCCCGCGCGCTTGCAGCCGAGCGCCGGGCCGGCGGCCGCTCCGCGGAGGGCGTGCCGGGCGAGCTCGCGGAGCTGCGGCTGGAGGCCGAGGACATGTCGGAGCGGGCGCTCGAGGCGGGCGCGGCGGCCGAGGAGGCGGCCGAGCGCGCGAGGAGCGCCGCACGCGCGCTCGCGGACGCAGACCCGGGTCACGCCCGCCGTCCGAGCGAGCTCGTTCTGGAGCGGCTCGTCGGCGGCGCCGAGCGGCTCGAGCAGGCGCTCGCGCTCGAGATCCAGCACTTCGAGCTTCCCGTCAGCCGCCGGGCAGAGGCGCAGGCCGCGCGCACCACCGAGCTCGGCGCCATGCTGCGCCGGCTCGGTGCCGAGGAGGTCGAGCTGCGCCAGGCGGCGGCGGCCGCCGGTGAGCAGCTCGCCGCGGTCGACGTCGAGCTTGCGAGGACCGACGCGGAGCGCGACGAGGCGAAGCGCCGCCTCGACGCGGCCGCGGCCGAGCCGGCGGAAGGCGAGGACCGCGACGAGCTCGCGGAGAAGCTCGCGCGCTATGAGAAGCGCCGCGAGCTGCTCGGCCAGGTCAACCCGCTGGCCAAGGAGGAGTACGACGCCGAGAAGGAGCGCCTCGAGGAGCTCTCCGTCCAGCGGGCCGACCTGGAGAAGAGCCTCGACGAGCTCGAGAAGCTGCGTGACGAGCTGACGACGACGGTCGAGACGCGCTTCGCCGAGACCTTCACGGCGGTCGAGAAGCACTTCCACGAGGTGGCGACGACGCTCTTCCCGGGCGGCGAAGGACGGCTGCGGATGACCGAGCCGGACGACGAGGACGAGGAGCCCGGGATCGAGGTCGAGCTGCGGCCGGCCGGCAAGCGGGTGACCCGGTTGTCGCTCCTCTCCGGCGGCGAGAAGGCGCTCGGCGCGATCGCGTTCCTCTTCTCGCTGTTCCTGGCGCGCCCGAGCCCGTTCTATCTCCTCGACGAGGTCGAGGCTGCGCTCGACGACACGAACATCGGCCGCTTCACCGAGCTCCTGCGCACCTATGCGGATCGCGCGCAGTTCATCGTGATCACGCACCAGAAGCGCACGATGGAGGCCGCCGACGTCCTCTACGGCGTGACGATGGGAACGGACGGCGTCTCGCAGATCGTCTCGCGGCGGCTGCCGCGCGAGGAAGAGGTCGCAGCAACTGCTTGAGCGCTAACGTGCCCCGGTCATGGCACGGAGCTGGGGACAGTTGCTGGGGGATTCCGATGCGCCTGCGGAGAGCGAGGTCGAACAGCGCGGTTTCTTCGGCCGGCTTCGCGAGTCGCTCGGGAAGTCGCGCCGGGCGCTGACCGAGCAGCTGGCGGTCGCTGCGTTCGATCCCGGCGACGACGCGTCGTGGGAGCGGCTCGAGGAGGCGCTGATCTACGCGGACGTCGGGGTGCGCGCGACGGCGGAGCTGATCCGGCGGCTCGAGGCGCGGCAGGACCTCACCGAGCTCGGCGAGGCGCTCGCCGAGGAGATAGCCGCGCTGTTCGGGGAGCCGCCGACGCTCGATCTTCGGCACGAGCCGGCGGTGCTGCTCGTCGTCGGCGTCAACGGCACCGGCAAGACGACGACGATCGGCAAGCTCTCGAACAAGCTGCGCGAGCACGGGCGAACGGTGACGCTGGGAGCAGCCGACACGTTCCGCGCCGCAGCCGAGGAACAGCTCGAGATCTGGGCGCAGCGGTCCGGCGCCGGCTTCGTCGGCGGCGAACGCGGCGGAGATCCTGCCGCGGTTGCCTACGACGCGGTCGGCTCGGCGACGGATGTCGTGATCGTCGACACTGCGGGGCGGCTGCACACGCAGACGAACCTGATGGACGAGCTGGCAAAGGTGCGTCGTGTGATCGCCGGCCGGCTCGCCGGTGCGCCGCACGAGGTGCTGCTCGTCGTCGACGCGACCACGGGCCAGAACGGCCTCCAGCAGGCGCGGCTCTTCAGCGAGGCCGTCGGCGTGACCGGCGTCGCGCTGACGAAGCTCGACGGTTCGGCGAAGGGCGGCATCGCGGTCGCGATCGCCTACGAGCTGGGGCTGCCGGTGAAGCTGGTCGGCGTCGGCGAGGGTCTCGACGACCTGCGTCCGTTCGACGCCGGCGACTTCGCGCGCGCGCTGGTCTCCGAATGACGATCGTCCCGGCGGACACGCTCGAGTTCGAGCAGCTCGTTGCGGTCTTCAACGCCGGGTACGAAGGGTACTTCGTGCCGGTGCAGGTCGATGCGGCCGCGCTCGGCTCGATGCTCGGCCTGTGGGACATCGATCTCTCGCGTTCACGGGTCGCGCTGCGCGGCGAGAAGCCGATCGGGATCGTCAACCTCGGCTTGCGGGGCGGCGACGGCTGGATCGGCGGGCTCGGGGTCGTTCCCGCCGAACGCCGGCACGGGGTGGGGCGCGCACTGATGGAGGCGGTGCTCGAGGAGGCGCCCGCGCGGGTGACGCTCGAGGTGCTGGAGCAGAACGAACCGGCGATCCGCCTCTACGAGCAGCTCGGCTTCACGCGCACGAGGGTGCTCGAGATCTGGTCGCTGACGGCCGAGCTGCCTGCTGCAGAGGCGCGGCGGACGGAGGCGCGCCCGCTCGGGCAGACCGGGCTTCCGTGGCAGCGGGCGGATGCGTCGCTGCCCGACGGCTGCGAGCTGATCGAGGTCGAGGGAGCCGCGGCCCTCATCCGGGTCAACGGTGCTCGCGTCGGCGTGGCGCAGCTCGAAGCGCGGGACGAGGACGCAGCTGCAGCGCTGCTCACAGCCGCCCGCGTGCTCGGCGACTCGCTGCACTTCATGAACGTCCCGGAGGACGATCCGGCCTCAGCCGCGCTGCGCCGCCTCGGCGGCAACCTCGACCTGCGTCAGTTCGAGTGCGAGCTTCGAAGGTAGCCCCTTCGGACATGGCGGGCGTCAACATGCCTGGGGTCTGACCCCCAGCCGTGGCCCCAGCGACCGGTCAAACCGGTGCGCGCAGCCGAATCGACACTCGAGCGCCACTGAAGCTCGAGCAACCGTGCGGTTTCGGCGTCCGCGCCACGCCTCGAAGAGACACGTCTGGGGTCTGACCCCGGTGTCAGGCGCCCGTGCTCGAGCGCGCCCAGATGTTGATCCCGCCGTCCTTCGCGTAGCGGTCGATCTCGGCGAGCTCGTCGTCCGAGAAGTCCGAGCAGCTTCAGCGCGCCCAGCGAGTCCTCGAGCTGCGCGACCGACGACGCGCCGATCAGCGTCGAGGTCATGCGCGGATCGCGCAGCGTCCACGCGAGCGCCATCTGGGCGAGCGACTGGCCGCGCTGCTTCGCGAGCTCGTTCAGCCCGCGGATCTTGTCGAGCGTCTCATCGGTCAGCAGATCGGGCGAGAGCGAGGTGTTCTCGGCGGCGCGCGAGTTCGCCGGGATGCCGTCGAGGTACTTGTCCGTGAGCATTCCCTGGGCGAGCGGCGAGAATCCGATGCAGCCGACCCCCAGCTCGGCGAGCGTCGACAGCAGCTCCGGTTCGATCCAGCGGTTGAGCAGCGAGTACGACGGCTGGTGGATGAGCAGCGGCGTACCGAGCGCGCGCAGGATCGACGCAGCCTCGCGCGTCTTCTCGGGCGAATACGACGAGATGCCCGCGTACAGCGCCTTGCCCGACCGCACGGCGGTGTCGAGCGCGCCCATCGTCTCCTCGAGCGGCGTCTCGGGATCGAAACGATGCGAGTAGAAGATGTCGACGTAGTCGAGCTGCATGCGCGCGAGGGACTGGTCGAGCGAGGCCAGCAGGTACTTGCGTGACCCCCATTCACCGTACGGCCCGGGCCACATGTCGTATCCGGCCTTCGTCGAGATCACGAGCTCGTCGCGGTAGGGACGAAAGTCGTCCCGGAACACACGGCCGAACGTCTCCTCGGCCGAGCCGTAAGGCGGCCCGTAGTTGTTCGCCAGGTCGAAGTGCGTGACGCCGAGGTCGAACGCGCGCCGGAGGATCGCCCGGCTCGTCTCGAGCGGCCGGTCGCCGCCGAAGTTGTGCCAGAGCCCGAGGGTGATCGCGGGCAGCTGCAGCCCGCTACGGCCGCTGCGCCTGTAGTGCATGTGCTGATAGCGATCCGGAGCGGCGGTATGCGGCATGTCTGGATCCTAGAGGCGGCCTTGATTCCAGGGGCCGCAGCTACCATGCCCGGTCGTGTTCGACAGCCTCGCAGACAAGCTCCAGGGTGCCCTCGGCGACCTCCGGAAGAAGGGCAAGCTCGACGAGGAGTCGATCTCGCGCGCGATGCGCGAGATCCGCCTCGCGCTGCTCGAGGCGGACGTCAACTTCACCGTCGTCCGCGACTTCGTCGCCCGTGTCCGCGAGAAGGCGCTCGGCGAGGAGGTCCTCAAGAGCCTGACGCCGGGCCAGCAGGTCGTGAAGGTCGTGCACGAGGAGCTGACGGCGCTGATGGGGGAGGGCGAGTCGGGGCTCGCCTTCGCGAAGTTCACGGTCATCCTGCTCGCAGGCCTCCAGGGCTCGGGCAAGACGACGGCATCCGCCAAGCTCGCGCTCGCGGTCCGGAAACAGGGCCGCAAGCCAGGCCTCGTCGCCGCCGACCTTCAACGGCCGGCCGCGATCGACCAGCTCGAGCAGCTCGGCAACCAGATTCAGGTGCCCGTCTACCGGACCGACACCAAGGACGCGGTGGAGGCGACGCGGAGCGGGATCGAGCGCGCCCGCGCCGACGGCCTCGACACGGTGATCGTGGACACGGCGGGTCGCTTGCAGATCGACGAGGGGCTGATGGAGGAGCTCGCCCGCGTCCGCGACGAGGCGAAGCCGCACAACATCCTGCTCGTGCTCGACGCGATGACCGGCCAGGAGGCCGTGAACGTCGCGCAGGCCTTCAACGAGCGGATCTCCTTCGACGGGGTCATCCTGACGAAGCTCGACGGCGACGCGCGCGGCGGCGCGGCGCTCTCGGTCAAGGCGATCACGGGCAAGCCGATCAAGTTCGCCTCGACGGGCGAGAAGGTCGACGCCCTCGAGGTGTTCCACCCCGACCGGATGGCCTCGCGCATCCTCGGCATGGGTGACGTGCTCACCCTGATCGAGCGGGCGGAGGCGGCCGTCGAGGAGGACGAGCAGGCCGAGCTGGAGAAGCGGCTCGCCGCCGGCCAGTTCACGTTCGACGACTTCCTGAAGGCATACAAGATGCTGCGCCGGATGGGGCCGCTCCAGGGGATCCTGAAGATGATCCCGGGGATGAAGGACCAGCTCGGAGACGTCGATGTCGACGAGAACCAGCTCGGGCGCGTGGAGGCGATCGTGCTCTCGATGACGCCGCAGGAGCGCCGTTCCCCTATCGTGATCGACGGCAAGCGGCGGATTCGCATCGCCAACGGCTCCGGAGCGACCGTCGAGCAGGTCAATCAACTGCTCGAGGCACGGAAGCAGATGGAGAAGATGATGAAGCAGATGGGGCGGGGGAAGATGCCGGCCCTCCCGAACCAGCAGGCGCCCGAACCGCTGTCCGCAGGCCGCAAGACGGGTGTCAAGCGCAAGAAGAGAAAGGCCGGACGGAGGTAAAGGAATCGAATGGCAGTCAAGCTGAGGCTCACCCGCGTGGGCTCGAAGAAGAACCCGATCTACCGTGTGGTGGCCGCTGATTCGCGCTCGCCGCGTGACGGGAAGTTCCTCGAGATCGTGGGTCGCTACAACCCACAGACCGACCCCTCGACGATCGATCTCGACGAGGCGAAGGTCAAGGACTGGCTCGGCAAGGGCGCTCAGCCCACCGAGGCGGTCGCCAAGCTGATCAAGATCTCGGGCATCGAGAAGTAGCGGATGGCGGAATTGCTCGCGTATCTCGCGCGCGAGCTGGTCGACGATCCGGAGGCCGTGCGCGTGGAGACCGAGGAGCGCGAGGGCGCGCTCGTCCTCGTGCTGCACGTGGCTGCCGACGACGTCGGCAAGGTGATCGGCCGCCAGGGCAGGATCGCGCGCGCCCTGAGGACGCTCGTGCGTGCCAGCGCCGCCCGCGAGGGGCGCCGCGTGCTCGTCGAGATCGCCGATCCCGACCCCGAATGATGCGCGTCGCCGCGCTGTACGACGTGCACGGGATGCCGTGGGCGCTCGAGGCTGTGCTCGCGGAAGTGAATGCGGACGCGATTGTCTTCGGCGGCGACGTCACCGGCGGCCCGTTTGAGGAGATGACCCTCGAGCTCGCGCGCTCGGTCGATGCGACATGGATTCGCGGAAACGGCGAAGAGTTGCGCGAGTGGGGCCGAGATCTCCCACTCGCGGTCGAGCTCGACGGTGTGACCTACTGCCATGCCACGCCCACCGACAACACCCCGATCACGACGGCGATCACCCCCGACGACGACCTTCGGGCGATGTTCGGCGACTCGGGGACGTTCGTGATCGGCCACACGCACCATCAGTTCGACCGGCGCATCGGGTCGTTGCGCGTGATCAACGCCGGCTCCGTCGGGATGCCGTACGAGAGCGACGTCGCTGCGTTCTGGACGCTCGTGGAAGGTGGAGAGCCGCGGTTCATGCGCACGCCGATCGATGTCGAGCGTGCTGTCGCCGCCATTCGCACGAGTGGCTGGGACGGAGGGGAGGAGTTCATCGCGGAGAACCTGCTCGTCGCCGTGGACAGAGACGAGACGATTGCGTACTTCGAAGGCCTGCGGTGAGGGTCCGCATCGGCAAGGTCGGTCGGCCGCACGGCATCGACGGGGCGTTCTTCGTCGAGCAGCCGTCGGACGACGGACGCTGGTGGAAGACGGGCGCGACGTTCCTGGCGGACGGCGCGCCGGTCGAGGTGATCACGCACCGCCGCTCGTCCGGGCGGCCGGTGATCAAGCTCGACCGGCCGGTCGAGCGCGGTGCCGCGCTCGAGGTCGACCGCGACGCGCTCCCGCCGACCGCCGAGGACGAGTACTACGCGTTCGAGCTCGCCGGGCTTCCCGTTGTGGAGGAGAACGGCCGCGCGCTCGGAAGCGTCAAGGTCGTGACACCCGGGGTCGCGAACGACGTGCTCGAGCTCGACTCCGGCGTCCTGCTGCCAATGGTGGAGGAGTGCATCCTGAAGGTCGATCTCGAGGCGGGCCGCATCACGGTCGCGCAGGGCTTCGCGGAGTGATGCAGCTCGACGTCTTCACCCTGGTGCCGCACGCGTTCTCGTGGCTCACCGAGCAGCGACCCGTCGCGACCGTGCTCGGGAGCGAGCTCGACCTGCGGCTCTTCTCCTACCGCGACCACACCCCGCTCCGGAACGGGCAGGTCGACGACGAGCCCTACGGCGGCGGTGCGGGGATGGTGCTGCGCGTCGACGTCGTCGCGGCCGCGCTCGATTCGGTCTATCCGGGTACGGCGGCGCACCCGGTGATTGCACTCAGCCCGCAGGGCCGCCAGCTCACGCAGTCGATGGTCGAGGAGCTCGCCGCGACCGAGCACATCACGCTGCTCTCCGCCCGCTTCGAAGGATTCGACGAGCGGATCGTCGAGCATCTCGCGACCGATGCGATCTCGATCGGGCCCTACGTGCTCTCGAACGGCGACCTGCCCGCGATGGTGCTGGTCGACGCGATCGCCCGGCGCCTCCCCGGGGCGTTGAGTGCCGGATCCGGCGAGCTCGAATCGTTCTCGGAGGAGCTGGGTGGCGGGCTTGAGTACCCTCACTACACGCGGCCAGCGGAATACCGGGGCTGGCGGGTTCCCGACGTGCTGCTTTCGGGTGACCATGCACGAATCGAAGGCTGGCGAAGGGAGCAGGTCCGCTGAGAAATCCGATCGACCACCTGACCGAAGGGCTGCCGCACGGCTGGCGCGTGACGATCGACTGGCTCGTGACGATCGTCGGCGCGATCGCGATCGTGCTCGCGATCAAGCACTGGGTGGTCAACCCGTACCGCATCCCGTCCAGCTCGATGGAGCCGACGCTGCACTGCGCGCGGCCAGGCTCCGAATGCGAGGCGCACTTCTCGGACCGGGTGCTCGCCTGCCGCTTCTGCTACCGGTTCTGGTCGCCCAAGCGCGGCGACATCGTCGTCTTCAAGACGCCGCCGCTGGCCGCCGTGCGCTGCGGCGCCGGCGGCACCTTCGTCAAGCGCCTGATCGCCCTGCCGGGTGACCTCTGGGAGGAGAGGGACGGCTACGTCTATGTGAACGGGAAACGCCTGAACGAGCCGTACATCCAGGCGGGACGGCGCGACGACCGCACGATCGCCCCGATGAGGATCCCCAAGGGGCAGTACTTCTTCATGGGCGACAACCGCGCTTCGTCCTGCGACTCGCGGTCGTGGGGGACGGTCCCGCGGAAGAACCTGATCGGCAAGGTCTTCGCCACCTACTGGCCGCCCAACCGGATCACGATCCGCTGACCGAGGCTGCTACGATTCCGCCCGGCCCCCGGCCCCTTTCGACATGAGCACGATCATCCAGGACATCGAGCGCCGTCAGCTGCGCGAAGTGCCGCGGTTCAAGGCGGGCGACACGGTGCGCGTCCATTTCCGCGTCATCGAGGGTGCGCGCCAGCGCATCCAGGTGTTCGAGGGGATCACGATCAAGCGCCAGGGAGCCGGTGCACGCGAGACGTTCACCGTCCGCAAGAACTCGTTCGGTGTCGGCGTCGAGCGCACGTTCCCGCTGCATTCGCCCAAGATCGACAAGATCGAGGTCATGCAGATCGGCGACGTCCACCGCGCGAAGCTCTATTACCTGCGCGGCAAGGTCGGCAAGAAGGCTCGCGTGCGCGAGCTGCGCCAGTCGTAACTTCTTCGCAAACTCCGGCCTCCCGAGCGCGATGGCGCCCGCCGGCCGGGCTATTCTCGGCGCGTGCCGCCCAAGCGCCGCCAGACCGGCCAGAAGCTGCTCCGGTTCGACCGTGGGCTCGAGGCCCGCTTCGTCGCGGGTGCGGACGAGGCGGGGCGCGGTCCGCTCGCCGGGCCGCTCGTCGTCGCAGGGGTGCTGCTCGACTACGAGTCCCTGCGCGACCATCGCGTTCGCCCGCTCGCCCTCCTGAACGACTCGAAGCAGGTCGACTCTGCGACGCGGGACGAGCTGTACCGGGCGGTGATCGCCTGTGCAGAGGTCGTCGCCGTGCGGGTGTTCCCGGCGGCGGTGATCGATCGTGACGGCCTGCACAAGTGCAACCTGCGGGGGCTGCGTGAGGCGCTCTGGGCGTGCCAGCCCGCCGACGTGTGCCTGGTCGACGGGTTCAAGCTCGGACCGACCGCGCCGTCGCACCGGGCGATCGTCGACGGTGACACGAAGAGCGCTGCGATCGCCGCCGCCTCGATCATCGCCAAGGTGACCCGCGACCGCTACATGCGCACCGCCGACGCGCTCTATCCCGGCTACGGGTTCGCCTCCCACGTCGGCTACATCACGCAGTCGCACACCGAGATCGTGCGCGAGCGAGGGCCTTGCGAGATCCACCGCCGGTCGTGGCGGGCCCGCGCGTATCTCCCCGCGGCCTAGGCACGAATCGGAGCGCCGCGCCGCGCGGTGGTACCGGCTGCGCGGCTACCGCATTCTCGACACGAACTGCTGGCTCGGGGGTGCGGAGATCGACGTGGTCGCGCGCCGCGGCCGCGTGCTCGTGTTCTGCGAGGTGAAGTCCAAGAGCGGCGACGGGTTCGGCGACCCGCTGGAGATGGTCGATGCCCGGAAGGTGGCCCGGGTGCGCCGGGCTGCGGCGGCCTGGCTCGCGCGCCGCGACGACCTCGGAGGGCTCGACATTCGCTTCGACGTGATCGCCGAGCGGGCCGGGCGGATCGAGCACCTGGCGGACGCGTTCTAGGAAGCGCCGCCGCCGCGGCGAACTGAGCCTCGTGGCGAGCACGCAGCAGCAGATCTACGAGGGCCTCGATCTCGACCTGTCGTGGTCCGAGAGCGCTCTCCCGGAGCGGCTCCGCACGAAGCACGTCCACCGGCTCCATCCGTATCTCGGGAAGTACGTGCCGCAGCTCGTCGAGGAGCTCTTCCGCCGCCATGTCCCCGCGCGGGGACGCGTGCTCGACCCGTTCGCCGGCTCGGGCACGACGCTCGTGCAGGCGCTCGAGAGCGGGCTCGACTCGGCCGGGGTCGACATCGCGGCCTTCAACTGCCTGCTGATGCGCGTGAAGACCGGCGCGTACAACCCGTTCGGGCTCGAGCACGATCTCCGGGAGGCGCTCGCCCGGTTCGAGCGTGGCGAGGGTGATGCAACGGGCCCCACTCCGTACGTGCGCCGCTGGTTTGCGCCGGCCGCATGCGATCAGCTCCTGCGGTTCCGCTCGATCGCCGGCGAGTACGAGCACGCGGACGTGCTGCGCGTCGTGCTGGCGCGAGCCGCGCGCTCGGCGCGGCGGACGACGCATTTCGACCTCGATTTCCCGAAGGCTCCGCAGCTCGAGCCCTACTGGTGCCACAAGCATCGCCGCGAGTGCCGCCCGGTCGAGCGCGCCGATCACTTCCTGCGCCGCTACACCCTCGACACATTGACCCGTCTGAAGGAGTTTGCGCGCGTTCGCTCGCGCAAGTCGGCCACCGTGCTGCACGGTGACGCGCGCGAGCTCGCCCTGCCGGGAGCGTTCGACGCAGTCGTGACCTCGCCGCCGTATCCCGGGCTGATCGACTACCACGAGCAACATCGCTACGCGTATGAGCTGCTGGGCCTCGGAGATCTCCGCGAGCGCGAGATCGGCGCCGCCGAGCGCGGCACGTCGAAGGCCGCGCTTGCGGCGTACACGGAGGGAGTCGCAGCGGTCCTCGTCGCCTGCTCGGAGGCGTTGAAGCCGCGCGGCCGCGTGGTGATCGTCGTCAACGACCGTCGTGGGCTCTACCCGGAGATCCTGTCGCGGTCGGGGCTCGAGCTCGAGCAGCGCTACCAGCGGCATGTGAACCGCCGGACGGGCCGGCGGGCGGGCGAATACTTCGAGGACGTGCTGGTCGCCCACCGGTAAGCGTTTAGTAACGATCCGGGCTCGGTCGGCCCGTTTGCGCTGCCCGGTCCGCATAGTGGAGACATGACCATTCACACATCGCTCTGGGTCTGGGGGCTGCCGCTCCTGGCGGCGAGCCCGTGGATCGTCGCCAGCATCTTCCTCTGGAGGCTGCTGCCGCGCGACGGCTTCGTCCCGCCGTCGTACGCCGACCGCATTCGCCGGCACTGATTCACGCTTTTGGCGCGAAGTCGTGACGGACACGTCACGACATCCCGCCTAGCGTGACTCTGTGCTCGCACGCACCGTCACTCATGCGCTCGTCGGCATCGACCCTCGCCGGGTCGAGGTCGAGGCGCACCTCCAGCAGGGGCTGCCGTCGTTCGCGATCGTCGGGCTCGCCGATCGCGCGTGCCAGGAGGCGAAGGAACGCGTCCGCAGCGGCATCTCCTCCGCCGAGCTCGAGTGGCCGACCAAGCGCCGCATCACGGTCAACCTCGCGCCCGCCGCTCTCCGCAAGGAAGGCTCGGGGTTCGACCTCCCGATCGCCCTGGCCGTGCTCGCGGCCTCCTATCAGGTGCCGGCGGAGGCACTCGAGGGGCACGCCGCCGTCGGCGAGCTCGCACTCGACGGACGGCTGCGGCCGGTCCCCGGGGCGCTCGTCGCCGCTGAAGGGGCTCGCCGCTCGGGCCTCACCCATCTCGTCTGCGCCGCCGAGTCGGGGGCGGAGGTCGCTCTGGCCGGAATCGCGCCGGTCGGTGTGCACCACCTGGCCGAGGCAGTCGCTTACCTACGTGGAGAGCGCGACCCGCCCGAGCCGGAGGACCCGCCCGACGACTTCGAGTCGCTCGCGGACGTGCCAGACCTCGCCGACGTTCGCGGCCAGGAGCGGGCACGCCGGGCCCTGGAGGTCGCCGCAGCGGGAGGCCACAACCTGCTGCTTGCGGGGCCGCCGGGCTCGGGGAAGACGATGCTCGCGCGGCGACTGCCGGGGATCCTGCCGCTCCTGCCCGACGAGGCGTCGCTCGAGGTCACGCGGATCCACTCCGTCAGCGGGGTGCTGCCGCCGGGCGCCGGGCTCGTTCGCGTCCCGCCCTTCCGGGCGCCGCACCACTCGGCTTCGGTCGCCGCCATCATCGGCGGAGGCAGTGGGATGCCCCGGCCCGGGGAGGTGAGCCTCGCGCACCACGGCGTCCTCTTCCTCGACGAGCTCCCTGAGTTCCAGCGTCCGGCGCTCGAAGCGTTGCGCCAGCCGCTCGAGGACGGCTACGTCTCGGTTGTCCGCGTCGCCGGACGCGTCGTCTTCCCGGCGCGGTTCCAGCTCGTCGCAGCGATGAACCTCTGCCCCTGTGGCGCGCGCGGCGACGGCGTGGTGCAGTGCTCCTGCACGCCCGAGCGCGTGCAGCGCTACCGGGACAAGCTGTCGCGCGCGCTGCTCGATCGCTTCGACCTGGTGCTTGCGGTGCCGCGCCCGCGCGGCGCCGATCTTGCCGGAGCGCCCGGCGAGCCGTCGGCAGTCGTCCGCGAGCGCGTGCTCGCCGCGCGCCGCCGGCTACGCGAGGACACACCCGCGCGAACGCCCGAGGCGGACGAGCTTCTGACCCGTGCAGTGGAGCGGCTGCCTCTTTCGGGCCGGGGCCGCGCCCGGGTCGCGCGGGTCGCCGCGACGATCGCCGCGCTCGCCGGCGCGGAGCAGGTCGAGGCGCAGCAGCTCGCGGAGGCTCTGTCGTACCGGCCGCCCGTGGAGCTGAGCGAATGACTGACCTCGCCACCGCCGTGTTCGCCGCACGATCGGGCTCGCACCTGGTCGACAAGCCGCGCAGCGCCCGCTTCACGGAGTTCCTCCGCGAGTTCGACGAGCACTCGTTCCTGGTCGACCTCGCGCGGTGCGGCTTTCGCTGGGTGCCGCGGGGGAGTCCGGAGTTTCCAGCGCGGCTGAGGGCGGTCCACGATCCCCCGCCGGGTCTCTTCGTCCGCGGAGACGCGCCGCTCCGGCTGCTCGAGCAGCCGTCCGTCGCGGTCGTCGGTGCCCGCGCCTGTTCGGCGTACGGCACGGCAGTCGCGGCCTCGCTCGGCCGTGAGCTGGCCGCGGCCGGAGTCGTCGTGGTCTCGGGGCTCGCGCGTGGGATCGACGCCGCGGCCCACCGCGGCGCGCTCGAGACGGGGGTGACGGTCGCCGTGCTGGGCTGCGGCATCGACCGCGACTACCCGCGCGCGCATGCGGTACTCGCCGCTCAGATCGCCGCCGGTGGTTTGATCGTGTCCGAGTACCCACCCGGCGTCGAGCCTGCGCCGTGGCGCTTTCCCGCGCGCAACCGAATCGTCGCAGGCCTTGCCCGCGCCGCGGTCGTCGTCGAGGCGCGCGAGCGGAGCGGCGCACTGATCACCGCCGACTTCGCCCTCGACGAGGGCCGCGAGGTGCTCACCGTCCCGGGTGAGATCACGTCGCAGCTCTCGAAGGGGACGAACGCACTGCTTCGGCTCGGCGCGACACCGGTCACCTGCGCGGCCGACGTCCTCGATGCGATCGGGGTCGACCCGCCTCCGGCGCCCGAGCCGCCCGCGCTCGCCGGGCCGGCCGCCCAGGTTCGCGCAATCGTCGCCGACGCGCCTGCCGCAGCAGACGAGTTGATCCGCCGTACCGGGCTCTCGGCCGGGGAGCTCGCCGCGGCGCTCGCCGAGCTCGAGCTGCTCGGGCTCGTCGCGCAGGCAAAGGGATACTTCGTTTCATTGAGTGTTCGGTGACCGCCTCGCAAGCCGACTCGGCGCTGGGGCCGGCCGGTCTCGTCTCCGAGACCGGCCGGCTGTCTCTCCAGGTCTCGGTGTCGCGATGGGCCTCTGCCGTGGAGGACAGCCATCGCCTCGAAGATCTCACCCGGGGGTCTCCCCTCGACCCGGGTTTGATTCCACGACCGGGAGCGATTGACTTCGGAGCTGTGGCCCCCGAGAGCGACTTGTCGTTGCCCCAGGGAGTGCACATTGCTCAGTCACCGGCTGGCCGATCGCGGATGAAGAGTCTTCGGCAAGACCTGGAAGAGCTACACAGGCTGATCGCTGGGAGTTAGCCCGGCGTCATCGTTCCGTCAGGATCCGCTCACACTTCAACCTCGTGGTCGGCGGGCCCCTCGCGGACGGCTCGAGGTGAGCAGATGCGTCGCGGCCGCGAGGCCCGCGACGGCCACGACGGGCATTTCCCAGTCCCAGTCGAGGCCGGCATGCAGCACGAAGACGACGTAGATGCCGATTGCAGGGGCCGAGCGCTCCGTGCACAGCCCGACCGCCAGGGGGAGCACGAGGCAGGCGAGCACGAGCGCCAACCCGACGAGGCCCAGCTCGTCGAGCGTCTCGAGATAGAGACTGTGAGCGTCCTGGGCAGGCGGGCCGTGGGGAGCCCGGGCAGCGTAGAGCGCCGCGAACGTACCGGCGCCCGATCCCGTCACGAGGTGGGCTCCGGCCGTGGCGCGGGCGACGCCCCAGTACGCGTCGCGACTGCCGAGGAGACTCATGTGTATCGAGAGGAGCAAGGCGAGGGCGACGGCGGCGGCGGCGAGCACGGCCACGGCCTCGGCCCGTCTTCGGTAGGCCACGAGCAAACCGACGGCCAGCCCCGCCGTGCATGCGAGCCACGCACCTCGACTGTTCGTCAGCGCGAGTGCGAGCCCGAGCGGGATGAGGCACGCGGCCAGCGCGATCCGCATCGATCCCCTCGAGTGAACCGCTGCGATCACCGCTCCCGTGGCGCCCATTGCTGCGAGCGCCCCGAGGGCGTTCGCGTAGCCGATCGGCCCGATGAGGAGCTTGCCTTCGGTCGGGTCGATCGGCTGTGACACGGTGACCCTGGCGACGAGCGCCCAGGCTGCCACGATCGTTGCGCCGCTGATCGTGCCGACGACGAGGCCGTTTCGCGCGGCGACGAACGCAACCACCGCGCAGAGGTACATCAGTGTCCTCTCGGCCTCGTCGAGTGAGTTGCCGGGGCTCCCCGACCAGACCGCGGTAAGCGCCGTCCAGGCCGTGATGGCGGCAATCGCGCATCCGAACCAGACAGCGGCGCGGGGCGGAGCCGTAGTGTCGAACATGGCCGCGAGGAGGAGCCCGGTGGAGAGAAATGCGAGTGCTGCGAACGGCCAGATGTACGAGAAATACCCGCCGTTCGCGGCGGCAAGAAGCAGAACTGCGCCTCCAGCGACCGGCACCCCGACCCAGGGTGGCGGTGGTTCGCCGAAGGCAGAACCTGCCACCCCGAGCTCGGGGGCCTGCGGACGTGTCAGGTGCCGTTCGGAGCACCGATCGTGACCTGCACCAGGCGGCGCGTCGAGGTCCCGCCGAGCAGGTCCTGGCCGGCCACCCGGGCGCGGACGAAGAGCACCAGGTAACCGGTCCGAGGAAGCGCCCGCAGCGGGGCCAGGGTGACACCGGCCCAGCCGGTCGAATCGGTCGGGACCTCGGGCATCGCGGCGACGCGGTTGTACGGAACGCCGACGACATAGACGAGCGCGCCTTGCACCGGCTTGCCGTTCCGGTCGACCACGTGAATGCGCATCTGGGTCGGCGCCTGGCGCGAACGGATCGGATTCTGCGAGTAGCTGACAGCGTCGACCACGAGCCGGTTCGGGAGCACCACCGAAGCTGCGAGGCTCACCTTGCTGTTCGAGATCGGGGCCGTGACCACCGCGCTCGGCGACGAGTACTGCTCGGTCGTGCCGACGGCGTTCGTCGCCCAGACATATGCCCGCAGCGTGCGGCCGACATCCGTCGTCGTCAGGGTGTACGTGTTCGAGCCGGCCCCAGGGATCTCGAGACAGTTCGCGCCCTGGGTGTCGCAGCGGGCCCAGCGGTACGTCCACGAGGAGATCGTCGTGGGGCTCGACCAGCCGCCGTTGGTCGTCGCCAGCTTCTGGCCGGCCACGGCACTCCCGCTGATCGCCGGCGGGGAGGTCGGCGCGGGGGCCCCGTACTGATATTCGGCGGCGGAGGATGCGCCGGAGGCCTGGGCGCTGCTGACGACCTGGGCGATGCAGACGACGGCGACCGCGGCGAGCCCTGCCGTCATCGCGATGCGTCGGCTGAAAGCGATCCGTTTCATGAACTACCCCCTGGTTTCCGTTGACGGTCCGCGCAGGTCGGCTGAGAGCGCGGTCACGCTGCGAGTGTGTGCGGCCGAGATCAGGTCGTCGTCAGCCCTACGTCAGGATCCGCTCACATTTCGACGGAAACGCCTGGTCTCACGCAATACTGACGAGGTGCGACGGAGCGCGATGAGCATGCGCTGGTGGCTCGGTCTCGTGTTCGCGGCGATTGCAGCCCTCACGGCTCTCTCCGTTGCCGAGGTCTTCAGCCACCGGGCCGACGCGGCACTCCGTGATCGCGGACAGGCGCTCGCCGTCGGCCAGAGCGTCGCGGCCGCGCAGTCGATCTCGCGGGCGATCGCACGCGGCGACACGGCGAAGGCGACACCTCTGATTGCAGAACGTCACCGGCTCTCGCTGTTCGTCTTCTCGAAGTCCGGTCGTCCCCTGTCGCCGCTCGTCTCACGCGGCGTTTCGTACTCGGCCGTGCCGTCGGGTCGCGCGGCCCGGCGTGCAGCCTTGCGGGGCGGCCGGTTCGTCGACAGCTACAAGAAGGGGAAGGCGTTCATCGTCGGCCTTCGCCTCACGACAGGACGCGGTGGCGCGATCGTCACCTATACCCCTCGGCCGGACCTGCGCCAGGAGCTCGGGATCGTGCAGAGCGAGGTGCTTCGGTCCGCGCTGTTCGCCGTCGGTGTTGGGGCGATCGTCGGGCTCCTCGTCGCAACGTTGATCGCGGCGCGGCTGGGCCGAATCGCACGTTCGGCTGCCGCCATCGCCGCGGGTGGGTTCGATCGTCCGCTGAGGGTGCGCTTTCACGACGAGGTGGGCTCGCTCGGCGACACCATCGACCAGATGCGCGTTCGACTGCGGGAGTCGTTTCAAAGTCTCGAGCTCGAGCGGGATCGCCTCCACCGGCTGCTCGACTCGCTCGAAGAAGGGGTCATCGCAGTCGATCGCAAGTTCGTGGTCGTCTATGCGAACGAGCCTGCGCGCGAGCTCTTTGGTCCAGTCGCGGTGGACGGCGGGAGGCCGCTCGGGGAGCCGTGGCCGGACTTTCCTCTCCGAAGTTTCGTGGAGGACCTCTTCGCGCCGGAGCTGCGCAACGTCGTGCACTCCAGGGTCGTGCACGCCCACCGCGTGTACGCGCTCGCAGGTATTCCCGCTGTCGCGGGAACGCGGGACGCGATCCTCGTCGTCGCCGACGTCTCGGACCGGGAGCGCCGCGAGCGGTCCGAACGTGAATTCGTGACGAACGCTGCACACGAGCTCGGCACGCCTGTCACCGCGATCGCCGCTGCGCTCGAAGCGCTCCAGGGAGGAGCGAAGGACGCTCCCGCCCAGCGAGACCGATTCCTCGAACTGATCGAACGCCAGACCGGGCGCCTCGTGCGCCTGCGTCGGGCGCTGTTGATCCTCGCCCGGGCCCAGACCGGCCAGGAGGCGATTGGGCTCGAGCCGATCCGGATGCGGCCGTTACTTGAGGAGGCGGCGACGAGTGTCGGCGCAATGGACGACCAGCAGGTCAGGTTCGTCGTCGACTGCCCCGACGAGCTCGTGGCCCTCGGAAGGGAGGAGCTGTTCGAGCAGATCGTCTTCAGCCTCGTGGAGAACGCGCTGCGGCATTCGAGCCCGACGGCGATCACGCTCTCCGGTCGCCAGGGCGTGAACGTGGTCACACTCGAGGTGCGAGACGACGGCCGTGGAATCGCCCCCGAGGTCCGAGACCGTGTGTTCGACCGCTTTTTCCAGGGAAGTGAGGGAAAGGGCGGTTTCGGGCTCGGCCTCGCGATCGTGCGCGAGGCAGTTCGAGCACTCGGCGGCTCGGTTCGCGTCGAGTCCCAGCCGGGGTCGGGCACTTCCGTGCGCGTGCAGTTCAGGGCGGTCGAGGAGGTTCAGGTCGGATGAAGACCCGCGTGCTCTTTGCGGACGACGAGCAGGACATCATCGAGCCCGTCCGGTACACCCTCGAGGCGGAGGGGTTCGATGTCGATACGGTCGGCGACGGCGTCGCCGCCCTCGAGGCGGCTCGACGCACGAGCTACGACGTCATCGTTCTCGACGTCATGATGCCGGGCCTTCAGGGCACGGAGATCTGTCGTCAGCTTCGGGCGGAGAGCATCGTCCCGATCATCATGTTGTCCGCGAAGGACGCGGAGGTCGACCGCGTCGTCGGGCTCGAGCTCGGCGCGGACGACTATGTCACGAAGCCGTTCTCGGCTCGGGAGCTCTCGAGCCGGATTCGGGCGGTTCTTCGCCGGCAGGAGCTCGAGCGCGAGGCCGCCGGCGACCCGACGGGACGTGTCGTCGTCGGCGACCTCGAAATCGACCTGCTCGCTCACAGAGTGACGCTGTGCGAGGCGGACATCCGGCTGACGCCCTCGGAGTTCAAGGTGCTCGCCCTGTTCGCGGCCGAGCCGGGCCGCGTGTTCAGCAGGTGGCAGATCATGGAGCATCTCTGGGAGGCGTCCTATGTCGGCACGGCGCGAGCCGCAGACGTGCACATCTCGAATCTCCGCCACAAGATCGAGGTCGATCCTGCTCACCCCGAACGGATCGTCACTGTCCGCGAGGCGGGCTACAAGCTCGTCGCGTCGTGAGCTCGAATCGTCAGCGATTCCTTGCGAAACTTGGGACGCACGCTGACGTGACGGTCGTAGCCTGGGTCTCGTGCCCAGTCGTGACGAGTCCGTCGAGAGCCTCCTGAGGCGCTGCAGCGGGTTTCGCGCAGAAGCAGCGGATGGTGCGCTCGGCACGGTCGAGACGCCTCTCTTCCCCTTTGGGAGCAGCGTCCCCGACTTCCTCGTCCTTCGGGTACCAGACCGCCTGCGTTCACGAAGGCCCGTCGTTCCGGCGGCGTTGGTGGAGACGGTCGACCCGAATGCGAGGGTCGTCCGTCTCCACGGTCTGCGCGCCGAGCTCGCTGCGCTGCCGGAGCATCTGCCGCTCTCATCCGGCTGAACCGTGTGAGCGAACTCCTACAAAACCGACACGTCGTCTTCATCGCTCCGGGCTCGTTCGAGACATCGGGGATTCACCATGGTGCGAGCCATACGCCATCGGCCATGAAGGAGGAACGAAATCATGAAGAAGCGACTCGCGCTCTTCACCGCCTCGAGTCTCACGATCATTCTCGCGATCGTCGCGGCGGCGGCGTCGAACTCGAAAGCTGCGAACGGGAGCCTGACCGTCGTCGGGCCGTGGAGTGGAAGCGACGCCCGGTCCTTCCAGGCGGTGCTCGCCGGCTTCACCGCCAAGAACCCGGGCCTCACGGTCACCTACAAGACCGCCACGGGCGACGTTGCGACCGCCCTCGCCGCCGCGTCACCGTCCGACTCACCCGACCTGGCCGTCCTGACGCTGCCTACAGATCGAACTGCGATGACCGCTCTTGCGACCTCGGGCAGGCTGTCGTCGCTCGACTTCCTCGCACCCGCGGTCAGGGCGAACTACGCCTTTGCCTGGAAGCAGCTCGGCTCCGTCGACGGGCACCTCGTCGGGCTGTTCTTCAAGGCGACGAACAGGTCTGCGTTCTGGTACGACCAGAAGCTCTTCCGCGCGCTCGGACTCACCGCGCCCACGAGTTGGGCAGGTTTGAAGGAGACGGTCGCCAAGGTGAAGGCGCACGGTCTCGCGCCGCTCGCGATCAGCGGCGCATCCGGGATCACGCTGCCCGACCTGTTCGCGAACCTCTACCTCACCTTCGAAGGGCCCGCCCGGTACGACAAGCTCGAGTCGGGTGCGATGAAGTGGACCGATCCGTCGGTGATGCAGACGTTGTCGCTCCTGAAGCGGTTTCTGAGCGGCTCGATCGCCGGCGGCCCGGCCGCAGCGATCAAGGCCACGTACGCAACTGCGGTGCAGGAGGTCTTCGGCAGCCCTGCGAAGGCGTACATGGTCCCCGGGGGCAGCGCCGCCTACCCGGTCCTCTACTCGGCCAAGGCGGTGCGGCCGCTCTCGCAGTTTGGAGCTTTCGCCTTCCCGGCGACCAACGCCAAGGCGCCTCCGCGCGTGATTGGTGACGCGGACGCCGTCGTCATGGCGAGAGACAGTGCCGCCGCACGGGCGCTCCTCTCGTATCTCGCTACTCCAGGTGCTGCGGCGATCTGGGCCGGGCAGGGAGGGGACTTCCTCTCTCCGAATCGGAGTGTCGGCTCCAAGGCCTATGCCGTGCCGCAGATGGCGATGCTCGCTGCGCCGGTTGCGGGAACGAACGCGTTCCGGTATCCGCTCGCCGACACCGCGTCGCTTCCGCTGGCTCAGACCCTCAACACTCAGCTCGAGAAGCTGATCACTGGTACCGCGACAGCCGGTGACGTCGTCAGCCGGCTCGTCTTGAAGGCAAATGTGAAGAGCTGAGGCCTCTCCTGGGCCGATTCAGGGTCTCCCCGGGATCGGCCCTGTCTGTTCCGCGGGCCGGTGCCTCCATCGGTGGCGCCGGCCCATCAGCGGACAGGTTGGCGGTCGAGCTCCCCTCGCGAGGGATTTCCAGGCCCGGCGGAGGACCGGCGGTGTGGTACACAGCCCGTAGATGGCCGGCCGTACGAGGATGCCGCGCGGAGGCGCGCTCGAGGATGAGCTGGCGAGCGCTGCGGCGTTTCGGACCGGTCTGCGACGGTTCCTTTCCCGCACCGATGACGTCGCATCCGCGGCCGGTCTGACGTCGCCCCGGTACGACCTGCTGTTGATGATCCGATCGTCGGGCCCGTCGGGGACGCGCATCACCGCGCTGTGCGAGTTGCTGCATATGCGGCAGACGGCGGTCACGGAGCTTGTGCGGCGGACGGAGGAGGCAGGGCTGATCGAACGCAGGCCGTCGGCAGAGGACGGCCGGGCCTGGCTGCTCCGCTTGACGCCGGAGGGTGAGCGCCGGCTGATGGAGGCGTTTGCAATGCTGCGCGCCGACCGGGCGCAGCTCGCGGCTGCCTTCGACGAGCTGGGCGTGCGTTTCCGCGCGACGAAGGGCTAACGGCGACCGCGGGCTGAGGCCGCGACGGGACGCGAGCGTGCCGCCTGCGAGATCGACCGGACGGCGCTTGCTTCCGTGCCGCGAGATGTCCGTGCGTTGTAGGCGTGCAGCACGTCGGTGGGCGTCAGCCAGCCGACGAGGTCGTCGGTGGACTCGTCGACGACAGGCAATCCATGCTGGGAGCGGAGGAGCGAGGTCAGTGCGTCCTCGATCGACTGCGTGGCGCGTAGGGGTGGGGCAGGGTCGGCGAGCGCTTCGACCCTCGCGTCGAGCTCGTCTTCACTGAGCGCCTGTTGAAGCCGCTCGGCGGTGATCGTTCCGACGTAGATGCCGCTTCCGTCGACGACTGCCGCGCTATCGGCCGTGGCCTCCGAGAACAACCTGATGGCCTCGCCTGCCGACTCGTCTTCCCGAACGCAGAGCGGCACGCTCTGCATCGCGTCTGTGACGCGCAGGAGGCTCATCACGCTACGGGCGCGGCTGCGATCGACGTCGACTCCGCGTCGCCGGAGCTTCAATGTGTAGATCGTGTCGTGGGACAGGAGCCGCGAGGCGCCGACGGCGAGGGCGATCGCGAGCATCAGCGGCAGGATGATCCGGTAGTCGCCGGTCAGCTCGAAGATGATGATCACCGCGGTGATCGGGGCGCGTGCGGCCGCGGCGAAGACCGCGCCCATCCCGATCAGCCCGTAGGTGCCGGCCGGCGCGGTGGGAAAGCCCGGGGCGAGACCGTGGATGGCTGCGCCATAGGCGGTGCCGAGCATCGCGCCCATGAAGAGCGACGGCGCGAACACGCCGCCTGAGCCCCCGATCGCGATCGTCAGACTGGTCGCGATCATCTTTCCCACCAGCAGCAGGAGGAGCAGGCTGATCACATCGCGTCCGCGGATTGCGCCTTCGAGTTGTGGATAGCCGACGCCGTACAACTGCGGCAACGCGAGGAGAAGGAGTCCGAGCAGAAGACCACCCGCTGCGGGGCGGAGCCATTCAGGTCCGTGCCAGATGCGGTCCGCGATGTCCTCCGAGCTGTAGAGAACGTGGATGAATGCGATCCCCACCACCGCGCAGACGATGCCAAGACCGGCGTACAGCGGATATTCGAGTGTCGAATGCAGCTCGAATGGAGGGAGTGTGAGGAACGGGTGAGAGCCGAACGCGGCCCGGCCGATGATGTCGGCGACGAACGACGAGAGCACGACCACGCCGAATGCTTCCGCCTCGAAGTCTCGGAGGATCAGTTCGAGCGCAAAGAACACGCCGGCGATCGGGGCGTTGAACGTCGCCGAGATCCCGCCCGCGGCTCCGCAGGCGACCAGGATCCTCAGCCGTGACTCGGGCATCCTCGTCCATTGCCCGAGGGTCGAGCCGAGCGCGGACCCGATCTGGACGATCGGCCCCTCCCGGCCGACCGATCCCCCCGAGCCGATGCAGATCGCAGACGCGAGCGACTTGACCACGGCGACCGGGGGCCGGATTCGGCCCCCGCGCTCCGACACGGCGTACATCACCTCGGGCACGCCGTGCCCACGCGCCTCTCGCGCATAGCGCTGGATCAGCGGCCCGTACAGGAGCCCGCCGACGATCGGCGCGGCGACGACGAACCAGAAGCCGAGGCCGTGGAAGAAGCCGTACGGTGCGTGCCCACCCGAGCTGTAGTCGCGATGCCCGGTGAAGGCGAGCGTGAAGCCGAGGATCAGGTACCGGAAGGCGACCGCTCCGAAGCCGGCGCCCGCGCCGATCGCGAGCGCGAGGACGACCAGTCCCGGCGGGCTCGACTGCAGCCAGCGGTGCGGGTCGATGTGTCGCGCTTCAGCCGTTCGGCCGCGAGCGGAGCGAGTTCGGCTGTTTCCCGTCAGCCCACGCACGTTGAACGGTGTCGGCAAGCTGTGAAAGATACACCATGACATGGTGTAGTGGCGTCAACGGCGACCTCTCATCTATATCAGAACATGATATTGTCGGTCCCGGATCGAACGAGACGACCGCTCTCACGATGGAGGTCAGATGAGTCTCTTGACACGCAAGCACGGTCACGGCGCTCAGGCGAGCCCGGCGCAACAGCTGATGTGCCCGCTCTGCGGAGAAGTGGGCCAGGCCGCGAACGGAGACGCGGTGGTCGCGTTCAGCGTTCGCGGAGAAGACCGCGGCCACACGGCGTGGAAGTGTTACGCCTGCGGTTCAGGATTCGCCACCAGAGGCGCGAACACCGAGCCGATCCCTGCTGACCGGTGGGCGATCATCGAGGCCCGCTACGAGCGAGAGCGCCGGCGCGCCGAAGAGACCGGTCAGCCGAAGCGTGCGACCGCATAACTCGGCGGTCGTGCGCCACACGCGTTAGTTCGCGGATGGGGACGCCGGGCCTGGTGATCCGTCCGTGGGAGGCTGGCGATCTCGAGGTGGTCGCGGGGCTTTTGCGTGCTGCGGATGACTCGCGTGTTGTCTCGTCTGCTGGGCTTTTGCATGCGCGTGCGACGCGGCCGGAGCGGGCTCGGATCCTCGAGTTGGTCGTGGAGCTTGATGGTGTTGTGGTCGCCAGCGGTGTTGCGGGGCTGAACAGTTGGACGACGACGGAGGGTGCTGCGTGGGTGTCGCTTACGGTGGGGGCGGTGTGGCGGTGCCGGGGGATCGGGGAGGAGCTGGGGAGGCGGCTGCTCGAGCATCTGCGTGGGGTGGGGGCGACGAAGGCCACGTCGTTCATTCGTTTCAGCGAGGAGGGCGAGCGGTGGGCGCTCGCCCGCGGCTGGCAGCGGCTTCTGAGCGGCCCGTTGATCGCGCTCGATCCGCGGGAGGTGCCGGAGCCGTCGCTGCCGCCGGGGTTCCGTTGTGTGGCGATGAGGGAGCTGCAGCCGGAGGCTGTCTACGAGGCGGTGGCTGCGGCGGCGCTCGACGAGCCGACGCCTGTCCCGAACGACAACATCCAGCTGGACGAGTTCGTGCGCGAGTGGAGCGACCCGGATCTCGATCTCGACGCGAGCACCGTCGTGCTCGAAGACGGCGGCCGGGTCGCGGCGTTCGCGTTCATCAATATCGTGGGCGAGCAGGCGCGGCACGGCTTCACGGGCACCCAGCGTGACCAGCGCGGCCGCGGGCTCGCGACCGCCGCGAAGCGATCTGCCCTGCGCGCCGCTGCTGCGCGCGGGGTGACGCGCGTCACGACCTCGAACGCGGAGGAGAACGCCGCGATGCGGGCGATCAACCGCAGGCTCGGCTTCGAACCGATCGGCGAACACGTGATCTACGGGCGCGACCTGTAACCGACCGGGAGCGGCTTGGATGCCCGCTCTAGTGGAGGTCGAGCCGTCGAAAGGCGATCACGGCCCCGTAGAGGGCGATCAGCGCGACGGCGATCAGGATCGTGTAGTCGGCCGGGCTGACGCCGTTACTGATCTGGTTGTCGCCAACGGACCAGTAGAACAGTGACACGTATTGTGCCGGCCGCATCCAGGAGACGACGGCTGCAAGCGAGCTGATCAGGTAGGACGCCGCTGCGAGCGCGGTTCCGATACCGAGGGCGGTTGCGCGTCTGCCGGTGAGCGCACCGACGGCCATGGTGATGAGACCGAAGTCGATCGCCATCAGCGCGACGGCCGCGGAGCCGGCGGCGATGTTGCCGGGAGTAGTGGTGAGATCGAAGAAGCGTCCGCTGAACACACAAGCGGCAACGACCACGGCAAGGACTGCCGCTTGCAGTGTCATGGCGGCCGCCTTCTCGAGGACGATGGTCGTGCGTCCCAGCGGCAGAGTGGCGATGAGGCAGAGCGTGCCGTCTTCATCTTGCCCCGCGAGCGCGGCGGCACCGTAGCCGAGGGTCATGACCAGCATGATCAGGGGGAGGAAGTTTGCGTAGATGTTGCCGTTGAGCCACCCTCCAGATGAGGAGAGCGGCCCGGTGACGCCGAAGAGCGCGGCTGCGGTGGAGTCGTTCTTGACGAACGCATCGAGCGAGCTCGAGTGCTCGAACGCGGGGTAGAGCGCGACCACGACGAGTGCGTAGACGGCCATGCCGAGCGTGTATCCGAGGAGGCTCCGCCACCGGGCCGAGAGGTCGAGAGTCGTTACATCAGCGCGCATCGGGCGGGTCGGGCGAGGGTGGGTCGCGGTAGAGATCGAGGAACAGCTCGTCGAGATCGGCAGGACGTACGAGGAGGTCGACGGGGTCGTGCTCGGCGATCACCCTCAGCACCGGCGCGAGCGCTCCCGTGATCTGCAAGGCGATGCGTGTCCCGTCGCCGGCGGTGACGGTCACTCCCTCGATCGCCGCGAAGAGGGACGGGCTCACCCGTTGGGGGAAGCGGACTTCCACCTTTCGCGGAGCGCTCCGGCGGAGATGCTCGACCGTGTCGGTGGCGATGAGCCGCCCGGATCGGATGATCGCGACCCGGTCCGCCACGCGCTGCACCTCGTCCAGCTCGTGCGAGGACAGAAACACCGTTCGGCCGGTGGCGACGACCTCGCGTACGAGACCCTCGAACTCGTTCTGCATCAGCGGATCCAGGCCCGAGGTCGGTTCGTCGAGGATCAGCAGTTCGGGGCGATGCATGAACGCGAGCACGAGCCCGACCTTCTGCCGGTTGCCCTTCGAGAGCTCCTTCGCGGGGCGATCGAGGGTGACCCTGAAGCGCTCGACCAGTTCGGTCGCAAGCGACGGATCGTGCGTCTCCCGGGCGCGTGCGAACCACTGGATGTGCTGGCGTCCCGTCAGACGCGGATACAGCTCGAGCTCGCCGGGGAGATAACCGACGCGGCGGTGGATCTCGACGCTGTCACGCTGAGCGTCGAGACCGAGAACCGCAGCCCGCCCGTGCGTCGGCCGCTGCAGGGCGAGCAGCATCCGGATCGTCGTCGTCTTTCCGGCCCCGTTCGGGCCGAGGAAACCGAACACCTGCCCCGCCTCCACCTGGAAGCCCAGCTCGCTCACTGCTCGGGTTGCGCCGTACGTCTTCGTCAACCCGATCGCCTCGATCGCCGCCGTCACCGTTCCGACCCTCGTCTCATGGGAATGAAGGGGTTCCATTGTCCCCTAACCGCCGGTACGCCCAGGACGCTGCTGATGCCGACGTAGGCTCTGCCGTTGTGAGCGAAACTCCATATTGGCTCGAGGAGCCGCGTGAGGAGCTACCGCGGCGGCGCTTCGAGGGTCGCCCCGAGGTGGCGGTGATCGGCGGTGGCGTGACCGGGTGCTCGTGCGCTCTGACCCTCGCCGAGCGCGGTGTGCGCGTCCGGCTCTACGAGGCGCGCGAGATCGCGGGCGGCGCCAGCGGCCGCAACGGTGGATTCGCGCTGCGCGGCGCGACGCCGCCGTACGACGAGGCCCGCCGTCTGCTGGGTGCAGAGCACGCCCGGCGGCTGATGGAGCTCACCGAGCGGGCGCTCGACCGGCTGGCCGAGCTCGCGGGCGACGCATTCCGGCGCGTCGGCAGCCTGCGGCTTGCCATCGACGAGGCGGAGTGCGAGGCGTTGCGGCGCGAGCACGATGCGTTGGAGGAGGACGGGTTCGCCGTCGAATGGGTCGATGCTCTGGCTCCGCCGCTCGACACGCTCTACGCCGGCGCGATCCACCACCCGCCCGACGGGGCGCTCCAGCCCGCGCGCTGGGTCCGGCGTCTCGCCGCGCACGCAGCGGCGGCAGGGGCCGACGTGCGCGAGGGCGAGGCGGTCGGCGTCGACGAGCTCGCTGCCGACATCGTCGTCGTGGCAGGGGATGGGCTCACGGCGAGGCTCTTGCCCGAGCTCGCCGGTGTCGTCCGCGCGACGCGCGGTCAGGTGCTGGTCACCGAGCCTCTGCCGGAACGCAGGTACGAGCGGCCGCACTATGCCCGCGGCGGTTTCGACTACTGGCATCAGTTGCCGGATGGCCGGCTCGTGATCGGCGGTCGCCGCGACATGTCCCTGGCCACCGAGGAGACCGATGTGGAGGCGACGACGGAGCTCGTGCAGACGCAGATCGAGCAGCTCGCCGAGCAGCTCGTCGGCTCCCGGCCGCGGGTGACGCACCGGTGGGCGGGCATCTGGGGCACGACGCCTGATCTGGAGCCGCTCGTCGGGCCGGTGCCGGGCCGCGAGGACGTCTGGGTCGCCGGCGGCTACTCGGGCCACGGCAATGTGCTCGGTCTCGCCTGCGGCGACCTGGTCGCACGGGCGATCCTCGGCGAGCGAGCCGCCCGAGCTCGAGCTGTTCGACCCCGCTCGTTTCGCGGTCCTGCAGGCGCATTCGGCGCCCCCGGCGGCGGAGGCCTAGAGCGAGAGCCGCGGCAGATCGGGCAGGTCGCCCACCGCCTGGACGGCCGCGAGCGCGATCGCCAGATCCTGGATCGCGAGGCCGGTCGAGTCGAAGGCCGTGATCTCCTCGTCGGACGTGCGTCCTGCGGCGGTGCCGCCGAGGACGTCGCCGATCGCCGTCACGTCGTCGTGCGCAACGAGCCCCGCTTCGACGGCGTGCGCGAGCTCCCCGCCGTGCGAAGCCTGCTCCCAGTCATCGCAGAACAGGCGAGCGCGTGCGAGCTCCGCATCGGCCGCTTCCGCCTTCCCGGGCCCGTCGGCCCCCATCAGCGACACGTGCTGGCCCGCCCGCAGCGTGCCTTCGGCGAGCAGCACCTCGTGCCCCGGTGTCACGGTCACGAGCAGGTCCGCTGCCAGCGCAGCTTCCAACGACGGCGCGACGTCCGCGCCGAGCTCCTCCGCGACCTGTCGTGCGCGCTCCTCGTCCACGTCCCAGAGCAGCACGCGCGTCCCACGCGCGAGGAACGTCCTCGCCGCCGCGCGCCCGTTCACGCCGGCGCCGATCACGGCGGCCGTCGTCGCGTCGGAACGTCCGAGCGTCTCGGCCGCGAGCACCGCCGCTGCTCCGGTGCGGAGCGCCGTCACGGCTGCTGCATCGAGCACCGCCCGCAACTGACCGTTCTCCGCGTCCGACAGGAGCACGACACCTGTGACCGTGGGCAGCCCCTGCTGCGGGTTGCCGGGGAACGACGTCACCCACTTGAGCAGCGCGTGTCCCGCGCCGAGCGCGGGCATCGCGCGGAAGTCTCCCGCCGGATAGTTCGTGACGTAGACCTTGGGCGGCATCGTCCACTCGCCCCGCGCGTGTGAGATGAACGCCTCGCGCACCGCCTCGACTGCGCGCTCCGCTGAGACCGCCTGCTCGACGCGGCGGCCGTCGAACACCGGTACCGCCGTCAAGATCCCCACTCATCCGCCGGCATAGCCCGCGCCTGACTTTCCAGTGACTCCGTCAAGCCTACGTCACAGGGCCTTGACGGCCGCGGTCAGCTTGGCGACCGACTCCTTTGCGTCGCCGAACAGCATCATCGTGTTCGGCTCGAGGAAGAGCGGGTTGTCGATGCCGGCGAAGCCCGGGTTCATCGACCGCTTGAGCACGATCACGGCCTTCGACTCGTCGACGTTGAGAATCGGCATGCCGTAGATCGGGCTCTGCGGGTTGTTGCGCGCATCCGGGTTGACGACGTCGTTGGCTCCGATCACGAGCGAGACGTCGGTGCGCGGGAACTCTGCGTTCGCCTCGTCCATCTCCTTGAGCGCAGGATAGGGGACGTTGGCCTCGGCGAGCAGCACGTTCATGTGCCCGGGCATCCGGCCGGCGACGGGATGGATTGCGTAGGTGACCTCGACTCCGCGCGCCTCGAGCAGGTCGGCGAGCGCGCGGACGTCGTGCTGCGCCTGTGCGACCGCCATTCCGTAGCCCGGCACGATCGCCACCTTCTGCGCGTACGCGAGCATCACGCCCACGTCGTCCGCGGTGGTCGGGCGCACCGAGCCCGTGCCGCCGGCGGCAGTCGCGGCCGCCTCGGCACTGACCTGGCCGAAGGCGCCGAAGAGGACGTTGGCGATCGAGCGGTTCATCGCCTGGCCCATCTTCATCGTGAGCAAGGTGCCCGAAGCCCCGACGAGCATGCCGGCGACGATCAGCACGTTGTTCTGGAGCTCGAAGCCGCCCGCAGCGACCGCGAGGCCCGTGAACGCGTTGAGCAGCGAGATGACGACCGGCATGTCCGCACCGCCGATCGGGAGCACGAACAGGACGCCGAACAGCGCAGACGCTCCGATCGTCACCCAGAGCAGCCATTGATCCTGAACGCCGGCGATCAGCGCGATGCCGGCCGCGGCGCCCGCGAGGAAGACGAGGGCGTTGACGACCTGCTGGCCGGGATAGGTGATCGGCCGCCCGCCGATCAGTTCCTGCAGCTTTGCGAAGGCGATCATCGAGCCCGCGAACGAGATCGAGCCGATCAGGGCCGAGAGGACGATCGCGACGGAGATGTCCACCTTCGGCGCGCCCGGTTCGGGCAGGATCCGGTGCAGCTCGGCGAGCGCGATCAACGCCGCAGCGCCGCCGCCGACGCCGTTGAACAGCGCCACCATCTGCGGCATCGCGGTCATCTTCACCTTCCGCGCCGCGACCGCTCCGAAGCCGCCGCCGATCAGCATCGCGATCGCGATCGCCCACCAGCTCGTGGTGCCGACGTCGATCCACGTGACGACGACCGCGAGCAGCATTCCCGCCGCGCCGATCTGGTTGCCCCGCCGCGCGTGCGCAGGGCTCGAGAGGAAGCGCAGCGCGAGGATGAAGGTCACGATCGTGACCAGGTAGAAGAGGTTGGTGAGGTTGGTGCTCAAGAGCCCTTGCCGCTCTCCGGTGCGTCAGCGGGCTTCGCCGGCTCGCGCTTCTTGAACATCTCGAGCATCCGGTCGGTGACGACGAACCCGCCGACCACGTTCGCCGACGCGAGCACGACCGCCAAGAAGCCGACGATCCACGTGAACGTGTCCTTGTCGGGCTGTCCGAGCACGATCATCGCGCCGACGATCACGATCCCGTGGATCGCGTTCGTCCCCGACATCAGCGGCGTGTGCAGCATCGTCGGCACCTTCGAGATCACCTCGAAGCCCAGGAAGATCGCAAGAACGAGGATCGTCACCTCGAAGACGAGCAGCGTGTTATGGCTCATGCGGTGTCCTTCCGTGTCACGCAGGTGCCTGCTATGACCTCGTCGTCCCAGTCGAGCGAAACGGCTCCGTCGGCGACCATCAGGCCCACCAGCGCCGCGACGTTGCGTGAGAGCAGCTGGCTCGCGTGCGTCGCCATCGCCGACGGCAGGTTCGTGGTGCCGACGATCGTGACGCCGCTCTCGACGATCTCCTCGCCCGGCCGCGTCAGTTCGCAGTTGCCGCCCGTCTCGGCGGCCAGGTCGACGATCACCGAGCCCGCGTGCATGGCACGAACGGCCTCGGCGGTGATCAGCTTCGGGGCGGGGCGGCCCGGGATCGCGGCAGTCGTGATCACCGCGTCGAACTGCGGGATCCGCGCCTGCAGCTCTGCCTGCTGGGCGGCCTGCTGCTCCGCGGTCAACTCGCTCGCATAGCCGCCCTCGGTCTCCTCGCCGTGAATGCCGAGGTCGAGGAACGTCGCGCCGAGCGACTCGACCTGTTCGCGCACCGCAGGGCGCACGTCGAACGCCGACACGACCGCGCCGAGGCGCCTCGCCGTCGCGACCGCCTGCAGCCCGGCCACACCCGCGCCGAGCACCAGCAGCTTCGCCGGCGGGATCGTTCCCGCCGCCGTCATCAACATCGGGAAGAAGCGCGGCATCCGGTCGGCCGCGATCAACGCGGCCTTGTAACCGCCGACCGTCGCCTGCGACGAGAGAGCATCCATCGGCTGCGCCCGCGTGATCCGCGGCACGGACTCGAGCGCGAACGCGTGCACGCCCGCCGCGGCCAGCCGGTCGATGCCTGCCACGTCGGTCAGCGGGGACAGAAACGCGATCAGCACCTGCCCGTCGTGCAACCGCGCAGCCTCCTCGGCGGTCGGTGCTGCGACCTTCGCGATCACATCGGCGCCCCACGGATCGCCGATCGTCGCGCCGGCGTCGCGATACGCCTCATCCGAGAAGCCCGCCGCTTCACCCGCGCCCGCCTCGACCAGTACCTCCACACCGTCCCCGAGCCGTCCGACGGTCTCGGGGATCAGTGCAACACGACGTTCGCCGGGAACCAGCTCCTTCGGGACTCCAAGTTTCATCCGACGGCGACGCTATCGCATCCCGGAGCAACTACCGTACGTAGTCGGCACGGATCCGGCCCCGCCTAAACTGCTTGCCGCGTGACGCAGCTCCTCCTCGACTACGGGCTCGTCCTCCTCTTCGTGTTCGTCGCCGTCGAGTCCGCCGGTGTGCCGATCCCCGGCGAGACCGTGCTGATCACCGCCGCGGTGCTTGCAAATCCGCAGCACCACCACTACTCGCTCATCTCGGTGATCGTCGTCGCGTCGGTGGCTGCGATCGTCGGCGACAACATCGGCTATGCCCTCGGGCGCTACGGGGGCCGAGCGCTCATCAACCGCTGGGAATCGTCAGCCGTGCTCGGCGTAGCCGCCTTCTTCGGTGTGCGCGCGTGGCGAAAGCATGCTTGCCTAGAGCGAAGCCCAGACCTCGAGCTTCGTGCGCGTCAGGCGAATCACCTCGTCGGTGTACTCCGTCGTCGAGGAGCCGCCGCCGAGGTCGGCCGTCTTCGTCCCCTGCGCGACAACCTCGAGCGCTGCCTCGCGAATCGCGCGTCCTGCCGGGCGGCCATGCTCCGACTGGGACAGCAACGCTGCCGCGGCGAGGATCATCGCCATCGGGTTCGCCATGTTCTTCCCCTGCAGCGAGGGCGCCGTCCCGTGCGCGGCCTCGGCCATCAGCGCCGTCGGTTCGAGGTTGTCGCCCTCGAATGCCACGAGCATCGATTCCGAGCCCGCGATCGAGCCGAACAGCGGTAGCACGAGGTCGGACAGGATGTCGCCGTCGCGGTTCAGCGCCGGGATCACGAGCGGGTCGCCGGTCGAGGCGACCAGCAGGGCGAAGGTCGCATCGATCAGCTGCGGTTCGTAGGGCACCGACGGGTGCCGCGCCGCGGCAGAGTCCATCTCCTCCTTGAGCATTCCCTCGTAGGTCGGCGAGACGGTGAACTTCGGGCCGCCGAACACCTTCGCACCGGTGCGCTCAGCCTCGCGGAAGGCGAACTCGGCGACGGCGCGGCACACATGGCGCTCGATCCGCTCCGTCCGGAACGCAACCTCGCTGTCGCCCTCGCCTTCACGCCACTCCTTGGCGCCGTAAGCATCGCCGACGGCCATGCGCACCACCGAGATGGGCGCGTGCACACCCCCGAAGGGCACGACTCCGGGGATCCTGCGCCCGGTGCGCACGATCACCTTCCCGCCGATCTCCTCACGCAGGATCCGGTTTGGAGAGCCGACATCGCCGCGGGTCTCCGGCGTGACCGTGGCGGCCTTCAGGCCCAGCCCGTGCTCGCGGATCGCCGCCGCAGCCTCGTGCACGACGCCGTTCGACGTCGCGCGCCGGCACTCCAGCGAAAGGTCGAACCGCGGCAGTTCGAGCTCCAGGCCGATCACGTCGGGCGCGAGGACGCGCAGCGACTCCTCGAGGAGCTCCTGTCCCGTCTGGTCGCCCTCGAGCACGACGATCGTCTTCAATTCCACGGCGGCAAAGATTAGCGATGCCCTCGAACCAGTTTCGGGGACAAGCTCGGAAACACGCCCGCAGTTGCGCGCTCCGCGTATGTCAGCCCGGCAGTGGTCGACAGTATCTCGACGACAGAACGATCGAGGATTTTTCGACCCCGACATTTGCGGGTGGTTGGCGCCCGTGATACCGGCCTCGATCCCGAGGAACTGGCGACATTGAGTGTGCTCCGATCGTGGCGAATTCGCACTTCGCGTTCTGCTGCGTAAACTGTGGCCGAAAAACACGTCCAGGAGGAGAAATTGGCACGGAAAACCATTCTGGTTTGCGACAACTGCGGGAAGGAGGTCGATGAGGCGCACGGAGCGACGCTTCGCGTGACCTACGGCGATGCCCGCCGCGGCTCCAAGGTGGCCGACCTCTGCGACGACTGCGCAGGGAAGATGCCGGGCCGCGCAGCCGCACGGCGAGGCCGCCGGCCGAAGGGCGCCGCGGCCGCTTAGAGCGTCGTTTCCGTCGGGAGCGGCCCCGGGACCCGTCCTGTGGCCGCTCTACGATGGGAAGGTGGGGCTGCACCTCCTCGCGGGGCCTGCGCATGCGGGCAAAGTCGCACTCCTTCTGGAGCGCTATCTGGCGCGCCTGGACGACGAGCCGACTCTGATCGTGCCGAACGCGTCGGACGTCGACCGTGTCGAGCGCGACCTCCTGACACGCTGCGGCTGCCTGTTCAGCGGCTCCATCGGCACCTTCGACGACCTGTTCCGGCGGCTGATCCGGTTCGATCCCGAGCAGCGTCCCGTCGCCACCGACGCACAGCGGGCGCTCGTCGTGCGCCGCGCGCTCGCGTCCACGCCGCTGAACGGCCTGGCGCGTTCCGCCCGCACCGGCGGGTTCGCCGACACCCTCCTGCAGACACTCGGCGAGCTCGAGCAGGGGATGGTCGATCCCGGAGAGCTGCCGGGCGATCTCGCGCAGCTCTGCGCCGCCTACCGGGCAGAGCTCGACCGGGCCGGGCTCTGGGACCGCGATCTGCTGCGCCGCCGGGCCGCGGAGCGGCTCCAGTCGGACCTCGATGCCTGGCACGGCGAGCCCGTGTTCGCCTACGGCTTCGAGGATCTCACCGGCGCGGAGTGGTCACTGCTCGAGGCGCTCGCCGGCCGCACCGAGGTTCACGTGTCGCTGCCCTACGAACCGGGCCGCGTCGCCTTTGCGTCGCTCGAGCGCACGGCAGACGACCTGTCGTCGCTCTCGGACGGTCGCATCGAGGAGCTGCCGCCCCGGTCGGCCGAGTATGCGCACCCGGCACTCGCTCACCTCGAGCGCGCCCTCTTCCAGGAGTCTCCGCCTCCGCCGCCGTCGCTGGACGGCGCGCTCCGCTTCTTCGAGGCGGCCGGAGCCCGGGGGACGCTCGAGCTCGTCGGCGAGGAGCTGATCGCGTTGATCCGAGGCGGCACGGCCCCGGAGCAGATCGCGCTCGTCGCACCGTCCGTCGAACAGTGGCGCGCACCGCTCGAGACGGTGCTCGGAGGGCTCGGCGTCCCGTACGCGGTCGAGTCACGGGTTCGCCTCGGCGCGACGCCCTTCGGCCATGCGCTGCTCCAGTTGCTCCGCTACACGTGGCTCGACGCCGGCCGACGCGAGCTCTTCGCGTTCCTGCGCTCACCGTATTCCGGGCTCGGCCGGTCGGCGGTCGACTTCGTCGAGGGCCGGTTGCGCGGCCGCGCGATCCATACTCCTGCGCGGGTCGAGGAGGAGGCGGAGAAGCTGCGCGAGGCGCCGGTGCCCGCGCTCGCCGAGCTGCGCGGTGCCGAGACGCCGACGGCCGGGGTGCGCGTCCTCATCCGCTCGATGCTGCGCTCCGCGTACGGCACCGACGCGCCGCCGGCCGGCGAGACCTCGCGGCTCGACCTGCGGGCCTACGACGCATCCTTGCGCCTGCTCGACGAGCTCGACGTCTTCGCTGCGCTCGGCGAGGAGGTGCAGCCGGAGGACGTGGTCGCTGCGCTCGAGCGGGCAGAGGTGCGGCTCGCGTCCGCGAACGAGTCTGGGCGGGTCGCCGTGATCGATCTGCTGCGCGCGCGCACGCGGCGCTACGAGGCGGTGTTCCTGCTCGGCCTCGAGGAAGGCTCGCTGCCCAGGCGCTCGCGCACGTCGCCGTTCCTCGACGACGACGCCCGCCGCGAGCTCGGCGGCCGGCTCGAGCGGCCGGATCAGGTGAGCCGCGACCGTTATCTCTTCTACACGGCGTGCACGCGCGCCACCCGCCGGCTCTATCTCGTGCGCGAGGCGGCGACCGACGACGGCGGCCCGCGCGAGCCGAGCCCGTTCTGGGAAGAGGTCGCGGCGGTCTTCGACGAAGACGACGTCGCCCGGGCGACCGTCAGGCGACCGCTCTCGGCGCTCACCTGGCAGCTCGAGGCCGCCCCGTCCGACCGGGAGCGGCTGCGCTCGCTCGCGCAACTTTCGGTCGGCGACCCCGACGGCGCCCGCGCGGTCGCCGACGCGAACGACTGGGGCCGGCGGCTCCTGCGTGCGCGCTCCGCGCTGCGGCGTGAGACGAGGCTGACGAGCGACGAGCTCCTTGCCGTCTACGGGGCGAAGACGACGTTCAGTGTCACGGAGCTCGAGCGCTTCGCCGACTGCTCGTCCGCCTGGCTGTTCGAGCGCATCATCTCGCCGCGGACGATCGATGCTGCGGTCGATCCGATGCTTCGCGGCTCGGTCGCTCACAGCGCTCTGCACAAGTTCTACGCCGGGCTCCCGAAGGAGCTGGGACACGACCGGGTGACTCCCGAGAACGTCGAACAGGCAGTGGGCTTCCTGCGGCGCTGTCTGGACGACGCGCTGCGCGGCGGCGTTCGGCTCGACCTCACCGACCTCCAGGAGGCCGAGCTGGACCAGAGCCTCTTCCGTGATCTCGAGGGATTCGTTCGCGACGAGGCCGCCTCGCCGCTGCAGTTCGTCCCGCGCCGGTTCGAGGTGTCGTTCGGTTCCGACCGCTCCGCGCCAGAGCTGCAGCGCGGGCTGCGCCTGGGCGACGATCTCTACCTGAGCGGGAAGATCGACCGCATCGACGTCGATCCCTACAGCGCGCGCGGGATCGTGCAGGACTACAAGTCGGGTAGGAGCGCGCACTCGGCGAAGCAGATCGACGAGGAGCTGAAGCTCCAGATCCCGCTCTACATGCTCGTGCTGCGCGACCTCGTCGGCATCGAGCCGCTCGGCGGCGTGTATCGCGCGCTGGCCGGTGCGCGCGTCACCCGCGGCCTGCTGCACGCCGGCGCGATCGACGACCTCCCGGGGTACCAGCGCAACGACTACCTGGACGACAGCGAGTTCTGGTCGCTCGTCGAGACCGCGCGGGATCGCGGGCTCGGCTACGCGCAGCGCATCCGGGCCGGCGACATCCGCCACGACCCGAAGGGCGGGACGTGCCCGACCTGGTGCGACCTCTGGACGATGTGCCGGGTGGAGCGTCCCTGACGTGAATCCGGAGCAGAGAGCGGCAGTCGCCGCGACGGGTGAGGTCTTCGTCTCCGCGGGCGCCGGAACGGGCAAGACATCGGTGCTCGTGGAGCGGTTCGTCGGAGCCGTCTGCGAGCAGGGGCTGGATGTCGAATCGGTGCTCGTGATCACCTACACCCGCAAGGCGGCCGGCGAGCTGCGCGCGCGCATTCGCGCGGCGCTGCACGCGCGCGGGCGCCACGACCTCGCGCGGAAGCTCGACGGCGCGTGGATCTCGACGATCCACGGTTTCTGCTCGCGCCTGCTGCGCGCCCACCCGTTCGCGGTGGGGATCGACCCGCGCTTCCGCGAGCTCGACGACGAGCACGGCGCCGTGATCCGCGGCGAGGCGTTCGAGCGTGCGCTCGCCGGCTTCTGCTCGACCCGGGACTCGGAGCGCCTGCGGCTACTCGCCACCTACGGCGCGCAGGGGCTGCGCCGCATGCTGACCGGTGTCTACGAGACGCTCCGCTCGGCGGGGCGCGACGTCCAGCTCGAGCTCGGCGAGCAGGCCGGCATCCCCGAGCGCCTGGCCGACCTGCACGCCGCGGCGCAGGCGCTGGCCGCCGACCCCGACGTGACCGACAAGCAGCTCGCTGCAGCAAACGCGGCGCTGGCGCTCAGGGCGATCCCCGAGCAGCTGCTCGATCTCTCGCATCTCACCGCAGCCGGAGACCGCACCGCCGACTTTCGGCGCGCGCGCGACCGGCTCAACCAGGCGGCCTTCGACGAGCTGGCCGCTCGCGACAGCGAGCTGCTGCAGGAGCTGCTCGACCTCTTCGCCGCCGAGTATGCGGCCGCGAAGGCGCGCGAGTCGGCGCTCGACTTCGAGGACCTGCAGCTCTTCGCCCGCGATCTGCTCCGCGACCATGCCGAGATTCGCGAGGCGGAGCAGCTTCGCTTCCGCGCGATCATGGTCGACGAGTTCCAGGACACGAACCGGCTGCAGTGCGACATCGTCGACCTGCTCCGCGCCGGCCCGGCGTCCAGTGCCCCCGACGTGTTCTTCGTCGGCGACGAGTTCCAGTCGATCTACGGCTTCCGGCACGCCGATGTTGCCGTCTTCCGGGAGCGTCGGGAGCGCGCTGCGCTGCGGCTCCCGCTGTCGAGGAACTATCGCTCGCGGCCCGAGGTGCTCGCCGCCGTCAACCATCTCTTCAGCGAGGAGTTCGGTGACGGGTACCAGCCGCTCGCGGCCTCCGGCGAGTTCTCCGATCCGGTGTTCGGCCATCCGGTCGAGCTGCTCGTCAGCGACAAGCGGAGCTACCGAGAGGCGGGGGAGGGCTGGCGCGACGGCGAGGCTCGGGCGATCGCGCGCCGCGTGCGGGAGCTCGTCGACAACGGCGTCGCGTCCCCCGGCGAGATCGTGCTGCTGTTCGCGGCGGGCACCGACGCCGAGCGGTACGAGGCGGCGCTGCGGGAGCAGGACCTCCCGACGTACCGCGCCACGGGCCGCGGCTACTTCGGCCAGCAGCAGGTCGTCGACCTCCTCTCGTACCTGCGCCTGCTGCACAACCGCTACGACGACGAGGCGCTCGTCACGGTGCTCGCGTCGCCGTTCGTCGGCGTCTCGAACGACGGCCTGGTGCACATCCGGCGGCACGCCGGCAAGCGCCCGCTCTTCACCGGCGTCGAGCGTGGGCTGCCGGAACCGCTCTCGGAGAACGACCAGCGGCTCGTGCGCGCTTTCCGGCAGCGGTACGACCGGCTCGCCGCCGCCTCGGCGCGGTTGTCGCTCGAGCGCCTGTGCGAGGAGATCGTCTCGGCGCACGACTACGACCTGGCGGTGCTCGCCCAGTGGGACGGGCGCCGCCGCTACGCGAACCTCCGCAAGCTGATGCGGCTGGCGCGCTCCTACGAGGATCTGCGCGGACCGGACATCGAGGGCTTCGTCGGCTTCATCCGCGACCAGCAGGCGGTGGGAGCCTCGCAGCTCGAGGCGGTCTCCGAAGAGGAAGGCGCAGACGCGGTGCGCCTGCTGACGATTCACGCGGCGAAGGGGCTCGAGTTCAAGGTGGTGATCGTCGCCGACGCCGGCCGCGACACCGGCGGCGTGCAGTCCGCGGACGAGATCCTGGTGCGGCCGGACGGGACCTTCGGGTTCCGCGTGATCGATCCGAAGTCGGGCAAGAAACGCGGGGTCTTCAGCTACGAGGAGGTGCGCGAGGCGGAGAAGCAGGAGGACACGGCCGAACGGCTGCGCCTCTACTACGTCGCGATGACGCGCGCGATCGACCGGCTGATTGTCTCCGGCGCGATCGATCCGGATCGCCAGCAGGACCGGGAGACGCCCATCGGCTGGGTGCTGGCGCGGCTCGGCCTCGACGGCGAGCTCGAAAGCGGCGAGCTCGAGCGGGGGGAGGCGCGCTTCGTGCTGGGTGTCGACCGGTGGGCGCCGCGGCCGCCCGCCGAGGCGCCGGAGCCCGCCGCGGACGAGGCGGGGCAGCTCGCGTTGTTCAGCGAGCTGCCGACGACGCCTGTCCCGCGGGGGTACCGATTGCCGGAGCTTCCTCCGCTGCCTGCGCCGCCGCTGCACCGGGTCCGCCGTCTCTCGTACTCGGCGCTCGCCCTGTTCGAGCGGTGCAGCTACCGGTACTACACCGAGCGGATCGCAGGCCTGCGCGAGGAGCGCGCGACCATGCCCGGCGGTCACGGCCTCAAAGCGACCGAGATCGGTGATGCGGTGCACCGCCTGCTCGAGCTCGTCGATCTGAGTGCTCCGGCAGCGGCCGACAGCGAGATCGTCCGGGCGTGGTACCCCGGCGTCGGCGACGACGAGCTCGCCCGGATCGACGCGTTCGTCGCGTCCTACTGCGAGTCGGAGCTCGCGGCGCGGATCGCCAAGCTGGACGGCGCCGAGCCCGAGCGCCCGTTCGCGTTCGAGCATGACGGGGTGCTGCTGCACGGGCGGCTCGACGTGCTCTGGCGCAACGGGCCGCGGGCGCTCGTCCTCGACTACAAGACGAACACGCTGGCGGAGGGAACACCCGAGGAGATCGTGGAGGCCGACTATCGGCTGCAGCGCCTCGTCTATGCGCTGGCGTGCTTCCGCGCCGGCGCCGACGAGGTCGAGGTGGTCTACCACTTCCTCGAACGCCCGGACGCGGTCGTGTCGACGACCTTCGAGCGGCTCGAGCTGCCGGTCCTCGAGGCGGAGCTCTCCGCTGCGATCAGCCGGATCGACGCCGGCGAGTTCGTGCCGACACCGAGCGAGTTCACCTGTGCCGGGTGCCCGGCGCTCGACCTGGTGTGCGCCGGGCCGAACCTGCGCCAGCCGCCGGGGCGGCTGGTCGCAGCCGCATGACGGAGAGTGCGAGAGCCGACGGTCGAAGCGAAGCCGCATCAGCTCCGGTGCATCCTCCACGATCCCATTCTGGCGATCGATGGATCCATCAGCTGCGCGACTGAGCTCAGGTGGTCCGCGCGAACCGTCGCGCAGGCGATGCGCGAATCCTCGGCGGCTTCGCCCGTCCATCAGTAAAGATCGGCCTGAGATGGCCAACCGGGATCAAATCGCCCGTATGCAGTTCGTCTACGGAGACGGCGACGAGCAACTTCGCGCGGTTCTGAGCGAAAGTCTCGCGCCGCGGCCGCCCGACTTCCTGTTTGACCTGACTGTGCCCCTGCTGACGCCGGACAGCAGACTCCTTGACGTGGGCTGTCGAGACGCGCGGCACCTGATTCCGCTTGTGACGCAGTCGGGATGCACCGGGGTTGGGATCGATCCAATCGACCGGAATGTTGACCGCGCGCGGGCGGCCGTCGCCGCTGCAGGTCTCGATCAGCGGATCGAGATCCGGCGCGGGGTCATGGAGCAGATCGACGAGGCCGACGGCAACATCGATGTGGTCTGGTGCCGCGACGTGCTCGAGGTCATTCCCGACCTGCAGGCGGGCCTCACCGAAGTTGCGCGCGTGCTGGAGTCGGGCGGCGCTGCCGTCATCTACACGGTATTTGCGACGTCGCGCCTGGAACCGCGCGAATCTGCTGCGTTTCGGCCGCTCGGGAATGTGCCGCAAAACCTCGAACGTGCGAGGGTGGAAGGCGCCTTCGAACGGGCGGGTCTCCGTGTTGAGCGCTTGGAAGAGATCGGAACGGAGTTCCGCGAATACGACGAGGAACGAACGCAGCCAGTGTCAGAGAGTCTGCTCCGGCTCGCGCGGCTCCGCCGGCGCCGTCAAGAGGTGATCCGGCGATTCGGCAAAGACAAGTACGACTTGTGGGAAGCCTCGCTTCACTGGCTCGCCTACCTCCTGCTCGGGAAGCTGGAACCGGTCGCCTACGTCCTCCGCCTCTCCTAGCCGGCTTCTGGCGTCATGCGGGAACGCCGGCGCAGGCAACTGGTCGAACGCCAACGGGCTCGGACCGCGCCGCGAACCCCGTCAGCCGTCGGACCTCGTCTGGCGCTGTCTGAACACCGGCCGGTCGGGCGCAGGGCGGGTGACGGCTACACGCGGGGCGTAGGGCGGGTGACATCTGGGAGGCGGGCGATATCGTCGTTGACGTCGGCACGTACGACTCGCCGCACGGCACCGGCAAGTACGTGTCATTCCAGCATGGTGATTGACTTTGGCTCCGGGGTGGAAGAGAGATGGCATGACGGAGAGAGCGAAGGTGGCGCTCGTCGCGGGCGCGACTCGCGGCGCCGGTCGGGCGATCGCCGTCGAGCTTGCCCGCGCGGGCTTCTTCGTCTACGCGACCGGCCGCAGCAGCCGCACTGCCGGGCCTTCGGAGATCGGCAGGCCCGAGACGATCGAGGAGACCGGCGAGCTGATCGCGGGCGCCGGAGGGGAAGGTTCTCCGCGTGTGGTCGACCATGAGGATCCCGCAGCGGTCTCGGAGTTGATCGCAGACATCGAGCGTGACCGCGGCCGGCTGGACGTCCTCGTCAATGACATCTTCGGAGGCGATAGGTACATGGAGTGGGACAAGCCGGTCTGGGAGCACGACTGGGCCGGCGGCTTGCGGATGCTGCAGATGGGGGTCCACACGCACCTGATCACCTGCCGGGCGGCGATCCCGCTGATGCTGAAGAGCGCTGACGCCCAGGGGACGCGCGGCCTGGTGGTCGAGATGACCGACGGCACGTCGGCTGCGAATGCGGAGTTCCGGCGCAACGTCGGTTTCTACTACGACCTCGTCAAGGCGAATGTCGAGCGGATCGTAAAGGGGCTCGACGCCGAGCTGCGTGCCCTCCCCGTGACGGCCGTCGGCGTCACGCCCGGTTGGTTGCGCTCCGAGAAGATGCTGGAGAACTTCGGTGTCACCGAGGCAAACTGGCATGACGCAGTACAGAAGCGCCCCGGCTTCGGGATCTCCGAGTCGCCGACCTACGTGGCCAGAGGTGTCGCCGCGCTCGCCGAGGCTGATGACGCCGGCCGCTGGGCCGGAACGATCGTCAGTGCCCGCCAGCTCGCAGACGCGTACGACTTCACCGACACCGACGGGAGCAGGCCGGACTGCTGGGGCCACATCGCCGCCTACGGGTGGGAGCACGAAGACGGCCGCGGCATCGACGAGTTCCGCTAGCCGAGGAAATCGGCTGAGCCCAAACGCGCCCCGATGAGTTCCTGTCTCGAACCTGGTCTACTCCTCGTACCCGGAGAGCCGAGAGTGTGGAGGTCCCAGAAGATGACTCAGTCGTTGAAGTCAGTGAACGTGATCACGCTGTTCGTCGAGGATCCCCTGCGTTCGAAGAAGTTCTACGAACAGATCTTCGATGTCGTCGGCATCGATGAGGGACACGGCACGGTCATCTTCCCGTTCGACAACCTGTTCGTGCGCCTCCTGAAACGCGGTGAAGCGGAAACCGAGATGCTCGGGCAAGTCGCTGTCGCCGGTCCCGGCTCGGGAACAACGGTGCAATTGGGCTTCTCGGTCGACGACGCAGACGCGTTCTGCGCGGAGCTCTCGGAGCACGGGGTGTCGATCGTCTACGGGCCTGTCGACCGTCCCTGGGGCAGGCGCAATGCGGCATTCGTCGACCCGGACGGTCACGTCTGGCAGTTCGGCTCCGATCTTCAGCCTTGAGGGGAGTAGCGAGAGCCTGAACATGGTGTCTGACACCTGCGGTGTCAGACACCACTGCAGCGGGCTGAAGCCGTCTAGGGCAACATCCTTCACCGATGGCGCGGAGCTATCTCGCGGAGGCGAGACGCAGGAAGGTTGCCCCGAAGAAGGAGCGCATCAGGCCGATCATCGAGCGGCTCGGGGTCGAGCACGCCGACGCCAGGATCGCTCTGACGTTCTCGACGCCGCTCGAGCTGCTCGTCTCCGTGATGTTGAGCGCACAGACGACCGACGTGAACGTGAACCGCGTCACCGAGCAGCTGTTCGTGAAGTACAAGCGGCCCGAGGACTATCTCGCCGTGCCCGTCGCCGAGCTCGAGCGCGACATCTTCGCCACCGGGTTCTATCGGCAGAAGACGAGGTCGCTGCGCGGGACGATGCAGCGGCTGCTGGAGGAGCACGACGGCGAGGTGCCCGAGGAGTTCGACGAGCTGCTGAAGCTCCCCGGCGTCGCGCGCAAGACGGCGAACGTCGTCTCGGCTGAACGCGGCGCGGCGCAGGGGATCGTCGTGGACACTCACGTCCGCCGCCTGTCGCAGCGGCTCGGCCTGACGAGGCAGGAGGACCCGGTGAAGATCGAGCGCGACCTGGTCAGGCTCGTGCCCCGGGCGGACTGGGCGCGGTTCCCGCACCTCCTGATCTGGCACGGCCGCCGGATCTGTGATGCCCGCAAGCCTCGCTGCGAGGACTGCCCGCTCGCGGCGGACCTCTGCCCGTCGAGCCGCCTCGGAACCTGACCGGTCTGCTACCCGCGCCTCGGCGTCATCGCGACGAGCAGGCCGCCGTCGTCGTCGTAGGCCGGGAAGACGTCGGCGACGATCTGCTTCTCGCTGCCCCCGCGTGTGCGGATCGAGAGGTGCTCGCCCAGACGGCGGACGCCCCATTCCCGGGCCAGGTCGACCGGCTTCGCGTCCGAGAACTGCAGTGCGTCCACCACGTCGCGGCCCATCAGGTCCGCCTCGGGGAATCCGGTCAGTTCGAACACCCCGCGCCCGATCGCGAGCACCCGGCGCTCCTGGTCGGTGACGACCAGCCCCGTGTCCGGAGCCGGGTAGTAGTCGTCGAGCAGCTCGAAGAGAAAGCCGAAGCCACAGTGCCGGCACGCGGGCGCCTGGGTCGAGAACCCCTCGCGCGCATCGATGTCGAGCGAACGCTCCTTGCACTGCGGGCAGATGTAGTACGGCACGGCGGGCAGGGTAGCCGGATGGACGGAGCGATAGGGTCACCGTATGGCCTCCATCGCACTGCAGCTCTACACGGTCCGCGGCGAATGCGATCGCGATCTCGAGGGAACTCTGCGCCGACTCGGCGAGCAGGGCTACGACGGTGTCGAGCTCTACGACCTGCACGGCCATCAGCCCGCGACGGTGCGCGCGTGGCTCGACGAGTTCGGTCTCGTCGCGGCCGGCCGTCACGCGCGGCTCGAGGCACTCGAACAAGAGCTCGGGCCGCTCGCCGCGGAGCTCGCCGTGCTGGGCACCGACCGCGTTGCGCTGAGCTGGATCGACCCCGACTCGCTCGCCGAGCCGGCGTCCGTCGTCACACGGATCGAGACAGTCGCCGGGGCCGCCCGGGAGGCGGGACTGCAGCTCGGCTTCCACAACCACTGGAGCGAGCTGCGGCAGCAAGACGGTGGCGCGACCTTCCTCGACCTCCTGCGGGAGCTGCCGGCCGACCTGCTCTGGCTCGAGCTCGATCTCGGCTGGATCTGGCAGGCGGGTGCCGATCCGGTCGCGGAGCTCGAGCGGTCTGCGGGCCGTTGCCCGCTCGTTCACGTCAAGGACTACGCAAGCCGCGAAGGACGCGACGACGTGCCGGTCGGAGACGGGGTCGTCGGCTACGAAGACGTGCTGCCCGTCGCCCTGCGAGCGGGCGCCGAGTGGCTCATCGTCGAGGAGGACGAGGTCGGCGACGATCCGTTCACCGCGGTCGAGCGTTCGCTCCACGCTGTGCGCCGAATGATCTCCGCATGACCCCGCCGCTGCGCGTCGGCGTCGTCGGCTGCGGGATCATCGCCGCGCGCTATGTCGAAAACGCGGTTGCGTTCGAGCACTGGCAGCCCGTTGCATGCGCCGATCTCGACGCGGCGCTCGCTGAGTCGTTCGCGGCGGAGCACGGCCTGCGGCCGTCCTCCGTCGAGGCACTGATCGCCGATCCCGAGCTCGAACTGGTGCTCAATCTCACGCCGCCGAAGGCGCATGCGCCCGTCGTGCGGGCGGCGCTCGCGGCCGACAAGCACGTCTACACGGAGAAGCCGCTCGCGGCGACGGCCGTCGAGGGCCGGGAGCTCGTCGAGGAGGCGGAGCGGCGCGGCCTGCGCCTCGGCTGTGCGCCGGACACGTTCCTCGGAAGCGCCTACGAGACCGGCCGGAGCCTGATCGAAGCGGGCGCGATCGGCCGGCCGATCGGAGCGGCCGCGACGATGCTCGTCGGCGGGCCGGACGGGTGGCATCCGAACGCGGAGATGTTCTTCCGCGCCGGTGGAGGCCCGCTCCTCGACATCGCCCCGTACTACCTGACCGCCGTCGTCTCGCTGCTCGGGCCGATCACCAGAGTCGCCGGGTTCGGGGAGACGCCGACACCCGAGCGCGTGCTCGGCGCGGGGCCGCGCGCCGGCGAGGTGATCGCCGTCGACGTTCCGACGCACGCGGCCGCCGTCCTGCAGCTCGAGCGCGGCGGGCTCGTGACGCTGACCGTCAGCTTCGAGGCGCGAGACCAGTACCTGAGCGGGCTCGTCGTGTACGGCACGACCGGCTCGCTCGTGCTGCCGGACGCGAACGCGTTCGGTGGCGACGTGATCCTGCGCAGCGGGCGGGACGACGGCGAGCTCGTTGCGTACGAGTCACGCGGCCCGCAGGAGACGCGCGGGCTCGGCATCGACGAGCTCGTCGAGTCGCTGCGCGCCGGCCGCCCGCACCGCGCGAGCGGCGCGCTCGCCCTGCACGTCCTCGAGGCGGCCGAGGCAGCCGAGCGGGGTGGAGGCGCGTTGAGCCCCGCCGCGCTCTAGATCCAGCGCTTCCAGCGGAAGAAGGCGAGCTGGCCCATCGTCGTCAGGATGATCCAGCCCCACGACCACCAGTAGCCGTAGCCCCAGGCGAGCTCCGGGATGTGGCGGAAGTTCTGGCCGTAGAGGCCGACGATGAACGTGGGGAGGAGCAGGAGCGACGCGATCACGGTCAAGCGCTTCATCACCTCGTTCTGGTCGTTCGCGATCTTGCCCTGAAGGTAGTCACGGACTCCGCCGAGCGCGTCGCGCGAGGACTCGAGAGCTTCCGTTGCGCGCAGCAGCTTGTCGTACGCGTCCCCGAACGCGATCTCCACGTCCCGCGGGAACAGCTCGCCCTCGTCGAGCTCGACGCGGTCGTCGACGATCCTGCGCACCGCATCGCGGGTCGGAGTGAGCGTGCGCCGGATGCCGCGTACGTCCTGCCGGAGCTCCCGCAACCTGCCGCCGACCGTTCGCACCGGTGCCGGGCCGACCATGTCCTCGAGCTCGTCGATCTCGTCGTCGAGGTCGTCGACCAGATCGAGGAAGCTCTCGGCGATCAGGTCGGCGAGGTGGTAGACGTACATCCCCACGTGCTCGTGCTCCCGGCACGCCTCCTTCGCCGGCTTGGGATCGAACGCCTGCTCGCCCGGCGGCGTCTTCGAGACCGTGACGAACGCGTCGAGCGTCGCCACGAAGTCGATCTCCTGATAGAAGACGCGATCCTCGCCCGGAACCGCGATCGGGATCAGGAAGATCCCGAGGACGTAGTCGCCCTGGGAGACGATCCGCGGGCGAGGCTCGTCGTCGTGGACGTGTGGAGCGACGAGCGCACGCAGGGCCGTCTCGTGCACCTGCTGGGGCAGCTTGTCGTGCAGCTCGTCGGCTGACGGGTCGATCAGATCGATCCACTCGGGACGCTCCGCCACGCCCCGAGGCTAGCCCGCGCGTCGGCTGGCTATCTGTTCGCGGTGAGGGCCGTTCCCGGACGGCCCTCGAAGGTCGCGAGGAACCGTTCGGCGTCGAGTGCGCCCATGCAGCCGGACCCGGCGGCGGTGATCGCCTGCCGGTAGATGTGGTCCTGCACATCCCCGACTGCGAACACGCCCGGGATGTTCGTCTCCGTCGAGCCGGGCTTCGTGACCAGGTAACCGTTCTCGTCGTGGTCGAGCTGGTCGACGAAGAGCGAGGTGTTCGGATCGTGCCCGATCGCGACGAAGACCCCGTCGGCCGGCACCTCCCACGTCGCGCCGGTCGCGGTGCTGCGCAGGCGGAGCGCTTCCACCTTTACGTCGCCCACGATCTCCTCGACGACTGCGCTCAACACGAAGTCGAGCTTGTCGTTCTGCTCCGCGCGGTCGACCATGATCCTCGACGCGCGGAACTCGTCGCGGCGGTGCACGAGGTGGACGCGGGACGCGAACTTGGTCAGGAACAGAGCCTCCTCGAACGCCGAGTCGCCGCCTCCGACGACGTAGACGTCCTTGTCGCGGAAGAACGCCGCGTCGCAGGTCGCGCAGGCGGAGACGCCGCGTCCTTTGTGCTGCTGCTCGGACTCGATCCCGAGCCAGCGGGCGCTCGCTCCGGTGGCGACGATCACGGCCTTCGCCCGGTGCTCGTCGCTTCCGACCCAGACGCGCAGCGGCTGCTCGGACAAGTCGACCTTCGTGACGTCGTCCGTGATGAACTCCGCGCCGAAGCGCTCGGCCTGGCGGCGGAAGTCGGCCATCATCTCCGGCCCCATGACGCCGTCGGCGTAGCCGGGGTAGTTCTCGACATCGCTCGTGATCATCAGCTGCCCGCCCCACTGGAAGCCTTCGATCACGAGCGGCGCCAGGTCGGCGCGGGCCGCATACAGCGCCGCCGTGTACCCGGCCGGGCCGCCGCCGACGATGATCAATTCACGGACGTTCTGGTCGCTCAAAGTGCTCCTCTCCGACAAATTCCTTCACTGGTAGTAAACGCCAAAGGGCGGCTGGACGTTCCCCGGCCCGGCTAGATCACGCCGCCTGCGAGGCTCTTGTCGCGGTTCAGCGAGCTTTCCCGGCCGGCGCGCGGATCGAGCACCGCGTAGAGGATGTCGACGATCAGGTTGCCGACCACGACGATGATGGTGACGAAGGCGACGACGCCGACCGTGAGCGGGAGGTCGATCGAGGTGGTCGCTCCTCCCATCGCCTGGATCGCGAGCCGTCCCAGGCCGCCGATCCCGTACACCGTCTCGATGTAGACGCACACCCCGATGGCCGTGCCGATCTCCATCCCGACCATCGTCAGCACCCGCAGGGAGGCGGTGGGGAGCACGTGGCGGCGCAGCACGCGGGTCTCGCCGGCTCCCTTCGCACGCGCCGTTCGGACGAAGTCCTCGTGCAGCGTCTCGGCGACGCTGATGCGGATCATGCGCGTGTAGAGCGCGAGGAACAGCAATGCGAAGGTGAGCCACGGCAAGGCGAGATGCCCTGCCCAGTCGGTCGGGCCGCCGCAGCCCGCCTGGTGGGAGAGGAGCGGGCAGTAACCCCCGATCGGCGGCCACGGAAGATGCAGGTCGGCAAACCCCTTCTGGATCACGCCGCCGAGCACCATCGGATGCGTGCAGACAGCGACGAGTGCGACGATCGAGATCGTCCGGTCGGTGAGCGAGCCGACGCGGCTCCCGGCGAGCGCGCCGAGCGGCACGGCAAGCAGCAGGACGAGCAGCGCTCCGCCGAGGATGATCGACAGGGTCGCACCGGCGGCGGGGTAGACGATGCTCCCGACCGGGACCTGGACGAGCCTGCTGCCCTCGAGCTGGGAGCCGGTCCACTCGTGGCCGAGGTCGCCCCGGGCGAGGTGCGCCAGATAGTCGCCGTACTGCACGATCTTCGGACGGTCGAGACCGAGCAGGTGGTTCGCGTTCGAGATCTGGTAGTCGGTCAGGTGCTGCGCGTCCGGATACACGAACGCTGCCGGCGTGGACGGGAGGGCCCAGTAGACGACGAACGCGACCGCGATCAGGGTCAGCAGCGTGAAGATCGCCGCCGCGAACCGGCGCGCGCTGAATGCGACGACACGCCTCATCGCTGCGCCCAGGGCTCGATCGCGCGCCGGATCCCTTCGGACACCTGGTTGAGCGACAGAACGGTGATCAGGATCGCGGCGGTCGGGATGATCGTCTGCCACGGCGTCTGACCGTGTCCGAAGGTGATCGGGTTGTAGACGGTCCCCCACGCAGTCGCGAGGAGCGATCCCCAGGTCGGCGTCGATGGTTGCACGCCGACGCCGATGAAGCTGAGCCCGACCTCCAGCAGGATGTTCGTCGCGACCGCGATCGCCCCCCAGACGAGCAGCGTCGGCACGAGGTGTGGAAGCAGATGGCGGCGCAAGATCCGCCAGTCGGATGCTCCGATCATGAGCCCAGCGTCCACGAACTCCTCGTTTCGCAGCATCATGATCTGCGCGCGGATCAGGCGAGTCGGGTAGAAGGACGTGAAGATGCCGATCAGGAGCGCCTCGCTGAAGACGCCCGTTGGCATGACCCAGCTGTAGGAGACGCCGCGCAGCGACGGGCTCACCTTCGCGGTCGCGAAGACGAGGAAGAGGAGAAGCGGGAACGCCATGATGGTCTCGGTGAAGCGCGAGACGACGGAGTTCGTCACCCCGCCGAAGTAGCCGGCGATCGAGCCCACCGGGATTGCGATGAGCAGGGCGACGAGGACGCCGCCGAGCGCGATTTCGAGCGAGGTGCGCGCGCCGTCGAGGAGGCGAATCAGCTCGTCGCGGCCGAGCGGCCCGTCCGCGCCGAGCACGAGCAGCGCCTGCTCGGTGCTGTGCGCGGGCGGCAGGACGTTCCCGTACTGGTCGAGGTTCACCTGAGCGGTGGCCGGCACGTGCGTCCACGGGCCGACGGGCCTCAGATTCGCGTTGGTGGCATAGGGAAACGGCCTGGCGCCGTCGTGCCCGACGATGCGGGCGACGATCGCGCCGCCGAACAGCGCCAGGAACAGGATCACGGCCAGCGCGACCATCGCCGCGACCGACCAGCGGTCGCGGCGCAACCGCCGCCAGGTGGACCTCCACGGTCCACGCGCGCGCGTCTCGACCCCGGATCCCCGCGCCCTCATCCGGTTCCCAGACTAGTGAACCCGTTGCCGGGCCTCCCTCGGTGCGAGCGGGCGCTTTTGCGAGACTGAGACTCACGTACGCAACTCGAGAGAGGACTGAGATGTCTGAGACGTTCGACGACAGCGAGATCGAGACCTTGCGCGTCGGTGCAATGGGAGCCGGCCTCCTGGTCACGGCCAGCGACCGCAGTTTCTTCGACACGTTCAAGGAGGCCGGCGCACTCGCCAAGCACGTCGCGGAGGCTCACGAGAAGTCGGACAGCGCACTTGTCCGCCGTGTCGCCCAGGGGCACAGCACGGGCTTCGGCGTCACGACGCCGATCGACGAGGTCGAGTCGCGCACGCTGGCCGCGCTCGGCTCGTCGGTACAGCTCCTGCAGGAGAAGGCGCCCGAGGAACTGGACGCGTACCGCGCGTTCGTGCTCGACCTGGCGCGTTCGGTGGCAGCCGCTGCCCACGGCGGCGACGAGGCCGAGGCCGCGGCGATCGCCAAGATCGAGGGCGCTCTCGCGACGGAGGTTGCGCCCGGCCCGCAGGCGGGCTGAACGTCCCCGGCCCCGTTCTGGAAGACCGCCGACTCGAACGCGGGGGGACGCAGGATGCTCGAAAGATCGGTACCTGGTGAGCTTCGACCGTCGCACGCACCGTCCGATCGGTGAGATGCGCTTCTGCGAGGTGCGCGGAATCACGCCGCCCCTGAGTGCCTGCCTCGCTCGCTGATCCAGCGTGCTGACGGCCCGAGGCGGCTAAGCGGCGTCGGCGTCGGGATGCGGCAGAGCGACGAGCTCCGGGGCGCTGACGACGACGGGCTTGCGCTCGATCTGCTTCGTCTCCGGCAGCTCGTCGTTCGTCACGCCGTGCTCGGGGAACTTGCGCGCCGTGACGAGCAGCCGCGTCTCGAACGAGCTGACCGCCTGGTTGAACGCGCCGACGGCGCTGTCGAGCCCGCGCCCGACCTTCGCAAAGTGCCCTGCGAACACGCCGAGACGGTCGTAGAGCTCGCGGCCGAGGCCCGAGATCTCGCGGGCGCTCTCGGCGAGCGTCTCCTGCTGCCAGCCGTAGGCGATCGTGCGCAGCAGGCCGATCAGCGTTGCCGGTGACGCGACGATCACGCCCGCGGCGGCGCCCGCCTCGAAGAGGGAGCCGTCTTCGTCGAGCGCCGCGCGGTACAGGCCCTCGTCGACGAACATCACGACGAACTCCGGGGTCGACTCGAACTGGTCCCAGTAGCGCTTCTGGCCGAGCTTCCTGATGTGCTCGCGCACCTGCTGCGCATGCCGCGCGAGGTGCGCGCGCTTGAGATCCGCGTCGTCGGTCTCGACCGCATCGAGGTAGCCCTCGATCGGGACCTTCGAATCGACGACGATGCACTTGCCGCCCGGAAGCTGGACGACCATGTCGGGCCGCAGGAGGCGGCCCTCGTCGTCCCGCTCGCTCGCCTGCGTGCGGAAGTCGCAGAAGTCGAGCATCCCTGCGAGCTCGACGACGCGCTTCAGCTGCACCTCGCCCCAGCGGCCGCGCACGTGGGGGGCCCGCAGGGCGGTCACGAGGCTGCCCGTCTCCGAGCGCAGCTTCTCCTGCCCGGCCGCCACCTCGCGCAGGCGCTCGCCGATCGCCGTGACCTCGCGTGCGCGCTTGTCCTCGAGCTGCCGCGACTGGGCCTCGAACTTGTTCAGCGTCTCCTTGATCGGCGCGAGCTTCGACTCGGTGAGCTCGAGCAGGGAGCTCTGGGATCGAGAGAGCGCCTCGCCCGTGACCGCCTTGACGCGGTCCTCCCAGCCGGCCTGCGCTTCCTTGACGAGCACGAGCTTCTCGTCGGCCGCGCGGCGTTCGCCCGCGATCTGGGCGCGCGCCCACAGATAGACGGCGGCACCGCCGAGGATGAGCCCGAGTGCCAGGAAGCTCGCTGCCATGGGCCGACGGACGATAGAGATCCCGTCGGACGGCGCCCCGGCCCGAAAAGGCGTGCTGGACCAAAAAAATCAGCCCCGGCGAGTCCGAAGACCTACCGGAGCTGAGTGCCGGATCCAGCGAGTCCGAAGACCTACCGGATCCGACGAGGGGAACGTATCCCGCGCCGTCCGAGGCCGTCAAGCGAGCAGCCGGCGGAAAGGTGCAAATTGCGCATTTTGGTGCGGTTCGCGCGGGTGTGGGAACGTCCGTTCGGTCGCGTAGTCTGGCCCGATGGAGGATGTCTTCGGCCCCGGCGGGCCGCTCGCGCATGCACTCTCCGAGTACGAGCCGCGCCGCGAGCAGGCCGCCCTCGCAGCCTGCGTCGAGCACGCGCTCGCGACCGGCGAGCATCTCATCGCCGAGGCGGGAACCGGCGTCGGCAAGAGCCTCGCCTATCTCATCCCGGCGCTCGAGTCGGGGCGCCGTGTGGTCGTCGCCACCGCGACCAAGGCGCTCCAGGAGCAGCTGCTCTCGAAGGACGTCCCGATCGCCGCAGCCGCGATCGGACGGCACGTCCGCGTCGAGGTGCTGAAGGGCCGCGCGAACTACCTGTGCCGCCGCCAGCTCCAGGGGTTCCAGCCGTTCCTGCTCGCGGACGGCCGTGATGCCCGCGCGTGGGAGGCGATGCAGGGGTGGCTCGATTCCACCGAGACGGGCGACCGAGCCGAGCTCACGCTCGAGCCGACCGAGGCGTTCTGGGCCGAACTGGCGGTCGGGCCCGACCGGTGCTCGGGCCGCCGCTGCCCGTTCGTCTCCGTGTGCTTCGCCGAGCACGCCCGCGAGCGGGCGGCGTCCTCCGACCTCGTGATCGTCAACCACGCGCTCTACTTCGCGCACATCGCCTCCGGCGGCGGCGTGCTCCCCGAGCATGACGCCGTGATCTTCGACGAGGCGCACAGGCTCGAGGAGTCGGCCGCGTCGTGGCTCGGCGGCCGGGTCTCGCGCGCCGGTCTCCGGCGTCTCGCGGCCGACGTCGAGCGAGCCTGCCGCGAGGCCCAGCGCCCCCTGCCGGCGCGGCAGATCGACCGGGTCGAGCGAACCGGGGAGAAGCTGCTGCGCGCGGTCGCCCCGGCGAGCGGCCGCAAACGGCTGCGCGAGGTACCTGCCGAGCCGGCGCTCGTCCTGATCGACGCGCTCGGCGATCTCGCGGGCGCGCTCCAGGGGCAGGGCGAGGACCTCGATGCGCTCGGGCGGCGCGCGCTCGCCGTCGCCGGCGAGGTGGAGCGCTGCCTCGAGCTCGGCGAGCTCGACCGGGTCGTGTGGGCCGAGCCGGACGGGCTCGTCTGGGCGCCCGTCGACGTCTCGGCCGAGCTGCGCGAGCGGCTGTGGGAGGACGGGCCTACGGCGATCCTCGTCTCGGCCACCCTCACGACCGGCGAGGACGCCGGCTTCGTGCGCCGCCGCCTCGGGCTCGAGGAGGCGCGCGAGGCGGTCGTCGGCTCGCCGTTCGACTTCCCCGAGCAGGCACTGCTCTACCTGCCCCGCACGATGCCCGATCCGCGCAGCGACGGGTTCACCGAGCGCGCGGCCGACGAGATCGTGTCGCTGCTCGCGCTCTCCGAGGGGCGGGCCCTCGTGCTCACCTCGAGCTACCGCGCGCTCGAGGTGTATCGCGAGCGCGTGCGCGGCCGCGTCCCCTACGACGTGCTCGTGCAGGGCGAGGCGCCGCGCGAGCGGCTCCTCGAGCGCTTCCGCGACGAGGTCGGATCGGTCCTGCTCGCGACGTCCACGTTCTGGCAAGGGGTGGACGTGCCGGGGGAGTCGCTGTCGCTCCTCGTGATCGACAAGCTCCCGTTCTCGGCCCCCGGCGACCCGCTCCACGAGGCCCGCTGCGAGGCGGTCGAGCGGCTCGGCGGCGACTGGTTCCGCGACTACGCGCTGCCGACGGCGATGCTGCAGCTCCGCCAGGGCTTCGGCCGGCTGATTCGCGGCCATGCGGATCGCGGTGTCGTCGCGATCCTCGATCCGAGGCTGCGCACGCGCCCGTACGGCCGCGCGTTCCTCCTGGCGCTGCCGCGCTGCCCGGTCGCCGAGGACCCCGCTGCGGTGGCGGCATTCTTCGGCGGCTCTTTGGTGGTTTCCGCTTGAATACCCGCGCCCGATGGCGAAGAAGAAGCCCCGCACTCCCGCGCCGCCGCATGTTCAGGCTCCTCAGCGGCGCAGCGGCCCGACCCGGAAGGGTGAGCCCGCAGACGACGGTGGGCGGCGCCAGCGCACCGCGCTCTACGCTCTGGCCGGAGCCGGCTTCGTCGGCCTGATCGTGGTCGCGCTCCTGCTCGCACTGGGCGGGGGCAAGTCCGGCGACCCGAAGAAGCTCGGCGCCGACATGGCCGCCGCAAACTGCAGCTTCAAGACCGTCACCGCCTACGTGCCGAAAGGGCAGGGCACGCACGTCCCGAGCCTGACGAAGAAGTTCCCCTGGAACACGAGCCCGCCGTCGAACGGCCAGCACTACCCGGAGTGGGCGATCTGGGGCTTCTACACCCAACCGGTCAACCCGCGCATGGTTGTCCACAACGAGGAGCACGGCGGTGTGATCCTCTGGTGGGGGTCGAAGGTCCCGTCGTCGACTGTGGCCAAGCTGCTGGCGTTCTACACCGAGAAGCCCGACGGGTCGTTCGGGACGCCGTATCCCAGCCTCGGCAGCAAGATCGCAATCACGGCGTGGACCGGCGAGACGTCGCACTACCAGCAGAACGGCTACTACGGCCAGGGCCACATCGCGATCTGCCCGACCTACAACGCCGCGACGAAGCAGGCGTTCGAGGACTTCCGCAACCTCTACCGCGGCCACGGCCCGGAGGGGATCCCGCTCTCCGCCGACGAGCCCGGCATGGGCCCGAGCACCCAGTGAGGCTCTTAGCCTGACGTCTGCCGGGGTGGCGGAACTGGTAGACGCAGCCGGCTTAAAACCGGTCGTCCCTCTGGGGACTTGGGGGTTCGAGACCCTCCCCCGGCACTCTCAGTTCTGATCGAGTCGGCGGTTGGCCGAGGCGGTGAGCTCGGCCAGCCGGTGCGCGAGCCCGCCGGTCAGCTCGGCCGGCGAATAGCGCCACTGCCAGTTGCCCTGCTCGGTGCCGGGCAGGTTCATGCGGGCCTCGTTTCCGAGGTCGAGCACGTCCTGTAGCGGCGCGACCGCAAGCGCTGCGCGTGAACGCCAGGCGACCTCGATCAGGGACCACGCGGGGTCGGCTGGGTCGAGCCCGGTCCACGCCCGGTCGGCGGCGGAGAGCGAGTCCCACCACCCGCGCGTCGTGTCGTTGTCGTGGGTGCCCGTGTAGACGACCGACTGCTCGTGGTGGTTCTCCGGCAGATGGGGATTCGACGGGTCGCGTCCGAGCGCGAAGTGGAGGACGGCCATGCCCGGGAAGCCGAGCTCCCGGCGCAGGCGCACGACGGGCTCCGTGATCACGCCGAGGTCCTCCGCGACGACGGCGAGCTCGCCGAGCTCGCGCTCGACCGCACGGAACACGGCGGCGCCCGGGCCGCGGCGCCACCGGCCGTGCTCCGCGGTCGGCTCGCCTGCCGGCACCGCCCAGTACGAGACGAAGCCGCGGAAGTGGTCGACGCGCGTCAGGTCGACGAGCTCGAACGTGCGGCGGAAGCGCTCGATCCACCAGCGATAGCGGTCCGCGCGCATCGCGGGCCAGTCGTAGAGCGGGTTGCCCCACAGCTGGCCGGTCGCTGCGAAGAGGTCGGGCGGCACGCCTGCCACCGCCCCCGCCTGGAACAGGCCGGGATGCGAGCGGTGGTCGGCGCCGTCCTGCGCGACGTAGATCGGCATGTCTCCGAAGAGGCGCACGCTCCGTTCCGCCGCATAGGCGCGCAGCGCCTGCCATTCGCGCTCGAACCGAACCTGGTCCTCGATGTTCCCGCCGTAGGCGACCCAGTCGTCGAGCCAGTACGCGTGACGGGCACGGAACGCGTCGGCCTCGCTCTTCGTCACCCGGGCGTGCGGGGCGGCGAGGATGCCGGGCGAGCCGGCGAAGGCCGACGGCGACATGTAGGGCGAACCGGTGAGGCCCTCGGGCGGCCCGAGCGGGAGGACCTGCCACCATGACTGTCCTGCGGCGGCCAGCCAGTCCACGAACTCGAAGGCGTTGTTATCCAGTACCCCGTTCGGCAACGAGGTCGGATGCAGCAGGATTCCGGAGGCGCGTTCGAGCAGCATGAGTTCAGGACGACCCCAGGACGGACAATCTCACACCATGCCCATTCCCAAGAGCCCACAGCCACGCATCCAGATCCAGGCGGTCGAGCCGGTCCTCGATTGCGGCCGCTATGCGGTCAAGAGCACGGTGGGCGAGCTCATCGACGTCTACGCGACCGTCTTCAAGGACGGGCACGACATCCTCGGCGGCGCCGTCCGCGTGTGCGCGCCGGGAGAGACGCAGTGGCGTGAGGAGCCGCTCACGCACCTCGGCAACGACCGGTGGACCGGCACGTTCACCGTCGACCGGCCCGGCCGCTGGCAGTTCCGCGTCGCGGCCTGGACGGATCGCGTCGCCACCTGGCAGGACGAGCTGAGGCGGAAGGCCGCCGCGGGACAGGAGGATCTGGCGGGCGAGCTGTCGGAGGGAGCGGAGCTGCTCGGACGGCCTGTGACGACGCTCGCCGACGGGCTGGCGGCCGAACCGGGCGACCGGCACGGCGAGGTCGTCTCCGAGGCACTGTCCGTCGACGTCGATCGGGAGCTTGCGCGCTTCGGGGCCTGGTACGAGCTGTTCCCACGGTCTTGGGGCGGGTTCCTCGGCGTCGCCGAGGTGCTTCCCGACCTCGCCCGGCTCGGCTTCGACGTCGTCTACCTGCCTCCCGTCCACCCGATCGGGGTCGCGAACCGCAAGGGCCGGAACAACGCCCTCAGTGCCGAGCCTGGTGACGTCGGATCCCCGTGGGCGATCGGCTCCGCCGAGGGCGGCCACGACGCGATCAGCCCGGACCTCGGTACCTGGGACGACTTCGACGACATGGTCGCCGCTGCGCGCGCGGCCGGTGTCGAGCTCGCGCTCGACTTCGCCATCCAGTGCTCCCCTGACCACCCGTGGCTGCAGGAGCATCCCGAGTGGTTCAACCGGCGCCCGGACGGGACGCTCAAGTACGCCGAGAACCCTCCGAAGCGCTACCAGGACATCTACAACGTCAACTTCGAGTCCGAGGACTGGCCCGGGCTCTGGCAGGCACTGCGCGACGTCGTGCTCCACTGGGTGGGGAGGGGGATCACCGTCTTCCGTGTCGACAACCCTCACACCAAGCCGGCGGCCTTCTGGGAGTGGCTGATCGGAGAGGTGCGGCGCGACCATCCCGAGGTGATCTTCCTCGCGGAGGCCTTCACGCGGCCGTCCCTGATGACGACGCTGGCGAAGCTGGGCTTCGCCCAGAGCTACACGTACTTCACCTGGAAGAACACGAAGGCCGAGCTCGTCGAGTACGTCGAGCAGCTGCTCGCGTGGTCGCAGTTCTACCGGCCGAACGCATTCGTGAACACGCCCGACATCCTGCACGAGTACCTGCAGGTCGGCGGTCCGCCCGCCTTCGAGGCGCGGCTCGTTCTGGCCGCGACGCTCTCACCGTCGTACGGCATCTACTCCGGCTTCGAGTCGTTCGAGAACCGGGCCGTCGCGAACGGCTCCGAGGAGTACCTCGACTCCGAGAAATTCGAGGTCAAGCGCCGCGCGCTCGACGGACCGCTGCTGCCGCTCGTTGCGCGCCTGAACGAGCTCCGGCGCGCCGAGCCGGCGCTGCAACGACTCGAGAACCTTCGCTGGCTCGAGACGGAGAACGACCAGCTGATCGCGTACGCCAAGGGCGACGTGCTCTGCATCGTCAACATCGATCCGTTCACGGAGCAGGAGGGGGTGTGCGTCGTCCCGGTCGCGCTCGGTGTGCCGCCGGCCTTCGACGCGCACGACCTGCTCGAGGAACGCGACTTCACCTGGCGGGTCGGCCGCAACTACGTCAAGCTCGGTCCGGGAAAGGCTCACTTGATCAAGGTCCACACATGAGGCGTCGGAGATGACCGACCCCGCGAACTGGTTCGAGCGCGACCCACTGTGGTTCAAGAAGGCGGTCTTCTACGAGATCCACCTGCGCGGCTTCTACGACGGCAACGACGACGGCTCCGGCGACTTCCGCGGTCTCGCCGAGAAGCTCGACTACCTGCAGTGGCTCGGCGTCGACTGTCTGTGGCTGCTCCCGTGCTTCCCGAGCCCGCTGCGCGACGGCGGTTACGACATCGCCGACTTCTTCGGCATCCATCCGGACTACGGCAACGTCGAGGACTTCACCTACTTCGTCGACCAGGCTCACCAGCGCGGGATGCGCGTGATCGCCGACCTCGTCATGAACCACACCTCGTCCGACCATCCGTGGTTCCACGAGAGCCGGACCGATCCGACCGGGCCGTACGGCGACTGGTACGTCTGGGGAGACGACGACGTGCGGTGGGGCGAGGCGCGCATCATCTTCATCGACACCGAGCCGTCGAACTGGACGTGGGACCCGGTGCGCGGCCAGTACTACTGGCACCGGTTCTTCAGCCACCAGCCCGACCTGAACTACGACAACCCCGAGGTGCAGGAGCAGATGCTGAACGTGCTGCGCTTCTGGCTCGACCTCGGGCTCGATGGGTTCCGTCTCGACGCGGTCCCGTATCTGTACGAACGCGACGGCACGAACGGCGAGAACCTCCCGGAGACCCATGCGTTTCTGCGGCGGGTCCGGGCGGAGGTCGACGCCCGCTATTCGGACCGCGTCCTGCTCGCGGAGGCGAACCAGTGGCCGGCCGACGTCGTCGAGTACTTCGGCGAGGGCGACGAATGCCACATGGCGTTTCATTTCCCGGTGATGCCGCGCATGTTCATGGCGATCCGCCGCGAGGATGCGCTGCCCATGGTCGAGATCCTCGAGTCGACGCCGCCGATCCCCGACAACGCGCAATGGGGCCTGTTCCTTCGCAACCACGACGAGTTGACGCTCGAGATGGTGACCGATGACGAGCGCGACTATCTCTACGAGGAGTACGCGAAGGACCCGCGGATGAAGCTGAATCTCGGCATTCGCCGCCGTCTCGCGCCGTTGTTGGACAATGGACGCGACGAGATCCAGCTGATGCACGCAATTCTCTTCTCGCTCCCGGGCTCGCCCGTCCTCTACTACGGAGACGAGATCGGGATGGGCGACAACATCTTCCTCGGCGACCGCGACGGCGTGCGCACGCCGATGCAATGGACGGGCGACCGGAACGGTGGCTTCTCGCGTGCGGACTTCCAGCAGCTCTACCTGCCGCCGCTCATGGACCCGGTCTACGGCTTTCAGGCGGTCAACATCGAGGCGCAGCTGCGGCAGCCGAACTCGCTGCTGCGCTGGCTGCATCGCCTGATCGCACTGCGCAAGGATCATCCGGTGTTCGGGCTCGGCACCTACGAGGCGCTCCGGCCCGAGAACCCGCGCATCTTTGCGCACGTGCGCACCTACGAGGACGACATCGTGCTCTGCGTCCACAACCTGGCCCGCTCGGCGCAGGCCGTCGAGCTCGATCTGTCGCGCTGGGAGGGCTACGTGCCGGAGGAGATGTTCGGCCGCACACGCTTTCCGCGCATCGGCGAGCTGCCCTATCTGCTGACGATGGCGCCGCGCGGATTCTTCTGGTTCCAGCTCAAGAGGGACGACGCCGAATGACGACCGAACAAGAGCTGATCGATTTCGTCACGAGCCAGCGCTGGTACGCCTCGAAGACGAGGGACGTGTCGCACTCGCAGATCGTCGACCGCAGCGTGCTGCGTGAGGAAGGCCCGCGGCTCGAGCTCCTGCTCGTCGAGATCCGATTCGACACGGGCACCCACGAGACCTATCAGTTGCTGGCGGACGAGACGCTCGACGCGCTCACCGATCCGCGCAGCGTCCGCGAGCTCGTCTCGATGATGCGCCGCGGCGTCAAGGTGCCGGGCGAGGACGGCGTGATCGAGTTCGCCTCCGTCTCCGGGTTCGCCGGCGAGTGGCGCGAGGCGCGCCCGGTCGGTGCCGAGCAGTCGAACACGTCGATCGTGTTCGACGAGGAGCTGATCCTCAAGGTCTTCAGGCGGCTCGAGGCGGGGATCAATCCCGAGCTCGAGCTGCTGCGCTTCCTCACCGAGCACGGTTTCGAGAACATCGCGCAGCTCGTCGGCTGGTACTCGTACACCGGGCGGCAGATGGACGTGACGCTCGGCATCATGCAGCGGTTCGTCGGCGGCCGGGACGGGTGGGAGCACGCGCTCGACACGATGAGCGGCGGCACGGAGGAGTTCATCGAGAGCACGCGCCGCCTCGGCGAGGTGACGGGCCGCATGCACTCGATCCTCGGCTCCGACCCCCACGACGCGAGCTTCTCGCCGGAGGAGACGTCGATCGAGTCGCTCGGGCTGCTCACCGCGACCGTCGACGAGGAGATCGAGTCGGTCTTCCTCGACCTACCGGACGACGTGCCGGAGCTCGATCCGATTCGCGGACGCGGCGAGGAGGTGCGCGAACGGCTGCGCATGCTGACGAACCTCGGCGGCGCCGGACGCGTCATTCGCCACCACGGCGACTTCCACCTCGGGCAGACCCTCTGGGCGAACGGCGACTGGGTGATCCTCGACTTCGAGGGCGAGCCCGCGCGCTCGCTCCCGGAGCGCCGCCGCAAACGGAGCCCGCTGCGGGACGTCGCGGGGATGCTGCGCTCGTTCGCCTACGCGGCCTCCGCAAGCCCGCTCCTGCGCGGCGTCGAGCCTCCGCCCGGCTGGGAGGAACAGGCGCGTGCGCAGTTCCTCGCCGGCTACCGGTCGACCGTGGAGCAGTCGCTCGTGCCGTCCGGGAGCGGGATGGACCGGCTGTTGAGCGTGTTCGAGCTGGAGAAGGCCGTGTACGAGCTGCGCTACGAGCTGAATCACCGGCCCGACTGGGTGGGGATCCCCGTCGCCGGGATCGAGCGGATGCTCGCCGAGGACGTGCCGGTGTGACCCGGGCGAAGGCGACATCGGCGTTCGGCGAGCTCGACATCTGGCTCGCACGGGCCGGCCGGCACGAGGAGCTCTATGCGAAGCTCGGGGCGCACGCGGTCGAAGACGGCGTGCGCTTCGCGGTCTGGGCGCCGAACGCGGGCTACGTCAGCGTCGTCGGCGACTTCAACGACTGGGACCCTGCCCTGAACCGGCTCAGCCCGGTCGACCAGACCGGGATCTGGGAAGGCGTCGCACCGGGAGCGTCGATCGGCCAGCGCTACAAGTTCCACCTGGACGGGAGGGAGAAGGCCGACCCGCTCGCGTTCGAGGCCGAGGTCCCGCCGAAGACCGCGTCGGTCGTCTTCCAGTCGGAGCACACGTGGCGCGACGCCGCCTGGATCGAGCGCCGCCGCGGTCAGGAGCCGCTGACCGGGCCGATGACGGTCTACGAGGTGCATGCGCCGTCGTGGCGCAAGGGCCTCGGGTGGCGCGAGCTCGCCGACCAGCTGGCGACGTACGTGCGCGACCTCGGCTTCACGCATGTCGAGCTGTTGCCGGTGATGCACCACCCGTACTCGGGCTCGTGGGGGTATCAGGTGACCGGCTACTACGCGACGCTCTCGACGCTCGGCTCGCCCGACGACTTCCGCTACTTCGTCGACCATCTGCACGAGAACGGGATCGGCGTGCTGCTCGACTGGGTGCCGGCGCACTTCCCGCGCGACGAATGGGCGCTCGCGCGGTTCGACGGGACGGCCCTCTACGAGCATGCCGACCCGCGACGCGGCGCGCATCCCGACTGGGGCACGCTCGTCTTCAACCTCGGGCGGACCGAGGTGCAGAACTTCCTGCTCGCGAACGCGCTCTTCTGGCTGCGCGAGTACCACGCTGACGGCCTCCGGGTCGACGCGGTCGCCTCGATGCTCTATCTCGACTACTCGCGCAAGGAAGGCGAGTGGGTCCCGAACCAGTTCGGCGGCCGCGAGGACCTCGACGCCGTCGCGTTCCTGAAGGAGCTGAACGAGCTCGTGCACGCGCGCGAGCCCGGGGTCATCTCGGCTGCCGAGGAGTCCACTGCGTGGCCCGGCGTCTCGCGCCCGACCTATCTCGGTGGTCTCGGTTTCGGGTTCAAATGGAACATGGGCTGGATGCACGACACGCTCGGCTACTTCCAGCACGACCCGATCCATCGCCGCTTCCACCATCACGAGCTGACGTTCTCGCTCGTCTACGCGTGGAACGAGAACTTCGTCCTGCCGCTCTCGCACGACGAGGTCGTGCACGGCAAGGGGTCGTTGCTCTCGAAGATGCCGGGCGACCGCTGGCAGCAGCTTGCCAACCTGCGTGCGCTGTACGCCTACATGTGGGCGCATCCCGGCAAGAAGCTCCTGTTCATGGGCGGTGAGCTCGCTAGCCCGTGGGAGTGGGCGCACGAGGACGAGCTCCCGTGGTGGCTGCTCGACCACGCCGACCATGCGGGCATCCGCGACCTGATGCGCGACCTGAATCGCATCTACCGCGAGGAGCCCGCGCTCTGGGAGGTCGATTTCTCACCCGAGGGGTTCCGCTGGATCGAGCCGAACGACGCGCTCAACAACGTGCTCGTCTTCGCCCGGCTCTCGCAGGACGGAACGCGCCAGATCGTCTGCATCGCCAACCTCTCGCCGGTGCCGCGCGAGGGCTACCGCGTCGGTCTGCCGCTCGGCGGCACCTGGTCGGAGGTTCTGAACACGGACTCCGCCTACTACGGCGGCACCGGCGTCGGGAACCTCGGCCGGGTGGAGACGGAGCCGCGGCCGTGGCACGGACAGCAGTTCTCGGTCTCGCTGACGCTGCCGCCGCTGAGCGTGATCTGGCTGCAGCCGTCCGAGCTCGCCGCGCCGTAGGAAGCGATGTCCGCCTCCCTCATGCCAGCCTTCGGAGCGATCCCGGTCGACGCAGAGCGCGTCGAGTTTCGGGTCCGGGCGCCGGCCTCGTCGCAGGCCTCTGTCCGCGTTCGCGGGCGAGACCGCCCGCTCGACCACGTCGGCGAGGGCGTCCACGCCGGGACCGTCGAGGCGTCGGAGGGTGACGAGTGGCGACGTTCCCGGGCGAGCGCGGCTGGGGCTACTCGACGCGGTGCACGCGATCTTCGACGACGAGTCGCCCGGGCACGTGCTGCGTGAGCTGCGCGACCGGGTCGAGGGGCTCGTCATCGGCGAGATGGGCCACTACGACCTTCGGCCGCTCGACGAGTGGGGACACGACGCAATGTGGCTCGACGACCTGCATCACGAGCTGCACGTGCTCCTGACCGGCGGGCACGACGGCTACTACGCGACGTTCGGCTCGATCGACGGGGTCTTACGCGAGTTGGCCAGGCCCGCGCCCGAGCGGCTGGTCGCCGCGGCGCAGAACCACGACCAGATCGGCAATCGTGCGCTCGGTGACCGGCTGCCGCCTCAGGCGCACCGCGTAGCCTTGGCGATCGTGCTGTTCTCCCTCTCGACACCGCTGCTCTTCATGGGCGAGGAGCACGACGAGCATGCGCCGTTCCAGTTCTTCACCGATCACATCGACCCGTTCATCGCCGATGCGACCCTCGTCGCCGATCTCGACGCGCAGACGGTGGAGCTCTCAACGTGAGCCGCCGCGTCTGGCCCGGCGAGGCGTTTCCGCTCGGTCCGGAGTGGGACGGCGACGGGACGAACTTCTCGCTCTTCTCCGAGAACGCGGACCGTGTCGAGCTCTGTCTCTTCGACGAGCACGGGCGCGAGGAGCGCATCGAGCTCCACGAGCGGACGGCGCTCAACTGGCACTGCTACCTCCCGGGCGTCGGTCCGGGCCAGCATTACGGCTACCGCGTCCACGGGGCGTACGACCCGAAGACCGGCAAGCGGTTCAATGCCGCGAAGCTGCTCATCGACCCGTACGCGAAGGCGATCGAGGGGGCCGTCGACTGGCGCGCCGCGAACACGCTGCCCTACGTGCCGGGGGGCGGCCAGGACGCCGACCTGACGATCGACGAGACGGACTCCGCGCCGGCGATCCCGCGATCGGTCGTCATCGACCCGACCTTCGACTGGGAGGACGACGACTGGACGCGGCCGCGCACGCCCTGGCACGAGACCGTGATCTACGAGCTGCACGTCAAGGGGTTCACCAAGCTGCGCGAGCAGGTGCGCGACGACCTCCGCGGGACGTACGGCGGACTGGCGAGCGCCGGCGCCATCGACTACCTCAAGTCACTCGGTGTGACCGCCGTCGAGCTGCTGCCGATCCACCACATCGTCGACGAGGGCTTCCTCCATGACCGCGGCCTCACGAACTACTGGGGCTATTCGACGATCGGCTATCTCGCGCCGCACTCGCTGTACGCGGCGACGACCGATCAGGTCCGCGAGTTCAAGGGCGTGGTCAAGGCACTGCATCGCGCGGGGATCGAGGTGATCCTCGACGTCGTCTACAACCACACGGCCGAGGGCAACCACCTCGGCCCGATGCTCAGCTTTCGCGGTGTCGACAACCAGAGCTACTACCGGCTCGTGCCCGACGATCCTCGCTTCTACATGGACTACACCGGGACGGGGAACACGCTCAACCCGGTGCACCCGACGGTGCTGCGGCTGATCATGGACTCGCTGCGGTACTTCGTCACCGAATGCCACGTTGACGGGTTCCGCTTCGATCTCGCCTCCGCGCTCGCGCGCGAGCTCTACGAGGTCGACCGGCTCTCCGCCTTCTTCGACATCATCCACCAGGACCCGATCCTGTCGCAGGTGAAGCTGATCGCCGAGCCGTGGGACGTCGGGCCCGGCGGCTATCAGGTCGGGAACTTCCCGATCCTCTGGTCGGAGTGGAACGGCATCTACCGCGACACCATGCGCGACTTCTGGCGCGGACAGGCGCCGCTGCGCGACTTCGCATCCCGCTTCGGCGGGTCGGCCGACCTCTACCAGACCGACGGCCGCCGTCCGTTCGCGTCCGTGAACTTCATCACCGCCCACGACGGGTTCACGCTGCGCGATCTCGTCTCGTACAACGACAAGCACAACGAGGCGAACGGGGAGGAGAACCGGGACGGCACCGACGACAACCGCTCCTGGAACTGCGGCGTCGAAGGCGAGACGGACGATCCGTCGGTGACCGCGCTCCGTGCGCGCCAGCAGCGAAACCTCCTCGCCACACTGTTGCTGTCACAGGGCGTCCCGATGCTGCTCGGCGGCGACGAGATCGGACGCACGCAGCGCGGGAACAACAACGCGTGGTGCCAGGACAACGAGCTCTCCTGGATCGACTGGGCCGCTGGTGAAGAGGAACTGCTCGCCTTCACGCGCCGGCTGATCGAGCTGCGCCGCGCGCATCCGGTCTTCCGCCGGACGAAGTTCTTCGACGGCACCGGGGAGCAGCTCCCCGATGTCTGGTGGATGCGTCCCGACGGGCGCCGGATGACACGGCGCGACTGGGACAACACCGAGTCGCGCGCGATCGGGATCTTCCTGAACGGTGACGAGCTCGGAGCCGAGACGACGGCACGGCGAGGAGGTGCGGGACGACTCGTTCCTGATGCTCTTCAACGGCTTCTTCGAGGAGATCACGTTCCGGCTGCCGGCCCGGCGCTTCGGCACTCACTGGGAGCTCGTCCTCGCGACCGGGAACTGTGCGTGCGACCGACCCGTCCCGGGAGGCGACGTCGTGGTCGAGTCGCGCTCGATTGCGCTGTTCCGCCGAGTCTAGGGCCACCCAGCCCCTTCAGCTGACGCCCGAGTTCGGGTTCGCCGAGGCGCGGCTGTCCAGCCGGGCGCGTCGGTCGAGCTGCCGGCCGGGTGGTGCGATCTCCTTGGCATCGAGGGGCTCTCACTGGCTAGGCTCGCCTCGGGGTCGGGGTGCCGCAGCCCCGGCCCCGCCTAAGCTCTGCGCGTGGAGGTCGACCTCACCGAGACGAAGCGCGTCGCCCACGAGGTCGCAGCGGAGTGGGGCGTCGAGCTCGGAGAGCCGTTTGCCATGTCGAACGTCTCCTATGTCGCGCCCGTCGGCGAGGACGCGGTGCTGAAGGTCGCGTGGCCGGGCGACGACGAGTCGCTGGACGAGGGAGCGGCGCTCGAGCTCTGGAACGGCGACGGCGCGGTGCGCCTGCTGCGCTCGGATCGAGCGCGCCGGGCGCTCCTCGAAGAGCGCGCACGCCCGGGCGACGACATCTCGGATCTACCGGACGACGAGGCGACGGCCGTCGCGGTCGATGTGGCGTCGCGACTCTGGCGACGCGCAGGTCCGCCGTTCCGGCCGGTGGCCGATGAGGTGCCGCGCTGGCTCGCGAACGGCGCCGGCTCGTTGACGCCGTTCGCCCGCGAGCTGTGGGCGGGATTCGATCCCGGGCACGAGTGGCTCGCGCACGGCGACTTCCACCACCACAACATCCTCCGCCACGTCGCTCGCCACGTCGCGATCGATCCGAAGCCCTACCTGTCGGATCGGGAGTACGACATCTTCCCGTGGCTCCACAATCCGCTGTCGTATCGAATGATCGACCGCGAGCGGACCGAACGGCGCATCGCGGCGTTCGTCGCGGCAGGGCTCGACGACCGGCGGATCCGTGTGTGGGCGATCGTGCGCGGCGCGTATCTGACGGACGACCCGGACGAGCTGGCGCTGCTCCGGTCGCTTCTGGACTAGGAAGCGTCGGACGTCTCTGCGGTTTCGCGTACGCTCCGGGCCGTGGCCGAGGCCGTTCATCCGGCAATGCAGCTCGAGTGGGACACGCCGCTCTACCAGCAGGCGCTGACCCAGCTCGACCACGCCCTCGAGCTCGCAGAGGTGCCCGACTTCGTCGCCAAGAGGCTGCGCGGCCCGGAACGCGCGGTGATCCTGACGCTGCCGGTGCAGATGGACGACGGCACGTACTCGATCTTCCCGGCCTACCGGGTCCAGCACTCGTCGGTGCTGGGGCCGACCAAGGGCGGTGTTCGCTACGACCTGGCGGTCGACCTGGGCGAGTGCGCCGCGCTCGCCATGTGGATGACCTGGAAGTGCGCCCTCCTGCGCCTGCCGTACGGCGGTGCGAAGGGCGGGGTGCGCTGCGACGCGCGCAACCTGTCGCAGGGCGAGCTCTCGCGCATCACGCGCCGCTTCACCGCCGAGCTCGCGCCGTTCATCGGCCCCGAGCTCGACATTCCGGCGCCCGACATGGCGACGAACGAGCAGACGATGGCGTGGATGATGGACACGTACTCGATGCAGAAAGGCTACGCCGTGCCGGAGATCGTCACCGGCAAGCCGGTGTCGATCGGCGGCTCCCTCTTCCGCCACGAGGCCACGGGAGCGGGCGTCGTGATGTGCGTCGAGCGCGCCTGCGAGCGCCTGGAGTGGAACCTCGCCGAGCAGCGCTGCGTCGTGCAGGGCTTCGGCAACGTCGGCGGCATCGCCTCGACCGAGCTGCACGAGCGCGGCGCGCGCGTGATCGCCGTCTCGGACATCTCGGGAGGCGTGCTCGCACCGGACGGTCTCGATATCCCGACCCTGCACGGGTACGTCGCCGAGCACGGCTCCCTCGAGGGCTACGAGAGCGGTGTCGAGCGGATCACGAACGAGACGCTGCTCGAGCTCGAGTGCGACATTCTCGTGCTCGCCGCGCGCGAGGACCAGGTCACGAGCGCGAATGCCGGCAACCTGCGCTGCAAGCTCGTGGCGGAGGGCGCGAACGGGCCGACGTCGAACGAAGGCGACCGAATCCTCGCCGAGCGCGGCATCCCGGTGCTGCCGGACATCCTCGCGAACGCCGGCGGGGTCACCGTCTCGTACTTCGAGTGGGTCCAGGATCTCGGACGGCTCTTCTGGGACCGCGACGAGATCCGTCGCCGGCTCGCGGACAAGATGTCGGACGCGTTCGACCGGGTCTGGGACGTTTCGCAGCAGCGGGGCATCCTGCTCCGCGACGCGGCGCTCGTCGCAGCGATCCACGAGGTCTCTGCCGCGCTCGAGGCGCGCGGGGTCTATCCGTAACGCGATGTCCGAGCAGCTCGTCAAGGACGCGATGGTCTCGGAGCCCCTCGCCCTCGACGCATCCGCGTCGGCGCAGGCGGCGGGCGAGGCCCTCGTGCGACCGGACGTGCGGGCGGTCTTCGTCTGCGACGAAGGGACGCTCGTCGGCGTGATCACGCGGAAGACGCTCGTGCGTGAAGTGGTGGCGCCGGGTCTCGATCCGACGACGACGACGCTCGGCGCGATCGCCGAGCCCCCGAACGCGACGATCGACGCGTCGGCCGTGCTCGCCGACGCATTCGCGTACCTCGAGGAGCACGACTACGAGCGTGTTCCGGTCGTCGACGACGGAAAGCTCGTCGGCGTCCTGTCACGCGCTGTCGTTCAGCGCCGGCTCGCCGAGGACGAAGAGGTGTCGGACACCGAGGGTGTCTAGGCTGCGACGCTGGCGGGCAGCGTCTCCGCGATGAGGGTCCGCAGGGCCTCGCGGAGCCCCGTGCGGACGTCGTCGTCGGCGAGGTTGCCCTCGTCGTCGAGCTTCTCGTGCGCGTGACCGACGGACAGCTCGGCTTCGGTGACGCGCGCGCCCATTGCTCCGAGCACCTTGCGGAGCTCGGCGGCCGCCCAGACTCCTCCGAACGCTCCCGCGCTGGAGCTGATCACCGCGACGGGCTTGTTGCGGAAGGCGTTCGTCGCGAGTGGGCGTGAGCCCCAGTCGAGCGCGTTCTTGAGAGCGCCCGGGACGGAAGAGTTGTACTCCGGCGTGGCGAAGAAGACCGCGTCGGCCTCGCGCACCAGCTCGCGGAACGCCGCCGGTGCGGCCGGAGCGGGAAAGACGTCGTCGTCCTGGTCGTAGGGCGGCATGCTCTTCAGCCCGTCCCAGAGAACGACGTCGACGCCCTCCGGCGCCTCCTCGCGCAGTGCGCGGAGGAGGGCCGTCGAGTTCGAAGCGGCTCTGAGCGAGCCGCTGATCGCGAGGACGCGCATCGCCTACGCCTCCTGGGCGACCAGGGTGAGATCGGCCTTGAGGGTGACCTCGTTGGAGAGCGCCGGGTCACCGTTCGGGAGCGGCATGTTCCAGTTCATGTCGAACTTCGTGCGATCGACCGTGGTCTCCAGCTTCAGTCCGACGCGGGTGGCGCCGAAATGATCGACCGCGGGGCCGACGATCGTGCCCTTCAGGACGGCGGGCCGGGTGATGCCCTTGATCGTGATCTCGCCGTCGATCTCGACCGCGTCGCCGTCGCGCTCGAGTGCGCCGGCGAAGCCGACGACCGGATGGCGCTCGGCGTCGAAGAACTCGGGAGAGAGCAGGTGTGCCTGGAGGTTCTCCTCCTGGATCTGGATGCTCTCGATGCGCGCCGAGCCGGCGAGCTTGCCGTCGGCGAGCGTGGCGTCGAAGTCGGTGACCCGGCCGCCGAACGTCGCGACCGCGTAAGGGACCTCGAAGGCGACGCTGGAGTGGACGGTGTCCGCCTGGAACGTGCCGGCCGGAACTTCCGTCTGCGTCTGCATGGTGGTGCTCATTGCCGTGCCTCCTCTGATACTTGATTACGCAAGTACTTTAGCACAGGGAAGTTGCGAGCGCAAATATCTCTCAGCAGCAGGTATGGGCCCCCGGGGGCGCCTCGCCTTCGGTCGGCTCGGGCAGGGCGGCTGCCTCCAGCGCCACGCCGTTCAGGAGGTCGCGGGGGGAGGGGGCGATCCGGTCGAGGCCGAGGTGGAGGAGCACCTCGCGGACGATCAGCACCCCGGCGGCGATCACGTCGCTGCGGTCCGGCTGGAGCAGGCGCGCTCGGCGCTCGGCGTCCGTCGAGGTGCGAAGCCACGTCAGCACTCCGTCGATGCCGGCGAGCGTCACCGCGTCGAGGGCCGCCAGTTCGGCCGTCGTCCCGTCGACGCCCAGCACCCGTTCGCCCGCGAGCTCCGGCAGTTGCGCCCTGATCTCCGCTGCCGCAGCGTCCCAGTCGCCGCCGTGGCGCTCGGTCAGCCGGACCGAGCCGATGTCGAGGCTCCGCCGGAATCCCTCGGTGATCAGCTCCGTCGACCCGCCGCCGACGTCGATCACCACGGTGCCCGGCTCGAGCGGCCCGACCCCGCGCAGCGTCATCGCCGCCTCCTCGTCGCCGGTGAGCAGGCGGGTCGCGAAGCCGTACGACCACTCGACCTCCCCGAGGAAGGCCTCGCCGTTCTCCGCGTCCCGGACGGCGCTCGTGGCGACGGCCAGCGTGCGCTCGGCGCCGAGCTGCTCCAGGTCGCGGCGGTACTCGGTCAGCACGTTTCGCACTCGGGCCACAGGGACGGGCAGGAGGCGACGGCGCGCGTCGACGCCCTCGCCGAGCCGGGTGATGCGCGTTCTGCGCAGGAGCTCCTCCATGCGGCCGTCCTCCACGTCGGCGACGAGCAGCCGTGTGGCGTTCGTGCCGAGATCGATCGCGCCGACGCGCGTCACTTGGTCGGCACGAAGCTCCGGAAGCGGTCGAACGTTCCCTTCGCTTCGGCTGCGGCAGCGCGCAGAACTGCGAGCTGGGCGAGCGACGTCTTGAGGTGCTCGGTCGCCCGAGTCAGTCGCTCCTGGTTTGCGGTGAGCGCCGCGGAGCGCTCCTCCGCCGTGGTCGTCAGGCGCATGACGGTGTCGAGCGCCGTCTCGGCCTTGGCCGAGAAGGAGCGGAAGGCGCGCCACAGGCGCAGTCCGCGCACGACGACGACCACCGACGACGCGACGACGGCGACAACGAGGAAGACGAGTGCGATCCAGGCTGCGACGGCCACGGTAGGGATCGTAACGAGTCAGCGGTTTCTGGCTTGGAAAGAGGCTTTCCCGCCAGTCGGAGTGGAGCTTTCGCTCGGGGACGGTGCTACAATCCTGGCTGCGTCGCGGGGTGGAGCAGTCAGGTAGCTCGCCGGGCTCATAACCCGGAGGTCGCAGGTTCAAATCCTGCCCCCGCTATGAACAACTTGCTCCGATCGGCCGCCCTCGAGCGGCCGTTCGCGTTCCAGGGCCCCATCGGCTCCACCAACTCCGTCACTGCGACGCCGGCGGGAGCCGCCGTGGTCAATGGCGGGCTGCGAATCGAGATCCCAGTTCGGCGGAGCCCGCGACCGCGCCGCCCGCGGCTGCCGTTAGAGTTCGTCCGCGAGTTGGCGGGCGGCAATCCCACCCCGGTCGATGGATGGCCCATTTTCCACATCGCCGAGCACCACGAGAGCGGAATGCGCGAAGCGCTCGGCGCCGGAGCTACGCGGACGCGGAAGGCCGTGCCGACGTTCAACGGGGCGCGGCGGGTGACGCGTTGAGAGCGTCGACTTCGTCTTGTGGCGTCGTGATGGGGCGGGAGCGCAGAACCTGCCGCCCACCTCCCGCCACCGCGACAGCCTGGACGCAAAAGGCGGAGCTTACCGCTAGCGCAAAGCACGCACTCGCGCCGAGCGGCTCGATCATCGTTGCAACCACGAAGCAGAACGCGGCGTACGAGAAGAACCCGACGGTGAACCCCACGCAGCAGCCGGATTGTCTCGTCGCGTCCTCGGTGTGCGTACGTGAACGCCGCCAGCAGGGCTGTGATGATCGGGAACGACGTGATGAGGCCGCTGAGGTGAGCGCCGATGGTTGTCGCGACAGCGGTCACGGTGACGGCGGCGGCCGCAGTGCATACCGCACGGAGAGGCAAGTCCCAACGTGCCGGTGCGATCGACGGCACTCGGACACGTGGCGGGCTCGGCAACAGGGCGAGCGTGAGGACGAGCGCCCCGCACGCGATGCCGAGCGCAAGAACAGCGCCGACCGACAGCGGCCGCATAGCGACGACGGCAAGCGCAAACGCCCCGTAGGCCAGGACGAGCGAACCTCGCCAGGAGAACCAGCGTCGCCTGTTTCGCCTGGGTCAGAACGCGCCGTGGCCTGGTAGACGGCGCTCGAGCCAGCTCGGGAGCCACCAGTTCCAGCCACCGGCCAGCCGCATGAATGCCGGCACCAGCAGGAGGCGCACCAGTGTCGCGTCGACGAGCACGGCGACGGCTAGCCCGAAGCCGATCTGCTTGACCTCGAGGACACCGGTGCCCATGAACGACGCGAAGACGGCGACCATGATCAAGGCGGCGGCGCTGATCACTCGGGCCGTCTTCGCCAGTCCGCGGCCGACCGAGTGGCGTGTGTCGTGGCTGTGCTCCCACTCCTCCTTGATGCGTGAGACGAGGAACACCTCGTAGTCCATCGACAGGCCGAAGAGGATGGCGAACGTGAACAGCGGCATCGTCACCTCGATGAAGCCGGTCGTACTGACGCCGAAGAGGTGCTTGAGGTGGCCCTGCTGGAACACGAGCACCAGCAGCCCGTAGGCGACGCCGAGGCTGAGCAGGTTCATCGCGATTGCCTTCAGCGATACGAACACGCTTCGGAAAGAAACGAGGAGGAGCAGGAAGGAGGCGCCGAGCACGGCGATGAGCACGAGCGGAAAGGAGCTGGAGACGGCGTGGTCGAGGTCGCGCAGCTCTGCCGGAAGCCCGCCGACAGTTGCACGGAGCTGCGTCTGGCCGCCGAGGGTGCGGGGTATGACCTGCGCGCGGACGTTGGCGACCAGCTGCTGCGCGGCGCTCGAGTCGGGCGCGGCCTTCGGCGCGACCGTGACGATGGTCGCGCGATGGCCCTCGGCGCGAACTGCGTCGACCTGACCAACAGCGGGATCGTGTTCTAGCGCCTGAGTGAGGCGGCGCACCGCTGCGAGGTCGCCGTGATCGAGCTGGCCGTGGGGCTGTTCGACGACGATCTGGATCGGCGCCAGAACGCCCGCCGGGAACTTGTCGGCGACAATCGCATACCCGCGCCCGGCCGGCGTGTTGGTCACCGCCGGCGTACCCAGGGAGAGACCGAGGTGCATGCCGAAGGCGGGAACGGCGGCGGCGAATAGAAGCGCTGAGACCGGGACTGCCGTGATCAGTGGATGACGCATCACGACGTGCGCCCATCGCTCCCAGACGGACGAGCCTTGGCGGCCGGCGTGGTGGTGTCCGATGACTGGCACGCGGACGCGCTCGATCCGTCGCCCGACCAGGGCCAGGGCAGCGGGGAGAAGGCCGATAGCGACGAGTACGAGAGCCGCGACGGCGACCATCGCCCCGGCGGCGAGGCCGGTGAATGCCTGGGCGGGAACGATGAAGAGCCCGGCCAGGGAGATGAGGACGATCGTCCCCGAGAAAACGATTGACTTGCCGGCGGTCGCAACTGCGCCCGCGACCGCGTCGACGACCGACTCGCGCTCACGAAGCTCCTCGCGGAAACGCGTGACGAGGAAGAGCGAATAGTCGATGCCGAGGGCCAGCCCGAGCATCGTCGAGACGGCCTCGACCGTTGCGTCGAAGCGGTAGAGGTAACTGATCGCAGCGAGAAGGCCGTAGGCGAAGATGAGGCCGGCGATGGCGAGTAAGGCGGGCGCGGCCGCGGCCACGATCGTCCGCAGCGCGAGCAGCAGAATGACGCTCGCCAGGATCTCCCCGACGATCTCGGCGCGCGCCAGGTCCGACTCCGAGCGCTTGGTCACCGCCGCGTTGATCGGCGACGTGCCGGTGAGGGAGATCTGCACCCGGCGCGTCTGCAGCCGGGCGAGAAGCGTCTGCAGGCCGGCGGCCGCGCTCTGGCGCGCCGACTGCCCGCCGGCGAGCTGCAATGAGGCGATTGCAGTTGAACGGTCGGGCGAGATCGCGCGGTCGGTGAGGGCGTAGGGCGAGACGACGCTCGTGACGCGCTTGTCGCCGCGGAGTCTCGCCAGCGTCTGCTTGACGACCTGCTCGAACGCCGGGTCGCTTGTTCGCAGCGAGTCGGAGGAGAAGACGACGAGGTCATGCTCGGCGCTCAACTGCGGGAACTCGGAGCGGAGTACCTGTGCGGCATGGGCCGAGTCGGAGCCGCGCACCGTCAAAGATGTCGTGGACCCGAGGCTGCTGATGAAGTGGGGGATGAGGCTCGCGGCTGCGACCAGGAGCAGCAGCCAGGTCACGAGCACGCGCTTGTGGTGCGCGGCGCTCCAGCGCCCCCAACGGAAGAGAATGGGCTGAGGCCACTTGTTGTGATTGGCAATCTGCATTGGTCTACCTACCGTTCGGATCGTGTTGAACAGACGTACACTATACTAAACATTCGTACAGCCTCTTCGCATGCCACGCCCACCTTCAGACGACCTGACCGCCAAAGCGCGGATTCGCGAGACCGCGCTCGAGCTGTTCGCCGAGCACGGCTTCGGCGTCTCGACGCGCGACATCGCGAAAACCGCCGGCGTTTCGCCGGCGCTTGTCACTCACCACTTCGGGTCGAGCGTCGGGCTGCGCGAAGCGGTTGACGGCGTCGTTGTCGCGCGCGTCACGGACATGCTCGGCGATCCGGACGAGCCGACCCATGAGCTGCTGGCCGCTCGGTGGCAGCAGATGTTCGAGCGCTTCGCTCACGAGCCGGCTCTTGCCGACTATCTCGGGCGGTCGCTGCGTGAGGGCGATGACGCCAGTGAGGCGATCTTTGATCGGCTGCTCGCACTCCTCGATCGCGAGCTCGCGACGCTCGAGGCAACGGGGCTGTTGCGGCCGTCGAGCGATCCGCAGATGCGTCGGGTCTTGATCGCCCTGTTGGATCTGGGTCCGCTCGTGATGCGCCGGCTCGTCGAGCGAGAGCTTGGTTCCGGGCTCTTCGAGGCCGACGGCTATAGGCGCGTCTTCGACGCGATGCTGGAGCTCCTCCAGCACGGCATGATCGCCACGCCCGAGCAGGACTAGATCCACCCCGATCCATTCGGCGCGGCAGTACGTGGACGCTTCGGCGCCGGTCATCCGGCGCTTCCGTCAAGCTCACGCGCGCTGCGCCACCGGTGTGCCGTCACGAGGGTCACTGCCCGCCAGATGCGCTTGCGCCGTCGGTTCGCCCGTAGCGAGCGTGCCTCGCGGTCGAGTTGGCGGAGCGTCTCTCGTTGGCGGGCCAGCTCCGGAGAGTCGACGAACGTCGACGACAACCGCAGGGAGAGGTAGTGAAAAAGGGGGTCCATGTGATCTCCATTCGATGGTTGGTCTGTCGGGACATCGCGAGCAGCACGGCGCTCGGTCACGCCGCCTCTTCGAGAACGTCGGCGTCGGCGGTTGCCGGCTCCGCCGCCGACGCCGGCGCGCGAACGGCCCAGGCCGCGAACATCGCTCCGGCTGCGGCGAACGCGGCGGCGATGAGCAGCGCATCCTCGAAGCCGTCGGAGAGCGCGACCGTGGAGAGGATTGCGACACCGAGTGCTCCGCCGATCTGCTGCGTCGTGTTGACGAGCCCCGATGCCAGACCAGCGTCGGGCTCGTCGACGCCTTCGAGCGCTCCGATCGACAGCGTCACGAACGCGAGACCGATGCCGAGACCCGACACCGCGAGCGCCGGCATCACGTCGTGCAGGTAACGGGCGTCCTGGGGCAGACGAGAAAGCAGCCACATCCCGACGGTGGTGATCGAGAGCCCCGTCACGAGCGGCACGCGCGGCCCGACTCGCGTCACGAGCCCCGCGCCGCCGGCGGAGGCAATCAATGCGGTCACCGACAGCGCAAGCCAGGCAAGCCCCGCCTCGAGAGGCGAGTAGCCCAGCACCCGCTGCAGATACAGCGTGATCACGAAGAACATCCCGAACAGCCCGGCGCCGAACAGGGTCGAGGAGACATTCGATCCGAGCACGACGCCGACGCGGAAGATGCGGAAGGGAAGGAGCGGCGCTGCCGCGCGCCGTTCGACGACTGCGAAGGCGGCAAGGAGCAGAGCCGACGTCCCGAGGAGCGAGATCGTCCGCGCCGATCCCCACCCGACGGTGTCCGCGTCGACGACTGTGTAGACGAGTAGCGACAGCGCCGCCGTCACCGTGGTCGCGCCGGCCAGGTCGAACCGCCGCTTCGAGGCGGCCGGCGGCCGCTTCGCCAGGAGCGCCGGGGTGACGGCGATCACGGCCGCCCCGATCGGGACGTTCAGCAGGAAGATCCATGTCCAGCCGACGGTCTGCGTGAGCGCGCCTCCGATGAGCAGCCCGATCGTGCCGCCCGACGCGCCGACGGCGCCCCATGCACCAAGCGCCTTGTTGCGCTCGGCGCCGCCGGGGAACGTCGTCATCAGGATCGAGAGCGCGGCCGGCGTCATCGACGCTGCGCCGATGCCCTGCAGCGCCCGCGCCGCGATCAGCATGGCCGGCGACCATGCAAGGCCGGCGAGCAGCGACGCGAGTGCGAACACGGCAACGCCGCCGACGAACGTCCGTCGCTGGCCGAGCACGTCCGCGGCGCGGCCGCCGAGGAGTAGCAGGCCGCCGAACGTCAGGGCATACGCGCTCACGACCCACTGCAGGCTTCGTGGCGAGAAGTCGAGATCGGCCGCGATCGACGGCAGCGCGACATTCACGATCGCGACGTCGAGGACGACCATGAAGAACGCGGAGCAGAGGACGGCCAGCCCAAGCCAGCGCCGTGTCTCCGCCCGAATCGAGATGTTCATGAGTGCTTCTCCTTCTTTGACAGTTCTTGTGTCGAAGGAGAGCGCGCACCGCCTGTGCTGCGGTTGGCGCCGGGTAAACGGCCAGTTGCCGCTGAGGGCTTTACCGGACGGCTACCGCGCGAGAACCGGCGAACGATTTCGTTGCCGTCGTGTCCAACCGGCGCATCACTTTCTCGCTCTTCCTCTGCCTCTTCGCAGCGCAGTCGGGCACGATCGCGCTCTCGCCCGTACTGGCCGCCGTCGCGTCGGAGTTCCACGTTTCGACGGCGCTCGTCGGCGAGCTGCGGAGCGTCGCGGGACTCGCCGCCGCGTTTGCGTCGCTCGCACTGCCGACGGCGGTTCGCCGCCTCGGACTGAGTCGTTTGCTGCGTGCGGGCGCTGCGCTCTTGGCCGTGGCGGCGCTCGCAAGCGCCGCGGCGCCGACGCTTTGGGTGCTCGCGCTCGCGCAGGTTCCGCTCGGCGTCGCGGTGTCGGTGCTCGTGGCGGTCTCGATGTCGGCGGCGGGCGACTGGGCGGACGCGTCCGTGCGCGGCCGCGTGCTGAGCTGGACGTTGATCGGCAGCCCGGCCGCGTGGATCGTCGGGATGCCGTTACTCGGCCTGCTCGGAAGTGCGAGCTGGCGGTTCGGGTGGCTGGCATTGCCGCTGGCGGCGGCACTGGCCGCATTCGTCGCCATCCCGGATCGCCGGAACGTTGCGCGAGAGGATGGCGGCGGTCTCCGTGTCGCGCTCGCGGACCCCGCGTTGCGGCGCTGGCTGCTTGCGGAGCTCGCGGCGAACTCGGCCTGGCTCGGCACGCTGGTGTACGCGGGCGCGCTGTTTGCAGAGACGTACGCAACGCCATCGGCCGGGATCGGCGTGCTGCTCGCGCTCGCGGCGGTCGCGTTCGCTGTCGGCAATCTCGCGTTCCGGCGATTGGTCCCTGCCGCGTCCCCGAGTACCCTCGTCCGCCTTGCGCTTGGCATGGCCTTGCTCGCGGGGCTCTTCGGCGGCGTTCGTCCCGCGCCGGGCGTGAGTGCGGCGCTGCTGGCCGCGCTGTCGTTTCTCGGCGGCGGCCGGACCCTTCTCGGCAACGCGTACGGCCTGGCTGCCCGGGCGGACCGGCGACTACCCGCGATGGCGGCTCGCGCCGCCGCCAATCAGCTCGGGATGTTCCTTGGTGCGGCAACGGCGGGCGCCGCACTCGCCGCGGGCGGCTACAGCCTCTTCGGGCTCGTGCTTGCGCTGGAGTTCGTCTTCTCGACGCTGCCGTTCAGGCGACGACGGCGTGCACCTGCCACGCTCCCGGCACGCCTTCGACGCGCAGTGGCTGTCGGTCGCGCTCGCTGAAGCCGAGTCCCGAGCCGGCGACGAGGTCGCGCACCGTCGAGGAGACAAGGAGCTCGCCCGGCTCCGCATGCTCCTTCAAAGCTGCAGCGACCGAGACAGGGATTGCGGCGAGGGCATCGCCGCCGAGGTCGGTTTCGCCCGTGTGCAGACCCGCGCGGGGCGATCGTCCGTGCGCACGCGCCAGCTCCATGAGAGCCGACCCACAGCGAATCGCGCGCGCGGGGCCGTCGAACCGCGCGATGAGCGTGTCGTGGGTGAGCGCGAGCTCGGTGCCGTGGAAGCGCGCGACGTCGGCGCGAACCAGATCGCACGCCTCCTCGGTCCCGTCAGCCTCGACGACGAGGACGGTCGCGAGCACGCGTTCGGGCTCCGGGGTCGCGTCGAGGTCGGCCGCGAACCGCTCGATCTCGACGAGGACGTCGTCCTGTTCGCCCTCCCACGGCAGATGGTCGGCGCCTGTGAGCTCGACGATCCGCGCGGCCGGGATCCGCTCGCCCATGTATCGGGAGGCGTCGCGCAGGTACTCCCGCTCGCGGCAGAGCACGAGCGTCGGCACGTGGATCGACGGGAGGACGTGGCGCACGTCGATCTCCATGTTCATGCGCGTGAGGTGCGCCACCGCTCCGGGGCTGGCGCCGCGGACGAGATACGAGGCATACCACTGATAGGCGTCCTCGTCGCCGGCGCGCGACGGCGCACGCTCGTCGACGAACCCTCGTGCCGCGGGAAGCCCCCAGTCCTCGGGCGGGATGTTCGCCGACAACGCATCCTCCGGCCGGCGGCCGATCGGGTAGTCCGGCGCGCGGAGCCACCGAGCGTAAGAGCCCATGAGCACCAGCCCGGCGGTCCGCATCGGATAGGTCGCCGCGAAGAGGGCGGACATCGGGCCGCCCTCGGAGATCCCGAGCAGAAGCGCGCGCTCGGAGCCGACGGCGTCCATTACCGCCCGCACGTCGTCCATCCGTTCCTCGAGCGAGCTCACGTTTGCCACCCGGTCGGAGAGGCCGACGCCGCGCTTGTCGAACAGGATCAGCCGCCCGATGCCGGCCAGCCGCTCATAGAAGCGCGCCAGCGCCGGCCACTCCCAACCGGGCTGGAAGCTGCACACCCAGCCGTGCACCAGGACGAGGTCGAGCTCGCCCTCGCCCTCGCCGATCGTCTGGTAGGCGATCGAGACGTCGCCGTTTCTGACGTACTGGACGCCGGGGGCGGAGGAGGTCCGCACCGGCTGGTAGTCGAGCGTCCGGTCGTGGCGGAGGATCCGGCCCTCGAGCTCCTTGAGGCGCGGCGATGGCTCGAGCCCGAGTTCGTCCGCGAGCAGATCGCGGAAGCGCCGGTAGGCCGCCAGCGCCTCGGACTGCTGTCCGGAGCGGTAGAGGGCGAGGAGCTGCTGCGCGCGCAGGCCCTCGCGTAGCGGATGCCGCGTGAGGAGAGGCTCGAGCTCCGCGACAAGGTCGGCGTGCCGCCCGCGGTCGAGGTCGGCGGCAATGCGTGCCTCGACGCAGGCGAGGTACAGCTCGTCGAGCCGGGACGCCTCGGCCCTCGCGAACGGCTCCTGAAACTCGGCAAGCGCGTCGCCGCGCCACAGCGAGAGCGCCTCGCCGAAGCGCCGCGCCGCCAGCTCGGCGTTGCCCGCGGCATGCGCCGCTTCTCCCTCGCGCCGCAGCCGCTCGAACCGGACGAGGTCGATGGTCGCCGGATCGACCTCGACGGCGTAGCCCGGCTGCCGTGTCTGAAGGAGGCCGTCGGGCAGCACTTTCCGCAGCTGCGAGACGTAGATCTGCACCATCTTCTGTGCGGAGTCGGGGACGGACTCGCCCCAGAGGTCGTCGACGAGCCGGTCGGCGGCGACAGTCCGGTTTGCGTCCAGGAGTAGCCGCGCGAGCAGAGCCCGCTGCTTGCGTCCCGCGATCGCGACGGTCGTCGACCCGTCGCCGACTTCGAGTGGCCCCAGGAGCTTGAACTCCATCGTCAAAGCGACGTTACCAGGCAGCTACCGCCCCGCTAAGCGCGCGGCAACCGGGCGGCTGTTCCGTACCGGGCGACGCGGGATGAGCCCGCCCGACGGAAGGAGCACCAGGAGTGAGTACCGCCATCGAATCAATCCGCAACGGCGTCGACACGCAGAAGCTCTTCGCGACGCTCGATGCTGTGAAGGCACAGCCGGAGCTGGGGACGTTCCAGTTCCGCGTCCAAAACCGCTGGCTCGGCGGCGCACACAACCGCTCGACGATCAAGGGCTTCTACGCCGCCGGCGGCGAGGACGGCTCGCGTGCCGCCGCGTTCGAGCTCGACGCCGGCGAGCCGCCCATCCTGATCGGGGAGAACGAGGCGCCGAACCCGGCGGAGCAGCTCATGCACGCACTCGCCGCGTGCCTTACCACATCGCTCGTCTACGTCGCCGCGGCGAGAGGCATCCGGCTCACGCGGGTCGAGTCGCGGCTCGAAGGCGACATCGACGTGGGCGGCGCACTCGGCCTGTCGGACGGGGTCCGCAACGGCTACGAGCAGATCCGTGTCGTGTTCGAGGTCGAGGGTGACGCGCCGCCCGAGAAGCTCCGCGAGCTCGTGGAGCGCGCGAAGGCGCGCTCGGCGGTCTTCGACATCGTCACGAACGGCGTACCGGTGCATGTCGGGGTGAGCGCGTGATCCATGACGGCGGCGCCCGGACGGTCCGGGCGCCGCACCCGACCTGCATCGACACGCTGATCGTCGGTGCCGGCCAGGCCGGCCTGGCGCTCAGCCACCATCTGACGGCCGCCGGCCACGAGCACGCGCTGCTCGAACGGGGGCGTGTCGGCCAGCGCTGGCACGAGCGCTGGGACTCGCTGACGCTCCTGTCACCGAACTGGATGAACCGGCTCCCGGGGGAGCCCGATCCCGCCGACCGCGACGGCTTTCTCCCGCTCGCAGAGTTCGTCGGGCACCTCGAGTCGTACGCTCGCTCGCACGCGGCGCCGGTCGTGGAGCGCGTCGAGGTCGAGCGGGTCGAGCGCTTCGGCCGCGGTTTTCGTGTCTTCACCTCGAGCGAGGCTTGGCTCGCCCGCTCCGTCGTCCTCGCGACCGGCGACGCCGCCGAGCCGCACGTGCCATTCGCGTCCTTGCAGGAGCCGCTCTCGCTCCACTCCTCCGAGTACCGTCGTCCGGAGCTCGTGCCGGACGGGCCGGTACTGGTCGTCGGGGCTGGGGCGAGCGGCCAGCAGCTCGCGCTCGAGCTGCGGCAGGCGGGGCGCGACGTGGTGCTCGCCGCCGGACGCCACTCGCGCGCGCCGCGCAGATACCGCGGCCGCGACATCTTCGAGTGGGCCCACATCCTGGGCGACTGGGACCGCACGATCGACGAGATGCCGGACGTCGACGCGGCGAAGCGCGTGCCGCTCTTCCCGCTCAGCGGCGCGAACGGGGGAGAGGACATTGGCCTCGACCGCCTCGCGGCGGCCGGGGTCACCGTCACCGGGCGGCTGATGGGGCTCGCCGGCGGACGCGCCGTCTTCGCGAACGATCTCGACGCGAACGTCGCAGCAGCCGACGCACGCCTCCGAAAGCTGCTGCGGCGGATCGACGCGCACCCGCTTGCCGAAGGTTGGGAGCCTGAGCCTTTGCCCGACGTGACTCTCCCACCCGCTTGGCGGACGCTCGACCTGCGCCGGATCGGTGCGATCGTCTGGGCGACGGGCTTCCGGCGGAGCCACCCCCGGCTGCACGTCCCCGGAGTGCTCGACCGGCGCGGCGAAATCGTGCAGCATCGCGGCACCACCCGTGCGTCCGGCCTCTACACGCTCGGGCTCGCTTATCAGTACCGGCGCAACTCCCACTTCATCGGCGGCGTCGGCCGCGACGCCGAGACGGTTGCGCAAGCGATTCTCGGGCGCCGATCCCGGCGAGCTCGGGGGGTTACGCCCGCGGTTGCGGCGTGATCTTCGAACGGCTGCCAACGGTGCGAGCCGCTGTGAAGGGAGCCGGGCCTTCGGCGCTATGGTGAATGCATGTTCAAGCGTCTGCTGGAATGGCTCGGACTGAGAAAGCAGCCGCCCGGCAACGGAGTACGGGAGCCGAGGCGGCCCGTGCCGTCGGCGTCCGGTGGAGGGATCGCGCTCGACCCGCACGACGATTGAGTAAGCAGGCGGCTCGGAGAATCGGTACCTGGCACCAGAGGTACCAGGTACCTGACTTGCGACAGGGTTCCGCGGCGTGACCGGGTACGACCGGGCCTTCTGGGAAGAGCGCTGGTCGCAGGCGCTGGACGAGCACGGGGAGCGCTTCGCGCAGCGACCGCCGGGCGCCCACCTGACCGCCGAGATCGGCGACCTGCATCCGGGACGTGCGCTCGACGCGGGGTGCGGCCACGGGGCCGATACTCTGTGGCTCGCCGCGCGCGGCTGGCAGGTCACGGCGGTCGACTTCGCCGCTACGGCACTGGTCCACGCCCGGTCGACGGCCGCGGGCGTTCGCGTTGTCCGAGGTAGAGGCCGCGTCCGATCAACCCGTGCTCGTCGTGTTCGACCGTGAGCCCGGCAGCTGCAAATGCGTCGCGGTACTCGGCGTCGGTGAAGAGGGCCGCCTCGTGGTGCTCCGAGAACTGCTGCAGGCCGTCCGGGGTCGCGACGAGGTAGGCGAAATCCATGATCGCAAGCTGCCCATCGCGCCCTGCGATCGTCATGCGGGCGATCTTCAGGTCCGGCTCGTCGACGGAGAGCAGATGCGGACGGCCGACCTGCCAGACCTCCGGCGAGAGCCACGGCTCGACGACCAGCACGCCGCCGTCGGACAGATGGTGCGCCATCGCCGCGATCGCAGACGCCAGCCGCTCGACAGTCCCGACGTAGCCGATCGAGCTGAAGAGACAGGTGACCGCAGCGAACCTGCGTCCGAGGTCGAACGACGTCATGTCGGCCCGCTGGAGGGGGACGTCGACGAGGCGCTCGCGGGCGATCTCGATCAGTGCGTCGTCGAGGTCGACTCCTGCGACGTCGGGATACCAGCGCCGGAACTGCTCGAGATGTTTTCCGGTTCCGCAGGCCACATCGAGCAGGCTCGATGCACCCGGCGAACGCTCCTGGATCAACTCGTGGACGCGCTCGGCCTCGGCCGGGTAGTCCTTGAACGAGTAGACCGCGTCGTAGATGCGCGCCGACTTGTTGAACATGCGCAGATCGTCGCAGAGCGGCCCGTCAGGTGAAGAGCGGGGCGAGTCGCCGCCGCGCGGCGAGCTCTTCCATCGCCTCATCGGACGGCCGCGAATCGAAGCGGCTTGCGGCATCGAGCACCCTGGGGAGCAGCGCGATGTCGCCGACCGTGTTGAGAAAGACGCCGGGGCGGCCGAGCACCCAGTGGACGGCCAGGTCGATGTCGTCCTGTTCGCGCAGCGGCTCGTACCACGTGGCCGCGGTCTGCTCGCGGCCGTCCCAGGGGGCGAGCGTGATGCCCTTGATCGTCTGCACCGCGACGCCTCGCTGCGCGCAGACGGCGGCGAGCTCCTCGAAGTCCGAGGCGTAGCCCTCGTCGCGCAGCTGGACGTAGCTGTACGGAGCGAGCACCGAGTCGAACGGGAACCGCTCCAGGCTGTGCAGGTGCATCCTGGCGACCGTCAGGCCGTGCCCCGTGACGCCGATGAAGCGGACGAGCCCCTCGTCGCGCGCCTCGACCGCCGCCTCGAGCGCGCCGCCCTCGCCCAGAGCGGTCTCCCACTCGCCGGGGTCGACGAGGTTATGCAGCTGCAGCAGGTCGAGATGGTCGACCCCGAGGCGGTCGAGGGAGCGGCGGATCTCCTCGCGGGCGGCGGCGCGCTCGCGCTCGCCGGTCTTCGATGCGAGGAACACCTCGTCGCGGTGCTGCGCCAGCCAGGGAGCGAGCCTGAGCTCGGAGTCGCCGTACGACGCAGCCGTGTCGATGTGATTGACGCCGTATTCGAGGAGCAGCTCGAGCGTGGCATCCGCCTCGGCCTGCGTGACTGCACCGAGCGCTGCGGCGCCGAAGAGCGTGCGCGTGCTCTCGTGCCCGGTGCTCCCGAACGGTGCTCTCGCGATCACTCCGTCACCCTAGCGCCGCGCATAGGATCGGAGCGCTCGTGCCGCCCGACCTGATCGCCGTGGGTGACGTCATGCTCGACGGAGCTCTGCCGGCGCCCGTTCCCGGACGCCGGGTCCACGGGGCGATCGAGCTGCGTCCCGGCGGGTCTGCGGCGAACGCGGCGCTCGCAGCGGTGCGCCTCGGGGCGAGCGCCGCGGTCGTCGGCCGCATCGGCCGGGACGCCGCCGGGCGGCTGGTGGCGGACGACCTGGCGGCGGCCGGGGTGGAGGTGCTGCTCGCGCGTGACGAAGCTGCGCCGACTGGGAGCGTCGTCGTCCTCGGTGGCTCGGCGATCGTTGCCGACCCCGGTGCGAGTGCGCTGCTCGCCCCCGGGGACCTGCCGGTGCCGCTCGAGGCGCGCGCCGTCCTCGTCTCCGGCTATTCGCTCCTGCAGGCTGGGCCCGAAGCGGCTGCGCGGGCGGCGCTCGCGCGTGCGCGCACGACGTGGCTCGCCGTCGACGCAGCTTCCGCGAACCTCGTGACGGCATTTGGAGTCGAGCGTTTCCACGACGCTACCGCGCAGGCCGGCGTCCTGCTCGCAAACGACGAGGAAGCGTTCGCGCTCACCGGGCTGCATGCAGAGGCAGCGGCGCTCGAGCTCGGCCGCCGCTACCGGGTGGCGTGCATCAAGCTCGGCAGCGAGGGCGTGGTCGCTGCGTCGGCGGGCGCGACGGCGCGTGCCACGGTGCGGCCGATCGGCGGCGCGAGCACGCTCGGCGCCGGCGACTCCTTCGCGGCCGGCCTGCTGCTCGCCCTGGCCGGGGGCGCCGGGCTCGCCGCTGCCCTGCAGTCCGGTTGTGACGCGGCCGGAGCCGCGATCGCGGGTCAAGCCGCCGGGCCTACTGCCCCGGCATGACCGTCTTCTCTTCGTTCGGGTTTCCGTTGGCGACGATACGCGTGCCGGTCGCCTTGAACGAGGCGTAGGCGGTCTGCCCGAGCCGGAGCCCGAGGCGGTGCAGCGAATCGGCCGTGATCTCGGCGCTGACCGGCCCGATCGTGACCCGCACGCGGCTGCCGAGCTCGGCGATGTTGTCGATCGGGCCGCTGATCAGGTTCATGGCGGAATCGTGCGGCGCGCTCGTCGAGACGGTGACGTCCCATGGGTAGACGGCGAGCACCACGTCGCCGCGGCCGGGCCCGACGGTCGTGAGGACGGTGCCGTCGACGAGGCGCACACGGGTGGCGTCCCCCGCCGGCTCGGCGTGGCCGTGGATGAGGTTCGCGCCGGTGAACGAGGCGACGAACGGGTCGTTCGGCTGGCGGACGAGCTCACCCGGCGTCCCCGTCTGACGAAGCTCGCCGTCGACGATCACACCGACGCGGCCGGCGAGTGCCGCGGCGTCGTCGAAGTCGTGCGTGACGAGCAGGACGGGAATGTCGAGGCCCGACAGCAGCTGCTGCAGCTCGGTCCGGACGTCCGCCTTGGTGTGCGCGTCGAGCGCCGAGAGGGGCTCGTCGAGCAGCAGCACCTCCGGGTCGCGGGCGAGAGCGCGGGCGAGCGCCACGCGCTGCCGCTCGCCGCCGGAGAGGTCTGCCGGGCGGGCGCGCTCGAGATGCCGGATCGCGAACCGGTCGAGGTACTCGTCGGCCCCGTGACGGCGGCTGTACTCCACGTTCTGGCGGACGGTCAGATGCGGAAAGAGCGCGTAGTCCTGGAAGACCAGCCCGACCGCCCGCCGGTCGGGAGGGAGCGAGACGCCGGTCGCGCCGTCGAACCACACGGCGCTGCCGGAGCTGATGCGGCCCGACTGCGGCCGGACGAGCCCGGCGACGGCGCGCAGGACGGTCGTCTTGCCGGCGCCCGACGGCCCGACCAGCGCCATCGTCGAGGAGACGTCGAGGTTCAGCCGGACGCTGAAGGACCGAAGAGGAACAACGATCTCTTCGAGGAGGAGCCTTGCCATGTGAGTGTGAGTCCGATTCTGAGGCCGAGGAGCAGGACGATGCTGATGAGGACGAGCACGCCGCTCATCGCGAGCGTCGCGTCGAAGTTCTGGTCGAACTCCGCGTAGATTGCAAGCGGCAGCGTCTGGGTGACGCGCTGGAGGCTGCCGGCGAACATGATCGTGGCGCCGAACTCTCCCAGTCCGCGCGCGAACGACAGCGCGAGACCGGCAATCAGCCCGCCGCGGGCGAGGGGCAGCACGACTCGGAAGAAGGTGCGCGCCGGGCTGGCTCCGAGCGTGCGGGAGGCGGCAGTGAGGTTCGGGTCGGTCCCCTCGAACGCGGCGATCGCCTGCCGGATGTAGAGCGGGCTGGCGACGTAGGCGACGGCGATGGTGACCGCGGTCTGCGTGAAGGGCAGCGAGATCCCGAAGGCGTCGAGCGTCGAGCCGAGCAGTCCGACGTGGCCGAAGGCGACGAGCAGGCCGACGCCGGCGACCGCGGGCGGCAGGACGAGCGGCAGCTCGACGAGCGTGACGGCGAGGGAATGCCCGGGGAAGCGGTTCGTCGCGAGCAGATAGGCGGTCGGCGTGCCGAAGAGCAGGATCAGCGCCTGCGCGATCAGACTTGTCTTCAGGCTGACCACGAACGCGTCCTTGACCACCGGGTTCGAGAGCTGGTCGACGAGGTTGCCGGGCGACGTATGGGCGAAGATCGCCGCGATCGGGAACGCGAGAAACGCCAGGGTGACGGCGGCCATCCCGACGTACAGACAGGTGACAGCCGCCCGCCTCATCGATGGGCGCTAGCGCTTCTTCACGACGGGCTTCGGCTTGACCCGGGGCAGGAACCCGTAGGCGAGCATCTGCGCCTGCCCGGCCTTGCTCAGGACCTTGTTGATGAACGCCCGCGCGTCGGCTTTGTCACTGCTCTTCGAGACGACGCAGATGCCGTACTGCACCTTGGGCTGAGCCCAGGCGGGCACCTTGAGCACTTTCACCTTGCCCGGCACGGTCTTCGCGTCGGTCGAGTACACGAAGCCGGCGTCGGCCTCGCCGAGCGCAACCTTGGCGAGCACCTCGCGCACGTCGGTCTCCTGGCTGACGACGTTCTTCGTCACGGCTGCGGCGAGGTTCATGTTCTTCAGGATCTGCAGCGTGTAGCTCCCGACCGGCACGCCCGGGCCGGCGACGTCGAGCTTCACGCCCGGCTTCGCGAGGTCGTAGACGCTGCGGATGTTCGCCGGGTTCGCCGTCGGGACGACGATCACGAGGGTGTTACGGGTGAACGCCACCGGTTGCGAGCAGAGCCCCTTCGCGTAGAGCTGGTTCGGGAGCGTCAGGTTCGCTGAGGCGAAGACGTCGGCCGGTGCGCCGAGGGTGATCTGGTTCGCGAGAGCGTTCGAGCCGCCGAACGAGTACTTCGGAGACGGGTCGATCTTCGGGAACACGTCCGTCAGCGAGGCCGCGGCGTAGACGGTGAGCTGTGCGCGTGCGGCCTGATCGGCGCTCGGCGACGCAGAGGCGCGACCGGCCACGGCGGCGAGCGCGATCAGGGCGAGCGCAGCCGCCGCCAACGCGACGGACACGCCGCGACGATTGTTCGTCGACACTGGGTGAACTCCCTTCAACTAGAGCTGAACCATCACGCTGGTGGACTTGACGACGGCGGTCGCCGCCATGCCGTTCTTGAGACCGAGCTCCTCGACGGCATCGCGCGTCACGACGGCGACGAGGCGCACCGGATCGGTCACGACCATCTCGACCTGCGCCATCAGGCCCTCGACCTTGACGTCGGTGACGGTGGCCTTGAACCGGTTCCGGGCGCTGAGATGCGTGCCGGCGCCGTCGCCGCGCAGCCGGTCGATCTCGGTCGCCGAGACGACGCGCCGGTTGTTCGCGTCCCGCTCCACCGTGACGCGGCCTGCCTTGTCCCAGCGGCGGAGGGTGTCGAGGCTGATGCCGAGCGCTGCCGCTGCCTCGCTCGCCGTATAGAGCTGCTTTGCCATGGTCAGCTCTCGTAGGCGTCGAGGGCGGCGGAGACGGCGCCGATCTGCAGCGACGGCGCGAACGCACGACCGATCGGCGGCCGTCCGGCGGAGACTGCGAGCGCGCTCACGTGTTGCGCCTCGTTCGCTGCGATCTGGCCGATCGGGAGCCGCAGCTGCGGCGTCTGGACATTCTGGACCGCGCCGAGATAAGCGCCGAGCGTCAAATCCTCGAGCGTTCCCGCGAGCTTCATGATCGACCCAGCGGAGTCGAAACTGCCCTTCGGGTAGGCGAAGTTGATGTCCTCCGACGTTGCGGGCACCTGGCCGGCGCCGGTCATCAGGTTCGCGAGCCCCTGGTAGTGGGCCTGTTCGTCGGCCAGCATCTGCTTGAGCAGGGCGGACGGGGCTGAGGCGAGCTTGCCGCTCGCGAGTGCCTGAGTCTGAAAGTCGATCGCGAGCAGTTCCGCACCGATCAGCAGCCGGAGATAGGACAGGTCGTTGTCCGGCACCGTGGCCGCGGCAGCGGAGCCGGTGAGGGCCGAGACGGCGGAGCCGGAAAGGAGCAGTGCGCCGCCGCCCGCTGCGCCGCGCCGCAAGAGTCCAGACCTACTGAAACGTGACGTCACGATCCACAGCGCTCCTCAGTCGTATGCCGATGCAATGCAAGTACACAATGGTTCATTAGCGCGCAAGAATAGCGCCTTCAGAATGAGCTTGCTGGCATTTTTGCATAGGCGTTGCCTCTGCGATCCGTAAGGTGACGCCGAGGTCGATCGCCCAAGGCTGAGCGATGCCGCTTGACGGCCTCCTCCGCAGCGCATAGGTATCGGGACATGCAGATCGGCAAAGCGGGGGAGCCCGTCACGCGGATCAGCCGCGCCACCGCCGACCGGATCGAGGTGCGCGGCAGCGATCTCACGGCCGACCTGATGGGGCGCATGAGCTTCACGGAGTACTTCCACCTCCTCCTGACCGGTCGTGAGCCGACCGAGGACGAGCGCTTCTTTCTCGACCTCACGCTGGTCGCGATTGCCGAGCACGGGCTGATGCCGAGCAACATCGCGGCGCGGATGACGCTCGCGGCGGATCCCGGCTCGCTGCAGGGCGCGGTCGCCGCGGGGATCCTCGGAGCCGGCCCGGTCATCCTCGGCGCGGTCGACGAGTGCGCCCAGCTGCTCGCCTCGATGGTTGCGGACGGCACGACGGCGGCGCAGGCGGCCGACGCGATCCACGCGGCCGGCGGCAAGGTGCCGGGCTTCGGGCATCCGCTGCACCGCCCCCTCGATCCGCGCGCGGAGCGGATCCTCGAGCTGGCCGACGCCCGCGCGGTCAGCGGCCGGCACGTGGCACTGACGCGAGAGCTGCGCGAGGCGGTCGCCGAGACGTGGGGCAAGCCGCTCACCCTGAACGTCTCGCTGCCGATCGCGGCCGTGCTGCTCGACCTCGGCTACGCGCCCGCCGTCGTGAAGGCGGTGCCGATCCTCGCCCGCACGGCAAGTCTGCTCGCCCATCTGGCGGAGGAGCGAGAACAGCCGATCGGCTTCCTGCTCGCCGCGAGTGCAGAGGACGCAGTCTCGTATCGCGATGACTGAGGCCGAGCGGCTGCCGTGGGCCGAGCAGCTGGCGCTCGACGCCGCGAGCTTCGGAGAGCAGCTCGCGTATCTCCGCGACCGGTCCCCCTTCTACCGCGAGAAGCTCGCCGGGACCGACCCGAAGCTCGGGCTCGAGGGCATCGCCCAGCTGCCGCTCACCGAGAAGCCGGAGCTGAAGGCGACGTGCACGCCGGAGCAGCCCTTCGGCGCGCACCTCTGTGTCGAACCGTCCCGGCTCGCCCGGATCTACTCGACGAGCGGGACGACCGGCACCCCCAGCTACATCCCGCTCACCGCGAACGACCTCGACAACTGGGTGACCGGCTCCGCCCGGAGCTACGGAGCGTCCGGTGTCGCCCCGGGGGACCGCGTGCTCACGACCTACAACGCCGGCCCGTTCGTCGCCGGCGCCGCGCTCGACGCCTTTGCGCGAATCGGGGTCTGTCACATCCCCGTCGGCACCGGGAACAGCGAGCGCGTGCTGCTCGCGATCAGGGAGCTTCGGCCCGACGCAGTGGTCGTCACGCCGTCCTATGCCGCCTACCTGCTCGAGCTCGGCGAGCTGCACGACTCGAGCGTGCGGCGGGTCCTCGTCGCCGGCGAGCCCGGCGGCGGCGAGCCGGCGTTTCGGGCGTCGCTCGAGGAGGGCTGGGGCGCGCGCGTCACGGAGGCGATGGGAATCGGCGACATCGGCCCATCGCTCTGGGGCGAGTGCGAGGAGCAAGCGGGGATGCACCTCGGCGCGCGCGGTCTCGTGCACGCCGAGTTGGTCGATCCGGAGACGGGCGAGGCCCGCGAGCTGCTGGACGGGGCCACGGGCGAGCTCGTCCTCACGCACCTGCGCCAGGAGGCCGCACCGCTGTTGCGGTTCCGCACGCGCGACCACGTCGAGGTCTGGACGAGCCCCTGTGCGTGCGGGCGCACCGCGCCGCGTGTCCGCTGCCTCGGCCGCACGGACGACATGCTGATCGTGCGCGGCGTCAATGTCTTTCCGTCGGCGGTTCGCGAGGTCGTCGCCGGGTTCGCCCCGGAGGTGAGCGGCCGGATTCTCGTCAGGCCGCAGACAGCCGGCGTGAAGCAGGAGCCGCCGCTGCCCGTCTCGGTGGAGCTGTCGCCGCACGTCACCGCGCGTTCGCGCCTCGCCGACGCGATCCGCCTGCAGGCTGCGCGAGGTGCTCGTGGTGCAGATGGAGGTCGAGCTCGTCCCGTGGGGCGCCTTGCAACGCAGTGAGTACAAGTCCACACTGGTGGACCGGTGATGCGGAAGCTTCAGACCCAGGGCGTCCACCACATCACGATCGTCGGTGCCGGACGCCAGACCTCGATCGACTTCTGGGAAGGCATGCTCGGCATGCCGTTCGTCTTCGAACAGCCCAACCTCGACAACGCATCCGAGAGCCATCTCTACTTCGATCCCGGCGACGGGCGCCTGATCACGATCTTCACGAACGAGGAGCGCAAGCCCGATCCGGCTCGCACGTCGATCGACCAGGGCTGCGTCCACCACATCGCGTTCTCGCTCTCACAGGCAACGTTCCACCAGACCGTCGAGCGGCTCGACGAGCGCGGGATCCGGCATAGCGGCGTCAAGGACCGCGGGTTCATGGACTCGATCTACTTCGAGGATCCGCTCGGGCTCCTGATCGAGCTCGCGTCATACCGCTTCGAGCCGCCGTTCGGCTACACACATGCCGACGTGCTGCTCGAGGCGCACAGGCTTCGTGTCGAGCGGGGCGACTACAACATCGCGCAAGAGCATCTGGCAGACGCGATCGAGCTGCTCATCGCCCGTTCCCGAGACTCGCTGTCCGACGACCGGTCCCCGAAGGATCCCTACTAGCGGAGGAGCACATGGCTTCGAACACCATCAGCATTCTCAAGCCGAGCGTCAACAATCTCACCGTGCGCATCTTCATCCGCGCCGCGGGCCTCGACTTCGAGGAGATCGACGTCTGGGGCAAGAAAGGGACCGACGAGTTCCTCGCCAAGGACCCCGCCGACCTGACGCCGCTGCTCGAGGAGGACGGCCTGCTCCGCGGCTCGCTGTGGGAGAGCTGCGCGATCATGCAGTACCTCTGCAACAAGCACGGGCTCAACCAGTTCTATCCGACCGATCCTGCGGAGCGCGCGATGGTCGACAGCGCGATGTTCTACCTGATCGGGACGATGTATCCCCTCGTGGCGCGCGCAACCTATCCCGCGCTGAACTTCCCGCACTACCCGGGCGAGGTGGGTGCGTCCGACGCCGACGCCGACACCAAAGCACGGGCGCAGGCCGAGGCCGAGGCCGCGGTTGCGCGTCCGCTCGAGGTCTACAGGGCGTTCTTCCTCGGAGGGAGGACGTTCATCGGCGGTGAGACGCCGTCGATCGCCGATATCCGGCTCGCCGCAACGCTCGAGTTCCTGCGCGCGATCGACTACGACCTGCCCGAATGGGCCGAGTCGTACCTCGCAGCCATGGAGGCGACGCTCGGGAGCGCGTACACGGAGCCGGCCGCGGACGTGCGCGGCTACGTGGCGAGCGTCAAGGAGCCCACCGCGGCGTAGGTCGGCTCACTCGACGATGAAAGCGACGTCGTCGATGAAGCAGTAGCTCCAATCCTCGCCCGGCTCGGCGGAGCGGACGAGCGGATGATCGCTCGCGCTCGCGTGCTTGCGCGCGTGACGGTTCGGCGACGAGTCGCAGCAGCCGATCTTGCCGCAGGTCAGGCACATGCGAAGGTGCAGCCACTGCGAGCCGATCGCGAGGCAGTCCTCGCAACCGGCGATCTCTTCCGGCAGCTCGGTGACGACGATCTGGTCGAGATGAGCGCAAGCGGGCACCCGTGCATCATGCCAGCGAGACGAGCCGCGGCGACGTCTCGCGGCTCGTCTCCGTCGTCGTGAGCTACGCGCCTTGGGGGACGACGTGTGCGTGGACGGGGCTCTGTGCGCCCCGGGCGAGGGCGATGCTCGCACCGACGATCCAGACCAGCCAGAGCGTGAAGCTCATCTGCCCGAAATTGTCAACGGACACGGCGGTGGTGACGAGCTGGATCACCGCGATCACGAGTGCGCTTCGCCCCAGCACGCGATGGCCAGAGGAGAGCGCGAGGGCGCCGACGGTCAGCAGAAAGAACACCGCCAGGAACCAGGTGCCCACATACAGCGCTTCGTTGACGGTGACGAGCGTGCTGCCGAGCTGGACGCTCATTCCCTTGCCGCTGCGATACGCGATCGCGTCGAGCAGACCGAGCGAGGCGATGCTCAGCGTTGCGTAGCTCGTCGCACAGGCTCGTGCGATCTGTCCGAGCAGGCCGCCACCGAGCTTCGCGCAGGCCCAGACCGCGAACGCGAGGAAGAACCCGAAGCTCAGCAGCTCGATATAGGCGCCGACCCAGGTTCCTGAGCCGGCCGGCGATCCGATTGCCTGCGCGACCCGAGCCGACGAGCTCGTGATCGTGAGGGTCCGGTTGTGGTCTGCGCTGCCGATGACCACTCCGGCCAGCATCAGCACCACCGAGGCGATGCCGAACCCGGCGAAACAGCGGTCCTGCGCGTGCTCTGTCATCTGACTGCTCCTTTTGCGGTTGCTGACGTGCTCGAAGCTAGGTGCCGGGCGCCGCGGCGTCGTCGGTCGCGCTGTTGATCACGCCTCCGCCGATGGGCTGATCTTCAGCGGCAGGGCAATCGGCCGGCCGGCTGATGACACATCGCGATGCACGCTCTAACGTCCAGGCTGTGGAAATGCGGAGAATCGCGCGCCTCAGTCCCGTCGGCTTCGACTGCGTCCTCGCGGCTGCGCTCCTGGTGGCGGCCGAGCTCCAGATCTGGCTCGGCCGGGGCGCGGGTCGTTACGAGGTCGTCGCTGCCTCGATCGCCCCGCTGCTCGCTGCAGCCGTCGCAGTGCGACGTCTCTATCCGACGGCTGCCGGAGTCTTCGCGCAGGCAGTCGTGGCGATCACGTTCGCGGTCTGGGGAGACACGCAGATCTTCGGCAACTCGATCGCCTGGTTCTGCGCGCTCTACGGCTTGACCGCGTGGTCGTCGCCCCGCAACTTCCTCGCCGGCACGTCGTTCGTCTTCGTCAGCAACGTGGCCGCGGCCGCCGGCTCGGCGGGAACGTTGCGCGGCAGCATGCCCTTCGCTGTCGTCACGCTCGTCGTGATGGTCCTCGTGCGGCACGTGCTCGGGGACCGGGAGCGCCGGGTCCAGCTGGCAGAGCGCGAACGGGATGTCGCGGCGCGTGAAGCGGTCGTCGAGGAGCGAGCGCGCATAGCGCGCGAACTGCACGATGCGATCGCACACAACGTCTCGATGATGGTCGTCCAGGCCGGCGCCGAGCGCAGAGTGCTCGACTCGGACAGCGGGGCGACGCGCGAGGTGCTCGAGACGATCGAGAAGATCGGCCGGGGAGCACTGACCGAGATGCGCCGCCTGGTCGGGATGCTGCGCAGTGACGCAGCAGATCCACTTGCACCGCAACCGGGGCTCGACGACCTTGCGCGGTTGGTCGAGCAGGTCCGCGAGGCGGGACTGCCCGTTGAACTGAGCGTCGAAGGCGAGCGGCGTGGCCTGCCGGTCGGAATCGAGCTGTCGGCATACCGCATCGTCCAGGAGGCGTTGACCAACGCCCTGAAGCACGCCGGCAATGCCCACGCGACTGTGCACGTTCGCTACGGAGTCGAATCGCTCGAGCTGGAGATCGTCGACGACGGTGCAGGCGGCCCTGCGCGGGCCGGCGGCGGCGGGCACGGCCTCGTCGGCATGCGCGAGCGGGTCGCGCTCTACGGTGGCCGGCTCGACGCGGGCCGCCGTCCCAGCGGCGGCTTCGCCGTGCGCGTGCTGCTGCCGATTCGATGACGAAGGTCTTGATCGCCGACGATCAGGCGCTCGTGCGCGTCGGCTTGCGGAAGATCCTCGAAAGCGACGCGGAGGTGACGGTCGTGGGTGAGGCGGGCGACGGCGAGGAGGCGATCACCGAGGCGCGTTTTCTGCGACCGGACGTCGTCTTGATGGACATTCGCATGCCCGTGCTCGACGGCATCGAGGCGACACGGCGAATCGTTCGCGAGCAGCCCGGCACCCGCGTCCTCATCCTGACGACGTTCGGTCTCGACGGCTACGTCTACGACGCTCTGCGTGCCGGTGCGAGCGGGTTCATGCTGAAGGACGCGCCACCCGAGGAGATCGTGGCAGCTGTGCGAATCGTCGCGAGCGGAGATGCGCTGCTCGCGCCGGCGATCACGCGGGCGGTGATCGAAGAGTTCGCCCGGCAACCGGTCGCGGTGGCGACAGAGCTGCCGCAGGCAGTTGCCGAGCTGACGCCCCGGGAGCGGGAGGTGCTGGACCTCCTGGCGCTCGGTCTCTCGAATCCGGAGATCTGCACGCGCCTCGTGATCAGTGAAGCGACCGTGAAGACGCACGTCGCGCGGATCCTCCAGAAGCTGGGGCTGCGCGACCGGATCCAGGCGGTGATCTATGCGTACGAGACTGGTCTCGTTCAACCGGGTGGCGGCTGAAGCCGCGGATCGAGCAGTGCGCGCAGCGACGGAACGACGCGCTCCGCGCCGAAGCCTGCGAGCAGCTCTCCCTGCGCGCCCTCGCCGACGCCGATCACCGTCAAGCCGGCAGCATGGCCCGCGGCGATGCCCGCTGCGCTGTGCGTGAGCGTGACGGCGTCTTCGGGGCGAACGCCGAGCCGGCGGCACGCATCGAGGAGCAGATCGGGTGCGGGGCGGGAGCGGAGGCCCTCGGTGCGAATCACGTCGGCGTCGACGCGTTCCTCGACGACGCTCGCGAGCCCGGCGAGCTCGAGGATCGGCAACGTGCTCGAGCTGGCCGAGACGACCGCCCGGCCGAGCCCGGCATGGCCGCTCGCCTCGAGATAGCGGCGCGCACCGGGGACGGCGCTGACCCCGCGCTGATGGAGGCCGCGCGCCATGGCGTCACCCTTGCGCCGGGCCAGGCCGCACGCGGTGTCCGCATCGGCGGGGTCGCCGTAGCGTCCCTCCGGGAGCTGGATGCCGCGGCTCGCGAGGAACGTGTGGACTCCCTCGAGCCGAGCGCGGCCGTCGATGTAGTCGCGGTAGTCGGAGACGCGGTCGAACGGGATGAAGTGCCACCCGGTCGTCTCGCTCAGGCGCAGGAGGAACTCGTCGAAGACCTCGGCCCAGGCCCAGGCATGCAGGACGCCGCTGTCGGTCAGGACGCCGTCGAGGTCGTACAGGCAGGCGGTGACGCCGTCGGGCAGACCGAGCATCTTGGGGGTGATCGGCACCGAGGAGAGCCAGGGGAGGGGGTGCACCCCGGTCAGCCGGCCGAGCTGGGTCAGCAGCTGCGCCGTCCCGAGCCGTTCCTGCACGAGCTCGCGGCGGCGCCCGTCCGCGTCCGGGATGTGCACCGGGCCGTGGGCCGCGGCGAGCGCATGGTCGGCGGCATCGAGCGCCAGTTGCCAGCGCATCGCGATCGTGTCCAGTTGCGGCGGCCCCGCCTCACCGGGCGGAGCGGCCGCGACCTCCTCCGAGGCGGGGCGGCGAGATTCGACCGGGATCTCGATCGTGGCGCTCATGCTCGGCTCAAGCATCGCCCTGGAGGCCGTGACCCGCATCTGCAGTAGCTGGCGGAAACGCTGCGGGCGGGTACCGATGCCGTGGGTTCTACGGTAGCGGCACTAGCCGCCCGTGAGAACCCGGTAGCGAAGATGCGTGGCCGCTTCGGAGTCGATCACCTGGAGCAGTTCGAGGTCCGGGCCCCTGTCGCCGAAGAGCCGGACGCCGTCGCCGAGGAGCACCGGCACGAGATGGATCCGCAGCTCGTCGAGCAGCCCCGCCTGCAGATACTGCTGCACGACGCGCGCGCCGCCGGCGAGCTGGACCGGCTGTTCGCCGGCTGCCGCCCGCGCCTGTTCGAGCGCGGATTCGATGCCGTTGGTCACGAACGTGAAGGAGGTTCCGCCCTGCTTCGCGACCTGCCCCCGCGGGTGCGAGGTGAGCACGAAGACCGGCACGTGAAACGGCGGCTCGTCGCCCCACCAGGCGTCGGCGTTCGGGTCGTCCTCCCACGCCCCTGCACCGCCGCTGAACATCCGGCGGCCCATGATGACCGCCCCGGCACCGGCCTGCCAGGCGTAGGCCTCGGTGTCGGCGTTCACCTCGCCGCCGGAGAGGCCGTGCTGCTCGCGGAAGCCCGCGAGCCGGAAGAGCCACTGGTGCAGCTGCTCGCCTCCCTCGCCGAGCGGCTGCTCGAGGGTCTGATTCGGTCCGGCGATGAAGCCGTCCAGTGACATCGTGATGTCCAGCCGTAGGAGTGTCATGCCCCTCAAGACCATTGCATTTCGGGAAACTCATCGCCCGGTGCACCGATGGGTCTCGCGCCGCGAGCCGTCGAGCTGTATGGCCGCAACTTCGACCTCCCGAGTCACAGCGGACCCCTTACCATGGCATCTGATGCCGGAATCGCCGTCCGCCGTCGCCCCGGAGCTCGAGAAGCAGTTCGAGCGGCACCGCTCGGAGCTCACGGCGTACGCCTACCGAATGCTCGCCTCGCCCTTCGAGGCGGAGGATGCCGTGCAGGAGGCATTCATCAAGGCCTGGCGCGGGTTCGGGCGCTTCGAGGGCCGGGCCGCCGTCAAGACGTGGCTCTACCGAATCACGACGAACGTCTGCCTCGACATGCTGAGCGGCCGCGAGCGTCGCGCGATGCCGATGGACCTCGGTCCGGCGCGGGAGCCCGTGGAGTCGAACCTGAACATCCCGGCCGAGGTGACGTGGATCCAGCCGATCCCGGACCCCGCCGACGTCGCTGTCGAGCGCGAGACGATCCGACTCGCATTCGTCGCTGCGCTGCAGCGTCTCCCCGCGCGCCAGCGGGCGGTACTGATCCTGTGTCAAGTGCTGCACTGGTCGGCGACGGAGGTCGCGGAGCTCCTCGACACGAGCGTCGCGGCGGTGAACAGTGCGCTGCAGCGTGCCCGGGCGACGCTGGCGAAGAACGAGCTCTCGCCCGCGGCCGACCTCGACGAGGCCGACCAGGCGATGCTCGCGCGCTATGTCGAGGCGTTCGAGGAGTACGACATCGATGCGCTCACGTCGTTGATCCAGGAGGACGCGTCGCAGTCGATGCCTCCGTTCGACATGTGGCTCGCAGGCCGCGCGGACATCCTCACCTGGTGGTTCGGGCCGGGGATCGGCTGCAAGGGCTCGCGGGTCGTTCCCACGACGCAGGCGAACGGCTCGCCTGCGTTCGGGCAGTACAAGCCCACCGCCGAGGGCGGGTACGAGCCGTGGGCGCTCCAGGTGCTCGAGCTCTCAGAGGGGCGGATCGCCGGGTTCACATTCTTCCTCGACACCGACGTGCTCTTCCCCTTGTTCGGCTTGCCGCCGCGGTTCGATTCGTAGCACCTCCGCGAGACCGACGAACACGATCAGTTCGACGAGTGCAGGCGGCGTGTTGCGCAGGATGATCTCCAGGTCGAGGCGCCGCGCTGCGACGTGCAGGCGCGCGAGATCGGCGACCGTCCCGAGGTCGGGATCGGCGAGCCCGGTGGTGTCGTAGACGAACCGGCGCGGCTGGAGGTGGGGCATCTACCACGTGGACCCGTCCCGAGCAGCGGAATCATCGGTCTGCGGCCGACCACTCCCTGTCCGAAAAGGGCGGGCGAGCCCACTCGTCGTCGGCTGCCACCGCGCAGTGTGCTCGCCCGCCCCGAACGACATGTCTCGAAGGTGGGCGAGTCCACTGGTCGGTGGCAGCCACCGGGTAGTGCGCTTGCCTGCTCGGAGGAGACAGGTCCAGCTGGGCGCGTTACTCGTGCCCGCGCTGCGCTCGGCGCAGCGCGTCCAGCCGCCGGCGCGCCTGCTTCGTCGGCCGCTCGCCGAGGTCCGCGCCGAGGGGGCGGGCGAGACTGCGTTGGAGGCGCTCCCGCTCGCCTCGTTCGATCGACTCGGGCGTCTCCGCGTACAGCGTGGCCGCGACGGCCGCCGACCCGCGCTTGTCTGCGATGCCGGTGACGAGCACCGTGCGCCGCCGCGCGGCGATCGTGATCTCGACCGTGTCCCCGACATGAACGTCCTTCGACGGCTTCACCCGCTCGCTGTTCACGTGAACGTGTCCGCCGAGGACGGCGTCGGTCGCCGCGCTGCGCGTCTTGAAGAACCGAGCCGCCCACAGCCACTTGTCGACGCGCGTAACAGCCACGGCACGCATGGTAGGCCCGCGGCTCCGTCAACGCGCGTCGCCTTCAGCGCTCGCAGAGATTCTTGAGGGAGGCGTACTGCTTGGGCACATCGCGCCGGATCACGGGAGCTAGCAGGAAGAACAGCACCTTGAGAGCGCCGCGCGGCCGAAAGTCGAAGTCGCTCTCAAGCTCCGTGCCGTCGGCGGTCGGCGTCAACCCATACGCGACCGTCAGGTCAGGATTGCCGCTCGCCTCGAACACGAGCCGTGTCGGCCGGTCGTAGGTCGTGACGGTCACGTCGTATGCCGTGCCCCCGTTGACGATCGCGAAGCGCGACCCCACCGCGATCGGCTCGGCGCTCTGCAGCTCCGCGCTGCTGACCCGGCTGTTCCATTGCACCTCGTTCCGCGGATCGGCCAGGGTGTCGAAGACCTGTTCAGGCGGCGAGGCGATCCGAACCGTCGCGGCGACATGCATCGAGCGATTCCATCACACCGGTGGATCGGGGTCGTACTGGATGTACCGGCGAACATCACGTGCGCGTTCGACCGAGTCCAGCCGCGCGACGAGGTGGAGCGCCATGTCGATCCCTGCCGACACGCCTGCGGCGGTGATCACGTCGCCGGCATCGACGAACCGCTCGTTGCGCACGTCGACGCCGAGCGAGCGCAGCCGTTCCATAGAGCCCCAGTGGGTCGTCGCCGGCTTCCCCTCGAGCGCGCCGGCAGCCTGCAGCACGAACGCGCCGGTGCAGACGCTCGTCACGAGCGCGCCGCGCTCTCGTAGGGCACGGACCCGCCCGATCAGCGCCTCGTCCGCGACCGGCCCGCGCGAGTCGCCGCCCGGCACGACGAGCACGTCGAGCTCCGGCGCAGTCTCCCAGGTGTGGTCGCCGAGGACCCGCAGTCCCTTCGCGCAGCGAACCGGACGATCCGTGTCGGTGATCGTGAAGACGTGCACGTCGTCGGCGCGGTCGGACCACGCCGCGAGGACCTCCCACGGCCCGGCCCAGTCGAGCTCCTCCGCGAGCTCGTAGATGTAGATGCCGATGTTCATGACCGGCAGTCGGCGCAGGCGCCGCGCAGCACGACCTCGTGCGCGACGACCGAATAGCCGCTCCGCTCCTCGACCGCCTCGATCGCCTGTTCGAGCCGCTGGTCGGCGAACGGCTCCACCTTGCCGCACTCCCCGCAGACGAGATGGTGGTGGTGCGCGGCTCGGGCCGGCTCGTAGCGGACGATCCCGTCGCCGATGTCGATCCGCTGGACGAGGCCCTGCGCGTCGAGCCGGTCGAGCATGCGGTAGACGCTCGCGAGGCCGATCCGGCGGTCGAGGGCCTCGTAGATCTCCTGGGCGCCCCGGCAGCAGGTCTGCGCCTCCAGGTACCCGAGCACCTGCGTGCCCGCCCCGCCGGGGCGGTAGCCGGCCTCGCGCAGCTGCGTGTTCGCATGATCCGCCCAGCTCATCGAGCAGAGGATAACGAGAATCGTTATCGTCCACGAGATCTTGGTGAGAATCGTTCTCGCACTAAGCCTGGTCGCCGCGCTGGCGGGCTGCGGCTCGAGCCGGTCCACGGGCGGCCGTTCGGTGGTGGCCGCCTTCTATCCGGTCGCCTGGGCCGCGCGAGCAGATCGGCGGCCCGACCGTCCACGTGCACAACCTCACCCCGGCGGGCGCGGAGCCGCACGACATCGAGCTCACTCCGAAGGAGGTGGCGGAGATCCAGAGCGCGAAGTTCGTCTTCTACCTCTCGCACGACTTCCAGCCGGCGGTCGCGGATGCGGTGCGGGATGCCCGCGGCACCACGTTCGACGTGCTCGCGCACCAGACCCTCACGGCGGGGGTCGGCGACGAGTCCGGCAAGACGGATCCGCACGTCTGGCTCGATCCCGTGCGGTTCGCGCACATCGTCGAGCGGATGGGCGTGGTGCTCGGCCGGCCGGCGAGAGGGCGCGCGCTCGCGGCGCGGATCAGGCTTCTCGACGGCGAGTACCGGCGCGGCCTGGCGCATTGCGCCCGGCGCGAGTTCGTGTCGAGCCATGCCGCGTTCGCCTACCTCGCGGCCCGCTACGGCCTCCACATGGTCGCGATCACGGGCATCGATCCTGAGTCGGAGCCGTCGGCACAGAAGCTCGCCTCGCTCGCGAAGCTCGTTCGCGACGACCACATCGGCACCGTGTTCTTCGAGCGGCTCGTGTCGCCCAAGCTCGCGCAGACGGTCGCGCGCGAAGCAGGCGTCAAGACGGCAGTGCTCGATCCGATCGAGGGGCTGACCTCGAGCGAGGCAGAAGCAGGGGCTCGACTACCTGAGCCTGATGCGCCAGAACCTGCAAGCCCTGAGGACGGAGCTCGGGTGCCGGTAGCGCTCGAGCTGAGCGGCGTCGACTTCGCCTACGGCCAGGGGCCGCAGGTGCTGAACGGCGTCGACCTGCGCGTGGAACAGGGCGAGTTCGTCGCGATCGCCGGGCCGAACGGCGGCGGCAAGACGACCCTGCTGCGGCTCGCGCTCGGCCTGGAGCGCCCGACCCACGGCGAGGTCTCGCTGTACGGCGAGCCCGCGCGCAGCTTCCGCGACCGGACGAGCATCGGCTACCTCGCGCAGCGGACGAAGATCGGCCTGCACGCGCCGGCCACCGTCCGCGACGTGGTCGAAGCGGGGCGGGCGCCGCTGAACCCGTACGGCCGCCTGCAGCGCGACGATCGCGCGGCGGTGGACGAGGCGCTCGAACGGGTCGGCCTGCAGACGCTCGCCCGGCGGCGGCTGAGCTCGCTCTCGGGCGGCCAGCAGCAGCGTGCGTTCATCGCGAAAGCGCTCGCCGCCCACCCGAGGCTGCTGGTGCTCGACGAGCCGACGACCGGTGTCGACGTCGAAGCGCAGGACGCGCTGGGCGCGTTGCTCCATCGGCTGCACGAGGAGCTCGGTGTGACGATCCTCTATGTCTCGCACGAGTTCGGCTCGGTCGAGCGGTTCGTCGAGCGACTCGTGCTCGTCCGCGAGCGAATCGTCTTCGACGGCCCGCCGTCGGAGCTCCCCGGCCTCTGGCACGACCCGTCGCACAGCCATGCTTGATCTCGAGTTCATGCGGCTGGCCTTCGCCGCGGGGGCGATCGTCGGCGTGCTCGCTCCGGCCGTCGGGTTCTTCCTCGTGCAGCGCGAGATGAGCCTGATCGGCGACGGCATCGGCCACGTCGCGTTCGCCGGCGTCGCGGTCGGCTATCTGATCGGCGTCTCTCCGGTCTGGACGGCGCTCGCCGCGGCGATTGTCGGCGCGGTCGGCATCGAGTGGCTCCGGGCGCGCCGCAAGACGGCGGGCGACCAGGCGCTGGCGGTCGTCTTCTACACGGGCATCGCCGGGGGCGTCGTGCTGATCTCGGCGGCCGGCGCGCTGAACGCGAACCTCTTCGCGTATCTGTTCGGCTCGATCCTCACCGTCACGCGCAGCGACCTCGCCGTGATCGCAACGCTCGGCCTGGGCTCTCTGGCCGTGATCGCGGTGTTCCTGCGCGCGTTGATCGCGGTCTCGCTCGACGAGGAGGGCGCACGGGTGGCCGGGTTGCCGGTCGCCGCGCTCAATGCCCTCGTCTCGATGCTCGCCGCCCTGACGATCGGCGTCTCGATGCGCATCGTCGGGATCCTGCTGATCGCAGCGCTGATGGTGCTGCCCGTGATCGCCGCACAACGCGTCGCCTGGAGCGTGCGCTCGACCATGGGCATCTCGATCCTGTTCGGTCTGGGCTCGGTGCTGGTCGGGCTGACCGTCTCCTACTACGGGAACCTGCCGCCCGGCGGCACGATCGTGCTCACCGGGACGGCAGTGTTCCTCGCGGCTTCGCTGGTCGAGACGCTGGCCCGCTAGCGCGTCTCCACGCTGACGAAGTTGAGATCCTTGTCCACGTAGACGGTGACCAGGCTCCCGTCGCTCTTCGTCAGGTGTGCCTCGTAGGCGGCGTGGCCGTCGGCGTCCGTCTCGAGGCGGACCACCGTTGCGCCCGGGACCTTGGCGAGGGCGATCGCCTTCACCTTGGCGGCGGTGTCGCCGGTGAGGAGCGTCTCGTCGCTCCGTTGGGCGCCCCAGCCTTGCGGTGCGCCCGGCCCGGCGGGCGCGGTCCTGGGCGCGGTTTGCGCCGCCGACGGGGTCGTGGTGGTCGTCGTCGATCCGGAGCCTGATGCTGCGCTTGCGACGCCGTAGCTCCCGAGTGCAACGCCGAGCGCGACGGCGCCGGCCCCGATCTTCCTGTTGATGCCGCTCATGACGGCTCCTTTCGTTGGTGGATGTGACCCACCATCGCGCGGCGCCCTGGGAACCTCATGCAGCGTGGCTGTGGATTTGCTTCGAGCGCGCTGCCGTGGTTTCCCGCAACCTGGTCGTCCCACCCGACCGATCGTTAGTCTGTGCCGCGATGGAGCTCGAAGAGCACGTCGCCGAGGCTGCGTCAGGAGACGACCGCGACCTCCAGGGTGTGTACCGCTACTACGAGCTCGCCAAGCGAGCCGAGTGGCAGGTCCGTGATCTCCCGTGGGGCGAGGTGCCGCCGATCCCGGAGTACAAGGGCTCGCGACAGAAGCTCGCACGACGCCGCGATCTCTGGCGGTCGGTCGTCACACAACAGCTGCAGGCGGACGAGCTGGCGGTCGAGATGGCGGCGCAGCTCTTCTCGATCGCGCCCGACCACGACGCGAAGCTCTACTACACGACGATGGTGCAGGACGAGTCGCGCCACACCGAGGCGTGGCTGAAGCTGATTCACGAGGCGGGCGGGATGGCAGAGCGCGATCCGTATCTCGACCAGCTCGCGCAGCAGGTGCTCGAGGCGGACACGCTCGAGGAGAAGGTCTTCCTGATGCAGGTCTTCTACGAGCGCTTGATCATCCCGCGGTTCCGGATGATCGCGCGCTCCTCGCGGGGCACGGTGCTCGAAGACCTCTGCAACCGGCTCGCGATCGACGACGGCATCCATCACGGTGCGGGCATGGCGTACGAGCGGGTCCTGCTCGAAGGCGCCGGGACGCGGGTGAAGACGCGCCTGGTCGACGCTGCCAACCGGCTTCTGCCGATCTTCGCGCAGCACGCGTTGTGGCGGCCGAAGGCGCGCGAATTCATCGGTGCCCTGATGCGTGAGACGGACATCCGCATGCTGCGCGAGGACCTCGAGCAGGGAATCCGGCTCGCGAAGTCGCTGGGAATCGATCCGAGCGGCATCGACCTCCCGAACGAGCTCATCTAGAGCCGGCGGCGCTCACCGGCGCGTTGCGTAGTATTCGGGTGCCGGCTTGTCGCGAGCGAAAGGAGGGCCGCCATGGTTCACCCGATTTCTGAAGCAGCCCTCTTGTTCGGCTTCGCCGCGCGCTAGCCAGCGCGCACAGCACAGATGTCCTTGCCGAGCGGTGGGCCGCTGCGTCCCCATTTCCGCTCGAGAAAGGACTCTGGTTGAGAAGAGCACGCAAACGAGGCGCCGTCGCTCAGGACCGGCGCGTCACCGCGAGGATCAACGAACAGATCGGCGACCGGCCGGTGCGGCTGCTCGCCGAGGACGGAGCACAACTCGGAGTGATCAGTGCCGACGAGGCGCGGGCGTATGCGTACGCGCGCGACCTCGACCTCGTCGAGATCGCGGCGAAGGCGGAGCCACCCGTCTGCCGCGCCCTCGACTACGGGAAATGGCGCTACGAGGAGGAGCGCAAACTACGCGCCTCGCTCCGGAATCAGGTGCACGAATCGCTGAAGGAGCTCCAGCTCCGGCCGAAGATCGGTTCGCACGACTACGCCTGGAAACGAGACCGTGCGCTCGACTTCCTGCGGCATGGATCGAAGGTGAAGGCCGTCGTCGTCTTCCGCGGACGCGAGCGCGAGCATCCGGAGCGCGGTCGCGAGCTGATCGCACGGCTCGCGGAGGACGTCAAGGAGGTCGGCCGTCTCGATGGGATGCCCGTTGCCGAAGGCAGGACGATCACAGCGGTGATCAGTCCGACGGCGGTGCGGCCGTGAGGTCGCATCGCCACCTCTATGCACTCGCCGGGCTCGTCGGGCAGCACGGCGACGTCGTCGAAGCGGCACCGCTGCAGCCGCTGCGGCCTGCCTGCCGTTGACCACGGGTGCCGGGCGTGGTCCGCCCGCTCAGCGAAGAGCTGCCTCGAACCGCGGGTCGTCCCGGACGGCGGCGAAGTCGTCGTCTGTGCGCGCCTGCTCGCGAAACGGCGGGAACAACTCGACCCCGCGCTGGAGGTGGTCGAACGTCTCGTCGCCGGCTTCGCCGGCGAGGGCCGCGAAGCACGCAAAGTTGTAGTGAAGGCCCGCGTTGTCCGGCATGCGCTCGAGCCCGGCGCGGACCTCGTCCAGCGCGTCGGCGTAGCGCTGCTCGCCGTAGGCGGTCAGCGAGGCCTGGTGGAACTGCCACGCCTCGCCCCAGTCGATCCCCTGGTAGGCCTGGCCGGGTGTTCCGCCGAGGGCGAGGATCGTCCCGGCCCCGGTCGCCTTCCGCCGCGCCTCGGGCGCGACGAACACGAACGTTCCTGCGGGCGCATCGACCGTCTCGCCGTCGATCTCGAACGTCGCTGTTCCGTCGAGGACGATGTACAGCTCTTCCTGGCCCGACCCGGCCTCGTCGTGCTCGTTGACGAGCAGACCGTTCTCACCGGGCTCGAAAGCGTTGATGCCGAAGGAATGGATACCGAGGTGCTCGCGCACCGGAATGTCTCTGCCGCGCCGCTCCATGTCGTCGAGGCGCGCGATCTGCCACTTCGGACTGTCGGTCATTCTTCCACCTCCATGCGAGTTGATGGCCGCAAGATCATGATCGTAAACCGTTACGACAGAGGTGTCTGGCACCACTGTGTCAGACACCGGAGCTACGCGGCGCGGAGGATCAAGCGGCGCGAGGTGCCGAGGTGGAGCACATCGTCGATGTGCACCTGCTCCGATCCGAGCGCAAGCGTCTCTCCCGGGGCCGGGACGACGTCGAGCTGAAGGCGCCCGGTGGCGATCACCGCACCGTTGCGCCGAAGTTCATATTCGTACTCCCGCACCGCTGGCACCCCGTCCCTTCCGCTCCGAGCTTACTCGTCCGACTAGATTTCCGTCATGTGCTTCGATGCCGACTCCGAGCCCCCGGTCCCGCGGATCGCGGGCGCGGCCGTCTCGCACGACGATCTCGTACTCACCGCCGCCGACGGCAACGACTTCGCGGCGTTCCTCGCGGCGCCCGAGGAGCCCACCGCGACGGGCGTCGTCATCTTCCCGGACGTGCGGGGACTCTTCCATTTCTACGAGGAGCTGGCGCTGCGCTTCGCCGAGCGCGGCCACCTCGCGATCGTCCTCGACTACTTCGGCCGAACCGCCGGAGCGGCGAAGCGGGAGGCGGAGTGGGAGTACATGCCGCACGTCGAGCAGACGACCGACGCAGGCGTTCAGGCCGATGCGCGCGCAGTGGTCGACGAGCTGCGCGCCCGCGGCGCAACCTCGCTCTTCTCGGTCGGGTTCTGCTTCGGCGGCCGTGCGTCGTGGATCGCCGCCGCTTCGCGGCACGGTCTCGCCGGCTCGATCGGCTTCTACGGCTCGCCGACGCGTGAGCGCGGAGGCTCGAGCGTCGTGCAGCGGGCCGTCGAGATCGAATGTCCGATCCTCGCGCTCCAGGCGGGCGACGACCAGGGGATCAGCGCGGAGGACAATGCGCTGTTCGAGCAGGCGCTCGCGCGCCAAGGCGTCGAGCACGAGATCGTCGTCTACGACGGCGCGCCGCACAGCTTCTTCGACCGCAAGCAGGAGGACTACGCCGAGGCTTCCGAGGACGCCTGGCAGCGGACGCTCGGGTTCATCGCGCAGCACTCGTGATCCTCGCGATCGACCAGGGCACGACCGGCACGACCTGCCTCGTGGTCGACGAGCGATCTGCGTGTTCACCGGCGCGGCTACGCCGAGCTGCCGCAGCACTTTCCGCAGCCGGGCTGGGTCGAGCACGATCCCGAAGAGATCTGGCAGAGCGTCCTCGCCGCCGCCGGCGAGGCGGGCCTCGCAGACGTCGACACGATTGCGATCACGAACCAGCGTGAGACGACGCTCCTCTGGGACCGAGCGACGGGACGGCCGGTCGCACCGGCGATCGTCTGGCAGGACCGGCGGACGGCCGAACGCTGCCGGGAGCTCGACCCGGACCTGCTCCGCGAGCGCACCGGGCTCGTCCCCGATCCGTACTTCTCGGCCACGAAGCTCGAGTGGCTCCTCCGTGAGCACCGTCGCCCGGGGCTCGCGTTCGGCACGGTCGACAGCTGGCTCGTCTGGAGGCTCACGCGCGGTGAGGCTCACGTCACCGACGTGACGAACGCATCGCGCACGCTGCTCGCGTCGCTGCGGACGCTCGACTGGGACGACGAGCTGCTCGCGCTCTTCGGCGTCGACCGTGGGCTCCTGCCGCGGATCATCGGCTCGGCCGAGCCGGCGGGTGAGGGCGAGCTGCTGGGCACGCGGGCGCAGATCCGCGGCATCGCCGGCGACCAGCAGGCGGCGCTCTACGGACAGGGCTGCCACGCGGCGGGCGAGGGAAAGGCAACCTACGGGACCGGGACCTTCGTGCTCGTGCACACCGGCGACGACGCTTCGGCGCCTCCGCCGGGACTGCTGAAGACGGCCGCGGCGGACGGCTACGCGCACGAGGGCGCCGTCCTCGTCGGCGGCGCCGCGCTGCAGTGGCTGCGCGACGGGCTCGGGCTGCTCTCCGGGGCGGCCGAGAGCGAAGCACTCGCGGAGAGCGTCGACTCGACCGGCGGCGTCGTCTTCGTGCCGGCACTGACCGGTCTCGGCTCGCCGTGGTGGGATGCCGACGCACGCGGCCTGATCGCCGGGCTCACGCGGGGCACGACGACGGCGCACCTCGTGCGGGCAGCGCTCGAGGCGATCGCGCACCAGGTGGCCGATGTGGTCGAGGCCCTCCCCGAGCAGCCCGTCGGTCCTGCGTGTCGACGGCGGCGCGACCGGGAATGCCTTCCTGATGCAGTTCCAGGCGGATCTGCTCGGGATCCCGGTCGAGGTGGCGGCCGAGCGCGAGACGACCGCGCTCGGGGCCGCCGCGCTCGCCGCCGGCCGCGGGGCGAGGGTCGCCGTCGGGGCGGTCTACGAGCCGAGGCTCTCGCGCGAGGCCGCGGTAGCACATCGCCGAGCGTGGACGACGGCTTTGAACCGATCTCGAACTTAACGAGAAGTTCTTAGGCGGGAGGTGCATTCTTAGGTTCCAACCCGAACGAGGAGGAATCAGTGGACGAGGTCGGCGGCAAGCTGGAACAGGCGCTGTTCGAGATCCGGCGCGTGATCGCCGGCCAGGAGGAGATGCTCGAGCGGGTGCTCGTGTGCCTGCTCTCGGGCGGCCACGTGCTGATCGAAGGGGTGCCGGGCCTCGCGAAGACCCTGACCATCAAGACCACGGCAGCGGTGCTCGGAGGCTCGTTCCACCGGGTGCAGTTCACCCCGGATCTGGTTCCGTCCGACCTGGTCGGAACGCGCGTCTACCGCCCGGACAAGAGCGATTTCGAGACGGAGCTCGGCCCGGTCTTCTGCAACTTCCTGCTCGCGGACGAGATCAACCGGGCGCCGGCCAAGGTCCAGTCGGCCCTGCTGGAGGTGATGCAGGAGCGCCAGGTGACGATCGGTCACCACACGTTCCCGGTCCCGAGCCCGTTCCTCGTTCTCGCAACCCAGAACCCGATCGAGTCGGAGGGCACCTACGCGCTGCCGGAGGCGCAGATCGACCGGTTCATGTTGAAGATCCTGGTCGACTACCCGGCGCACGACGAGGAGCTGACCGTGGTCGCGCGCTCGCTCGAAGAAGCGCCCGAGCTGGCGCAGGTGCTGTCGCTCGACGAGCTGATCGCGCTGCAGCAGCAGGCGACCCAGGTCTACGTCGATCCCGCACTCATCAGCTGGACCGTCGACGTCGCCACGGCGACGCGCCGGCCCACCGAGCACGGTCTCGGCGACATCGCCGAGTACGTCTCGTTCGGAGCCAGCCCGCGCGGGCCGATCAGCCTCGTCTCGGCCGCGCGGGCGCTCGCGTTGATCCGCGGGCGCGACTACGTGGTCCCGGGCGACGTCGACGCGCTCGTCCGCGACGCCTTCCGCCACCGGCTCGTGCTCTCCTACCGCGCCCTCGCGGAGGAGGTCGCGCCCGACACGATCCTCGACCAGGTGCTGGCCGCCATGCCGACGCCTCAAATCGATCTCGGCCGGGCACACGCCGTCTGAGTGGCCGACGACCCGCTCGCCCCGCTTCGCACCCCCGAGCAGCCCGGGCCCGGCCCGCTCTCGGCGTCGTCGCTGCGCGCCCTCGAGCTGTCGGTCGGCCGGCGTGTCGACGGCCTGCTGGCCGGCGACTATCGCTCCGCGTTCGCGGGAGTCGGTAGCGAGCTCTGGCAGGTCCGTCCGTACCAGCCGGGCGACGACGTCCGTCGCATCGAATGGAACGTGACCGCCCGCACCGGCGAGCCGCACGTGCGCGTCGAGCTGGCGGAGCGCGTGCTGGTCACCTGGCTCGTGCTCGATGCGTCGGCGTCGATGTCGTTCGGAACGGGTGACCGGCGGAAAGCGGATGTCGCCGAGGGCGTTGCGATCGCGGTGGGCTACGCGGCGACGCGCCGCGGGAACCGGCTCGGCACGGTGGCGTTCGGAGCCCGGCCGGTCGTCGAGCGCCCGCGGCAGGGCCGGCGCGCGCTCCTCGACACGCTGCGTCTGCTGCGGGACCTGCCGCCGGCCGGCAAGGGCACGCTGCGCGAGGCGCTCGAGCTCGCCGACCGGGTGACGAAGCAGCGCGCTCTCGTGGTCGTCGTCTCCGACTTCCGCGGGCCGATCGACTGGCGGCCGCCGCTCCTGCGGCTCGCAGGGCGCCACGCCGTCCTCGCAATCGAGGTTCGCGATCCACGCGAGCAGGAGCTCGCCGATGTCGGCGAGCTGCGGCTCGTCGATCCGGAGACCGGGCGCCAGCTCCGCGTCGACACCGGCGATCGCCGCCTGCGCGAGCGGTTCGCGGCCGTTGCCGCCGACGAGCGCCGTACGCTGGTCGCCTCGCTCGCCTCCGCGGGCGTGCGGCATGTTGCGCTCTCGACCGAGGGCGACTGGCTGAGGCCGCTGGCCGGCTTCCTGCGCCGGGGGCGTCGGGCACGGTGAGCTTCTTCGCGCCCTTCCTGCTCGTCTTCCTGCTCGCGGTGCCGGCCGCGGTCGCCGGCTACCTGTGGCTCGACCGGCGGCGCGACCGGCGGGCGTCCGCCTGGGCTGCGCCGAACCTGCTGCCCAACATGACGAGCCGTCCGGCGCCGTGGCGCCGGCATCTGCCGATCGCCCTCCTGCTCGTCGGTGTCACGCTGCTCCTCGTCGGCTTCGCCCGTCCCACTGCGACGATCACGGTGAAGCGGCAGGAAGCCACCGTCGTGCTCGTCCTGGACGAGTCCGGCTCGATGGCCGCACGAGACTCGCTGCCGACGCGGCTTGCAGCCGCGAAGGCCGTCGCGCTGCGGTACGTGGACGCGCTCCCGGGCGGCTACCGCATGTCGGTCGTCACCTTCTCCGACCACGTCGCGGTGTCGGCGCCTCCCACGCACGACCTGACCGCCGTGCGCACGGTGATCGCCAACGCCAAAGCGGGCCCCCAGGGCACGGCCCTCGCGGATGCCGTCGTGAAAGCCGTCAATGTCGGCCGCTCCGTCAAGGGGACGCAGCACGGGGCCCGCCCGCCCGCCGTGGTCATCGTGCTCTCCGACGGCGGGCAAACGGCCGGTCGCTACAGCCCGCAACAGGCCGCTGCCTGGGCAAGGCAGATGAAGATCCCGATCTCCACGGTCGCGGTGGGCACGCCGGACGGTGTCGTCCTGCAGCCGCTGAAGAGCGGCTACACCGAGCGCATCCAGGTTCCCGTGCAGCCTGCCCCGCTGCAGGTGATCGCACGGACGAGCGGGGGACGGTTCTCTCAGGGAGCTGCGAACGCTGACGTGAAGAGCACCTACGCGGCGCTCGGCTCGCGGGTCGGCAACAGGCACAAGACCGTCGAGGTGACCGCCGTGGCGGCGGCCGGCGGGATCGTCTTCATGCTCGCGGGCGCGTTGCTCTCCGGCGCGTGGTTCAGGAGGTTCCCATGAGAGCGTTGCTGGCCGCGCTCGTGGTCGCGCTCGCCGTGGCCGCTGCCTTCGCACCCGTCGGCGGCGCGACGAACGAATGCCACGGCATCCAGTCGTGCATCCGCGTCCCGGGGCCGTGGGTCGTTGTCCCCGCACACGGCACGACCCAGTATCTCCTCACGTGCCCGGGCGGGAAGAGCATCGTCGCCGGGCTGGACGCACAGGTGACCTCGCGTGACGTGCGCGTCGACTTCGTCGGCCGGCTCGGCGCGCCGGTTCAGCCGGGGGCGACGACGACGCGCTACGCGCTCTTCCGGGCGGTCTCGACCTCGCCGAGGACGCAGCTCTTCCAGCCCCTGCTCGGCTGCGTTCCGACCCAGGGCGGCGGGGGCCGCTCGACCGTCTCCGCGCGCACCGTGAGCCCGCCCGGCGTCTCGCTCGAGTTTCGCTCCCGGATCGTCGTGATCGGGCCCGGCACCGTGCGGTTCGGCCGGGTCGCGTGCAAACCCTCGGAGCGGCTCGTGGGCGCCTGGCACTCCGTTGCATTCCGGACGAAGCAGCCCCCGCCGGTCTCGAACGCGGTCTACGTGAAGGCGACCCACGTGATCGTCGGCAAGAAGGTCGTCGTCACCGGGTCGGCAGGCGATGCACTGTCGATCGACGTGCACGCCATCGTCCAGGTCGGCGCGGAGTGTGCGCCGTGAGCTTCAGCTCGCCGTACTTCCTGTTCGCGTTGCTGCTCGTGCCGGCCGTGCTCGGTCTCGCACTGTGGTTCGATCGCCGGCGGGCGCGCTACGCGGTCGCGTTCACGAACCTCGATCTGCTCGCTTCGGTGGCCGCACAGCGCAGACGCCCCCTCCGCCGGTGGATCCCGCTGGCGCTCTTCCTGCTCGCGCTCGCAGCGGCGTCGACCGCGCTCGCCCGCCCGCGGGCGACGGTGTCCGTGACCTCCAGCCAGGCGACCGTCGTCCTGCTCGTCGACGTCTCGGGCTCGATGCGTGCGAACGACGTGAAGCCGACCCGCCTCGGTGCGGCCCAGCACGCGATGGACACCTTCTCGCAGAAGGTGCCGAAGAAGGTGAAGATCGGCCTCGTCTCCTTCAGCACCGGGCCGGACGTGCTCGTGATCCCGACGACCGACCGCGGCGTGCTGCAGGAGGGAGTCGACCTGCTCTCGCCCGAGGCGGGGACCGCGATCGGGGACGGGCTCGGTGTGGCGGTGCAGGTCGTCAAGTCTTCGGTCGCCGATGCGCCGCGCGGCAAGGACGGGAAGCTCCCCGGCGCGATCGTCCTGCTCTCGGACGGCGCGCAGACGCGTGGGACGCTGACGCCGATGCAGGGCGCCGCGCTCGCACGGAATGCCGGGATCCGTGTCTTCACCGTCGTGCTCGGCACGGATCACGGCACGCTCGGCTTCGGGCCGTTCGGCGGCTACGGCTTTGGCGGCGGCGGCGGCGGCGGCGGCGGCCGCCGGTTCCCCGTCCGGCCCGACCCGGTGACGCTGGCGGCGATCGCGCACTCGACCGACGGCCAGACGTTCCGCGCGACCAACGCGAACCAGGTCGATTCGATCTACAAGAAGCTTGGCCAGAGCATCGCGCACCACAGCGCGACCCGCGAGGTGTCGTCGTGGTTCGCGGGCCTGGCCGCTCTGCTGCTGATCGGCTCGCTCGGCGCCGCGCGGCTCACCGGCGAACGGCTTCCGTGAGCGAGATCACAGGTCGAGGTTCAGCTCGCGCAGAGCGAGGAAGACACCCTCGCTGAACGTGGGGTAGGGCTGGATCACGTCGAGCAGCACCTCGACGGGCGTCTCGGCGCGGATCGCGAGCGTCAGCTGCTGGAGCCACTCGCCCGCCTCGGGGCCGACCGCGACCGCGCCGGTCAGGACCTTTCGCTCCGGGTCGGCGACGACCTTGACGAAGCCGCGGCGCTTCGGCCGTTCGTAGGTCGAGAGTCGTGGGACCGAGGTCAGCTCCCACCTCGAGCTGGCACCGCCTTCGGTCGAGCCGACCGTCGCCACCTGCGGGTCGGTGAAGATCGTCGCCGGCACGGCCCGATGGTCGGCGCGGACGTCGCGGCCGGCCAGGTCGTAGGCCGCGATGCGGGCGTGGTACTTGCCGACGTGGGTGAACGAGGCGATCCCGGTGACGTCCCCGATCGCCCAGACGTTCTCGGCGGCCCGCAGCCGCTCGTCGACCTCGATCCCACGCCGGGAAAGCTCCAGCCCGAGGGCCTCGAGCCCCTCGACGTTCGGCTTGCGGCCGGTCGCGAGCAGCAACCGGTCGAACGGCAGCTGCGTGCCGTCGGAGAGCAGCAGGCTGCTCCTGGTGACCCGCTCGGCACGCGCGTCGAGCCGAATGTCGACGCCGTCCTCGCGCAGCGCCTCCTCGACCAGTGCGGCCGCCTCGGCGTCGACGCGGGGGAGAAGCCGGGCATCGCCCTGGACGAGCGTCACCTGCGAGCCGACGCGCTGGAAGAACTGTGCGAGCTCGCAGCCGACGGGGCCGCCGCCGAGCACGAGCAGCCGCGCGGGGATCTCGAGCGTCTCGGCGGCCTCGATGTTCGTCCAGTAGTCGACCTGATCGAGCCCCTCGAGCTCCGGCACGGCCGGTGACGAGCCGGTCGCGACCACGAGCCGGTCGTAGCGCAGCTCCTGACCGGCGACCTGGACGACACCCGGTTCCGTGACGACGGCGTCGCCGCGCACGAGCCCGGCCTCGCGGGAGGCGAGCCACTCGACCTGGGACGAGTCGTCGCGTTCGGCGACGAGGTCGCGCCACGCAAAGATCTTCTGCGGATCGATCATGCCGACGTCGAGCACGCCATGGGAGTGGCGCGCCGCCGCCGCGAGCTCGGGCGCCCGCAGCATCGTCTTCGTCGGCATGCACGCCCAGTAGGAGCACTCGCCGCCGACGAGGCGTCGCTCGACGACGGTCACCTTCGATCTTCGGTCGAGCCGGCGGAGGGCGCCGACGAAATGCTCGCCGGACGACCCTCCACCGAGAACGACGATCTGCAGCTCAGGCGAGATGGTTCGCCTTCAGGAAGGCCTTCGCCACCTTTGCTGCACTCTGCTTGTTGACCTCGACTGCCTTGTTCATCGCCACGATCGCGTTCTGCGTCAGCGTCGCCGAGACCGCATTGACCGTGTCGGTGAACTTCGAACCGAGCGCAGTCGCAACGCTCGTCTTGACGATCGGTGCGACGTTCTGGAAGCCCGTCACGTGCTTCGGATCGCTGAGGACCGTGTACTTCGATCCCTTGCCGAGCGGCGGGTCGGTCGAGAAGACGTCGGCCGCCAGCACGTTGCCGGCGTCCAGCGCGGCGTAGGCCGAGATGCCGGCGAGCGGCAGGAACGACGCGTTGGTCAGTCCGTACTGCTTCGTGTAGCCGAGGAAGCAGGTGTTCCTCGTCTTGCACTCCGGGAAGCCGCCGAGCTTGAAGCTGCCCGCCTTCTTCAGGTCGCCGATCGACTTCAGCCCGTACTTCTTCGCCGTTGCGTTCGTGACGGCGACGACGTCGGTGTCGTAGAACGGCGTCGGCTTCAGGACGCTGAAGCCTTTCTTTGCCTCCAGCGACTTCGCGAGGAGATACGTGGCATTTGCAGTCTTCGCCGAGAGGGCGTGATGGAAGACGTCCTGCACGATCACGCCGGTGTACTCGGGATACATGTTGATCTTCCCGCTCGTCAGTGACGTCTGGATCAGCTCGGTGGAGCCGATGTTCTCCTTGTAGGAGACGTGGAAGCCCTTCGCCTCGAGCGCCTGCTTGTACAGCTGGCCGAGGATGAACTCCTCGGGGAAGTTCTTCGTCCCGAGGATGATCGTGGGAGTGGCCGTCGACTTCGCGTGCGCCGGCCGCGCGAAGACGGCCGCGAACAAGCCGATGACAATCGCGACCCCGAGGGAAATCGCGAACGCCGCCTTGGCGGCACGCCTCGTGTGTTTACGGATCACTGCTGCTCCTTTCGGGAGTGGTCGTTGGTAACGCTAGTACTCCGGAGCCCCCTGGGCGTTACGGCGATCTGAACTCCAGCTAGGGCGACGAAGACGAGGGCGGACAGCGCCATCACGCAGAGCGAGGCGGCGATCACGCCCGAGAGCCGGTAGCTCGCCTGGTTGACGATCACATCGCCGAGCCCGCCGCCGCCGGCGATCGCCGCGATCGTCGCAGTCGCGACGATCGTGACGGCGGCGATACGGATTCCCGTGAAGAGCAGCGGAATTGCGAGCGGAAGCTCGATCCGGCGGACGATCTGACCGCCCGTCAGACCCATGCCGCGGGCGGACTCCACGACGTCCTTGTCGACGCGGTCGATTCCCTCGTAGCTGTTCGTCAGGATCGGGCCGCTGCCGAGCACCGCAAGGGCGACCATGTTGTTGACGAACCCGATCCCGAGCACCGTCAGGAAGGCTGCGATCAGGACGAGGCTCGGGAGGGCGCGCCCGATGATGGACGCTCCGATCGCGATGCCAGAGCCGCGGTGGAAGTGGCCGAGCACGAGGCCGAGCGGCAGGGCGACGACGATTGCGATCGCGAGGGCCGCGCCGGACAGCTCGAGCTGCTCGAGCGCCTTCTGCAGGAGGAAGCCGGGGTGGTCGCCGATGAACTGGATCGCGTCGACGAAGGTGTGCGCGTTGGCGGTGTCCGCGAACGTCATGCGACTCCCTTGGCCGCCCACGGTGCGAGCGCCCGGCGCAGGGCAACGAGCAGCAGGTCGCAGCTGAGAGCGAAGGCGACGGCGAGCGCGCCGGCGGAGTAGATCTCCGTCTTGAACGGCGTCGGCTCCTTCAGCGCGAGCACGATCGGGTAGCCGAGCCCGTCCGGCAGCAGGAACGCCGCGATCGTCGCGATCGCAACGGTCGAGACGACCGCGACCCGTAGGGCGCCGATGATCGTCGGCACGGCCAGCGGCAACTCGACCTGCCGGAGCGTCTGCATGCGGGTCAGCCCCATCCCGCGCGCGGCCTCGAGCACCTCGTCCGGTGCGCTGCTCAGCCCCGCGACGAAGTTCGGGAACAGGATCACGAGCGTGTAGGCGACGAGCGCGATCTCGACCGTCGTCCAGGTCAGTCCGCTGAACGGGATGAGCAACTGGAAGAGGGCGAGGCTTGGGATCGTGTAGAGCAGAGCCGACAGCACGCCGATCGGATGTTCGAGCTTGCCGTACCGGTGGGCGAGCAGCGACAGCGGGAACGCGATCGCGAACCCGATCACGACGGCGATCACGGTCAGCTCGATGTGCTGGATGAGCGCCGGCTGCAGCGTGTCGCCCCAGTGGCTCTTCACCCAGTCCCAGCAGAAGGTGTGGTCGCCGGTGACGCAGGCGCTGCCCCGGCCGAAGTTCGGGATGACGACGGGGCCGCCTATAACAGCTCTCCCGCGTCGTGCAGCCTGAAGACGCCCAGCACCTCGTTGCCCTCGACCACCACGAGTTGGTCTTCTCCGGTCTCGAGCATGAGGGACACGGCGTTGCGGACGGTGATGGTCGGCGCCACCCTGGTACCTGGTACCTGATCGGTACCAGGTACCAGCTTTGCATCTGCGAGCGTCTTGAGCGCGAGTCGCCGGAGCGCGCGATCCTCGCCGATGAACAGCGCGACGAACTCGTCGGCGGGGTGCGCGAGAATCGCGTCCGGAGTGTCGTACTGCGCGAGCACGCCGCCCTCGCGGAGGATCGCGATGCGGTCTCCCAGGTGAATCGCCTCGTCGATGTCGTGCGTCACGAAGATGATCGTCTTGCCGACGTCGCGATGAAGCCGGAGCAGCTCCGACTGCAGGCGAAACCGGGTGATCGGGTCGACGGCGCCGAACGGCTCGTCCATGAGCAGCACCGGCGGGTCGGCCGCGAGCGCTCGCGCGAGCCCGACGCGCTGGCGCTGGCCGCCCGACAGCTGTGCGGGATACCGCTTCGCATCGGCGGCCTCGAGCCCGACGAGCTCGAGCAGCTCGGCGGTGCGCTCCGTCGTGCGGCTCTTCGGCCAGCCGAGCAGCCGCGGCACGGTTGCGATGTTCTCGCCGATCGTCTGGTGGGGGAAGAGCCCGACCTGCTGGATCACGTAACCGATCCCCCGCCGGAGCTCGGTGGCGGGGAGGGCGTTGATGCTTCGTCCGTCGATCCGGATGTCCCCGGAATCGAACGGGATCAGCCGGTTGACCATCTTCAGCGCTGTCGTCTTTCCCCCGCCCGACGGGCCGACGAGGACGCAGAACGTCCCGGCGGGGATCTCGAGCGAGAGGTCCTGGAGGGCCGCCGAGTCACGCCCGGCGTAGCGCTTGGTGACATGGTCGAACACGATCTCCGCTGCGTCAGAGTTCATCGGTTCCTCACTCCGGCGATGCCGATGACGCCGCCTGCGAGCACGAGGACCGCGGTGATCTCCATCGCCAGGTGGAAGCCGGCCAGGTCGAGCGCGTTCTGCGGCCCGGCGACGGCGGCGCCGACGACGGCGATGCCGAGCAGGCCTGCGACGCGCGCCACGGCGTTGTTCACGCCGCTCGCGATCCCGGCGTCGTGCGCGCCTGCGTCCGCGAGCACCGTCGCGGTGAGCGGTGCGACGATCATCGAGAGACCGACCGAGAAGACGAACAGTGAGGGCAGGAGCTCCCACCAGTACGAGAACCCGGGCTGGAGCCTGATCACGCCGATCAGGCCGACCCCGGCGACGAACGGGCCGACGCCCATGAACCACCGCGGCCCGTGCCGCATGGAGAGGCGCCCGACGCGCGGAGAGAGGAAGAACATCACGACGGTGATGGGGAGGAGGGCCAGGCCACTACGCAGAGCCGTATAGCCCGCCAGCTGCTGCAGAAACAGCACGAGGAAGAAGGTGAGGGTCGCAAGGCCGGCATAGACGGTCAACGTCTCCAGGTTCGCGAAGGAGAAGTTGCGGCTCGAGAAGAGCCGGAGGGGGAGCATCGGCTGCGCGGCGCGGCTCTCCCAGAGGATGAACAGCACGAAGAGCGCGACACCGCCGATGAGCGACACGAGGATCAGCGGATCGCTCCAGCCCCGCTGCGGCTCCTCGATGAGCGCGAACACCGGCCCGCCGAGGCCGAGGACGCACAGCACCCCACCGACGACGTCGACCCGCGCGCGATCGTTCCCGGCCGCGCGCGGCGGCACCACATATGCCACGAGCGCGGCCGTGACGATCGCGAACGGCACGTTGATCAGGAACACCCAGCGCCACCCTGCATTCGTCACGAGCCAGCCGCCGGCGAGTGGGCCGATCACGAACGCGATGCCGGTCCAAGCGGTCCAGGCCCCGATCGCCGCGCCCCGCGCCTCGCCGCTGAACGTGGTCGCGATCACGGCCAGCCCCGCCGGCGTCAGCACCGCGCCGAGCATGCCCTGCAGGCCGCGCGCAACGATCAGCGTCGTCCCGTCGGGGGCCGCGGCGCAGAGGACCGAGGTGATGCCGAACCCGATGATCCCGAGCAGGAACATCCGCCGGGCTCCGAAGAGGTCGCCGAGCGACCCGCCGACGAGGAGCAGTGAGCCGAGGGTGAGGAGATACGCGTCCACGACCCACTGCTGGAGCGCGAGCCCGCCGCCGAGGTCGCGCTCGATCGCCGGGAGCGCGACGTTCACGACGGTCGAGTCCACGAACACGATGACGGAGCCGAGGATGCAGGCGACGAGCACCAGCCGGTCGTGAGGCATCCGCTCCGTCATGTGTGCGCCAGAACGTGCGCCGGTCGCCCGGAATTCCATCTGCGGGAGATTGTCATGCGAGCCGTCCGCCCGCGCGGCCAAACTGGCTGGCGCGATGCATGACCCGACGGTGAACCGGTGAGCTACTGCTGGCCGCTCGCGCCGTTCGATCGTCAGCACCCCGTTCGAGCGTTCTTCTGCGACCCGCGCATCGGGGCCAAGGGCTCGAAGGCGTTCCACTTCGGCATCGACGTCTCCGGGGCGGATGGAACACCGGTCTACGCGGTGCGGCCCGGGGTCATCGATGTCGAGGGCGCTCAGAACATCGCGGTCGTCGAGGACGGCGGCGCGCGCGAGCACGGCTACTGGCACATCGTGCCTGCGGTCGAGCACGGGCAGCATGTCGTGCGGCACGAGCTCATCGGTCATATCGCCAAGACCTGGGGGCACGTGCACTTCGCGGAGCGCAGCGGCGGCCAGTACTGGAACCCTCTGCGCAAGGGTGCGTTGACGCCGTTCGCCGACTTCGGCGCGCCCGCGGTCGACCGGATCGTCGCCGAGCGCGCGGGCAAGCACCTGAGCCCGGAGTTCCTCACCGGGGTGGTTGCCCTGATCGCCGAAGCGCACGACATCACGCCGATCGCCGCACCGCCGCCGTGGAAGGGCCTGCCGGTGACTCCGGCTCTCGTCCGCTGGCGGCTGCTGCGCGGTGGTCGTGCGGTCGTGCCCTGGCGGGTGGTCGCCGACTTTCGCACGACCCTGCTGCCGGCAGCGCGCTATCCGGAGGTCTATGCGGCCGGCACCACCCAGAACCACCCGCACGTGGCGGGGCTCTTCCGGTTCCTCCTCGCACGCTCCTTCGACACGCGGCGCCATCCGGACGGCGGCTACCGGCTCGAGGTCCAGGCCGCAGACATCCGCGGGAACGCGTCGACGAGGCACCTCGGGCTGACGTTCACGAACACCGCCGTCTGAGGCGTTCGCCGGCAGATCGGGCGAAAACACTCCGAAGGTTCAGTGCCTCCGGGCCGCGCGTGGCCTAGGGTCATGGGATGGGCCACCTCGTGTTCGCCATCGCCTTGCTGGTGGGGCTGTGCCTCATCGTCGAGTGGGTCTTCCAGCGCCGCGACGAGAAGCGGGACGGCCGGCGCTACTGATCCGCCCGGCCCGAGACGACTTGCGTTCTCGTGCCCGACGAGTATTCGATACTCGCCGACGGAAGGAGGTTGGCCGACGGATGAGCGAGTACCAGATCGTGAAGCTCGAGGACGTGGACGACTGGCTGGGTGACTATCCGGGCGAGATGCGCGGCATCACCTACGCCATCGGGGCGGAGCAGGCGGCGTTGACGTACAGGCGGATGCCGCAGCACACCGGGAGCAAGGGGTCGTACGGCCACCGGCACAGGGAGCAGGAAGAGCTCTACTTCGTGCTGAGCGGGAGGCTGCAGTTCAAGGTGGGCGACGAGATCGTCGAGCTCGGCAAGCACGAGGCGATCAGGATCCCGCCCGGCACCTGGCGCGGCGTCTGGAACGACGAGCCGGAGGACGCCGAGATCGTCATCGTCTCCAAGCGGATCGACGATCCGAGGGGCGACACCGAGACGCTCGACGGCTTCTGGCCGGAGTGAGCTCGGAGTGGGGGCCCGGCGTGCGGATCGCCGGGCCCCCGCTCTCGCGCTACCGGGAGCGGCCCTGTCAAGCGCTCCCGGAAACCGGTCAGTTCCCGCGGGCGGACGGACGCCGCGGTGGCCTACGGCGGCCGCGCAGCAACTCGATGTGCGCGTCGGTGATGATCTTCGTGCTGATCGGGTCGGAAGGCCTCATCATCTGCCTCTCCCTTCTCTCGGCCTCGAATATCTTGATGTCGAGATACTAACAGCCGACTGTCTTGACGTCAAGACTTTTGCTGTCAAGATGTGTGCGCGGTGGCCCCAACCTCCGAAGACCACATCGACCGCTTCCTGAAACGGCTGGCAGTGCTGCCGCGTGAGGTGGAGATCGACCTGGACGTCGAGGCGATCGTCGACCGGATCGGCGGCATCAACCGGCGCGTGAGGCGCGGGATGGAGCGGACGCTCGCGGAGCACGGCCTCTCGCATCCCGACTGGCAGGTGCTGACCTCGCTGCGCCTCGCCGCGGATCACCGGAGCTCGCCGGGGGAGCTCTCGGGCGATCTCGAGCTTTCGAGCGGCGCCATGACGAGCCGCCTCGACCGGCTGGAGGAGGCGGGGCTCGTGCGGCGGCTGCCCGCGCCCGGCGATCGGCGCGGTGTGATCGTCGAGCTGACCGAGGCGGGCCGCGAGGCGTGGGACACCGCCGCGAGCGTCCAGGGCCGCCGCGAGGCGTTCTTCGCGTCGGCGCTCACGAAGGCGGAGCAGAAGCAGCTCAACGACCTGCTGCGCAAGCTGATGCTCGCCTTCGAGGCGCGCGAGGAAAAGCCGCCGCCCAAGGACTAGGTGCACCGCACCGGTGTCTGACACCTGTGGTGTCAGACACCTCTTCGAGACGCGCCTCGGGGGTCGCGCGGGGCGCCGCCTACGCGCTGCCGGTGCGCAAGCCGGCGTCGCCGGTGCGCGGGCCGAGTGCGTGGAACGCCTCACGCTCCCGTCTGCCCTCGATGCAGTCGGCGACGTACTCGGCGAGGGCGGGGCCGTGTTTGAAGCTGTGCCCGGAGCCGCCGCCCACGAGCCACCAGCGGTCGCGCTCGGGGTGGCGGTCGGCGATGAAATGGGTGTCGGCCGAGATGTCGTACTGGCAGACGCGGCCGCCGAGCACCGGCGCCCCGGCGAGCGACGGGAAGCGCCGCGCGGCGTAGCTCCGCGCCTGCTCCTCCCAGTAGGGCGACGGCACGCGGTCGAGCGTGTCCGGATCGATCGTGTCGCTCGCCGAGTCGGGCGCGATCTTGATCCCCAGCCCGCCGACGTCCCCGTGCCCGTAGAAGCCGCCGTCGTAGTCGACGAAGCCGGGCGCGCCCTGCCAGCCGCGGTCGCCGCCGAGGAAGAAGACATCGCGCCGCGACACCTCGACCGCGACGAGCTCTGGGAAGAGCTGCGGCAGCCAGGCGCCGCACGCCCACACCACGACGTCGCCGGGTGGATCGTCGCCCGGCGCGAGCCGCGATCCCTGGACCTCGACGCCGTGCCGCTCGCCGTCGGCCACGAGGAGCTGGGTGGCGCGCCGCGCGCGCAGCACGCCAGCATCCGGCTCGTAGAGCACTCCGTGCAGGTCGTCGGTGGCGAGCGACGGGAACAGCCCGCGCGCATCGTCGGGCGCGAGCCACTCGTGAGGGATCCCGAGGCGGTCGAGGACGGGGACGCTCGCCGCCTCGAACCCGTCGCCGCGGCGGGCGAGCCAGGCGAGGCCGACGCCCTCCCAGATCGCGGTGCCCGTCTCCTGCTGGAGGTCGAGCCACAGCGTGCGGGCGCGCACGGCGCTCGCCGTGTACCACTCGGCATCCCCGTGCGCGGCCCGCAGCAGACGCGTGTCACCTCCCGAGGCTGAGCGGACAGTGCCCGGTGTGTGCTGTTCGACGAGCGTCACGTCCCAGTCGCGGAGCGCCAGCTCACGCGCGAGTGACGCGCCGAAGACGCCCGCGCCGACGACGCACGCCGAGCTCACTGCTGCGGCGTGACCGTGAGCGAGAGCACGTCCGGCCGGTGGTAGTGCCCGGCCGGGTCGAAACGCTGCCGTGCCGCGTACAGGCTGGCCGGATCGAGATCGGCGAAGAGGATCCCCGCCTCGTCCCACAGCGGGCCTGCGAGGTAGCTGCCGTCCGGTGCGAGAATCGCGGAGCCGCCGCGGCCGAGCAGGTCGTCGCCCGGAGCGAGCGGGACGTCGTCGGGATAGCTCGCGGCGCTCTGGAACACGCAGCAGGAGAGCACGAACGCGCGCGACTCGCGAGCGATGTGGCGGAGCGAGTCCTGCCAGCCCTCGCTGTCGTCGGCGGTCGGAGCCAGGTAGGTCTCGACCCCGCGCTCGTAGAGCGCGAACCGTGCGAGCGGCATCAGGTTCTCCCAGCAGATCAAGCCGCCGGTGAGCCCGGCGTCCGTCTGGACGACCTCGAGCCCGCGGCCGTCGCCCTGGCCCCAGACGAGGCGCTCGTGGTTGGTCGGGACCAGCTTGCGATGGTGCAGCGCCAGCGTCCCGTCGGGTGCGTAGAGGAGCAGCGAGTTGTAGATCGTCCCGCGCTCGAGCTCGTTCACGCCGACTGCGATCCAGATGCCGGCGGCGCGGGCGGCACCGGCGAGGCGCTCGCTCGGCAGCGTCACCGACTCCTGCGCGAGCCGGGCCCAGAGCTTTGCGCCCTCGCTTCCGTGGGCGAGCTCGCGCGCCCAGCGGTTGGACGGATACACCGGCACGAAGGTCTCGGGGAACAGCGCGAGCTTCGCGCCGCCCGCGGCCGCCTCGCGCGCGAGCTCGGCGAGCTTGTCGATCGTCGCCTCGCGGTCGAACACGACCGACTCGGCCTGGACGCACGCCACCCGGACGACCTCGTTCACGCCGAGAGCCTACGCTGCGTCGAGCCCGCCGCGAAGCGCCTCGACGAGGCCGGCGAGCTCGGCAGCGCCGGACTCCGCCGCCTCGACCGCGCGCGATCCGACGACGACTCCGTCGACGAGCGCGCCGGCCGCCCGTGCGTGCTCGGCGGTCGAGATGCCGAAGCCCGCGTAGAGCGGAACGGCGGTCACCGCGCGCGCCCGTTCCGCGAGGGGCGCCAGCGTGGGGGCGAGGTCTGCCCGCGCGCCGGTCGTGCCGGTCACCGTGACGAGGTACAGCCAGCCGTCGGTCGAGGAAGCGGCGAGCCGCAGGCGCTCGTCCGTCGAGGTCGGCGCGACGAGCTGGACCCGGCGCAGCTCGGGCCGCACGTCCGAGGGCAGGTCGGCCACGATCAGTGACGTCGCGCCGGCAGCCCGAGCGTCGTTCTCGAGCCGCTCCCAGCCGTACGCGTCGAAGATCGAGGAGTACGTCATCGGGATCAGAGGCACGTCGACGAGCGAGCGCGTCTCGGAGAGCACCTCCAGGCAGCGCGCCGTGCGCATGCCGGTCGCCAGCGCCCGCTCACCTGCGCGGCGGATGACCGGCCCGTCGGCGAGCGGATCGGAGAACGGGAACCCGATCTCGACGACGTCCGCACCCGCCTCGACGGCGGCCCGGGCGAGCGCCGGCGTATCGGGCATCGCCATCAGGTAGACGACGAGCGTCTTCATGGCCCGGCCGGTGCGTACGCCAGCACCTCGGCGAGGTCCTTGTCGCCGCGGCCCGAGAGGCAGACGGCGACGAGCTCGGCACCGCAGTCGAGCGCGCGCGCGAGGGCGTGCGACGACTCGAGCGCGGGCACGATGCCCTCCGTCTCGCAGAGCCGGTGGAACGCCGCGACGGCTTCGTCGTCGGTGCAGGTCACGTACTCGGCGCGGCGGGAGTCGCGCAGCTGAGCGTGCTCCGGCCCGACGCCCGGGTAGTCGAGCCCGGCGGAGATCGAGTGCGCATCCATGATCTGCCCGTCCTCGTCGGCGAGCAGCGACGAGCGCGCACCGTGCAGCACACCCGGGCGACCGGTGCCGAGCGAAGCCGCGCCCGCCGCCTCGACCCCGATGAGGCGCACGTCGGTGTCGGCGAGGAAGTCGTAGAACATCCCGATCGCGTTCGAGCCTCCGCCGACGCAGGCGACCACCGCCTCCGGCAGGCGGTCCTCGGCCGCGAGGACCTGCTCGCGCGCCTCTCGTCCGATCACGCGCTGGAGCTCGCGGACGACCTCGGGATACGGCGCGGGGCCGACGCAGGAGCCGATCAAGTAGTACGTCGTCTCGACGTTCGCGATCCAGTCGCGGATCGCCTCGCTCGTCGCCTCCTTCAGCGTGCGCGTGCCGAACTCGACCGGACGCACCTCGGCGCCGAGCAGCCTCATCCGTTCGACGTTGGGCGCCTGACGGCGGATGTCCTCACTGCCCATGTAGACGATGCACTCGAGCCCGAAGCGCGCGCAGACGGTTGCCGTGGCAACGCCGTGCTGGCCGGCGCCGGTCTCCGCGATGATCCGGTGCTTGCCGAGCCGCTGCGCGATCAGCGCCTGTCCGAGTGCGTTGTTCAGCTTGTGCGACCCCGTGTGCATCAGGTCCTCGCGCTTCAGGTAGACGCGCTGATCGGGTGCGAAGCGCTCGACGCGTGTGAGCGGAGTGGGGCGGCCCGCATAGTTCGTGCGCAGCGCATGCAGCTCGGCGTGGAACGCCTCGTCGTCGCGCAGCGTCGCCCACACCGCTTCGAGCTCGTCGAGCGCCGGGATCAGCGTCTCGGGCACATAGCGCCCGCCGTAGTCGCCGAACTCACGCATGGACAGCGTTCACCCACGCGCGCAGCAGGTCGTGGTCCTTGACGCCGGGCTGCGACTCCGTCGAGCGGGCCGAATCGACCGCCCACGGCGAAACTGCTGCGATCGCCTCTGCGACGTTCTCTGGGCCGAGCCCGCCTGCGAGCATCACGCGCCCCTCCGTCGAGCGGGCGCGGTCGAGGTGCGACGGGTCGCCCTCCTCCCACGGCAGATCGACGACCGTGCCCACACGCTCGTCGCCGCGCAGCAGCTCCGCATCACGGGCGCGGTGGTCGTTGTCGCGCGCGTAGAACTGCACGACGTCGGCCTCCGTCTCCTGGCGCTCGCCGACGAAGACGGCCACGCGCAGGACGGTGTCGGGCGCGTCGAGGAGCACATCGGCACGGCGCGGGCTCTCGGCGGCGAGAATGAACCCGACCAGGTCTGCGCCCGCCTCGACGGCGGCGTCGACGTCCTCCTGGCGGGTCAGGCCGCACACCTTGACGAGCGGCCGCGAGAGCAGCTCGCTGAGCTTCGCTCCGGGATCGGGAGCACGCATCAGCGCCGAGCCGACGAGCACGGCGTTCGCGCCGGTGAGCTCGGCCGACGCCGCCTGCGCCCGGGTCCGGATCGCGCTCTCGGCGATCAGGACGCGGTCGCGGGGCGCGCGCGCGAGCAGGCCCAGCTGGCCGCGCCGGTCCAGATCGAACGTCGACAGGTCGCGGGCGTTGATGCCGACCACCGGCGCGTCGAGCGCGACCGCACGCTCGAGCTCCCCAGCGTCGTGCGCCTCGACGAGCGTGTCGAGGCCCAGGCCGTTCGCGACGCCCTGCAGCGAACGCACCTGCGCGTCGTCGAGATCGCGCAGCAGCAGGAGCACCGCGTCCGCACCGGCGGCCCTCGCGGTCTCGAGATCGCCCGGCGTCGAGAAGAAGCCCTTTGCGAGCAGGGGGAGTCCCGTGGCTGCCCGAGCGGCGCGCAGATCGTCCCACGTTCCGCCGAAGCGCTCGTCGACGAGCACCGACATCGCCCGGGCTCCTGCTCGTTCGTAGGAGCGGGCGATCTCCGACACGTCGGCGAACGGGCGGATGTCGCCGGCCGACGGCGAGCGGCGCTTGAACTCGGCAATCGCTCCGAACCCTTCGGCTGCGAGCGCGGCCTGAAACCTCATGCGCCCGCTCCCACGTGCGAGAACGCGACCAGTTCGTCCAGGCGCTCGGCCGCCGCGCCGCTGTCGATCGCCTCGCGCGCCACGCCGACGCCCTCCTTCAGATCCTTCGCATGACCCCCTGCTGCGATCGCACCGGCAGCGTTCAGCAGGATCGCAGACCGGCGTCCGCCGTCGCCGCCGTCGAAGATCTCGCGGATGCTCCGGGCGTTCTCGGCCGGCGAGCCGCCGCGCAGCTCCGCCGGGTCGCACCGCTCGATGCCGAGCTCGAGCGGGTCGATCTCGCGCCGGCGCACATCGCCGTCGACGACCTCGCAGACGAGGTTCGGGCCTGCGGGCGACAGCTCGTCGATGCCGCCCGCCCCGTGGACCACGAAGGCGCGCCGGGCGCCGAGCTGCGCGAGCACGTCCGCGATCACAGGAACGAGCTGGGGCGAGTAGACGCCCATCACCTGGGCCCGGGCGCCGGCCGGGTTCGTCAGCGGCCCGAGGACGTTGAAGACCGTCCGGGCCGCGAGCTCCCGGCGGACCGGCCCCGCATGCTTCATGGCCGGGTGGTGCGTCGGAGCGAACATGAAACCGAAGCCGAGCTCGTCGATCGACTCCGCGATGCGGCCGGGCTCCAGGTCGAGCCTGAACCCGAGCTCCTCGAGCACGTCGGCGGATCCGGAGGCCGAGGACACGGAGCGGTTCCCGTGCTTCGCAACGCCGGCTCCCGCCGCCGCTGCAACGAGTGCCGCAGCGGTCGAGATGTTGAAGGTGCGGCCGCCGTCGCCGCCCGTCCCCGCGGTGTCGACGAGGTCGTCGCGCTTCGGATGCACCGTGATCGCGTGGGCGCGCATCGCTTCGGCCGAGCCGGCGATCTCGTCCGCCGTCTCGCCCTTCAGGCGCAGGGCCACGAGGAAGCCGCCGATCTGGCCCGGCGTCGCCTCACCGGACATGATCGTGTCCATCACCCGGCGAGCCTCGTCGCGGCTCAGGTCCTCGCCGTCGAGCAGCCGTGCGAGCGCGTTCTGGATCATCCCCGCACACCCTGCAGGAAGTTGCGGGCAATGTCACGACCGAGCGGCGTGAGCACGGATTCGGGATGGAACTGAACGCCGTCGACCGGCAACTCGCGGTGGCGGACGGCCATCACCTCGCCGTCGATCGCCCGCGCCGAGATCTCGAAGCACTCGGGAACCGAGGTCGCGGCGAGTGAGTGGTACCGCCCCGCGAGGAAGTCGTCCGGCAGCCCGGCGAAGATCCCACGGCCGTCATGCTCGACGATCGTCGCCTTGCCGTGCACGAGCTCGCGCGCACGCTCGACCTCGCCGCCGTAGACCTGGACGAGCGCCTGGTGGCCGAGGCAGACCCCGAGTGTCGGCACCCGCTCGCAGAGCTCCCGCAGGATCTCGGGCGTCGCGCCGGCGTCCTCGGGGCGGCCCGGGCCGGGCGAGATGACGAGCTGCGACGGCTGGAGGGCGGCCGCCTCAGCGGCCGTGATCGCATCGTTGCGCCGGACGACCACCTCGGCACCGAGCTCGCCGAACAGATGCGCGAGGTTGTAGGTGAACGAGTCGTAGTTGTCGACGAGCAGGATCATGCGCCGGCCTCCGCCAGGTCGATCGCCTGATCGAGCGCGGCGAGCTTGCGCAGGCACTCCTCGTGCTCAGAGCGGGGGTCGCTGTCCGCGACGATTCCCGCGCCCGCTTGCAGCAGCGCAGCGCCGTCGTGCAACACGACCGTTCGGATCGCGATGCACGCGTCCAGCGGGCCGCCCGGGAACGAGTAGAGGACCGCGCCGGCGTAGGGGCCGCGCCGGTACTGCTCGAGCTCCGAGATGATCTGCATCGCGCGCACCTTCGGCGCGCCCGAGACCGTGCCCGCCGGGAATGTCGCGCGCAGGAGGTCGAAAGGCGAGACGCCGGGCGCGAGCTCGCCGGCCACCTCCGAGACGAGGTGTGTGATGTGCGAGAACCGCTCCGCCTCGAGGAAGCGCTCGACCTTGACCGTCCCGGGGAGGCACACGCGCGAGAGGTCGTTGCGGCCCAGGTCGACGAGCATCACGTGCTCGGCCCGGTCCTTCTGCGACGACAGAAGCCGCTCGGCGTCGCCCTCGCCCGGGCTCGTCGACCCGGCGATCGGGTTCACCGATGCCCGCCGCCCGTCGAGGCGGACGAGCGTCTCCGGGGACGAGCCGACGAGGGAAATGCCGTCCAGCTCCAGCAGGAAGAGGTACGGGGAGGGATTCACCCGGCGCAGCGAGCGGTAGATCGAGAGGGCCGAGGCGCCGGTGCGCCGTTCCGCACGCTGCGAGAGGACGATCTGGAATGCGTCTCCCGCGCGGATGTGCTCCTTGCAGCGCTCGACACCGCGCTCGTAGTCGGACCGGCTCGGCGAACGCCGGGTCGTGCTGCCCACCCCGGCCGGCTCGGGTGGGAGCGGCGGCACGACCCCCTCGAGGAGCGCCGCGACCTCGTCCGGGTCCCCCGCGAGCACCTCGGCGACCGAGCGGCCGTGGTCGAACCGGAGGAGCACGTCGGCCACGACGAAGCGGCTCTCGGGCAGTCCCCGGCCGTCGTCCGGCAGCTGCACCGTCGGCTCCAGCCGGGCGACATGGTCGTAGCCGAGGTAGCCGACGACGGGCTCATCGAGCGCTTCGGCCTCGGCGAACGTGACGAGGCGGTCGCCGCTGCCGACGAGCGAATAGCGTCCGAGGCGACCCTGCTCGACGGATTCCAGCAGGAACCCGGCGCGGCCGGCGCCGCGCAGGTGGAGGTACGCCCCGAGCGGGGTGAGGAGATCGGTGTTGAGGACTGTCGTGTTGTTCATGGATACGAAAAACGACCCTGTCGGGTCGCCGGTTGGAGCGGTTCGGGCTGGTCGGCGCGTCGTTGACTACCCGCGCAGGCTCCCGTCCCGCTCGTTGCGCCACGCCCACCAGGTCGAGATCGAGAAGCTCATCTACGGCCAAGGTTAGCGCTCCTGCTTCAATGCGCAAGGCCGATGGCGACGCCCGAGCTCCTGACCGCGCTCCTGACCGCTTCCGGGCCGTCGGGCCACGAGGAAGAGGCGGCCAGGGTCTGGCGAGACGCGGCGGCGACGTTCGCGGAGGTGACCTCGGACACGCTCGGCTCGTCGTTTGCGCGGGTCAGCGCCGGAGCGAGAGGTGCGCCGACGCTCGCGATCGTCGGCCACATCGACGAGATCGGGATCGCCGTCACGAACATCGAGGACAACGGGCTCCTCGCCTTCACGCTGCTCGGAGGCATCGCCGCGGAGACGCTCCACGGCCAGCGCTTCGAGTTGCTGACGCGCAACGGCCGCGTCCCCGGCGCCGTCTCACGTAAGCGAGTCCAGCCGGAGCAGGTTCGCGACCGTCCGCGGCTCGAGCTCGCCGACCTGCACCTGGACATCGGCGCGAAGAGCCGCGAGGAAGCGGAGGGCCTGGTTCGCGTCGGCGATCCGGGAGTGTGGTCAGGGCCGCCCGTCGACCTGCCGAACAACCGTCTGCTCTCGAAGGCGCTCGACAACCGCCTCGGCTCGTACATCGCCCTCGAGTCCGCCCGCCGGATCGCCGCGGCGCGCGCTGCACAGGTCGATGTCGTGGCCGTCGCCGCCGTCCAGGAGGAGATCGGCCTCTACGGCGCCAAGGCGGCGGCGTACGGGCTCGAGCCTCACGTCGCGATCGTCGTCGACGTCACGCCGGCCACGGACTACCCGGGCGGCGATGTGCGCCGGGTCGGCCGCGTCGAGCTCGGAATGGGCGCGATGATCGCGCGCGGGCCGATGCTCAACAAGAAGGTCACCGATCTGCTCGGCGAGGCCGCGGAGGCCGAGCACATCCCGCACGCGTACGAGATCTACTCGCGCATCACGTCGACCGACGCCGACGAGATTCATCCGGCCCGCTCGGGCATTCCCACCGGTCTGCTGTCGATCCCCACGCGCTACCTGCACAGTCCGAACGAGATCTGCGCTCTGGACGACGTGGAGGCGATCGTCCAGCTGATCGTCGCGTTCGCAAACCGGTTGACCGCCGATCAGTCCTTCGTGCGCTGATGGCCGCCCGCAGCGTCATCGTCAGCGCGCTGCGCACGCCCTTCGGCAAGCTCGGGGGCGGTCTGGCCGGCTATGCGGCGACGGAGCTCGGGGGAATCGCGATCAGGTCGGCGCTCGAGCGCATCGGGCTCGAGGCGCACGAGCCGCAGTACGTGATCATGGGGCAGGTGCTCCAGGCGGGCGCCGGCCAGGCGCCTGCCCGTCAGGCGGCGATTGCAGCGGGGCTGCCGAGGGAGACGCCGTCGGACACGATCAACAAGGTCTGCGCGTCGTCGATTCGCGCGATCGAGATCGCCGACACGATGATCCGCTCGGGAGATGTCGACGTCGTCGTCACCGGCGGCATGGAGTCGATGACGAACGCGCCGTATCTTCTGAAGAAGGCGCGCTTCGGTTACCGCCTCGGCCACGGCGAGCTGCTCGATTCGATGGTGTACGACGGGCTCACGTCGACCTTCGACCAGCTGCACATGGTCCTGCAGAACTCACAGGTCGCGCGCGAGCTCGGCATCTCGCGCGAGACGCAGGACGCCTGGGCCGCCCGCTCTCATGCGCGGGCCGCCGCGGCGCAGGACGCGGGCCGGTTCGACGACGAGCTCGTGCCGGTGGGCGACCTGGCCTCCGACGAGGGCATCCGCCGCGACACGACGGTCGAGAAGCTCGCCGCGCTCGCGCCGGTCTTCGACCCGGACGGGACGACGACCGCCGGGAACGCGCCCGGAGTCAACGACGGTGCGAGCTGCGTGATCGTCTGCTCCGAGGCGTGGGCGGCGAAGCGCGGTCTCGATCCGCTCGCAACGATCCTGTCGCAGGGCTACGTCGCGGACGACTTCGCCTATCTCGCGCGCACACCGGCGAACGCCGGCGCGATGGCGCTCGACCGTGCCGGCAAGACGATTGCCGACGTGCAGCGGGTCGAGATCAACGAGGCGTTCGCCTCGGTCGCCTCGAACTCGACGAAGCTCCTCGGTGCCGACGAGGCGATCGTCAACGCCAACGGCGGTGCGATCGCCCTCGGCCATCCGATCGGGGCCTCCGGCGGCCGGATCGTCTCGACGATGGTGCACGAGCTCCGCCGTTCCGGCGGCGGTCTCGGTCTCGCCGCGATCTGCTCCGGCGGCGGCCAGGGTGACGCGTTGCTGATCGAGGTGTAGGTCTCGTGCGCCTCGTGGTTCGTGCAGCGGGTGGGATCGTGATTCGCGACGGCTCTGTCCTGCTCGTGCACCGGCCGAGCTACGACGACTGGTCGTTCCCGAAGGGGAAGCTGGAGGAGGACGAGACCTGGGAGGACGGCGCGTTGCGCGAGGTCGAGGAGGAGACGGGGCTCACATGCGAGCTCGGCGCATTTCTCGGCTCGACGCGCTACTTCGTGCTGCAAGGCCCGAAGGAGGTGCGCTACTACCGCATGACGAGCGACGGCGAGGCGAGCGCGCAGAACGAGGTCGACGAGGTGCGCTGGGCGTCGTTCGACGACGCGCGCGCGCTGCTCACGCACGAGCGCGACCGCAGGCTGCTCGAAAAGGTGTCTGACACCGGCACGGTGTCAGACACCTCGTAGGGCCTTCCGGTAGCGCACCTCGGCCGCGTGGACACCCCACCGCTCCTCCGACTTGCGTTCGCCGTCGGGCGCCCAGCCGCCGCGCTCGTAGAACGCCCGGGCGCGCGGGTTGTCCTCGAGCACCCAGAGGGTCGCCTCTGCGTAGGAGCCGCGGAGCTGCTCCTCGCAACGCACGATCAGCGCCCGGCCTGCGCCGGTAGACCAGTGCTGGGGCTCGACGTAGATCGCGTAGAGCTCGCCGACCCCGTGCTCGTCGCGGCTCGGGCCGACCGACGCGAACCCCGTCACGACGCCCTCCTGGACCGCGACGAACGTCGACCAGCCGGCCGGGGGCCTGGCGATGCGGCCGCGCCAGCGCTCCGGCCGGATGAAGCCGCCACGGTCGAGCTCGCCTGCGGGGAAGACGTGCCGGTACGCGGCCTGCCAGGTCCGTTCCTGCACGCCGGCGATGTCGTCGGCGTCGGCCGTGGTTGCGGCCCTGATCTCCACGAGGTGAAGGGTAAGGTCCGTCGCCGTGAAGTTCGAGCATGTCGTCGTCGTCGGGGCGGGCCAGATGGGCGCCGGCATCGCGCAGGTCGTGGCCGCGTCGGGGCGCCGCGTGTCGCTGCACGACCCCTATCCGGGCGCGGTCGAGCGGGGCCTCGCTGCGATCGAGAAGAGCCTCGGCCGGCTTGGCGCCGACGTCGAGAGCACGCTCGCGCGGATCGAGCCCGCCGACGACCTTGCGCCCGCCGATCTCCTGATCGAGGCGATCACCGAGGACGCCGGGGCGAAGGAAGAGCTCTTCCGCCGGGCCGACGCCGTGCTGCCGGCCGGAGCGATTCTCGCCTCCAACACGAGCTCGATCCCGATCACGTCGCTCGCGGCGGTCACGACGCGGCCCGACAGGGTGATCGGCATGCACTTCTTCAACCCGGTGCCGGTGCTTCGGCTCGTCGAGGTGATCCGGGCGGTCCAGACCTCGGACGAGACCGCCGCGGCGATCGTGGATCTGGCCCGCGAGCTCGGCAAGGAGCCTGCGGAGGCGAACGACTTCCCCGGCTTCGTGTCGAACCGCATCCTGATGCCCTTCATCAACGAGGCCGCCTACGCGCTGATGGAGGGCGTGGCCGACCCCGAGGCGATCGACACGATCGCGAAGCTCGGTTTCGCGCACCCGATGGGCCCGCTCGCCCTCGCCGACCTGATCGGCCTCGACACCTGCGTCGCGATCATGGAGGTGCTGCAGCGCGGGCTCGGCAATCCGAAGTACGCGCCCTGCCCGCTGCTGCGCCAGTACGTGCAGGCGGGCCGCCTCGGCCGCAAGTCGGGTCGAGGCTTCTACACCTACTAGACGACGAGTGCGGCGCTCTGCTCGCGCGGCGCAGCGAGGAGCGCGGCCGATGCGGCTGCGAAGACGTCGTCGTCGAGCGAATAGGCGCTCGTGAAATCGACCGCTCCGTTCGCCTCGAGCACGACCCAGGTTCCGTCCTCGGCCGGCAGGAGGTCGATTCCGACGAGGGCGGCATCGATCGCCCGCGCGGCGGCGAGCGCGATCTCGCAGGCATCCGTGGAGGGCTGCACGGGCTCGCGCCTCGCTCCGAGTGCGACGTTCGTCCGCCACTCTCCGGCCGCGGCGACCCGTCTCACGGCCCCGACCACCTGATCGCCCGCGACGACCAGCCGGAGGTCGTAGCCGCGGGGGGCGATGAGCTCCTGCGCCAGCGCGCCGGTCGCCGCGTACCACGGCCGCGTTTCGAGATCGGCGAGCGTCCGTTCGACCGCGGGCCCGTCGTCGCACCTGATGACGTCCTGGCCCCAGGATCCGAAGCGCGGCTTGAAGACGAGCGGCGGCTCGAGCCTCGGCGCAGCGAGCCACGGCGCAACCTGCGCGGTGCGCGGGTGGGGGATGCCGGCCCCGAGGAGCGCCTGCGCCGTCAGGAGCTTGTCGTGGGCTGCGACGAGCGTGCGCGGCCCGTTCAGCAGGGTCACGCCGGTTGCGGCCAGACGCTCGAGCGCCCAGAGCCCCGGCTCGATCCCGTCGAGCGTCGGGAGCACGTCGAGGCGTCCGAGCGCGACATCGCCGGGAGCGAGCCGCGCCAGCGCCTGGGCCGGGGTCAGCACGCTTCCAAGCCTTGTGTTCGTCGGCGTGACACGATGCGCGACCACCGCAAAGGTGCTCATGGCGGCATCGTCGCCGTTTCGGACCGCTTTGTGAAGGGCCGGGGGCCGCTTCGACCCCTGATTGATGCCGTTCTGTAACCCAGGGCGCGTGGGGCCATGCCTACCTTGAGTTGCGACGACACGAATCGCGCTCTGCATTGGTGAGCCCGACGCGCGTTGCCTGGGGAGACAGGACGGGCCCGGAGCGGTGGGGGGAACCGGAGCTCCGGGCCCGACTGTCACGCAGGTGGGAGGCGCCGCCCGTACGATCTGAAGGGTGAGCGCGTTCGTCGAACGGGAACTGAAGCTCGAGTTGGATGAGGGATTCACGTTTCCCGATCTCCCCGGCGAGCCCCTCGAATCGCGCCTCTTCACCTCCACGTATCACGACACCCCCGACCACTCGCTCGCCGGTGCGGGCATCACGCTCCGGCGGCGGGTCGAGAACGGCCTCTCCCGGTGGCAGCTGAAGCTGCCTCGCGGCGGCAACGCCCGCGCGGAGCTCGAGGCTCCCGGCGGCCCGGTCGGACCACCGGCGCCGCTGGCCGACCTCCTCGCCGCCCACGTCCGCCACGGCCAGTTGGGGCCGGTCGCGACGCTGCGCACGCGCCGGACCGGGGTGCGCGTCGCAGACCACGGCCGGACGATCGCCGACGTCACACTCGATTTGGTTGCCGTGCTCGACGCCGGCCGGTCGGCCGGAGCGTTCGCCGAGATCGAGATCGAGCTCGTCGACGGCGAAGACGACGACCTCGAGCGCCTCGGGCGCGCGCTTCGGAAGGCCGGTGCCAAGAAGTCCGAGGGGACGCCGAAGCTGCTCCGCGTTCTCCCGCCGCCGCCTCGCCCGCAGGCCGAGGAAGGCGCTTCTGCGGCCGAGCTCCTGCACGTCCTGCTGGCGGAGCAGTTGCGCGAGCTGCTTCGCCACGACCCCGGCGTTCGGCTGGGGGACGACGCAGAGGACATCCATCAGTTCCGGGTCGCGACCCGGCGTAGCCGTGCGCTGATCCGCGCGACCGAGCCCATGCTCGGCGACCGCTTGACGGCGCTGGCCGGCGAGCTGAAGTGGCTTGCGCGGCTGCTCGGCCCGGTTCGCGACCGCGACGTGCTGATCGAGCGGCTCCGCGCCGAGGTGCAGACACTCGACTGCGACCGCGAGAGCGGCGAGCTGCTCGTCGCACAGCTCGAGGATGGCCGGGAACGTTCGCGCGACAAGCTGCTCGACGCGCTCGGGTCGCCACGGTACTTCGAGCTGCTGGACGCGTTCGCGGTCGCGGTCGCGGCGCTGCCAGAGGTGACGTCGGGAGAACAGGCTCGTGACATTGCGGCCGCGGAGCTTCGCGACCTTCGACAGGCGGCGGCCGAGCTCCCACCGGAACCGACCGACGATGAGCTGCACAACCTCCGAATCACCGCCAAGCGTGCGCGCTACGGTGCCGAGCTCGTGGCGAGCGGCGGCAAGACCAAGCAGCTGCAGCGCTACCTCGACACGCTCAAGAATCTCCAGGACGTCGTCGGCGAGCACCAGGACGCCGTCGTGGCCGAGACGACGCTCCGCAAGCTCGCGCGGAAACAGACCGGGATCGCTGCGGGGCGGCTGATCGCGTACGAGCGGTTCAGGCGCGCCGAGCAGCGGCGCCTCTATCCGGACGCGCTCGCCGCGGTCCTCCGGCGCGGTGCGAAGGCGCTCGGCTGATGCCGCTGCTGCTCCTACGCCACGCCTGGGCCGGCAACCGGACGGCGTGGGAGGGGGACGACCGGGAGCGACCACTCGACGAGCGCGGGCGGCGCGACGCGGACGAGCTCGTCGAGCAACTCGCCTCGTTCGACGTCCAGGCGATCCTGACGAGCCCTTACCGGCGCTGCGTCGAGACGGTCGATCCGCTCGCCCGGGCCCGCGGGCTCGAGATCGATGCACGGGAAGAGCTGGGCGAGGAGCTCCAGGCCGAACATGGGACGGCGCTTGTGCGCTCGCTCGCCGGGCAGGATGTCGTCGTGTGTGGGCACGGCGGTCTCGACTGGGTCGTGCCCGAGGCGCCGAAGTGGAAGAAGGGCGCCGTCTTCGTGCTCGGCCCGGAGCTCGAGCTGCTCGAGGTGCTCAGGCCGCGGCGCGCCGGTCGCTGAGCTCGAGCAGCGCGCCTTCCCGCACCCCGCCGCGGACCACCCGCAACGGCGTCGCGAGGCGTGACTGGAGCTCGGCCAGGATCGCCGCACCGGCGGCGAGGGTGCCGACGCGGTCTGGGTCGATCTCGAAGCGCCGCACGATCTCGGCGGCGGGCAGTTCCCCGAGCTGGGCGAGGGCGTGTTCGAGCTCGGTGCGCCCGAGCCTCCCCCCGACGATGCGCTTGAGCGCACGCGCGCTCCCGCCGACGGCGAGCGCGAGACGAGGTTCGGGCGGGTCGAAGCCGTCGAGGTAGCGCGCCGCCTCGGTGCGGGCGGCGGCGATCGCCGCGCGTCCGGGCGGGTCGGCGTCGAGCAGCCTGCTGGTCAGGCGCTGCGAACCGAGGTCGATCGACCGGAGCCACTCGGGGCCGCCCCGCCGCGTCCCGACGACGACCTGCGCGGAGCCACCGCCGACGTCGACGACCGCGACGAGCCGGCGGGCCGGCGGCGCCGCGACCTCGAGAGCGCCCGCGAACCCGAGCTGCGCTTCCTCGGCCGCGCTGAGAATGCGGGTGGGGCATCCCGCTGACGCCCGGATCGCGTCGAGCAACTCGTTCCCGTTCTCCGCCTGCCGGCCGGGGCTCGTGATCAGCACTGCGAGCTCGTCGGCGCCTGCCGCGCGTGCCGCAGCAGCGTACGAGCCGACGAGCCGTGCTGCGGCGGCCAGCTTCTCCATCGGGATCGAGCCGTGGAGCTCGACGTCGGCGCCGAGGTGGAGCATCTCCCGCCGGGACAGGGTCTGCTCGTCGCCGTGCGCGACGACGAGGCGGACCGTGTTCGAGCCGACATCGATGACCCCGACCATTCGCCGGACATGGTGACGACCCCACACGACGGCGCGACCCTGGACGGCTAGTGCGAGCGGGCGAGGCGCCGTGCGCGCTCGCGCCTGCGCATGAATGCGGCCTGCGCAGACCGGCGGCGTTCGCTCTTCTTCGGTGAAACACGCTTCCAGTCGCCGTCGGGCTGCAGCTCCCAGGCCTGGGAGTTGTCCGCGAGGAGCGCCTTGAAGATCGATTCGAGCTCGTTGCGCACCTGCGTGTCCTCGACCGGCATGACGACCTCGATCCGGTGATCGAGGTTGCGAGGCATCAGGTCGGCGCTCCCGAGGAGGTAGTCGCGGCGGTCGCCCGCCTCGAAGCAGTAGAGACGGCTGTGCTCGAGGAAGCGGCCGAGGACCGACCGCACGTGGATGTTCTCGCTCAGCCCGGGCAGCCCGGGGACGAGGCTGCAGTTCGCGCGAACGATGCACTCGATGTGCACCCCTGCCTGCGACGCCTTGTAGAGCTCCTCGATCACCTCCGGATGGGTGAGGCTGTTGCACTTGATCCGGATGCGGGCGTGCTTGCCCGCCTCGGCTGCGTCGGCGACCTCCTTGATCCGCTCGATCAGCTTCTTGCGCAGATTGAACGGCGAGACCAGCAGGTGGCGGAACCGCTGCGGGCGGCCGAAGCCGGTGACGAAGTTGAAGAGGTCGGCGATGTCCTCGCCGATCTGCGCGTCGGCCGTGAACACGCCGACGTCCTCGTAGATCCGGGCCGTCGTCGCGTGGTAGTTGCCCGTGCCGATGTGCACGTAGCGCCGCAGCTCATCGCCTTCGCGGCGAACGACCAGCGTCGTCTTCGCATGGATCTTCATGTCGGGGAAGCCGTAGACGACGTGGACGCCTGCCTGTTCCAGCGCGCGTGCCCAGTCGATGTTGCGACGCTCGTCGAACCGCGCTTTGAGCTCGACGACGCAGACGACCTGCTTGCCGTTCTCCGAGGCCTTGACCAGCGACGGCGCGATCGCGGAGTCGTCGCTCGTCCGGTAGACGGTGGTCTTCACCGCGACGACCTGCGGATCTCCTGCCGCCGCCTGCAGGAACGCTTCGACGCTCGTCCCGAAGGAGTCGTACGGATGCTGGACGACGATGTCTCGCCGTGCGATCTCTTCGAACAGCTCGTCGTAGTCCGAGACGGCGAGGCGGCGCTGGGTGAACGGCACCCACGGGGCGTACTTCAGGTCCGGGCGGTCGAGCGAGTGGAGCTGCATCACGTCCGCCAGGTCGAGCAGGCCGCGAATGGCGTAGACCTGGTCGGAGGCGATCCCGAGCCGCTCGGTGAGGCGGACGAGCATGTCGCGCGAGATCGAGCCGGAGACCTCCATGCGCACGACCGCGCCGAAGCGGCGCCGCCGCAGATCCGACTCGACGGCTTCGAGCAGGTCGTCCGCGTCGTCCGAGATCTCGGTGTCGCCGTCTCGCGTCAGCCGGAACAACGCGCGCTGCACGACCTCCATCTCCGGGAACAGGCGCGGCAGGAAATGCGACAGCACGGATTCGAGCGGGACGAGCAGGCCGCGCGTGCCGATCGAGACGAAGCGGTCGAGGCCTTCCGGCACCTTCACCCGTGCGAACCGCTCCTCGCCGGCCTCCGGGTCGCGAACGAGCAGCCCGAGGCTGAGCGACAGGCCGGAGATGTACGGGAACGGCTGCCCCGGGCCGACGGCCAGCGGCGTGAGCACGGGGAAGATCTGCCGTGTGAAGACCTGCTCGAGCTCGGTGCGCTCCGTCTCGGTCGCATCCTCGACTCCGCCGACGAGGATCCCCTCGGCGGCGAGCGCGGGGCAGAGCTTGTCGCGCCAGAGCGCCGACTGCTGCGCCGTCAGGTCGAGGACGCTGCCCCTGATCTCGGCCAGCGCCTGGTGCGGGGTGCGGCCGTCGGGCGAGCGCACGGACAGCCCTGACAGCACCTGATCCTGCAGGCCGGCGACCCGCACCATGAAGAACTCATCGAGGATCGACGAAACGATCCCGCAGAACTTGACACGCTCGAGCAGGGGCTCGTTCGGATCGGCGGCGAGCTCGAGCACGCGCCGCATGAGGTCGACCTGCGACAGCTCGCGGTTGAGCAGTGTGTCGTAGCCGCCGTCGGAGCGCGGTTTGATGATCGTCGCCAAGCGTTGCAATCCTTCCGGAACGGTCTGAACGGTCGGCGTCGATCGGGATGTCGACTCGGCCCGGCCGTTCGATCCGTATTCTACGCGCGATGCCGAACCATCGCCTGCTCGCCATCCTCGCCCTCGTTCTCGGCGTCGTCCTGATCGTGATTGCGGTCATCTACTGGGTGGAACCGGCAAGCTCGCTGCCGAGCTTCTTCCCCGGCCACCAGGCCGGATCGAGCCACCACCACGTCAAGCACGGCATCGCGGCGTTCCTGGTCGGCCTCGCCTGCTTCGCCTTTGCCTGGTTCCAGACCGGTCCGAAGCGCAAGACCGCCGCGACGTGATCCTCGCCGACCTGATCACGTACCCGCAGGCGATCGTTCTGGGGCTGTTGCAGGGCGTCTCGGAGCTCTTTCCGATCTCGAGCCTCGGGCACAGCGTCATCCTGCCGAGCCTGCTCGGCTGGGACATCCATCAGAACGACAAGTACTTCCTCACCTTCCTCGTCGCAACCCATCTGGCGACCGCGATCGTCCTGTTCTTCTTCTTCTGGCGCGACTGGATGCGGATCTTCAAGGGCCTCGGACGTTCGCTGCGTGATCGTGAGATCTCCGGCGACGATCCCGACGCCAAGCTCGGCTGGCTGCTGATCGTCGGCACCATCCCGGCGGGCATTCTCGGGCTGACGCTGCAGGACTCGCTGCGCAAGGTCTTCGCCTCGCCGACCTCGGCGGCGATCTTCCTGACCCTCAACGGTGTGCTGCTCTACGGGGCCGAGCTCCTGCGCAGGCGCGCACCCGTCACCGAGGCCGACGATGACGCCCGGATCGCCAGGACGGTGTCCTGGCGCGACGGGTTCTTCGTCGGAGCAGCGCAGGCGATCGCTCTGATCCCCGGTTTCTCCCGCTCCGGCGCGACGATGGCGGGCGGTCTGCTCGTGGGTCTCTCGAATGAGGATGCCGCGCGCTTTGCGTTCCTGCTGGCGACGCCGATCATCGGCGCCGCCGCGCTGCTCAAGCTCCCCGAGCTGTTCGGTTCGACCGGCGACGGTGTGCGCGGCCAGGCGCTCGTCGCCGCTCTGTGCTCCGCGGCGGCCGCGTACTTCGCAGTGAAGTTCCTGATGCGGTACTTCCAGACGAACACGCTGATGCCGTTCGCGATCTACTGCTTCGTCGCCGGGCTCGCCTGCACGATCTACTTCGTCAGCTGATCGTCTGGAGCTTCCGGATCGTCACGCGGGGTGCGGGTGCGACGCGTCGCTGAACTCGCGGAACTCGCCGGTGACGAGATAGACGACCTGCTCGCCGATGTCGACGGCGTGGTCTCCGATCCGCTCGACGCAGCGCGACACCACCAGCATGCGCAAACCGTATTCGCGCTCCTCCGGTGAGTCGCCGAGCGACAGGACATCCTCGCTCGCGTTGCGATTCGCGCGGTCGATCAGCTCGTCGAGCTCGACGAGTGTCAGCGCCTTGTCGGGGTCGCGTGAGGCGAACGAGTCGAGCGCGACACGGATCATCTGCTCGGCGCGCTGGCCCATGTCCTCGATCGACTGCCCGATCCGCTCGTCCGACACGTTGAGGTCGCCCATCAGCTTGGTCAGCTTTGCCACGGTCACGCAGTAGTCGGCCATCCGCTCGAGGTGGAGATTCACCCTCAGGATCGCCAGCACGAGCCGGAGGTCGGCGGCAACCGGTGTCTGCCGTGCGAGGAGCGACTGGACGCCCTCCTCGAGGGCGATGTAGCGGCGGTCGACCTCGTCGTCGAAGCTGATCACCTCGTCCGCCAGCTCCTCGTCGCCGCGGGCGAGCGCGTTCAGCGAGGAACGGAGCGCCCGCAGGACGAGGTCGCCCTCCTCCTGGAGCGAAGCCTCGAGCTGTGAAAGCTCCTCGGTGAACGAGACACGCACTAGCCGAAGCGTCCCGTGACGTAGCCCTCGGTTCGCTCGTCGGACGGCTGGGTGAAGATCTTCTCGGTCGCGTCGTACTCCACGAGAATGCCGTGCCGCGAGCCGTCGTCCTTCACGTCTAGGCTGAAGAACGCCGTCATCTCGGCAACACGTGCCGCCTGCTGCATGTTGTGCGTCACGATGACGAGCGTGTAGTCGTCCTTCAACTGGTGCATGAGGTCCTCGATCGCCGAGGTCGAGATCGGATCGAGCGCCGAGGCAGGCTCGTCCAGGAGGATCACGTCTGGCTCAACCGCGATCGCGCGGGCAATGCAGAGGCGCTGTTGCTGGCCGCCCGAGAGGCCGAGCGCCGAGCGCTTGAGGCGGTCCTTGACCTCGTCCCAGAGTGCGGCTCCACGCAGGGCCCGCTCCACGCGTTCGTCCACGTCGCCTGCCAGACCGAGCTTCTTGGGTGCGAAGGCGACGTTGTCGTAGATCGACTTCGGGAACGGGTTCGGACGCTGGAACACCATCCCGATCCGCCGCCGAACCTCGACTGGATCCACGTCGCGCCCGTAGAGGTCGACTCCGTGATAGAGGGTCTGCCCGCCGACCTTGATCCCCGGGACGAGGTCGTTCATCCGGTTCAGGCAGCGGATGAAGGTGCTCTTGCCGCACCCCGAGGGGCCGATCAGGGCGGTGATCACGTTCTTGTAGATGTCGAGGTTGACGCCGGCGAGCGCCAACGACGACCCATACGAGACGCTGAGGTCGCGCACGCCGAAAACGACCTTGTGCGGCGTCGCGGGGTCCTCGCCGCCCCTGAGGGCCGTGGAGAGGTGCACCGACGTGTTGCTCGACGCCGACGGCGACATGGCACGAGTGTATGCGGAGCGGCTGGAACAGCCGGGTCTCGAAGGTGTGAACATCTCGTGTCGGGGCGGTGAACGGCATCCGGAGCACCCCTCAAACCTGGAAGGCTTCCGCCCTGAGCGATGGACGTCCCGGCCGCCCACCCGCCGAAAGACACACTCGAATCACGGCGGTCGCTGGTCGATCGTCTCGGGGACTTCTCGTTGCTCTGGATCTCGGGGCTGGCCGCAGTCGCCGTCATTGCGCTGATCGTCCTGATCGTCTACGAGGTGATCCGCCAGTCACAGGAGGCGTTCTCGGCGTTCGGGCTCAGCTTCCTCTGGAACCAGACCTGGAACGCCGTCACCAATCAGTTCGGCGCACTCGACTTCCTCGTTGCGACGCTCTACATCACCGGCCTGGCCGTCCTGCTCGCCGCGCCCGTTGCGATCGCGATCGGTCTCTATCTGAGCGAACTCGCGCCCGGCGGCGTGCGCGGCGTCGTCGGCTCGCTCGTCGAGATGCTCGCGGCCATCCCCAGCGTCGTGCTCGGGCTGTGGGGCATCGTCATCCTCGGCCCGGTGGTGCACGACCAGTTCGGCCCGTGGCTGAACGACGCACTCGGCTGGACGCCTTTCTTCGCGACGCGGCCGATTTCCGGCAGCACGATGTTCACCGCCGTGCTCGTGCTGGCGATCATGATCGTGCCGATCACCGCCTCCATCAGCCGCGACCTCTTCCTGCAGGTGCCGGCGGATATCAAGGAAGGTGCTGTCGGCCTCGGACTCACTCGCTGGGAGATGGTGCGGGGCGTCGTGTTGCCGTACACGCGCGGAGGCCTCATCTCCGCGGTTCTCCTCGGCGGGGGACGCGCGGTCGGCGAGGCGATCGCCGTCACGCAGGTGATCGGGACGACCGCGCACCTCACGGCCAACCTGTTCGACACGGGCGACACGCTCGCGAGTCGGATCGCCGCTCAGTACCAGGCAGCAGCATCCAATCTCCAGGTCGCCTCGCTGTTCTACCTCGGCGCGATCCTCCTGGTGATCTCGCTGATCGTGAACTTCCTCGCGCTCCTGATCGTGCGGCGCTACGACATCGCGCAGAGGGTCTGAGTGGAAGCGTCAAGCGTCACACCCACGATTTCTCTGAGGTCGACTGGTCGATCCCGCAGGCGTCGGCGGACCAATCAGATCGCGGAAGGCATGTCCGTCCTCGCCGCCTTCCTTGCGATCGGCGTGCTCGCCCTCGTTGTCATCTCCGTGTTCGTGCGCGGAGTCAAGGCGCTGAACATCGACTTCTTCACCCAGAGTCAGGTGACGTTCGGCGAGACCGGAGGCGGCATCGCGAACGGTCTCGTGGGAACGGCGATCATGGTCGCGATCGCCACCGCAATCGCACTGCCCGTCGGCATCCTCGTCGCGGTGTATGTCGCCGAGTTCGGCGGGAGTAGCGTTTCGCGCCTGATCAGGCTCGCGCTCGACGTGCTGAACGGCGTGCCCTCGATCGTCGTCGGCATCTTCGCCTACGCGCTGCTGGTGGTTGGGTCGGGATACGCAGCCTGGAAGGGGTCCGTGGCCCTCGCGATCATCATGCTGCCGGTGGTGGCGCGGTCGACGATCGAGGTGCTCGGACTGGTGCCCGACGCGCTTCGCTACGGCAGCTACGCGCTCGGCGTCAGCAAGTGGCGCACCGTGCTCTTCGTCGTGATGCCGTCCGCTATCGGCTCGATCATGACCGGTGCGACGCTGGCCATCGCCAGGGCTGCCGGCGAGACAGCGCCACTCCTGTTCACGACTTCGATCTTCCTACCGAACCAGGTCGTGACGGATCCCAGTCACGCGATGGCTGCGGTCCCGCTGCTCATCCTGTTCGACTCCGAGTCGCCGGACCAGAGCCTCAACAACCAAGCATGGGCCGCAGCGTTCGTCCTGATGATCTTCGTGCTCGTGCTCAGCCTGACCGCGCGCTACATCCTCTCGCGCCGCGAGCGGAAGCTGCGGTCTCGTTAGTAGCCGTTCACCAGATTGCCGCCAAACCGTCACGGTGGGTCCGCCCATTTCGGGGACGAGCCGGGCGACACTTGCGCGCGAAGCCCCCCGGCCTTTGAAACCGTGAAGGGAGAAAGTCAAAAATGAGTTTCAGTGTCACAAGGCGCACCGTGCCGATGCTCGTTGCGGCTGCGCTGGTTGGTAGCTGTTTGGCGGCAAGCGCCACTGCGAGCAGCAGCACGCACACCGGCGGCCAGCTCGTCGGCGCGGGCAGCACGTTCGTCCAGCCTCTGGTGTCTCAGTGGCAGGCGGCCTACCCGTCTGTGAATGGCACCAATATCGTGTACCAGCCAATCGGCTCGGGCGGCGGGATCCAGGCGATCACCAACCGCACCGTCGACTTCGGGGCGTCCGACGCGCCTCTGACACCCGACCAGCTCACCAACTGCAAGGGGTGCGTCCAGATCCCGTGGGCCCTCGGCGGGACCGCGGTGATGGTGAACCTGAAGACGAACGCGCACGCGCCGCTGCACATCACCGGCCCGGTGCTGGCCAGGATCTACCTCGGGCAGATCACGAGCTGGGACGACCCGGCGATCAAGGCCCTCAATCCGGGCATCTCACTCCCGAGCCAGAAGATCACGCCGGTCTATCGCTCCGACGGCTCCGGCACCTCCTACAACTTCGTCGACTATCTGTCGTCGGTCAGCCCGGCGTTCAAGTCGAAGATCGGTGTTTCGACGCAGCCGCCGTTCCCGGTCGGTGTCGGCGGCAAAGGCTCGTCCGGCGTCGCCGGCGTGGTCAAGAGCACGGGTGGCGCCATCGGCTACGCGGACATCGCCTACGCAGTGACGAACCACATTCAGGTAATGGCGGTCCGCAATGCAGCCGGCAAGTACACGACTCCCGGCATCAAATCGATCTCGGCCGCTTCTGCGGCGTTCAAGAACGTCGGGACGACCGGCGAGGTGCACATCGTGAACCCGCCGAAGTCGGCGCCGACGGCGTACCCGATCTCGACCTACACCTACGCGATCCTCCCGCAGACGACGCAGAACGCTGCCTCGCTCAAGCAGTTCGTCTTCTGGGCGCTCACCAAGGGTCAGCCGCTCGGGGTGAAGCTCCGTTACGTGCCGATCCCGAAGGCGGTGCTGGTGCTCTCCGAGAAGCTCCTCAAGACCGTTCACAGCTAGGTCTCGCATCACACGCGACGGCGAGGGCGCCCTCGATGGGCGCCTTCGCCGTTCTCAGGCCGGGAAGGTGCAGCGGATGCGCAGGCCGCGGCCCGGCCCGCTGTCGGCCTCGATGTCGCCGCCCGCCGCCGCGACGACGTGCTTCACGATCGCGAGCCCGAGCCCCGTGCCGCGGGATGTGCGCGCTGCGTCGGCGCGGTAGAAGCGCTCGAAGAGCCGGTTCACGTTCGCGCTGTCCACGCCTGCCCCGTCGTCGGCGGCGGTCATCACTGCGAACTCGCCCGCCCGCTGAACCGAGATCGTGAACCGCGAACCGTGGCCGGCATAGCGAATGGCGTTCTCCGTCAGGTTCTCCGCAACGATGCGCAGCATGCGCGGCCGCAGCGGCACGTCGACCTGCGGGTCGCCGTCGACGTCGAGGTCGACACCGGCGCGCTCGGCTGCCTCGGTGAACCCGCGCACGACGTCCTGCAGCACCGGCAACGCGGCTGTGTGCCCGAGCGACACGACCTCCTTGCCGCTCTCGAGCTCCGAGAGGAAGAGGATCTCGTCGATGAGGACGCCGGCGTTCTCGACCTCGGCCTTCGCCTGGTCGATGAGCTCGCCGACGTCGGCGCCGGGCAGGTCGGCGGAGTCGAGGAGCGCGAGGATCCGGGCCAGCGGCGTTCTCAGCTCGTGCGAGACCGCGGCCGTGAAGCCGGTGCGGAGCTCGTCGAAGCTGCGGTCATACACCAGATCGTCACCATTCCGAAACCCGGACAGAACACACCCCCCAACTATCGTACGGCCGTGGCCAAGATCCTGATCGTCGAAGACGACAACGTGATCGCGGACGGGATGGCCAAGCACCTGACGGCGGCGGGATTCGATCCGATCGTCGTCGGTCGCGGCGAACTCGGGCTCGCCCGGCTCCGGTTCGAGAACCCCGACGTGTGCGTCCTCGACCTGATGCTGCCGGAGCTCGACGGGTGGAAACTGATCGAGACCGCACGGTCCGAGGGGATCGGGACGCCGATCGTCGTCGTCTCCGCGCGCGGGACCGAGCATGATCGCGTGCACGCGCTGGAGATCGGGGCGGACGACTACCTGGTGAAGCCGTTCTCGATGCGCGAGCTCGTGGCCCGGGTCGGGGCCGCTGCGCGCCGGGGAGTCCGGCCGCAGGAGGAGCGGCGCGGCGAGGCGATCGAGATCGAGGAGCTGCGGATCGATCCCAGGGAGGTGCAGGCATTCGTCGACGGCCGCAGCGCCGATCTGACCCCCACCGAGTTCAAGCTGCTCTACACGCTGGCGCTCGACCGGGGCCGCGTCGTGACCCGCGACGAGCTTCTCCAGAAGGTGTGGGGCCGGCGCGAGACCCATCGTGACCGAACGGTCGACGTGTTCGTGCGGCGGCTGCGGCAGAAGATCGACCGGAACGCCTCCCAGCATTCGTTCATCCAGACGCGCTTCGGCGTCGGCTACAAGCTCGAGCCCGAGCTCAAGGTCTAGGCGAGCTCGCCCGGCGACGGGACCTTCGGCACCTCGACCTGGTGCCAGAGGACGATCTTCCCGTTCTTGACCTGGAAGAGCGCTGCGGCCTGTTCGCCCGGCCCGTCGCAGAGGTGCCGCGGCCGCTCCGTGAGCGTGAACACCGCCAGGATCTGGCCGTCGCTGCGCGGCTCTAGCAGCGTGATCTTCCCGCCGCAGGGGAGAGCGGCGTTCCAGCGGACGGCGTCGGAGTGTGTCGCAAGCGTCAGCACGTCGCCCTGGATCACCTGCGCGCCGTCGGCGAACAGTCCTCCGGCCGTCTCGCTGTCGTTTCGGTCGAGCGCCGCGCTCCAGGCACGGACGACCTCGCCGGGAGAGCTCGTCTTGTGGCCGCCGCAGGCGCTGAGCGCGAGCGCGGCGAGCAGGATCGCTGCAATCCTCATGCGGATAGTCTGCCCGCCGTGGACTTCGAGCTCACCAGTGAGCAGAAAGAGATCCAGGCGCTCGCCCGCGAGTTCGCGAACGCCGAGATCGAGCCGCACGCGGCGCAGTGGGACCGCGACCACGGCTTCCCGCGCGACCTGCTCGGAAAGCTCGGCGCGCTTGGGTTGATGGGGGTCTGCGTGCCGCAGGAGCACGGCGGCGCCGGCGCAGACTTCGTGTCGTACATCCTCGTGCTCGAGGAGCTCTCGCGCGCCGACGCGGGCGTCGGGGTCACGGTTGCGGTCCACACGTCCGCGTGCACGCTGCCGCTGCTCCAGTTCGGCACCGACGAGCAGCGAGCGCGATTCGTGCCCGCGCTTGCGCGTGGCGAGCACATCGGCTGCTTCGCGCTCACGGAGGCCGGCTCCGGCTCCGATGCCGGAGCGCTCGTCACGCGGGCGGACGCCGACGGTGACGGCTGGCACGTCCGCGGCTCGAAGCAATGGATCACGAACGCCGCGCTCGGCGGCACGGTGCTGCTGTTCGCGCGCACGGACCCCGAGACGAAGAGCGCGCGCGGAGTGTCGGCGTTCATCGTCGACACGGACCAGATCACGATCACGCGCACCGAGGAGAAGCTCGGGTTGAACTCGTCGGTGACCAACGACATCGCCGTTGATACGCACGTCGAGGCGAATCGGTTGATCGGAGACCTGAACCGCGGGTTTCGGATCGCCATGGCGACGCTCGACGGCGGCCGCATCGGGATCGCCGCCCAGGCCGTGGGGATCGCGCAGGCCGCCTACGACGTTGCACGCCGGTATGCCAAGGAGCGCGAGGCGTTCGGGCATCCGATCGCGGAGTTTCAGGCGATCCAGCACAAGCTCGCCAACATGTCGATGGAGATCGATGCAGCGCGACTGCTCACGCTGCGCGCCGCGTGGCTGAAGGCGGAAGGCCGGCAGCACACGGGGGCGGGGGCGAAGGCGAAGCTGTTCGCCTCGGAGATGGCGCGCCGCCAGACCGCCGAGGCGATCCAGGTGCTGGGCGGGTACGGGTACACGAAGGAGTTTCCCGTGGAGCGCTACTACCGCGACGCGAAGATCACGGAGATCTACGAGGGGACGAGCGAGATCCAGCGGCTCGTGATCGCGCGCGAGCTGCTCGAGCAGAGGGCGAATGCCGCGGCGTCCTGACGAGCCGGTCCGTCTGACGCGGATCTACACGCGCGCGGGCGACACGGGGGAGACGTCGCTCGGCGACCTCTCGCGTGTGTCGAAGCTCGACCCTCTCGTCCAGGCCTACGGCGCGGTCGACGAGCTCAACTCGATGATCGGCTGGGCGCAGGTTGAGGCGCGCGACGGCCGGCTGTCACGGATCCAGAACGAGCTGTTCGACGTCGGCGCCGATCTCTCGGTCCCGTTCGCCGACGGCGACGGGAAGCTCCGGATCAGCCAGGCGGCGATCGACCGGCTCGAGGCCGACTGCGACGATGCGAATGCCGGCCTGCCCGAGCTGAGGAGCTTCGTCCTGCCGGGCGGTTCGGAGGGAGCGGCGCGGCTGCACGTCGCCCGCGCGGTCTGCCGGCGGGCCGAACGCGCAGTCCTCGACGCGAACCGGTCCCGGCCCGTGAACCCGCTCGCGCTCGCCTACCTGAACCGGCTCAGTGACCTGCTCTTCATCCTCGCCCGCGCGGCGAACGCCGGCGGCGCAGAGGTGCTCTGGCTGCCCGGGGGCGAGCGTTGAGCGGCTCCGAGCGGAAGGAGGCCGCGACGCCGCTCTACTCGACGATCTCCGGGGTCGAGAACGAGCCGTTGTACACGCCGGATTCGGTTCCGGTCGACCCCGGGCGGGATCTCGGTTCGCCGGGTGAGTTTCCGTTCACGCGGGGTGTGTATCCGTCGATGTACCGGGGGCGGTTGTGGACGATGCGGCAGTTCGCGGGGTTCGGGACGGCTGCGGAGACGAACGAGCGGTTTCGGTATCTGCTGGAGCACGGGCAGACGGGGCTGTCGACGGCGTTCGACATGCCGACGTTGATGGGCTACGACTCGGATCATCCGCGCGCGCTCGGGGAGGTGGGCCGGGAGGGGGTGGCGATCGACTCGCTCGCCGACATGGAGACCCTGTTCGCGGGGATTCCCCTGGGCGAGGTCTCGACGTCGATGACGATCAACTCGCCGGCGGCGATGCTGCTCGCGTTCTACCTCTGCGTGGGCGAGGAGCAGGGCGTTGCGCGCGAGCAGCTGCGGGGGACGATCCAGACGGACATCCTCAAGGAGTACATCGCGCAGAAGGAGTACATCTTCCCGCCGGAGCCGTCGATGCGGCTGGTGACGGACATGGTCGAGTTCTGCAGCCGGGAGATGCCGCTCTGGCATCCGATCTCGATCTCCGGGTACCACATTCGGGAGGCCGGCTCGACGGCGGCGCAGGAGCTCGCGTTCACGCTGGCGGACGGGTTCACCTACGTGGAGTGGGCGCTCGAGCGGGGGCTGGACGTCGACGACTTCGCGCCGCGCCTGTCGTTCTTCTTCAACGCGCATCTGGACTTCTTCGAGGAGATCGCGAAGTACCGGGCGGCGCGGCGGATCTGGGCGACGCTGATGCGGGACAAGTACGGTGCGAAGAATCCGAAGTCGTGGCTGATGCGGTTCCACACGCAGACGGCGGGGGTGTCGTTGACGGCGCAGCAGCCGGAGGTGAACATCGTCAGGACCGCGATCGAGGCGCTGGCGGCGGTGCTGGGCGGCACCCAGTCGCTGCACACGAACAGCTACGACGAGGCGCTGGCGCTGCCGACCGAGGACGCGGTCCGGATCGCGCTGCGCACCCAGCAGGTGATCGCGCACGAGACCGGGGTGGTGAACACGATCGACCCGCTGGGCGGGTCGTACTACGTCGAGCACCTCACCAACGAGCTGGAACGGCAGGCCTACGAGTACTTCGACCGGATCGACAAGCTCGGCGGGGTGGTGGCCGCGATCAAGGAGAACTTCTTCCAGCGCGAGCTGGCCGAGGCGTCGTTCACCTACCAGGCCGAGGTGGAGGCCGAGCAGCGGGTCGTGGTCGGGGTCAACCGCTACAAGCTTGAAGGTGAACCTGAGCTTGAGATATTGAAGATCGACCCGGCGCTCGAGGCCCAGCAGATCGCCCGCGTCCAGGCCCTCCGGGCTCGGCGCGACAGCGGTGCGATCGAGGCCGCACTGACGCGGCTGAAGGACGACGCAGCCCACGAGCGGCGCAACCTGATGAGCCCGATCGTCGAGGCTGCCCGGGTGTACGTGACGATGGGCGAGATGTGCGAGGCCCTGCGCGAGGTCTGGGGCACCTGGCGCGAAACGCCGGTCTTCTGAGCGTTCCTATACTGGGCGGCGTGGCAGGAAAGATCAGAGTCGTGATCGCGAAGCCGGGGCTCGACGGGCACGATCGCGGCGCCAAGATCATCGCGCGCGCCCTGCGCGATGCCGGCATGGAGGTGATCTACACCGGCCTGCACCAGACGCCGGATCAGATCGTCGAGACCGCAATCCAGGAAGACGCCGACGCAGTCGGCATCTCGATCCTCTCCGGGGCCCACATGACCCTGGTGCCCCGCATCCTCGAGCTGCTCCGCGGCCAGGGCGCCGAGGATCTGCTCGTCCTCGTCGGCGGCACGATCCCGCAAGACGATGTGACCGAGTTGAAGAAGCAGGGAGTCGCGGAGGTTTTCACGCCCGGCGCTCCGACGAGTGAGATCGTCGACTTCTTGCAGAGTCACGTTCCTGTTTCGTCCAGCTAGAGTCGGGCGCGCATGAAGATCGCCGTCTGCGTGAAAGCAGTTCCGGATGCCGCTGCCGGCAGGCGGATCGATCCGTCAACGAACCGTATCGACCGCTCGGTCGAGCTCGCGATCTCCGACTTCGACACGTACGCGGTCGAAGAGGCGCTGCGTCTGAAGGAAGCCGGCGGCGAGGGCGAGGTCGTCGTCATCTCGATGGGGCCGGAGAAGGCGATGGACGCGCTGCGCAAAGCCCTGGCGATGGGCGCCGACCGCGCCGTCCTCATCAGCGACCCGGCGCTGGAAGGAGCAGACCTGCTGGGGACTGCGCGTGCGCTCGCGGGCGCGATCGACCAGGAGAACGCGGATCTGATCCTGTTCGGCCAGCAGTCCGCCGACGGCGGCGGCGCTTGCCTCTGGTCCGCGGTGGCGGAGCGGCTGCGACGACCGGTGATCTCCCAGGTCAGCGAGCTGACGCACGAGAGTGGATCCGTCACCGGCAAGCGCCAGACCGAGTTCGGCTACGACACGATCCGCGCTCCGCTGCCTGCCGTGATCGCAGTGTCGGACGCGATCAACACGCCGCGCTATCCGTCGCTCAAGGGGATCATGGGCGCGAAGAAGAAGCCGCAGGGCACCCTGTCGGCCGCCGACGTCGGCGGGGCAGCCTCGCCGGGCACGACCGTCACCGCGCTGGCGCCGCCTCCCGCACGCGGCGAGGCGCGCAAGATCGAGGACGACGGCAGCGCGGCCGAGCAGATCGTCGAGTTCCTCGCCGAGAAGAGGCTCGTCTGATGGCGGGGACACTCGTCTTCCTCGAGCACCACGAAGGCGCGATCCAGAAGGGCTCGCTCGGCGTGCTGGCGAAGGCGGTGCAGTTGGGCGGCGACGTGTCGGGCGTGCTCGTCGGGTCCGGCGTGCACGGGATTGCCGAGTCGGCCGGCCGGTTCGGAGCCGCCACGGTCTTCGTTGCGGACGACGAGCGCCTGGGTGCGCCGTTGCCTCAGACGCGCGTCGACGTGCTCGCGAAGCTCGTGCGTGATGAGGGTTTCGACCGGGTGCTCTTCGCCCAGTCGGTGCTCGCCGCCGACGTGGCCGCGGGGCTCGCTGCGCGGCTGGAGGCCGGGTTGAACTGGGACCTGGTCGACCTGACCGCGGAGGACGTCGGCAAACGGCCGGCCCTCGCGGACTCGGTCGTCGTCGACGTCGGCTGGTCGAGTGACGTGAAGCTGGCGATCTTCCGGTCCGGGACGTTCGACGCGAACGAGACGGGCGGCACTGCCGAGGTGAAGGACGCGGCGGTCGAGCTCGAGGACTTCTCGACGCAGGCGGAGATGCTCGAGCAGGCGCACGCGGAGCAGCAGGGGCCGTCGATCGAGGAAGCCGACGTGATCGTCGCGGGCGGCCGCGGGCTGGGTGAGCCCGAGAAGTTCGCGCTCGCGGAGGAGCTCGCCCAGGTGCTCGGTGGAGCGGTCGCCGCGACGCGTGCGGTCGTCGACGCCGGGTGGTACCCGTATTCGGCGCAGGTCGGCCAGACCGGGAAGACGGTCTCGCCGAAGCTCTACGTCGCGCTCGGCATCTCCGGCGCGATCCAGCACAAGGTCGGGATGCAGGGCTCGAATGTGATCGTCGCGATCAACAAGGACGCGAACGCTCCGATCTTCGAGTTCTCGGATCTCGGCGTCGTCGGCGACCTGCACGAGATCGTGCCGAAGCTGGTCGAGCTCGTCCGCGCACGTACGTCGTGAGCGTTCGCCCAGCTGAGTTTCCGCCGCCGTGGTCTCCCTCGGAGGCGATCGCGTCGCCGACCGACCCGGCGGACGAGCGGATCGACGTCGGCTTTCTGATCGTCGGGGCCGGCCCGGCGGGCCTGGCCGCCGCGATCCGGCTCGGTCAGCTGGTCGAGGAACAACCCGAGGTGGCGGAGCGGCTCGGGGAGGTGCCGGTCGCGGTGCTCGAGAAGGGAAAGGCGCCCGGTTCGCACCTCCTCTCCGGTGCGGTGATCAACCCACGCGGCCTCCAGCGGTTGTTCAAGGGGCGCAAGCGCATCGACGAGCTGCCTTTCTACGGTGAGGTGCACGGCGAGTCGGTGCTGTTCTTGACGAACAAGCATGCGCTGCGGATCCCGACGCCGCCGACGATGGTGAATCACCGCAACTACGTCGCGTCGCTGTCGCAGCTCGGCCGCTGGCTCGGCGACGAGGCCGAGGCCCTCGGGGTGATGGTGCTTCCGGAGACGTCGGCGGAACGGCTGCTCGTCGACGGTGGGCGGGTCGTGGGTGTGCGCACGGGTGACCGCGGCCGTGGGCGTGCGGGAGAGGAGCTCGGGAACTTCGAGCCCGGCTCGGACATCGCCGCCAGCGTGACGATCCTCGCCGAAGGCACGCAGGGGCACCTGACCGGCGCAGCCCTCGATCACTTCAAGCTGCGAAGCGACAACCCGCAGGTGTGGGCGCTCGGGGTGAAGGAGGTCTGGAAGGTCCCAAAGCCGCTGCGTGACGTGGTCCACACGATGGGCTGGCCGCTGCGCAGCGGGCGCAGGTTCCGCGAGTTCGGCGGTTCGTTCATCTATCCGATGGGCGACGACATGGTCACGGTCGGCATGGTCGTCGGCCTCGACTATCGCGACGCAGAGCTGTCGGTGCACGACCTGTTGCAGGAGCTGAAGACGCATCCCCGCGTGCGGAAGATCCTCGACGGCGGCGAGCGGGTTCAGTGGGGCGCGAAGACGATTCCGGAGGGCGGGCTCGTCGCGCTGCCGAAGAAACTGCACGCGCCGGGGATGCTGATGTGCGGCGACGGGGTGGGGATGGTGAACGTGCCGGCGCTGAAGGGGATCCACTACGCGATCGAGTCGGGCCGCCTCGCAGCAGAGGCGGCGTGGCGGACGCTGGAGCGCGGTGCGTCTGCACGGGACGCACTGGCGTCGTACGACGAGTCCGTCCGCGAGTCGTTCATCTGGAGCGATCTCAAAGAGGTTCGGAACATGCGGCAGGCGTTCGGCCGGGGGTTCTACGTCGGCGGTGCGCTCGCCGGCGCGATGACGGCGACGAAGGGGAAGCTCCCGTTGGGCGACAAGCCGACCGAGCGGGACGCCGAGCAGTCGCTGATCGCCACCGATCGCGCCAAGTCGTACCCGGTGGCCGACGGTGTGCTGACGTTCGACAAGCTGTCGAGCGTCTTCGCCTCGGGCAATCGCACCCGCGACGATCAGCCGAATCACATTCGAGTGCAGACCCAGGTGCCGCGCGAGCTGGCCGAGCTGTGGGCGCGGATGTGCCCCGCTCATGTGTACGAGGTGGGGGAGACCGACGGCGACGGCACGGTCGAGGTCAAGCTCGCCCCGTCGAACTGCGTCCAGTGCGGCGCGATCACGGCCAAAGGCGGCCGTCTGACGCCCCCGGAAGGCGGCAGCGGCCCCGAGTACACGCTCACGTGACCCTCTCGCGCGCGTCTCGTCTCGGTGGCTGCCACCGGACGTGTTCACGTGGGACAGGTTCGTTGCAGACCTCCCGAAAACGGACGATCGCACGCTCGGGCGTCGATCCGAAGAACGCCAGCACTTCGTCTCGAGCGAGACGGATCGCTGCGAACGCGAGACCGATCGTCGCGGCGTAGCTCGTCCAGGCGTGCGCCTCGAGCGGCCCTTTTTCGCCGGCGCGCCGCGGGTTCTGGATCACATAGCGAATCGCGTTGAGCAGCGACGCCTCGGTGCGCAGCCGGCGGCTCCAGTAGCGCTTCCCGAATAGATGGTTGACGCGGCCGTGTTCTTGGTTGAACCAGACGGCGTACGCAGTATTGAGCTCGCACATGCCGGCCGAGAGCCCGCGCTCGCCGACGCTGATCACGAGGTGGTAGTGATTGTCCATCAGGACATACGCGAGCACCGTCCAGCCGTATTTCAGCGCGACGCGGTCGACGGTCATGCAGAAGAAATTCCGGTCTTTGTCGGCCAAGTAGATCTTTCGCTTGTTGTTCCCACGGGTGACGACGTGGTGGTACCCCGGGCTCTCGTCGCGCAAGGGAGTCGACATGACCAACAGGCTAGGGAGCCGTTTGTCACGCATCTGTGCCCGTTTCTCCTTCGGCACACCGTTGTTGCACTCCCGGGACGGTGGCAGCCGCCAGACATGGCTAGATTCGGCTGGTCGTGATCACCTCCGCTGACAATCCGCGCGTCAAGGAGGTGCTCCGGTTGCGGAAGTCGCGGGAGCGCAGGCGGGACGGGTTGTTCATCGCCGAAGGGACGCGGGAGGTCGAGCGCGCGCTTGCAGCTGGGCTTGCGCCGCGTGCGATCTACATCGCGCCCGAACTGATCCCGGAGTGGACGCGGCCCGGCAGCGACGAGGTGAGCGCGAATGTGCTCGCGCGGATGGCCTACCGCGCCGAGCCCGAGGGCGTGCTCGCCGTCTTCGAGCAGCCGAAGCGCGCGCTACCCGCGGACGCGACCCTCGTAGTCGTCGCCGTCAACATCGAGAAGCCCGGCAATGTCGGTGCGATGGCGCGCACCGCGGATGCCGCCGGTGCGGATGCACTGCTCGTCGCCGGCCCGAGCTTCGATCCGTGGAACCCCAACTCGATTCGTGCCTCGACCGGAGCCGTGTTCACGCTGCCGATCGTCGAGGTGACCCAGGCCGACGTTGCTGCGCTGCCGCTGAGGAAGGTCGCCGCCGTGGTCGGGGCGCCGCTGGCGCACACGGCGGACGACTACACCGGCCCGACCGCCTTCCTGATCGGTGCCGAGGATGCCGGCCTCGACGAGGCGTGGCGTTCGCTCGCCGACTCGGAGGTCGCCATCCCGATGAGCGGAGCGACGGCGGACTCGCTGAACGCGAGCACCGCCGCCGCCGTCCTCCTCTTCGAGGCCGTGCGCCAGCGCACAGGCCCGGCTTGACCTCTACTTGAGCCCCTTCTGCGTCGCGACCCCTCCTGCGAGCGCAGCGCCGGTCATGAACATGTGCTGGTACGCGCCGTGCACGAGCGCGAACGTCTGCGCGTACTTCCCGGCCTCGTACTCGTCCAACGCGCCCTTGAGCTGCAGCACGTGCGCGGTCAGGTCGTTGACCAGCACCTGCTTGGGCAGTCCGATCGCCTTCGCGAAGAACGCGGCCTGCACCTGGATGTAGGCCGTCAGGTCGGCGACCGCCTTCTTCTGGGCGGCGGGATCGTGCTTCGCCGTCGCGACCGTGTAGGCGACGAAGTCGGCGATGTGCGCGCGCCAGAGGTTCTTGCCGTTGAGGAACGTCTGCGCGGCCGCGGCCCCGTAGAGCGAGCCGATCGCCTTCGAGATCGCGACCGAGTTGTTGTCGAGCGCCTTCGCGAGCGCCGGGAAGTTCTTCCCGCCGGTCACGCCCGCCTGGGTCGCCCACGTGGCGAGCAGCGCGTGCTCACCGAGGAGCCGGTCGAGGGCGACCTCGAGATTCGCCTTCGGGCTCGTGGTCGAGCCGAGCCCCTTCTGCTTGGCGATCGCCGCCGCGAGCAGGTCGGCGGTCATGCCCATGTGCGCGTAGGCCGCGTTCGTGAGCGTGTACGCCTGCGCGTAGTTCCCCGCCGCGTACGCGTCGAGCTGCCCCTTGAGCTGCAGAACGTGCGCCGTCAGGTCGTTGACGAGCGCCTGCTTGGGCAGCCCGGTTGCCTTGGCGAAGAAGGCGGCCTGGACCTGGATGTAGGCCATCAGGTCGGCGACCGCCTTCTGCTGGCCGGCCCTGTCGTGCTTCGCCGTCGCCACCGTGTAGGCGACGAAGTCGGCGATATGCGACCGCCACAGGTTCTTGCCGTTCAGGAACTTCTTGCCGGCCGCCGCGCCGTAGACCGACCCGATCGCCTGCGAGATCGCGACCGAGTTGTTGTCGAGCGCCTTCGCGAGCGCCGGGAAGTCCTTGCCGCCGACGAGGCCGCGCTGCGTTGCCTGGACGGCGAGGATCGCGTGCTCGCCGAGCAGTTCGTTCAGCGTGATTCGCAGCTGGACCGCCTTGGAGGAGGCGGCGCGCGACGCGTGCGACATCGTCATGCTCGTCATGTCCATGCCGGCCATCGAGCCGTGGCCCGTCTGGGCCGGCCGGGACAGGGCGCCCGACGCGACAGCTGCAGCCGCGAGCGCCAGGAGCGAGAGCAGGGCGAGTGATGTCTTCAGATTGTTCAACGGTGAAACCCCCCGAGTAGCTGGTTGACCGCGCTCATTCGCCCCGCCTCCGATTACGGTTCGGTTCGTGATCCCGACCCGTGACGACGTCGAGCGCGCCCGCGCGACCATCGGCGACAGGCTGCCGCGCACGCCGCTCCTCTCGAGCCGCACGCTGAACGCGCGTCTCAAGTGCGAGCTCTTCCAGCGCACCGGCTCGTTCAAGGCCCGGGGCGCGCTGAACAAGATCAGCAGCCTCTCGGCCGAGGAGAAAGGTCGCGGGGTGATCGCGATCAGCGCCGGCAACCACGCGCAGGCGACCGCCTACGCTGCGGCTGCGGAGGCGATCGACGCGCTGGTCGTGATGTGGCAGGGCGCGTCCGAGCAGAAGATCACAGCGACACGCAGCTACGGGGCGACCGTCGACCTCGAGGCGACCGGGCCGGGTGAGGCGTTCGCGCGGCTCGACGAGCTGATCGCCGAGACGGGCCGGACGCTCGTGCACCCGTTCGACGACCCGCTCGTGCTGGCGGGTGCAGGCACCGTCGGGCTCGAGATCGAGGAGGACGCGGCGGACGCGGACGCGATCGTCGTCCCGGTCGGCGGCGGTGGTCTGATCTCGGGCATCCAGACGGCGGTGGGCGCCACCATGCGCGTGATCGCCGTCGAGCCCGAGACGAGCACCGCGCTGCACACCGGCCTGGAGCACGGCGAGCCGACCCACGTCACGCCGACCTCGATCGCAGACGGCCTGAACGCGCCGTTCGCGGGACGGCTGCCGCTGGCGATCACGAAGGACCTGGAGCGGGTCCTCGTCACCGAAGAGGAGATCGAAGAGGCGTTTCGCTTCCTCTACGCACGCGCCAAACTGGCCTGCGAGCCGGCCGGGGCGGCCGCCTCTGCTGCGTGGCTCGCGGGCAAGATCGAGGCCGACCGGCCGGTGCTTCTGGTCTCGGGCGGCAATGTCGCCAGGGAAACCGCCGCTGCTATCCTGGCCCGGCGATGAAGACCGACATCCATCCCGAGTACGTCCTCGCCACCGTGCACTGCAGCTGCGGGAACACGTTCACCACGCGTTCCACGAAGTCCGAACTGCATGTCGAGATCTGCTCGAACTGCCACCCGTTCTACACGGGCAAGCAGAAGCTCGTCGACACCGGCGGCCGGGTGGAGCGCTTCCAGCGCCGGCTCGAGAAGGCCGAGCGCGCCGCGCGCGCGTCGTCCTAGCTCATGGCAGCAGCCATCGGAGGACAGGCCGTCCTCGAGGGCGTGATGATGCGCGGTCCGCGCAACTGGGCCGTCGCCGTGCGCAAGCCCGACGGAGACATCGTGCACGTCTGGCGCCCGATCGACCCGCTCGCGGCACGCCACTGGGCGCTGCGCCTGCCGGTCGTGCGCGGCGTCGTGGCTCTGGGTGAGAGCCTGTCGATCGGGTTCCGGGCGCTGAGCGTCTCCGCGTCGTACGCAGCGCAGGAGGAGGCCGAGGGCGACGGCGAACCGGCCGAGATCGGGCGCTGGGCGCTCGCCTTCGCGTTCCTCGTCGCGATCGGGTTCGCCGTGATGGTCTTCAAGGTTGGCCCGGCGCTCCTCACCGACACGCTCCCGATCTCGAACGGCCAGTACTTCGTCTTCGTCGAGGGCCTCGTGCGCGTCGCCGTCTTCGTCGTCTACCTCACCGTTCTCAGCATGATCCCGTCGCTGCGGCGCGTCTTCCAGTACCACGCCGCCGAGCACAAGGCGATCAACGCGTACGAGGCAGGCGAGGAGCTCACACCCGAGATCGCACAGCGCTACTCGTTGATCCACCCGCGCTGCGGCACGGCGTTCCTGCTCTGGGTCATGGTCGTCGGCGTCTTCGTCTACGCGACGCTCGGTCGTCCGGTCTGGTACTGGCTGATCGTCAGCCGCATCGTGCTGCTGCCGGTGATCGCCGGGATCGCCTACGAGTTGATCCGGTTCGCCGGGCGTCACTCGGAGAACAGGGTGCTGATGACATTGCTTGCGCCGGGCCTGTGGCTGCAGCGGCTGACGACGCGAGAACCGACACTCGACCAGCTCGAGGTCTCCATTCGCGCGCTCAGGGAGGTCCTGGAGCGCGAGGGCCGGGTCGAGCCAACCGACCGACGTGTGGAGGTGATGGCGTAATGGCAACCGACCGCAAGGCCGACGTCGTCTGGCAGGGCGACCTGATGAGTGGGGGCGGGACGATCGAGAGCGTCACGAGCGGTGCGATCCCGCAGCTCGGCGTGTCGTGGGCGTCGCGCTCGGAGGATCCGAACGGGAAGACGAGCCCCGAGGAGCTGATCGCCGCAGCGTGGGCGTCGTGCTTCTCGATGGCGCTGTCCGCGGGGCTGGCCAAGAGCGGCACCCCGCCGGAGCGGCTCGAGACGTCCGCAACGGTGACGTTCCAGCCGGGCGAGGGCATCACGAAGGGCGCCCTGACCGTCCGCGGCACCGTGCCGGGGCTGGACGCCGCTGCCTTCAACGAGGCGGCGGAGACGGCGAAGCAGAACTGCCCGGTCTCGAAGGCGTTGGCGGGCATCCCCGAAACGTCCCTCGACGCGTCGCTCGCATAGGCACACTGCGGCGGTGGCCGCACTCGACGATCTGATCGCGGAGCTCGACCGCTCCTATGAGGACGCGCAGGCGCGCCTGTCCGACCCTGCGGTCTACAACGACCACCGTGAGGCGGCCGAGGTAGGCCGGCGCCTGAAGGAGCTCGAGGGGCCGTACAAGCTCGCGCAGCAGTGGAAGCAGGCGAGCGAGGATCTCGCGGCGGCCCGCGCAGATCCGGAGCTCGCGGAGATGGCGGACGGCTACGAGGCCGACGTCCAGCGGCTCGAGGAGGAGCTGAAGGTCGCGCTCGCCGAGCGGGACCCGGCCGACGACAAGGACGTGATCGTCGAGATCCGCCAGGGCGTCGGCGGTGACGAAGCCGCTCTCTGGGCCGGCGAGCTCCAGCGGATGCTGCAGCGCTACGCCGAGAGACGCGGGTTCAAGTTCGAGCAGATCGAGCTGAATGCGAACGAAGGCGGCGGTCTCAAGGAGGGCGTGTTCGCGATCAAGGGCGACGGCGCCTACTCGATCTTCAAGTTCGAGGGCGGGACCCATCGCGTCCAGCGCGTGCCCGAGACCGAGTCCGCCGGACGGATCCACACGTCGACCGCGACGGTCGCGGTGATGCCGGAGGCGGACGACGTCGACCTCGAGATCGACGAGAGCGACCTGAAGATCGACGTCTACCGGTCGTCGGGCCCCGGCGGGCAGTCCGTGAACACGACCGATTCCGCGGTCCGCATCACGCACGTGCCGACGGGGATCGTCGTCGCGATGCAGGACGAGCGCTCGCAGTTGCAGAATCGCGAGAAGGCGATGCGCGTGCTGCGCGCGCGGATCTACGAGGCCGAGCGCGAGCGGCAGGCGGCCGAGCAGGCCGCCGCGCGCAGCGCACAGGTCGGAACGGGCGCCCGCGCGGAGAAGATCCGCACGTACAACTTCCCCGAGAACCGGGTCACCGACCATCGCATCAAGCTGACGACGCACCGCCTCGATCAGGTGCTGCAGGGCGACCTCGAGGACTACACCGACGCGCTGATCTCGGAGCAGCAGCGCCGCGCGCTCGAAGGGTGACGCTCGGCGAGGTCCTGCGCGGGGCGACCGACTACCTGGCGGCGCGGGGAATCGAGCACCCGCGGCGCGACGCGGAACTGCTGCTCTCGCGCGCGCTCGGTCTCACGCGGATCGAGCTCTACACCGCGCACGACCGCCCGTTGACCGAGGCGGAGCGCTCGACGGCCCGTGAGCTCGTCCAGCGGCGAGGGAGGCGCGAGCCGCTCGCGTACGTCCTCGGCGACTGGGACTTCCGCCGGCTGACGCTGCGGACCGACCGGCGTGCCCTGGTCCCGCGCCCGGAGACCGAGATCGTCGTCGAGCGTTGTCTCGAACTGCTCGAGGGCGTCGAGTCGCCGTGCGTCGTCGACGTCGGCACGGGCAGTGGAGCGATCGCGCTGGCGATCGCCCAGGAACGCCCGGACGCCCGTGTGCACGCGACCGACATCTCGGCGGAAGCTCTGGACCTGGCGGCCGAGAACGCGGAGACCAACGGCCTGTCCGTCGACTTCCGCGAGGGTGACCTGCTCGCCGGCCTCGCGGGGCCGTTCGACCTGGTCGTCTCCAACCCGCCGTACGTGGAGGCAGGCGAGCTGGACGCGCTCGAGCCGGAGGTGCGCGAGTGGGAGCCACTCGGCGCCCTCGTCGACGACGGGCAGACCGCACGGCTTGCGCGCGACGCCCGGGAGGTGCTCGGCGGCTGGCTCGTGCTCGAGGTGCACGCGGCGCGGGCGCAGGCCGTATCCGACGAACTGGAGCGGGACGGGTATTCACGCGTCGGCATCAGGAACGACCTGGCCGGCCGGGAGCGAGTCGTGGAGGCGTGGTGGGGGACGACCCGGTAGACGCGATGATCGACGCGATCCGGGCCGGCCTGCCGGTGCTCTTCCCCACCGACACCGTCTACGGCCTCGCGGCGAGCGCGGAGCGCGAGGAGTACGCGTCTCGTCTCTACCGGCTGAAGGGCCGCGCACAGGCTCAGCCGAGCGCCCTGCTGGCACCCGACGTCGAGACGCTCCTCGAACGCGTCCCGGAGCTGCGCGGCCGGTCCGAGGCGATCGTGCGCAAGCTGCTGCCGGGGCCGTACACGCTGGTGCTGCCGAATCCCGCCGGGCGCTATCCCTGGCTGAACGGCGCCCGGGCCGACACGATCGGGGTGCGCGTGGCGGATCTGCCCGCGGCTCCGCGCCGGGTCCTCGCCGCCGCAGGCTGTGTGCTCGCGACGAGCGCCAACGACCCCGGAGGTCCGAATCCCGCGAGGCTCGAGGACGTGCCCGCCCGGATCCGTGCCGCTGTCGCCGCGGAGCTCGACCTGGGGCCGCTGCCCGGCAGCCCGTCCACGGTGATCGACTTCAGCGGCTCCGAGCCGCTCGTGCTCCGCGACGGCGCGGCCTCGGCCCGGGAGGCGATCGAGCGGGTCAGCGGCGACCGTTTCGGCTGAGCCACTACGATCAGCCTCGATGGCGGTTGCCCAGCAGACGTTCGAAGAGCTCCGGCTGGCCGGACTGGCCGACGTCGACCCCGAGATCGCAGCGCTGCTCGGGCGTGAGCTCGAGCGCCAGCGCGGCCAGATCGAGCTGATCGCCTCCGAGAACTTCACCTGGCCGAGCGTGCTCGAGGCGGTCGGGTCGGTCGCCGACCAACAAGTACGCCGAGGGATATCCCGGCAAGCGGTACTACGGCGGCTGCGAGGTCGTCGACGAGATCGAAGAGCTGGCTCGCAACCGCGCGACCGAGCTGTTCGGCGCGGAGCATGCGAACGTCCAGCCGCACGCCGGCGCGCAGGCGAACATGGCCGTCTACTTCGCCGTGCTGAGCCCCGGCGACCGTGTGCTCGGCCTCTCGCTCGATCACGGCGGCCATCTCACCCACGGCCTGAAGGTCAACTTCTCCGGGAAGCTCTACGAGTTCCACCACTACGGGGTCTCGCGCGAGACGATGCAGGTCGACTACGACGAGGTGCTCGCGACGGCGAAGGAGGTGCGCCCGGCGCTGATCGTCTGCGGCGGCTCGGCCTATCCGCGGACCGTCGAGGCCGACAGGTTCCGTGAGATCGCCGACGAGGTGGGCGCGCTCCTGATGTGCGACATGGCGCACTTCTCCGGCCTCGTCGCCGCCGGCCTCCATCCGAGCCCGGTTCCTCATTGCGACTTCGTCACCTCGACGAGCCACAAGACGCTCGCCGGCCCGCGGGCGGGCTTCGTCCTCTGCCGCGAGGAGCACGCGTCGAAGCTCGACCGCGCGAACTTCCCCGGGATGCAGGGCGGCCCGCTGATGCACGCGATCGCCGCGAAGGCCGCGTGCTTCCGGATCGCGATGACCGATGCGTTCAAGGACTACCAGTCGCGGGTCCGCGCGAACGCCGACATGCTCGCCGCGACGCTCATGTCCGGCGGCTACGACGTCCTCACCGGCGGCACCGACACGCACCTCGTGCAGCTCGATCTGCGCCGCGACCGAGTGGACGGGTCTCGCCGCCCAGGAGCGTCTCGAAGAGTGCAGGCTGACCGCGAACCGCAACACCGTCCCGTTCGACGAGCGGCCGCCGATGGTCGCCTCGGGCGTCCGGCTCGGCACGCCGGCCGCGACGATCCGCGGCTTCGACGAGGACGACTTCCGCGAGGTGGCCTCGATCATCGTCGAGTCGCTCGACGAGAGCTCGAGTGTCGACGACCTCCGCGCCCGGGCGCTCGCGCTCTGCGACAAGCGGCCGCTCTACCCGGGTTTCCGCGGCTACACCACGTACGTGTCTTGAGCGTTACGGAGGTACGGCATCCGCTGGTCCAGCACAAGCTGTCGTACCTGCGGGACAGGGAGACGCCCACCGTCCACTTCCGCAAGCTCGTCGAGGAGATCACGCTCCTCCTGACCTACGAGGCGACGAAGGACCTGCCGACCGAGGACGTCGACATCGAGACGCCGCTCGAGGTGCACCCCTTCCCGCGCATCTCCGGCAAGAAGGTCGCGGTCTGCCCGATCCTGCGGGCCGGGCTCGGGATGCTCGACGGCGTGCTGATGTTGATCTCGGGCGCGCGCGTCGGCTTCATCGGCCTCTACCGCAACGAGGAGACGCTCCGCCCCGTCGAGTACTACGTGAAGCTTCCGGCGGATGTCGCAGACCGCGACGTGATCCTGCTCGACCCGATGCTCGCGACCGGCAACTCGACCGTGCACGCGGTTCAGCTCGTCAAGGAGGCGGGTGCGACGAGCGTGCGGCTGCTCGCGATCATCGCCGCGCCCGAAGGGATCCAGAACGTCGTGGACAGCCATCCGGACGTCCAGATCGTGGTGGCGGCCATCGACCGGGGCCTGAACGACCACGGCTACATCGTTCCCGGCCTCGGCGACGCGGGAGACCGGCTCTACGGCACGAAGTAACCTGCGGAGATGGTCTGGAGCGAACTGACGGACCACCTGCAGGTGCTCTACGGCGCGGTTGCCGCGTTCGCGATCGTCCTGGTCCTCACGCCCGCGGTCGGGGCGAGCGCCCGCTACCTGCGGCTGATCGAGCGGAGGCAGGAGGGGGAGCGGGAGCGCCCGACGATCCCGCGCCTCGGCGGGCTCGCGCTGTTCCTCGGGATCCTGGTCCCGTCGCTCGCGTTCCTGCCGCTCGGCGGCGAGCTCCGCGGCGTCCTGCTCGGTGCAGCGGTTGCGACGACGGTGGGGGCGATCGACGACTTCCGCGGCCTCGGCTGGTGGCAGAAGCTGGCCGGCCAGGTGCTCGCCGCCGAGCATCCCCGTCGGCTTCGGCATCTACCTGCACACGTTCACGTTCCCGTTCATCGGCCGCCAGGAGGTGCCGATGTGGCTCGGCGCGTCCGTGACGGTGATCGGCATCGTCGCCGTGATGAACATGGTCAACTTCCTCGACGGGCTGGACGGGCTCGCGGCCGGCGTCTGTGCGATCTCCGGTCTGACGTTCGCGGTGATCGAGCTGTCCCTCGGCCGCATCGGGGCTGCGGTGCTCGCTGCGATCGTGTGCGGGGCATGCCTCGGCTTCCTGCGCCACAACTTCTATCCCGCGCGGATCTTCATGGGCGACTCCGGCGCGATGCTGCTCGGGTTCACGCTCGCGACGATCGCGGTCCAGGGACTGCTGAAGACCGCGGCGTTGGCGACCCTCGTGCTGCCGCTGCTCGTGCTGGCGGTGCCGGTGCTCGACACGTCGTTCGTCGTCGCAAAGCGGCTCCGGAGCGGCCAGCCGATCTACGTCGCGGACGCGCGCCACCTGCACCATCGCTTCATGCGGCTCGGTTACACCCAGCGCCGGGCGGTCTTCTATCTCTGGACCTGGTGCGCGATGCTCGCGCTCGCGGCGCTCGCCACGCGCTTTGCGCCGCCCCACCACCACGGCCGGTGGAAGGCAGCGAACGTTGCGATCGATACGACCGCCGGCCTGGCGGTCCTGGCCTTCTCGTTCTACGTCGTCTATCTCCTGGAGATCGTCAAGCTGGCAAACCGGCGGCCGCGCCGGCGCGACGCCGCATCCAAAGCGGCCTGAACCCGACGTCACAAATGCCACCTTCTCGCCGCTTGCAGAGGCGAAAAGCGGTGTCACAAGCCCTGGTATGCTCCGCGCCGGTGCACCCCCCGCGATCGACGTTCTCCCTCGCCGGGGCCGGCAGCGTGCTCATAGGCTTCACCGCAGCGTGTGTCGTTGCGGGCACGCTGATCGGCTGGGCGGTGGGGAGCCTCGGTTACGGGCTCGCCTTCGGCGCAGTCGTCGGCATCCCCGTCGGCGTCGCCGTCACCGTGATCCGCTACCGCAACATCTGATGCCCAACTCCTGGACCGAGCCGCGCACGGCCCCGCCGACCCTCCTGCCCGCAGTGGCGGGTGGGATCGTCATCCTGATCGCCCTGCCGGTGTTCCTGATCGCCGGCTGGCCGGTCAAGGGCTGGGCGATCGGCGCGGTGCTGTGGTTTGGCTCGGAGGCGCTGGGCGCGATCCTGACGCGGCTGCGAACTCGAACGGGTAACCTCGCCGCCGCAGGCGTGGCAGCTTTCGGAATGCTCTTTCGCGCGATCGCCGTGATGGTGGTCGTCTTCGCGGTCGCGGTGTCCGACAAATGGGTCGGGCTGGCGGCCGCGTTGACCTATGCCGCCGGCTACTCGGCGGCGCTCGGCCTGCAGCTCGTCGCCTACTACAGCGGCCCGAAGGCGGGTGCGGCGGCGTGAAGCGGATGCTCGTCGCACTCAGCACGATCGCGCTGCTGCTGCCGGCCAACGCGTTCGCGCGCGGCACGTTCGACCCGACGAAGGAGTTCGAGCAGAAGGAGTGGATCCCGATCCATCTCGGCCCGCTCAACCTCTCGATCACGAAGGCGGTCGTCTACCTGATGCTCGGGAGCCTTCTGACGATGCTCTTCGGCTGGGTGTTCATGCGGGTGAAGGTCGGGAAGAAGGCAGGCCGCCGGGAGACCTTCGGCGAGCTCGTCTACGAGATCGCGCAGACGCAGGTCGCGGAGCAGGGCCTGCCGACCAAGGCGATCGGGCGGTGGTTCCCCTACGTGGCGACGCTGATGCTCTTCATCTTCGTGATCAACCTGATCGGTTTCATCCCACTGCCGTTGACGGGAGAGACCTGGCACGGCATCCCGACCTGGGGGATCTACGCAGCGACCAGCTCGATCTCCGTCACGCTGGCGCTCGCCCTGCTGACGTTCTGCTTCACGCACTACGAGGGAATCCGCTGGAACGGGGCGGTGCGGTACTTCAAGAGCTGGATCCCGGAGGCTCCGAAGGGGCTGCTCATCCTGATCGTGCCGCTGGAGATCCTCGGCCAGTTCATGCGCCTCATCTCCCTGTCCGTTCGTCTCTTCGCCAACATGCTCGCAGGCCACATCCTGATCCTCACGTTCATCGGCCTGATCTTCATCCTGCAGTCGATCGTGCTCGCCGTGTTCGTCATTCCGGTCGCGGCGGTCTTCTACGTGTTCGAGGTCGTCATCGTCGTCGGCATCCAGGCCTTCATCTTCGCTGCACTGTCCGCCATCTACATCGGCTCGGCGATCGAGCCGGAGCACTAGGAGGAATCTCATGCTCGGCACCATCCTTGCCACCACCGGGGATGTGACCAAGGCCGGTAAGGCCATCGGTCTCGCCCTCGGCGTCGGCCTCGGCGCCCTCGGCGCCGGCGTCGGCATCGGCAACATCTTCGGTTCGATGATCCAGTCCGTGGCCCGCCAGCCCGAGTTGCGCGGCGAGCTGCAGGGCATCCAGTGGCTCGGGTTCGCCCTCACCGAGGCGGTCGTGTTCTACGGCCTGCTCGGGTCGATCCTCGCCTACGTCCTGGTCTAGAGAAGGGGCGGAGGCAAATGCTCGCGTCGAATCCACTGATCCAGGTCACCCCGGGGCTGATGATCTGGACGATCGTCTGCTTCCTCGCGACCTTTTTCTTCCTGAAGAAGGTCGCGTTCGGCCGGGTGCAGGCGATGATCGACGAAAGGCGCGACCGCATCGCCCGCGCGATCGACGAGGCAGATCACGCCCGTGAGGAGGCCCGCGGCCTGCTCGAGGAGCACCGCAAGCTGATCGGCCAGGCGAAGACGGAGTCGGAGGACATCCTCGCCGAGGCGCGGCGCGTCGCCGAGTCGCAGCGGGAGCGCGTCCGGGCCGAGACCGAGGAGGATCGCCTGCGGCGCCTGGAGGAGACCCGGCGCCAGATCGAGCAGGCGACGCACCAGGCGCTCGGCGAGATCCGCGAGGAGGTCGGCAGGCTCAGCCTGCTCGCCGCCGAGAAGATCACGCGCAAGTCGCTCACCGGCGCCGACCAGAGCCGGCTGATCGACGAGGCGCTCGCCGAGATCGACTTCAGCGAGCTGGAAGGGAGCCGGTCGTAGCCGTCGCGCACCGCATCTACGCGCGCGCGGTCTTCGAGGCCGCGCAGGACGCCGGCAGGCTGGACACCGTGCACGGAGAGCTCCAGCAGCTTCGTGACGCCTTCGCCGAGGCGCCCGACCTCGAAGCGCTGCTCGAGAACCCCGAGGTCGACTCGCGGGTGAAGGCGGACGTTCTCGCGCGCGTCGCGGCGGGCTCCGACGACACTGTCGTCAACTTCCTGCGCCTGGTCGCCGAGAAGGGGCGCGCCGGGGAGATCGCGGAGATCGTCGCCGAGCTCGACACGCTCGTCGCAGCGGAGCACCGTGTGCTCGATGTCGAGCTGACGACCGCGCACGAGCTCTCCGACGAGGAGTTCGGACGCATTCTCGGGAGGATCGAATCCGCCTCGGGCCGCAAGGTCCAGGCGGAACGCAAGGTGGACCCAGACCTGATCGGAGGCATCGTCCTCCAGGCCGGTTCGATGAGGCTCGACGCGAGCGTGCGCGGCCGGCTCCAACGTCTTCGCCATGACCTGACGCACGCAAGGAGTTAGTGACCAGATGAAGCTTCGCCCAGAGGAGATCACGTCGATCCTGAAGGAACGGATCGAGAACTTCGACACCGAGTCGAACCTCGCCGAGGTCGGCGCCGTGCTGCAGGTCGGCGACGGCATCGCGCGCATCCACGGCCTGGAGAACTGCCTCGCGCTCGAGATGCTCGAGCTCGAGCACGGCGTCGTCGGCCTCGCGTTCAACCTCGAGGAGGACAACGTCGGCGCCGCCCTCTTCGGCGACTGGGACAAGGTCACCGAGGGCGAGCCGGTGCGGCGCACCGGAAAGGTCGCGTCGGTGCCGGTCGGCGAGGCCCTCCTCGGCCGCGTCGTCGACCCGCTCGGGAACCCGATCGACGGGCTCGGCCCGGTGGAGTCGACCGAGACGCGCCCCGTCGAGTGGAAGGCGCCCGGCGTCATCCAGCGCCAGCCGGTGAAGGAGCCCCTACAGACCGGGATCAAGGCGATCGACTCGATGACCAACGTGGGCCGCGGCCAGCGCGAGCTGATCATCGGCGACCGCTCGACCGGGAAGACCGCGATCGCGATCGACACGATCCTGAACCAGCACGACCAGAACGTGAAGTGCTTCTACATCGCGATCGGCCAGAAGGCCTCGACGGTCGCCCAGGTCGTCGAGCGCCTCCGCGAGGCGGGGGCGATGGAGTACACGACGGTGGTCGTCGCCGGCGCCTCCGAGGCGGCGCCGATCAAGTGGATGGCGCCGTTCGCCGGCTGCGCGATGGCCGAGTACTTCCTCTACAAGGGCGAGCACGCGCTCGTCATCTACGACGACCTGACCAAGCAGGCCGACGCCTACCGGCAGCTGTCGCTGCTCCTGCGCCGGCCGCCGGGCCGCGAGGCGTTCCCCGGCGACGTCTTCTACCTGCACTCGCGGCTGCTGGAGCGCGCCTGCAAGCTGAGCGACGAGCTCGGCGGCGGCTCGCTGACGGCGCTGCCGATCATCGAGACGCAGGCCGGCGACATCTCGGCCTACATCCCGACCAACGTGATCTCGATCACCGACGGCCAGATCTTCCTGCAGTCCGACCTCTTCTTCTCCGGCGTCCGCCCGGCCGTCAACGTCGGCACCTCGGTGTCGCGCGTCGGCTCGTCGGCCCAGACGAAGGCGATGAAGAAGGTCGCGGGCCGCCTGCGCCTCGACCTCGCGCAGTACCGCGAGCTCGAGGCGTTCGCGCAGTTCGGCTCGGAGCTCGACCAGGCGACGCAGTCGGCGCTGAACCGCGGCGAGAAGATGGTCGCGACGCTCAACCAGCCCCAGTACCAGCCGTGGCCGATGGAGGAGCAGGCCGTCGCGCTCTACGCCGGGGTCAACGCCTACCTGGACGACATCCCGACCGCCGACGTCCCACGGTTCCAGGACGAGCTGCGCGAGCATCTCCGCGCAGAGGGCACGGTCTACAAGACGATCCGCGAGAGCGGGGATCTCGCCGACGACGTCGCGGAGACGTTGAACGGCGAGATCGAGAAGCTGAAGACCCGCTTCAGCACCTCCGGCGGGGCCTCGTAGTTGGCCTCGACCCAGGACCTGAAGCGGCGCGTCCGCTCGATCACCAACACCCGCAAGGTGACGAAGGCGATGGAGCTCGTCGCCTCCGCGCGCCTGCGGCGATCGCAGATGCGCATCGAGGCGATGCGGCCGTACGCGGACCGGATGCTCGAGCTGATGGCCGGGGTCTCGCAGGCCGCCGGGGCCGTGCGGCTGCCGCTGCTCGAACGCCGCGAGAACGTGCAGAAGGTCGCGATCGTGCCCGTCTCGGCCGACCGCGGCCTCGCCGGCGGCTTCAACGCGCAGGTGATCCGGCGGGCGCTCGCGCTCCAGCGCGAGGCGCAGGCAGCCGGCCAGGAGGTCGTCTGGTTCAGCACCGGCCGCAAGGCCGCCTCGACCCTCCGGTTCCGCCGGCTGAACGTGATCCAGTCGTGGACCGGTTTCAGCGAGCGCCCCGCCTACCGCGACGCCCAGGTGCTGGCCCACGCGGTCTCCGAGGCGTTCGTGAACGGCGAGGTCGACCGGGTGGTCGTCGTCTACAACGCGTTCGTCTCGGCCCTCACCCAGCGGGTGACGGTGCGCGAGCTGCTCCCGATCTCTCAGGAGCTGATCGCCGAGGCGGCCGAGGCCGAGGAGGACGCTCCGGGCCACACGCCCGACTTCATCTACGAGCCCGAGCCCCAGGAGATCCTCGCCCGGCTCCTGCCGGTCTACGTCGAGACCGAGCTCTACCGGGCCCTGCTCGAGTCCGCCGCCTCCGAGCAGGGCGCCCGCATGACCGCCATGAGGAACGCCTCGAAGGCCGCCGGCGAGCTGATCGACAGCCTGACCCTGGCGATGAACCGGGCCAGGCAGGCCGAGATCACCCAGGAGATCCTCGAGGTGGTCGCGGGCGCCGACGCCCTGTCCGGCTAATAGCAGTTCGCACTAACTTTCCCCGAACCTCGACGTCACACCGGCAAATGGCGTGCCTTTCGTCCCGCGGTCCTGTAGTGTTGCGCCCCTCGTGAGCACCAGCGTCGACAAGCTCGACCTTGCCCCCGGCGACGGCGTCCCCGTCGAGTCCGCTCCGGTCGAGGGCGAGCAGGCGGTCAAGGCTCGTGGCTACTGGGAGCTCGTGTGGAGCAGGTTCAAGCGCGACCGGCTGGCACTGCTCAGCGTCGGCTTCATCGTCTTCCTGCTCTTCGGCTCGTTCGTCCTCGCGCCGATCATGGCGCACATCCTCGGGCACGGCCCGAACGACATCTTCGCGGACGGCGTCGACCCGAACACGCTCACGCCGGTCGGGCCGTGGACGTGGATCAGCACGGCGCCGTATCCGGGCGCCAGCGGGCACTTCACGACCACGCTCCTGCCGCTCGGCGCCGACGGGGCCCTCGGCCGCGACCTCTTCCTCCGCCTGCTCTACGGCGCCCAGACCTCCCTCGAGGTCGCGATCCTCGCCACGGTCGGATCGGTCGGGCTCGGCGTCGCGATGGGCCTCCTCGCCGGCTACTTCCGCGGCTGGGTCGACACCGTCGTCTCGCGCCTGATCGAGATCGTCATGGTCTTCCCGTTCCTGCTCTTCATCATCGCGATCCGCGTCGTGGCCGGGAACACGCTGAACCAGATCACCTTCGGCGGCTCCTCGCTCCGGGCGTCTTCACGCTCGCCCTGATCTTCTCGGTCTTCGGCTGGTTCTACCCGGCCCGCATCATCCGCGGCGTCGTCCTGTCGCTGCGGGAGAAGGAGTTCGTCGAGGCGGCGCGCATGACGGGGGCCAGCGACCTCCGGATCATGCGGTCGCATCTCCTGCCGCACCTCGTGGCGCCGATCATCGTCTACTCGACCCTGATCATCGCCTCGAACATCATCGCCGAGGCGGGGCTCTCGTTCCTCGGCCTCGGCATCGAGCAGCCCACCGCGAGCTGGGGCAACCTCCTCGCAGCGGCGCCCGACTACTACCTCACCCAGCCGTGGCTGATGGTCTGGCCCGGTCTCTTCATCCTCATGACGACCTTCGCCTTCAACCTGCTCGGCGACGGTCTGCGGGACGCGTTCGACCCGCGCGCGCGGATCTAGAGACCCTCGGAGCGAAGCAGGAGTAGCCCCCCGGACGAGCTAACTATTCGTGCGCGTCAGCGTCGTAGTCGCAAGCTGGTGTTCTGTTACAGCCCTGTTACCATGCGGCGCCGCTCGTCAGGGGCGAGCGGGTCCGTCAGAGGAAGAGGAAGGAGTCATATGCGCAAGAAGCAGATGCTCTCCCTGTTCATGCTTGTTATGGGAGTAGCGTTGCTCGTTGCCGCCACGACCGTGGGGGCCGCCACTTCGGCGACCCAGCGGACGGGCAAGGCGGGCGTCACCAAGGGCGGGACGTTGAGGGTGAACGAGGCGAATGCCGACTTCGACTTCGTCGATCCGCAGCTCGCCTACCGCACCGACGACTGGGCCATGCTCTTCACGACTGCGATGCAGCTCGTGAGCTTCCCGGAGAAGTCGGGTGCCGCAGGCAGCCAGTTGTACCCGCAGGCCGCGACGGCCTTCCCGACCGTCTCCAAGGACGGGAAGACCTACACGTTCACGATCCGTTCGGGCCTGAAGTTCAGTGACGGCTCGCCGGTCACCGCTGCGGCCTACCAGCGGTCCTGGGAGCGGATCCTGAGCCCGAAGATGGGCTCGCCGCTCGGCGTCAACCTCGACCTGCAGAACACGGTCGCAGGCGGCGCCGCGTTCCTCGCCGGCAAGACGCAGCACATCTCCGGCATCAAGGCGAGCGGCCAGAAGCTGTCGTTCACGCTGACGAAGCCGAACGCGACCTTCGTCTCGATCCTCTCGATGCAGTGGTTCACGGCCGTCAAGCCGAACATGGCGTACTCGGCCGATGGCCTCAACGTCTACCCGGCAGCCGGCCCGTACTACATCAAGAGCCGTGACCCGGGCCGCAGCACCGTGCTGGCGCGCAACCCGTACTACAAGGGCGACCGCCCGGCCAACCCGGACCAGATCGTCATCACCCCCAACGTGAACGTCGATCAGTCCCTGCTGCAGGTGAAGGCCGGCCAGGCCGACTTCGACCTCGGCCAGCATCCCGCCGACGGCGGCGTCGGATCTCGCCAACACCTACGGCATCAACAAGGGCCGCTTCTTCGTGGGCGCGACGTCGTGCGTGAACTACATGGGCATGAACACCGCCCGTGCACCGTTCAACGACGTCAGCCTGCGCAAGGCCGTCAACTGGGCGATCGACCGTCCGGCTCAGGTTCGCCTGCTCGGCGCATATGCCGGCGCGCGGACGGACCAGATCCTGGTCCCCGGCATCCCCGGTTACAAGAAGTTCGACGTGTACGCGATCAAGGGCGCAGACGTCGCGAAGGCCAAGCAGGTCGGTGGCTCGGCGATCGCCTCTGCTCCGACGCTCAACGTCGTGCACACCACGAGCTCCTACTCGACGAACCGTGCACAGGTCGCCGAGTACAACCTCAAGCAGGTCGGGTTCAAGATCAACGACGTCCCGACGCCGGCGACGAACTACTACCAGGTGATCCAGACCAAGGGCACCACGTACAACTTCGTCACCAACGGCGGCTGGTGCGCCGACTACTTCGACCCGTTCGACTATCTGAACGTGCTGTTCGACGGCCGCAAGATCCAGGCCGCGAACAACAACAACTACACGTACTTCAACGCTGCGCTCTTCAACAAGGGCCTCGACAAGGCCTCTTCGCTCTCCGGTGCTCCTCGCGCCGCTGCGTATGCCAAGCTCGACCAGCAGCTGATGGTCACGTACGCACCGGTGGTGCCGTACCTGATCGCGACCAACCGGTACTTCGTCAGTTCGCGGACGAAGAACTGGATCTACAGCTCGTACTTCGGCGCGCCGTACCTCAACGCCTTGGCGGTCGGCTAGCCCCAACGTAAGATGCAGCATCCGGTAGCAAGGCTGGAGAGGCGTCCTCGGGCGCCTCTCCAGCCCCAACCGGCCTCTCGTCCCCAGACAGCGAGAAGAAGAACCCCATGACACAGTTCCTCATCAGGCGGATTTTCTGGGCCATCTTCTTGTTCTTCGTGGCCACGATCATCACGTACCTGATCTTCTGGGTGATCCCGGCCGATCCAGCCGCGCTGGCCGCAGGCAAGTCCGCCACGCCGGCCGACATCGCCCGCGTACGCCACTTCCTGCACCTCGACCAGCCGATCTGGCGGCAGTACCTTCGCTTCGTCTGGCTCCTCATCGGCCACGGCTCGCTCGGGCACTCGTTCGTGAACCGCCAGAGCGTCGACTCGATCATCGCCAAGGACGCGCCCGTCACGGCCTCGCTCGTGTTCGGCGGCGCAGTCTTCTGGCTCTCGCTCTCGATCCCGATCGGGATCCTCTCCGCGCTGCGTCCGCGTTCGATCATGGATCGCTTCTCGATGACGTTCGTGCTGATCGGCATCTCGGCGCACCCGGTCTGGATCGGCCTGATCCTCTCCTACGTCTTCGGCTACCGGCTCCACCTCACGCCGATCGCCGGCTACTGCAACTTCTTCCCGGGGACCGTCGGGGCGCAATGCAGCGGCCCGGTCAACTGGGCCTACCATCTGATCCTGCCCTGGATCACGTTCATGATCCTGTTCGCCGCGCTCTACGTGCGCCTCGTCCGAGCCAACGTGATGGAGACCCTGTCCGAGGACTACGTGCGGACCGCGCGCGCCAAGGGCGCGTCGCAGAGCCGCGTGATGGTGCAGCATGTGCTCCGGAACAGCATGCTTCCCGTTGTCACGATCCTCGGCATGGATCTCGGGCTCGCGCTCGGCGGCGCGATCTTCACCGAGAGCATCTTCAACCTGCCGGGGCTGGGCCATGAGGTGATCAACGCCTACAACTTCAACGACCTGCCGATGATCACCGGGATCGTCGTCTTCGCGACGCTCTGCGTGATCGTCTTCAACTTCATCGTCGACGTGAGCTACGGCTTCCTCGACCCGAGAGTCCGACCGCACTGATGGCAACGGCTCTCGAGGTCAAGGACCTCACCACGCGATTCCGCACCGACGACGGCGTCGTCAAGGCCGTCTCGGGTGTCAGCTTCTCGGTCGACGAAGGCCAGACGCTGGGCGTCGTCGGCGAGTCGGGCTCGGGGAAGAGCGTCACCTTCCTCACCGTCATGGGCCTCGTCGACCCCAAGCAGGCCGACGTGACCGGGTCCGTGCTGCTGCACGGCGAGGAGATGCTCGGCGCATCGCAGAGCAGGATGCGTGAGATCCGCGGCGTGAAGATCGGCATGATCTTCCAGGACCCGATGACCTCGCTGAACCCGGTCAAGACGATCGGCTGGCAGCTCGAGGAGGCCGTCCTGATCCACCAGGACGTCTCGAAGAAGGAGGCGCGCAAGCGCGCGATCGAGGTCCTGAAGCAGGTCGAGATCCCGCATGCCGAACGGCGTGTGGACGGCTATCCGCACCAGTTCTCCGGCGGCATGCGCCAGCGCGTGATGATCGCGATGGCGCTGATCAACAACCCGGAGATCCTGATCGCCGACGAGCCGACGACCGCGCTCGACGTGACGACGCAGGCTCAGATCCTGCGCCTGATGAAGCGCCTCCAGCAGGAGTTCCGGATGGCGATCGTGATGATCACCCACGATCTCGGCGTGGTGGCGGAGCTCGCCGACGACGTGATCGTCATGTACGGGGGCCGGGTCGTCGAGGAGTCGCAGGTCAACGATCTCTTCGCGAAGCCGGAGATGCCGTACACCTGGGGCCTGCTCGGCTCCCTGCCTCGCCTCAACTCTTCCGGCGGCCGCCTCGAGCAGATTCCCGGCCAGCCGCCGTCGTTGCTCCACCCGCCGTCGGGATGCCCGTTCAACCCGCGCTGCGAGTACGTGATGAACATCTGCAGCGAACAGCTGCCGGATCTGAGGCCGTCGCCCGTCGGCGACGGGCACCGGTTCCGGTGCCACCTCGACGACGAGACTCGCGCACGAATCTGGACCACCAAGCACGCCGCGATGGTGGCAGAGGACGCAGCGTGAGACCGGCAGCGGGTTGGTGAGCACATGAGCGAACTGCTCGTCGTCGAGAATCTCGAGAAGCACTTCCCAGTCACGCAGGGCCTTGTTTTCCAGCGGCAGGTCGGGGCGGTCAAGGCCGTCGACGGTGTCAGCTTCACCGTGAACACCGGCGAGACGCTCGGCGTCGTCGGCGAGTCCGGCTGCGGCAAGTCGACGATGGCACGCTGTGTTGCGCGCCTGCTTCAGCCGACCGGCGGAAAGATCATCTTCGACGGCCGCGACATCACCACCCTCGATCGCAGCGCGATGCGGCCGATCCGGCGCGAGATGATGATGGTGTTCCAGGACCCGTACGCGTCGTTGAACCCCCGCAAGCGCGTCGGCGGCATCGTCGGCGAGCCGCTCGAGGTGCACGGCATCGGCACCGACGTCCGAGCGCAAGCGCCGCGTCCAGGAGCTGCTCGAGATCGTCGGATTGAACTCGGAGCACTACAACCGCTTTCCGCACGAGTTCTCGGGCGGACAGCGCCAGCGCATCGGCATCGCCCGGGCGCTCGCGATCAACCCGAAGCTGATCATCTGCGACGAGCCGGTGTCGGCGCTCGACGTCTCGGTGCAGGCGCAGATCCTCAACCTGCTTGAAGGACCTCCAGAAGGACTTCGGGCTCACCTACATCTTCATCGCGCACGACCTGAACGTGGTGCGCCACGTCTCCGAGCGCGTGATGGTCATGTATCTCGGCAAGGCCGTCGAGATCGGCTCGCGCGACCAGCTCTACCGCGAGCCGAAGCATCCCTATTCCGGCGCGCTCCTCTCCGCGGTGCCGATCGCCGATCCCGAGCTCGGCCGGTCGCGCCAGCCCATCGTGCTCCAGGGCGACGTCCCGAGCCCGCTGAATCCGCCGAAGGCCTGCCCGTTCCATCCGCGCTGCCCGCGGTTCGTGGAGGGAAAGTGCGACGTCGACACGCCGCCGCTCGAGCCGGTCGGAGCAGATGCCACTCATCTCTCCGCCTGTCACTTCCCGCTCGAGCACTGGCCGATGACCGAAGACGAGATGCGGCGGCCGCAAGGTGCCCCCGTCGGCGCAGCCGACTAGCACGGGATCTGCCGTGCTGCTGCGGGCCGCACGGCGAATCGCGATCATCCTCGGGGGGATCACCGGCGTGACCGTCGCCGCCTCGGTCGTGATCGGCCTGATCGCCGGCAGCGGGCTCGCCCGCTCGGTCTCCGTCGGCCTCTACGTCGCCGGTGTGGCGCTGCTCGCCGGGTGCTTCGTCGTCGGCGCCCGAGGGCCCCTCCGGGGCGTCAACCGCACGGGGGAGACGGTGCCCGTCCTCGGCGCCCGGCGGGTTCGCCGGGCCACGGGGGAGGAGCGGGCCGACTCCGTCCAGACCGCGCTCTTCCTGTTCGCCCTCGGCCTGGTGCTCGTCGTCGTGGCCGCGTTGATCGATCCCGCTCATCAGGCGTTCTAAGCAATTCACCTTGTTAACTAACTCCTACGGCCGGGTGGCGTCGAACTCGGTGTGACACCCGCACGTTGTGAACGTTCCCGCCAGGCGATCTCGCTCCGGCTGGACGGCATGCTTTCCGCTTTCGAGTCGGCCCTCCTGGACCGGCACCTCCGCGGCTGCCCGGACTGCAGCTCCTTCGCGACCGACGCGGAGGAGCAGACGCGGCTCCTGCGGAGTGCCCTGCTCGAGCCGCCGACGCGGTCCGTGGTGATCCCCTCCGAATCGGCTCGCGGTGGCCCCCGTCGCGCCGCCGGCGTCCTGAGCGCGTGCCTCGTCGCAGCTGCGGCGGCCGCCGTGCTCGTCTGGCCGGGGGCCCGCACGGGCAGTTCCGGCCACGCCTTCGCAGGCCGGGTCGGGGCTCCGGTGCTCGTCACCTACTCGGCCGACCCGTCGACGGCGAACTCGCATATCGAGGTGCCGCGCCTGAAGCTGCAGCCGGCGTCGATCGCCGACGGCCCGGTGCACGGCTACTTCAGCACCCCGGTCTAGAAGGCCCCGCCGCCGCTGCCCGCTCGATCCGAGCCGGCTCTGCGTGTCTTCGCGAGAGAGTGGCCGGGTTGTCTAGCCGACGGCCTGAGGCACCGGAGGCTTCCAGTGCGGCTGCCAGTAGTTCACGAGCCAACGGCCGCTCGGCTTCCCGCCCTCGCGCTTGAGCCCGAGATAGAACCGCAGCTCCGGACGCTGGTCCTGCCCCCGCTTCGCCACGAGGTCGACCTCGAGGAGCGCGGCGGTCTTGAAGCTGTAGTCCACGACGAACGCGGCCGTGTCGGCATTGCGTGCGAGGTAGGAGACGACCGGGATGTTGCCGGTGTCCCACTGCTTCCGGGTCAGCGTGCCCTTGAGGTCCGGGTGGACGATCGTGTAGGCGGCATTGAGGTCGCGGCGCTCGACAGCGGTCTGGATGAACCGCCGGGCCAGTGCGACCTCTTCCTTCGAGAGCGGCACCTTCTTGTCGGGGTGGTACAGCTGCGCCGGCTTGTTCGAGAGGGTGTCCGTGAAGGCGTTCGGAGTGCCGCGGAACACGACCATCGCCAGGAACGCGGCGACACCGACGGCCAGCACGGTTGCGCTGAGGATGAACAACCGCCGTTGCTTGCGCGGTGAGTTGAAGAAGCCTGTGAAGATGCCGCTGGGGGACGTCATAGCCCTTAAGACCAAGGTACCAGGGGAAAGTTAGCCCCTTGCCATGTTGCTTTCAGGTTAATTTGAGCTGCGGCCGTAGCCGGACGGGAGCGGTGGCAGCTCGGTTCGTGCGTTCGCGCGCACCATCCGCCGCCAGCGGCGCGCCCGCAGCAGTGCGATCCCGCCGAACGCGAGCGGGATGACCAGGATCAGGGACAGGATCGAGATGACGGGCACGATCCCGAGGCCGATCGTCCGCTTGCCGTTCGGCGTCTGGGAGGAGGGGGGCGGGGCAACGAAGTCGGCCGGCCCGACCTCGTGCGTCTTCTTCGTGACCGGATTCATGATCGCGATCGTGTAGATGCGATTCACGAGCCACTGGTTGCCCTGCTTCACGACCTCGCCCGAGAAGACGTACGAGCCGAGATGGGCGGTCGGCTGCGCATGCACCAGCAGGTTGAAGATGACGTAACGCGGGCCGACGTCGATGGTCCGCCAGGTGTGGAACGTGTGCTCGAGCACGGGGTAATAGGGGATCGGCGAGTTGCCGGCCTTCCAGTCCGCGAGTGTCGTCCCGGCCTTCAGCTCCGGCCCCGCCAGCGACCAGGCCGTGGCGGGCGATCTCCGAGCCACGCCGGCGGGCACGAAACGATCCAGGGTGCGGTTGATCGCCCGGCGGTCGGCCGGGGAGACGTGGAGGGTCGCCGCCGAGGCGAGCTGGGCGGGCCCTTCGTTGCCGGTCGCCTTGGGGCTCGGCGGCTGATGGCCCGGGATCAGGACGACGAGCAGCACCACGACCAGGACCACGCCGCCGAGGAGGCCGCCGCGGAACAGGCGCCGCCGTGCCCTTGCCGACTGTGGGAGCCGGGGCATGGCTCGAATCTAGCAGCCGTAAATTTCCCTAGAGAAGAGCAGTGGGAGAGCTATTGTGTCGGTTGTGACGTTATTCGTCCGGGTGCTCGGGGCGCTGGTCGTCGCGGGAGTGCTGGCGGTGTCGTCGTCGGCGGCGCCGAGCAGCCTGCGGATGGTGGTTTTCGTCGCGAACCACGGACAGGGCACCGTGACGAGCACGCCGCGCGGTATCCACTGCCCGGGCGCCTGCCGCGCGATCTTCCCGGAGCACTCGCGCGTCGAGCTTCACTCGACCCCGGCGACGGGCTGGACGTTCGGGCACTTCGAAGGGTCGTGCCACAGCCGGACCCGCTCGTGCGGCATCCTCCTCGTCAGCACGCACGACTGCATCGGGGGCGCCTGTCCGATCGGCGCGTTCGGAGTTCGGGCGTTCTTCGTGCAACGCCCGCCGTCGAGTTGAGAGGAGGCCCGGCGTGCTCCCGAACCCTGTGAGCTCCTACGTCTGAGGCCTCGATCGCGCCGACCGTGTGTCGGCAGGATTGAGGCGGGCGGAGCTCCGTTGGCACTTCGCTCCAGAGGAGCGTTCCGCTAGGCTGCGGCTGCCCAGGCTGCTGGCGCGCGTTCGCCGCGCCCAGCGCGGCTCGGAACTCGCACCCTCACCCGTCCAGGAGCTCTAGACGTGTCGACGAATGGCAACTCGAATACCGGCAAGCTGCTCGAGATCAAGGGCGTCGTGGTCGACGCCGTCTTCCCGGGCAAGCTGCCCGAGATCTACTCGGCGCTGCGCATTCCGCGGCCCGACGGCACCGACCTGATCGCCGAGGTCCAGCAGCATCTCGGCGACGACCGGGTGCGCGCGGTCGCGATGGACGCGACCGACGGCATCGCGCGGGGCACGGACGTGTTCGACACGGGCGGTCCGATCTCCGTGCCGGTCGGCGACGTCACGCTCGGCCGGGTCTGGAACGTCCTCGGTGAGCCCGTGGACGACAAGGAGGCGCCGAAGGACGCGGAGCGCTGGTCGATCCACCGCGCCCCGCCGGCGTTCGCCGACCTGACCCCGAAGGTCGAGATCTTCGAGACGGGCATCAAGGTGATCGACCTGATCGCCCCGTACGTCCGCGGCGGCAAGATCGGCCTCTTCGGCGGCGCCGGCGTGGGCAAGACGGTGCTGATCCAGGAGCTGATCCACAACATCGCCCGCCAGCACTCCGGCGTGTCCGTGTTCTCGGGCGTCGGCGAGCGCACCCGCGAGGGGAACGACCTGCTGCTCGAGATGGAGGAGTCGGGCGTCCTCGACAAGGTCGCGCTCTGCTACGGCCAGATGAACGAGCCGCCGGGAGCGCGCCTGCGCGTCGGTCTCTCCGGTCTGACGATGGCGGAGTACTTCCGCGACCAGGGCCAGGACGTACTGCTCTTCATCGACAACATCTTCCGGTTCGTCCAGGCAGGCTCCGAGGTCTCGGCGCTGCTCGGGCGCATGCCGAGCGCCGTCGGGTACCAGCCGACGCTCGCCACCGAGATGGGGCAGCTCCAGGAGCGCATCACCTCGACGACGAAGGGAGCGGTCACCTCGGTGCAGGCGATCTATGTGCCTGCGGACGACCTGACCGACCCGGCGCCCGCGCAGACCTTCGCGCACCTCGACGCGACGACCACGCTGTCGCGGGCGATCGTCGAGCAGGGGATCTACCCGGCCGTCGATCCGCTCGACTCGACCTCGCGGGCGCTGCAGCCGGGGATCGTCTCCGACGAGCACTACTCGACGGCGACGCAGGTGCAGGAGGTGCTGCAGCGCTACAAGGACCTGCAGGACATCATCGCCATCCTCGGCATCGAGGAGCTCTCCGACGAGGACCGTCTGACGGTGCAGCGCGCGCGCAAGATCCAGCGCTTCCTGTCGCAGCCGAACTTCGTGGCCGAGCAGTTCACCGGCACCCCCGGCCAGTACGTCAAGCTCGAGGACACGATCCGCGGCTTCCAGGAGATCCTCGCGGGGCAGCACGACGATCTGCCCGAGCAGGCGTTCTACATGGTCGGCCCGATCGAGGGAGCCGTCGAACGGGCGAAGCAGATGGCCGGCGCGGCCGCCTGAGCGGATGGCCGACCGCCGCGAGTTCTCGGTCTCGGTCGTGACGCCTGACGGGCCGGCGTACGAGGGCGACGCCCAGATGCTCATCGTGCCCGGCGCGGCCGGCGAGATCGGCGTGCTCGCCAGGCACGCGCCACTGATCGCGACGCTGAAGGCAGGCTCGACGCGCGTGCACGTCAGCGAGAGCGAAGTCCTCGAGTTCGCGACCGGTCCCGGGTTCTTCCAGGTCCTGGAGGATCGCGCGATCGCGCTCGTCGACGATGCCGTCGAAGCGGCCGCGATCGACGACGCCCGCGCCCGGCGGCAGCTCGAGGAGGCGCAGGCAGAGCTCGAGGCGATCGACCGGGGCGACTCGACTGCGGACCGCTGGCAGATCGAGCAGCGCCTCCGTCACGCCGAGAACCAGCTCGCGGTCGCCGGCCGCTCCTGACGCGACCAAGGCCGCCCGGACGGCGCCGCCGCCGGGAACTGATCGAGCCCGCCTTTCGGGACGGCGAAGCGCACTGAGCGGTGGCTGCCACCGGCAAGTGAACGAGCCCGCCTTTCGGGACGGCGAAGCGCACTGAGCGGTGGCTGCCGCCCTTTTTCGGGCCGTGGCGCGAAAACCCACCCGTGTGGTCGTTGACACTGTCCGTCCCGGCTGGGAGGCTCGGGCCTTGCGGCAACGGGGAGAGGGCGACGTGGCAGGCAGCCTCGGGGTGCGCGCGGGTCGACGGCGGCTCGCCGCCGTGGCCGTCGCAGGCTTGGTGCTGCTGTTCCCGGGCGCCGTCTCGGCTCCGTCACAGGCAGCCTCGGGGACCGAGCCGCCGCCGTTCATGGCGGGAGAGCACAGCTCCGCGACCACCGCTCCGCCCGCGGCGCCCGCCGTGGAGACGCTGCCCGCAGGCTTCACGGACTCCACGGTCTTCTCCGGGCTGACGAACCCGACCAACCTCCGGTTCGCGTCCGACGGTCGGATCTTCGTCGCCGAGAAGAGCGGGCTGCTCGTGGTCTTCGACAGCCTCGCCGACCAGAGCCCGACCGTCGTCGCCGACCTGCGTACGCAGGTGGACGACTACTGGGACCGCGGCCTCCTCGGGCTCGCGCTCGACCCGAACTTCCCGGCCACGCCGTACGTCTACCTCCTCTACACGGCCGACGCTCCGCCGGGCGGAACGATCCCGACGTGGAACGACGGGTGCCCGTCACCTCCCGGCCCGACGACGGACGGCTGCGTCGTGACCGGCAAGCTCGTCCGGGTCCAGTTGTCGGGCGACACGATGACGGGGTCGCCGCAGGTGCTGATCAGCGACCAGTGGTGCCAGCAGTTCCCGAGCCACTCGATCGGCGATCTCAACTTCGGGCCGGACGGCGACCTGTACCTCAGTGCCGGGGAGGGCGCGAGCTTCGACTATGTCGACTACGGCCAGTCGGGTGGGAGCGCGGGCTCGCCGACGGTGAAGAATCCGTGCGGCGATCCCCCGGCCGGCACAGGCGGGACGGAGACGGCGCCTACCGCCGAGGGCGGGGCCTTGCGCAGCCAGAGCTTCCGCCGGCCGAGCGGCCAGCCGGTGCTGCTGAACGGCGCGGTTCTCCGGCTCGATCCGGCGACGGGCCTCGCGGCGGCCGGCAACCCGAACAGCGGCTCTGCGGACACCAACGCGCGGCGGATCGTCGCCTACGGATTCCGGAACCCGTTCCGCTTCACCTTCCGGCCGGGGACGAGCGAGCTGTGGGTCGGCGACGTCGGCGCGAACACCTGGGAGGAGATCGACCGCGTGAGCTCGCCCACGAGCGCGCCGTCGTCCGACTTCGGCTGGCCGTGCTACGAGGGAGCCGGCCCCCAGTCGGGTTACCAGAGCGCGAATCTCAACCTCTGCACCGGGCTCTACTCGGCGGGAACCGCCGCCTCGCCGTACTACACCTACAACCACGGCAACGCGGTCGTCCCGGGCGACAACTGCCCGACCGCCAACGGGTCGTCGATCACGGGCGACGCGTTCTACACGGGTGGAAGCTATCCGGCCGCCTACAACGGCTCACTGATCTTCGCCGACCACACGCGCAACTGCATCTGGGCGATGCTCCCGGGCAGCAACGGCCTGCCCGACCCGGCCAAGATCCAGCTCCTGGCCGGCGGTGCGGCCTACCCGGTCGACCTCGAGCAAGGCCCGGGCGGCGACATCTTCTATGCCGACCTCGAGAGCGGGACGATCCAGCGGATCTCGTACTCGAGCTCCGGCTCGGCCTGCAGCGCCGGCACGTTCCGGGCGCGGTACTACAACAACATGACGCTCAGCGGCACCCCGGCCGTGGATCAGTGCGAGGCAGCGATCAATCACGACTGGGGAACCGGCAGTCCCGCGCCGGGGGTCAACGCGGACGGGTTCTCCGCAGCGTGGGACGGGTCGTTCGCCTTCGCGGCCGGGACGTACACATTCTCGGCGACCGCCGACGACGGGATCCGGGTCTACGTCGACGGAACGAGGGTGATCGACGCCTGGAAGGACCAGGGCGCCACGACCTACACGGCGGCCGTGACCCTGACCGCCGGCACGCACGCGGTGCGCGTCGAGTACTACGAGGACGGCTCGCTGGCCGTGGCACAGGTCGGCTGGCAGGCGACCTCGACGGGCGGCGGAGTCAGTTGCCCCGGCCAGTTCGAGGCGAAGTACTTCAACAACATGACCCTGGCCGGGTCTCCGGTCGTGGACCGCTGCGAGGCGGCGATCAACAACGACTGGGGCTCGGGCAGCCCGGCTCCCGGAGTCAACGCTGACGGGTTCTCGGCGTCCTGGGACGGATCGTTCACGTTCGCCGCAGGCACGTACACGTTCTCCGCCACCGGAGACGACGGGATCCGGGTCTACGTCGACGGTGTGAAGGTGATCGACGGCTGGAAGGACCAGTCGGCGACGACCTACACCGCACCGCTGACTCTGACCGCAGGCAGCCACGCGGTCAGAGTCGAGTACTACGACAACACCGTCTATGCGGTCGCCAAGGTGAGCTGGCAGGCGACGGCGACGGGGAACACACCGCCCACGCCGGTGATCGACGCGCCTTCGCCGTCCGTCACCTACGCGGTCGGCGACCTCATCTCGTTCTCCGGGCACGCCGGCGATCACGAGGATGGAGCGCTGCCCGCCTCGGCGCTGACCTGGACCCTGATCATCCACCACTGCCCGACGGTCGGTAACTGCCACACGCACACGGTGCAGAGCTGGGCAGGCCTCGCGAGCGGCACGTTCAACGCGCCGGATCACGGCTATCCGTCCTACCTCGAGTTGCAGTTGGCCGCGACGGACTCCGCCGGCGCGACCGCCACGGCGAGCGTCCAGCTGAACCCGAAGACGGTCAACCTGTCCTTCGCGTCCAGCCCGTCCGGGCTCACGCTCGCCGTCAACACCTCGACCGCTGTGACGCCGTTCGTGGTCACGGTGATCCAGAAGTCGAGCAACTCGGTCAGCGCGCCGACGCCGCAGACGCTCGGCGCCACATCGAACACGTTCTCCTCGTGGTCGGACGGCGGTGCGAACAGCCACAACATCGTCGCGCCGGCCTCGGCGACCACGTACACGGCCACGTACTCGTCGCAGTCGATTGCAGTCGCGCCGGCCAACACCTCGCTCCCGGCAATCGGCGGCGGCGTTCGGATCGGAGCGCTCCTCACGACGAACAACGGAACCTGGACCGGCACCGCGCCGATCACGTACTCCTACCAATGGGTGCAGTGCGACAGCGCCGGGAACAACTGCACCGCGATCAGCGGCGCGACCGCGACCACGTACGGGGTTCGGTCGACCGACCGCGGTCACCGGCTCCGGTCGCGCGTCACCGCGAAGAATGTCGTCGGGCCGGTCTCCGCCACGTCGGCAGCCACCATCCTGATCAGCCGCTGACCGCTAGTCTTCTCTGTTCCGGAGAGCTTTGAACGGCAGCTTGGCGACCGGGTTACCAAACGCCTAAAGAGCCCGTGCGCGTCCCTCGGGGCTCGGCGCTCTCTCTAGGCACCGGAGGTGGACGTGACGGCAACAGCGCGCGACGTCGCAGCAGAGATCAGGAAACTGGCGGAGGAGCGCATCCTCGTGCTCGACGGCGCCTGGGGGGTGCTGCTGCAGAACCGCGGGCTCAAGGAAGCCGATTTTCGCGGAGAGCGCTTCGCCGGCCATCCCCGCGACCTGCTGAACGATCCCGATCTGCTGAACCTCACGCAGCCGGAGATCGTCCGCTCGGTGCACGATGCGTACTTCGCCGCCGGCGCCGACATCACGACGACCAACACGTTCACGGCGACGTCCGTCGGCCAGGCCGACTACGGGCTCGAGGACGCCGTCTACGACCTGAACGTCGCCGGCGCGCGCATCGCGCGGGCCGCCGCCGGGCCCGACCGGTTCGTGGCCGGCTCGGTGGGGCCGCTGAACATCACGCTGTCGCTGAGCCCGCGGGTCGACGATCCCGGCTACCGGACGCACACCTTCGAGCAGGTCGTCGAGACCTATGCCGAGCAGATGCGCGGGCTGGCCGACGGCGGCGTCGACCTCCTGCTGATCGAGACGATCTTCGACACGCTGAACGCGAAGGCGGCGCTCGTCGCTGCGCGCGAGGCTGCTCCGCAGCTGCCGCTCTGGATCAGCGTCACGATCGTCGACCTCTCGGGCCGGACGCTCAGCGGGCAGACGATCGACGGCTTCTGGACGTCGATCGAACATGCCGAGCCGCTGATCGTGGGTGTCAACTGCTCGCTCGGAGCCCGCGAGATGCGGCCGTATGTCGCCGAGCTCTCGCGGATCGCGTCCTGCCTCACCTCCGCGCATCCGAATGCCGGCCTCCCCAACGCCTTCGGCGGCTACGACGAGACGCCGGACGTCACGTCCGCGCTGTTGCACGAGTTCGCGCGTGACGGCTTCCTGAACGTCGCAGGCTCCTGCTGCGGGTCGACGCCCGAGCACACGAAGGCGATCTCGGCGGCGATGCAGGGCCTCGAGCCGCGAGTCGTCCCGCGGGCCCGGCGGTCTCCACGGTTCAGCGGCCTGGAGCCGTTCGAGATCGGCGAGGACACCGGCTTCGTGCTGATCGGGGAGCGCACGAACGTCACGGGCTCCGCCCGCTTCCGCCGCCTGATCGAGGCGAACGACTTCAACGCGGCCGTCGACGTCGCGCTCGAGCAGGTGCGCGGAGGCGCGAATCTGATCGACGTGAACATGGACGCAGACCTGCTCGAGGGCGAGCAGGCGATGCGGACGTTCCTGAACGTGATCGCCACCGAGCCGGAGGTCGCACGGCTGCCGGTGATGGTGGACAGCTCGAAGTGGTCCGTGCTCGAGGCGGGCCTGCAGTGCCTGCAGGGGAAGGGCATCGTCAACTCGATCTCACTCAAGGAAGGCGAGGACGAGTTCCTGCACCACGCGCGCCGGATTCGCGACTACGGGGCGGGAGTCGTCGTGATGGCGTTCGACGAGGAAGGCCAGGCGACCGAGGTGGAGCGCCGGGTGGCGATCTGCGGCCGCGCCTACGACCTGCTCGTCGGCGACGTCGGCTTCCGGCCGGAGGACATCGTGTTCGACCCCAACGTGCTTGCCGTCGCAACGGGGATCGAGGAGCACGACGACTATGCGCGCGCCTTCCTCGAATGCCTGCCCAGGATCAAGGAGCGCTGTCCCGGAGCGCGCACGTCGGGCGGCATCTCGAACCTCAGCTTCTCCTTCCGCGGCAACGACGTCATCCGCGAGGCGATGCATGCGGCGTTCCTGTACCACGCGATCCGGGCCGGTCTCGACATGGGGATCGTCAACGCCGGGCAGCTCGCGGTCTACGAGGACATCGAGCCCGAGCTCAAGGAGCGCGTCGAGGACGTGCTCTTCAACCGGCGGCCGGACGCGACCGAGCGGCTCGTCGAGATCGCCGACCGGTTCCGCGGCGAGGGGACGAAGCGCGAGCTCGACCTGCGGTGGCGGGAGGGCCCCGTCGGGAAGCGGCTCGAGCACGCGCTCGTGCACGGGATCGTCGACTTCATCGAGGACGACACCGAGGAGGCGCGCCAGACGGCCAAACGGCCGCTCGACGTGATCGAGGGACCGCTGATGGACGGCATGCGCGTCGTGGGCGACCTCTTCGGCTCGGGCCGCATGTTCCTGCCGCAGGTCGTGAAGTCCGCCCGCGTGATGAAGCGCGCCGTCGCGTATCTGCAGCCCTACATGGAGGACGAGAAGGACGGCACGCACGGTGCGCAGGGCAAGGTGCTGCTTGCGACCGTCAAGGGCGACGTGCACGACATCGGCAAGAACATCGTCGGCGTGGTGCTCGGTTGCAACGACTACGACGTCATCGACCTCGGCGTGATGGTCGCGCCCGAGACGATCCTCGACACCGCGGAGGCGGAGGGGGTCGACATCGTGGGCCTCTCGGGCCTGATCACGCCGTCGCTCGACCAGATGGTCGACGTTGCACGGGAGATGGACCGTCGCCGGCTCGAGCTGCCGCTGATGGTGGGTGGCGCCACTACGTCACGTCAGCACACGGCGGTCAGGATCGCGCCCGAGTACGAGAACGAGACCGTGCACGTGCTCGACGCAAGCAGAGTCGTCGACGTCGTCGCGGCGCTGATCGATCCGAAGCGCCGCGCGGCGCTCGACACGGAGAATCGCGCGCTGCAGGAGCGCCTGCGCATCCAGCACGCCGAGAAGGTGCGGAAACCGCTCTTGCCGCTCAGCCAGGCGCGGGCGAACCGGGTCAAGGCCCCGCACACGGACCGGCCCGCGCCGCCGTTCGCCGGCGCCCGCCTCGTCCAGCCGCCGCTCGCCGACCTCGTCCCCTTCATCGACTGGCAGTTCTTCTTCCATGCCTGGGATCTCAAGGGCAAGTTCCCGGCGATCCTCGCCAACCCGGCGGCACAGGAGCTCTACGACGACGCGCAGGCGCTCCTGCGCGAGATCCTCCAGGGCGCGTCGCTGCGCGCCGTCGGCATCTACGGCTTCTGGCCGGCCCACGCCGAGGGCGACGACATCGTGATCGACGGCGTGCGCTTCTCGTTCCTGCGCCAGCAGACCGATCACGGCGACGAGCGCCCGAACCGCTGCCTCGCCGACTACGTTGCGCCGGCGGACGACTACATGGGAGCGTTCGCCGTCGGGATCCACGGCGCCGACGAGCTCTCGTCCCGGTACGAGGCAGCGCACGACGACTACTCGGCGATCGCAGTTAAGGCGCTGGCCGACAGGCTCGCGGAGGCGTTCGCCGAGTTCCTGCACCAGCGGGTGCGGCGCGAGTGGTACGCCCCCGGCGAGCATCTCTCGGAGGAGGACCTGCTCAAGGAGAACTTCCGCGGCATCCGGCCCGCGTTCGGATACCCCGCGTGCCCGGACCACAGCGAAAAGGGGAAGCTGTTCGACCTGCTCGGAGCGGAGCAGGCGGGCCTCGCGTTGACGGAGACCTACGCCATGCTCCCGGCCGCCGCGGTGAGCGGTGTCTACTTCCACCACCCGCAATCGCGGTATTTCGCCGTGGGGCGGATCGGACGCGACCAGGTCGAGGACTACGCCTCGCGCCGTGGAATTGCTGTCTCCGAGGCCGAACGCTGGCTCGGCGCAAGCCTCGGATAGGCTCGCCGCCGACTCGGCTATCCTGCCCCAGGCGGGCGCCCCTACGGGCGCCGCACACGTTTTTATGCGGACGACATTGAAGAGAGGGGTCGGCAGAGCCGCCAGTGCAAACGGCAACGGCACCGCCGTCTTCCCACCCGGAACGGTCAGCGCGGTCACTCGCTACCGGCAGCCGCCGCCCCCGGGACTGGACCGGCCTCGGTGTGCTCCGGCGCATCCTCGTCGGGACGCTGCTCGTCGTCTCGTCCTTCGTGATCGCGGTCGCGGGCGGCTCCTACCTGTACTTCCACCAGTCCGTCGCGAGCGTCCGAGCGCACACGCCGGACGTCGTCCGCGCCGCGCGGAGCCTCGACATCCCGGTCGCGCACCACGCCGCGATCGCGCTCGTGATCGGCTACGACCATCGCGCGGGCGTCGAGTCGAACCGGCCGTCTCTGTCCGACACGCTGATGCTGATCCGCGCCGACCCGCAGACGAAGACGATCTCGCTCCTGTCGTTCCCCCGCGATCTCGACGTGCCGATCTACTGCGGCTCGTCTCCGTCCGATTCCGTCGGCCATGTCGTCACCACGGATCGCATCAACTCCGCGTACTCGCGCTGCGGCTCGAAGGGCACGGTGCTGACGATCAAGCACCTGACCTCGCTGCCCATCAACTACCTGATCACGGTCAACTTCCACGGTTTCAAAGAAGTCGTCGACAAGCTGCACGGCGTCTGGATGGACGTGGACCGCCGCTACTACAACAAGAACACCGGCTCGGCCTACGACAACTACGCGAATATCAACCTGCAGCCGGGGTATCAGCGGCTCGACGGCCAGCAGGCGCTGGACTTCGTCCGGTTCCGCCACACCGACTCCGACCTCTATCGCCTCGCCCGGCAGCAGGAGTTCGTCCGCGCGTTCAAGGACCAGGTCGCGCACAACTTCTCGTTCACCCAGCTTCCGAGCCTCGTCAGCACGATCACGCACAACATCGAGGTCGGCGAAGGCGGCCACGCGCTGCAGGGCGACCAGGTCATTTCCTACGCGCTCTTCGCGCAGTCGCTGCCGCCCGGGCACCTCTTCCAGCAGAAGATCGAGAACGTGCAGTGCAGTCTCGGGTGCAGCGCCTCGTCGAGCGATGTCCAGACGGCCGTCGACCAGTTCGCCAACCCCGACGTGACCGCGCCGAAGGCGGCCAACGCCGCTGCGCTCGGGACGAAGCTGAAGCAGAAGGCTCCGCCGCCGTCCTCGGTCACGGTGACGGTGCTGAACGGAAGCGGTGTGCAGGGCGCCGCGGCGAACACGTCGTACATCCTCGCCCAGCGAGGCTACGTCACCCAGACGCCGCCGAACGGGATCTCGGCGAACGGCCCGGCCAGGTTCCACTCGGTGATCTACTACGACCCGGCGCAGAAGGGCTCGAAGCTCGCGGCCGCGGCGCTGCAGAACCTGATGCAGCCTGCCGACGTCGCCAAGCTGCCGCGCCGCACCGGGCTCCTCTCCCTCGACCCGGGCTCGATGCTGCTGGTGGTGCTCGGGAGCGCGTTCCACGGTTCGATCGCACCGGCTCCCCACGCGAACATACCGGCGCACCAGCCGGCGTTCGTGCGCTACGACTCGGCGCCGGCAACCGACCTGCTGAGGCCGCTCGCGCACAAGTTCAACTTCCCGCTGATGGTGCCCACCGTGCTCGAGCGCAACTCGTATCCCGACACCCTGCCCGGCGACGTGCCGGTTCGCCAGTACTGGATGGACCGGCGGGGAGGGCACCGCGCGGTGCGGCTCGTGTTCCACAACGGCAACACGTACTGGGGCGTCGAGGAGACCGACTGGGACGGGGCGCCCGCGCTCAGCGACAAGAGCTTCCGCCACGATCTCGGAGGGCGCGAGTTCGATCTCTACTACTCGGGCTCGCACCTGCACATGGTCGTGCTGCACGCTCACGGTGCGACCTACTGGGTGGTCAACACGCTGCTCGACGACCTGTCGAACGAGACCATGCTGGCGATCGCCAAGGGCCTCAAACCCCTAACAAGCGGGAAGTAGACTCCGAGCCCGTGAGCAAGGTTGGCATCTTCGGCGCCGGTTGGGTCGGCCTTGTCACGGGAGTGTGCTTCGCCGAGCTCGGCCACGACGTCGTGATTCGCGACGTCGTCCCCGAGAAGATCGCGGCACTCAGGGCAGGTCAGGTCCCGTTCCACGAGGAGGATGTGCCCGAGCTCCTCGAGCGCAACGCGGGCCGGTTGACGTACACGCTGGACGTCGCGGACGTCTCCGATTGCGAATTCCTCTTCGTGTGCGTCGACACTCCGCCGACCTACTCCGGCGACGCCGACCTCTCCCGCGTGTGGACGGTCGTCGACGAGCTCCCCGAGCTCCAGGGCCGGCCCATCCTCGTGATGAAGTCGACCGTTCCCGTCGGCACGGGCGAGAAGGTGCGTGCCGGCCTCGACCAGAGGGGCCTCGACCAGGTCGGGTACGCCTCCAATCCCGAGTTCCTCGCCGAGGGCCGCGCCGTGCGCGACTTCATGGAGCCCGACCGTGTCGTCATCGGCGCCTACAACGAGGACGACGGCGATGCGGTCGCCCGGCTCTACTCGTCGGTCAAGGCGCCGATCGTGCGGACCGATGTGAACTCCGCCGAGATGATCAAGCTCGCGGCGAACGCGTTCCTGATGACCCGCATCTCGTTCATCAACGAGATCGCGAACGTCTGCGAGGCGACCGGAGCCGACGTGGTGAAGGTCGCGGAGGGCGTCGGGCTCGACCACAGGCTCGGGCCGCACTTCCTGCGCGCGGGCATCGGCTACGGAGGCTCGTGCTTCCCGAAGGACTCGCTGGCGCTCAAGCAGCTCGCCTCGAACTCGGGCTATCACTTCCAGCTCCTCTCCGCGGTGATCGAGGTCAACGAGCTGCAGAAGCGCCGTGTGATCGGAAAGCTGAAGCGGCACCTGGGCTCCTTGCGCGGCAAGCAGGTCGCGCTGCTCGGCCTGGCGTTCAAGCCGGACACGGACGACATGCGCGAGGCGCCGTCGATCGTCCTCGCCTCGCGGCTCCTCGCAGAGGGTGCAGAGGTGCGTGCCTGGGACCCGGTCGCCGACGGCACGAAGCTGCCGAAGGGGGTCGACGTGGTGACGGAGGTCGCCGACGCCGTCCGCGGCGCCCACGCTGCGGTGATCGTGACCGAGTGGGACGAGCTCAAGGGGCTGGCGACGAGCGAGACCTGCGCGGCGATGGCGACCCCGCTGATCATCGACGGGCGCAACCTGCTCGACCCGGAGGAGACCCGCCGCGCCGGGTTCGCGTACGAGGGCATCGGGCGCCCGACGTCGCTCACCGACGTCCTCCCGGAGACGCTCGAGCCCCAGGCCGCCCAGGAGGCGTGAGCCCCCGTATGGAGGCGATCATCCTCGCCGGGGGCAAGGCCGAGCGGCTCGGCGACGCCGCCGGGGGGCGGCCGAAGGCACTCGTCGAGGTCGCGGGCAGGCCGCTCGCCGCCTATCAGGTCGGCCGACTCGCCCAGGCCGGTGTGACGCGGGTGATCTTCGCCTGCGCCGCAGGCCAGGGCTCGCTCTTCGTCTCGGAGCTCGCAGGCCTCGGGCCGGAGATCGTCGCGGCCGAGGAGCCGGAGCGGCTCGGCCGCGGCGGGGCGATCAAGTTCGCCGCGGCCTTGCGCAGCGAGCGAGGCGACGTCTTTGCGCTGAACGGCGACGAGCTCGTCGACATCGACTTCACGGGCCTGCTGGCAGCGCACAGGGCCGGCGGGGCGCTCGCAACGATCGCCGTGGCTCAGCCCAGATCGCAGTTCGGCCTCGTCGACGTCGACGACGACGACCGTGTCCACGGGTTCCGGGAGGGCGGGCACGTGTCGTTCTGGGTCAACTGCGGGAACTACGTGCTCACGGAGGAGGCGATCGAGCGGTTCCCCGCCCTGGGCGACCACGAGTCGTCCACCTTTCCGGAGCTCGCCGCGGAGGGCCGCCTGCGCGCGTACCGCCATGCCGGCCTCTGGCTCACGGTGAACACGCCCAAGGAGCTGCGGACCGCAGCGGAGCACGTCGAGTCGCACCCGGAGTGGCTCGCATGACGGACGTGTCCGTGAGAGGATCGGCCCCGATGGGCGTCGACTCGCCGAACATCGATCTGCTCGACCGGTGGGCCTTCGAGGTCACGCGGGTCGAGAAGCCGTGGGGGCACGAGCTGATCTGGGCCCTCACGGACGTCTACTGCGGCAAGGTGCTGTTCGTGAAGGCGGGCCATTCGCTCTCGCTCCAGTTCCACCGGGAGAAGGACGAGTCGTGGCTCGTCCAGTCCGGCCGCGCGAAGCTGGAGCTCGGCGAGGTGGGGGAGACGATGCTGAAGCAGGAGGTGATCGGCGCCGGAGCGGCGTTCCACTACGCGCCCGGGACGGTGCACCGGGTCACCGCGCTCGAGGACACGACGATCCTCGAGGTCTCGACGCCGCACCTGGACGACGTCGTGCGGCTCGAGGACGCCTACGGGCGCGAGGGCACCTCGAGGCCCTAGCCAAGACCTTCACACGGTTCTGGTAAGGTTGAGGGATGCAGGAGCCCCTGACCGTCGGAGCTGCGGCCCGCGAGACCGGCTGGTCGGCGCGCATGCTCCGCTACCTGGAGGACAACGGGCTCGTCGCGCCGCGCCGCACCCCGTCGGGCTACAGGCTCTACGGGCTCTCCGAGGTGAATCGCCTGCGGAGCCTGCGCGACCTCCGCCACCGGTTCGGGCTCGAGCTCGCCGAGCTCGCCTTCGCCCGCCGGCTCCGCCGCGATCCGGAGCTCCGGGCCGCGGTGGACGCGTTCCTCGCCGCAGGCGAGGACGCAGGCTCCTGGGTCGAGTGGGAGCAGCGCAAGCACGAGCGGCTCCTAGCGGCCTGATCGAGAAAGCCCGGACTACACTCCCCGCGACTCAAAGAGGAAGGATTCATGGCCACGACCAAGAGACACGACGTCAAAGACCTGTCACTCGCCCCCGAAGGGGTGCGGCGCATCATGTGGGCGGACCGCCAGATGCCCGTCTTGCAGGCGATTCGCGAACGGTTCGAGCGCGAGCAGCCGCTCGCCGGCTACCGCATCGCGGCCTGCCTCCACGTGACCTCCGAGACCGCGAATCTGATGCGCACGCTCAAGGCGGGGGGAGCCGATGTCGTCTTGTGCGCCTCGAACCCGCTTTCGACCCAGGACGACGTCGCAGCCGCCCTCGTCGACGAGTTCGACATCGCGGTGTTCGCGATCAAGGGCGAGGACAACGAGACCTACTACTCGCACATCGAGGCTGCTGTCGACCACAAGCCACAGCTGACGATGGACGACGGGGCCGACGTGATCGGCGTCCTCCACAGCGCCCGGCGCGAACAGCTCGGAGACATCATCGCCGGCATGGAGGAGACGACGACCGGTGTCATCCGCTTGAAGGCGATGGAGGCGGACGGCGCTCTCGCCTTCCCGGTGATCGCGGTCAACGACGCGCGGACGAAGCACTTCTTCGACAACCGGTACGGCACGGGGCAGTCGACGATCGACGGGATCATTCGCGCCACCAACGTCCTCCTCGCCGGCAAGCGGTTCGTCGTGGCCGGCTATGGCTGGGTCGGGCGGGGCGTTGCGATGCGCGCCAAGGGCCTTGGTTCGCACGTGATCGTCACCGAGGTCGACCCGATGCGTGCGCTCGAGGCCCTGATGGACGGGTTCGAGGTCATGCCGATGGCCGAGGCCGCCAGGATCGGCGACGTGTTCTGCACGGCGACCGGTGACAAGCACGTCGTCGCCCGCGAGCACCTCGAGGTGATGAAGGACGGCGCGATCATCTGCAACACGGGCCACTTCAACGTCGAGATCGACATCCCGGCGCTGCGCTCGCTCGCGGTCGAGACGCGCGAGGCCCGCAACTTCGTCGAGGAGTTCCGGCTGGCGGACGGCCGCCTGCTCTTCCTGCTCGCCGAGGGCCGGCTGGTCAACATCTCGGCCGCCGAGGGACACCCGGCGATCGTCATGGACATGAGCTTCGCCAACCAGGCGCTCGCCACCGAGTACGCCGTGCAGCATGCGGCCTCGCTCGAGCAGAAGGTCTACCCGGTGCCGACCGAGATCGACGAGGAGATCGCCCGTCTCAAGCTCGCGACCATGGGCGTGACGATCGACCAGTTGACCGAGGAGCAGGCCAAGTACCTCGCATCCTGGGACGAAGGCACCTGATCCAGGTCGACCTCGCGCATGCTCGAGCCTGAGCGGATCGTGCGCCTCGAGCAGGACGCCGTCGTCCTGCTCGACCAGCGCCTCCTCCCGCTCGAGGAAGTCGAGGTTCGCTGCGGCACGGCGGGTGCGCTGGCGGAGGCCATCGAGCGGATGGTCGTCCGCGGCGCGCCCGCGATCGGTGTCGCCGCCGCCTACGGCATCGCCCTGGCGGCGGCGAACGGCGAGGACCTGGTCGAAGCCGACCGTGTTCTGCGCTCGTCTCGTCCGACTGCCGTCAACCTCGCGTGGGCGCTCGACGAGATGCGCGACGACCCGTCGTACGAGCACGCGCGACGCATTCACGCAGACGAGGTCGAACGCTGCCGCCGCATGGCAGCGCACGCGGCGGAGCTCTTCGCGCCCGGCACCCGTGCGCTGACGCACTGCAACGCGGGCGGCCTGGCCACCGGCGGCTTCGGCAGCGCAGTCGGTGCGCTGCTCACGGGCTGGGAGCGGGGGCTGCTCGCCCACGTATGGGTCGACGAGACCCGGCCGCTCCTCCAGGGGGCGAGGCTCACCGCCTGGGAGCTCGAAGCAGCCTCGATCCCGCACGCGGTGATCGCGGATTCGGCCGCAGCGTCACTGATGGCGGCCGGAGAGGTGGACTGCGTGATCACCGGGGCCGACCGCATCGCCGCGAACGGAGACACCGCCAACAAGATCGGGACCTACTCGCTCGCCGTGCTCGCGAACCACCACGCGATCCCGCTGTACGTGGTCGCGCCGACGACCACGCTCGATCCGTCCGCTCCGGACGGCTCGGCGATCCCGATCGAGGAGCGCGACCCGGCCGAGATCACCATCCGGTTCGCCGCGCGCAACCCCGCCTTCGACGTCACTCCGGGAGAGCTGATCGCGGCGATCGTCACCGAGGCAGGCGTCCACCGCGCCCCGTACGCGCGATCGCTCGCCGGCGCCGCGGCAGCCGCATGAAGGCGATCATTCTCGCCGCGGGCTACGCGACCAGGCTGCGCCCGCTCACCGATACGTGGGCGAAGGAGCTCCTGCCGGTCGGAGGCCGGCCGATCATCGACCGGATCGTCGATGCAGTCACCGCGGTCGAGCTGGTCGACGAGATCCACGTCGTCACGAACGCCCGCAAGGTCGACGCGTTCGCCCGCTGGGCCGAGGGCCGGGACGTGATCGTCCACGACGACGGCACGAGCTCGAACGACGACCGGCTCGGCGCGATCGGCGACATGCTGTTCGTGGTCGAGCAGACCGGCCTCGACGACGACCTCCTCGTGATCGCCGGCGACAACCTGTTCGAATTCAGCCTGGCCGAGTTCGCCGCCTTTTGGCGGTCGAAGGGAACCGCGAGCGCCGTCGCAGTGCGCGACGTGGGCTCACTGGAGCTGGCCGCGCACTACGGGATCGTCGCGCTCGACGACGAGGCGCGGGTCGTCGACTTCGAGGAGAAGCCCGCAGACCCGCCTTCCACGCTCGCGGCCACGGCGACGTATCTCTTCCATCGCGAGCACGCGCGGCTGATCGAGACGTATCTCGAGGGCGAGCACGGCGCCGACCAGCCCGGCCGGTTCGTCGGCTGGCTGCAGCGGCGCGAGCCCGTCTATGGCTGGGTCTTCGATGACACCTGGTACGACATCGGGAACCACGAGCAGCTGCTGGAGGCGGACAACCAGCTGCGCGCCGCTGCCGGCCTGCCGGAGCGGGAGCACTACTCGCCCGAGTAGCGAGCGGAATTGTCGCTTCTGGCGCGGTTCCGTGACAGACACGTGACGCGGCCGGCTCTAGCGTTCGAGGCGTGGTTCGTCGACCTTCTGCTCCCTCGCTCCTGCGTCGCCTGTCGCAAGGCGGCCGATCTGCTCTGCGCCGGCTGTCTGCTCGAGTTGCGGCCGCTCGCTCCGCCGTGCTGCGCACGTTGCGGCGCTCCCACCGCATGGCCGGTCGAGGAGTGCCGCGAGTGTGCGCGGCGGCGCCTCGCCTTCACGCGGGCGCGCGCGGCCGTTGCCTACAGCGGCCCGGCCCGCGCGCTCGTCCGTGCGTGGAAGGAGCACGGGCTCCGCCGCGTGTCCTGCCTGACCGCCGAGCTCGTCGCTGCACATGTCGAGCGCCCGGCGGCCGACGTCATCACCCCGATCCCGCCGGACCCGGTGCGCCAGCTCCGGCGCGGGCAGCATCCGGCAGAAAGCCTCGCTGCCGAGCTCGGGCGGCGCTGGGAGCTTGCGCCGGCTGCGCTGCTGGCCCGGAGAGGCCGGCGGGCGCGCCAGACGGGGCTCGGCTTCGACGAGCGGCGGCGGAACATCCGCGGCGCGTTTGCCGGAGCACCGGGCTGCCCCGAGCGCGTGGTGCTCGTCGACGACGTCTACACGACCGGCGCGACCGCCTCGGCTGCGGCAGCGGCCCTTCGGCTAGCAGGGGCGAGGGAGGTGGTCGTCGTGACGTTCGCCCGGGCGACGCGGTGAGGCACCGCGGAACGCCGGCTCAGCCCACAATCGCTGTTTCTGCTTCTGCCGGTCTCGCCTCACATCGGCTCGAACCAGCGAGCGCGCTCAGCGACCGGTTCCTCGTAGGCCTCCATCACCCAGTATTCACGGCACGACGCAATCCGCTCCCCGTCGACCTCGTAGAACGAAAGGGCGAAGTACGGGCCGACCGACGGGTGAGGGACACGTACCTCCGAAACCACGCTGTTTCCTTCAGCGACGATCCGGAGGACTTCGATCGACCAGCCCTCTGGGTAGCTGCGGTTGAACTCCACGAACTTGGCAGCGCCGCTGAGCCGGACGAGGTTCTGCGGCCATTGGAGGACGAAGTCCTCCGCAAGCAGCTCCCTCACACCGACCCAGTCCCGCGCCTGAACCCGGCCCCAGAGCTGCGCGACAACTTCCGCCGGTTCCACAAGCCGAGTATCCGTCAAGGGTGGCCGGTGTCGCGTGCATGACGGGGCGTGACTGTCCTCAGGAGCGTCGTGCCGAAGGCGTAGACGAGGGCGTGGTAAAGAATCAAGAGGACAGCCAGCGCCATAGCGAGGGCGTCCTGCCCCGTTTCGACGAGCGCCAGGGCGGCGACGATCGAGACGAAGAGTTCTTGAAGCAGCCGCAGTGGCTCTCCGAGGCGTCCAGCTTGATGAAAGTCGACGGCTCCCCAGAAGCCAAACCCAAGAGCAGGGGCGCCGAGACCCAGGAACAGTTTTGTCGCCGTCGAGTTGCCGGTGCTGAACCCCCAGAAAGCGAGACCACCAACGACACCGATCTCCATGAGGACCCGCAGAACGAGCAGAACGGCTTGCTTGCCGGTCACGAGCTGGGGCGATTTGCTAGGTCAGTTCTCGACATTTTCTCCATGGTGGCTCTAGCTCGAGATCGGTTCTTTCCGTCCGAGTGCGATTCGGAAGACCGGATGATCCGCGGCGATGCGCTCGAACTCGGTCGAGGGAGACTCCGGCCCGACGCCGTCGAAGAACTGGCCGACCTCCCACTTCCAACGGCGCAGGTAGGCCCGCAGCACCTCTTCCTTTTCCCCGTCGGCTACCTCCGCTGCCGTGAAGTGCTCACGGCGCGATCCCAGCAGAAGATCTCCCTGCCCTGCTGCACGAAGATTGCGTACCCACTGCGTATGGCCGCGCGGAGCAACGAGATACCTGCTGCCCTCGAGAACCAGCGGATTGACCGGGTTGCGCCGCGGTTCGCCGCTCTTGCGCCCGCGGACTTCCAGAATCCGCGAGCCCCAGAAGCTGACGCCCAGCCTCGTCAACCCTGCGATCAACGGGTTCATCAGCTTTCGGTCGAACCAACTCGGGGCGCGGTAGTGCATGAGTCCCTCCGTCAGACGCTGACCCGGCGAGCGTAACGAGATACATCACGACGCGATGCAAGATCTTTGTAAGTCCCGCTTCGACCGGAGTTATCTCGAATGCCTTCGTGGTGAATTCTCGTCGGCCGGCTCCGTCTTGCCGGATACCGCTGAGGACTGGCGCGGACAGCCCCAGGAGACCATTGTCACACCGCGCTCAGCGTATGGATCCCGTCGGCGGCCGCAATGGCTCATTCGCGCCATTCGGACGCAGGGGGCGTGCGCTAGTGTTGAAGCGGGTACCGACCACCACCACCGAAGGAGGCATGCAATGAGGCTTCAGGTGAAGGGAAAGAACGTGGAGGTCAGCCCGTCGATTCGCGAGTACGCCGAGCGAAAGCTCTCGAAGCTGTCGAAACAGCTGGCCGAGCAGACGCAGGTCGAGGTCGAGCTCTCGGAGCAGCGCAACCCGTCGATCGCGGCAAGTCACGTGGCCGAAGGGACGATCTTCACGAAGGGGCCGACGCTTCGCGCGCGCGAGGCCACACCCGACATGAAGGCGTCGATCGACCAGCTGGTCGACAAGCTCGAACGCCAGGTCAAGCGCTACCGCGAGATGCGGACGGTCGAGCCCCGGAGGCACGTCGAGCACAACGGTGGCACCGGTCCGGGCGACGCCGCCTAGACCATGGGCCTCTTCAGGCGGCGCAGGCCGCTGCACGAGCAGCTCGCCGAGGCGGGCGCGGTCTCGCTCGGCGCCGGCAGCGGCGCCCCCAGCGGACTGAGCAGCGAGCCGCCCGGGTGGGACGGCGAGCAGCGAGGCGAGCCGGGGATCCACGGCGTGCCGCGCCTCCGCCGCTGGGACGCCGTCGCGACCGCCGCCGCGCCGGGTTTGAGCGGCGAGCTGATCCACTTCGTCGTCCTCTCGGACGGGACACTCGTCGTCCAGGAGGACGAGCCCGACGATGCCCTGACGCCGCTCGCGGACGCGGTGGAGGCCAAGATCCCGCCGCCCTACCGGGCGGAGGCGGTGCGCCGCGGCCCGGACGCCTGGGCGGTCGCCGCCTCGCGCATCGCCATCGTCTCCGTGCCGGGGCTCACCGGCGACCTGGCGGAGCTCGTGGTGACGCGGGACGGCCGGACGCTGACCGTCGACGGTCACACCCGGCTCGGCCATGCGCCTGCGCTCGAGCGGATCGGCCAGGCGGAGGGCACCGAGTACGTCGTCCGCGCCGAGCGGCTCGACGGCGACCTCTGGGAGGTCGAGGCGACGCCCCTGTAGGCCGCCCGAGGCCCCGGTGGAGGCCGGTACCCTGTTCCGGATGTCGTCGGCCCTGGGCACCTTCGAGAAGGCACTGCGGTTCGGCGAAGGCCGCCGCATGAAGCGCCTCGTCGAGCAGGCCGGCTTCATCGCGACGCTGGAGCCGGAGTTCACGAAGCTCTCCGACGACGAGCTGCGCGGCAAGACCGCGGAGCTCCGGCAGAGGCTGGAGAACGGCGAGCAGCTCGAGGATCTGTTGTTCGAGGCGTTCGCGGCGGTGCGCGAGGCGCGCCTCCGAGAGTCGGATCAGCGGATCTTCGACGTGCAGATGATGGGCGGGATCGTCCTGCACGAGGGCGACATCGCCGAGATGAAGACGGGTGAAGGCAAGACGTTCGTGGCGAGCCTGGCGCTCTACCTGAACGCGCTGCCTGGCACCGGTGTCCACCTCGTGACGGTGAACGACTACCTCGCCCAGCGCGACGCGGAGTGGAACCGCGGCGTGTTCGAGCGGCTTGGAGTGACAGTCGACTTCATCGAGAACAACATGCCGTTCGACCGGCGCCAGGCTGCCTACAACGCGGACGTCACGTACGGGACGAACTCCGAGTTCGGCTTCGACTACCTGCGCGACAACATGTCGATCAGCCTCGAAGGCGTCGTGCAGCGCGGCCACAGCTACGCGATCGTGGACGAGGTCGACTCGATCCTGATCGACGAAGCCCGTACGCCGCTGATCATCTCCGGCGAGCCGACGACCGCCGCACGCACCTACCACGACTTCGCGCGCATCGTGAAAGGCCTCGAAGGCGCGCAGTCGAAGGGCACCAAGCTCGAGGACGAGGGCCTCGCACAGCAGTACGACTTCCTCTACGACGAGAAGCACAAGACGATCTCGCCGACCGAGTCCGGGATCGAGAAGGTGGAGCGCGCAGCCGGGGTCGACAACCTCTACAGCCCGGGCAACGTGCAGCTCGTCAACCATCTGATCCAGGCGCTCAAGGCGGAGGCGCTGTACAAGCGCGACGTCGACTACGTGGTGCAGGACAACGAGGTGAAGATCGTCGACGAGTTCACCGGCCGCATCATGGAAGGCCGCCGCTGGAGTGAGGGGCTGCACCAGGCCGTCGAGGCCAAGGAGGGCGTTGCGATCCAGGAGGAGCACCAGACGCTCGCCACGATCACGCTCCAGAACTACTTCCGCCTGTACGACAAGCTCGGCGGCATGACGGGCACCGCAAAGACCGAGGAGAAGGAGTTCGTCGAGATCTACAACCTCAACGTCGTCGAGATCCCGACGAACGTTCGGGTCGCGCGCGACGACAAGAACGATCTGATCTTCAAGACCGTCGAGGCGAAGTTCAACGCCGTCGCGCACGATGTGAAGGAGCGCCACGAGAAGGGGCAGCCCGTGCTCGTCGGCACGATCGCGGTCGAGACCTCGGAGTACCTGAGCGAGCTCCTGAAGCGGCAGGGCGTCCCGCACACCGTGCTGAACGCGAAGGAGCATGCCCGCGAGGCGGAGATCATCAAGGACGCCGGCAGTGTCGGGGCCGTGACGATCGCGACGAACATGGCGGGCCGCGGCGTCGATATCAAGATCGACGACACGGTGCGCGAGCTCGGCGGCCTCTACGTGCTCGGCACGGAGCGCCACGAGGCCCGCCGGATCGACAACCAGCTGCGCGGCCGCTCCGGCCGTCAGGGCGATCCCGGCGAGACGCGCTTCTACCTCTCCGGGCAGGACGATCTCGTGCGCCTGTTCGCCGGCGACCGCATCCACAACATCATGGACCGCTTCAAGCTGCCCGACGACCAGCCGATGGAGTCCGGCATCCTCTCGCGCCAGATCGAGAATGCGCAGAAGAAGGTCGAGGAGCAGAACTTCGTCCAGCGCAAGAACGTCCTCAAGTACGACGACGTCATGAACGTGCAGCGGCAGGTGATCTACGAGCAGCGCCACCGTGTCCTGTACGGCGAGGACCTCGGTGAGGACCTGCGCGACGGCTGGCTGCCAGAGGTGATCTCGAACGTCGTCTCCGACTACACCGCCGACGAGGCGCTCGACGAGTGGGAGCTCGGCGACCTCGTCGGCGCGATGGATGCCCTCTACGGGACCGGCGTCACCGAGGACGAGCTCAAGGGGCTCGACCGTCCCGCGATCGTGCAGGAGTTCCTCGACGACGCGCTGGATGCGTATCGGGAACGCGAGCGCGACCTGGAGGAGATCCAGGAGGGGCTGATGCGCGACCTCGAGCGGTTCATCGTCCTGCAGACGGTCGACACCCGCTGGCGCGAGCACCTCGAGAACATGGACTACATGCGTGAGGGGATCGGGCTACGCGGCCTGGCCCAGAAGGATCCGCTCGTCGAGTACCGGAACGAGGGCCACCTGATGTTCCAGGATCTGAACCGCGCGATCCGCGAGGAGGTCGTGACCCTGCTCTACCACGCCGAGGTCACCCCCGACGACGGCAGCCGCGCGCTGCAGCAGCAGGGGAACGACGGCAACGGCAGCCTGAGCTACGAGCACGAGTCGCTCGCCGGGGCGGACGCGATTCTCGCCGCCGGCGGCTCGTCGACGTATGCGACCGGCGGTGGAGGCGGGGGCGGCGCGGTGTCGACGCCGGTCGCCCAGCGGCCGAAGGTGAACTCCGAGTTCGAGAACGTCGGCCGGAACGACCCGTGCCCGTGCGGCTCCGGCAAGAAATACAAGAAGTGCCACGGCGCCTGACGGCGCCCGCTCAGCCGCTCGCCGACGACGTCCTCCGGCTCGAGCCGCTCACCCAGTCGGACCATGCCGACCTGCTCGCCCTCGCCGGTGACGACGCGGTCCGGGCGTTCACGCTCATCCCGACCGGCGCCGACGCGACGTTCATCTCGAGTTGGGTCGCGCGGTACGAACAGGGCTGGGTCGACGAGAGCTGCGCGGGCTTCACCGCCCGCGGCGTGACCGACGGCGGCTTCCTCGCGTTCGCCTCGATCGTCCAGCTCGACCTGGAGGCGCGCCAGGGCGAGATCGGCTACGCCGTCGCTCCGGCCGCACGCGGGCGCGGCGTCGCCCGCCGCTCGGTGGCGCTTCTCACACACTGGGCCTTCGACGAGCTCGGCCTGATCCGGCTCGTGCTCGACATCGACGTCGCCAACCCCGCCTCGGAGCGCGTGGCGGAGCGCTGCGGCTACCGGCTGGAGGGCGTCAGGCGGTCGGCCTACTTCAAGGAGGGCCGTCGGGCGGACGTGGGCGTCTGGTCCCGGCTGCGCGACGATCTCCCGGTGCCTTAGGCTGGCGCTGTGAGCACAGTCGAGCGGCGGCTCCTCGCCCGGGAGGCGGCGATCTCAGCGGCAGTCGCCGCGACCTTGACGGCCCTCATCGTCTGGCTCGGGCCGCCGGGCGTCGACCTCGCAGCGCACGCGTACCAGCGGACCTTCCTCCTGGAGCACGGGTTCGCCCTCTGGAACAACTTCTGGTACGGCGGCCGCTACTCGTTCGTCACCTACAGCTTCATCTACTACCCGCTGGCCGCCGTGATCGGGATCAAGGTCCTGGCGGTCGCCACGATCAGCGCCGCCGCGCTGGCGTTCACACTCGTCGTCTGGCGAGAGTGGGGGCAGGCGGCCCGCTTCTCGAGCCGCACCTTCGCCGTGCTGTGGGCGGGCGTCGCCCTCTCGGCCGCCTTTCCGTTCGCACTCGGCGCAGCGCTCGCCCTGCTGGCGATGAGCGCGCTGCAACAGGGGCGGACGCGCATCTTCGCCGGGCTCGTCTTTCTCACGCTGCTCGCAAGCCCGCTCGCGTTCCTGCTGCTGGCGCTGATCCTGGCGGGCAGCTCGCTCGAGCGCCGGCCGCGCCGCGCGACCGTCGCGGTCGTCGCGGCCGCCGGCATCGTCGAGCTGCTCCTCCGCCGCATCTTCCCGAGCGGGGGCCAGTTCCCGTTCTCCGTCGCCGACTTCGTGCCCGGGGTCGCATTCGCGGTGCTCGGGATCCTGGTCACGGCGCGCGTTCCGCGGGCGCGGCGGCTCCTCGGCCTGTTCGCCGTCTTTCTGGCGGCGATCCTGGTCGCCTTCGCGGTCCCGAGCGACCTCGGTTCGAACGTCGAACGGCTGAAGTTCGCGGCGATCCCGATCGCGCTCCTCGCAGCGACACTCGCGGCGCCGAAGCGCATCGTGCTGGCGATCGCGCTGATCGGCGTCGCCTGCTTCTGGAACATCTCCGCCCTCGCCCACACGGCGAAGAGCGCAACCGCCGATCCGGCGCACTCGGCGGCCTACTGGGCACCGGCGATCGGTTATCTGCACAAGCACCTGAGCCCGTCGTTCCGGGTCGAGGCGGTGGACACCAAGGAGCACTGGGCTGCGGCGTACCTCCCCGACGCTGGCATTCCGATCGTCCGCGGCTGGTACCGCCAGAGCGACTTCCCGCAGAACGAGCTGCTCTACGACAAGACGCTTGCCCCGCACGCCTACGAGGCGTGGCTGAGAAGCCAGGGCGTCCGGTACGTGCTCCTGCCCGATGCGCAGCCCGACTACAGCGCGCTGCACGAGGCGACGCTGATCCGTTCGGGCAAGACGTCGCTCGTGCCGGTCTTCCGCTCGGCGCACGTGATCGTCTACCAGCTGCCCGACGCGACCCCGCTCATCACCGGGGCCGGCGACGCCAGCGTGCTCTGGATGTACCCGACGCACATCGTCGCGCTCGTCGACGGGCCGGGCCGCTACGCGGTGCGCGTCCGCTGGTCGCCCTACTGGCGGTCGTCGACCGGCTGTGTGTGGCGCGGCCCCGACGGGATGCTGCGCCTGCTCGCCCCGCGCGCCGGGCTCGTCGACCTGCGCGTGTCCGTGAACGTCACCCGCGGCCTCGAGACGCTCACCGGTCTGACGCCCCGCAGGGTGTGTGCCAAGTGATCCGCGGTACCATTCTCGGATGATCGAGGACGGGAAATCACTCGCGGACCAGCTCACCGAGCTCGAAGCCCAGCTCGCCTGGGTCCGGGAGTACCTTTGACCCGGTTTCACTCGAGAAGCGGGTCGTAGAGCTCGAGGAGCGCATGAACGCGCCGGGGTTCTGGGACGACCAGGCCACCGCCGCGCAGGTCTCCGCCGAGCACGCGCGTGTCTCGCGGCGGCTCGAGGGCTACCGCAAGCTGACCCGGGACTTCGAGGACGCCCGGGAGCTCGCCGGTCTGGACGGCGGCGAGATGGACGACGAGATCGCCGCCGGTCTGGTGCCGCTGCGGACGGAGCTCGAACGGCTCCAGGAGGCGGCGCTCTTCAACGGCGAGTACGACACGGGCGACGCCGTCGTGACGCTCCAGTCGGGAACGGGCGGGACCGATGCCCAGGACTGGGCCGAGATGATGCTCCGGATGTACGAGCGCTGGGCCGCGAACCGCGACTTCAAGGTCGAGCTGCTCGAGGCGAGCCCCGGCGAGGAGGCCGGGCTCAAGTCGGCGACCTTCACCGTGGCCGGCGAGAACGCCTACGGGATCCTGAAGGCCGAGCGCGGCAAGCACCGCCTGGTGCGGCTCAGCCCGTTCGACCAGGCCCACCGCCGCCACACCGCCTTCTCGACCGTGATCGTCGCGCCGCTCCTGCCCGACGACGCCGCGGTCGAGATCGACGACGGCGACCTGAAGATCGACACCTACCGCGCCCAGGGCGCCGGAGGCCAGCACGTGAACAAGACCGACAGCGCCGTGCGCATCACGCACCTCCCGAGCGGGATCGTCGTCCAGTGCCAGAACGAGCGCTCGCAGTCGGCGAACAAGCAGACCGCCATGCGCGTCCTCAAGGCGCGGCTGGCCGAGAAGGCCGAAGAGGAGAGGGAAGCGGTGATGGCGAAAGAACGGGGAGGCTCCGCCGACACCGGCTTCGGCGGGGAGTCGGTCCGGTCCTACGTCCTCCAGCCGTATCAACTTGTGAAAGATACGCGTACCGGTTACGAGATGGGAAATGTCCAGGCGGTGCTCGACGGGCAGCTGGACCCGTTCATCCGCGAGTACCTGCTCGCCCGCGCCGCCGGGAGGGCCGTCTAGGCGGTGGGCTACACTTGACCTCCCCCTTCGCACCCGGGCGCCTCGGTAGGCGACGCCCCGTCAGATGACCGTGCAGGAACCCGAACTCACAGATATCCAACCGGCCGCCGTCGTCGACGACCCGATCCGGACTCCGAGCCCCGGCGCCGCCTCGATGATCGTCTTCGACTCGGTGACGAAGGTCTACGAGCCGGACGTGGTCGCGCTCCGCGACGTCACGTTCCACATCGACAAGGGCGAGTTCGTCTTCATCGTCGGTGCCTCCGGATCGGGCAAGTCGACGCTCGTGCGCCTCCTGCTGAAGGAGCTCGAGCCGTCCAGCGGCAAGATCGTCGTCGGCGGCCGCGAGCTCGGCCGGCTGAAGCGCTCGAACGTCCCGAGACTGCGCCGAAACATCGGCTGCGTCTTCCAGGACTTCAAGCTCCTGCCCCGCCGCACGGCGGCCGAGAACGTCGCCTACGCGCTGAAGGTGCAGGGTGAGTCGACCTCGGCGATCCGCAAGAAGGTGCCCGAGGTGCTCGCGATGGTCGGGCTCTCGCACAAGATGAACTCCCTGCCCGACGAGCTCTCCGGCGGTGAACAGCAGCGCGTCTCGATCGCGCGGGCGTTCGTCAACCATCCGCCGCTGCTCGTCTGCGACGAGCCCACCGGGAACCTCGACCCCGACACGTCCGTCGGGATCATGCAGCTGCTCTACCGCATCAACCGCAGCGGCACGACGATCCTGATGGTCACCCACGACCGCGAGATGGTCGACAAGATGCGCAAGCGCGTCATCCAGCTGGAGGACGGCCGCCTCGCGCGTGACGAGCGCCGCGGCGGGTACGCGGTCGAGGAATGAGCGCGCGGATCAAACTGCTCGTGAGCGAGGCGTGGCGCTCGCTCGGCGCGAACCTCTCGACCACCGTCGCGGCGACGATGACCGTGCTGATCAGCATGTTCATGCTCGGCCTCTTCATCGGCTTCGGCACCTGGATGGACTCCTGGTCTACCCACGTGAAGAGCGAGCTGCTGGTGAAGATCTACTTCCAGCCCGACGCGACGATCAAGGAGAAGAACACGCTCGCGGCGCAGCTGCAGCAGAACCAGTACGTGCAGCGCAACGGCGTCAAGTACGTCTCGAAGGAAGCTGCGCTCGCGTACGAGAAGAAGCACTACCCGGCGCTCGTCGCAGGCCTCGCGTACAACCCGCTGCCCGACTCACTGCAGGTGACGCCGACGCGCGGCGAGGACATCGACAAGCTCTACCAGTCGATCGTGATGCCACGGTTACCACCCGGAGTTGCGAACGTCCACGACGCGAAGCAGCAGTCGCATGCGATCCTGCGCGTCGCCCACTACATCGACGTGTTCTTCATACTCGCGGCCGGCGTGTTGCTGATCGCGTCGGTCTTGCTGATCTCGAACACGATCCGCCTGTCGATCTTCTCGCGGCGACGAGAGATCGAGGTGATGAAGCTCGTCGGGGCGACGAACTGGTTCGTCCGCGGCCCGTTCATGCTCGAGGGGGTCTTCTGCGGGCTCGCCGGGGCGCTGCTCGCGATCTTCTTCCTCGTGATCGGCAAAGCCGCTGTCCTGCCCGCGATCGTGCCGCGGCTGACGAACGATCCCGACGTGCACTCGTGGGGCTTCCCGCTGATCTCGCTCGTCGTGCTGCTGTTCGGGCTCGCCGTCGGCGCCTTCGGGTCGGGCATCACGATGCGCCGCTTCCTCAAGGTCTAGCGACTGCAGCGGGCGACCGGCCCAGCGCCGCGGCCCTTTGCCGTTGCGCGACGCTGGGCGTGGTCGCTCAGTCGAGGCAGATGTCGGCGACGATTGCGTGGGTCGCCGCGAGCAGATCGCCGGTCCGCACGCGGACTGACTCGTCGTGCCGGCCCGCCTCGAAGACGAGCCATGGGTGATTGCGGAAGCTCTGGTCGACGAGCACCCGGTCGCGGCTCGGGCCGGCGATCGGTGGCACGGCGCCCAGTTCGAACTCCGGGTAGGCGCCCACGAGCTCCGACTCGGGAACGAGCCAGACCTCGTCGAGCGAGAGCGCAACGCGGGCCTTGTGCGCGTCGATGCGCTTCGATGCCGGCAGCAGCGCGCGGACGTAGCCGCGTGGGGTGCCGAGGATCAGCGTCTTTGCGACCTCGCCCGGCTCCAGCTCGAGCACGCGTGCCTCCGCGGCGGCGGTCGTCGTCGTCGGGTGAGGCAGCAGCTCGTACGGGATATGGCGCCGGTCGAGATCCGAGGTGACGGCGATGTTCATGGCATCCTCCTCCGAGGGGTGCACGTGCAGCATGGAGGCGTCCTCGGCGGCCCGACATCGGGGTCGGCCCTGATTCACCGTAGGCTCCGTCGTATGGCGGACGAGCGCATCGTCGTCGAGGTCGGGCGCAAGGGGAAGCTGATCGTCGGCGAGCCGTACTTCACACCCGGCGTTCCGCTCGTCCTGGAGTCGAAGGGGATCGGTGAGGTAGCGCCCGGCGACCTCGCGGTCGTTCGGACCGGCCGCGGGCGCGCGCGGGTCGAAGATCTGCTCGGCCCGTCGTCCCACATCGAGAACGTCCTCGAGGCTCTGCTCGTCGAGCGCGGCGCCCGTCAGGCCTTCGAGCCTCACGATCCGCCCGAGCCGGATCTGTCGGGCCGGGTCGATCTGCGCGAGCTGCCGACCTACACCGTCGATCCCGACTCCGCGAAGGACTTCGACGACGCGTTGTCCTTCCGGCGTGAGGACGACGGCATTCGGGCTTGGGTGCACATCGCCGACGTGTCGTTCTTCGTCGGTGCCGGGACGCCGCTCGACCATGGAGCAGCGGAGCGGGCGTTCTCGACGTACGTTCCGGGGACAGTCGCGCCGATGCTGCCGCACGAGCTCGCCGACGACCTCTGTTCGCTGCGCGCGGGTGTCGACCGGCTGTGCGTCACGGTGGAGCTGCCGCCGCACGGCGAGCCGGGGTTCTACCGCTCGGTGATCCGCTCCGACGCACGTCTCACCTACGGTCAGGCCCAGCGCCGCGAGGCTCCGCCGGGAGTGCTCGGCCAGCTGGCGCTGAACGACGAGCTCGCGACGATGCTGCGCGACCGCAGGTTCGCCCGGGGCGCGCTGCAGGTGCAGACGCCCGAGGAGGTGTTTCGGTTCGACGGCCAAGGAGGGGTCGCCGACGCCTGGCTCGAAGGCGAGCCGCACGCGCACATGCTCGTCGAGGAGCTGATGATCCTCGCGAACGAGCAGGTCGGCGCATTCCTGGCCGGCCGGCGGCGGGAGGCGCTCTACCGTGTCCACGAGCGCCCGGAGCCGCAGGCCGTCGAGCACCTGCTCGCGAAGCTCACCGATCTCGGCGTGCCCACGCCGCCCGTGCCGGAACGGCTGTCGCCGCAGCAGGCCGCGACGCTCGCGGGCGAGACGTCGAAGCTCGTCGCGCAGTACGCCGAGCAGTCGGGGCGGGGGCGCGAGGCGTTCCCGGCACTCGTGCTGCGCGCGCTCAAGCAGGCGCGCTACGACCCCAGGAACCTCGGCCACTCGGGCCTGGCCAGCGACGCCTACTGCCATTTCACCTCGCCGATCCGCCGCTATCCCGACCTGGTCGTCCATCGCGCCCTCCTGCGGGAGCTCGGCCTGTCCGACGATCCGCTGCCGGCCGACCTGCAGCACCTCGCCGAGCACTGCTCGGCCCGCGAGCGCGAGGCGGGGCAGCTCGAGTACCTCGCAGACGACATCTGCCTCGCCTGGCTGCTCGAGGGGAGGCTCTACGAGCTCGGCTGGGAGGAGCGGTTCGCGGGTGAGATCACCGGGATGATCGGGTCGGGGCTCTTCGTCCGGTTCGCCGAGGTCTTCGAGGGCTTCCTGCCGGCCCGCCGGCTGCACGGTGAGTTCTTCGAGCTGAACCAGCTCGGCACCGCGCTCGCGGGCCGAACGACCGGCCGCACGTACCGGCTCGGCGATCCGATCGAGGTGCGTGTCGAGTCGATCGCGCGCAACGAGGGCAAGGTCGAGCTCGCGCTCGCTCGCGGAGCCTGATGACGAAGCTCGTGCTCCTGAACGGCCCGCCGGGCGTCGGGAAGTCGACGCTGGCGCGGCGGTATGCCGACGAGCATCCGATGACCCTCGACCTGGAGATCGACGCCGTGCGCGCGCTGATCGGCTCGTGGCTCGAGGAGTGGACGCGGTCGGGCCTGCAGGCGCGGCGGCTTGCGCTCGCGATGGCGCGAACGCACCTCGAGGACGGCCACGACGTGATCGTGCCGCAGTTGCTGACGCGCCGCGAGTTCGTCGGGGAGCTGCAGACGCTGGCGGAAGGCGCCGGCGCGTCCTTCCACGAGATCACGCTGCTCGACACGAAGGACGCCGTGCTGGCGAGGCTCGAAGCCCGCAGTGAGCCTCGCGGCGGATTCAGCGCCCGTGCGCTGACGGAGAAGCAGGGCAACTCGCTCGAAGAGGCGTACGACGCCTTCGTCGAAGTGCTGGCCGCTCGCCCCGATGCCGTCGTGGTGGACGCGAGCCCGGCGGACGAGGCCTACGCCTTGGTCGTCCGCCTCCTGGCCTGAATCCGGTTCGGCGAGCCGAACCAGATTCACGAGTTCGGCCTAGATGAGCCGCCGCTCGTGCGCCCAGCGGGTGAGCTCGTGGCGCGACGAGAGCTGCAGCTTCCGCAGGACGCTCGACACGTGCGCCTCGACCGTCTTGATCGAGAGGTGCAGGCGGGCGGCGATCTCCTTGTAGCGGTAGCCGCGCGCGATCAGCTGCAGCACCTCGCGCTCGCGCGGGGTCAGCGTCTCGAGCTCGGCATCGGCACCGACCGGGTCGCCGGCCCGGAAGGCGTCCAGGACGAAGCCGGCGAGTCGCGGGGAGAAGACGGCGTCGCCTTCGGAGACCCGCGCCACTGCATCGGTGAGCTCCTCGCTCGAGATCGTCTTCGTCACGTAGCCGCGGGCGCCGGCGCGGATCACGCCGATCACGTCCTCGGCTGCGTCGGAGACCGACAGCGCGAGGAACTTCACTCCCGGCCGTTCGGGCGCGATTCCGGCGATCACGGCTTCACCACCCCCGTCAGGCAGGTGGACGTCGAGCAGCACGACGTCGGGGTCGAGCTCGCGGATCAGCGGCACTGCGGCGGCCACGCTGCCCGCCTCGCCGACGATCTCGATGCCGGTGCCGAGCTCGCCGCGCACGCCTGCGCGGAACAGCTCGTGATCGTCGACGAGAACGACGCGGATCATTGGGCGACACCCCGTGGCAGCGTCAGCTCGATCTCCGTGCCCTGGCCGGGCTCCGAGAAGATCGTGGCGGATCCGCCGGCGCGGGCCATGCGTGCCTCGATCGACTCACTGATGCCGCGGCGGTCGCCGGCGACGGCGGCCGGGTCGAATCCGATGCCGCGATCGCGGATGAACACCGCGACCGACTCGGCGCCGGCCTCCGCGTAGACGGAGATCTCGTCGGCGGTCGAATGCTTGGCGGCGTTCGTCATCGCCTCGCGGGCGGCCAGCACGAGCTGGGTGAGCGCGTCGTCGAGCGGGGCGTCGCCTGCGCTCGCCAGTTCGATGCGAGCGCCGTGCGCCTCCTCGGTGTCGGCGACCGCGTCGGCCAGCGCATCGGCGAACGTCGCGGACACGCCGTAGCCGCTGCCGTAGAGCCAGCGGCGCAGTTCGCGCTCCTGACGGCGCGCGAGCGCAGTCACGCGCGGTGCGTCCGCGGCGTGCCGTTGGATGAGCGCGAGTGTCTGCAGGACCGAGTCGTGCACCCGGGCCGCAACCTCTGCGCGCTCGGCGAGGCGAATCCGTTCGGTCCGCTCCGCCGACAGTTGCCAGAGCCAGGGCCCGAGCACGAGGATCAGCGCGCCCGCGACCGCGCCGGGACCGATGAAGGTGCGAGACGGCCCGATGTGGTCGAGCAGGATGACCGCGCCGAACATCACGAGCAAGATCCCCGACACCGGCAGCGAGCCGCCCGGCCGCAGCGAACCGCCGCGGCCGAAGGCCACGGCGACGCCGCCGACGATCAGCCCGAGACCGAGCACGACCGCCCCGGACAGGCCGAGCGCGAAGAGCAGGGCGACGGCCGCGATCACCACCAGCGCGGCGCCGACCACCGGCCGCGTCGTGCCGGAGTACGCCCAGAGGGCGAGGTAGAGGAGGATGCCGGCGCCGCCCGCCAGCGAGAGGAGCGCGAAGACGAGCCGGACGAGCGTCGCGTCGACGTTCAAGCTCGACGCGACGCCGCCGCAGACTCCGGCGATGATCCGGTCGTCGTTGCTGCGTTCGAACGGGAGGACCGGGATCTGGGTCATCCCGCCCGGACGACGTCGATGCGGCCGGCTCCAACCCGGGCATCGAGGTAGAGGGTGTTGCCGTTGCCGGCATGGATGGAGGCATTGCGCCCGTCGTCGTGCTGGTTGAGGACGTACAGGTCGCCGGCCTTCGCGTGGGCGTCGACGACGACCGAGGCGCCGGCGGGCACGATCACCTTGAGCTCGCCGATCCCGAGCCGTGCCTTGACATGCGTGGGCGTGGTCAGCCGGACGCGCGAGAGGTCGACCCGCAGGTCGCCGATGCCGAGCGTGTACGACGGCTGGACGGCCGCAACGGTGGTCGGTGCGTACACGCGGTTTCCGGTGCCGTCGCTCAGGCTCACGTTGAACCACGCGAACGCCGTCACGATCGCCGCCGTGCAGAGCACGACGAGGACCGCCAGGAACGCCGTGAACGCGATCAGGATGCGGTGGGCGCGGCGGCCGCTCCGGGAAGCCCAGAGCACCGCCACGGCCGCGATCAGGATCACGATCCAGCCGGCGCCGATCGTCGGCCAGGTGCTCGCCCGGGCGAGCAGGACGGCGATCGCGACGCCGGCGAGCCCGAGGGCGACGAGCGGCCAGGGATGGTCGCGCCGCTCCGCCAGCACATCGGCGGCGATCGACGGCTTGTTCTCGGCGGGCACGACCAGAACGGCCGCGAGGTAGACGAGGATCCCCGCGCCGCCGAGCAGCGTGAGAACCACGAGCCCGAGCCGGAAGACGGCCGGGTTGAGGTCGAAGTAGCGCCCGAGGCCGCCGCAGACGCCGGCGATCCATTTGTCGTCCGAACTGCGCTCGAGTCGCTTGACCGTGGGTGGGTGTGTGATGTGTTCGCTCATGTCTCGAGGTTGCCTGCGGACCGGCTCGGCGGCTATCCGGCATCACCCTGGTCCGACCCTCAACGCTACTCTCGGGCTGCGATGGGTGAGAAATTGATCGCCGAGAACCGCCGGGCGCGGCACGACTACCACCTGCTCGACCGGTTCGAGGCCGGGCTCGTCCTCACGGGGACCGAGGTGAAGTCCCTGCGGGACGGGCGCGCCACGCTGGCGCAGGCCTACGCGGACATCCGCGACGGCGAGGCCTGGCTGAACGGCCTCGAGATCTCGACGTACGACCAGGGGAACCGCGCGAACCACGAGCCGATGCGCGCGCGCAAGCTGCTGCTCCATCGCCGGGAGATCGACTCGCTCTACGGGAAGGTGCGCGAGAAGGGCCTGACGATCGTCCCGACGCGGCTCTACTTCAAGGATTCGCGGGTGAAGATCGAGCTCGCGGTCGCCCGCGGCAAGGAGCAGCGGGACAAGCGCCGGGACGTGGTCGAGCGCGACGCGAAACGGCAGATGGAGCGGGCGCTGAAGAGCCGCCGGTAGCCACGGGTACAATGTGGGCAACACACATACGGGGGCGCCATGGCTTCGACGTGGTCGGTTCTCCGGTTGAGCTGCAAGCCGAGGTTCCGGTCGGCCTCGTAAAACCACCGGAAACAATGCAAGTGCGGATCACAATCTCGCACTCGCTGCCTAAGTCCTAGCGACTTAGTGGAGCGTGTCGCCCCGGGAGTGCCTGCGGCCCGGGATCGGCATCAACTAGCGGGCTCGGCGCCAAAGGAGAGTCACTCGCCGGCGGCGCGACATTTCAGGAGGACTAGCTCGACGGTAGGTCGGTCGCCAACCGGCCGGCGAGCGAATCTAAACGGCGGCCTATGCTTGTAGACGCTCAATCCGGTGCGTCCGCGGACGCGGGTTCGATTCCCGCCGCCTCCATCATCTCTGTTGCAGTCATTACAACGTGCTCTGTTTCTGCTCGGGCGGTGCCAGAGCTCGATCGGATTTCCCAACGGATGAGGGGCCTGTGAGACGGGTGGTCTGGTTGTACTAACAACGCTGCGAGCTATGGCTCGCTCAGGCGCGGCTCCAAGGACATGTAGCCGTCGTCGGTAGGTGCGCTGGCAGGTGACTGGGGATAGTGAGATGATCGTTTGCGCGTCGCCGGTCAGAACGACATTTGCAGGCAGCTGGCGATCGCCTCAAAAAGGGAGGAGTCGCATGCCCTCGTCGCGGACTGGGAAGCCGCACCAAGCGTTTGAATCGTTCCTGCGAGCCCGAGGGCTGGAATGAGTAATACGGACGGCGTCTCGATTCGCGGTGGCCTGTCTCGGAGGCGTCAGATTGGCGCGCGTGCCCTGACGGTTGTGGCGATTGTGTTCGCGTTCGTCGGGACGGTCGGGTATTTCGTCGCGCACACGGCGCTCGACGCGGACGGGTTCAAGGCGGTCTCGGAGAAGATGATCGCCGACGATGCGATTCGGACGCAGGTTGCGAACAGCGCGGTCGACGGGTTGTACGCAAATGTCGATGTTGCCGCTGCCATCGCGGCTCGACTCCCTCCGGATCAGAAGAAGTTGGCCCCGGTTCTGGCGGGGCTCTCGCGCTCCGGCGCGTACCGGGCCGCCGAAGCCGCGCTCGAGCGTCCCAAGGTTCAGAAGGCGTGGGTGGCGGTCACGACCTCGACCCAACGCCAACTGGTGAGACTGCTCGACGACAAGACGAAGTTCGTGCAGACCGATAGCGGCAAGGTCGTGCTCGATCTTCGTCCGATCATCATCCAGATCGGCGATCAGGTAGTCGTGATCGGAAAGGTGGCGGAAAGACTCCCCGAGTCCGCCGGGAAAGTCACCGTCGTCGACGAGAGCCAGCTGGAGACCGCGCAGACAATCACGAAGATCCTGCGGTCGGTCGCCAACTGGATGTGGATCATCGCGCTCGCTGTCGCGGCACTCGCAATCTGGCTTGCTCGCGGAAGGCGCAGGCTCGAGCTGCGTGCGCTCGCGATCGGCGTGCTCGTCGTCGGCCTTCTGATGCTGGTTGTGCGCCGCGCCGGGGGCGCCTACCTCGTTGACCATCTGTCCAAGGACGACAGCGTCAAGCCGGCGGTCCGAGACGCGTGGAGCATCCTCACGCAGGCGCTGGCTGACCGGGCGTGGGTGTGGATCACTCTTGGCCTGGTAACGCTCCTCGGAGTCTGGTTCGTCGGTGGGACTCGTCGTGCAGTCCAGGCGCGGCGCGCTGCACTGCCTGTCCTTCAGAACGCCTGGGCGACCTACGCCATCGCTGCGGGCTGCTTGCTGATCCTCGGGCTCGTCGCTCCTCTCTTCGCCCGTGGCTGGGCGACCTCGCTCGTCACTCTCGCGCTCGCGATCGTCGGTGTCGAAGTCGTCCGACGCACCGTCCTACGAGAGGCCGCCCAGCCGGCGACGACCTGATCTGAGGGTTCGCTAGCCTCGGCGACTCATCCCAACCGGGTGATGAGGTGCGTAGGGGGCCCGCGTGACACTCCACTTTTGCGAGACCGGACCTCGTCTCGTAACGCTTCGATTCGAAAGTTCATCGAGAGGAGTTCGGTATGCCGATCGTCGAGTATCAGTCAGGCGAGCAGTTCCCCGGCGTCATCGGCCGCACAGCTGACGAGTCGACGCCTGCGTGGCGGGCCATTCGGCGGGCGAAGCCGGGTTCGCCGAACGTCCTGTTCGTGGTCTTGGACGACACGGGTTTTGCCCATCTGGGTTGCTATGGCAGTCCGATCGAGACGCCGAACTTCGACCGGCTGGCGGATAGTGGTCTGCGTTATACAAACATGCACACGACGGCGCTGTGCTCGCCGAGCCGCTCATGCATCGTCACGGGTCGCAACCATCACAGCAACGGGATGGCCGCGATCACGGAGCTGGCGACGGGGTTCCCCGGCTACGACGGCGTGATGCCGTTCGAGAACGGGTTCCTGTCGGAGACGCTCCTCGAGCACGGCTACAACACGTTCATGGTCGGCAAGTGGCACCTGACACCGTCGAACGAGGAGACGGGCGCTGGGCCGTACACGCGCTGGCCGCTGGGGCGGGGCTTCGAGCGGTTCTACGGTTTCCTTGGCGGCGATACGAGCCAGTGGTATCCGGACCTTGTCTATGACAACCACCAGGTCGAGCCGCCTCGTACGCCGGAGGAGGGTTACCACTTGAGCGAGGATCTGGTCGACAAGGCGATCGGGTTTATCTCGGACAGCAAACAGGTCGATCCGGACAAGCCCTTCTACCTCCACCTGTGCTTCGGCGCCACGCACGCCCCGCATCACGTGCCGAAGGAATGGGCGGACAAGTACGCCGGCAAGTTCGACGACGGCTGGGATGCCTACCGGCGAGCAGGTGTTCGCGCGCCAAAAGGAGCTCGGGATCGTCCCTGCCGACACGGAGTTGTCACGACAGGATCCCGACGTTCCCGACTGGGACGCCCAACCAGCGGACGCGCGGAAGCTCTTCAGCCGGATGATGGAAGTCTTCGCCGGATTCCTCAGCCACACCGACGATCAGCTCGGCCGCCTGCTTGATTTCCTGGAGCGGGACGGGCAGCTCGAGAACACGATCGTGATGGTGATCTCCGACAACGGCGCGAGTGCCGAAGGCGGACCGACCGGCACGACGAACGAGGCGCAGTTCTTCAACAACGCGCAGGCACCGATCGAAGACAGCCTCAAAGTGATCAACGAGATCGGCGGCCCCAAGCACTTCAACCACTTTCCGTGGGGCTGGACATGGGCCGGCAACACGCCGTTTCGGCGTTGGAAGCGCGAGACCTATCGCGGAGGCATCAGTGACCCGTTCATCGTGCACTGGCCGAACGAGCATCAAGTCGAAAGGCGAGGTTCGAACGCAGTACGCGCACGCGATCGACATGGTTCCGACCGTGCTTGACCTGCTTGGCATTCAGCCGCCGACGACGATCAGAGGCATCACGCAGTCGCCGCTGCATGGCGTCAGTCTCGCCCACACCTTCGACGACGAAAAGGCTGCGAGTGGGCGGAACACGCAGTACTTCGAGATGCTCGGACACCGCTCGATCTACAAGGACGGCTGGCGTGCGGTCTGTCCCTGGCCAGGGCCGTCGTTCACCGAGGCGGGCGTGGGTTTCGGCCAGCCGATCTCGGCCGAGGCACTCACCCAGCTCGACACAACGGGCTGGGAGCTCTACCACGTAGCCGAAGACTTCGCGGAAAACCACAACGTCGCCGCCGAGAACCAAGCAAAGCTGACCGAGCTGATCGGGACATGGTACGTCGAGGCAGGAAAGTACAACGTGTTGCCGATCGACGGGAGCGGTCTGGCACGGCTGGTTGGCGAGAAGCCGCTCATCGCAGCTCCCCGCAATAAGTACGTCTATCGGCCGGGAACCCAGCCGGTTCCGTTCTTCGCCGGGCCGAGGGTCCTCAACCGGCCGCACAGCATCACCGCCGAGGTCGAGATCCCCGAGGGCGGAGCCGAAGGCGTCCTGCTCAGCCAGGGCAGCTCCGCAGGAGGCTATTCGTTCTACGTCCAAGGCGGCAAGCTCCACTACGTTCACAACTACCTCAGCCGCGGCCTCTACAGCGTCCACTCGGAGGACGTTCTTCCGGCCGGGAAGCACGAGCTGCGCTTCGAGTTCGAACCGACCGGCGAGCCCGACATGGCCGCCGGCAAAGGAGCTCCAGGCAGACTCCAGCTCTACATCGACGGCAAGCTCGCCGGGAACGCCGAAGCACCCGTCACGGTGCCTTTCGCGATCAACCCAGGCGCACTGGCCTGCGGCTCCAACCCCGGCTCCGCCGTCACGCCCGAGTACACCTCGCCATTCGCCTTCACCGGCACGATCAAACAGGTGACCGTCGACATCAGCGGCGACCTGATCGAAGACGACGAAGCCGAACTCCGCGTCGCCCTTGGCAGGCAATAACCGCAAGTCGAATGGGCAGCGGAAATCAACCGAAAGGGACGAAACGATGACAGAGACACCCCTCGATCAACTCGGTCCCGTCGACTACCTCGTCGTCGAGTTCCCCGCGGGTGCAAGCAACTTCACGGGCGAAATGGCGAACGAGCTGATCGCCTTGGTCAACTCCGGAACCATCCGCGTGATTGATGTATTGATCCTGACCAAGAACGAGGACGGTTCGGTCGACGCGATGCGAGCTTTCCGATATCGCCGAACTTGGAGAACTCGAGGCAGTCGAGGCTCAGCTAGCGGAGTTGTTGGCCGCCGAAGACGTCGCGCACCTCGCCGCTGCTATGGACCCGGGAAGCACGGCCGGAGTCCTCATCTGGGAAAACCTCTGGGCTGCACCGTTCGCAGCAGCAGCACGGCGTTCAGGCGGCCAGCTGCTCGCAAACGGGCGGATTCCCATCCAGGCGATCATCGCCTCGATCGAGGCGGACCAAGCAACTGCAAACGAAGGAGACTGAAGATGCCCCTCAGACCAGCGCGTGTAGGAAGAGTTGGCGTCATCGGCGCACCCGTGGCGAAGACAGCGGTGGTCGCAGCCGCCGTCACACCTGGCCCGTCGCCAGTCGCAAAAACCGCGGTCGTGGCCGCAGCCGTCACCCCGGGAAGGGGCGGTCGCCGCCGAATCTAGACTCACACAGCACACCGTCGCCTACAGGTCGTCCCACCGCGTCCGCAACTTGCCTCGAATCACAGGTCGTGAGATCCTGGCATGAGGGCGTTGAGGAGGCCCTTCAGACTTTCAGGAGGGTTTGAAAGAACTCCCCTCAGGTCCATTTCTGTTGTCGATACGACAACGCGCTCCAGTAAGAATCTGCCGCCGATTCGCTCAGCGATGCGACTCCAATCGGCGGGGCTCAGAACGACGCCTGGTCGTGAGTGAGGCGATGTGTTCGAGGATGGTGTCCAGTGCCGCCTCGAGTGGGGCGACGTCACGGTGGACCTGTGAAAGGACTAACCCGCCTTGGACGGCAGCTAACAGAGCCGTGGCCAGGCGGTCGGGATCGGCGCTCCGCCGCAGGTCGCCGCGCTTATACATGGCCTGCAATCCATCTCGAATCGCGCCTTCCCACCGGTCGAATCCGTCGATCAGATCCTCGCGACATTCCGGGTGTGCCTCGAACAGCTCTCCGGCGAGGCTTCCCAGGGGGCAGCCACCTTGGCATTGGATTTGACGTCGGCCCTCGACCAAGAGATCACGCCATGCCCGCAGGGCCTCCAAACTGTCCAGGCTTGCGAGCGGAGGTTGTTGGCTCTCGAGGATCGCCCGGGTCTGATGTGCGATCACGGCCCGGACCAACCCCTGCTTGTCGCCGAAGTAGTGGTAGAGCTGCGAGGCGCTTACGCCGGCCGCATTCTGCACGTCCTCCCAGCTGGTGCCTGCCACGCCGCCCGAATACATCAGCATCGCCGCGGCTTCGACGATCCGTTCGCGGGTGGCTAGCCCCTTGGCTGTGAACGTTCGCTCACCAGAGCTCTCTCCATCGCTACCAGTCGCGGACATCGGCATACCTATCTACTACATGAATTGGAGTTGACACTTCATTACAGTATGACATACTGGAGTGAATACTTCAAAATTTAGAGAGATCCGAACAATGAGCGCACTCGCAGAAAAGACGGTACTGATCACCGGTGCCAACTCCGGGATCGGGAAGGATGTAGCCCGGCAACTGGCATTACGCCCTGAGATAGCGCGGATCTACCTGGCGTGCCGCAACCGAGATCGGGCGACAACGGCAAAGGCCGAGCTCGAAGCGGAGACCGGCCGGCGCATCTTCGACATCGTTCTCATGGATGTCGCCGATCTGGGTTCGGTGCGCGCTGGCCTTGCGGCCGTCAACGGATCCGTCGACGCGCTGGTCATGAACGCCGGCGTCATCGGCCCGCAGTCGATGGACTTGACCGCTGACGGGGTCACCACCGTGTTCGCGACGAACGTCCTTGGCCACGTCGTCCTCCTCGAAGGGCTCCTGGCCGAGGATCGGCTTGGCGAGGTTGCGGTCATCGCCGGAAGCGAAGCAGTCAGGGGGGTCCCGAAGTTGCGGATGAAGGGGCCATCGTTCGTCTCAACCTCAGCCGATGAGCTCGCCACTGTGATCGACGGCAGCTATTTCGCCAATAGAAAACCTGACTTCAACCTAGCCTTCGGGCAGGCCAAGTACATCGGGGCGCTATGGATGGCCTGCCTGGCCCGCCAACACCCCGACCGCCGCTTCATCACCGTGAGCCCCGGCAACACCACCGGCACACAAGCCCCCAGCGACCTTCCCCTCCCGATGCGGGTAGCCGCCAAGTACGTCATGCCCGCCCTAGGTCTCGCCCACAAACTCGACGTGGGAGCGAAGCGGCTCGTCGACGGCGTCACCGACCCGACCCTGTCCAGCGGCATGTTCTACGCCAGCGGGGCCAACACGCTTACGGGGCCGTTGGTCAACCAAGCGGACTTCTTGCCCGATCTGGCCAACCCGTCGTTTCAGGACCACGCCAACGAGGCCATCCACCGCTTCATCACCTAGCTAAGGGACATGCGAAGCCGCCGCTCAAGCGGCGCCGGAGGGGTTTGACAGCTGTCCGTTACGTGGCGCTGTTGTCGTTTTGACAACGTGCTATACAAGCCGACCGCTCAGGCGCGAGGGCCACTGCGCAGACGGCGCTCGCTCGGGAACCGAATCCGACCGTTAGAGTCGTTCGCCAACCAACCGACACGGAGCGCGAAGTGATCAAGCACACGCGGCTCGAGGGCTCGCAGCTCGCCGGCAATCTGTTGGGGGATCCGAGCGAACGAGATCTTTTCGTCTATCTACCCCCGGGCTACGAAGAGTCAGACCGTCGCTATCCGACCGCCTACCTGCTGCAGGCGTATGGCACGACCGCGGCAGAGATGATCACCCCGGCCACCGACGGCCAGCGATGGTCGCCGCCGCTCGAAGACGTCCTCGACCCGGTGTTCGGGCGCATGGAGGCGTCTCCGATGATCGTCGTCGTACCCGACGGCTGGTCGCGCTGGGGCTGCGGCCAGTGGGTGGACTCGCCTGTGACAGGCAACTTCGAGCAGTACCTGCTGCACGATGTGGTCCCGGCCGTCGACTCGGCCTATCGCACGATTCCGAGCGCGCGAAGCCGAGGCGTCTTCGGCTTCTCGTCGGGAGGCTTCGGCGCCTGGAATGTGACCTCGCGCAACCCCGATGTCTTCTGCGCGCTGGCCATGCTCTCGGGCGACTCGTTCCTGGACATGACCCACAAGTTCATGCCGTACAAGTACTTCGACAGCATCTGGCCGGAGGCACCCAACGGCCCGATCGAGGGGAACATCTGGTCGGAGCTCGTTTACGACTACTCCGCGACGTATTCACCCAATCCGGATCGTCCGCCGTTCTACGTGGATCTGCCCGTGGCCTGGCCCAGCGGCGAGCTGATCCAGGAGGTCTGGGACCGCTGGCTCGCCTTCGACCCCGTCGTCAACGTGCACGACCGTCTCGACAACCTCCGGAAGCTGTCCGGGATCCTGCTCGACGCAGGCTCCAACGACGACTACAACCTGCATTGGGGCCACCGGCTCCTCAGCCACCACCTCGACGAAGCCGGGATCGCGCACGAGCACAGAGAGAACTCCGGCAACCATGGTGGCCGCGCAGACGAGCGCTACCAGGTTGCGCTGCAATGGCTGTCGGGCGTCCTGGACGGCGACTGAGCCGCAACGTGCCCTACGCGGCCGTGAACGGGCTGAAGATGTACTACGAAGTCCACGGGGAAGGGCCGCCGCTGCTGTTGCTGCACGGCGGGAGTGGTGCGATCCCGGAGAAGTGGATCCCGTTCTTCTCACCTCCATTCCAGGTGATCGCGATCGAGCAGATGGGACACGGACGCACCGCCGATGCCACGGATCGTTCGTTCCACTACCACGACATGGCCGAGGACACGGTCGAGCTCATGCGCCAGTTGGAGGTCGAGAGCGCCGTCGTAGTCGGCTACAGCGATGGGGGGATCATCGGCCTCGACATCGCGGTCCATCACCCCGAGCGCGTGACGCGGCTCGCGGTCACGGGGGCGCAATCTCGCGTCGACGGCTACACCGAGGAAAACCAAGAGTGGGCGCGCACGTTCGATCCTGCGGTCGAGCCCGTGTCCGAGACGTACGGCCGCCTGTCTCCCGACGGCGCCGACCATTGGCCGATCGTCCTCGGACGCCTGAAGCCGATGTGGATTGCAGAACCCGACTTCACTCCGGAGCAACTACAAGGCATCAGGGCGCCGACGTTGATCATCATCGGCGATGAAGACATCGTCACGCCCGAGCATGCGGTCGAGATGTTCAGAGCGATCCCCGGCGCGCAGCTGTGCGTGGTTCCACATGCCGGCCACGGCGTCCTTCCGAAAGAGGCGGTTCTGACGTTCCTTCAGGAAGAAGCGAACGACGCCGCGTAACCGCCTCGAGCCCGCCGGGCCGCCGACGAGTTCACCGCATCAGGGGGACGGTGAGCTGCGCACCACGGTGCTCGTCTGGGCGCCCGTGCGTGTGTTTGCGAGTGGCCCGTTCTTCGGGCAGCAACTTGTTTGCTGCCGGTGAGGGATGAGATGCTTGCTCAGACAAGACAGTCGAGAAAGGGGCGGCGATGGCTTGGGTAGTGATTCAGAAGGCGACCGAGACGGGTTGGGCCGAGTACGAGAAGGTTTCGCAGGCGGTGGGAGCAGACGACAACCCGCCAGCGGGGCTGATCGTGCATGCGGCGGGCGAGGAGAACGGAAAGTGGTGGTCGGTCGACGTCTGGGAGTCGCAGGCCGACTTCGAACGCTTCATGGAAGAGCGGCTGCTGCCTGCTGCTCGCGCGGCGTTGGGCGACGCGGTTATCGACGCTGGGCCGCCGCCGCAGGAGTCGTTCGAGGTCAAGCATCTGATCAAGCCGTAGAAATCCGGCCCGGCTGCGGCCGGTATGTGTTGGCGGTAGGCGGGCGAGGTTGGGCGACTCAACGCGCGCTGGTCAGCAGCAGGGCGACCCCCATCCCGTGGCGTCGATCAGACGCATGGGACTCAAGCTTGGGGACGCTGGGAGCCGGTCGGGTCAGGAGAGCCGACCGCATGGGTGTCACAGACGCATCTCGCGAAAACGCCAATGTGGTTGTCGGAACCACGCCACCGTGCTTCGCCCGTCGTCTTGAACTCTCTCGCCAAAGAGCCGCCATTGGCGGAGGCCAAAGTAGGCGACCGCGGAGGCGGGTTCGATTCCCGCCGCCTCCATTGCTGCAGCGTCGGAGCCGGGTTCGCCGCGGACGGACGGACGGTGACGACAGCCTCGACCGACGGCGTCGTCCGCGCCTACGTCTGCGACCTCTGCGGCGGTCTCGACGGCCTCTTACGGCTTGCGAACCGCAGACTCGCAGCAACCGGAGCCAAGCTCACACCGGCGCAGCTCGCGCAGGACATCTCGCCCTGATCGCGTGCGCCACCTCATACCTGAGCAGCCCTGCTCAGAGTTCTCGATCGGGCAGAGGCGCGCGGGTCGTGCTCAGCCCGAGCTTCTCGACATACGCGCAGACTGATCTGTCGGCAAGCTCGGGGTAGGCGTGCCCCAACCGCTCGCCGACTTCGCGAGCAACCCGGCGGAAGAGCTCGAACGTCCCTCCGACCGAATCATGGGCGGCCTCGAGGTCGTCGGCGATCTCCTTCGGCAGCTCGTGCTCGATACCGCGACCGTAGGCTCCCGGCTTCCAGTTCCAGTCACGGTCGAGCTCGATGCGCCATTCGAGCATTCTCCGAAGGCAGTCGTAGGTCAATTCCGCGTCGAGCACGAACCGTGCGAAGAACAGCTCGCCCCGCGCTCTCGCCTTCGCCACGTACGTCGCGCTCCACCAGAACTCCTCGACGAGCGCCACGTACTCCTCCTCGGTCGGCCTTGCCGGGATGTGTGCACGGAACGTGGGCTGCGGCCAGCGGGCGGTCACTCCGTCCTTGTCGAGCAGAACGCGGTAGCCGACGTCGAGGTTGTGATTCAGTCCGCGCTCCGCGATCAGCTCCGGAACATTCATCGGCCAGAGCGTCCAGTCGACCTTGATGCCGTCCTCGTAGACGACGCCACGGAAGAACGCCCGCGTCCCATGTAGGTCGTGCTCGTCGCCCCAACGCGTCGCCGGCGTGCCGTACGCGGAAGCCGGGTCGAAGCGGGCGAGGTCGGTGAGGGCGAGGATGATGTCGTAGTCGGAGAGCTCGTCGGGCGGCCCTTCTGGGCGGGCGCGGGTGCTCGTCACGACGACGAGCCGGACGGCGTCCTCAGCCGCGGCCCAGGCAAGGATGCGATCGAGGACTGGATCAGCTGCCGTCATGGGCCCAAGTTTGTGCCAAACAGCGGGCTTACGCGCACCAATCGGCGGCGACGCGCCCAACCACCTCGCGGACGCGGTCGAGTGAGCTGAGGCTGACCCACTCGACGGCTGCGTGGGCTCCCTCGCCTGCCGGCCCGAACACGACGGCCGGGATGCCGGCGCTCGCGAGCAGTGCGGCGTCCGTCCAGAACAGCGCGCCCGTGTAGTCGCCCGTGTCGGCAATGCTGCGCACGAGCTCCGCGAACGGATGGTTCGGCTCGGCGGTGAGCGGCTCCCTGCTCGCGATGATCCGCAAGGCGGCGTCTCCCGCGATCGCGCGCAGTTCCTGCTCGACCTGCTCGACGGTTTCGCCGGGGATCGTGCGGCGCTCGCCCGTGAGCAGGCAGCTCGCGGGAAAGGTCGAGAGCTCCTGGCCTCCCTCGATCAGCGACGCGTGGAGCGAAGCCGGGCCGACGAGCGGGTGTGCGGATCCGTTCTGAAGCCGTTGATCGAGCTCTGCGAGCGCGACCAGGATCAGGCCCATCTTTGCGATTGCGTCAACGCCGAGATCCGGCCGCGAGCCGTGGGCTGCGATGCCCGCGGTTTCGAGCTCGAAGCCGACGAAGCCTCGATGTGCGACCGCCACACGCAGGTCGGTCGGCTCGACCACGATCGCCGCGTCGGCGCGCACGGACTCGACCACCGCCTCGGTGCCGACGGACGCAAGCTCCTCGTCGGCGACCAGCGTCACGATCACGTCCCCTCGCAGGCCCCGCACATCGCTCGCTGCGAGCAGGATCGCGGCCAGCGCGCCCTTCATGTCATACGCTCCGCGTCCGTAGAGCCGGTCGCCCTCGATGCGCGGCTCGAACGGCCCTTCCATCCCTGCGACTCCGACGGTGTCGAGGTGCCCGTTCAGAAGCAGCGAGCGGCCCCCGCCCGAGCCGCGCCGTGTGGCGACGACGCTCGGGCGCTCGTCCCCGAGCACCTCGACCTCGAACCCGTGCGCCCCGCACCAGTCGGCGACGAAGGAGGCGATCTCGCGTTCGCCTGCCCCACCCGGCACGAGCGCCGGATTGACGGAGTCGATCGCGACGAGCGCCGCCGCAAGCTCACCCGGAGAAGACGACACCGGCTGGATTCTCGCCTCTCTCGGCTGACGGCGCGGGATTTGGCTCCCTGAGCCGATCGGCGACATCAGACACTTTGGACGATGACGCCGTGCGCCGCTTCGCCGTAGCTTCCGGACGTCAACCGCAACGCGGCGAAGGAGGAGCAATGGAGCACGACAATCTGGTGCTCGTCGTTGGAGCCTATGACAAGGCTGAGTCGGCGACCGAGGACTTCAAGGCACTGAAGGCGGGAGAGTCCGCCGCTGACTACCAGGTCGTCGCCGCAGTCGTCATGCATCGTGACGCCGACGGCAAGGTCGAAGTGGATGAACACGGGGACCCGCGGACCACCGGCGGCGCGGTTCTGGGCGGGACGGCCGGGCTCGTGGTCGGGCTGTTCGCACCGCCGTTGCTGGCGGCCACCGCGATCGGGGCCGGGATCGGGGCGTTGCTCGGCCACCTGTCCAAGCGCCACGAGGAGAAGGAGCTCGGCGTCGAGCTCGAGGAGTATCTGCCCCCCGGATCGTCGGCGGTGGTGGCCGTGGTCGACGACACGTACGCCGACAAGGTCGAGGCGGCGCTCGTCCACTCCGAGAAGCGGATCAACAAGGCGATCGACAAGGGCGACTACGACGAACTGCAGAAGGCGATCGAGAAATCCGAGGGTGAGGTCTCGGACGCGGTCAACTCCTAGGGAGTCGAGCGGGGAGGACGGCGAACAGCGCCGGCTCTCCCCGCTCACCCCACCCGCCCGGGTCATGTCAGCGAACGAACCTGTCGCAGTCGAGCCGCTGCCGATAGTCGCACCGGCGAGAGTCATGAGCCGGGAGCGCAGCGTGCTCATCTGGGCCCTGATCGTCCTCGCCGCGCTGATCGGCTTCCTCTCGGCTCTCACAACGTGGGTCAACCGGCAGGCGCTCGACACGCAGTCGTGGACGAAGGCCAGCGCCCAGCTGATCAACGATCCGCAGGTTCGATCGGCTCTCTCCGTTTACATCGTCAACCAGGTCTACGAGAACGTCGATGTCTCGGGACAGATCGCGAAGAACCTGCCGACGAAATACGAGGCTCTCGGGAGCCCGATCGCGGCTGCTCTGCGGAGCCCGGCGGAGCAGGGCGTCGATCAGCTACTCGGCCAGCCGCGGGTGGTGACCCTGTGGGAGAACGCAAACCAGGTTGCTCACGAGCAGCTGGTTGCGATCCTCGAGAACAAGACGCGGCCCGGAGTCTCGACGGCGAACGGCACGGTCACTGTGGATCTCCGAACGGTCGTGATTGACCTGGCGAAGCAGTTCGGCTTCTCGGGCAACCTGCTGAGCAACATCCCGGCCGACGCCGGCCAGATCACGGTTCTCCACTCCAACCAGCTCTCCGTCGCCCAGGACACGGTCAAGGCGATCAGGGTGCTGAGCGTCTGGCTCGTCGTGCTCGTCCTGCTGCTGTGGGCGCTGGCGCTCTATCTGGCTCGTGGGGCTCGCCAGGCGACGCTGCGCGACATCGGCTGGAGCATCGTCGTGGTCGGGCTGCTCCTCCTCGTCGCCCGTCGAGTCGGCGAGAACTACACCCTGGCTGCGCTCACGACGCCGCAGACCAGGCCCGTCGGGCACCGTGTCTGGTTGATCGCGACGCAACTGCTCGGGCAGATCGGCTGGGCGCTGATCGCCTACGGCATCGTCACGGTGCTGGGGGCGGCGCTTGCCGGGCCGACCCGCATCGCGACAAGACTGCGCGCCTGGCTGGCGCCGATCCTGAACACCCGGCAGGCAGTTGCCTGGGCGGTCGCCGGGTCGGCGTACCTGCTGCTGGTTCTCTGGGGGCCTACGCACTCGCTGCGGACGCCGCTTGGCATCCTGCTGTTCGGGGCGCTGGCCGCCCTTGGCGTCTATGCGTTGCGCCGCCAGACGCTGCGGGAGTTTCCCGACGCCGTCTATGGCGGAGGCCCCGGGTTGACCGGTCGTGCCGAGGCGCTGACGGCGCGCGCGGAGGACTGGTGGGGGCAAAGACCGCGACGACATCACCACCCCGAGCCGGCGACCTCGTCCGGTGCCGGCTCAGGATCCGTCGCCGGCGAGCTCGAACGGCTCCACACGCTCCATCTGTCCGGTGCGCTCACCGATGAAGAGTTCCAGCGTGCCAAGCAGCACGCTCTCGGCCTCAGCCCGCGCTAGTACCAGGACGGCCCGTACTGCTGGTACGGAGCCTCGAGGGCTTCGACCTCCTCATCCGTCAGCTCGAGGCTGAGCGCGTCGACCGCTTCCGGGAGGTGGTGGGGCTTGGTTGCGCCGACGATCGGCGCCGACACGAGCGGATTGCGCAGGACCCACGCCAGCGCAATCTGAGCCATGGTGACGCCGCGTGATTCGGCGAGCACCTGTACGGCGTTGATGACGGGCTCGTCGTACGGGGAGTCGAACGCCTGCACGACCTTGTCGGTGTCGGCGCGACGGCTCTGCTCGCCGGCCGGGCGTGCGAGGCGGCCTTTCCCGTTCGGTGAGTACGGCACGAGGCCCACTCGCATGTCACCGCACATGGCCATGAGCTCTTGCTCGTCGTGCCGGCGCAGCAGGTTGTACTGATTCTGCATCGATACGAATCGGGTCCACCCGCCGAGATCTGCGGCGTGCTGGAGCTTGGCAAACTGCCAGGCATACATCGAGGACGCGCCGATGTACCGCGCCTTGCCCGCTTTGACGATGTCGTGCAATGCCTCCATCGTCTCCTCGACGGGCGTGTCCGGGTCGAAGCGATGGATCTGGTACAGGTCGATGTAGTCGGTGCCGAGCCGCGTCAGCGACGCGTCGACCTGTTCGAGGATCGCCTTCCGCGACAGGCCTTCTCCGCCGGGACCGTCGTGCATCCATCCGCGCACCTTCGTCGCGAGCACGATCTCCTCGCGGCGCGAGTAGCGGGTGATCGCGCGGCCCACGACCTCTTCGGACGTCCCGAGCTGGTAGACGTTCGCGGTGTCCCAGAACGTCACGCCGAGCTCGACTGCCTGCCGGAAGAAGGGCTGTGCCTTGTCCTCGGTGAGGGCCCACGGATGGGCGTTCGGGGTGGTCGGGTCGCCGTAGCTCATGCAGCCGAGCGCGAGCCGGCTCACCTTCAGTCCCGTGTTCCCCAGGCGCGTGTGTTCCATGGTGATCGCCGAGCCTAGCTCCCTTCGGCAGGCCCGGCGCCCGTTCTCGGCCCACCCCTGGGCGTAGGACTGCGGCGAAATACGTTGAAACAAGTGGCGGAGTCTGATTGGCTCAACGAGAAACGGAGTCAGTCAGTGACATCGAATAGAGAGGGTGGAGCATGAAACCACCGATGGCAGGCTGGATCGGGTTCGCCGGGGTGATCATGGTGGTCATCGGCACGCTCGATTTCTTCGAGGGCCTGATCGCGGTCATCCGCAACAACTACTACGTGATCCACGGCAGCCAGCTGATCGTGTTCGACACGACCACCTGGGGCTGGGTCATGATGATCTGGGGCGTCCTGATATTCCTCGTAGGACTGGCGCTCTGGAGCGGTGCAAGCTGGGCGAGATGGACCACGATCGTGCTCGTGATCGTGAACATCGTCGGTCAGCTGAGCTGGCTCGGTTCGAGTGCATATCCGCTCTGGGCGCTCACGATCCTCACGTTGAACATCATCGTGCTCTACGCACTATGTGCTCGCTGGGAGGGCTACCCCGAAGAGGTTCGTACCTGAACCACCGCGACGAGGGCGGTCCGCGCAGCGCGCGGGCTGCCCTCGCCGGCTTCTTGCCCCACCGCCGGACCATCCTCATCGTCGCGGCGCTCACGGCGCTCTGCTTCTGTGGCGCGGCGTCGGGCGGTGTCCACGCGGAGCGTGAGCTCGCCGAGCGTTACGCGCCCGTGGTGCGGCTCGTCACCCAGCCGAAGGAGTGCGGGCCGGGCGAGCCCTACCGGCCGGTCGACGTCAAGATCCTGTTCGGCGCCGACACGGTCTCGCTGCGCGGGCCCTGGAACCGCACCGATCTGATCGCGATCGCGCCGACCGCGGCCCGGGTCGGGAAGGGGCTCTACGGCTACCACCTCGACTTCCCCGGCGACGCGCTCAACCCCGGCTGCTCCTACGAGCAGTGGGAGCGAAAGATCGCGGCAGGGACGAAGCCCACCGTCTATGCGCACGTCGCCACGGACGCGGCGCGGCCCGGGAAGCTCGCGCTGCAGTACTGGCTCTTCTACGTCTTCAACGACTGGAACAACCCCCACGAAGGCGACTGGGAGATGATCCAGCTCAACTTCGACGCGGCGACCGCCGAGGAGGCGCTCGAGCAGCAGCCCGTCGAGGTGGGATACAGCCAGCACGAGGGCGCCGAGGGCGCGAGCTGGGGCGCGTCCAAGCTCGAGCTCGTCGACGGCACCCACCCGGTCGTCAGCGTCGCCGCCGGCTCGCATGCGAACTTCTACGGTCAGGCGCTGTACCTCGGCAGCTCCGCCTCGGAAGGGGTCGGTTGCGACGATACGCGCGGGCCGTCCGACGATGTTCGACCCGTCGTGGAGACGATCCCGAGCGACCCCACCGAGGCGCATGCCCAGTTCCCCTGGATCGGGTTCCAGGGCCGGTGGGGCGAGCTGCAGCGGGCGTTCTTCAACGGGCCGACCGGCCCGAACCTCAAACGCCAGTGGACGGAGCCGATCCGGTGGTCCGAAGGCTGGCGCAGCCGGAGCTATGCGATCCCGGCGGGCGGCGTGCTGGGCACCCGGACGACCGACTTCTTCTGCGGGGCCGTCGCGGGCGGCTCCGACATCCTGCGGCGGCTCGTGCACGAGCCGGGCCCCGTCCTCCTTGCGCTCGCGATCATCGTCGTGCTGGCGCTGCTCGGGCTCTCGCGCGCGACCTGGCGGCCGACCGCACCGCTCGAGCCTGCGCGCCGGCGGGCGTGGGGCCAGATCATCGCCGCCTCCGGCCGGATGTACCGCCGGCACATCGGGCTGTTCCTCGGGATCGGGCTCCTGCTCGTCCCGATCTCGCTGCTCGTCGCCCTGCTTCAGTCGCTGATGCTCAGGACGTCGAGCTTCGTCGGCATCTCGACCGAAGGCCCGGGCGCCGGGCTGCTCGTTCTGCTCCTGGTCGGCCTCGGGGCCGCGCTGACGCTGCTCGCGATCGGTCTCGTGCAGTCCGCCACCGCTTGGGCGCTCGTCGAGATCGCCCACGGCCGGCCGGTCGGGCCGGTCCGCGCCTACCGGCTCGCCGCTCGAGGCGTCTGGCCGCTGCTCGGAGCCCTCGTGATCGCGGCGGTCGCGGTCGTGCTGCTCGCCAGTTCGCTCTTTCTCATCCCGGTGGCGATCTGGCTCGCCGTTCGCTGGGCGCTGATCGCACCGGCGATCGCGCTCGAGCGGCTCTCCGCAGCGGCCGCGCTGCGGCGCAGCAGCCGCCTCGTGCGGCGCAACTGGCTGAAGGTCGGCTCGCTCACGATCCTCGGCGCGGGAGTCGCGCTGCTCGCAGGCCCGCTCGTCGGCTCGCTACTCCTCCTGCTGACGAACGCCCCGCTGAGCCTGCTCGACGTGGTTGCCGGCGTCGTCTACGCGGTGACGATGCCGTTCGTCGCGCTGACGACCGCCTACGTGTACTTCGACACGCGGGTGCGGGACGAACTGGCCCCGGAGCCGGGCTCCGACGTGCTGCCCGCGGAGATCAGCCTGGGCGGTGCGTGATCAAAGGCCGACCTCGGCCTCGAGGCGGCCCTGCTCGACGGCGGCGATGAAGGTCTCGTAGTCGCGCTCGTTCTGCTCGGCGTACGCGGCCGAGAAGTCTGCGATCGCCCGGTCGAACGCATTCCCGCCGCCGAGGTACGACGCGATCGCGATCCGGTCGCCCCAGCGCGCATGTGCGCGGGCGAGTGTCGCTCCGCACAGCCGCGCATACGCCGTCGCTCCCGGCACGAGCAGGCTCTCGACGTTGGCGCTGCCCTTCCAGTCGTGGAACTGGCGGACGTAGTAGTCGCGGGTCGTGCCGTCCAGGCCCTTGACGCGGATCCAACCGAGGAAGACGTCGCTGGCTGCCTGCATCAAGCGCTGACCGACCACGACTCGCTGTCCATGGTGGTTGTGCTCGCTCTTGCCGACGAACCGCTCCAGAACCGAGGCCTCGGCTTCCTTCGACTGGAGGAACAGCGGGTCTTGCTCGTCGCGCCCGATGAAGAGGTGGATCCACGCCCGTGTGCCGACGCTCCCGACACCGACCACCTTGCGGGCGGTGTGGATGTACTCGAACTCCTCGATCGGATGGTGATGGTCGGCCAGCGAACGCCGGTACTTCTGGATCAGCGAACGCATCAGCTTCTCGGAGTCGTCGGTCGTGATGCTCGGACCGACCAGTTCGTCGATCGGCACGATCAGCGGTGGATCGGGGACGATCCGCAGCTTGCCGTCGATCTCGTCGGCCCGCTTCGCGAAGACCCTCATGCTGTCGCGGGTCCTGGCCTTGGCCACGTCCTTCGCCGCCTGCTTCCCTTCCTTCTTGCCCAGCCGGTTGGCCGACACCTCGGTGCGGACCCAGCTCATCACCTGCTCGGCGTCCATGTGGTCGTACCAGGCCTCGAGTGTCCCGAGCCGCGCCGCGTGCCGCATCACGAGCCGGTACTCGCGGACGCCGGCCATGACCATGACGCGCCGGTCGGAGGCGGAGAAGCCGCGCTCGCGGCCGAGCACCTCGACGCTCGCGGCAAGGCGCTTCACGTCCCATTCCCATGGCCCGGGAAGCGTCTCGTCGAAGTCGTTGATGTCGAAGAGGATCTGCCGCTCGGGCGAGCCGAAGAGCCCGAAGTTCGACAGGTGGGCATCGCCGCAGAGCTGGACGTTGATGCCCGAGCGCGGCGTCACCGACAGGTCGGCCGCCATGACGAGCGCCGCGCCGCGGTAGAACGCGAAGGGCGACTCGAGCATCCGCCCGTAGCGGATCGGGACGAGCTCGGGCTCGCGGGTCTCGGCCTGTTCCTCGAGAAGCGCGATCGGGTCGGGCCGGTCGCCCGCCGGCTCCCAGTCCCCGTGCGCCGCCCGCGGCGCAGCCTGCCGGGCCTCCTTGCCGCGGGCGACGCGCTCGTCCACGGTGAGATGCACGTTCCGCCTGGCCCGCGCGAGTCTCGGGGAGCCGCCCGGACCGGACGTGCTCTGGGAGTCGCCCGCGCTCACGGGGTCAGTTTGCTTGCCGTACGGCCGGAGGGCAAGCCCTCGGCCGGTGCGGTCAGCAGATCGCGCACCCGAACCTGTTCGGTCAGAAGCCGGCGCAAGCCCTCAGGCTCGGCCGTCACGAACGAGGCGCAGAGCTCGCGCCCGGCCGCGTAGGTGATCGCATACGTCCGGGAGGTCGGATCGCGCAGGAAGCGGATCAGGTGCGCAGCGAGCTCCGGCGTCATCAGGCCCCAGCGCTCGAGGTACTCCTGCGCCTCGGCGTCGTCCGCTCCGTCGTCGTGGAGCAGCAGCCCGGCGTTGACGATCGCCCACGACAGAGGCTCGCCTGCCCGGTCGACCTCGAGGGCGTGAGCGAGGTCGAGCTCGATCCCGGCGTCGCTCAGGATCGCAGCGAACCTCTCGCCGCCGGCGCTTTCGAGGACCAGGGACGGAGCCAGCTTGGCGATTCCCTCCGAGACGAGCGACTGCGGCGTCGGCACGAGCACGAGCGTCTCCTCGAGCAGGCCACGCTCGCGCACGAGCAGCTCCTCCTTGCTGCAGCGCTCCGCGTGGTGGCCCGGGTACGTTTCGTGCAATGTCAACCGCAGCAGCTCGAGCGCCGACATCGGGAGATCGACGTTGATGGAGATCCGGCTGCGAAATTCGCCGAGGTAGTAGCAGAAGGCGAGCCAGGGCTCATCGCGGACGATCTCCAGCTCGACGCCTTCGCCGCTCGGCAGATCCAGCAGTCCGCGCGTCCAGGCGCGCGCCTCGCCGACCACTGCCGTCGCCGTGCTCGCAACGTGCTCGGCCGGAACGTTGATCGACCGTTCCCAGCGCTCCTGACGCTCGGCGAGCGCCCCGTCGCCGGGGAGCAGCTCCTCGAGCCGCTCGTGCGCGGCTGCGAAGACGTCTTCGCCGGTATAGGCCGGCCGGACGCCGTAGCAGCCCTCCACCTCGTCGGCATAGGCCCACGATTCTCCGGCCAGCACACCGGCGTAGGTGCGCAGCCCGGTCACCTGGTCGCGCAACCAGCCGTCGGCGAGCTCGTCGAGCAGGGCCTCCGCCGAGTGGACGAGCGCAAGTGGCTCGGCGAGCGCCTCGGCCTCGACGGCCGCGGCGAGCTCCGGCGGCCCGAAGTACGCGTCGACCATGCCGTCGGCGAGCCGCCCGAGCTGCAACCCGAGCCGGATGTAGCGCTCCGCGACGGACACCGGAGGAGCCTATCGACGTGGACGAGAGGTTCCGGTAGGGTCTCGCACGCCGTGCTTCGCTCGTTGCTGATCACCTGGGCAGTGCTGGCCGTGGCGTTCGCGCTGACGGCGTGGATCCTGTCCGGCCTCACCGTCTCCGGCGGGGTCTGGGGCTACATCTGGGTCTCGGCGCTCTTCGGCATCGTCAACGCGATCATCGGGACGATCCTCCGCCTGCTCACGCTCCCGCTGATCATCCTGACGCTCGGTCTGTTCGCGGTGATCGTCAACGCGCTGCTGCTCGAGCTCACCGACTGGCTGACCCGCTACCTGACGATCGACTCGTTCTTCTGGACGGCGATCTGGGCGGCGATCATCCTCTCGATCTGCACGGTGGTGCTCGACCTCACGGTCGGCAGGGCCGCCCGCAACCGGTAACGGCCGCGCCCTCGGAGCTTTGACTCCCGAGGTAAGGCGTGGCATCGTGCGGGGATGAGCAGCGTCTCGGAGATCCTCGCCGGGAAGGGGAGCGCCGTGCTCTCCGTCGACGCCGACGATTCGGTGCTCGAAGCGGCTCAGCAGATGCTCGACGCGAACGTGGGCGCGATGCTCGTGTCGGTGCGCGGGCGAATCACGGGAATCGTCACCGAGCGCGACTATCTGCGGCGGGTGACCCTCGAGGGCCGCAACGACCGCGAGACGGCCGTGCGCGAGATCATGACGTCACCGTTGATCGTCGTCTCGCCGGAGACGACGATCGAGGAGTGCATGGCGCTGATGACCGAGCAGCGGATCCGGCACCTCCCGGTTGCCGAGCACGGTCACATCGTCGGGGTCGTCTCGATCGGGGATGTCGTCAAGTTCCAGTCGAAGCAGCAGAGCGTCCAGATCCAGTACCTGACCGAGTACATCAACGCCCGCTAGTTTGGTCGGTGTGACGTCGGCGGCCCTCGGCGGCGTAGAGACCGTATGAGGACCGCTCTGATATTTCTCCTCGCAGTCCTCGCCGTGCCGGCCGGAACGGCCGCTGCCGGCGCAGCGGGCATCGTCATGTGCAAGGGCTCGCAGCTGACCGGCAGCTTTGCGGCTGTCCCCGGCAGCGCCGGAGCCGGGAACATCTCCTATGCGCTCCGCCTGAAGAACAGCTCGACGGCCTCGTGCAGCGTCACCGGCCTGCCGCAAGGGCGGCTGCTTCGGCGGCACGGCGGCGCGCTCCCGACCGAGATCCGCGCGGCGTTTCCCGGAGCGCTCAGCGCGGTGCTCGTGACCCTGCGCCCCGGCCAGTCGACGCGGGCCACCGCTCGGTTCTCACCGGACGTCCCGGGCACGGGCGAGCAGACCCAGGGGGCGTGTGAGCCGACCGCGTACCGCCTGCGCGTGACGGCGCGCGGTGGGGGCACGACCACGGTGAATGTGCTGCCTCCGACGTCCGTGTGCGAGCATGGCCGGCTGCTCTTCTCGGCGTACGGCCGCTAGCGCTTGCGTTTGCGCGAGCTGCCGCCGCCGGGGCGGCCGCCGCGCGCCTGCTGCTGCATCCGCTCGGCCTGCCGTCGCATCTGCCGGTTCGCGCTCTCCGGCACGGCGCCCTGCTCCTGCGCCGCCTCCATGTAGGCGCGCCGCTCCGCCGGCGTGAGCCGGCTCATCGCCTTTTGCACGGCCTGCGGATTGGGATTCGCCGCGACCGGGTTGATCTTCTTCAGCGCGCTCGCGAGCTCGGGGTTCTGGCGCTCGATCGCCGCGGTGCTGACCTTGGTGAAGAAGCGCCGCATGAAGCCGATGCGGGAGAGCTTCTCGATCACGGGCCGCAGGAGCGCGCCGTTCCGGTACCGCCCGAGCAGGAGCAGCAGCAGGAAGACGACGAGGACGGCGCCGATGATCAGGAGCGGGATGTAGAGCCACCACATGGCGGCTCGATGGTACCTAGCGGCGCGACGTCAGCACGACGCCGCCTGCGACGACCAGCGCCAGCACGACCAGCAGCCAGATCCAACCGGTGACCGACCCGCTCGGGACGGCGGCCTGGGGGAGCGGATGAACGTTCGCAAGGAGCACGCCGCCAGGGTTCCCGACCGACGTGAAGCCGGCGGTGCCCGCGCTGTAAGCATTCGTTGAAACCCGGGTTAGGGGCCTGGATCGCAGGGAACGTGAGCGGCATGACCCAGGATCTGATCGCAACCCTGATCGAGCACGGAGACGAGCACGGCTGCGTCCACATGACGGAGCTCTACGAGGTCGTCGCGAAGCTCGAGCTCGAGGAAGACGACCTCGAGAGCCTGCTCGAGCGGCTCGAGAACCACGGCGTCGAGCTCACCGACGACTGCTCGAGAGCGATCGAGGAGGAGGTCGCCTACACCAACGACCAGATCGCGTCGGCGACGACGGATTCGCTTCAGCTCTTCCTGAACGACGCCGGGCGCTACCCGCTCCTGACCGCCGCGCAGGAGGTCGAGCTGGCGAAGCGGATCGAAGCAGGCGACAAGCACGCCAAGGATCTGCTCGTCAGCTCCAACCTGCGCCTCGTCGTCTCGATCGCCAAGCGCTACCAGGGACACGGGCTGACGCTCCTCGACCTGATCCAGGAGGGGATCATCGGCCTCATTCGCGCCGCCGAGAAGTTCGACTGGCGGAAGGGGTTCAAGTTCTCGACGTATGCGACCTGGTGGATCCGGCAGGCGGTGCAGCGCGGAGTGGCGACGAAGGCGCGCACGATTCGCATCCCCGTGCACGTCGTCGAGCGAGAGCAGCGGATCTCTCGAGCGGAGCGCGAGCTGATCGCCACGCTCGAGCGGCCGCCGACCGATCAGGAGCTGGCGGAGAAAGCCAAGCTGCCGCTGAAGCAGATCCGCGACGTGCGGTCGGCGGCCCGGTCGGTGACGTCGCTCGACAAACCCGTCGGGATGGACGACTCCGCGTCGTTCGGTGAGCTCTTCCCGAGCATCGATCCGCAGCCGGACGAGCAGGTCGAGGTCGAGTTGACCGAGAAGGCGCTGCACGCGGCGGTGGCGGAGCTCTCCGAGCGCGAGCAGCAGATCCTCCGTCTGCGCTACGGGCTCGGCGGGCAGTCCGACCCGAAGTCGCTGGAGGAGATCGGCCGGATCATGGGCGTCACGCGCGAGCGGGTCCGCCAGCTCGAGGCGGAGGCGCTGCGCCGGCTCGCCGAGCGGCGCGAGATCGCGGCGCTGCGGGCGGCGTAGGCCCGTCAGGACTGCGGCGGCGAGGCGAGCGTGCCCGAGAGCTGCTCCCCGCTGCTCCGCCGGAGCAGGCCCTTCGCCGAGCTCACGCCGTGCCAGCTGCGGGCGATGAAGTTGCCCAGCAGGATCACGTTGAGGGCGCCCCAGTAGACGCCGCTACCGAGCAGGATGAGGCTCGGGTAGGTGCCGTAGCGGAGTGCGTAGACCGCGATCGTCGCGACGGTCGCGACGAGGATCGTGTGCGGAAGCGTGTGCCGCCAGTGCCAGCGCACGTCGTCGCTCTTCAGCGTCACCTTGTAGCTCGGCTTGCGATTCGGTCCGCCGAGGACGGCCTGCACGGTCGCCTTCATGAACACCGGTGCGAGGCCGACCCACATCGTCCGCACCTTCCAGAGCTCGCGATACGGCGAGCGCTGCTTGCCCCGACGGTCGTTGAACGGCTGGTTGAGCACGTAGAGCCAGAGCTCGGTGGCTCAGCTCAGGAGCCGACGACCTTGCAGATCCAGCGGCGCGGCCGTGAGCGGTCGAGCTCGATGAAGAGCACACGCTGCCACCGGCCCATGCAGAGCTCGCCGTCGCCGACCGGAATCGACTCGCCCGCGGACCCGAGGATCATCGACATGCAGTGCGCGTGGCCGTTCGCCGCCTCCATGTCCTCCTCGCAGATGTTCTCGGTGCGGCGATCCCAGTCGTCGTGCGCGTAGTAGGTCTCCGCCGGGACCAGCCGCCTGAGGAGCGTGCCGAAGTCCTCGAACATCCCGCGCTCGTACTCGTTGACGCGGACACAGCAGGTCGTGTGGGGCGAGTAGACGCAGCAGATCCCGTCGACGACACCGGACTCGCGGACGATCTCCGCCACCTCGGCGGTGATGTCGGTGACATGGAGGCCTCCGGTCGTCTGGAAGTGCCGCTCCGCCTGGAAGACCTTCATCGCGTGCGATTCTAACGAGTAGCGTTGGCGCCTCGGGCCCGTAGCTCAGCGGTTAGAGCAGGGAACTCATAATTCCTTGGTCCCTGGTTCGAATCCAGGCGGGCCCTTGAGCTCCTTTCAACCGTGCCGCCGAGGGACGGGTGAGGTGCAGGACGGCCGCCTGAGCGCATTCCGCCCTAGGGGAACGCGTTCACTGCTCGCGCGACGATCAGGCCGAAGAGCGCGAGGGAAACGGTCGACTGAAGAACCATCGTGTACTTCGCGCGGAGTGTGAGCGGCATCACATCGGTTGGGCTGAACGCGGTCGCGTTTGTGAAGCCGAGATGCAGATAGTCGAGAAACACGGGCCTCCAGCCGGGCGGCGCAAGTTCGGGGCTCAACTGCTGGGGGAACGCGAAGTCGACCGGAACCCGTCCCCGCATGCGCGCAAGTGGGCCTCCGCCGTCGATCAGCCAGTAGAGCAGCGCGAACGAGAGGTTGTTGCCGAGCCAGACCACAGAACCGGTGGCCAAGAGCTTGGTTGGCGAGTTGGTCTCGCCGATTCCCTTGACCAAGTCGTAAACGAGCAGGATCGTCGCCCACAGTGCGCCCGCAACCAGGAGGCAGACAAAGGTCAGCGACAGCTTGTGCAACCAACGCGCCCGACGACGAACGCTGTCCGGGTCGCTCGTGAGCAACAGGACCAGCAGGACGAGTACGACGACCTCAACCGCCGGCACGAGCCAGGGCAGCCGGATCGCTCCGCCTCTCGGCAGCCAGACGCGCAAGGCGATGTTGATCGCCATGAAGACGATCAACGCAATCGCGGGCGGTAGGCGCGACTCGCCGAGCGAAAGATGATCCTCGTCCGACGCCACAGTGGCGGTCGGTTGGTCCGCATCCATGACGGCGATGCTTGCACACATTTGGATTCGTCCACCGCTCCCGCCAGGGCTAGCGTGCCGCTGTTCCTTCCATGGCGGCACGCTGCCGTCTCCGGGGACAGCCGAGCCCGCCCGACCGGCCCATCACCGACGTGCCGGTTTGCGTCTTCGGTCTCATCCGATCGAGATGAGGTCGGTGACGCTGCCGCGTGCCACGCATGGCGGCACGATGGCTCGCGTCGTCCCGCTCGAACGTCAGATGAGTCGGTTCTTGCGCAAGCCGCCGACTGTGAGGGGCGCCGCCAGCGTGATCGTCACCACGACGGCGCTGATCGTGGTCGCGAGTGGTCTTCTGATGCGGCTGCTCGACCACAGGGAGTACCCGAACATCTTCATCTACCGGCGAACGCTCAGCGGCGACCGTCGCAAGCTGCTGGAGCGCTACCGCTACGTCCATGCCGCCCGCAAGGTCGTCGGCGTCGGCAGCGTCGGCACGCGCGCCTACATCATGCTGCTGCTCGGACGCGACGACAACGACCCACTCTTCCTGCAGGTCAAGGAGGCCGAGGCCGCGGTGCTCGAGCCGTTCCTCGGCAAGAGCGAGTTCGCAAACCATGGCCAACGGGTCGTCGAGGGGCAGCGGCTGACCCAGGCGGCCAGCGACATCATGCTCGGCCATATCCGCGCCGAAGGCATCGACGGTGTGCAGCGCGACTTCTACGTCCGCCAGCTCTGGGACGCCAAAGGCTCCGCGCTGGTCGACCTGATGGAGCCGCCGGTCCTGCGCGCCTACGCGGAGGCCTGCGGCGCCGAACTCGCGCGGGCACACGCCCGCTCGGGAGACGCGATCGCGATCGCCAGCTACCTCGGCAACAGCGAAACCTTCGACCGGGCGATCGCCCAGTTCGCCGAGGCATACGCCGACCAGAACGAACGCGACTACGAGACACTCACCAAGGCCGTCAAGGCCGGAGAGATCCAAACCGAGACCGGCGTCTGATAACGCCTCACCTTTTCGAGCCAAGGAGCCGTTGCAACCGGGCCAGCGGACCTGCGGGCAGGATCGGCTGTGGTGCTGTGGAAGCTGCCTCGACATGGGCGATCGTTGGGGCACGGGCCGGATCGAGGCGTTCAGCGACGGCGTCTTCGCGATCGCGATCACGCTGCTGATCCTCGAGGTCGCCGTGCCTGAATCCGAGTTCGGCAATCTCTGGCGCGGCATCGGCCACCAGTGGCCGTCCTACCTGGCGTATGCGACCAGCTTCATCACGATCGGCGGGCTCTGGATGGCCCACCACGGGATCTTCCGACGCTTGCAGTACGCCAACACCTGGATCATGCGACTCAATCTGGCGCTGCTGATGGCTGTTTCGTTCCTCCCTTTCCCGACCAAGCTCTTGGCCGAGGCGATCCACGAAACGGGCGCCGAGCGGGCCGCGGTGATCTTCTACGGCGCAACGCTACTCGTGATCTCCCTCCTGCTCAGCGCGCTGTGGGGCGCGATCGCCAGCGACCGCGACCTGCTCAAGCCGGAGGTAAGCGAGCAGGAAATCAACTCGCTTCTGATCGCGACGACGCCGAACCTCGGCTTCTACATCGGCGTGCTGGTGCTTGCGTTCTTCGCGCCGAAGGTGGCCGCATTCGGCTTCCTGGTCATCGCGATCGTCGCGGTGCTACGCGTGCACGGCGAACAGACAACCCCAACAGGGAAACCCGAGCCCACCTGACACGCACGAAGCGAGCTTCCGCACGCTAATGCAGCACAATCGCTTCGAGTCCGACCACGGCGACGCCGAGCAGGAAGTTCAGGAGCCCAGATAGCACCGCGTACCCCCACCCGTTATAGGCGCGCCGTCCGACTGCGTAGCCCCAGCCGGCGAGTTGCAGCCAGCAGAGTACGAGCGCGCAACTGGACGCAACACGGTCGGACACGCCGAGCGCTGCGCCGAGCAGCAAGACAACCGCCGGCGCCGCGCCCGAGGCGACGAGCGGCCACGCGGCGCGGGCGATCTGCCAGGCCTGGCCGGGTGTGAACTTCGTTCCGTCGTAGATTCGCTGCCCCGTGATCTCCGACCACACGTGTGCAAGCCAGAAGACCGCGACGGTCGCGAGCAGCGAGGTCGCGGTGGCGACGGGAGGCTCGTGCACATCGCGAAACGCACTGAGGAGTGCTGCGGCGACGATCGAGCCGTAGACCGCGGCGGCGTATGAGTCCGCCAGGACCGGTGCCCTCGCGCTGCGGCGGCGAAGCATCAGGGAGGGAACGCCGTCCGACATAGACCGATCCTCTCGGCGAATGAGGCTAGGCCGGGGCCGGCTTGGGTTTGGGTTGGGCGCCGGGCTGCACGGTTGGGATGCCTCCGGTGAAGAGCAGGGCGATCAGGGCGAAGATGGCGAGGATCGAGACGGCGACGCGGAGCCCGTCGATTCGGCTCTGTTCGTTGGTGTGCACGATCGCGTCGGCTGTTCTTGGGGGGACGTGCGCGTCCGAGAGTGCGACTTTCAGGTCGGCGTCCGACATGAACGGGAGCCCGCCGGCGAGGTTGGTTTGGGCCTGGGCGGCGACGTGGTTGGGGACGGCCGGGTTGTTCTGGACGCCTGTGATGAACGACGCGGTCAGTGCCGAGATCAGCACGGCGCCGGCGAGCGCGGTGCCGATCGAGGCGCCGAGCTGTGTTCCGGTGTTCTGGATGCCGCCCACCTCGCCGCTCTGCTCGTCGGGCACCGCCGAGACGGTCACGGCGCCCAGCTGGGAGGCGATCGAGCCGATCCCGGCCCCGGCGAGGAGCAGCGGCCAGGTGACGATCGACGCGCCGGCGCCGTAGTCGAGCAGGGCGATCAGGAGCACCAGCCCGGCGAACATGGCCAGGAAACCGAGGCGGATGACCCGGCGCGGGTTCGCGTGCGGGAACACCTTCGGGACTCCGGCAGCGAAGAGCAGCAGCATCAGCGAGAGCGGCAGCAGATGCATCCCCGTCGAGACCGCCGAGAGGCCGAGCGCGACCGACAGGAACAGCGGCACGACGAAGAAGATCCCGGCCTGCACCAGGAACAGGAAGAAGAACGAGGTGACGCCGTCGCGCAACTGGATGTTCCGCAGCATCTTCGGGTCGATCAACGCCGCCTTGCCGTGAGCGATCCGCCGGTTCTCCCACATCGCAAACAGACCGATCACGACACCGCCTGCGAGCACGAGCCAGATCACCGGCGAGAGCCCGAGCCACTCGGGAGCACCGGGCTTGGCCCGCACAAACCCCCACGCACCAGACTTGAGGGTGCCGATCACGACCAGGCCGAGGCCGGCGGCCGAGAGCGCCGTACCGACCAGATCCAGCTTGGCGCCCTGCTCGGGCGGAGTGTCGTTCACCCGCCGCGCCAGGCCGAGGATCACGATCACGATCACCACCTCGCTGACGAACACCCACCGCCAGGAGGCATAGCTCGTGAACAAGCCGCCGATCACCGGCCCGACCGCAGCCGCCATCGCGCCGGCAGCCGCCACCAGCCCGTACGCGCGCGGCCGGGCCGGTTTGCCGAAGTTCGACGCGACCAGCGCCACGATCGCCGGAAAGATCAACACCGCGCCGAACCCCTCCAGGAACGACCAGCCGATGATCAACACCGGCAGACTGTGCGAGAAAGCGGTCGTCAGCGACCCGCAGGCGTAGATGACGCACCCGATCGTGAAGGCACGCTTGCGGCCGATGATCTCCCCGACCCTGCCGCCGGTGATCATCAGCGACGCCATCACCAGCGTGTACAGCGTGATCGCCAACTGGATCCCGGTCACATCGGTCCCGACATCCCTCGCAACGGTCGCGATCGCGGTGTTCATCACCGTCATATCGAGGGCCATCACAAACTGCGCCGCCGCCAACGTCAGCAACACCACACCCGACGCCTTCGCAGCGGCAGAAGAGGCGGTCGGGGCGGCCATTAAGACGAAGACCCAGCGAGATGTTCCCGCGGGGGCATCTCGGTTGGGCAGACGGTGCCGTAGGGTCGGATCACGAGCCTCCGCCCGTGAGGGAGTTGCAGGCGCTCGAGTTCGTGAACGCGGACTTCAGTTCACCCTTCGCGTCGAGTCCCTGCAGGTTGGTGATCGACGTCTTGACCTGCGTTTCCATCGTCGCGAGGGTTGCCGTCACGGTCGAGACGGCAGTGACCGCACCGCTCAGGCCGGACGCGCCCTTGACGGCCGTCTGGATCGTCGCGACGTCCTGGTGCAGGCTGGTCGAGAGCTTGGTGAGCGAGTCTTGTGCCTGCTGCCCGGCCTGGGTGTCGGGCTTGCCGAGCCCCTTCAGGTCGGAGGTCAGGGTCTGTGTCGCCGCCTGGGCGTCACCGACCGCCTTCTGTAGACCGCTCTTCGTCGGATCGCTCGTGACGGAGCCGGCGGCCGCCTTGACAGCGCCCTGCCAGGTCGTGATCGACGAGCAAACGCCGCCTGCCCACGTCTCCGTCGCCGAGGCAGTCGTGGTGCTCGTCGTCGCCGAACTACCTCCGCTCGAGCCACAACCGGCCGCCAGGAACACCAGCGCTGCTCCGACGGCGATCAGGTACTGCGTCCGACTTGGTGTCATCACACTGCCCTCTCTCGGTCTACCTCGGGCCCAGTCGGTTTCGACCGGGAGTGATATTGGCCGGTGAGAAGGGAGGCGCGAGCGCCGCCCCTTCTCACTGACCTCCTGCCTATGCGCTGGTCGCGGCAGCCTTCGCCTTCTCGGCGCTCTGCTTGTCGACCTCGTGCTTCGAGACCTTGTCGGCCTTCGGCAGCGCCTTCTGAACGTCTGTCGCCCAGCGCTCCTCGAAGAGCGCCACGATCGCGGAGCTCCCGGCCGGAACGTCGTCCGCGACCTCGTCCTTGATCTCCGCCTTCTCGGCGTGAGAGACGAGCCCGCCAACCCCGGCGCCAGCGGCGGCGCCGACGAGGCCCGAGGCGAGAAACGCCGGCGGGAAGATGAGGCCGATCAGCAGGCCTGCTCCGGCACCCCAAGCCGCCGCGTGACCGACAGTGTGGAAGTCGTCCTTGACGTCGATCTTCCCGTCCGATCCACGGCTGATCAGCACCAGACCGTCGACCTTGATCGTGTCGTCCTTGGCCAGCCCCTTGATCGCGTCCCAGTCCGCCTGCGCGGCGTCCGGATCGGCGTAGGCCGCGATATACAGATCGAGAGGAGTATCGCTCCCTGATGCCATGGTGCCTCCTTCTTCGTGTCCGTTTCGGCTGGGTCGAAATCGGCCCTCAGTCGCGGCCTCGAACAGCGGCGTGCGACATTCCACCGTCCTGCGACACTGGCCGAATCGGACACTCGTGTACATCGGGGAAAACCCGTATTCCCGTCGTCGGCGGAGACGAACGCGCCGGTTCGCTCGTGCTTGTTCGGGCAGTTGCCAGCGCGTGTCAGGCTGCCTGGATCCAGGGCCCGACGGTCGCGGTGTGACCGGCGATGTCTTCTTCGCCGATCTCCTCACGGACGACGTAGTGCTCCTCCTCATCGAGGTGTGACTTCACGGCGAGCTCGAAGCCGTCTGCGAAGCTTTCATCGCAGGTCACCATGCACCAGCCGATCTCCCCGCGGCCGTACTCACAGACGATGAACAGGTAGGTCACGCCACCAGCTCCTCGGCCCACTGACGACAGCCGTAGTACAACCTGTGGATGTCAGATCTGCCGTGCACGTCTCTCTCCTTATCGACCTCGAAAGGCGTTCCCCTTAGGACGGTCGAAACGGCACGGCGGTTGGCTCCGTGTGCTGTTCAGCCGCGGATCGCAGCGACGCTGACGCCGATCACGAGGGCGAGTGCGGCGAGTGCCCCTGCGGCTTGTGGCAGGTGGACGCCCAGCGGGCCGCTGCCCGCGAGGACGGTTGAGGCGATCAACGCGAGCGGGAGGGCGATCGAGAACACGACGAGTGCACCGCGGACGATGCTGACGGCCTTGTTGCCCCCGGCCTTGCGGTCGGCGTCAGCCATCGCGGCCGTGACGCTCGCGTCGTCGTCTGCGTACCGGGTGAGGACGCGCTGCCCGAAGCGTCGAGCGTCGCTCTCACAGGTCCAGGACATCACGATCATGAAGGTGACCGGGACGACCCAGGTGAGGACCCAGATTGCAGCGGCGACGGCGAAGCGCACGACGCGCAGCACCTTCTGGCGACCTGTCAATTTCTTCGGCCCGTCCGTCTCAGGAGCCTGCATGAAGCCGGCGAGGACAAGAACGCTGACGACGGCCTGATACCACGACTTCAGCGGCGTGCGTTTGCGGTGGGGCGGGAGCGGGTTGGCGCGAACCTGGTCGAGCTCGGCGAGCGCCTGCGCGCTTGTCTTGTGGACGCCGCGAAGGACGAGAAAGTCCGCGGCCACGGAGGGGTCAGCCGGGTCCTTTTCGTACAGCGCCGCCACGCGCAGGTGAAAGCGCACCTCTTGCCGCAGGAATGCAATGTAGGCCGGGACGAGAGCGATGAAGAACGGCGTCCCGGCGACGGCACCGTCGACGCGTGCGGTGCCGACCGTGCGATGGCGCTGTACCTCTGCAAGCACCGCCACGGGAGTATCGGGCTCGGCCTCGCGTGCACCCTGCGCCCACGACCTGGCACCGTCCGCATGCTTGTCGACCGAGTAGATCGTCAATCGCTCCGGAAGATGCTCCGGGTCGTACAGCGCCAGCCGCAGGAGCGCGCCCGGGACACGCAGGCTGTGAACCGCCCGCACCCACCAGCGCTCCGACCCATCAGCCGCATCCTCGTCCGGGGCTCCCGTGGCAGGCCCCGCCGTCGGTGCGAGATCGTCTGGTGCGCTGCTCACCTTCACCGCTCCCTCCGTGTGACCGGCAACCCTGGGATCTGTCGCGGCGAACTTGACCGCACCAGTGGCGCCGGGCCTGCTGGCCGTGGTTCGATCATCGAGTTCAGCACTTCCCCGGGAAGGACGCGACCGTAGAAACCCCCATTGGCCGACGGGTTTCCGCGGTAGGTCTCGCGCGCAGCCGAGCGTAGCCTCGTGGCGAAACCAACAAGGGAGGCGCTAGGTGCTCGCTAGTAGTTATCCGTTTCTCGACGTGATGTGGACGATGCTCGTGTTCTTCGCCTGGGTGATCTGGTTCTGGCTGCTGATTGAGGTCTTCGCGGACGTCTTCCGCCGCCACGACCTCTCGGGTTGGGGCAAGACCGGTTGGCTGATCTTCGTGATCATCCTGCCGTTCCTGGGTGTCTTCATCTACCTGATCACCCAGAACGCCGGGATGACGGAGCGCAAGCTCGGCCGGGCGTGACCATGCCCGATGCGCCAGCGACCTTCATCAGCGTCGATGTCTGCGAGGTCATAGGGCAGGCTTGACTTCGGGGTACAGCCGCCGGCTCCGACGTCGAGGTTTGATCGGACAGGCGTCCGTGTGAAAGGCTGGCGACCAGGCGAAAGCGGCGGCGGCAGCCTGTTCTCTCCCCTTCGGCTGCCACTGCCGCTCCGCCCTTGTCGCGAACCTAACTGCAGCTGGTGGGCACGCAAGACCAGGTTTACGGCCGCGGAATCCACGTCGCGGCCCGGGTTTGCGCAATGAGCGGACAATTCGTCGCTAGGTTTTCCGGCGATGGCCGTGGCTGAGGACAAGCGGATCCTCATCCTCCAGGCCGCGGTTCGAGTGTTCGCGGCGGAGGGCTACGAGGCGACCCGCGTCGGCGACATCGCCGGCGAGGCGGGCGTCGCCTACGGGCTCGTCTATCACTACTTCGGCTCGAAGGAGGCGGTGCTCGAGGCTGTCTTCCGTGAGCAGTGGGGGAGGCTGCTCGCAGCTCTCGCGTTGGCCGAGCAGACGGGTGAGAACGCGGCCGAGCAGCTCGAGCTCGCGGTGAAGATCGTGCTTCGCTCCTGGCGCGACGACCCCGATCTCGTCCGGCTGCTCGTGCGCGAGATCACGCGAAGCCCGCACATCCAGGACGAGCTCGACGAGATCGGTGAGGCCTTCGCGACGTTCCAGCGCGTGATCGAACGCGGCCAGCGGGAGGGAACGTTCCGCGCCGGCGTCGATCCGCAGATCGCCGCGTGGATGCTCTACGGCGCGCTCGAGGAGGTGCTGACGGGGTGGGTGCTCGGGCAGCTGCCGGACGATGCAAAGGCGGTCGCGGCGGCAGAGCGCGAGGTGATCGGCACGGTCGTCGGCGGACTGCGTGCCCGCTGACGATGCTCGATCCCCAGAAGCGCTGGCGCCCGCTGCCCGACAAGCCGGACTACGCCGGCTTCCTGTCGTTCGGCGGCCTGCCGCTCACCCAGGAACCGGCGGAGCTCGCCGGTGTCGACGTGGCGATCGTGGGCGCGCCGACCGACGATCTCGTCTCCGACCGTCCCGGCACGCGCTTCGCGCCGCGGGCGATCCGGAGTGCGTCGTGCCCGCCCGGCCCGCACCTCGAGGCGGGGGTCGACGCGTTCGCGGCGCTGCGCATCGTCGACTACGGCGACGCGCCGGTACTGCCGGCGGATCCGGCGGCCTCACACCAGGCGATCGAACGGATCATCGGCGAGGTTGTTGACGCGGGCGCCCTGCCGGTGATGCTCGGCGGCGACCATTCGGTCACCGAGCCCTGCATCGCGGCGATCGCAGCGCGACGCGGCCCCGTCGGGCTGATCCACTTCGACACGCACACCGACACCGGCCGCGAGGTCTTTGGCATCGAGCGTTCGCACGGCACGCCGATGTTCAGGCTCGTCGAAGCCGAGCGCGTCGCGGGAGCGCGCTATGCGCAGATCGGCCTGCGCGGCTACTGGCCGGGACCGGTCGAGTTCGACTGGCAGCGCAGCCGGGGCATCGCGAGCTTCTTCATGCACGACGTGACCGGCCTCGGGATCAAGGAGGTCGTCTCGCGCGCCCTCGCCCACGTGGGGGCGGGGCCGGTCTACCTGACGGTCGACGTCGACGTGCTCGACCCGGCGTTCGCGCCGGGCACCGGCACGCCGGAGCCGGGCGGGATGACCTCGGCCGACCTCCTCTGGGCCGTGCGCACGGTCGCGGCGTCGGTGGAGCTCGCCGGGGCGGACGTCGTGGAGGTGCTGCCGACCGCGATCGGGTCCGCGGACATCACCGCCCTCGTCGCCGAGCGGATCGTGCGCGAGGTGCTCACCGGGATCGCCTTGCATCGGGGGATGGACACGAACACACGTTCGTACTAGCATCGCCGTGTGCAGCTGCGCCTCGATGCCGCCGACCGGCTTGTCGAGCTCGTGGAGGATCATCGAGGCCCGGTTGCCGCCGACGAGGCCGCCCGGGCCGTCCTGAAGCTCGGGCAGGCGGTTCCCGTCGGGCTCGCCCGGTCCCTGCTCGACGAGGCGGTGTCGGCCGACGCCCGGCTGCGCTGGTCGGGCGACCTGATCGGGCTGGCCGGTGCGCCGGGCGAGTCGCTGCTCCTGGAGGAGGCGACCTTCGTCGTCTTCGACCTCGAGACGACGGGCCTCCGCCCGGGGTCGGCCCGGCCGTGCGAGTTCGGCGCCGTTCGAGTCGAGCGCCTCGAGCTCACCGAGCGGTTCGAGCTGCTTGCGAACCCGGGCCGGCGGCTCGACCCTGGCGTGTCCGCGCTCACCGGGCTGCGCGACGAGCAGCTGCGGCGTGCTCCGCCCGTCTCCGCTGTCGTCCGCCGGTTCCTCGCGTTCGCGGGCGACAGCGTGCTCGTCGCGCACAACGCGCGCTTCGACATGGCGTTTCTCGATCACGAGACGGTGCGCCTGACCGACAAGCGCGTGGAGGCGACCGTCGTCGACACGGTCGGGCTCGCACGACGGCTGCTCGGGCGCCAGCCCGTGAACCTGTCCGCACTCTCCCACTGCTTCGCGACCGACGTGCGGCCCTGCCATCGGGCGTTGCCCGACGCCGAGGCGACGGCCGAGATCCTGCTGCGGCTGATCGGGATGGCGCAGGAGCGGGGCGCGCGGACCGTGGGCGATCTCGTCGAGCTCGCCGCCACCAAGCCGCGCCGCGTCCAGCGCAAGCGCGGCCTCGCCTTCGGCGCCCCGCAACGTCCCGGCGTCTATCTCTTCCGCGACAAGCACGATCAGGTGCTCTACGTCGGCCGTGCCCGCGACCTCCGGGCTCGGCTGCGTTCGTACTTCCGCTCCGACCGCCAGCGGCCTGCGGTTGAAGCGGCGCTCGCGGCGCTCGAGCGCGTCGAATGGCGCGTCCTCGGCTCCGAGCTCGAGGCCGCCCTGGAAGAGCTCCGCCTGATCCGCGAGCTGCGGCCGCCGGCAAATGCACGGTCAGTGCGACCCGACCGGTACCTCTATCTCCGGCGGCGTGGAGACAGCGTGGTCTGTACCTCGCAGCCGACCGAGCTTGGGCCGTTGACGAGCCGCAAGCGGGCGCAGCTCGCGTCGCGTGCGTTGCAGGGTGTGGAGTGGGAGACGCTCGACGACGCCCTGCCCAAGCTGCGCGCGAAGCTGAAACGTCTTGCGCGCGATCTCCGGTTCGAGGACGCCGCGCGCCTCCGTGACCGGATCGATGCGCTCGAGGATGCAGCGAGCGAGATCCGGCGCATGCAGCAGCTGCGTCGGCTCTCCGTGTGCATCGTGGTGCCCGGCGAGCGGGAGGGCTCGCGGCGCGCGTTCTTCGTCGCGAAGGGGCAAGTCGTCGAGTCGAGGCCGTTCATCGGGCCGCGGGGAGTCGAGTGGCAGGCGGGTCTCGCCGCCGTCGCCCGGGCCGAGCCGACGCTTGCGCCCGAGGCGGCAGACGAGCTCCGGGTCGTCGCGTCGTTCATCCGGCGGCCGCCGCCGGAGCTCGAGGTCCTCCGGTTGGCACACTTGCTCCATGGAGCAGCTGCATGAGCGGGCGCTCGGCGAGGGGTGGCGGAAACTGGTGGTCGACGGGATCACCGCCACGCCGGTCGACGTCCGCCGCGGCGCTGCGGTCAAGGTGGTCGACGGCCCGCGGACCGAAACCGTGCCGCGGGCGGAGTGGCCGGCCAGGCTCGACGCCCTGCTCGACCACGCGCGCAACGTCCACCTCCTCACACCCGAGGGTGACGTGCATGCGCGGCGGACGAAGAAAGGCGCGTGGCTCGTCTCCTCGGGGAAGCCGTCGTCGTGCGCAGCACCGACGCGCGAGCACGACCGCGTGCGCCGCCACCCGCTGCCCGCTGATCATCCGCTCTTCCGCGCCACGAAGATCTCGCGTGACAAGGAGCGGCAGGTGCAGCATTACGTCGGGCTGCTCCGGCCTCTGCCGCTCTGGGACCGCGAGAGCATCCGCGTCGTCGACGCCGGCTGCGGCAAGGCTTACATGAGCCTCGCTCTCGTGGCGTACGGGCGAGAGCTCGGCACGCGCGTCGAGCTCGTAGGGCTGGACAGCAACCCCGGTGTGATCGAGACCGTTCGAGGGGTCGCGGAGAAGCTCGGCTACGACGAGGCGAGCTTCGAGGCGACCGCGATCGTGGACTATGCGAGCGAGGCGCCGCTCGATCTGCTCGTCTCGCTGCACGCCTGCGACACCGCGACCGACGAGGCGATCGCCGCCGGAGTGAGGCTCGGCGCCGGCGCGATCGTCGTCGCGCCGTGCTGCCACCACGAGCTGGCCGGTCAGATCGCGACCGGCGGCAAGGATGCACTGCTCCGGCACGGGCTGCTGCTCGGCCGGCAGGCCGACCTCGTCACCGACGCGCTGCGTGCCGCGGCGCTGGAGATGCTCGGCTATCGCGTCGACGTGATCGAGTTCGTCGCGGCGGAGCACACCGCGAAGAACGTGATGTTGCGCGCCGAATACGCACCCTCGCGGTCGCGTGCCGAGCGGGCGGCGGCCGAGTATCAGGAGCTGCGCGACCGCTTCGGCGTCAGGCCAGCGATCGAGCGCCTCCTCGCACTCCCCGTATCCAATTCAGGCTGACGTCCGTTCTCCCGGCATCCGACGAGGGGGGAATGGTCGATGGGGATCCTCTGGATCGTCCTGATCGTGATTCTGGTGCTCACGCTGCTCGGCGTGTTCTCGCGCGGCGTCTGGTAGACCGCTCGCGAGGCTCGCGAGTCACCGGCCCGCGCTGAGCTACGATCAGCACATGAACGAGATCGGGACGATGCGTGTGAAGAGCGGCCTCGCCGAGATGCTCAAGGGCGGCGTGATCATGGACGTCGTCGACGCCGAGCAGGCGAAGATCGCCGAGGAGGCGGGCGCGTGCGCGGTCATGGCGCTCGAGCGGGTCCCGGCCGACATCCGCCGGGACGGCGGCGTCGCCCGCATGTCCGATCCGGACATGATCAAGGGGATCCAGGAGGCCGTCACCATCCCGGTGATGGCCAAGTGCCGCATCGGCCACTTCGCCGAGGCGCAGATCCTCCAGTCGCTCGAGATCGACTACATCGACGAGTCCGAGGTGCTGACCCCCGCCGACCTCGAGCACCACGTCGACAAGTGGCAGTTCACCGTCCCGTTCGTCTGCGGCTGCACCAACCTGGGGGAGGCGCTCCGGCGCATCGCAGAGGGCGCCGCGATGATCCGCACGAAGGGCGAGGCGGGGACCGGCGACATCGTCAATGCGGTCACCCACATGCGCTCCGTCTTCGGCGGCATCCGCCGGCTGCAGTCCCTGCGCGGCGAAGAGCTGTTCGCGGAGGCCAAGAACCTGCAGGCGCCGTACGAGCTCGTTCGCTGGGTCGCAGAGCACGGACGGCTTCCGGTCGTGACGTTCACGGCAGGTGGGATCGCCACCCCTGCGGACGCATCTCTCTGCATGCAGCTCGGTGCCGACGGCGTCTTCGTCGGATCAGGCATCTTCAAGTCCGGGAACCCGTCGCAGCGGGCGCGGGCGATCGTCGAGGCGACGACGCACTACATGGACGCGGACGTGCTGGCGCGGGTCTCGGCGAATCTCGGTGAGGCGATGGTCGGCATCTCGACGCAGTCGCTCGACCCCAGCGACCTGCTCGAGCGCCGCGGCTGGTAGCTCGCCGGGGCTGCTGGTCACCGGCGGCTGCGGCTGGCGAAGGCGACCAGCTCGCGCCGGTCAACTCGTACGGACGATCGACGCCCGCACGACGCCCGACCGGGCGCGGGACGTCTCGCTGGACAGCTCGCGCTCCTCGGAACGCGCGTCCGAGGGGGCTACGAGGTGCTCTCGGGGCCCTGAGCCCAGCGCTCGGCCGCTGCCCGGCCCTCGGGCGTGCGCAGGAAGTGCTCGAGCGGTACGTGGAGGAGCGCCGCCTTGCACTCGGCGAACGTCTCGGCGCCGTCGCCGAGCGAGGCGCTCACGTGGAGCCGCCGGCCGTGTGCGTCGTCGAGCAAGGCACGGATCAGGAGCTCGGTGTTGATCGGCACGGGCCGGCGGTACCGGACGAAGATCCGCGCCGTCACGGCCGGGAACGCGTACCAGGTCGCGAGGAGGCCGACCGCCTCGTCCAGCGCTCCGGCGACGAGGCCGCCGTGGACGATGCCGGGGCCACCCTGGTGGTGCTCGTCGAAGGAGAAGTACGCCTCGTACTCGGTCAGGCCCTCGGCCGCGGGCAGCGGCAGGTGCAGTCCGGTGGGGTTGTCACCGCACCCCCAGCACGCAGGGTCATGGTGCGGCGGAATCACGCCAGATGTTCTCGAACGTCCCGAAGCGGAGCTCCTGGACGAAGTGGAACCGCGCCTCTTCGCTGCGGCGCAGGTACTCGGCCTGGTGCTCGGCCAGAAACGCGTTGTAGGCGTCGGCCGACTCCCAGCGGTCGATCACGAGGTAGCGGTCTGGCTCGTCGACGTCGTGCAGGAGCTCCGTGCCGATGTACCCGTCGCCGGAGCGGAAGAACTGCGCCCACTCGCCCTCGGGGCCGTAGACCTCCTCGAAGGAAACCGGATCGCGCACCTCGTAGCGGAAGACGAGCGCGATCACCGCAGGCCGCCTCGCTCGTGGTGGGCCCTGAAGAAGTTCTCGCTGCCGGCGGTCGCCATCGCAGCCGACGCGCTGATCTCGAGCGAGAGCGCCGCGGCGGCGACGATCTGCGCGAAGCGGTAGACCCGGCCCGGGCCTGCGCAGCCGATCGAGGCGAGCCAGTCGCGCGCCGACGGCAGGGTCGTCCCGCCGCCGACGGTGCCCACCTCGAGGCCGCCGAAGCGGATCGTGGCCTGCAGGCCGCCCTCGACGCGGCGCGCCGTGCCGTGCGCCATCGAGCTCGTACCGACCATCCCGAGATCCTGGCCGGTTGCCGCGAAGATCGCCGCGATCGCCGACGCGGGAGTGAACGCAACCGACTGCATCCCGCTCGCGACCGAGCCGTGGGTGCCCGCCCACGACAGCGCCTCGAGATCCGCCGCGGTTGTCCGGAGCACACGCCGGATCTGCTCGTCCGAGAGGAATGCCTCGGCGAGGACGGTCTTGCCGTGCCCGGTCTGGAAGTACTCGGCCGAGGGCTTCTTGTCGCCGCCCATGTTTGCCTCGAGGATCGCGCGCTCCGGCTTGACCGGCGCCTGCTGCATCACGTACGCCATGTTCAGCGCGTAGGAGTTGCGCGTCATCATGTTCGGCCCGACGGCGTCGCCGGTCGTCCACTGCCAGAGCACGTGGCACATCGGCCCGACGACGTGCGTCTTGGCGCCGCGGAGCCGCGCCCGCTTCGAGAGCGCAGGGTCGTCGGCGGTCTCGAGGAACGCCTGCATCTTCGGCAGCTCCGCCTCGACCCACTGCGCGAGCTCGACCGCATCGCGCGCGTCCCGGCAGACGAAGCAGGAGGCGCGGGTGATGCGGTCGTGCAGCACGTACGTGTGAATCGCCCCGGCTGCGAGCGCGCCCCGCGTCATCGACGCGGTGAGCCCTCCTTCGGTGTGCGCGAGCGGGACGTGGACGAGCTCCGTCGCGCGCCCGCTCTCGACGACGTCGCCGTCGTCGCTGAGCCCGTACTCGCCGAGCTCGATCTCGACCGGCACCGCCGAGACCGGTATCACGGATACGCCGACGAGCGATTCCGCCGCTCCCGCGAACGGTTCGAGGTCCACCGACGTGACGAGGCCGCCGTCGAGGCTCATGGCCTCGCGGCGACTACGGATCGACTCTGCGTCGTTCTTCCGAGGCCAGCGCATGGGGAGACTCTAGAGTCGTACCCATGTCAGCGACGCTCATCAAGGGGAAACCGATCGCGGAGCGCATCCGGGCGGAGGTGGCCGAGCAGGTGCAGGGAATCGGCCACATCGGGCTCGTGACCGTTCTCGTCGGCGACGACCCCGCCTCAGAGGTGTACATCAGGCTCAAGCACAAGGCCGCGCTCGAAGCCGGCTTCGACGCACGCGACGTTCGGCTCCCTGCAGAGACGACCGAGGAAGAACTGGTCGCCAAGGTCTCGGCCCTGAATGCGGACGACGCGATCGACGCGATCCTCGTCCAGCTGCCGCTCCCGGATCACATCGACGAGGCGCACACCCTGCGGGCGATCGCCCCGGCCAAGGACGTGGACGGGCTGCATCCGTTCAACGCCGGACAGCTCTTCCTCGGAAAGCCCACGCTGGTCGGTGCGACGCCGGTCGGCGTGATGGAGATGCTCCGTGAGCACAACATCGAGATCGACGGCGCGCGGGCGGTCGTCATCGGCCGGAGCGACATCGTCGGAAAGCCGATGGCGCATCTCCTGATGCAGGCCAACGCCACGGTGACGATCTGCCATTCGCACACGAAGGACCTGCCGCGGCACACCCTGGATGCGGACATTCTCGTCGCCGCGGTGGGTGTTCCCACGATGGTCTCGCCCGACATGGTGAGGTCCGGAGGAGTCGTGATCGACGTCGGCATCAACCGCACCGAGGCGGGCCTCGTCGGCGACGTGGATCCGGGTGCCGCCGAGGTGGCGGCGTTCATGACCCCCGTTCCAGGTGGCGTCGGGCCGATGACGATCGCCTGCCTACTCCAAAACGCGGTTCGCTGCGCGCGTTATCGGCGCGGCCAGCTTGCATATCCCGGGTAATTCGGTGCTAATGTTGCGCGCGCTCCGTCGGTAGTGGCGGACTTGTAGTCATCCAGCAAGGAGTAGGTGCAAGTGGCTGAAGGCACGGTCAAGTGGTTCTCGAACGAGAAGGGCTACGGCTTCATCGAGCGCGGTAACGGCGAGGCGGACGTGTTCGTCCACTTCTCCGCCATCGCCGGTGAGGGCTACAAGTCGCTGACCGAGGGTCAGCGCGTCTCGTTCGAAGTCGTGCAGGGCGATAAGGGCCTGCAGGCATCGAACGTCACGGCGCTCTAAACCCTTTCGGAACCAAGTTGGATGGGAGGCTCCGAAAGGAGCCTCTCGTCGTCTGACGGGAGAATGGACCAACCCATGGCAAGGATCACCAGAGACGAGGTACTCCACGTGGCGCGGCTTGCGCGCCTCGAGTTGACGGACGACGAGGTCGGCCGGCTGCAGGAGCAGCTCTCGGACATCCTCGAGGCGGTGTCGAAGGTCTCCGAGCTCGATCTGTCCGACGTGCCGCCGACCTCGCACCCGCTGGAGATCGCGAACGCGTGGGCGGAGGACGTCGCGCGTCCGTGTCTTTCGCTCGACGAGGTCTTCGCCAACGCGCCCGACCGCGAGGACGATCACTTCAAGGTGCCGCCCGCATGATCGACACGTTGCGGCTGACGGCGGAGGAGGCGAAGCGGCTGCTCGAGGCACGCGAGATCTCGGGCGCCGAGCTCTTCGCCGCTTACCGCGGCCGGGACGACGACCTGCATGCGTTCCTGCACCGCTGCGACGACCCGGGTGGCGAGGGCATCCCGATCGCGATCAAGGACGTGATCGGGACGAAGGGCGTGCCCACGACTGCGGGCTCGAAGATCCTCGAGAACTACGTGCCGGTCTACGACGCGACGGTGGCTGCGCGCTGCAAGCAGCACGGCCTCCGCCTGCTCGGCAAGACGAACACCGACGAGTTCGCGATGGGGTCGTCGACCGAGAACTCCGCCTATGGGCCGACCCACAACCCTTGGGACCCGGGGCGCGTGCCGGGCGGCTCGGGCGGCGGCTCGGCCGCGGCGGTGTCCGGCGGGCTCGCGCCCTGGGCGCTCGGATCGGACACCGGCGGATCGATCAAGCAGCCGGCCGCGCTCTGCGGCAACGTCGGCCTGCGTCCGACGTACGGCACCGTGTCGCGCTACGGCGTCGTGGCGTTCGCCTCGTCGCTCGACCAGGTCGGGCCGGTGGCGAAGAACGTGCGCGACTGCGCGTTCCTCTACTCGATCATCGCGGGCAGCGACGAGAACGACCGGACGACGGTCGACGCTCCCGCCGTCGAACTGCCGACGGGCGACAGCCTGCGGGGCGTGCGCATCGGCGTGCCGACGGAGATGAACGGGGCCGACGGGATCGAGCCGGGCGTGACCGCCGCGGTGCGCTCGGCGATCGAGCTCGCCGAATCGCTCGGCGCCGAGGTGGGGGAGTGCTCGCTGCCGCGCTCGGTCGAGTACGGCGTCGCCTGCTACTACCTCATCGCGCCGGCCGAGGCATCGTCGAATCTCGCGCGCTACGACGGCGCGCGGTACGGCCTGCGCGTCGACGGCGACGACTTTCGGGAGATGGTCATGCGCACGCGCGACGCGGGGTTCGGCGACGAGCCGAAGCGGCGGATCATGGTCGGCACCTACGCGCTCTCGTCGGGCTACTACGAGGCGTACTACGGCACCGCCCAGAAGGTGCGAACCGTCATCAAGCGCGAGCACGAGGCGGTGTTCGAGAACTTCGACCTGATCGTGTCGCCGACGAGCCCGACGGTCGCCTTCGAGCTTGGCGCCAAGATCGACGACCCGCTGGCGATGTACCTCAACGACGTGTTGACGATCCCGTCGTGCATGGCGGGCCTCCCGGGCCTCAACGTCCCTTGCGGGCTCAGCGAAGGCCTGCCGGTCGGGCTGCAGCTGATCGGACCGCAGTTCTCGGAGAACACGCTCTTCCGGGTGGGCCACGCGCTGGAGCAGGCGATCGGGTTCGACGTCGTTCCGGAGCGGCTGCGATGACGGCCAGGCCCTGGGAGGCGGTGATCGGGCTGGAGATCCACGTCCAGCTGAAGACCGAGACGAAGATGTTCTGCCGCTGCCGTAACGGCTTCGGCGGCGAGCCGAACACGCAGACGTGCCCGGTGTGCCTTGCGTTCCCCGGCGCGCTCCCGGTGCCGAACCGGCGCGCGATCGAGGAGACGATCAAGCTCGGCCTCGCGCTCGACTGCACGATCGCGGAGCGCGCAGTCTTCCATCGCAAGAACTACTTCTATCCCGACCTGCCCAAGGCGTACCAGATCAGCCAGTACGACGAACCGCTGTGCTCGAACGGCAGGCTCGCGGTCCCGACGGCGGACGGTGACGTGCTGATCGGGATCACGCGTGCGCACCTCGAGGAGGACGCGGCGAAGAACGTGCACGTCGCGGCGTCCGGCCGGCTGCACGGCGCCACCGCGACACTCGTCGATTTCAACCGTGGCGGTACACCGCTGGTCGAGATCGTCACGGAGCCCGACCTGCACGATGCGGAGACGGCGAAGCGCTTCCTGCAGCTGCTGCGCCAGACCGTCGTCGAGCTCGAGCTGTCGGATGCCGAGCTCGAGAAGGGCTCGATGCGGTTCGATGTCAACGTCTCGGTTCGTCCCGCCGGCACGGACGAGCTGCGCACGCGGACCGAGCTGAAGAACATGAACTCGTTCAACTTCGCGGCCAAGGGGATCGAGCGTGAGATCGCCCGGCAGATTCAGATCTACGAAGCGGGCGGGGAGGTGCAGCAGGAGACGCTGCATTTCGTCCCCGGCGATGAGGAATCGCCGCCGTCCCGCTCCAAGGAGGAGGCGCAGGACTACCGCTACTTCCCCGAGCCGGATCTCGTGCCGGTGCAGCCGCCTGCAGAGCTCGTGCGGCGGCTGGGCGGCGAGATCGGTGAGCTGCCCGGCGCGCGCATTCGCCGCATCGCCGACACGCTCTCGTTCTACGACGCCGACGTGCTCGTGACGGGCGGCCTCGACCGGCTCTGGTCGTCCCTCGTCGCAGCCGGTGCCGATCCGAAGGAAGCCGCGAACGTCCTCGCCAATCAGTTCGTCGCCACGGGCATCGCCGCCGACACGGTGAACGCGGCCGAGTTGGCTCAGCTCGTGTCCGCGCGCAGCGAGATCCCGCGGGCCACGTTCGACGAGGCGCTCGCGCGCGTCGGTGACGCCGGCTTCGCGGCAGCGCCCTATCTCGAGCAGAAGGTCGTCGCCGACACGGGCGAGCTCGACCCGATCATCGACCGGATCATCGCGGCGAGCCCCGGCCAGGCGGAGCAGTTCCGCGCCGGCAAGGAAGGACTGCTCGGCTTCTTCGTCGGCCAGGTGATGAAGGAGACGGGCGGCAAAGCCGACCCGCGCGTCGTGAACGAGCGGGTGCGCGCGAAGCTCACCGGCTGAGGCGGGTCGAGCCCCGGGCACCGGCGGGGAGGTTCGCGCTCGCGTAGAGCAGGACGGCTGCGAGTGCGAAGCACGCAGCCGCCGCCCCGGTCGCGGTCTGCGTCAGTGCGGAGGCTGCCCCCGCAGCTGCGACGGCTCCGAGCAGCAGGCTGTTCCCGAGGGGGCGCCGCCTCATCGTCGCCACCGCGACGATCACCACCGCGAGCGTCCCGAGGGAGCTGGCGACGATCGCGACTGTTCGGGCGAGCGCGTCGACGTGGTCCTGAGCGTGCGGCATGCTCGTACCGAAGGTGCCGTGCACGGGCATCGCGGCGGCGAGCCCGACGGCGAGCCCGGTGTAGAGCAGGCCGACCGGGGCCGCCCAGCGGCGCCCCCAGAGCGAGAGCGAGCCGATGCCGAGCAGCGGGGCCGAGAGCAGGGCGCCTGCGAGGTACCAGACCCGGAACGACCGGTCGTCCCAGCCGTGGGCCGAGCCCCACGCCATCGTCGCCGTGGCGGCGGCGAGCGAGAGCACGCCGCCGGCCCAGGCGTAGTGCTGAGAGCGCAGGAGCAAGCCCGCAAGGCGCAGGGAGACGAGCGCCGCGGCCAGCGAGAGAAGCACGTCCACGGCACTAGTCTGCTTCCCCGCGACATTCGACGCGCGAAGCTCCGAGCCTCGCGGCCGTGAAGGTGCTCATCCTCAAGACGGACGCTAGTACGGCAGTCGCCGCCATGCCGAGTCGAGACATGTCCGGCGTCTGACCCCCGGACCTGTCTCGCACGGACGCGGCCGGGGTCTGACCCCGGCAGGTCGCGGTGACATCGCCATGTAACAGAGCCGGAGCCGGGTCCCTGTCAGACACGTCTGGGGTCTGACCCCGCAGTTGTCTGGACTGGACACGCCGTGTGCGGCGCTAGGCTGACGTTCTTGGACAAGCGCTACCTCTTCACGCCGGGGCCGACGCCTGTGCCGCCCGCGGTGCTCGCGGCGGGTGCCGAGCCGATCGTCCACCACCGCGGGCCCGACTTCCGCGACGTGTACGCCAGCACGCTCGACCGCCTGAAGGACGTCTTTCGCACGAGCGCCGACGTCCTGCTCTTCACCGCGTCCGGGACCGGAGCGATGGAGTCGGCGGTCGCGAACCTCTGCGCGCCCGGCGACCGCGTTGCGGTCGTGAGCCACGGGTCGTTCGGCGAGCGCTGGATCGCGATCTGCGAACAGCATGGTCTCGACGTCCAGGCGCTCCGCTACGACTGGGGCGAGGTGCCGGACGCCGACGAGGTCGGCGCGGCCGTCCGCGAGTCGGGGGTCGAGCTCGTGTTCTGCCAGCAGTCCGACACCTCGACCGGCGTCGTCTCCGACGTGCGCGCGATCAAGGAGGCGATCGGCGACCCCCTGCTCGTCGTCGATGCGATCTCCTCACTCGGCGCCGTCCCGCTCGAGACGGATGCCTGGGGGATCGACGTGGTCGTGTCAGGCTCGCAGAAGGCGCTCATGTGCCCCCCGGGACTGGCAATGGCGTCCGTGCCGGCCCACGTCCTCGAGCGCACCAAGCCGTCACGGAGCTTCTACTTCGACTGGCGCAGGAACAAGAAGGCCCAGGACAAGCTCGACGCGGCATTCACGCCCGCCGTCTCGCTGATCCGCAGCCTGGACGTCGCGCTCGGGCTGATCCTCGCCGACACGCTCGAGGCGGGCTTCGAGCGGCACATCCGCCTCGGCCGCGCCGCGCGCGCGGGGGTGAAGGCGATGGGGCTCGAGCTCTTCTCGCCGGACGACGACACGGCCGCTGTCGTCACTGCCGTCCGCGCACCGGACGGAATCGACAGCGACGAGCTGCTGCTCCACCTCCGCGACCGGCACGGCGTCACGCTCGCGCCCGGCCAGCAGCATTTGAAGGGAAAGATCTTCCGGATCGGGCACATCGGCTGGTTCGACGTCTTCGACATCGCCACCGCGCTCGCAGCCGTGGAGCTCTCGCTGATCGAGCTCGGCGCGGAGATCGAGCGCGGCGTCGCCGTGCCCCGCGCGTTCGAAGCGTTCGAGACGCCCGTCACCGCGTGACCGGCGTAGGCTTGACGGAGCCGGACCAAGAGCGGAGGCGCCGGCTTGGCCGGCGCAGTAGCGGATGAAGGTCCTCGTCCGTGAACGGATCGCGGATGCGGGAATCGAGCTGCTGCGCGAGCACTTCGAGGTCGACGTCGATACGGACTCGCCGCTCGACGAGATCATCGACCGGTACGAAGGCCTGATCGTCCGTTCCGCGACGAAGGTCACCGCAGATGTGATCGAGCGCGCGACCCGGCTGAAGGTCGTCGGCCGCGCGGGCGTCGGAGTGGACAACGTGGACGTCGACGCTGCGACCCGTCGCGGGATCGTCGTCGCGAACGCGCCCGAGTCGAACATCGTCTCGGCCGCCGAGCACACGGTCGGCCTGCTCCTCGCGCTCGCGCGCAACATCCCGCAGGCCCACGCAGCGCTCACGGCCGGCCGGTGGGAGCGTTCGAAGTGGGGCGGCGTCGAGCTCGCCGACAAGGTGCTCGGGGTGCTCGGGTTCGGGCGCATCGGCCGGCAGGTCGCACGGCGGGCGGTGGGCTTGCAGATGAAGGTCGTCGCCTACGACCCGTTCGTGTCCGCGGAGCGCTTCCGCGAGCTGGGAGTCGACAGTGCGAGCTTCGACGAGGTGCTGGCCCGCGCCGACTTCCTGACGCTCCATCTGCCTCTGACCGACGACACGCGCAACTCCGTCGACGCCGCGGCGATCGGCCGGATGCGGGACGGTGTGCGCATCGTCAACGCGGCCCGCGGGGAGCTCGTCGACGAGGCGGCGCTGATCGTCGCGCTCGAGTCGGGCAAGGTCGCCGGAGCGGCGATCGACGTCTACGTCGAGGAGCCGTACAGCGGGCCGCTCCTGCAGGCGCCGAACGTCGTCGTGACACCCCATCTCGCCGCCTCGACGGAGGAGGCGCAGGACAGAGCGGGCGTGATCGTCGCCGAGCAGGTGGTGGCGGCGCTCGAAGGCGGGCTCGTCACGAACGCGGTCAACATCCCCACGGTCGGCGCGGACGACCTCGAGGTGTTGGGACCGTATGTGCCGCTCGCCGCGAAGCTCGGCCACCTGGCGCGGGAGCTCTCCGCCGGCGAGGTGCGCCGGATCGCGATCGACGTTTACGGCGAGCTCGCCGACTACGACACCCGGCTGCTCACCGTCGCCGCTCTGAACGGCGTCTTCCAGGGCCACACCGACCAGCCGGTGAACTACGTCAACGCGCCTGTGATCGCCGCCGACCGCGGCATCGAGGTCGTGGAGGGCAAGAGCCGCTCCTCGCGGGACTACACGAACCTCGTCGTGGTCTCGGCCGACGGGCTCCAGGTGGCCGGCACGACGATCGGCACGGACGCGCGCCACTTCCTCGTGAGCGCGCTCGGATTCGAGCTCGAGATGGAGCTCGCGTCCCGGATGGTCCTGCTCCTGTACGACGACATTCCCGGAGTGATCGGCCGGGTCGGGACGCTCTTCGGCGCGGCCGGCGTGAACATCGCGAACATGACGGTCTCGCGGAACCGCGAGGGCGGCAAGGCCCTGATGGCGCTCTCGATCGACTCGACGCCGCCGCCCGAGCTCGTCGAGCAGCTGCGCGAGGGCATGGACGAGGCCTATGTGATCATCTAGGGCCATGTCCTGGCCCGACTCCGTCGAGCGCGTCTCGGCCGTTCTGCGCGCCTCGGCCGTCGAGGCTCGCATCGAGCAGTTCACCGAAGGCACGCCCACCGCGCGCGACGCCGCCAAGGCCGTCGGGTGCGACCTGTCGCAGATCGTGAAGTCGCTCGTCTTCGTCTGTGACGGCGCCTTCGTGCTGGCGCTCGTTCCCGGTGACCGGCGTGCCGACGAGGCGGCGATCGGCGCGGCGGCCTCGGCCGGGCTCGTACGTGTCGCCCGGGCCGAGGAGGTCGTCCACGCAACGGGCTTCGAGCCCGGCGCGGTGGCGCCGTTTCCGCAGCGCGCAGTCACACAAAGCCTGATGGACCGGTCGTTCTTCGCACACGACGTGCTCTGGATCGGGGCCGGCTCGCCGTCCCACATGGCGTCGATCGCACCGGCCGAGCTGCTTCGCCTGTCGGGGGCGCGCGCGGTCGACATCGTCGGCCACGGGTAGAATCCCAAGCTCTGAGGGCCGAGTAAAGGAGCTGGAGCGGTGCAGGAAACCGAGAAGATCTGGATGAACGGCGAGCTCGTCGACTGGGCGGACGCAAAGGTTCACGTCGGCGTCCACGGCCTGCACTACGGCTCGGGTGTGTTCGAAGGCATCCGCTGCTACGACACCCCGAAAGGCCCGGCGGTCTTCCGTCTGGGCGAGCACATGCAGCGCCTCCACAACTCGGCGCGCCTGCTCCACATGGAGATCCCGTATTCGGTCGACGAGCTGAGGGCGGCCACGAACGAGCTCGTCGGGGCGAACGGCCTGCCCGAGTGCTACGTGCGCCCGATCGCGTTCTACGGCTACGGCGAGCTGGGCGTCTCCGCCCGCGGCAATCCTATCGAGACGGTGATCATGAGCTGGCCGTGGGGGTCGTACCTCGGCGAGGAGGGCCTGAAGAACGGCATCAGCGCCAAGATCTCCAGCTGGCAGCGCGTCTCGCCGAACATCGTCCCGCACGTCTCGAAGGCGACGGGCGTCTACATCAACTCGATGCTCGCCGTGACGGAGGCCAACTACGGCGGCTACGACGAGGCGATCCTGCTCACGCCGGAGGGCACCGTCGCCGACGGCTCCGGCGAGAACATCTTCGTCGTCCGCGACGGCGTCCTCTACACACCCGACCTCGCGACCGGGATCCTGCCCGGGATCACGCGCGACACGGTCAAGCAGATCGCCTCGGATCTCGGCTACACGGTGATCGAGAAGGCGCTGATCCGCTCGGATCTGTACCTCGCCGACGAGGTGTTCATGTGCGGGACCGCCGCCGAGGTCACGCCGCTTCGCGCCATCGACGACTACGAGATCGGCGTCGGCGAGGTGACGCTCGCGATCCAGGAGGCCTATCTCGACACGGTGCGCGGTCAGACCGAGCGGTGGGCGCACTGGCTCGATCCCGTGCCTCAGCTCGCGCACAGTTGAGCACGACAACCGACCGGATCAACCTCAGCGCGCCGTGGATCGACGAGCGCGACGAGGAGCTCGTGCTCGAGGTGCTGCGCTCGGGCTGGCTCTCGCTGGGGCCGACCGGACCGCGCTTCGAGTCGCTGCTCGCGAACGCCGTCGGTGCGCCGCATTGCGCCGCCGTGTCGTCGGGGACAGCGGGGCTGCATCTCTGCATGCGGCTCGCCGGTGTGACGGCCGGCGACGAGGTGATCACGTCGCCCTACTCCTTCGTGGCCTCTGCCAATTGCGCGATCTACGAAGGCGCGACACCGGTGTTCGCCGATATCGATCCGAACACGCTGAATCTCGATCCGGCGGCGGTGGAAGCCGCGATCACACCGCGCACGAAGGCGCTCGTGACCGTCGACATCTTCGGCTATCCGGCCGAGTACGACGCGCTGATCCCGCTCTGTGAGAAGCACGGCATCGCGCTGATCGAGGACTCGTGCGAGGCGCTCGGCGCGGTGTACAAGGGCAAGCCGCTGGGCTCGCACGGACATCCCGCCGTCTGGGCCTTCTACCCGAACAAGCAGATGACCACGGGCGAGGGAGGCGCGGTGACGACCGCGGACGCCGAGCAGCACGAGCTGCTCGTGTCCCTCCGCAACCAGGGCCGTCTCGAGACGTCGAGCTGGCTGCAGCACGGTCGCCTCGGCTTCAACTACCGCCTCGACGACCTGTCGGCTGCGCTCGGGATCGGGCAGCTGGAGAAGCTCGGGCGGATCCTCGAGGCACGCCGCACGGTGGCAGAGCGGTACAACGAGCTGCTGAGCAACGTCGATGTCGAGACGCCGCTGGCCGACGACGAGGATCACGTTCGCTCGTGGTTCGTCTACGTCGTCAAGCTTCCGCGGGGCGTCGACCGCGACGACGTGATGGCGCAGCTCTCCGCACAGGGCATCGCGACCGCGCCCTACCTGCCGTCGATTCACCTGCAGTCGTACATGCGCGACCTCTACGGCTTCTCGGAGGGAATGCTCCCGGTCAGCGAGGACTGCAGCGAACGGACGATGGCGCTGCCGTTCCATGCGCGCCTCGACCGCGAGGACCAGGAGCGCGTCGCCGATGCGGTCCGCACCGCGATCGCTTGACGGCCCCCGGGCCCGACCAGATTCTCTGACGCCGATGGTCATCCGGCCGCTCGCACAGGACGATGCCGAGGAGCTGACTGGGCTTCGGGTGCGGAACCGGGCGATCCTCGAGCCGTGGGAGCTCGACGCCGGCGATCCGGAGCTCTGGTACCGGGTCGAAGGCGTCCGCGCCTGGATCACCGACGGGCAGGAGCGCTTCGCGATCGTCGAGGACGGCGAGCTCGCAGGCATGCTCTCGTTGACGGGCATCGAGCGCGGGCCGATCCAGACGGCCATGCTGAGCTACTTCGTCGACGAGTCGCACAGCGGGCGGGGCCTCGCGACGCGGGCGGTCGCCGCCGCCGTCGCCCGCGCCTTCGGCGAGCTCGGCCTGCATCGTGTCGAGGCGGGCACGGCGGTCGCGAACATCGCATCGCAGCGCGTGCTCGAGCACAACGGCTTCACCCTCGTCGGCACCCTGCGCCGCCATCTCCTCCTGCGCGGGGTGTGGACGGATCACCTGCTCTGGGAACGTCTCGCCGACGATTAGTGGCGATCGACCCGCTTCACACCGGTGGGCATGGTCGCGGTCTTCAGTCTCGGCCGGCCTGCGATGAGCTCGCCGGCGCCTCGGCTCGTGCCGGACGACGAGATCGCCGCCGCGGGCGCACTCGACAGCGTCTACAACTCGCTCGGCGCCGTTGCCGGCCCGGCGGGTGTGCTGGCATCGCTCACCTCGCTGCGCTTCTCGGTCGTCTCGGGAGGCTTCCTCTGCATCGGCGGCTGCGTGGCGACGGCCCTCGCGCTGCCAGGGTTTCTCAAGTACAACAGTCGTGATCCTGGATCTCTCTCGTAGCCCGCACGACGTTGCGCCGGAGCTGATCGGGGCGGAGCTCTACGTCGCAGGGGTCGGCGGGGTGATCGTCGAGGTCGAGGCCTACGATCACGAGGATCCGGCGGCCCACGGGTACGGGAACCGGCGCACGGAGCGGAACGCCTCGATGTTCCTCCGTGGCGGTGTCGCGTACGTCTACCGGTCCTACGGTATCCATTGGTGCCTGAACTTCGTTTGTGGTGAGGAAGGCGTTGCAGACGCCGTCCTCGTTCGGGCACTGCAGCCGACCGAGGGGCTCGAGGAGATGCGGGTCCGGCGCGGGGTCGCCGACCCGCGTCTCCTTTGCTCCGGTCCGGGCCGGCTCTGCCAGGCCCTGGCCGTGACGCGAGCGCACGACGGCCTGTCGCTCTCTGCGCCGCCGTTCGAGCTCCGGGCGCGCCGACGGCCGGTCGAGCTGGTGACCGGGCCACGGATCGGGATCACGAAGGCGGCCGACCGGCCGTGGCGCTACGGCCTGGCCGGGTCGCCGTTCGTCAGCCGCCGGTTTTCGTCTTCAGCGTGAGCACGATCGTCCGGCCGGGGGCGGAGGCGGTGTGTGCGGGGAGCGACTGGTGGACGACGCGGCCGTTCACCGGCCCTTTCGTCCGGACCTTGAGCCGCAGCCGGGAGAGCTTTCGCTCCGCCGCCGGAAGGCGCAGCCCGACCACGCGCGGGATCACGCCGTGCAGTGACTTGGCGAGGACGAGCGTGATCTTGTCGTAGGCCGACGCCGTGCCGCGGCGTGGGAACTGACCGACGACGTAGCCGATGCGGTCACCCGTCCGGGCCGGCTTGTAGATCACCTGGGCGGTCAGCGGCTGGCCGTCCAGTCGCGTCCGGGCCGCCTCGATGCTCTCCCCGACCACGTTCGGGATCTCCACCTCGTTCGGCTTGCAGGTGGCGATACGCGCCGGCCCCTCGCCGCCGTAGAAATTCAGCGTGTAGGCGTTCTTGCACACGCCGTTGTCGCGCTCGAGCAGGCCGTTGCGGTTGACGACCCTCACGGGCGACGCCGAGAGGTACGGCGGTGCCGCGAAGTTCTCGGGCGGGGCCTTCATGTAGGCCAGCGCCTTCGTCATGAAGGCTTTCCAGATGAGGGCCGGGAACGTGCCGCCGGCGACCGCGTGCCCGTGGAACTGATACGTCATCGGAATGAGCTTGTCCGGGTAGCCGACCCACACGGCGGTGACGAGCTGCGGTGTGAAGCCGACGAACCAGGCGTCGCCGTAGTTCTCGGTCGTGCCGGTCTTGCCCGCTGCTGCGCGTCCGGGAAGTGCCGCTGCGGTGCCGGTCCCGCCCTGGACGACGCCCTGAAGCAGCTGGTCGATGGTGGCCGCTTGCGTCGGGGTGAGCACCTGCTTCGGCACCGGCTCGTTCGTCTCCGTGTGCCCGCCGGATGTGATCGACTCGACCGCGCGCGGCTGGTTCTTGAAGATCGAGCCGTCGATTCGCCTGCCGCCGTCGGCGAACGCGGTGTAAGCGCGGGCCATGTCGAGCGGCGTCGCCGGCTCCGCGCCGAGGCCGATCGCGAAGTAGCCCTGGAGCGGCGTCAGGACGCCGAGTTCCTTGGCGGTGTCCGCCACGCGCTGCGGGCCGACGAGCGCGGTCAGCTGTGAGAACACCGAGTTGTCGGAGACGGCGATCGCCTTGGTCAGATCGATCGGGCCGAGCGCCTCGCCCTCGTAGTTGTTGACGACCCACAGCCGGCCGCCCGCGTTGATCGTCACCTGCTTCGACGAGGTGAGGGTGCTGGACGGCGAGATGTTCTCTCGCAGCGCAGTCGCGAGCACGAAGGGCTTGAACGCCGAGCCGGGCTGGCGCTCGCCCTGGGTCGCCAGGTTGAACTGGTTCTTGTGGTAGTTGGCACCGCCGACCATCGCGAGCACCGCGCCGGGGTCGTGCTCGGTGTCGATCGCGACGAGCGCGACCGCGGGGTTGACGCCGTTCGGCGGCAGCACCGAGGCGATCGCCTGGCGCGCGATCTTCTGCAGGTTGACGTCGAGGGTCGTCGTCACCTTCAAGCCGCCGCCGAACGCCTTCTGCGGCCCGAGCTGGTTGACGAGCTGATTCTTGACGTAGTTCGCGAAGTAGGGGGCCGCGTTCCCCTCGGTCGAAGGCAGTCCGACGTCTCTCGGGTCGGGCATCGGATAGACGAGCGAGTTCACGAACTGGCTCTGGGTGAGATAGCCCTGCGCGTACAGCTGCCGCAGCACCAGGTTGCGGCGCGCCCGCGCCAGGTTCGGGTGCGCAACCGGGTCCCAGAGGCTCGGGTCCTCGGGGATCCCCGCGAGCAGCGCCGCCTCGGCCGGCTTCATCGTCGCCGCGCTGTGGTGGAAGTAGATCTTGCTCGCCTGCTCGACGCCGTAGGCGCCGTTTCCGAAGTAGACCGTGTTCAGGTACGCGGTGAGGATCTTGTCCTTGGACCATTTCTGCTCCAGCTGCCACGCGAGCGCCGCCTCGATCAGCTTGCGGCCGACGGTCTGCTGGCTCGTCAGATAGGCGTTCTTGACGAACTGCTGCGTGATCGTCGAGCCGCCCTGCACGGTGCCTCGGTGCGAGACGTCGGCCCAGAGCGCACGTCCCATGCCGCGGAGGTCGACGCCGCGGTGCTCGTAGAAGCGCTTGTCCTCGATCGCGACGATCGAATGCTTCAGCCACGGCGAGATCTGCTGCGACGGGACGATGATCCGCGCCTGAGACCCGCGCAGGATCGAGAGCACGGTGTGGTTGTTCGCGGCGTAGACGTAGGTGTTCGCCTGCGTTCGCTGCCGTGAGGGGTCGAGTTGCGGGATCTTGGCAGCGACCGCGGTCAGGAGACCGACGGTGAAGGACGCCGTGCCCAGTGCGAAGAGGACCGCGAGGAGGGCAAGGAGTCTGAGCTTGCGGATGCGCCGCCGCTTGGGACGGCGTGACTTTCTCCGAAAGAGCGCCAGAACCGGGGTAGTCTAGCCCCCCGATGGATGTCTCCCGTCTGACCCGCAACGCCGTCGACGTCCTGCCGGCGGACGGCCTCGCCGAGAAGCTGAAGCCTGGGAGGCCGCTGCGTGTGAAGCTCGGGATCGACGTCACCTCCCCCGACATCCACATCGGCCGGGCCATCCCGCTGCAACGGATGCGGGCGTTCCAGGATCAGGGCCACACGGGCGTCTTGATCATCGGCGACTACACGACCCGGATCGGCGATCCCTCGGGGCGCTCGGCGGAGCGCCCGATCCTGAGCGACGAGGAGATCGACTCAAACGCCAGGACCTACCTCGAACAGGCGATGATCATCCTCGATCCCGACCGCACCGAGGTGCGGTACAACGGCGAGTGGCTCGCCAAGCTCTCCTACGCCGACGTTGTGAGGCTGGCGCGGACGATCACCGTGGCTCGGATCCTCGAGCGCGACGACTTCGACAAGCGCATGAAGGCTCAGGAGCCGATCTCGATCTCCGAGCTTCTCTACCCGCTGATGCAGGCGTACGACTCGGTCGCGATCGAGGCCGACGTCGAGCTGGGCGGGACCGACCAGCTCTACAACCTGCTGGCCGGCCGCGAGGTGATGCCCCACTACGGGCTCGAGCCGCAGGTCGTCCTCACGACCCCGCTGCTGCTGTCGTGGGACGGGGCGAAGATGAGCTCCTCGGTCGGCAACAACATTCCCCTCACGGCGGCCCCGGAGGAGATGTTCGGCCGGACGATGCGGATCTCCGACGACCAGCTCGCTCAGTGGTACGAGCTGATCCTCGAGCAGCCGGCACCCGAGAGCGACCCCCTCGAGGCGAAGCTCGCCCTCGCGCGCTTCATCGTTTCGCGTTCGCACGGGGAGGCCGCCGCCCAGGGGGCTGAGGAGCATTTCTCACGCGTCGTGCGGCGCGGCGAGGCCCCGGAGGACGTCCCCGAGCTCGCCGTCGACGGCGACGATCCCGTGCATCTGCCGAAGCTGATCGCCGACGGCGGCCTGGCCGCCTCGACGAGCGAGGCACGCCGGCTGATCGGCCAGGGAGCCGTCAAGCTGAACGGGGAGGCGGTCTCCGAGCTCGACCTGCCGCGGGCCGCGCTCGCCGGTGCGCTGCTGCAGGTCGGCAAGCGCCGGTTCGCCCGGTTGACACTCTAGGCCGGGCCGCTATACTTCTCCGGCCGTCCGAAAGGGCGGCGTAGGACTGTCCTGAAACCCGCGACCTAGGAGCCTCCCGGCCCGACTCGTATCCGATACGATTCGTCACCACGGAGGCCTCTGGCGCGAGTCGGAGGCTTTTTTACGCCGTCAGACAGACAGGCACCGGTCTTTGAAAACTCAACAGCGAACGTTCTTCGAGTGTCGAGACCTGGTCCAGGTTCGCCTGGAGCAGTTATCAATACCTCGTCGCCCTCCATGGTTTCGGCCATGGTTGGGTGGCCTTTGAGCAAGAA
>CAWHFK010000006.1:0-85000 GCA_963828655.1 uncultured Thermoleophilia bacterium | reverse complement strand
TAATGAGCCAGCGAGTTACTCGTCCACGGCGAGGTTAAGGAAACGGAGCCGTAGCGAAAGCGAGTCTGAACAGGGCGTTCAGTCGTGGGCGGTAGACCCGAAACTGAGTGATCTATCCATGGGCAGGTTGAAGCGGGGGTAAGACCCCGTGGAGGACCGAACCGACCTAGGTTGAAAACTGGGCGGATGACCTGTGGATCGGAGTGAAAGGCTAATCAAACTCAGAGATATCTGGTTCTCCCCGAAATATATTTAGGTATAGCCTCGCATGTTCAATTGCGGTTGTAGAGCACTGTTTGGTCTAGGGGGCCTACCAGCTTACCGAAATCAGGCAAACTCCGAATGCCGTAATTCCAGAGTGCGGGAGTCAGACTGCGGGGGATAAGCTTCGTGGTCAAAAGGGAAACAGCCCAGACCGTCGGCTAAGGCCCCTAATTCCATGCTAAGTGGGAAACGATGTCCGATTGCAGAGACAACCAGGATGTTGGCTTAGAAGCAGCCACCATTCAAAGAGTGCGTAACAGCTCACTGGTCAAGTGGTCGGGCGCGGACAATGTAACGGGGCTCAAGCATGGAGCCGAAGCCACGGACTTCATCTTCGGATGGAGTGGTAGGGGAGCGTTCCCAAGCCAGCGAAGCGGCGGCGTAAGCCAGCCGTGGAGGCTTGGGAAGTGAGAATGCTGGCACGAGTAACGAAAGACATGTGAGAAACATGTCCGCCGAATGCCTAAGGGTTCCTGAGTAAAGCTAATCTGCTCAGGGTTAGTCGGGACCTAAGCCGAGGCCGCAAGGCGTAGGCGATGGACAACTGGTTGATATTCCAGTACCACGTACCCACCGCTATCACCAATGGCGGGACGGGGTAGGTCAAGCCAACCCAGGCGATGGTCGACCTGGGGTAACCGCGTAGGGCGAGCAATAGGGAAATCCGTTGCTCACAGAGCCTGAGACGGGATGCCGAGAGCGCTCAGCTCGAAGTGGCCGCCACCATGCCTCCTAGAAAAGCGTCTAGGGAGGTGGGACGTGCCCGTACCAAAACCGACACAGGTAGGCAGGTAGAGAATACCAAGGCGATCGGAAGAACCCTCGAAAAGGAACTCGGCAAAATGGCCCCGTAACTTCGGGAGAAGGGGCGCCATGGTAGGGTGATAATCCTACGCGGATTAAAGCCCGAGATGGCCGCAGTGAAACGGCCCAACCGACTGTTTACCAAAAACACAGGTCTCTGCGAAGTCGTAAGACGACGTATAGGGGCTGACGCCTGCCCGGTGCCGGAAGGTCACGAGGAGAGGTTAGCCTTCGGGCGAAGCTTTGAATCCAAGCCCCGGTAAACGGCGGCGGTAACTATAACCGTCCTAAGGTAGCGAAATTCCTTGTCGGGTAATTGAATTGCCCGAGTCAGGAGTGATCCTGGCGGACAAACCGGCTAATAACGGGGAAGCCCTCCTCGTATGCGACGCTTTCAAGGACGTCGTAGCAGCGAAAGGGTAATCCCGTGGGAAGTCGCTGATCGCTGGCACGGAACAACAGCGAGAGGCTGACCCCGTAACGACTGATCTGTCGCACATTTGTGACAGTGAGATCGCATCTCCATCCGGCGCTTGCCGGAAAATCTCTGAGTGCGATCAGACGCCGGCCCTTGGCACAACAGTCGCGAGTTCCTCTCGGCATATATCTCCGGGTACGTCGACGGAGAAGGCTGCTTCACCGTTTCCATTGCTCCGCGAGCCACGCTGCTCGTGGGCTGGGAGGTGAGGCCAGGCTTCTCGGTCAGCCAGAACGGAGATCGTGCCGAGGTGCTTCATGCGATCAAGGCGTACTTCGGGTGCGGAAGCATCCGGCCCGACCGAAGCGACAGGACCCTCAAGTGGGAAACGCGGCGACTCGAGGAGATTCTCGGGCGCATCGTTCCGCACTTCGAACGGTTCCCGCTTCTGTCGAGCAAGCGGTGCGACTTCGATCGGTTCGCGTCGATCTGCCGCCTCATGGCAGACGGCGTGCACCTGCGTCGCGACGGTCTCGGTGAGATCGTCGAGCTCGCTCGGGAGATGAATCCGAGCGGTCGCCGGCGCTATGCCGCTGAAGCAATACTCGCGAGCATTTCGTCAAGGTGAAGGGATAGTCTGCGCCTCCAGAAATGGAGGATGAACGCGAAGTTCCGACCTGCACGAATGGCGTAACGAGTTGGGCGCTGTCTCTTCGAGGGATCCGGTGAAACTGTAGTCTCGGTGAAGATGCCGAGTACCCGTGGTTGGACGGAAAGACCCCGTGAACCTTTACTACAGCTAGATGTTGGAGTTCGGTGTACGTTGTCCAGGATAGGTGGGAGGCTTTGAAGCCGGCACGCCAGTGTTGGTGGAGTCAACCTTGGGATACCACCCTTCGTAGTCTGGGCTTCTAACCCGCTGCCGTGATCCGGGGCGGGAACAGCATCTGGTGGGTAGTTTGACTGGGGCGGTCGCCTCCTAAAATGTAACGGAGGCGCGCAAAGGTTCCCTCAGCACGGTTGGAAATCGTGCGCAGAGCGTAATGGCATAAGGGAGCTTGACTGCGAGAGCGACAGCTCGAGCAGGTGCGAAAGCAGGCCATAGTGATCCGGCGGTAACAAGTGGAAGTGCCGTCGCTCAACGGATAAAAGGTACTCCGGGGATAACAGGCTTATCCTTCCCAAGAGTCCACATCGACGGAAGGGTTTGGCACCTCGATGTCGGCTCGTCGCATCCTGGGGCTGGAGTAGGTCCCAAGGGTTGGGCTGTTCGCCCATTAAAGCGGTACGCGAGCTGGGTTCAGAACGTCGTGAGACAGTTCGGTCCCTATCCACCATGGGCGTTGGAGCTTTGAGAGGAGTCGTCTCTAGTACGAGAGGACCGAGACGAACGGACCTCTGGTGTATCAGTCGTTCTGCCAAGAGCGCTGCTGATTAGCCACGTCTGGATGGGATAACCGCTGAAAGCATCTAAGCGGGAAGCCCACCTCAAGATGAGAGCTCCCATCTCCTAGAGAGAGTAAGAGCCGTGGGAGACCACCACGTTGATAGGCGGGACGTGCAAGCACAGCAATGTGTTCAGCGGACCCGTACTAATTGCTCGAGGTCTTGATTTTGAACTCATGTTCGCTGCTATGGAGTTTTGAGGGTGCGCTGCTCTTCGCGCGCACGGCTCACAAGTTGGGCGGTCATAGCGACGGGGAAACACCTCTTCCCATTCCGAACAGAGAAGTTAAGCCCGTTAGCGCCGATGGTACTCGGGGAGCAATCCCCCGGGAGAGTAGGACGCCGCCCATTTTTCTAGGTGTCTGACACCGCAAGGTGTCAGACACCTTTTTGTGTTTCTAGGATCCGTCGCGGAGCTCGCGCAGCGGCTCGTCCGACCACTCGATCTCGTCGAAGCGGCCGTGCGCCCCCTCGCCGGTCGGCGACTGGACGAGAAACCCCGCGGACGCGTTCGCTGCGCCGGCGAATGTGAAGTAGCGGACGAGTGACCACCACGAGCCGTCGACCGAGGCGTGAAACGCGAACGTCTCTCCGCTCCGCGAGATGCGGAGCCAGGCCACGGGATCCGCGACCGCGAAGCCGTTGGCGTCGTCGGAGACGTCGCGGGTGACGACCGAGACGATCGTCGGCTCCCGCTGCGGCGAGTACTCGAGCGCCAACTTCCCCCACGCGGTCGGAGCAGCCCAGACGACGAGCGCGGCGGCGTCGTAGTTCGCCGCGAGGCTCGCGGAGACCCGCGCCCTGAGCCGGAAGTCGCCGAGCGGCTGCCCCAGAAGCAGCGGCGCCCCCGCCTGGGGTTCGGCGCCGCTCGGATCGCTGAAGAGGTCGCTACGCGGCCCCGCTGCGAAGGCGATCGAGGATCCGCCGAGCTCGGCCTGCACCCGCGGCGGGACGTGCCAGGCGAGCTCAGGCTGCACGGAGCTTCTCGCGCCAGTCGGGATCGAGCTCCCGGAGCCGCCGGACCCGCTCGCCGACCGGCGGATGCGAGTTGAAGAGCGCTGCGAGCCCCTCTTCGGCGAAGGGATTGGTCGTGTAGACCGGCTCCGTCGCCGGGCTCGCCTCGAAGCCGACGAGCTCCATCGCGGCCTCGAGCCGCACGAGCGCGTCCGCCAGCCCGTGCGGCGAGTCGCAGATCTCGGCCGCGAACCGGTCGGCGTCGAACTCCCGCTTCTCCGACAGCAGCAGATGCACGAACGCCGCCGCGATCGGGCCGAGCACGAAGAGGAAGGCGCGCTGGAGGAAGCCGCCGATGCGCGAGGTCTCGACGATCACCGCGGCCACGATCACCGCGATCGTCTGGACGAGGACGTCGCGGTTTCGGAGGTGCGCCAGCTCGTGCGCGACGATCCCCTCGAGCTCGGCCGGAGAGGCGACGCCGAGCAGGCCGACCGAGAGCGCGAGCCCGGTTCCGCCGCCGGCGCCGCGCCCGCCCGAGAGCGCACGCGGATAGCTGTCCGAGAGCACGAACAGCTTCGGCTTCACCACCCCGGCCCGGGCCGCGAGGCGCTCGAGCGTCGAATGCAGCGCCGGCGCCTCACCGGGCAGCATCTCCCGGGCGCCGACCATCCCGAGCACGATCCGCTCGGCGTACCAGTAGACGGCCCCGGCGAGCAGCACGATCGACCCGAGGAACAGCAGGGCCAGCTGGTAGCCGCCGAGCTGCCAGCCGACGAAGCCGAAGAGCAGGGCAGTCACGATGACGACGAGCCAGCACTTCAGGACGTTCCGGAGGATCAGCAGTCGGCGCTGCACTGCGCCGGAGGCTACGCCTCGTCGTCGGTCGAGTCCGGATCGTCCTCGGCGAGGCCGCGCGGAGGCCAGTCGGGCTCCGGCGCGTCGCAGCGGCTCGAGCAATGGAGGGAGGCGACATTCTGGAGCGGGATCAGGATGTGCCCGTTCAGCTCCACGTGGGCGACCTCCTCGAGGTAGCAGTAGGCCGTCAGGACACCGTCCTGGTACTCGCCGCCGAAGAGCGCGATCTCGACCTGCTCGCCCTTGTACTTGTTGGTGTAGTCCTCCATCCCCACGCGAGATTATCCGATGGGGGCGGTCAGGAGGTCGTCGCGGAATTCCAGCTCGATCACGCCGCAGTTGGCGATCGGATGGTGCGGCCCGTCGCTCACCTGGCCGCGCAGGGCGCGCATCGTGCCGCCGTGCGTGACGATCAGGATGCGGAGGCCCAGGTTCGCGCGGGCGATGCGCTCCACCGCTGCATGGACGCGCGCACGGTGCTGCTCGCGGGTCTCGCCGTCCGGCCTGGTCCCGTCCGGAAACCGCTCCTGGAGCTCGGCGCGCGTCAGCCCTGACCACGATCCGACGTCGATCTCGCGGAGACCGGTGTCCGAGATCACCGGCACCTCGTGCGGCGCGGCGACGATCTCTGCCGTCTCGTGCGCGCGGGCCAGGTCGCTCGAGTAGACCGCGTCGAACGGCGTCGAGCGGAGCTGCTCGGCCAGCTCGCGGGCCTGGGCCCGGCCCGTGTCGTTGAGCGGCGCATCGGCCCAGCCCTGCCAACGGCCTTCCCGATTCCAGTCGGTCTCACCGTGCCGCGCGAGCAAGATCGTGGTCACCTCTCTAACGTAGCTGCCGGCCAGGATCTGCATCTGGTTCGACCGCTAGCCTGGGCCGGGATGCCCGAACTTGCCGGGAGAGTTGGTGACGCCTTCGCCGCGCGCACGCGCGAGCTCGAAGCGCACGCCCTCTCGCCGCTCGCAGTGCGCTCGTACGAGACGCGCGGGCGCGGGCGCCCGGAGGAGGAGTGCAGTGTCCGCACCCCGTTTCAACGGGACCGCGACCGGATCCTCCACTCGAAGCCCTTTCGCCGGCTGAAGGGCAAGACGCAGGTCTTCATCGACCCCGCCGGCGATCACTACCGCACCCGCATGACCCACACGCTCGAGACGAGCGGGATCGCCCGCGTCGTCGCCCGGGCCTTGCAGTTGAACGAGGATCTCACCGAGGCGATCGGGCTCGGCCACGATCTCGGCCATCCGCCCTTCGGGCACGCGGGCGAGGCGGCGCTCGATTCGCTGCTCGAGGCAGGCTTCCGGCACAACGAGCAGTCCGCGAAGATCGCCCGCCGGCTCAACCTGACGCTGGAGGTCGTCGACGGCATCCTGACGCACACCGGCGAATCCGATCCGGCGACGCTCGAGGGCAAGATCGTGCGCGTCGTGGACCGTGTCGCGTACATCAACCACGACATCGACGACGCGATCCGCTACGGCATCCTCGACGAGACCGACCTGCCGTTCGCGGAGATCGAGACTCTCGGCCCGACCGGCGCCAAGCGGATCGACACGCTCGTGCACGACCTGGTCGAGACCTCGGCACGTGCCGGCGACATCGCGCAGAGTGAGGAGATCGGGAGCGCGATGCTGTCCCTGCGGGGGTTCATGTTCGACCACGTGTACCTGGCGCCGGTCACGCGCCCCGAGCACGAGCGGGCGCACGAGACGATCACGAAGATCTACGAGCACCTGGTGGAGCGAGGAGACGAGCAGGAGGAGATCGTCGAGTTCATCGCCGGGATGACCGACCGGTTCGCACTGTCGTACGCTGCGACCTTCTAGATGGCGCGCATCAAGGACACCTCCGTCGAGGCCGTCAAGGCCGCCGCCGATTTCGTCGACGTCGTCTCGGCCCGCACGCAGCTGCGCAAGTCCGGCGGCCGCTACTCGGGCCGCTGCCCGTTCCACGACGAGCGCACGCCGTCGTTCTCGGTCAACGCTGTGGACAAGCTCTACTACTGCTTCGGCTGCGGCGCGAAGGGCGACCTGATCACGTTCGTGCGAGAGACGGAGGGGCTCGACTTCGCCGGAGCGATCGAATGGCTCGGCGAGCGGTTCCGCGTGCCGATCGAATACGAGGAGAGCTCGCCGGCGCAGGACGCCGCCCGCAAGCGACGTGAGCGGCTCGTCGCTCTCCTCGAGCAGGCGGCGTCCTTCTACGAGCGCACGCTCTGGGACTCCCAGGCGGGCGGCATGGCGCGCGACTACCTCAAGGGCCGCGGGCTGAACGAGGAGATCTGTCGCGAGTTCCGCCTCGGCCTCGCCCTGGGCGGGACCTCGCTCGCGCGCAAGGCGCTCGAGAAGGGCTTCACCCGCGAGGAGCTGCGCGCGGCGGGCCTGACGCGGCAGCGCGGTGACGACTACTTCCAGCGGCGGCTTCTGTTCCCGCTCGCCGACCGGCAGGGACGGGTGCTCGGCTTCCAGGCGCGCAAGCTGCACGAGGACGACCCGCTGCCGCCGAAGTACGTGAACACGCCCGAGTCGGAGCTGTTCCACAAGGGCGCGATCGTGTACGGGCTCGACAAGGCGCGTGCGTCGATCGCACGCGAGGACCGGGCCTGCGTCGTCGAGGGCAACACCGACGTGATCGCGCTTCGGCAGGCCGGGTTCGAGCCGGTGGTCGCCTCGATGGGGACCGCGCTCACCGAGCAGCAGCTGAAGGAGCTCGGACGGCTGACGAAGCGTCTCTGGCTCGCCTTCGACGGCGATGCCGCCGGCGAGACCGCCACCCTGCGCGGCATGGAGCTCGCCGCCAAGCAGGGGTTCGACGTCAAGGTGGTCGCACTGCCGGCCGGCATCGACCCGGCCGACGACCCGCAAGGGTTCGAACGGCGGCTCGCCGGCGCCGAGCCGTACCTGCTCTACCGCGTGCGCATCGAGCTCGAGCGCGGGGAGGACCGCGAGGTGTCGTTCCGCACCGTCAAGGCGCTGCTCGACGAGGCGCCGGACTCGCCCGAGCGGCACGATGCGTGGCGGTTCGCGAACGACAAGCTCGGCATGACGGTGCAGCTTCGTGCGGGAGGTTCGTCACGCGCTTCGGCACCACCGTCACAGCGCGTGCTCGACGCGAGCACGAAGCTCGAGCGCAACGCGCTCGCCGGCGTGCTCGCACACCCCGAGCTGAAGCCGTTGCTCGCGGAGCTGACGCCCGAGCACTTCTACGACCCCGTGCACCGGTCCCTGCGCGCGCACATCGTCGACGGCGGTGAGCTCGATCCGGACGCGGTCGGGCTGCTGGCCGAGCTCGATGCCCGGGCCGTCGCGGAGGGGATCGACGAGAGCACCGGGACGGAGCTTCTGTTGCGTCTGCGTGAACGGGAGATGCGCCGCGAGCTGCAGCACTCGGATCCGCTGCGCACGAAGGAACTGCAGGAGGCGCTGCAGCGCCTGCTCGAACGAGTCGCGGCGCTCTCTTAACACGATCCGAAGGAGCGTCGTCAGGGAACGCTCAGAGATGCCTGCTTTGCTGTGCCGGTGATCGAGGCGCGCGACCTGACGAAGGACTACGGAGACAAGCGGGCGGTCGACGGCCTCTCGTTCGATGTGCGCGCCGGCATCGTGACCGGGTTCCTCGGCCCGAACGGCTCGGGGAAGTCGACCACGATGCGGCTGATCCTCGGCCTCGACCGGCCGACGGAGGGCCACGTCACGGTGAACGGCAGGGCCTACCGCGACCACCCGGCGCCCCTGCACGAGGTCGGCGCCCTGCTCGAGGCGCGCTCGGTGCACACGGGGCGCTCTGCACGCAACCATCTGCTCGCGCTGGCGCAGACGCAGGGGATCCCGCGCAAGCGGGTGGACGAGCTGATCGACCAGGTCGGTCTGCACGAGGTCGCGCGCAAGCGTGCCGGGAAGTTCTCCCTCGGCATGGGGCAGCGGCTCGGCATCGCGACCGCGCTGCTCGGCGACCCGCACACCGTGATGCTGGACGAGCCGGTGAACGGGCTCGACCCGGAAGGGATCCAGTGGATTCGCACCCTGCTCAAAGGCCTGGCTGCAGAGGGCCGCGCCGTCTTCGTCTCCTCGCACCTGATGAGCGAGATGGCCTTGACCGCCGACCATCTGATCGTGATCGGCCGCGGACGCCTGATTGCGGACGCGAGCGTCGCCGACTTCCTCGCGGGCGCATCCAAGCCGCTCGTCCACGTGCGCTCGCCGCAGGGCGATGAGCTGGCGAGCGTACTCGCCGGGCCCGGCGTCTCGATCTCGGCCCTCGCGCCGGGGCTGCTCGAGGTGACCGGCCTCACTTCTGAGCAGGTCGGCGAAGCTGCTGCCGCCCACGGTCTCGTCCTGCACGAGCTCAGCCCGCACCAGGCATCGCTCGAGGAGGCGTTCATGGACCTGACCCGCGGTGAACTGGAGTTCGCGGCCTCGTGAGCGCGATCGCCGCCACCACGGTTCCCGGCCGCGGGCGCGTCACGCAGTTCCGGGTGATCGTCTCCGAATGGACGAAGCTCCGCAGCGTGCGCTCGACGAGCTGGTCGCTCCTCGCGGCCACCGTCCTCACGATCGGCTTTCCGATCCTCGCATCGGCCGTCATCTCGGCCCACTGGGGGCACCGCAGCCCGGGTGAGCGCGCGCACTTCAACCCGCTCGACCCGGCGCTCGTCGGCTCTCAGATCGCACAGCTGGCGATCGGCGTGCTCGGAGTGCTCGTGATCACTGCCGAGTACTCGACGGGCATGATCCGGGCGTCGTTCACCGCCGTGCCCAAGCGCCTGCCGGTGCTGTGGGGCAAGGCGGTCGTGTTCTCCGCGGTCACGTTTGCCCTGATGCTGCCCGCGGTGCTGATCGCGTTCTTCGCCAGCCAGTCGATCCTCTCGCGGCACCACGCGAACGTCGCGTTCTCCGATCCGCACGTCGCGCGGGCCGTGATCGGGGCCGCTCTGTACCTGACGGTGATCGCGCTCTTCAGCCTCGGGCTCGGCGCGATCATCCGCAATACGGCCGGAGGCATCGCCGCGTTCGCAGCGATCCTCTTCGTCATCCCGCCCCTCATGAACGTGCTCCCGCAGAGCTGGAACGACGCGGCGTCGCGCTACCTGCCGAGCAACGCCGGACGGGCGATCATCGCGCTCACGCCCGACTCGAACAGCCTGTCGCCGTGGGTCGGCTTCGCGGTGCTCTGCGCTTATGCCGCAGCGATCCTCGCGATCGCGGCGTTCCTGCTGGTGCGTCGGGACACGTAGAGACGGCGCCCGGTCTTCTCGGGCTGCGCTTCATCCTGATCGAATGACGGCGCCGGATCGGACAGCGCGTAGCCTCGGGGCGTGAAGTACCTGGCTGCCGCACTCGCGGGATTCGCCTTGGCGGTTGCGGTCACGTCGTGCGGCGGTGGCACTCACGGGTCTGCCGTTTCGACGGCGATCTCCTCACTTGCCAATCGCACGACCGAATCCGCCACGACGACGGCGGCGACTACGACGGCGCCCGTGACGATCACCGCGCCGACCACGACGGCTCCGGTGACGATCACAACACCACCGACGACGGTGACGACGACGCGCGTTCAGACGGCGACTGTGGTGTCGACAACGACTGCAACGACCACCGCAGCTGCCCCTGCGCCGCTTGGAACCACCACCGTGCAAACGACGACCAGCGGGCTCAGCCCGGGCGCGGCTGCAGCCGCCGGTGCGGCGGTCGCCTCGAAGAATGCGGAGGCCGACAGCAGCGAGACACCCTGGGGCTGGATCGCCTTCGGGATCTTGGCTGTCGCGGTTGCAGCGGCCGGAGTTGTGTGGTGGATCCGCCGCCGGAACGCCTCGACCGGCTGATCGAACTCGATGGCGTTGCCGCCGGCGGTAGGCCCCCTCGACGCAATACCGACAAAGGAGACGCAAAAGGTGCTCGGCGCCATCACGCAGGCCGAGTTCGACGCGATCAAGCAGAAGGCGCTCGCATAACGGCCTGATGTCTCCGCGAAGCGCGGGTCCGGGCCGGGAGCCGGCCCGGGCCCGGCGCAGCGAGGATCCGGCACCAAAGCTCCCCGGGTTGGACTCGAACCAACAACCCTCCGGTTAACAGCCGGATGCTCTGCCAATTGAGCTACCGGGGATCGCTCAGCGGCGGGCATTGTAGCGACCGCCCTCGGGCGATCAAGGCTCGATCGTGACCGGGACGTCGACCTGGTGCTGCGGCGTTCCATCCGCCGCGGACGGTGCGAATGCCGCGACGACGGCGGCTCCGGGCGTGGCGGTGAACGTCGTCGTGAAGGTGCCCCGGCCCGGTGCGCCTTCCGAGGCGGTGACCGTGTGCTTCGACAGCACCTTGCCGTCGCGCACGATCTGGACGACGAGTGTCGCTTCGAACACGCTTGCCGTCCCGGAGACGCGGAACGTCGCAGGCACCCGCGCGCCGGAGGCTGGGGCCTCGACCAGGATCGGCGGCAGGTAGGCGGCGAAGTCGTCGCGGGTCAGGCCCGTTCGGCCCGCCACGTCGACCCGCTGCACCGTGGGGAACTGGGTGAGCGTGTAGACGATCGCGGCGACCTGGTCGGCGGTCGCCTTGGCGAGGTCGACCGTCGCCGTGCCGTTCGCGATCGAGACCGGGGCCGTGATCCCGAGAGCCCCGAGCGCCGCCCGGGCCACGGCAGCGGTCGATGGCACCTGTGCAAGCTTCGGGTGGAGCAGTCCTTGGTCGACCTGGAACACCGTGACGGTCATCGGCCCGGCCCCGGCGGAATGGGCATTCGTGACGACGGTGACGCTGATCGTCCCGTGGGAGCTGGAGCCGCAGCCGGCTGCCAGCAGTGCGAAGGCGGCCAGGATGGGGAGGCGGAGCTTCAACGGTTCTCGATTCTCGAACAGTTTACGAAGCCCTCCCGGGCATCCGTATCCTTCCAGGATGAGCGTCATCGCCCTGGTCCTCCTGGCGGCCGCGGTCGTGCTCCTGGCGGTGGCCGAGTGGCCCCGCATCTCACAGCGCACGGGGCTGAAGGAACGCGCACGGGCGCGCCGGCGTTCGCACCTGCGGGTGGTCGACACGCCCGACGACGATTCGGACGAGTTTGCGCGGGCCGTCGAGCGCGACCTCGCGAATCTGCCGACGTTCGATCCTCGCGCGAAGCGCGATTGACAAGCAGCGCGAAGCGCGATTGACAAGCAGCGCGAAGCGCGACTAGTGAACGAGCACGTTCGCGCGGAGCCTGCGGGTGTTCGGCAGGATCGGCGGGACGTCTTCCATGTTCTTCGTCTCCTGGAAGTCGGCCACGCTCAGGGTGAGGGCATGCTTGCCCTTCGCCGCCGGGATCCGGATCGTTCCCGACGAATAGGTCGGATGCGCGGTCTTGCCGTCGACCGTCGCGACGATCGAGGCCGGATCGACGCCCGATCCGGCGTCCATCGCCGACACCGTGATCGCTCCCTTGGATCGAACGACGCGCAGGGTGGGCGGCGTCGTGTCGTTCACCCAGTAGCGGAAGGAGAACGCGCCGGCGTCCGCGCTGCTGCGCGTGTCGAAGACGATGTCGTAGAACCCGGCGGCGGGGAGGACCGCGCCGGCGACCGGCACACCCGAGCCGTAGGTCTGGCGATAGGGGTTGAGGTCGATGGGCAGACCCGGGTAGCCGACGAGGTGATCCTCGGCTCCGTCGAAGGTGACGTGCGGTGTCACGTGCCCTGAGGTCACGACGACCCCGAAATTGGCGGGGTGACCGGTGACCGCGACGCGGTAGGCGCGCTCAGGACCGGGATACGTGGCGTCGCCGGCCGTCGGGTAGCGGTAGCTCGTGATCAGCGACGGCGCGCCGGCCGTCGTGCCCCGGTAGGTGCCCGGCTTCTTGAGGGCGACCTTCGCCTCGCCCGCCAGCTTCGGCGCGGAGACGGCGAACCAGAACGGGATGCGCCGGACGTCGGTGCCGCGGGTCAGGACGACGAATCCGGTCTCGTCGCCCGGCGTCGCGGCGGCGGGGACGGTGACGGCCACGCTGAAGAGCCCGGGGACGGCGACCTGTGCCGGCACGACGGGCGTTGCGCTGCCCTGCTGCACGACGGTGGTGACCGTCCAGTCGCCTGCGCCCCCGCCGGCGTCGGTGAGAGTGACGTCATGGGTCGCCGACTGTCCGGGAGCGAGCCGGCCGAACGAGAGACCGGTCGGTGACGCGAAGAACAGCGGCACATCGGCCTTGGCGAGGTCGATCAGGCCGCCGCCCTCGCGGGTCGACAGCACCTCGGCGCCGCTCGGGCTCTTGACGGGGTCGCCGGTCTGCTCGAGCGCCGACTTGAGCTCGGCGACGGTCCAGTCGGGGTGGCGTTCCTTCAACAGGGCGGCGGCGCCGGAGACGTGGGGCGTCGCCATGCTCGTGCCGCTCAGGAGCCCCCAGGTGCCCTGGCCGACCGGCAGCGACGAGAGGACGTTCACGCCCGGGGCGGACACGTCGGGCTTCATCTCGAGCGAGGTCGGCGTGGGGCCGGCCGACGAGAAGTCCGCGATCACGTCGCGGGAGGAGACGGCGGCGACCGTGATCGCGTCGGGTGCGTTGCCGGGCGACGAGACCGAGCCGTACCCGAAGTCGCCGAAGTCGTTGCCGGCCGCGACCACGGGCACGACGCCGGCGGCCGCGGCGCCTTCGATCGCCTTCACGACGATGTCGCGCGAGGGCTCGACCTCGGGCTCGCCGATCGACAGGTTGATCACGTTCATCCCGTCCGAGACGGCGGCCTCGATCGCAGCGGCGATCTCCGCGCTGTTCCCGTCGAGGCCGAAGCCCGGCGTGGGGATCGTCAACGCCTTGTAGTTGCCCAGGTAGGCATTCGGCGCGACCCCGGAGATGATGTTGCCCGCGGCAGCCGCGCCATGGTCCCCGGCCGCGATGCCTGCGACGTGGGTGGCATGGAACGAGTTCACCGGGTCGAACGGCAGCTTCGAGTACTTCGACGTCGGCGTGGCCGGCGTGAACACCCGCTGCACGATCACCTTCGGTGTCGTGTACTTCGTCATCCCCTTCGGAAAACCGGGCGGGTACTGAAAGCCGTTCGGGTCGAAGTACGTATGGGTCGCGTCGAGACCGTCGTCGATGATGCCGATCTTCATGCCGTTGCCGGCAGTCTCGAAGTTCGGGCCCCAGAGCTTGTCGGCGCCGATCTGCTCCGGGCCGGCCGCATCGCGCAGCGTGTGGTACCGGATGTTCGGCCAGACCTCTGCGACGCCCTGGATGTGGGACAGCCTCGCGACCTGGGAGCGGGGAAGGACGACGGCGAGCCCGTTCGCGACGATCCGGTAGTGCCAGCGCACACGCGCTGCCGGAAGCGCCGTCTGCACCCGCTGTGCGACGAGGCTCTGCTCGGCGTCGATGCGAGCCAGGTAGTCGCGGTGCGAGGCGGAGAGCAGCCCGCGTCCGAACGCCGAGAGCGGGTGCGCGCGCAACGTCACGACGACCTCGGTCATCGGATCGGGCCGTGCTCCCTGGACGTCGCCCGAGAGTGCGACGGCGGCAATCGCCGCCATCAGGGATAGGAGTGCGACGCGCTTCAGAGTGCGTGTGGGTGGGCTCGGGCCGACGTGCCGCCGGTGGCTGCGCGGGGTGGCGCCAGGTGGGATGGAGTCGGCCGGCATGAACACATGGTCTGACTCCATAATGCCGCACCTGTTAGCCGGCTGCCTCGCCGGCCGTTGTTTCGAATTGCCCGTGCCTTGGGATGTTTCCAGCAGGTTGAGGGCATGGATCGCGAAATGATCGCCGCCGAGTTACTGGCGCTCGAACGAGAGGAGCGGGAGCTTTCCGAGTTTCGGCGGCGTCTCCACAACCAGATCGACAACGGCTTCCCCAACGAGTTCACCATCGCCCGGGAGCGTGCGGTCTCGGCGCGGCGACGCGAGCTGCATGCGCGGATCGACGCGCTCCGTGCCGCTCTCCGCTGAAGGGACCGCCGAGGAGACGGCGAACGCGGAACCGGCGTCTCTCCCGCGAGTCGCAGGTTGGGAGGGACGCCAGGGCAGGCGGCGGAGAGCCCAACCTCTCCCCGGGCCTCCGCCGCCGCACCCCAGCCACCACGCCCGCGGCTGCGGGAACGGTTTGCCCTGTCTCGTCGAAACGGAAGTCGGCGGGCGGCGCTCGGGTCTAAGCGCTGCCCGCCGACCGAACGATTGCCGGGCGACCGGCGACCGTTACGGCAAATTCTCGGACGCGCCGGCGACAATCGCCAGGCTAGGAAGTGTGAGCGCGAAAACCTGTTCTTGCGCGGCGGAGCCCGAACGGTAGCGTGACCCGACGAAGCGAAGGGCGGCGGCAGAACCGGGGAGAGGGGCCTGCCGCCGCCGCTTCACCTAACGGAAACCACCCTACGTTGGCCTCCGCTCGTCCTGCGAGAGCCGCTATGCGGATGAGAGGACTTGAACCTCCACGCCCTTACGGGCACACGGACCTGAACCGTGCGCGTCTACCAATTCCGCCACATCCGCTGGTGGGCGCGCATTGTAGCCACGCTGCCCGCGTCCCTCTATGCTCTCTCGTCCGATGAAGACGGCCTCGCTTCTCGCCCAGGACGGATCGGTCGTGTGTGGCCGCTGTCAGCTCGCCGTCTCCCCGTTCGCGCGCATGAAGGGACTGCTCGGGCGGGCGTCGCTGGATCCGGACGAGGGGATGCTCTTCCGTCCCGGGGGGTCGATCCACATGTTCTTCATGCGCTTCTCGATCGACGCCGTGTTCTGCACGCGTGACCTGGAGGTCGTCGGCGTCGTGCGCGGGCTCCGCCCGTGGCGGATCGCGTCGCAGCGCGGGGCGAAGGTCGTGATCGAGCTCGCGGAGGGCGCAGCGGCCGGCGTCCACCCGGGCGACCACCTCTCGCTCGCTACGATCGACGCGTGAGCACGCAACCGTTGCGCCAGTTGCTCGAAAGCGCGTTTCCCGATGCCACAGAGCTCGACGTGATCGATCGGACCGGCGGTGGTGACCATTTCCAGGTCGTCGTCACGTCGCCGTCCCTTGCCGGGCTCTCGCTCGTCGAGCAGCACAGACGGGTGTACGAGGCGCTCTCGGGGCCGCTCGGCGACGGGACAATCCATGAACTGCGAATCAAGACGAAGGGGGCGGCGTGAGCTACACCGACAAGATCAAGGAAGTCATCGACGGCTCGGACGTCGCCATCTTCATGAAGGGAACGCCGGCCTTCGTGATGTGTGGCAACTCCGATCGGGCGCTGCAGGCCCTGCGGCGTGCGGGTGCACCGGTGACCGCCGTCGACGTGTTGCCAGATCCGCAGATCCGGCAGGAGCTCTCGACGATCTCCGGGTGGCCGACGATTCCGCAGGTCTTCGTGAAGGGCGAGCTGGTCGGCGGCGCCGACATCGTCGAGGAGCTCGAACAGTCCGGCGACCTCGAGCAGACGCTGCGCGAGAAGCTCGGCGACGACTACGCGGCTTCGCGCGACGAGACGACGGTCGCACTGGTCTGAGCTCGAACTGCCGTTAGCTGCGCAACGTCGCGAGGACGTCGTCCGCGTGCGAATCAGGCTTGACCTCGTGCATCGCACGCTTGACCGTGCCGTCCTCGGCAATCACGAAGGTCGACCGCGTGACCCCCATGTATTTCTTCCCGGCGAATGACTTCTGGCCCCAGACGCCGTAATCCTCGGCGACGCTGTGATCGACATCGGCGAGCAGCGTGAACGGAAGCTCGTACTTCTGCTTGAACTTGACGTGCGACCGCTCGCTGTCGGGTGAGACCCCGAGCACGACTGCTCCTGCTCGCTCGAACTCGTCGTAGGCGTCACGGATCCCGCAGGCCTGAGTCGTGCAGCCAGGCGTGTCATCCTTGGGATAGAAGTAGAGGACGACCTGCTTGCCGCGCAGGTCCGACAGCTTGACGGTCTCGCCGGTGTCGCTCTTCAGCTCGAAATCGGGAGCCGGCTTGCCTTCTTCCACCACGATTGAATCCTCTCGATAGGTTTCGCTCCCGATGCTAACGGCCCACCACATCAATGCATTCCTGCTGATCGCCGTGTGTGTGGCGGCGTCGGCGGCGGCTTTCTGGGCGCGTCGCCGCCGCGCGGGCACGGCTGTCGCGCAGTTGCTCGCCCTCGCGCAGACGCTGCTCGTCGCACAGGTGGCGCTCGGCCTCCTGCTGCTCTCCGACCACCGGCGGGCGGCCGATCACCTGCACTACGCCTACGGCACGTTCGCGCTGCTCGCGGTGCTGTCGCCGTGGCTGTACGCGCCGAGCGAGCCCCGGGCGCGGTTGCTGTGGTTCGGCGTCGCGACCCTCGTCGCCGCTGCCCTCGGAGTCCGGGCCTGGATGACGGCATGAGGGACATGAACCCGTTCCTGCGCAATCTGGCGATTCTCGCGATCGTTGCGCTCCTGATCGTGCTCCTGAACTTCGAGGTCGCGCTGGCCACGGTCGGTGTGCTGATCCGCCTCGCGTTCTTCATCGCGATCGCCGTGGTCGCCTATTTCTTCTGGCGGGACATCGGCCGGCGTGAGATCGACACCTGGCCGGCCCGCTCGAGCCGCGTGTTCTACGCAGCGATCGGTCTCGGGGTCGTCGACCTCGGCTGGTGGATGTTCGGGCACCCGTCGGGCCGGAACGCGCTGATCTTCTTCGTCGTGGCGGCGGTCTGCATCTACATCGCGGTCCGCACCTGGTACGACCAGCGCAGACTTGTTTAGCGGCGATCCTCGACGACGAACGAGCCGACCCCGTCGAGGCGGTCGAGCGCCTCACGGACCGGCATGTGCTGCCCGACGAAGATCGGTGTGTCGCGCTCGGTGTAGGCGGATGCCTCCGAATCGCGGAGGCGCAGCATGAGGTGCATGAAGTCGGCCGGCTCCTCGCACTCGAACGCGGTCATGAATTCGGCGTCGTCGATCCCGAACGAGTACGTCGTGTGGTTGAAGATGCCCGGGAACTCTTCGCGGCCGATACGGATGTGCTCGTCCATCGCCCGCTGTCGGACCTCCTCGGTCAGGGAGTACCACGGGCGGATCTTCACGAACGGGTAGACGACGAGGTAGGGCAGGTTCTTGGGCGTGATCTTTCGCGCCTTGCGCGCCGACGTGTATTGCGATGCCTTCGTCGTGGCGAGATACGAGTAGGGGGTGTCGAGCCAGCCCGCGAGCGGCGTCGCGTTCAACGCGGCTCCGAGCTCGCCCAGATCCTCGTAGCGCTCGGTGATCTTCCACAGGAAGAAGTCCGTCTCCGGCCGCACTCCCGCCGTGGAGTACGCGCGCAGATGGTCGAACCTCGGCGCGAGCTCCTCGATGACCTCCGCGAAGGCGTCCTTCCCCATGGCGCGCTCCTCGACGGGCAGGCGGCGCCACGCCGGGTCGACGCGGAAGAACGTGTAGGCGACGTACTGGCCGTTCACAGCCGGAACGTTAGCGCGGCCCGGCCGGGTGGCCCGGCGTTCAGCGCCGCGGTGGCGGTGCCCGCGAGCGAATGCCGTCCCTTCGAGGGCACGCCGGGGAACCGGAGCTTCTTCGCGACACCGCCGACCGCTGTCCCGGTGAGCGTTCGCCTGCGGTCCAGGCGCACCACATAGGTGCAGTCGAGCGAGCAAGTGATCGTCACCGGCTCGGCGGTCTTCGTCGGCTTGCCTGCGGCGAGCTTCAGCTTTGGTGTGAGCAGCAGGCCCGGGCAGGCGGCGGCGATCCCCCGGTGGACGCTGAAGGCGGCACGGCGGACCGGGAGGAGCGAGGCCTTCGGTGTGCCGTCGACGTAGAACTCGCCTGACTGCCAGGCGGCGAAGTCTGGCTCGTCCTGGACGTGGAAGAGCATGAGGCCGAGCACGGTCGGCTGGCAGAACGTCATCTGCATCGCCTGCAGGTAGTACTGCGCCTGGGTGGACTCGCTGACCGGCTTCGTCGTCGCGGGCTCGGTGCCGACATAGAGCGTCGCCTTGGCCGGCGGGATCTGCGTCTCGATCCCGAACTCGTCGTAGAGGAGGGGCAGCGTCGAACCGCGCTGCGCGGTGCCGTCGAAGGCAGTCCCGAGCAGGGCGACGAGCTTGGGATAGTCGGCGAGCCCGATCGACGTCCCGTTCGGGTGCGGGACGTTCGGCCCCGCGGTCGAGGTCTCCGGGTAGGGATGGAAGGCGAATGCGTCCATCATCGGCAGCGCGCGTCCGCTCGCCCGGTAGGCCGTCCCCAGGTCGGTGATGAACGCCGTCGGCGAGTGCGTGTCACGACCGGTGTTCGGCTTGTCGACTCCGCGTGGCGCGAGCGCTCCGCCATAGACGGTCGAGCGGGGACGGACCGCCTTCAGCGCGTCATAGGTCGTCGCGAGCAGTTGCTCGTACGCGGGCGCGGCGGCGTCGGTGCCGTCCGGATTGAACTGCGGCAGCCAGAAGCGGTTGAGGTTTGGCTCGTTGCCGACGACGAAGTCGTGCACGAACGGATAGCGGGTCGCCACGTCGGCCGCGAACGACGCGAAGTCGGCGCGCTGGTCGTCGGTGAGCGGCGTCACGCTCGAACCGAACGGGTACAGCGAGAGGACGACCCGCAGCCCGGTGAACTGGGCTGCCTCGACCGCGTTGTCGAGCAGGATCGCGTCGGACGCGCCGAGCTTCGTCTGATCCCTGGTCCAGGTCTGGGTGATCCGGATCGAATCGAAACCGGCGAGCTTCGCCTTGTCCATCGAGGCCTTCGCGAAGGCGTAGTCAGCTGTCTTGCCGACGTCCTCGGCGGCCCCGACCATCATGAACGGGCCGCCTGCGTACGCCGGTGCAGCGCACGCGAAGAACGCCACGAGACCAACGATGAGACGCCGCACGCGTGTCAGAGTAGCCGGTGGATACGCTGGCCTTCGTGCCCGAAGACCGCATCGAGAGCCAGCTCAAAGGCGTCCCGGCGAAGCCGGGGGTGTACCTGTTTCGCGACGCGGATGCCACCGTCCTGTACGTCGGAAAGGCGAAATCGCTGCGTCCGCGGGTCCGTTCCTACTTCCAGCCCGGCTCGAGCGATACGCGGCAGGGGATTCGTCAGATGGCCGACCGGGTGGAGACGATCGAGACGATCGTCACGCGCACCGAGGTCGAGGCGCTCCATCTCGAGCAGAACCTCGTCAAGCGGTACCGGCCCCCGTTCAACGTCCGGTTGCGCGACGACAAGTCGTTCCCCTACATCGCCGTCACCGTCGAGGACGACTACCCGCGGGTGATGTTCACCCGCGAGCGGCACCGGCGCGGGGTCGAGTACTTCGGGCCGTATGCGAATGCGAAGAAGGTGCGGGAGACCCTCGACGTCCTGAACCGGGTGTTCCGCTACCGCCCGTGTGAAGGGCCGCAGCCGGGCAGACACAGCGGCATCCCGTGCCTCGACTTCCATATCGAGCGCTGCCATGCGCCCTGCGTCGGGTACATCTCGAAGGAGGCCTACCGCGAGCTGATCGACCAGGTGATCGAGTTCCTCTCGGGCGATGACAAGCCGATCCGGCGCCGACTCGAGGAGCAGATGAAGGAGGCTGCCGCGGCGGAGCGCTTCGAGGACGCCGCGCGGTACCGCAACCGGCTCAGGGCGATCGAGCGGCTGTCGGAGCGCCAGGCTGTCGAGCGGCGCGAGATGGGCTCGGTGGACGTCGTCGGCGTCGCCGTCTCGTCCGAGCGCGCGGCGGTCCAGCTGTTCCCGTTGCGCGAGGGCCGCATGGTCGACCGCTACGCCTTCCACCTCGAGAATGCCGCGGGCGAGGAGCTCGGCGAGGTGCTCGAGCAGTTCTGCCTGGAGTACTACGGATCCGCGCCGTCCATCCCCCCGCAGATCCTCGTGCCGCGGGGGTCCGGAGACACCGGAGTGCTCGAGGCGTTCCTGTCCGAGCGGCGCGGTGCCCACGTGGAGGTCCGCGCGCCCGAACGAGGCGAGAAGCGGCGCCTGCAGGAGCTGGCACAGCAGAACGCGGAGCTCGCGCTCGAGTCGGAGACGTTCCAGGCCGAGACGAAGCGCGCGCGCCGGGTCGAGGCGCTCGAGGAGCTGCGGGAGGTGCTCAACCTCGAGTCGCTGCCGATCCGGATCGAGTGCTTCGACATCTCCAACATCCAGGGCCAGGAGATCGTCGGCTCGATGGTCGTCTTCGAGGACGGCGTCGCGAAGAAGGGCCACTACCGGAAGTTCGGGGTTCGCGACCTCGAAGGCCAGGACGACTTCGCGGCGATGCGCGAGGTGATCGCGCGGCGCTTCGCCCGTCTGTCGGCCGACCCCGGCTCCGCGGAATGGAACGAGTCGTTCGCCGCGACGCCGAACCTGGTCGTGATCGACGGCGGCAAGGGGCAGTTGTCGGCCGCGCTGGCCGCGATGCAGGAGCTGGATCTGCCGCGGGTCGCGGTGATCTCGCTCGCCAAGCGGATCGAGGAGGTGTTCGTCCCCGGCCGGTCCGTCCCGATCCTGCTCTCACCCGAGTCGCCGGGGCTGCAGCTCCTGCAGCGGATCCGCGACGAGGCCCATCGCTTCGCGATCACCTTCCACCGCCAGCGGCGTGATGCAGCCGCGCGCGAATCGATGTTCGACCAGCTCGAGGGCGTCGGCCCGGCCCGCCGCCGGAGCCTCCTGCAGCACTTCGGCTCCGCGGAGCGCGTGGTCTCGGCGACCCGCGAGGAGCTCGAGGGCGTGCCCGGTGTGCCGGCGAAAACCGCACGTTCGATCTATGCACAGCTCCACCGCACCGGCGGTGCGTGAGGCAGTGACTACCCTTGCGGCCGTGCGCTGGATCGCTCTCGCAGCCGTCGTCGCGACGCTCGCCGGCTGCGGGGGCTCCTCGCAGGCCGTTACCACGGCGGCGACCACCACGACCGCGGTGCCCAAGCCCGGTCCAGGGCAGGTGCTCTACCAGGCCGGCGACTGGGCCGTGGTCGTCTCGGGGGGAACTGCCCGCGCGCTCCACCTGAGCGGCGGCAAATGGCGGCCCGACACGAGCGGGCTCGTCAAGGTCACGATTCTCGGCCCGCACGGCGTCGCTCCCGCCACGCCGCAGGTCGCCGCCGAGCTGGCCGCACACGCGCCGCTCGTCGAGAGCGCGCTCTGGGTGGACGGCACCGAGCTGCTCGAGAAAGGCGGCGGCCTGACCCCGACCCGCGGGACGATCTACGGCGCGCCGAGCGCCCCGCTCGCCAAGGGCAAGCACGTGGCGGTCGCGTACGCCCGCACCACCGACCACGGGACCGCGGTCGCCTGGTCGTTCCGCATTCGCTGAGCGTCAGGACCCGGCGTCGTCGTCCATGAACGGGTAGCGGTAGCTCGTCGGCGGCGTGAACGTCTCCTTGATCGAGCGCGGGCTGACCCAGCGGATCAGGTTCCACATCGAGCCCGCCTTGTCGTTCGTGCCGGAGGCCCTGGCGCCCCCGAACGGCTGCTGGCCCACCACGGCGCCGGTCGGCTTGTCGTTGACGTAGAAGTTGCCGGCGGCGTAGCGGAGCTTCTGCTGTGCGTCGGCGGCGGCCGCTCGGTCCTCCGAGAAGACCGCGCCGGTCAGGCCGTACGGTGCCGTCTGGTCGACGAGCTCGAGCGTGTCGTCCCACTTGTTCTCGTCGTAGACATACGTCGTGACCACCGGGCCGAACAGCTCTTCGCGCATCGTCCGAAATCCGGGATCGCGTGTCTCGATCACCGTGGGCTCGACGAAGTACCCGCGTGAGTCGTCGTAGCCGCCCCCGACGACGAGGTCCGCCTGCGAGCTCGACTTCGCCTCCTCGATCGCCTCTGCCTGCGTGCGGAACGACGCACCGTCGATCACGGCGCCCATGAAGTTCCCGAAGTCGGAGACATCGCCCATCGTGATCGTGGCGACCTGCTCCTGCAGCCGTTCACGCAGCTGCGGCCAGAGGTTGGACGGGGCATAGACGCGCGACGAGGCCGAGCACTTCTGCCCCTGGTACTCGAACGAGCCGCGCACGATCGCCGTCGCGAGCGCATCGACGTCCGCGGACGGATGCGCGACGATGAAGTCCTTGCCTCCCGTCTCGCCGACAATGCGCGGGTAGTTGCGGAAGCGCTCCATGTTCGAGGCAACCGTCCGCCACATGCCGTTGAAGACCGAGGTCGAGCCCGTGAAGTGGATTCCGGCAAGCTGCGGGCTCGCGAGCGCGGCGTCCCCGATCGTCGGGCCGGAGCCATAGACGAGGTTGATCACACCGTCCGGCAGCCCGGCCTCCTGGAAGAGGCGCATCAGGTAGTACGCGGAGAGCATCGCGGTGCCCGCCGGCTTCCAGACGATCGCGTTCCCCATCAGCGCCGGAGAGCTCGTCAGGTTCGCGGCGATCGCCGTGAAGTTGAACGGCGACACGGCGAAGACGAAGCCCTCGAGCGGGCGGTACTCCATCCGGTTCCAGAGGCCCGGCGACGAGATCGGCTGCTCCGCGTAGATCCGGGTCATGAACTCGACGTTGAACCGCATGAAGTCGATCGATTCGCAGGCGGCGTCGATCTCCGCCTGATGCGCCGTCTTCGACTGGCCCAGCATGGTTGCCGCGTTCAGCGTGTCGCGCCAGGGGCCGGCGAGCAGCTCGGCGGCGCGCAGCAGTACCGAGGCGCGCTCCTCCCACGGCCACCGCGACCAGTCCGCCCAGGCGGCCGCAGCGGCGTCGATCGCCAGTTGCACGTGCTCCGCGGTGCCCTGGTGCACGTCGGCGAGCACGTGCTCCTTGTCGTGGGGCATGACGGCCTGCTTGAGATCGCCGGTCGTGATGTCCTTGCCCCCGATCACGAGCGGGATCTCGATGCGCTCGCTCCGGATCTGCTCGACGCGCCGCTGCAGGCGCTCGCGCTCGGGGCTGCCCGGCGCGTAGTCGTTGATCGGTTCATTGCGGGGCTCGGGCGTACGGAAGATCGCATGAGTGCTCATGGCCCTAGATTACGGGGCGTGGACCTCTCGCACGTCCTGTGGATCGGCGGGGGCCAGGGGAGCGGCAAGTCATCGATCGCCAAGGCGCTCTCGCGGCGGTTCGACCTTCAGCTCTACAACATCGACCGCCGGACGTGGGTGCACGAGGCCCGCATGCCCGCCACCGAGTTCGGCTCGCTGACGCTCGACGAGCGCTGGGTCGATCCCGCGCCCGAGCGGATGCTGGAGTGGTTCGTGACCACGTCGCGGCATCGGTTCCGGCTCGTGCTCGAGGATCTGCGCGGGCTCCCCGACACGCCGCTTGCGATCGTCGAAGGCCCGCAGCTGTTCCCGACCTCGGTCTCGGCCGTGCTGGTCGCGTCCGACCAGGCGCTCTTCCTGATCCCGGACCGGGCCGAGCAGGAAGCGCGCCTCCTCGCGCGCGGGCCGCTGCCCGGGACGTCCGACGGTGTGCGCGCCCGCGCGAACGCAACGGCGCGCGACCTCATGATCTCGGCCCGGTTCGCCCGGGAGGCGCAGGAGCTCAGGCTGACCGCCCTGGCCGCCGACCGTCCCCTCGACGAGCTGATCGAGCTCGCCGCCGAGCACTTTCGCCCCGCGATCGAGCGCGGCCCGCGCGCGGCCGACCTGGCCGCGCTCCGCCGGTCCGAGAACGAGGTGACTGCGACGCAGGTGCGGCTCTACCGCGAGTCGCTCGCGCCGGTCACGCTCCCGGACGAGCCGCTCGCGTTCGCCTGCGAGTGCGGCGCCTCGGGCTGCGCCGACGAGATCGAGCTGACGCTCGCGGAGTACGAGGCGGTCAGCGCCGCAGGAGATAGGTCGCGGTTACGACGACCCACACCATGAAGCCGAGCGACGAGGCGAACACGGCGTCTCCGGCGAATGTCCAGCCCGCCGCGCCCTCGATCATCCCGACGCCGAGGACGGCGATGCCGCCCGCGACTCCGGCCCGGCCGAACCACTTCGGGATCTTGCGCGCGCGCAGGGCGGCCAGGGATGAGCTGACGATCACCGCGGCCGCGGCGGCCGACGACGGCGCGGCGAACCTCGGATCGGCGAGCAGCAGGGCCGCTCCCTGCAGCGTGATGAAAGCCGCGCCGCCCATCACGACGACGCTGCCGAACACACCGTCCGGATCGAACCGGTCGACGAGGCTGCGGAGGCTCGCGAGGAACCAGAAGTAGGAGAATGCGGCGGCCGTGAAGAGCGCCGAGACCGCGCCGCCGTGGCCGACGCCGAGCAGCAGCGCCGGCAGGGCGAGCGCCACGTAGAGGTAGCCGAGTGCCGGCAACTGCGCCCGCGTCACGCGGCGAAGCTACAACATCGGCCATGAAGCCGACGCTCGTGCAGTACAACGCGCCGGGCTGGGGCGTGGGGGAGGTCTGGCTCGACGAAGAGGGACAGGTCTTCCACAGTGAGCTCCCCCGTCCGAAGCGGACACGGCCGGGGTCTGACCCCAGCCATGTCCTTGCGGGACGGCTGGTCGCGTACTTCGCCGGTGCGGCCGACGACTTCGCAGACGTGCCTCTCCGGCTGGACGCCGCAGGCTTCTACGCCGATTGCGCCCGCGCCCTGCGGACGATCCCGCGCGGCGAGGTCGTGACCTACGGCGAGCTTGCTGCGCTCGCCGGCTACCCGGGCGCGGCCCGGGCCGCCGGCACGTTCTGCGCGCGCTGCGAGCTCGCCCCGTTCCTGGCCGTCCACCGGGTCGTGTCGGCGAACGGCGTCGGCAGCTGGGGCTCCCTCGGCGTGGAGTACAAGAAGCGGCTGTTGGAGCTCGAGCACGTCGCTCTCTGACGACCTCCGCGATGAGCTCGCGCAGATCGCCCCGGCGCGGCGCTGCTGCTGCCTGGCCGAGCTGTCCGCGCTCTTCCACGCCTCGGGAGCGTGGCACCTGCGCGGCGGGACGATCGCGGTCCACCTCGACCTCGTCGGATCGGCGATCGCGCGCCGTGCCTTCGCGCTTCTGCGCGATCTCGGCGTGAGGTCCGAGATCCGAACCTACTCGCGCCGGTCCTTCGAGCGCTCGACGAGGTACCAGCTGCACGTCGACGTCGACGATCGCGCTCTCGAGGTGCTGCGCGAGGCCGGCGTTCTCTCCCCGTCGGGCGCACCGCTCGGCAGACCGCCGAAGCGCGTGGTCGGGCGCTCGTGCTGCCGCGGCGCTTACCTGCGCGGCGCCCTGCTGGGGGCCGGCTCCCTGTCCGGCCCCCGCGACGCGCATCTCGAACTGCGCGCGAGCGGGATCGAGGGAGCACGCTTCATCGCCGACGTCGCGGCCGGAGAGGACGTGCAGCTGAAGGTCGCGGAGCGGCGTGCCCACGCCGTCGCCTACGCCAAGGGCCACGAGGCGATCGCCGACGTGCTCGCGCTCGCGGGCGCCGGCGACACCGCACTGCGGCTGGAGGAGCACGCCGTCCTGGCAGCGCTTCGCGCCGACGCCAACCGGCTTGCGAACGCCGATGAGGCCAACCTGGTCCGCAGCGCGCGAGCCGCGCATCAACAGGTCGAGGCGATCAACGCCGTCGGAGTGGACGCGCTGCCGCCGGAGCTCGTCGAGATCGCCGAGCTGCGCCTGCGCCACCCCTCCGCCTCGCTGCGCGAGCTCGCGGCCAAGGCGCGTCCGCCGATCACGAAGGCGACCGCCCACCGGCGCCTGCGCGAGATCACGCGGCTCGCCGCAAACTGATGTTGTCCGATTTGCAATTGCTCTAGCGAAACGAGCGACCAGGGCCGCATACTCAAGCCTTGGCGGGCCCGGGCTCGGCCGACGGTGGATATAGACCCCGTCCACCGCCACCGCTCGATCCCGGCGAACCGGAGGGAGGGGTCGTCCTCGGAACCTTCCCTCCGGCCCGCCAGATCGGCGCGCCGCTTGCTGCGACGCAGGCCGGGGCGGCTCATATAGCTTTCTCTCTCGTGAGCCAGGCGAAGTTCGACGACCTGCGGGGACGGCTCGCCGAGATCTCGGACCTGTCGAAGACAGGTGCGCTGCTCGGCTGGGACCAGCAGGTGATGATGCCTGCCGGCGGGGCGGCGCTCCGGGCCGAGCAGCTGGCCACGGTCGGCCGGATCGCCCACCAGAAATTCACGTCTGCCGAGGTCGGGAGCCTGATCGACGACCTGCGCAGCTGGGGTGAGGAGCGGGAGCACGACTCGTTCGAGGCGAGCCTGATCCGTGTGGTCGCCGGCGACTGGGAGAAGGCGAGCAAGGTGCCCTCCGAGCTGCGCGCGGAGATGTCGCGGTCCGCCGCCCTCGCGAATCCCGTGTGGGTCGACGCGCGCAAGCGGAACGACTTCGCGACGTTCCTGCCGGTGCTGCGCAAGAACCTCGACCTGCGGAAGCGCTACATCGATTGCTTCGAGGTCGGCGACGAGCCGTACGACGTCGTCCTCGACGACTACGAGCGCGGCATGAAGACGAAGGAGGTGCGCGGGCTCTTCGACTACCTCAAGGAGCACCAGGCGCCGCTCGTGAAGGAGGTTGCCGCCCGCGGCGGGAACGAGCCCCACGACCACAACTTCGCGATCGACCCGCAGAAGGTGTTCGAGCGCGAGGTCCTCCACAACTTCGGTTTCAGCGACGAGGCCTGGCGCCTCGATCCGACCGTGCATCCGTTCGCATCCGGCACCGGTGTGACCGACATTCGCATCACGACCCGCTACTTCCACGAGCATCTCGGCGGTCTCTTCGGGACCATGCACGAGTTCGGGCACGGCCTGTACGAGCACCAGGTCGACCCGGCGCTCGAGCGCTCACCGCTGGCGCGCGGCGTCTCGCTCGGCATGCACGAATCGCAGAGCCGGATGTGGGAGAACCTCGTCGGCCGGTCACTGCCGTTCTGGCGCCACTACTTCCCGCGGCTGCAGGAGCTCTTCCCGGAGGAGCTCGGCGCCTACGACCACGAGCGCTGGTACCGCGAGGTGAACGCTGTCGAGCCGTCGCTGATCCGCGTGGAGTCCGACGAGGCGACCTACAACCTGCACATCATCCTGCGCTTCGAGCTGGAGCAGGCGATGCTCGCCGACGAGTTCCCCCTCGAGCAGCTCCCGGAGGAGTGGAACCGGCGGATGTGGGAGTACCTCGGGATCGAGGTGCCGAACGACACCCTCGGCGTTCTGCAGGACGTGCACTGGTCGGGCGGCTCGGTCGGCTACTTCCCGACCTACGCGCTCGGCAACCTGATCTCCGCCCAGATCTGGGAGAAGGTGACGGCCGACCTCCCCGACCTGTACGACGGGTTCGAGCAGGGCGAGTTCGGGCCGCTCCGCGACTGGCTGCGCGAGCATCTGCACCGCTACGGCCGGAAGTTCACGCCGGGCGAGACGCTCGAGCGGGTCGTCGGCACGTCGCAGATCGACCCGGAGCCGTACGTGCGCTACCTGCGCGAGAAGCTCGCGGCGATTTACGGAATCACCGCCACCGCTGCTTGAGTAGAGTCGCCGGCATGGCGAAAACACGCGTAGGGATCAATGGATTCGGCCGGATCGGCCGTAACTTCTTTCGCGCCACGCTCGAGCGTGGCGGGGATTTCGAGATCGTTGCCTTCAACGACCTGGGCGACGTTCCGACGATGGCTCACCTCTTGCGTCACGATTCGGTGCTGGGGCCGTTCCACGGCGAGGTGCAGGCGGAGAGCGGCTCCCTCGTCGTCGACGGCAAGGAGCTCAAAGGCCTCGCCGAGCGGGACCCGGCGAATCTGCCGTGGGGCGACCTGGGCGTCGACGTGGTGATCGAGTCGACCGGGTTCTTCACCGACCGGCCCTCGGCCCAGAAGCACCTCGACGCGGGCGCGAAGAAAGTGATCATCTCCGCTCCTGCAACCGACCCGGACGTCACGCTCGTGCTCGGCGTCAACGACGACGCGTACGACGCGGAGCGCCACTCGATCATCTCCAACGCGTCGTGCACCACCAACTGTGTCGCGCCGATGGCGAAGGTGCTCGACGAGAACTTCGGCATCGAGCGCGGCTACATGACGACCATCCACGCCTACACCAACGACCAGCAGGTGCTCGATCTCCCGCACCGGGACCTCCGCCGCGCGCATGCCGCCGCGATCAACCTGATCCCGACCTCGACCGGCGCGGCGCGCGCGATCGGGCTCGTGCTCCCTCACCTCAAGGGAAAAGTCGACGGCATCTCCGTCCGCGCACCGGTCGCAACCGGCTCGATCACCGATTTCGTCGTCGAGCTTCGCGCGGAGGTGACCGTCGACACGGTCAACGCCGCGTTCGCGGCCGCCGCCGAGAGCGGCCCGCTCGCGCCCTATCTCGCGTACTCCAGCGAGCCCCTCGTCTCGACGGCGATCGTCCATTCGCCCGCTTCGTGCACGTTCGACAGCGACCTGACGATGACGAATGGGACCTCTGCGAAGGTCTTCGGGTGGTACGACAACGAGTGGGGCTATTCGTGCCGGCTCGTCGATCTCGTATCGAAGGTCCTGTGAGGCTGCCGCGGTCCGTCGAGACTGCCGACGTCCAGGGCAAGGTCGTCCTCGTCCGCGCGGATCTCAACGTCCCGCTCGACGGCAGCCGGGTCGCCGACGACACGCGCATCCGCGCGTCCCTGCCGACGCTTCGCCTGCTGCTCGACCGTGGTGCAGCGGAGGTGCGCGTGTGCTCGCACCTCGGGCGGCCGAAGACGGAGGAAGATCACGCGAGGTTCTCGATGGAGCCTGTGCGAAATCGGCTCGCGGAGCTCCTTGGCGACGACCGGGCCTGCGTGCTCGAGAACACGCGCTTCAACGCGGGGGAGACGAAGAACGACGAGGGATTCGCGCGGGAGCTCGCCGAAGGCTGCGACCTCTACGTGAACGACGCCTTCGGCTCGGCCCACCGGGCTCATTCGTCGACCGTCGGGGTGGCGCAGTTGCTGCCCGCCTACGCGGGGCTGCTGCTGCTCGACGAGCTCAAGCATCTCGGAGCGCTGCTGGGGGACGTCGAGCGTCCGTTCGTGATCGTCTCGGGCGGCGCCAAGGTCGAGGACAAGATCGCTGTGCTCGAGAACCTCGGCGGCCGCGCCGACGCAGTCCTGATCGGCGGGAAGATGGCCGAGGACGTCCGTGCCGAGAACCCGTTCTCGTTCGACGCGATCCTCCCGCACGACGTGGTGGCTGCGTCCGCGTTCGCGGAGGACGCAGAGACCCGGGTGACTCCGTTTGCGTCCCTGCCCGAAGGCTGGCTCGGCCTCGACATCGGTCCGGAGACGCGCGAGGACTTCGCGCGACGCATCACGGCCGCTCGGACCGTGTTCTGGAACGGCCCGATGGGCGTCTTCGAATGGCCGGGCTTCGCCGCCGGCACGTTCGCGATCGCAGAGGCGCTTGCCGAGTGCGACGGCTTCACGGTCGTCGGGGGCGGCGACTCGGTGCGCGCCGTGCACGATGCGGGGGTCGCCGACCGGATCTCGTGGATCTCCACCGGAGGCGGCGCCTCGCTCGAGCTGCTCGAAGGAAAAGAGCTGCCGGGCGTGGCGGCGATCCCGGCCTGATGCTGATCGCCGGCAACTGGAAGATGTTCAAAGGCCCGGAGGCGGCCGGCGAGTTCTGCCGCGCCCTGCGGGACGCCGACCTGCCGGATGACGTCGACGTCGTGGTGGCGCCGCCGTTCGTCTCGCTGGCGGCCGCGGTGCAGGCGCTCGCCGGCACGGAGATCGGCGTGTTCGCACAGAATTGCCACTGGGAGAGCGAGGGCGCGTTCACCGGCGAGGTCTCTGCGCCGATGCTCCTCGAGCTCGGCGCCTACGGCACGATCGTCGGCCACTCGGAACGGCGCCAGTACTTCGGCGAGACCGACGAGACGGTCGCCCTGCGCTGCCGCGCGGCGCTGGAGGGCGGCCTGAACGTGATCGCGTGTGTGGGCGAGACCCTGGCCGAGCGCGAAGCGGGCCAGACCGACGAGGTGCTTCGCCGCCAGGTCGGCGTGCTGGAAGCCGACGACAACCTGGTGATCGCCTACGAGCCGATCTGGGCGATCGGAACCGGGAAGACGGCGACTCCGGAGATGGCGCAGGAGGCGCACGAGACGATCAAGTCCCTGCTCGACCTGCCGGTGCTCTACGGCGGGTCGGTCAAGCCGGAGAACGCCGCGGAGCTGCTCTCACAGGGCGCAGTCGACGGCGCACTGGTCGGCGGCGCCTCCCTCGACCTCGATTCCTTCACCGCGTTGTGCCGGACCGCGTCCCACTCGTAACGCTCGTCATCCTGGACGGCTGGGGCTGCGCCCCGGCGGGGCCCGGCAACGCCGTCGAGCTGGCCGAGACCCCGGTGTTCGACCGGCTCTGGCGCGAGTACCCGCACACGACGATCGAGGCCTCGGGCGAGGCTGCCGGCCTTCCGCCCGGCCAGATGGGGAACAGCGAGGTAGGCCACCTGACGATCGGATCGGGGCGCCGGCTGTACCAGGATCTGATGCGCGTCAACAAGTCGATCGAGGACGGCTCGTTCTACGAGAACCCCGTCCTCCGGGCGGCGTTCGAGCGAGGGAAGCGCGTGCACCTGTTCGGACTCGTCTCCCACGGCGGCGTCCACTCGCACATCGAGCACGTGCAGGCGCTGCTTCGGTTTGCGCCCGAGAAGACGTGGTTGCACGCCTTCACCGACGGCCGCGACGTCTCGCCGCACGCCGCGCTCGCAGATCTCGCGGAGCTGCCGGAGGACCGGGTCGCAACGATCGTCGGCCGCTACTACGCGATGGACCGGGATCAGCGCTGGGAGCGCACCCAGCTTGCCTACGACGCGATCACGCACGGGGACGGCACCCAGGCCACGGACGTCAGCGCAGCGGTCCAGGCGAGCTACGACGCCGGGATCACCGACGAGTTCATCGAGCCGATCGTGCTGGCCGGGACACCCCGCCTCGAGGCCGGCGACACGGCGATCTTCTTCAACTTCCGCCCGGACCGCGGGCGCCAGCTGACGCGGATGCTCCTCGACAACGGCTTCGACGTGACGACGATGACCCGCTACTCGTCCGATCTCCCGACCCCGATCGTGTTCGAGGAGCAGGACGTGCCGAACACGGTTGCCGAGGTCCTGTCCACCCACGGGCTGAAGCAGCTCCACGTCGCGGAGACCGAGAAGTACGCCCACGTCACCTACTTCTTCAACGGCGGCCGGGAGGACGCGTGGCCGGGAGAGGCACGCGTTCTCGTCCCGAGCCCGCGCGACGTGCCGAGCTACGACCACAAGCCCGAGATGTCCGCCGACGGAGTCGCCGACGCCGTCGTGGAGCAGATCGGAGACGGCTTCGCCTTCTGCGTCGTCAACTTTGCGAATCCGGACATGGTCGGCCACACCGGGGTCATTCCCGCGGTCGTCCAGGCGGTCGAGATCGCGGACCGCTGCCTCGGGCGGGTCGTCGAACGGGTCACCGAGCTCGGCGGCGTCTGCCTGATCACGGCCGACCACGGAAACGCCGAGAAGATGTTCGAGGACGACGGGCAAAGCCCGCACACGGCCCACACCACCAATCCGGTGCCGCTGATCGTCACCGTGCCGGGAGCGACCCTCAGGGACGGGGGCGAGATCGCCGACCTGATCCCAACGGCCCTGGAGCTCCTTGGCCTGGAGCGGCCGGCGGAGATGTCGGGCAGGTCACTCGTAAATCGTAGGTAAGGACGAGAAAACAGCCGGAAACGCGGATATACTGCGAGCCACTTGTCGCTACCCCAGCCTGATCTGGCGATCCTGCGGAAGGCCCAGCGCGGCGATGAGCGTGCGTTTGCCATCATCGTGAACGCGTACCAGACCCCGGTCTACAACTACGTCCTCCGTCTCACGAACGGCGACAAGTCACTCGCCGAGGATCTGACGCAGGAGGTCTTCCTGCGGGTCTTCCAGGGGCTCCCGCGCTTCTCGCTGCGGTGCAAGTTCACGACGTGGCTCTTCCAGGTGACCAAGAACCGGGTGCTCGACGAGCTCCGCGCGAAGGAACGGCGGCCGCTCTCGCCCGTCAACCTCGACGACGCGCCGCAGCTCGAGGCGGTCGACCAGCCCGCCGAACAGGCAGAGGTGATCGACGCACTCTGGCGCACGATCGACGACCTGCCCGTCGACCTGAAGATGGCGCTGCTCCTGCGCGACGTCGTCGGCCTCTCCTACAACGAGATCGCCGACTCCCTCGAGGTCACGCTCGCCACCGTCAAGTGGCGGATCTTCAAGGCTCGCGAAGACGTTCAGGTGGCGCTGGCCCGTGAGGGCTTCACCTTCGGTGTCGCCACGGACGCCGGCGTCGTCACCGGTTAGCCCAAGCGATCGCGTGCCTGCTCTAGATCCCGTGCGCGAGCCGGGAGGCGAGCACGTCGGGGAGCCCGCGCTCCCGGATCGCGGCCTGCGTGACCTCGATCGGGTACGGGACGCGCCGGAACACCGCCTGCCGGGTCGAGTCGTCGAGCAGCAGCCAGGCGGCGCGCGGGTCGCCGTCGCGGGGCTGGCCGACCGACCCTGGATTCAGCAGCCAGCGGCCGGCTCCCAGGCCGAGCTCGGTGCCCGCGGGCGCCAGGCCGCCCGACAGCTCCGTCTCGTCCCAGCCGAGCCCGAGTGCGACATGGCTGTGGCCGACGAGCACGACGGACGCAGTGGTCTCGAGGATGCTGATCAGCGCCACCTGCTCGCTCAGCACGTAGTCCCAGACCGGGTCGCGGGGGCTGCCGTGGAAGAGCTCGAAGCCCTCGCGCTCCGCCGAAGGCCGGAGCCCGCGCAGCCACTGTGCCTGAGGCTCTCTCAGTTCCTCGGTCGTCCAGCGGGCGGCGGCGCCCGCGTCACCGGTGAAGTCGGTGATGTCGATCGTCCCGACGACCGCCAGGTCGTGATTGCCGCACAGCGACAGCGCGGCCCGGGTCTGTACGAGGTCGACGCATTCGTTCGGGTGCGGCCCGTAGCCCACGATGTCGCCCAGGCACCAGAGCTCGTCGGGCGCCTCCCGGTCCACGTCGGCGAGCACCGCTTCGAGCGCCGGAAGATTGGAGTGGATGTCTGAGATGACGCCGATGCGCATCGGGAGGGCTGCCACGCTAGCCGTCGGGGCGCTTGTGTGGTGTGTGGCAGCGTGGCTGCTCTGGCGGACGAGCGTGCCGTCCCTCCACCTCTCCGGCCTCGATCAGAACCGGTTCTTCAGCGCCCACGCGCTCGCCCGCGCACGCAGCTACTCGAGAGGCGAGGAGACGCTGTGGCTGCTCTCGACGGCCGCGACGCTCGTCGCGCTCGGCGTGCTCGTCTGGCGGCTGCCCCGCTCGATCCGGCAGATGGGGCTCGGCGCGATCGGGAGCGCCGTCGTCGCCGGCATGGTGCTGCTCGTCACGCTCTGGTTCGTGTCTCTGCCGTTCAGCTTCGCCGACCTGTGGTGGCAGCATCACTGGGGGCTCGGGCCGTTCGACGTCGCTGCGTGGCTGACCGCGCAGTGGTCGACGCTTGCGCCGGAGGCGGTCTCGGCGATGGCGGCGATCGTGCTGCTCGTCGGGCTCGCGCACCGCTTTCGCCTCTGGTGGCTGATCGCGTGGCCCGTGATCGTCGGGATCGCCGTGTTCTTCGCCTTCGTGTCGGGCTGGCTCGCCGCGGCCGGCGCCCGGCCGCTCGCCGACCCGGAGCTGCGGGCGGACGTGGTCCGGATCGAGACCTCCGAGCGCGTCAGCGGCACGCCGGTGCGCGTCGTGAACGTCTCGTCGTGGACGAACCAGGCGAATGCCTTCACGGTCGGGTTCGGGCCGGCCACGCACGTGGTCGTCTGGAACACGCTGCTCGACGGCCGCTTCTCGCGTGGGGAGGTCGACGTCGTCCTGGCTCACGAGCTCGGTCACGTGCGCAGCCGCCACGTCCTGAAGGCGCTCGGCTGGACGGCGCTGCTCGTGCTGCCGACGCTGTGGCTCGTCGCGCTGATCACCCGACGGCGCGGCGGCGTCGGCGACCCGGCCAATCTCCCGCTCGTGATCCTCACCCTGACGGTGCTGGCGCTGCTCACCGCACCGGTTCAGAACGTCGTCTCGCGGCGTTACGAGGCGGAGGCGGACTGGCGCGCGCTGAACGCGACGCACGACCCGGCGTCGGCCCGCAAGCTCTTCGAGAGCTTCGAGCAGACGAGCCTCGAGGAGCCGAGCCCGCCGCTGTGGGACTACCTGTGGCTCGAGAACCACCCGACGCTGATGCAGCGCATCGCGATGACGGAGCAATGGAAGCGCTAGGCGCTACGAGTGATCGTCGGTCTCGGGCAGGTCGTGAATGCCCTTGACCGTCGTGTACTTCGAGTAGGCGTCCTGCATCGCCGCCAGCAGTTCCCGCATGAACTGCTGCGACATGTTCACGCGCGAGACGACGACGCCCGGGACGTCACCCTCCTCGACCTCGTGGTCGATCCGGGCGAAGGTGAGGGTGAACTCGTAGTCCGAGAACGTGATGTTCGCGAAGTTCGCGTAGACACCCGCGAGGTTCGCCGGATCCATGTGGATGTTGAGCTGGCGCTCGGGGCTGTCGTCCATCTGCCTCGACGATACTAGAGCGACGTGGAGGGTTTCAGCCGGCGAGAAGTGATCGTGCTCCTGGGCTCGGTGGTCGCCGTGTTCGTCGGCGGCACGATCGGGTTCATGCTGATCCTGGACGAGACCTGGCATTCCGCTCTCTATCGCACGATCATGACCGCGTCGCTGACCGGGCTCGACTCGGCCCCGAAAGGGCTCGGTGCGGAAGGGCTGACGATCGCATTGGTGCTCGCCGGGGTGGCTATCTTTGGGTACTTCGCCGCGCAGATCTTCGATCTGATCGCGCACAACGTCCTGGGCGGAGCCCGGAAGGAGAAGAGGCGCCAGAAGATGATCGACGAGCTCCGGGATCACATCATCGTCTGCGGCTACGGCCGCGTCGGGCGGCGCGCCGCCGAGGAGCTGCGCCACGCCGGGGTCTCGTACGTCGTGCTCGACTTCAGCTCGGACGCGACGGCGTCCGCCGAGGAGCTCGGCGATCTCTTCATCCAGGGCAGCGGAGCCGAGGACGAGGGCCTGGTTCGCGCCGGTATCGACCGCGCGCGCGGGATCCTCATCGCTTCCGACGACGACGGCGACAACATGTACATCACGCTCTCCGCCAAGTCGCGCCGGCCCGACCTGCTGGTGATCGCGCGCGCGTCGACGGAGGAGGCCGAGCGGAAGCTCAAGCTCGCCGGTGCGGACCGCGTGGTCACTCCCTACGCGACCGCGGGACGCGTGATGGCGCAGCTGATGATCAGGCCGCAGGTCACCTCGTTCCTGAACAGCCTCACCTCCAGCGACCAGCCCGAGATGAGCTTCGAGGAGATCGAGGTGAAGTCGACGTGCGGCGCCGTCGGCCTGACGATCGGCCAGCTCGACGTGGCCGAGCAGACCGGTGCGAACATCGTCGCGGTCCGGAAGCACGGCGGCCGCCTGGATGTCCGCCCGACGAAGGACACGCTGCTGGGGGTGGGCGACGTGATCGTCGGTGTCGGCTCGCCGGAAGAGATCAGGAAGCTCGAGCGGATGTTCGAGCCACAGGAAGTCGTTGCCTAGCGCCGTCGAGCGCCTCGCTGCGCGCATCGGCGAGGCGCTGGGCGAGCAGATCGAGCTCGAACGGCCGAAGGACCCGTCCCACGGAGATTTCGCGACGAACGTCGCCCTGCGCTCCGCCAAGACCGTCGGCCGGCCGCCGCGCGACCTCGCACAGGAGTACGCGGAGCAGATCGCGGCGCTCGCCGAGGTCGCGTCCGCGGAGGTGGCCGGGCCTGGGTTCATCAACATCCGCGTCGGCGACGCGTTCTTCCTCACTGCGCTCGCGGAGATCGGGGACGGGTACGGAGGCGGCTGGGCCGATCCGGCCGAGCGCATCCAGGTCGAGATGGTCTCGGCGAACCCGACCGGGCCGATCCTCGTCTCGCATGCGCGAAACGGTGCCTACGGCGACAGCGTCGCGCGGTTGCTCGCATACGGCGGCCATGCGGTGTCGCGCGAGTACTACTACAACGACGCGGGTGCGCAGATGGACCGGTTCCGCGAGTCGATCGCCGCCCTCCGGCGCGGCGAGCCGGTGCCGGAGGACGGCTATCGCGGGGTCTACGTCGAGGAGCTCGCTCGGGCGGAGGGCGATCCGGTGCCGAAGATGCTCGCGTCGATCGAGCACACCCTGGAGCGGTTCCGCATCCATTTCGACAGCTGGGCACTGCAGAGCGAGCTCGAGCAGCGCCTCGCCGAGCTCCTGCCGAAGCTCGACACCTACGAGAAGGACGGTGCCCTCTGGGCGCGCTCGTCGGCCTACGGCGACGAGCAGGACTGGGTGCTGATCCGCTCGGACGAGAAAGGGGGAGCACCGACCTACCGCGCCGCGGACGTCGCGTACCTCGTCGACAAGCTGGAACGCGGCTTCGACCGCGCGATCTACGTGCTCGGCGCCGACCACCATGCGACGGCGCGCTGGTACGCGGCGATCGCCCGGATGCTCGGGCTCGACGCCGACCGGGTCGAGGTGCTGCTCTACCAGTTCGTGCACCTGACCCGCGGCGGCGCCTCGACGAAGGCCTCGAAGCGCGCCGGCAACGTCGTCTTCCTGGACGACGTGATGGACGAGATCGGCGTCGACGCGGCCCGGTGGTATCTCGTCAACCGCGGTCCCGACCAGACGATCGAGATCGACCTGGATCTCGCCGCCGAGAAGTCGCAGAAGAACCCCGTCTACTACGTGCAGTACGCCCATGCGCGTATCGCGGCGATCCTCCGGAACGCGGAAGCAGCCGAGCTCGGCGGTGCGCCGCCGGGCCCGCTCGTGGCCGAGGAGAAGGAGCTGATCAAGCGCCTGACGGACTTCCCGGTCACGGTGCGCGAGGCGGCGGAGCGGCGCGGGCCGCAGCTCCTGCCGTCGTACGCGATCCGGCTGGCCGACGACTTCCACCGCTTCTACCACGAGTGCCGTGTGCTCGGCGACCCCGCGCAGTCGTTCCGCCTCGGCCTCTGCCGTGCGACGCAGCAGGTGATCGCGCGCAGCCTCGACCTCGTCGGGGTCGAGGCACCCGAGAGGATGTGATTCGCGGCCCTCGACGGCCGCGAATCACATGCAACCTGGTTGCCGCCGTAGGCGGAACCAGGTTGCTGTCTTCCGCAGGCACCTCGGACTGGAACCTGGTTCCGGCTTCGCCGGCAACCAGGTTCCTTGCTCTAGTTGCCCGAGTAGATCCGGCGGACGATCTCCTCGATGTCGGGCTCGGCGATCTGCAGGTCGACGAGCCGCGTCGTCGCGGCGACCTGCGCAGTCAGCTCTGCGGCGGAGCCGCGAAAACGCAGCCATTGCCGTGGGCCGTCGACCTTCTCGACGCGCGCCCCGTCGAGCTCGAGCGGCGGCGCCGGCTCCTCGAGGTCGACGATCAGCGTGCGCTCGGCTCCGTAGCGCTCCTTCAGGTCGGCGATGCGCCCGTCCCAGATCAGCCGGCCGTGGTCGATGACGAGGAGCCGGTTGCAGAGCCGCTCGATGTCACCGAGGTCGTGGGTCGTCAGCAGCACGGTGACGCCCTCGTCCCGGTTGACCTCGACGAGGAAGTCGCGGACGCGCTGCTTGGCGACGACGTCGAGGCCGATGGTCGGCTCGTCGAGGAAGAGCAGCTCGGGGCCGTGCAGCATCGCCGCGGTCAGCTCGCCGCGGATGCGCTGCCCGAGCGATAGCTGGCGGACCGGCGTCTGCAGGAAGGGATCGAGGTCGAGCACCTCGCGGAAGCGGGCGAGGTTCGCGCGATAGCGGTCGGCCGGCACCTTGTAGATGTGGCGCAGCAGGTCGAACGAATCCTGCAGCGGCAGGTCCCACCAGAGCTGGACACGCTGGCCGAACATGGCGCCGATCTTCCGGGCGAGCTCGACGCGACGCCGCGAAGGATCGAGACCGGCCACCGAAACGCGGCCCGACGAGGGAACGAGGATCCCGGTGAGCATCTTGATGGTGGTCGACTTGCCGGCGCCGTTCGGGCCGAGGTAGCCGAGCAGCTCGCCGCGTTCGACCCGGAAGGAGATCTCGTTCACGGCCTCGACGACGTGCCGCTCGCGGCGGAGGCGCCCGCGCCGGACGACGAAGCGCTTGCTGAGCTGCTCGACCTCGATCATCCGCCGGCGCTCCGGTAGTGGCGCACCGCGAACTGCCACGTGAAGCCCGCGACGCACGCCGCTGTCAGCGCCACGACCGGGGAGAAGAACTCGACGAACCGCGGGAGACCGAGCGGGTCCGGCTTGCCGAGGACGTAGAGCGCCGGGAAATAGCAGACGAATGCCAGCGGGACGATGTAGGCGAGGAACCGGCGGAGCCACAGCCCGAGGATGTCGATCGGGTACTGCGTCATGAAGTTGCCGCCGTAGGTGAAGGCGTTCGAGAACTCACCTCCGTCGGTCGTCCAGAACGCGAGGCACCCGCCGACGACCCAGACCGAGCTGAAGATGACGATCGCGGCCGGGACCATGAGAATCAGCATCGCGATGCGGCCGGGATCCCAGTCGATGTGGAGCGAGCCGGTCACCCACACGAGCACGACTGCGCCCTGCACGGCCTTGCCGAGCCGGCGCAGCTGGAAGTCCGAGCCGATCACCTGGAACAACGTGCTGCGCGGCCGGACGAGGAGGATGTCGAAGTTGCCGTCGCGGATCTTCTGCGGGAACTGGTCGAGATGCCCGATCAGCAGGTCGGTGAGCGCGAAGGAGATCGACGAGAACGCGTAGAGGAACGCAACCTCGTGCACGGTCCATGTTCCGAGCTGGGTGACGTTGTGGAAGATCACCAGCACGGCGAGGAAGTCGATGAACGAGATCAGGAAGTTGCCGGCGAGGTCGAGCACGAACGACACCCGGTACTGGAACTGCGACCGGATCTGAGCGCCGACGAGCCGCCGCCAGAGGAGGACCGGCTCAACCACCCTGCACCACCAGCTTCTGTCGCCCGGCCCGCAGCGTCAGCCGCCCGAGGCCGAGGAAGACGAGCGCCCAGAACGCCTGCAGCGCCAGGACGCCGGCGAGGGCCGCGCCGTGGTGCTTGCCCAGCCAGATGTCGATCGGCGTCTGCATGATCGCCGCGAACGGCAGCGCATGGGCCAGCGTGCGCAGCCAGTCGGGGAAGAACGCGAGGGGCAGAACCATCCCCGAGAAGAACAGCGACACCGTGAGCGAGACCATCATCACCCCGCGCACGTCGACGAACCAGAACGCGGACGAGTTGTAGAGGAAGCGGAACCCGAGGCTGACGACGACGGCCAGCGCGACGCTGAGCACGAACGCGAGCGCGTCGGGCACGGTCGGGTAGTGGAGGCTGAAGACGCACGCGCCGATCACGAACGGCAGGACGCCGCGGAAGATGAAGTGGTAGGGGGCCCGCCCGATGTCGTAGGCGAGCCAGTAGCGCTGGGGGTCGAGCGGCCGCGAGAGATCGGTGGCGATCGAGCCGTCCCGGATGCGCAGGGCGAGCTCCTGCCAGCCGAACATGTAGACGGTCATGATCAAAGCCTGGGCCAGCCAGACGTAGGTCAGCGTGTCGCGCGTGTCGTAGCCGCCGACGTCGCTCCGGTGCTCGTAGACCGCGAGCAGGATGTAGGCCTGGATGAAGCCGAAGACGGTGTTCGTGAAGATCCCTGCGGCTGTCGCCCAGGGGTAGGCCGCATAACGGCGCCAGCCTCGTTTTGCGATCTCCCAGTCGAGTCTCACCGCATCACTCTAGGATCCCGGGTCGATGGGCACCCCACGGCCGGATCGCAACCTGGCGCTCGAGCTCGTTCGGGTCACCGAGGCCGCGGCGATGGGCGCCGGCCGCTGGGTCGGCCGCGGCGACAAGCTGGCGGCCGATCAGGCGGCGGTCGACGCAATGAGGGCGATGCTGGACACCGTCGTGATGGACGGCGTCGTCGTGATCGGCGAGGGCGAGAAGGACGAGGCGCCGATGCTCTTCAACGGCGAGGCGGTGGGCCAGGGCGAGGGCCCGCGGGTCGACGTCGCCGTCGACCCGCTCGAGGGCACCCGTCTGACGGCCCTCGGCCAACCGAACGCGATCGCCGTGATCGCGGTCGCCGAGCGCGGTTCGATGTTCTTTCCGGGCGCCGCGGTCTACATGGAGAAGATCGCGGCGGGAGCCGACTCGGTCGACGTGATCGACATCAACGCGACCCCGGCCGAAAACGTCCAGGCGGTCGCGAGGGCCAAGGGGCGGCGTGTGACCGACATCCGCGTCGTCGTGCTCGAACGCGAACGGCACGAGACGCTGATCGGCGAGCTGCGCGAGGCGGGCGCGCGCGTCAACCTGATTCGCGATGGAGACGTCGCGCCGGCAATCGCCGCGGCCCGTCCGGAGACCGGAGTCGACCTGCTCTACGGGATCGGCGGCACCCCGGAGGGGGTCATCTCGGCGGCCGCGCTCAAGTGCGTGGGCGGCGGGATCCAGGGCAAGCTCTGGCCGCGCACGGAGGACGAGCGCCGGGCGCTCGTCGAGGCGGGCTACGACCTCGACCGGGTGCTCGTCACGGACGACCTCGTCGCGAGCGACGACGTTTTCGTGGCTGCAACGGGGGTCACGACCGGCGCCCTGCTGCGTGGCGTGCGCTACGTCAACGACGGCGCGGTCACGGATTCCCTCGTCATGCGCTCCCGTTCCGGGACCGTGCGGCGGATCGAGGCGCGCCACAAGCTCAGCAAGCTCCGCCACTTCACCGGTAGGGAGTACTGACCGGAGGCCGGCGCTCCGGCCTTACAATTCACGGCGTCGATACTGCTGCAGACGGAGAGGATGACCATGGCTGTCGCCACACACGAGGGAATCGAACGCATCGAGGAGTTGCTTGGCGACGAGGCAGAGTCCTTGCTGGGCCACACCTGCCAGACGATCGACAAGGACCTCCTGCACCTGCCGGGGCCGGACTTCGTCGACCGGGTCTTCGCTCTCAACGACCGGCCGAACCAGGTGCTGCGCAACCTCGAGTCGATGTACGCGCACGGGCGGCTCGCAGGCACGGGCTACCTCAGCATCCTGCCCGTCGACCAGGGCATCGAGCACAGTGCCGGCGCGAGCTTCGCGCCGAACCCGGCCTATTTCGATCCCGAGAAGATCGTGGAGCTCGCGGTCGAGGGCGGCTGCAACGCCGTCGCCTCGACGATCGGGGTGCTCGGCGCGGTCTCGCGCCGCTGGGCGCACAAGATCCCGTTCATCGTCAAGCTCAACCACAACGAGCTCCTGACGTACCCGAACGAGTACGACCAGACGATGTTCGGCAGCGCGCGCCAGGCTTGGGAGATGGGCGCCGCCGCCGTCGGGGCGACGATCTACTTCGGCAGCGAGCAGAGCCGGAGGCAGCTGGTCGAGGTGAGCGAGGCGTTCGAGGAGGCGCACCAGCTCGGGATGTTCACCGTGCTCTGGTGCTACCTGCGGAACTCCGCGTACAAGCACGACGGGGTCGACTACAGCCTGGCCGCCGACCTGACCGGTCAGGCGAACCATCTCGGTGTGACGATCGAGGCCGACATCATCAAGCAGAAGCTGCCCGAGGTGAACAACGGCTACGGTGCGCTCTCGACGGACGGCGCGAAGTACGGGCAGACGAGCCCGAAGGTCTACTCGGAGCTGACGACCGATCACCCGATCGACCTGACGCGCTACCAGGTGGCGAATTGCTACATGGGCCGCGCACCGCTGATCAACAGCGGCGGCGCCTCCTCGGGCGAGAGCGATCTCGCCGAGGCGGTTCGGACCGCGGTGATCAACAAGCGCGCCGGGGGCGTCGGCCTGATCAGCGGCCGCAAGGCCTTCCAGCGCCCGACCGCCGACGGCATCGAGCTCCTGAACGCGATCCAGGATGTCTATCTGGCGGCCGGGATCACGGTCGCCTGAAAACGCGCGCGGGTACAATCGGCCCCGACCCGCGGGCGTAGCTCAGTTGGTAGAGCATCAGCTTCCCAAGCTGAGGGTCGAGGGTTCGAGCCCCTTCGCCCGCTTGGCCTTGGCTCTGCAGCTGGAGAAACGGCCCCTCGAACGGGGCCGTTTCCCGTTTGGAACCAAACATGCCGACGAGGTAAGTGGGGGAGAGTTTCTCCGGCAGTAGTTCCTTCGAGGACTACAGGATGAGGTTGTAACAAACGGGCGCTACTCGATCTCAGGCCCCATTGGCAACCGGGTCTGCAACGAGTAGGTTCGTTTCGTATCCGGGGCGGGGTGGCGCGGGCGGGCTGCGTGACCGTTGCCGGGGAAAGGGGTTCAGCCGGTGTCTCCAGATCAGAGGAGAGCGCGGTGGTTCGGTGTCCTCTACCTCATCACGTTCGCCACGTCGATCCCTGCGCTCCTGCTCTATGAGCCTGCGCTCCGCCACCCGGTCGCGTTCGCCGCAGGCTCCGGAAACGTCAACAAGATCTACCTCGGCGCTCTGTTGGAACTGCTGCTGATCGTCTCCAACATCGGCACGGCCGTCGTGATCGTCCCAATCATGAGGCGACAGTTCGAGGAGCTGTCGATCGGCTATGTGATGGCGAGAACCTTCGAGTGCACGTTCATCCTCGTCGGCATCGTCGCGATGCTCGGGATCGCCACCTTGCAGCAACAGACAGCAGGCACCGCCGAGGCGACGGTCGCATACACCCTCGCCGCGATCAAAGACTGGACATTCCTGCTAGGGCCAGGGTGGGTCGTCGGCCTGGGGAACGGGCTGATCCTCGGCTACATGATGTACCGCACGCAACTCGTGCCGCGACCATGGACATGGCTCGGGCTCATCGGCGGCCCGCTGATTCTCATCTCCGGGACAGCCATCCTGTTCGCCGGTGACCACCCGAGCAGCGGTCTGCACTCGTTCCAGGGCCTAGCCACGATCCCAGAAGCCGCATGGGAGCTGTTCCTCGGCGTCTACTGCACCATCTGGGGCTTCAGGCGCGAAGCACCGATCCTTGCCGCGAGTGTTGGATGACGACTCAGCCCGCGCCGACCCCGCACACCTCACAGGGGGCCGTCGATGTTCTCTCACCGACGTGGCGCCGTCGCCTGGCGCTGTCCGGGGTCGCGTTCGCCTTCTTCTTGGTCGTCGGATGGCTGACGAGCCCCGTCGCGGATAGTCCCCACTACGGAGCCAGCGATCAGAAGTGGACGAATTGGGCGCACAACGATCAGTCGAAGGGCCACATCAGTTCTTTCGCGATGCTGCTGGCAGCCTTCACCTTTCTGTACTTCATTGCTGCGATTCGGAGCGCCCTCGAAGGTGCGGAGTCCTCGGTTCGCGGCTCCGCATACCTCGCCCGCGTGGCATTCGCAGGTGGCGTGACAGGCATCGTCGGCATGACGATGGCGTTCGTGTCGATCGCCAATGCGAGCGCCGAGGGAGCGAGTGCAAACCCCGTAGTGAGTAGGGCAGTGACCACCGGAACGGCAGGGCCGTTCCTGGTTGGCGCGGTGGGTTTCGCCACGTTGCTTCTGGCTGTCGGAGTGCTAACCCTTCCCAATGGCGTCTTTGCTCGCTGGACTGGCGTCGTGGCGCTGATTGGTGCAGTCTGTTTCCTCATCACGCTCTTGACAGTCCTCAACAACACAGGCAACGGCAGCGCGTTGGGCTATGCGTTCTTTCCCGCTCTCCTGTCGCTCGTCATCTGGACGGTCGCGACGAGCATTGCCAGATACCGCACCCTGCCGCCGTAAGCGTGAGGGGGCTCTTCGTTTGCAAGGCTGTCGGGACATGGCCGAAGAAGCGAGTGGGCGTCTCGCCGCCCACGCCGTAGCGTGAACCCTCGATGGCTGCATACCGCCTCTCCTCCCGAGGTGAAGACATCGGCAGCTTCGAGACAGATGAGCGCGACTGGTCAATCGGGGACGAGTTCAGAACGTTGACCTTGTTCGGTTCCGCGTAGTCGATGTCATAGAAGGCGCTAATCTCGGCGGCTCCGGGTTCGCCGGTTGCCTCGTGGCGCGCGCCGCGGCACCTGCCTGAACGAGATATGCGTGAATCTACGGTTTCATGAGCTCGAAGCGGTAGGTTCGATTGACAACGGCGGCCAAGACCAAAGCAGTCGGAGGTGCGGGAGATGAGCAAGACCAAGAAGAAGCCGAAGGCCAAGAAGGAGCACCGCGAGGGGGATGCTGCACCTGATTCGGAAGCGAGGCCGAACGGGGATGACTCGGCTCACACCGGGAAGATGAAACGGAAGGAATACGAGCGTGAGATGAGGGTCCTCCAGGGCGAGCTGGTGGCCATGCAGGAGTGGGTCAAGGCAACGGGTGCCCGGGTGTGCGTCGTGTTCGAGGGCGTCGACTCCGCCGGGAAGGGCGGAACGATCCGGCGGATCACCGAGCGGACGAGCCCGCGCGTCTTCAAGCACATCGCCTTGCCTGCCCCCGATGCGCGGGTGAGGTCGCAGATGTATGTGCAGCGGTATATCGCGCATTTCCCGTCGGCGGGTGAGGTCGTGATCTTCGACCGCAGCTGGTACAACCGGGCCGGCGTCGAGCCGGTGCTGGGCTACTGCACCGCGGAGGAGACGAAGCGGTTTCTCCGGATGGTCCCGCAGGTGGAGAAGGCGATGGTCGACGACGGGATCATTCTGGTCAAGTACTTCCTGAACGTCAGCCGCGAGGAGCAGACCCGACGCCTCGAGAGCCGCATCGACGACCCGCGCAAGGTCTGGAAGCTCTCGCCGACCGACCTCAAGTCGTACGGCCACCGCTACGACTACCTCCGGGCCCGTGACGCGATGTTCGCCGCCAGCAGTTCGGAGTGGGCGCCGTGGCACATCGTGGACAACGACGACAAGAAGCGCGGCCGGCTGAACATCATCTCGCACCTGCTCAGCCAGATCCCCTACGAGCGGCTTGCTGCTCCGGACACGAAGATGCCCAAGCCGCCGAGCCACGGTGGGTACGTCGAGCCGGATTCGTCGAAGAACAACATCCCCACGCCGTTCTAGGGAAAGGACAGGCCATGACCGAGAGCCTCGTAGCCCCGACCGCGAGTGATGCTCCTGCCGCGGACTGGTATGCCCTGACGCCGGAGCAGGTGGCGGCGAAGCTCGGCGTCGATCCCGCCAAGGGCCTCTCGGCGGAGCAGGCAGCCCAATCGCTGGCCAAGAACGGGCCGAATGCGCTGCCGGCAGAGGCGACGGTGCCCGGCTGGAAGCAGTTCCTTGCCCAGTACCAGAGCTACATGCAGATCATCCTGGTGGCGGCGGCGGTCGCCTCGATGCTGATCGGAGAGATCTCGACCGGATTCGTCGTCCTGTTGATCACCGCGTTCAACGCGATCGGTGGGATGCGCCAGCAGGGCAAGGCGGAGAGCGCGATGAATGCGCTGCAGTCGATGCTCAAGGCCTCCGCGCGGGTTCGCCGCGACGGAGCGGAGGTGAAGATCGACGGCGACCAGGTGGTCGTCGGCGATGTCGTTCTGCTGAGCGCGGGCGATGATGTGTGCGCGGACGGGCGGATCATCGACGCCGCGTCCCTGCAGATCGACGAGTCGGGGCTGACCGGTGAGAGCGTGCCCGCGTCGAAGGGGGCGGAGGTGATCGCCGGGGACCCGAAGCCTGCCGTGGGGGACCAGTCGAACATGGCGTTCATGAACTCGCCTGTCACGCACGGGAGCGGCGTGATGATCGTGACGGGGACCGGGTCGGGCACGGAGGTGGGGCACATCTCGGGGATGCTGAAGTCGACACCGACGTTGAAGACGCCGTTGACCGCGCAGCTGGACACGCTGACGCTGTGGATCGCGGGCGCTGCGGGGCTGACGATCGCGATCATGTTCGCGTTGGGGATCTCGCGCGGCCAGTCGACGCAGACGATCTTCACGACAGCGATCGCGCTTGCCCTGGCGGCTGTTCCGATGGCGATGCCGACCGTGCTGCAGGTGATCCTCTCGAAGGGGTCGACGACGCTGGCCGAACAGGGCGCGATCGTCAAGAGCCTGGCCTCGGTCGAGACGCTGGGGTCGACCTCGGCGATCAACTCGGACAAGACCGGCACCCTGACGCTGAACCAGGTCACGGTCACGGAGGTGATCGACCCGACCGACCGCTACTCGGTCACCGGCACGGGATACGGTCTCGTCGGTGAGGTCACGCATGCCGCGGGCAACACCGACACGATCGAGGACGCGGTCCTGCCCTTCCTGATGGCCAACGACGCCAAGCTCGTGGACGGCAAGGTGGTCGGCGACCCGACCGAGGGAGCGCTGCTGGTGCTGTGCCGCAAGGCCAAGCTCGACGTCGAAGGGACGCAGTCTGCCTACCCGCGGCTGGCGACCCTGCCGTTCGACCCCACCTACAAGCTCATGGCCGTGTTCGCGGAGGCCAAGGACGCGACCGGCAAGGCGGTGGTCCGGGCCTTCGTGAAGGGAGCCGGCCCCGCCGTGATCGGGCGGGCCACGACGGCGCTCTCCAACGGCGAGAGCGTTCCCTGGGGCGACGACGCGAACGCCCGGGCCGCCAAGCAGATGGAGCGCCTCGGCGGCCAGGGCCTGCGCGTCATGGTCGCGGCGACCAAGGACATCGACTCGGCCGACTTCGACCCGGACGGCGATCTGCTGTCACTGATGCAGGGCCTGCAGATGACGGCGATGGTCGGGATGATCGATCCGCCCCGGGCCGAGTCGAAGGACGCGGTGCGGGATGCCCAGGCTGCCAACATCCGGGTGCGGATGGTGACCGGTGACGACGTCGTCACCGGTGCGGCGATCGCCGCGCAGCTGGGCATCCCCGGTGAGGCGATCCTCGGCGCGGACTTCGCCGCTCTGTCCGAAGAGGAGCGGCTCGCCCGGATCGACGGGATCGGCGTCGTCGGCCGGGTGGCGCCCGAGCACAAGGTGCTGATGGTCAACACGCTGCAGAAGAAGGGCGACGTCGTCGCGATGACCGGCGACGGCGTCAACGACGCCCCGGCGATCAAGGCCGCCGACATCGGCATCGCGATGGGAACGGGCACCGAGGTCGCGAAGAACGCCGGCAAGATGATCCTCACCGACGACAACTTCGCCACGATCGTGAAGGCCGTCTCCGAGGGGCGAAAGCTCTACGACAACATGCTGAAGTACATCCGCTTCATGCTGGTGGCGCTGGTCACCTACGTGGTCACGTTCCTGATGGCGAGCCTGTTCAACATCGCCGGCGGGCAGCCGTTCTCGGCCGTCCAGATCCTCTGGATCAACTTCCTGATCACAGCCCCGATCGGGATCGCGCTCGGCCTCGACAAGGAGACCCCCGGCCTGATGAAACGCATGCCGCGCCCGCGTGCGGCGTCGATCATGTCCCGGCCCGTCATCGTGACCGTCGGGCTGTCCGGCCTCTTCATGTCGATCGCGATCAACCTGCTGATCCTGCTCGGGAAGCACGAGTACAGCAGCGTCGCGATTGGCAGCACGATGGGCCTCGTCGCCTTCTCGCTGATGCTCGTGGTCGCTGCCTTCGAATGCCGCGACCAGACGGGCACGATCCTGCGCATGGAGACCCTGGACAACAACATCGTGAACGTCACCATCCTCGTGGAGCTCGCGCTCGCGCTCCTGATCGCCCGGGGCGGTGCGCTGACCTCACTGCTCGACACGCAGCGCCTCACCGGGCGGCAATGGCTGCTCGGCGCGCTGCCGGCCGTGCTGCTCGCCGCCCTGTGGGAGCTCGGCAAGCTGGCCGCCCGTCGCAGCGAGGAGAGCCCACCGGCGATCCCTCAGAGTTGAGCCACGACGCGTCAGTCGTGCGCGTTGAGTGCGGCCTCGATCCGCTCGAGACGAGCGTCGATGCTCTGCAGGCGCGCGGCAGTCGCCGCCGAGTCCGCGCTGCCTGCTGCGTCCCCTTGCTGCCAGTGCTGCACGAACGTCCCCGTGATCGATGCCGTGATCACGGTGATGAAGCCGATTCCCAGCAGCATGACGAGCGCCGCCAGGAGCCGGCCGGCCGAGTTGGTCGGGACGTGGTCGCCATAGCCGACGGTGGTCACCGTCTGCACGGCCCACCAGAGGCCTCCACCGATCGACGGGAAGTTGTCATGGTCGATCACGGTGATCAACAGGCCGGCGATGAGCGTGATCGCGGTCGAGACGACCCCGATGACGATCGCCGCCCCGCGAGGCGTCGTGGCGCGTGCCAGTTGGCGCTCGAGTCCCCGCTCGAGCCTCGTCTCCTTCGTCATGGGTGAGGGGTTCGGGGCCGTCGCGGACGGTCCTGCGCGAAGGCAGCTAGAGGAACGGCCCCCGCAACGGGGCCGCTCCTCGTTTCGGCGGCTTCATTTCACGGCCCTCTTGACGAGCGTGCGGAGCTTCGTCTCGTCGGCCGCGGTCAGGTCCTTCACCGCAAATGCGATCGGCCACATGGTCCCCTGGTCGAGGTTCGCGCTGTCGTTGAAGCCGAACATCGCATACCGCTCCTTGAACTTGCCCGCGTTGCGGAAGAAGCAGACGACCTTGCCGTCCTTTGCATAGGCAGGCATCCCGTACCACGTCTTCGGCGAGAGCTCCGGGGCGCTCTCCCTGATCAGCGCGTGGAGGCGCTTCCCGAGCTTGCGGTCCGCCGGCGCCATCGCGGCAAGCGCTGCCTGCACGGCGCTCTCTCCGTCCTCTGCCGCCTTCAGTTCCTTCACCCGCGCCCTCATCGCGGCCTTTTCCTCCGCCGAGAACCCTGTTTGCCCGGCGCTCTTGGCGGGCTGCCGCTTGGTCTTCTTTGCTGCGGGGCTCATCCTGCTCCCTTCACTCGGTCGACGATCTCCGGATAACCAGTTCTAGTCGTCCCGCAACACCGGTGCAGCCGACAGTCGAGATCCAGACTGAGGAGGGGCAGGAAACAGCCGAACGGCCAGTGCCCAGCGGCTCGGCGGCGACGATGCTGAGGTGCGTGAGCAGCCGTGAGGGAAACGTTCGGACCCGCAGCGTCGTCTGCGTCGAGTGCGGGATCGCGAGCGGTCCGTTGTGGCGGCGCTGGCAGGCCTACCGGATCGATGAGCCGGGGAGGGGCGAACTGCCCAGGCTCGCCTTCTATTGCCCGGTGTGCGCGTTTGCGGAGTTCGGGCCGCGGCGGCGCAGCGACCAAGAACAAGCCGGCTAGCTCACTCGATCCAGCGACAGACATCGGCCCCAGCTACAGCGATGATGGGACGGACAAACTGTGGAAAGGACCGGTATCGGCATGCGGCTGCTGACCCGTCCGTCCTCGCGACATGCAGCTCGCGGGACGACGATCACGATCGAGCTGCGCGCGTAACTCGTGACGACCCTGCGGCTGAGCGACCCTGGTATGCGCGACGCGTTGATCGCTGACCTCGGCTCGCGCCCGGACCTCATCGTCGCCGAGATCGGCGAGAGCACCCTGGAGATCTCCCTGCTCGGCTCCTACAACCTCGAGGCGATGCGGCTCGCGATCCAGCTGCGGGTGCGCGCCTGGGAAGCGGCGCAACGTGCCGCCGGCCGAATCATCCACGTCGAGTTCCTCTAGAACCGCCACAGCGAGGCTCGGTCATCCAGATCGGGTGATGATCACCCTCGCCGGCTGGCCGTAGCGTGGATGAAAACCAAACTCGAGGGAGCTGGCTGCCAAATGACAAGGCCGTTTCGGGGCACCGTCAACATCGACATCAAGGATTCGACGCCGGACTGGGCTCCGTTCACGCAGCCGATGGCACCCGACGGCGCGCCGAACGTGCTGTTCATCGTGCTCGACGACGTCGGCTTCTCGGCGATGGAGCCCTACGGCGGGCTGATCGAGACGCCGAACATCAAGCGGATCGCCGAGCGCGGCATCGCCTACACGAATTTTCACACGACCGCGCTGTGCTCGCCGACGCGCTCATGCCTGCTCACCGGGCGCAACCACACGACGAACGGCATGGCGTGCATCACCGAGGCGACCTCCGGTTTCCCGAACGCGAACGGTCACATCCCGTTCGAGTGCGCGAACCTCGCCGAGGTGCTCGGCGAGCATGGCTGGAACACCTACATCGTCGGCAAATGGCACCTGTGCGCCGAGGACGAGATGAACCTCGCCTCGTCCAAGCGGCAATGGCCCCTCGGCCGCGGCTTCGAGCGCTACTACGGCTTCCTCGGCGGGGAGACGAACCAGTGGTTCCCCGACCTGATCGAGGACAACCACCCGGTGGCTCAGCCGTCGCTGCCCGACGACGGCTACCACTTCAGCGTCGACATGACGGACAAGGCGATCGAGTTCGTTCAGGACGCCAAGGCGATCGCACCCGACAAGCCGTTCTTCCTCTACTACTGCCCCGGCGCGGCCCACGCTCCGCACCACGCGCCCAAGGAATGGGCCGACCGGTACAAGGGCATGTTCGACATGGGCTACGAGGCCTACCGCGAGCAGGTGCTCGAGCGCCAGAAGAAGCTCGGCATCGTTCCGCAAGACACGGTCCTGTCGCCGATCAACCCGTATCTCGACGCGACGAGCCACGACGGCAAGTCATGGTCGAAGTTCGACGTCGTGCGGCCTTGGGACTCGCTCTCCGACGACGAGAAGAAGCTGTTCTCCCGGATGGCGGAGGTCTATGCCGGGTTCCTGAGCCACGCCGACCACCAGCTCGGCCGGCTGCTCGACTACCTCGAGCACAGCGATCAGCTGGACAACACCCTGATCGTGCTCGTCTCCGACAACGGCGCCTCCGGCGAAGGCGGGCCGAACGGCTCGGTCAACGAGAACAAGTTCTTCAACGGCCTCCCCGACACGATCGAGGAGAACCTGAAGCAGCTCGACGAGCTCGGCAGCCCGCGGACGTACAACCACTATCCGACCGGCTGGGCGTGGGCGTTCAACACCCCGTTCAAGATGTGGAAGCGGTACAGCAACTATCGGGGTGGCACCGCCGACCCGATGATCGTCTCCTGGCCGAAGGGCATCAAGAGCTCCGGCGAGGTCCGCACCCAGTACGCGCACGCCATCGACATCGTGCCGACGCTCTACGAGTGCCTCGGCGTCGATCTTCCGGATGCGGTGAACGGCTACACCCAGAAACCGCTCGAGGGGATCAGCTTCGCCTACAGCTTCGACAGTGCGGATGCGCCGACGCAGAAGGAGACGCAGTTCTACTCGATGCTCGGCACGCGGGCGATCTGGCACAAGGGCTGGAAGGCCGCGACGGCGGTGCCGGCAGCGCCCGAGTCGTGGGGGGACTTCCACCTCCAGAAGTGGGAGCTATTCGACACCGACACCGACCCGAGCGAGTGCAACGACCTCTCCGAGCAGCACCCGGACAAGCTCCAGGAGCTGATCGATCTCTGGTGGACCGAGGCCGGCGCACGTCAGGCACTGCCGCTCGAATCGCGCGGCGCGATCGAGATCCTCGGGACCGAGCGGCCCCAGCTCGCGAAGCCGCTCTCGCGTTACACCTACTACCCGGGTGGGGCGGAGATCCCCGAGTCGGTTGCCCCGAACATCCGCAACCGCTCCTACACGATCGCCGCGGAGATGGAGATCGACGACCCGGCCGAGGGCGGCGTCATCTTCTCGCAGGGCTCGCGCTTCGGCGGGCACGCCCTCTACGTGAGTGGCGGCAAGTTGAAGTACGTCTACAACTTCGTCGGCGAAAGGATCCAGACGATCGAGTCGGACGGCCCGGTCCCCACCGGGCATGTCGTCCTCTCTGCTTCGTTCGAGCGGCAGAACGACGCGCTGCCGACCCAGGGCACCCTGAGCCTCTACGTTCGAGACCAGAAGGTCGGGGAAGGCCCGATCGTGACGCAGCCCGGCAAGTTCGGGCTCGGCGGCGGCGGGCTCGTCGTCGGCTCCTCCGGCGCCGAGCCGGTCAGCGACGACTACCCGGGCGCGCGCCCCTGGCCGTTCCGCGGAGGCACGATCAAGCGGGTCCTCATCGACGTGAGCGGCGAGCCGTTCGTCGACCTGGCTCAGGAGGCGCGGGCGGCGTTCGCCCACCAGTGAGCCGCAGCCGCTTCCGTCGCCCGACCGCAGCGTTCACCCGAACGGGATGATGTCCAGACCCCTGCGCCTTGTCGAGACTTCGCGGCTCAGGGCCGGGGGCTCGCTTCGCGGGGCGACGGTCTTCGGCGGCTGAGCGCCGCAAACTGGCGAGATCATCCGATGCGGACGACGACGTGCCCCTGCCCCGGGCCATACGGTCGGCGCAGATGACCGGGAAGCGCCACTGGACGCTGATCAGCTCGCACGGGGCCGTGCTGATCGAGGTGGCGCGGGACCCCGACCTGCCGGTGCGCGAGATCGCCGGGCGCGTCGGGTTGACCGACCGCCACGCCTACCGCATGTTGGCCGACCTCTGTGACGAGGGATATCTCGTGCGCGAGCGGGTCGGGGCGAGGAACCACTATCGCGTCGATCCGAACCGGCCCCTGCGCCACCCGACGATCGCCGATCACCGTGTGGGTGAACTGCTGGTCGCGCTGGCCACGGCGGACGGGTCTCGGGTCACCGGCGGCTGACACGTGGACTCGACGTCGTTCGACGTCTACGCGATCGTCGACATCTTCCTGCTCCTGCTGATCGGCGTCGGGCCGAAGATCGCGCTCGTGCCGTTCGTCGAGCTCACTGCAGGAATGGAGCCGGGGACGAAGGCCCGCGTGCTGCGCAAGATGCTCGTCACCGCGGGGGTCGTCTCGATCCTGCTGCTGCTCCTCGGCGGACTGCTGAGCAGGTTGCTCCATTTCTCGACCGGCGCTCTCTCGGTTGCCAGCGGGCTCATCCTCGTGATCATCGCGATCGGAATGGTTCGCGGCCCGGCGAACGACGAGTCGGGGCACGAGCACACCGGCGACCGGGACCCGCTGGAGACCGCGGTCTATCCGCTCGCGGTTCCCTATCTCTTGAACCCGGCCGGGATCGTCGTGCTCGTCACCGCATCGGCGGATGCCGCGTCAGTCGGGCACATCGCAATCGTCTTCGTGCTCGTCGCTGCGGTGTTCGCCGTCAACGTTGTCGTGTTTCGCTGGGCGAATCGGGTCAGCGACCACCTGGATCAGAGCCGGATGCTGATCACCGAGAAGGTGTTCGGGTTCCTGCTCGCCGCCCTGGCGGTCCAGCTCATGCTCAACGGGCTCGACGCGGTGGGAGTGATCCATCTGACGGGCCACTAGGAACTGCTGCGCAGCAGCAGCAGCGAGCGCCCGCTCAGTGTCACCGTGGTCGAGGGATCGACGGGCAAACCGGCTCTGGCCGGGTCGGCGGTATCCACCTCGATGCGCCACTCGAAGCTGCGCAGGGCTTCCGGCACGCTGAAGCCGAGCGGTTCCCACCACGCGTTGAGCATCGTCAGGAACGGATCGTCGGGCCGCCCGTCCACACCGGTGTCGCCGCTCAGCGCCATCGTGACCGCCCGCGCATAACTTGCGGACCAGTCCTGCGGGGTCATGGCGCCGCCGTCGGGCCGGTACCAGTCGAGATCGTCGCGCGCCGCCGCGTGGGCCGGCCGGCCGAGCAGGAACTGCCGCCGCCGGAAGACCGGGTGCTCGCGCCGGAGTCGGCACAGGCCGGCGGTGAAGTCCACCAGCTCGCTGTGCTGCGCGGCGAGGCTCCAGTCGAACCACGTGAGCTCGTCGTCGTGGCAGTAGGCGTTGTTGTTGCCGCTCTGACTGCGCGCGAACTCGTCACCGCCGAGAAGCAGCGGCACACCCTCGGACAGAAGGAGCGTGGCGAGGAAGTTGCGCCGCTGGCGCGCACGCAGCTCGAGCACAGCCGGGTCGTCGGTCGGGCCCTCGACGCCGCAGTTCCAGCTGCGGTTGTCGTCGGTCCCGTCGCGGTTGTCCTCGCCGTTTGCCTCGTTGTGCTTGCCGTCGTAGCTGACGAGGTCGGCCAGCGTGAAGCCGTCGTGCACGGTGAGGATGTTCACGGACGCGGACGGCCGCCGGCCGCCGTGGCCGTAGAGGTCACGCGAGCCGCTGATGCGGGTTGCCAGGTCCGGCAGCGTGCCGGGCGTGGAGCGCCAGAAATCGCGCACCGTGTCGCGGTACTTGCCGTTCCACTCGCTCCAGCCGGCCGGAAACGCCCCCAGGTCGTAGGCGCCGATGTCCCACGGCTCGGCGACCAGCTTCACCTGCGAGAGGACGGGATCCTGCCCGACCGCCTCGAGGAACGCCGCCGACGGGTCGAAGTCGTCCACCCCGCGTCCCAGGCTGGCTGCGAGGTCGAAGCGGAAGCCGTCCACGTGCATCTCCTGCACCCAGTAGCGCAGTGCGTCCATCACCAGGCGCAACGTCTGCGGGACGACGACGTTCACGGTGTTGCCGCAGCCCGTGTCGTCGACGTAGCGGGAGCGATCATCCTGCAGGCGGTAGTACGCGGCGTTGTCGATGCCGCGGAAGCACAACGTCGGGCCCCACTGGTCGCCCTCGGCGGTGTGGTTGAAGACGACGTCGAGGATCACCTCGAGGCCGGCAGCGTGCAGCGCCCGGACCATCTGCCGAAACTCGTCCACCTGGCCGCCTCCGTCGGCCGAGGCGTAGCCGTTGTGCGGAGCGAAGTAGCCGATCGACTGGTACCCCCAGTAGTTGCGCAGCCCGCGCTGGACGAGCTGTGCGTCGTGGACGAACTGGTGCACCGGCAGCAGTTCGACCGCGGTGACGCCGAGCCGCTGCAGGTGAGCGACCGCGGCGGGATGAGCGAGCCCGGCGTAGGTGCCGCGAAGCCTCTCGGGCACGTCGGGGTGCAGCCTCGTGAACCCCTTGACGTGGACCTCGTAGAAGATCGAGTCCGCCATCGCCCGCCGCGGCGGTGTGTCCCCGTCCCAGTCGAAATCCGGGGCGACCAGCACAGAGCGCGGCACGTGCGGTGCAGAGTCCCGGTCGTCGGCGGTGTTCGGATCGCCGAGCGCGTGGCCGTAGACGGCGGGATGCCACTCCACCTCGCCTGCGATCGCGCGCGCGTACGGGTCGAGCAGGAGCTTCGCCGGGTTGCAGCGCGCGCCGGCCGCCGGGCTCCAGGGGCCGTGCACGCGGTAGCCGTAGCGCAGGCCGGCTTCGGCGCCGGGCACGTGGGCCTGCCACACGTATCCGTCTCCCTGCTCGAGCGCGAGGCGCGTCTCCTCGCCCGTGTCGTCGAAGAGGCACAGTTCGACCTGCTCCGCGACGCTGCTGAAGAGCGCGAAGCTTGCGCCTCGGTCGTCGGGGTGGGCACCGAGCGGCGCTGCGGTGGCGGGCTCGAGCACGGGGGGTGAGGGTAGACAGCCTCGCGTGAGCCACCATCACCCGATGGGGATGAACGAGCGGCGCGGCGATCGGGCAGACTCGGTCTTCGTGTCAGCGAACGCCGCGCGTGCGAAGAGCCCCGAGCACCGCCGCCTCGAAGAGGCGCGCACGGGTGAGGTGGCGTGGAAGGCCTGGGGCCCCTATCTGAGCGAGCGGCAGTGGGCGACCGTTCGCGAGGACGTGAGCAACGATGGAGATGCGTGGAGCTCCTTCCCGCACGATCAGGCGCGCTCCCGCGCATACCGCTACGGCGAGGACGGGATCGCCGGCATCTGCGACGACCGACAGCAGCTCTGCCTGGCACTGGCGCTCTGGAACGGCGAGGACCCGATTCTCAAGGAGCGCATGTTCGGGCTCAACAACCAGGAGGGGAACCACGGCGAGGACGTCAAGGAGTACTGGTTCTACCTCGACAGCACGCCCACGCACTCGTATCTGAAGTGCCACTACAAGTATCCCCAGCGGGCGTTCCCGTATGACGATCTGGTGACCACCAACGCTCGCCGCGGCAAGCAGGACATGGAGTACGAGCTCCTGGACACCGGGATCTTCGACGACGACCGCTACTTCGACGTGGTCGTCGAGTACGCCAAGGCGACCCACGACGACATCGTCATGCGGGTCACGGCGCACAACCGCGGACCGGATCCTGCGACGCTGCATCTGCTGCCGACGCTCTGGTTCCGCAACACGTGGTCGTGGGGGGTTGGGGGCGAGAGACCGGTGCTCGGAGCCGTGGACGATGGCGCGGCGATCGCCGCGGTGCGGGCCAAGCATCCGGCGCTCGGCGAGTGGCTGCTGCGTGCAGACGCCACGGCGCAGCTGCTGTTCTGCGAGAACGAGACGAACAGCGAGCACCTGTTCGGCTCGCCGAACGAGTCGCCGTATCCAAAGGATGCAATCGACCGGTTCGTCGTCGCAGGGGACGCGGACGCGATCAATCCCGAGCGGACAGGCACGAAGGTGGCCGCCCACCACGTCCTGACGATCCCGTCCGGGGAGAGCGCGAGCATCCGGCTCCGCCTGACGGCCTCGGGCGACCCGCGGCGGCCGGCGCCGCGGCAGGCGGCGCCGCTCGGAGCAGATCTCGAGCGTGTGCTCGAGGCGCGCAGGCGGGAAGCGGACGAGTTCTATGCGACGGTGATCCCCGGCGCGCTCCCAGCGGACGAGGCGATGGTGATGCGCCAGGCGCTCGCCGGATTGCTCTGGGGCAAGCAGTACTACGAGTACAACGTGCACCGTTGGCTGCGTGACCATGGCGTCGATCCGTGGGGCGCCAACGCCCCGACCAGTCCTGTCCGGAACGTCGCGTGGTTCCACATGGTCGCGGGTGACGTCATCTCGATGCCGGACAAGTGGGAGTACCCCTGGTTCGCCGCCTGGGACCTCGCGTTCCACTGCGCGCCGCTGTCGCTCGTCGACGTCGATTTCGCCAAGCAGCAGGTGGAGCTCCTGCTCAGCACCCGCTACCTCCACCCGAACGGGCAGATCCCGGCGTACGAGTGGAACTTCAGCGATGTCAATCCGCCGGTGACGGCCTGGGCGGCGCTGTACGTGTACGAGCGCGAGGCTGAGATCAGGGGCCAGGGCGATCCGGCGTTCCTCGCGCGCGTCTTCGAGCGCCTGTTGACCAACTTCACGTGGTGGGTCAACCGCAAGGACCCCGACGACCGAAACCTCTTCCAGGGCGGCTTCCTCGGCCTGGACAACATCGGCATCTTCGACCGGTCGGCGCCGCTCCCGGGCGGCGGCACGCTCGAGCAGGCAGACGGGACGTCCTGGATGGCGCTCTACTGCCAGTGGATGCTCCAGATCGCCGTCGAGCTCGCAAAGAGCAATCCCGTCTACAAGGACATCGCGCTCAAGTTCATCGCCCACTTCGAGTGGATCTCGATCGCGATGAACCCACCGGACGGCGACAGCGTCCTGTGGGACGACGAGGACGGCTTCTACTACGACGTGATGCGCATGCCGGACGGGACAGAGATCAAGCTGAAGGTCCGCTCGCTCGTCGGCCTGCTGCCAATCTGCGCCGCCACCGTCTTCGAGCCCGACGTGATCGACGGCCACCCGGAGCTGATGGAGCGCACCGCAGAGTTCGTCCGCCTGTTCTCGGACGCCGTGCCCTCTCTCGCGCATCGGCCGGGGCGAGGCCCCGACGGACGGGCGATCATGTCGCTCGTCGACGAACCACGGCTGCGCCGGATCCTCTCGGTCATGCTCGACGAGGAGGAGTTCCTCGGGCCGCACGGCATTCGCGCCATCTCGCGCCGCCACCTCGAGCAGCCGTGCATCTTCGAGTGGGAGGGCAGCGAGTACAACGTTCACTACCTGCCGGCCGAATCGGACACTGCCATGTTCGGCGGCAACTCCAATTGGCGCGGCCCGGTGTGGTTCCCGATCAACGTCGTCATCCTGCGGGCGCTGCTCCAGCTTCATCGCTACTACGGCGACCGGCTGAAGGTCGAGTGTCCCACCGGGTCGGGTCGCGAGGTGAACCTGTTCGACGTCGCGACCGAGATCTCGCGGCGCCTCGCGTCGACGTTCACCGAAGACGCCGGCGGACGCCGCCCCGTCTTCGGGGGCAGCGAGAAGTTCCAGACCGATCCACACTGGCACGATCTGGTGCCGTTTCACGAGTACTTCCACGGCGACAACGGCGCCGGCCTCGGTGCGAGCCACCAGACCGGCTGGACCGGGCTCGTCGCGCTGCTCTTCCTGCAGGGCCTGACGGTAGCCTGAGGCTCGTGGGGTCAGGAACGAGGAGGGTTGTCGTCACCGGCCTCGGCATGGTGAGCCCCATCGGCAACTCGGTCGAGGACTCCTGGGCGGCTCTTCTCGCAGGCGAGTCGGGTGCCGGGCCGATCACGCGGTTCGACGCGAGCGGCTACACCACGCGCTTTGCGTGCGAGGTGAAGGACCTGGACGTCGAGGCGTACATCGACCGGAAGTCGGCCCGCCGGATGGACCGGTGCACGCAGCTCGTGCTGGCCGCCGCGCGCCAGGCCGAGTCCGACTCGGGGCTCTCCGTCGGGAGTGTCGCCGAGCGCGCCGGGGCGGCGATCGCGACGGCGATCGGCGGTGTCGGCTCGTTCGAAGAGTGCGTTCTGCAGATCGAGCGGCGCGGCCCTGAACGCGTGAGCCCCTTCTCGATCGTGCAGACCCTGCCGAACCTCGCTGCGGGCTGGGTCTCGATCGAGCTCGGCACCCGCGGGCCGCTGGTCTCGGAATGCACGGCCTGCGCCGCGTCGAACATGGCGCTCGGCGACGGCCTCGACGCGATTCGGCTCGGTCGCGCCGACGTGATGTTCTGCGGCGGCACCGAGGCTCCGATCACCCCGGTCGGGCTTGCGGGCTTCGGAGCGATGCGGGCGCTCTCGGTCCGAAACGACGATCCGGCGACCGCCTCCCGCCCGTTCGATGCGGGCCGTGACGGTTTCGTGATCGCCGAGGGCGCGGCGGTCGTCGTCCTCGAGGAGCTCTCGCACGCGCAAGCCCGCGGTGCCGAGATCTACGCGGAGGTGGCGGGCTACGGCATCTCCTCGGATGCGAACCACGTCTCGGACCCCGACCCGAGCGGCGAGAACCCGGCGCGTGCCTTGCGAATGGCGTTCGCCGATGCCGGCATCGAACCGGAGGACGTCGGCTATGTGAACGCGCACGGAACGTCGACGCCGGCGGGCGACGAGGGGGAGACCCGCGTGCTGAAGCTCGCGCTCGGCGAGGAGAAGGCACGCCGGACCCCCGTCTCGTCGACCAAAGGTGCGACCGGGCACACCCTGGGCGCCGCCGGCGCAGTCGAAGCGGTGTTCACCATTCTGACTCTTCGGCACGGGATCCTTCCGCCGACCCTCAACCAGCTCGAGCCCGATCCGGAGTGCGACCTGGACTACGTGGCGAACAAGGCCCGGGCGGAACAGGTCGAGATCGCTCTCTCGAACTCGTTCGGCTTCGGCGGGCACAACACCGCCGTCGTCTTCCGTCGCTGGCTCGACTGACGGCGGGAAAGCCGAATCATCCAGACGGGGTGATTCCCGGCCGTGCCGTGCGGTGCGAGTCTGTCTCGATGCTTGGGGGAGCAGCGGCATCGGAAGGGAACGTCACACCGCGCGTCCTCGTGCTCGGCGGCGGGTTCGCCGGTCTCGGGGCCGCGCGCAAGCTCGAGCATGCCGACGTCGACGTCGTGCTGGTGGACGCGAACGACTACCACAGCTTCCAGCCGATGCTTTACCAGTTGGCGACGGGGCTGCTGGACACGACGGCGGTCGCCCACTCGCTGCGCGACCTCTTCCAGCATCAGGAGAATGCGACCGTTCACCAGGCGACGGTGGCTTCGATCGACCTCGAGGGCCGTGAGGTGGAGTTTGAGGACCTGCCGTCCTTGCAGTACGACTATCTGGTCGTGGGGCTCGGGGCCGTCGTCCAGTTCTTCGGCTGCAACGGTGCCGCGGAGCATGCGTTTCCGCTGTATACCGTCGAGGATGCGCTGCGGCTGAGGTCGCACCTCATCGGGCGGTGGGAGGCGGCCGACCGCGATCCGGCGCTCGTCGAGGACGGTGCTCTCAACGTCGTCGTCGTCGGCGGCGGCCCGACGGGGATCGAGAGCGTCGGTGCCTTGAGCGAGCTCTATCGGAGCGACTTCGCCAAGGACTACCGGGGCGTGCCCGCCGAGCAGGCGCGGCTGACCCTCGTCGAGGCCGGCCCGACGCTGTTTCCGATGTTCAAGCCGGACATCCGCGAGTACGCGCAGCACGAGCTCGAGGACCGAGGCGTCGAGATCATGCTCGGCGAGCGGGTCGAGGCGGTCGAGCCGACCCGGGTCAGGCTGGCATCGGGGACGGTGCTGAATGCTCACACGCTCGTCTGGGGCGCAGGCTTGCAGGCGAGCCCGCTGACGAAGTCGCTGGGCGTCGACCTGGAGAAGGGCAATCGCATCGCGGTCGACGCGGAGCTGCGTCTCCCGGATCATCCGGAGGTCTTCGCGGCGGGCGACGCTGCCTGGATCACGGATGCGGGGAGCGGCGAGGTGCTGCCGCAGCTCGGCTCCGTCGCACTCCAGGCCGGCGAGCACGTGGGGGAGACCATTGCGAGGCTGGTCGCGGGCAAGGAGCCCAAGCCGTTCAAGTACAAGGACAAGGGGACGATGGCGGCGATCGCGCGCGGCGCTGCGGTGGCGCAGCTCCACGGCGGCCGGACGATGAAGGGCGAAATGGCGTTCCTCGCCTGGGGCGCGGTCCACCTGACGCTGCTCTCGGCGTGGGAGGACCGGACGAAGGCGATGGTCGACTGGACCTGGGGCGGCTTCTCCCACGAGCGCCCCGGACGGATCCTCGTGGGCGAGAAGGAGAACTGATGGCTGAGGGCACGGCAGACGTCCTGGTGGTGTTCGGCATCACCGGCGATCTCGCGAAGGTGATGACGTTCCGGTCGCTCTACCGGCTGGAGAAGCGAGGGCTGCTCGACTGCCCGATCGTCGGCGTCGCCGTCGACGACTGGACGGTCGACCAGCTCCGCCGGCGCGCCCGCGACTCGATCGAAGGGACCGGCGAACAGCTCGACACGCAGGTGTTCGACCGCTTGGCTGCGCGCCTGTCCTACGTGCAGGGCGACTTCGGCGACGACGCGACGTATGAGCGGGTAGCCGCGGCGATCAAGGGAGCGACGCTGCCCGTCTTCTACCTCGAGATTCCGCCGTTCCTGTTCGGGAGGGTCGTCAAGGGCCTGAAGACTGCCGGCCTGACCGACAACGCCCGCGTCGTTGTGGAGAAGCCGTTCGGGCACGATCGCGACTCCGCGAAAGCGCTCGCCGCCGAGTTGCACGAGTCGATCGACGAGTCGCAGCTCTACCGGATCGACCACTACCTGGGGAAGATGGGCGTCGAGGAGATCCTCCACCTGCGGTTCGCGAACTCGATGCTCGAGCCCGTCTGGAGCCGCAACTACCTCTCGAGCGTGCAGATCACGATGGCAGAGGATTTCGGCGTCGAGGACCGCGGCCATTTCTACGACCCGGTCGGTGCCCTACGGGACGTCGTCGTCAACCATCTGATGCAGGTTGTGGCGATGGCTGCGATGGAGGCGCCCTCCCGTGGCGATCCGACGACGATCAAGGACTCCCAGGTCGCCCTGTTCCGCGCTGTCAAGGAGGCCGATCCGGCCCACTACGTGCGTGGGCAGTACGACGGCTACACGTCGATCGACGGCGTAGCGGCGGATTCGACGACTGAGACATACGCCGCACTTCGCCTGGACATCGAGAACTGGCGCTGGGCCGGCGTGCCCTTCTTCATTCGCACGGGCAAACGGCTTCCGGTGACCCAGACCGAGCTCCGCCTCGTCTTCAGCCAACCGCCTCGCCTCGGCTTCGCGTTCGACCGGGATCTCGAGCCGAACCAGCTCGTCGTCAAGCTCGACCCCACAACCGGGATCCGGCTGCATGTCGAGGCGCAGCGGGCGGACAAGAGCGGCTCCGGGACGATTGAGCTCGATGCAGAGTTCGCACTGCAGGGCGGAGAAGGCCCGACGCCGTACGAGGTGCTGCTGCACGCGGCGCTGATCGGAGACAGCACCCACTTCACACGCCAGGACGGCGTCGAGGAGACCTGGCGGATCATGCAGCCGTTGCTCGATGCACCGCCGCCCGTTCACCCCTACGCACCCGGCTCGTGGGGGCCGGCTGAGGCGGACTCCCTCGTCACAGGCCACGGCCGCTGGCATGGGCCGTGGATCGTCTCATGACTGTCGTCAGCGACCAGCAGGCACCTCAGAGTGCAGCTGCACCGTCACCGTTTCCGCCGATCGCGGACTACGCGTTCCTGTCGAACTGCCACACCGCCGCGCTGATCGCCGCGGACGGGGCGGTCGACTGGCTGTGCCTCCCGAGCTTCGATGCGCCGAGCGCGTTCGGAAGCCTGCTCGACCGCGAGGCGGGCTTCTTCCGGCTCGGCCCGTTCGGGATCACGCACCCGACGGCCCGAACCTACGAGCCGGGCACGAACGTGCTCGTGACGACCTGGAAGACCCCGTCCGGGTGGATCGTCGTCCGTGACGCGTTGACGATGGGCCCGACCGACCACGAGGACGAGATCACACCGCACACCCGTCCGCCCGCCGACGACGACGCGGACCACATGCTCGTTCGCGTGGTCGAATGCCTGGGCGGCCGGGTGGAGCTCGAGCTCGTCTGCGAGCCCGTGTTCGACTACGGCCGCACCCCGGCGGAGTGGACGCTCGTCGACGGCGACCGCCACGCGGCGGACGCGACAGGGGCGGGGCAGACGATGCGTCTCGTCTCGAGCCTGCCACTCGGGATCGAAGGCAATCGTGTGCGGGCGAGGCATGTGCTCGAGCCGGGGGACAAGGCCTACTGCGCGCTCTCGTGGGCGGAAGGGCTGGCGGCACCGGCGGACACGGGCGGGGCCGAGGCCCGCCTCGCCGCAACCGTTCGCTTCTGGCGCCACTGGCTCAACGAGGCCCGCATCCCGGATCACCGCTGGCGCGACCCGATCCAGCGCTCGGCACTCGCGATCAAGGGCCTGACCTACATGCCGACCGGCGCGACGGTCGCCGCCGCGACCACCTCGCTGCCGGAGACCCCGGGCGGTGAGCGCAACTGGGACTACCGCTTCACCTGGATGCGCGACACGACGTTCACCTTGCAGGCGCTCCACTGGCTGAACCTCGACTGGGAAGCCGACGAGTTCATGCAGTTCGTCGCCGATCTCGAGCCGAACAAGGACGGCTCTCTGCAGATCATGTACGGGATCGACGGCCGGAAAGACCTGACCGAGTCGACGCGTGACGACCTCTCGGGCTACGCCGGCGCCCGGCCCGTCCGGCTCGGCAACGGGGCCTTCGACCAGCGCCAGAACGACGTCTTCGGCGCCGTGCTCGACTCGATCCTGCTGCACACGCGGAAGAGCGAGCGGCTCCCCCGGCGCCTGTGGCCGATCGTCCAGGCTCAGGCCGAGTGCGCGTCGAAGGTCTGGCGCCAGCCCGACCAGGGAATCTGGGAGGCGCGCGGCAAGCCGCAGCACTACGTCTCGTCGAAGCTGATGTGCTGGGTCGCGCTCGACCGGGCGGCGCAGCTGGCCGGGATCCGCGGCGACCCGCAACTGCAGGAGACGTGGGCGGCGACCGCCGAAGAGATCCATGCGGACATCCTCGCCAACGGAGTGAGCGACGCGGGCGTACTGCGTCAGCACTACGAAACGGACTCGCTCGACGCCTCGACGCTGCTCGCCGCGCTCTTCGGTTTCCTGCCGGCAGACGATGCACGCCTCGCCGCGACCGTCAAGGCTGTCGCCGACGACCTCACCGAGAACGGGTTCGTCCTGCGCTACCGCACAGACGAGACCGACGACGGTCTCTCGGGCAAGGAGGGCACGTTCCTGATCTGCTCCTTCTGGCTCGTCTCGGCGCTCGCGGTCGTGGGTGAGTCTCAGCGTGCGCGCGACCTGATGGAGCGGCTGCTGCGCATCGCGTCGCCGCTCGGTCTCTACGCCGAGGAGTTCGACGCCGACACCGGGCGCCACCTCGGCAACTTCCCGCAGGCGTTCTCGCACCTTGCGTTGATCGAGGCAGCCGCGCGGATCATCGTCGGCGAGCGGCTGGCGGAGTACTGAGCGATGGGCTCCTACGACGTGATCATCATCGGGACCGGCGCGGGCGGAGGGACGCTCGCGCGCCGCCTCGCGCCGTCGGGCAAGCGGATCCTGCTGGTCGAGCGCGGCGACTGGCTGCCGCGCGAACCGGAGAACTGGGTCGCACGAAACGTGTTCGTCGAGAACCGGTACGTGTCGCCGGAGACCTGGTACGACCCGCACGGGAAGCCGTTCCAGCCGCAGATCCACTACTTCGTCGGCGGTGCCACCAAGCTCTACGGCGCTGCGCTGTACCGCCTGCGGCAGGAGGACTTCGGCGAGCTCCGCCACCACGACGGGATCTCACCCGCGTGGCCGATCACCTACGACGAGCTCGAGCCGTACTACACGAGGGCGGAGCAGGCGTACGAGGTGCACGGCGCCCGGGGAGAGGACCCCACCGAGCCGCCGGCCAGCGCGCCCTATCCGTTCCCGGCCGTGTCGCACGAGCCGCGGATCCAGCAGCTCGCCGACGATCTCGAGGCGGCCGGCTACCACCCGTTCCACGCGCCCTGCGGCGTCCGCCTGAACGAGGCGAACCCGCCGTACAGCGCCTGCGTGCGCTGTACGAACTGCGACGGCTTCCCGTGCGCGGTGCACGGGAAGTCGGATGCCGAGGTGCTCGGTGTGCGGCCTGCGCTGGAGCATCCGAACGTCACCCTGCTGACGAACAGCACGGCGATCCGGCTCGAGACGAGCGAGGCGGGGACGAGCGTGACGAAGCTGATCGTCGAACGTGACGGCAAGCGCGAGCACTTCACCGCCGACGTCTTCGTCGTCGCCTGTGGTGCGGCGAACAGCGCCAAGCTGCTGCTCGCCTCGGCGAGTGACAAGCATCCAAACGGGCTCGCCAACGGCTCCGACCAGGTCGGTCGCAACTACATGTTCCACAACAGCCAGGCTGTGCTTGCGCTCTCCCGCGAGGAGAACCCGACGATCTTCCAGAAGACGCTCGGCCTGAACGACTTCTATCTCGCAAACGACGAGTTCGACTATCCGCTCGGGAACATCCAGATGGTCGGCAAGTCCCAGGCGGAGATGTACCGCGGCGAGCAGCCGGGCGAGACGAAGCTTGCGCCCGAGTGGTCGCTGGAGCGGATTGCCAAGCATGCGATCGACTTCTGGCTGTCGACCGAGGACCTGCCGAGGCCGGAGAACCGGGTGACCGTCGACCGGGAGGGTCGGCTGACACTCAGTTACACGGCGACGAACGACGTCCCGAAGCAGAAGCTCTACGACAAGCTGAGGTCGATGCTGGGGAAGCTCGACCTGAACGAGGGGCACCTGCTGAAACGGTTCGCGTACATGAAGAACGAGATCCCGGTGGCCGGGGTCGCACATCAGGCCGGCACGTGTCGCTTCGGGAGCGATCCGGAGACGTCGGTGGCGAACATCGACTGCCGGGCGCACGAGCTCGACAACCTCTACCTCGTCGACGCGAGCATCTTCCCGAGCATCGGCGCCGTCAACCCGGCCCTGACCGTGATGGCCAACGCGCTCCGCGTCGGGGACCACCTGCTCGAGCGGCTCACGTAGAGGCTCAGTTCAGCAGGCCGAGCACGCCCTTCACCACGAGCGCGGCGCCGATCACCGTGGCGGCGATCACTGCCGCGTGTGCGCCGCTGCGAGCGAGCCAGCCTCTGAAGCGCTCGATCGCGGCGGGCGTCCACGTGGGGGCGAAGACGTAGGCGAGCAGCGGCACCTCGAGGAGCAGGAGCATCACAACTGCAACGGCCACGACCGTCGCCACGTTCCCTGCGTTGCTCAGGTTCAGCTTGGCGATCGTGGTCAGGCAGGCGAGATAGGAGCCACCCGGGAAGCTGAGCAGGATGCCGACGATGAATGTGTCCCGCGCCGAGCCCTTGCTCAGGGTCTGCTGCCAGCGCGGCGTCTTCTTCGGCTCGTCCGCGTGCTTGCTCTGCCGGCGCTCCTTCCGGCGGGCCAGACGGCCGCTCCCCACGACGAACGCGATCAGGAGCGCGAGCGCGCCGAGCACGATGTCGATCCCTGGGCTCACGGTGTGCTTGGTCGTGCTGAGCTCGCCCGAGTCGCTCAGCCAGTACACGATCGCGAGGCCGACCGCGATGCTCGTCGTGTACGCGCCGAGGAGGTAGCCGAGCAGCAGCCGCTTCGGCCGCGGCAGGAGCAGCATCACCGTCGTGGCCGTGAGCAGCACCGGGTTGAGCCCCGCAAGCAGCGCCAGGCCGAAGACCCTGGTCAAAGGGATGCCTGCCGCCGGGTCACGGTGTGAACATCTTGATACCGCTCCTCGCTTGCGTCATCTCTTTGGGGTGATCCGCCCACTGTGCTCTGCTCTGCCGCCGGTCGCGACAAGTCATCCAAAGAGGACGAGGGCCTGCGGTTTCCGCGTGTCTAGCGTCCGCCGAACGGGTCGACGTGCTGCGAGGAGGAGCCCATGGACGGAGCGGTCAAGCCCTCGGTCCTGATCGTCTACTACACCCACACGCAGCAGGCGGGCCGCGTTGCCGATGAGATGGCGAGGGTGTTCCGCGAACGGGGCTGCGATGTCGAGCAGGCGAGCATCGAGTTCACCGACCCTCGGTTCATCGAGAGGTTCTCGCGGTTCCCGTTCAAGCACGCGGTCTGGGACCTCCTGGCCGTGCTGCCGGGACAGACGCTGCGCAAGACCGGCCAGATCGCGATCCCGGAGGCCGCCACCCGGAACGACTACGACCTGATCTGCGTCGGCTCGGCGACGTGGTTCTTCACCACGAACATGCCCCTACGCTCGTATCTCGTGTCCGGGGCCGCCAAGCAGGTCTTCGACGGGAAGCCGTTCGCGGCCTACGTGGTCTGCCGGCGCTACTGGAGCATCAACCTGAAGGAAGCCAAGAAGCTCGCGACCAAGCAGGGCGGACGGTTCGTCGACGCCATCCACTTCCAGTACGAAGGGGGACAGATCCGGTCGCTGTTGGCGCTCCTGAGTTATTTTGGCAAGGGTGAAATGCGCGACCGTTCGCTTGGAGTGAAGATCCCCCCGACCAACCTGAAGCCGGACTTCGAAGGCCAGGCACGCGAGTTCGCCAACCGGCTCGCGGACGGCCTTCTGGGCAGCAGTAAGGCTGCTGTCGGGGCGGGCGGCTGAACCGGCGGGCGTCGAGTTGAGTCTTCTGCTCGCAAACGCACTCACGCTGTCGCGCTGGCAGTTTGCGTCGACGACCCTGTACCACTTCACGTTCGTGCCGCTGACGCTGGGGCTCGCGCCTCTGCTCGCGATCATGCAGACGATCTACTACCGGACGCACGACGAGAAGTGGAACCGGCTCGTGCGGTTCTTCGCGGTGCTGTTCCTGATCAACTTCGCGATCGGGGCGGCGACGGGGATCGTGCAGGAGTTCGAGTTCGGCATGAACTGGTCGTCGTTCTCGAGGTACGTCGGTGACGTGTTCGGCGCTCCGCTCGCGATCGAGGGCCTCGGAGCATTCATGCTCGAGTCGACGTTCATCGGGCTGTGGGTGTTCGGCCGCGAGCACCTCTCGCCGAGGGTGCACCTCGCCACGATCTACGTGGTCTGGCTCGGCACCTGGCTCTCGGCGTACTTCATCATCGTCGCGAACTCGTGGATGCAGCATCCGGTCGGCTACCAGATAAACAAGTCGACGGGCACGGCGCAGGCGACCGACATCGCGAAGATCATGTTCCAGACGTTCGCGATCTTCGCGTACGTGCACGTCATCCTGGCCGGGTGTCTGACCGGCGGCTTCGTCGTGCTCGGCGTCTCCGCCTGGCATCTGCGCAGGGGCAGGAACGTCGAGGTGTTCCGCGCGGCGGCGAAGCTCGCGGTGCTGGTGCTGATCCCGCTGGCCGCCGTGCAGCTCTGGTGGGGCAACGCGTTCGGGATCCAGACGACGAACGCCCAGCCGATGAAGATCGCCGCGACCGAGGCGCTCTGGAACACGGAGGAGCCGGCGCCGTTCTCGATCTTCCAGATCGGCGGCTTCACGAAGAGCGACCAGACGCCGTCCTACTCGATCGAGGTCCCGGGCCTGCTCTCGTACCTCGCGACCGGCTCGTTCCACGGCAAGGTCGTAGGGCTGAACCAGAACCAGGAGAAGCAGGTTGCCGAGCACGGGCCGGGGAACTACCTGCCCCAGATCGAGCTCGAATACTGGTGCATGCGCGTGATGGCCTACCTGGGCGGACTGATGCTGCTGATCGCTCTGTGGGGCGGCTGGCTGCTGTGGCGCAAGAAGCTCGAGCAGGGGAAGTGGTTCCAGCGGACCGCGATGGGCGCGATCGTCGTCCCGTTCCTCGCGTGCTTCGGCGGCTGGCTGCTGACCGAGACCGGCCGCCAGCCCTGGATCGTCTACGGCCTGCAGAAGACCGCCGACGCGGTCTCGCCGAGCTCCACGACGACGAAGGTCGCGTTCAGCCTCGGTGTGTTCCTCGCGCTCTACACGGGTCTCGCGATCGTCGACTTCTATCTGATGCGCCGCTATGCGCGGCTCGATCCGCCCGAGCCCGGCGGCAACGTGGAAGGAGCGGCGCCGGTTGCGGCGCCGAGCTACTGATGCAGACCGCCTGGTTCTGGGTCCTCTTCGTGCTCTGGTCGCTGTACCTGGTGACCGAGGGCTTCGACTTCGGCGTCGGCATGCTCCTGCCGGTCCTCGGCCGCAGCGAGGAGGAGCGGCGGACGATGATCCAGACGATCGGGCCGGTCTGGGACGGCAACGAGGTTTGGCTGATCATCGCCGGCGCCGCGACGTTCGCCGCGTTCCCCGGCTGGTACGCGACGATGTTCTCCGGGTTCTACGTCGCGTTCCTGCTCCTGCTGGTCCTCCTCATCACGCGGATCGTCTCCTTCGAGTGGCGGGGCAAAGCAGACGGCGGCACCTGGCGCAGTGTCTGGACGTGGGTGAACGCGATCGCCTCGCTCGGCATCCCCTTGATCTGGGGCATTGCGCTCTCGAGCCTGCTGCACGGTGTCCCGGTCTCCTCGGCTCACGAGTACGCGGGCACGTTCTGGGATCTCTTCAGCCCGTACACGGTGCTCGCCGGCGTCGCTCTCGTCGCGCTCTCGTCGCTCCACGGCGCGGCGTATCTCGCCCTGCGCACGAACGGCGACCTGCGCGCCCGGGCAGAGCGGGCGGCCGCTTCGCTCGCCGTCCCGGCAGCGCTCATCGCTGCCGTGTTCCTCGCCTGGACGCTCGTGGTCGGAAGGGACAACAACGACCAGAGTCTCTTCCCGGGCATCGTCGTGGTCGTTCTGGCCGCAGTTGCCGCCGTCGCCGCTGTCGTGTTCGCCCGCGCACGGCGGAGCGGTCTTGCCTTCGCCGCGACCGGCGCGACGATCGCGCTCGCCGTCGCCACGCTGTTCACCGAGCTGTATCCGCGCGTGATGGTGTCGTCGACCGATTTCGCCGACAGCCTCACCACGACGAACTCGTCGTCCGGCCACTACACGCTCGTCGTGATCAGTGTCTTCACGCTCGTCCTGCTGCCGGTGATCCTGCTCTACCAGAGCTGGGCCTACCACGTTTTCCGGGCGCGGCTCGGCCAGGTGAAACCGGCGGCGAGCCCGGTCGAGTTGCTCGCTCGACGGTCGGACTGACCCGCTACCGCTCGGTCAGGCTGCGCAGCATCGTCTCGAGCCGATCGAGCCGCGTGCTCAGATCGTCGAAACGCCGGTCGATCTCCGCGTCCCGCTGCTCCTCCTGCTCGGCGAGGTTCGCATCCTGGAGGTGCGAGGCCCGCGCGACGAAGGTGGAGGTGATCGCGGCGGTCACGATCGCGACGAGCGCAATCGCTTCGAGCATGACGAATCCCGCGACGATGCGTCCTGCGACCGCCTTCGGCGTGACGTCCCCGTAGCCGACGGTCGTCACCGTCTGGATCGCCCACCACATCCCGATGAAGATGTTCGGGTACTCCTTGTGGTCGAGCACGCGCATGAGGAGACCGCTCGCGACGACGATCAGCGCCGTCGTCGTGACGATGACGCTGGCCGCGCTCCGGACGGACACCGGCTTGCGCAGGAAGCGCTGCATCTGCCGCTCGAGCAGAAGGATGCGGGACATGCGCTGACCCTCTCTCTTCCAGCGGATCAGCAGGTCACCCGTTCTGGATGATCTCGTCCGCGCCGGCGCGCGCGCCGGTTCAGGAGGTCGCGGTCAGCGGCTCGCCGCGGGCGACGGCGACCGCCTCGAGGCGCGACCGCGCGCCGATCGCCTGCAGCAGGTGCCGGACGTGATTGCGCACCGTCTCGCGGCTCACGTGCAGCTCCTCGGCGATCTCGGATGTCGACCGGCCACGCTCGAGCAGGCGGAGGACCTCCGACTGCCGCGGCGTCAGGTGCAGCTCAGGATGGCTGTGCGGCTCCTCGATGATGTCGGACACCTGGCCGAAGACACCGACCACGTGGTCACCCGCCATCAGCGGCACCGAGCTCACCTCCACCGCGACGCGGGCACCTGCCTCGTCGACGACCACGACCGAGCCGTCGGTCACCTCCGCGGTGGAGAGGATCTTGCGGGCGAACAGCTCCTTGGCCCGGCGGGTGTCCTCCGGGGCGACGATCGAGGTGAACTGCCGCCCGACGACGTCGCCGACCAGCCGGGAGGCGGCAGGGTTCACCCAGCGGACGATTCCGGCAGCGTCGATCACGTAGCTCGGGACATTGATGTGCTCGAGGGCATGGACGATCTCCCCGGACAGGGCCTTCATCGCGGCGAGCGGCATGCGGTCAGTCTGCGGTCTCGTAAACGAGACGTCAATCGGTGCCGGCCGGATTAAAGGAACCGGCCGTTCGTGCCGAATCGAGCAGGCATGGACCCACTTTCGAACCTCGTTCTCGGTGCTTTGCTCGGCGTCGTGATCGTCATGGCGGGCTGGGTGGTCGCGAGCCTGCTCGAAGCTCTGCGGCAGCAGCCGGTGTTTCGGGCCCGACGTTCGTCTCGGTAGGCGGCGCCATGCGGCGTGCCCGTTCCCTGAGCCGGCGCAGGCCGTAGACGGCTGCGAACGGCGCCCACCACGGGGTGGACAGGATGCGGAGGATCAGCAACATCGGGCTCGGCCGTCCACCTCTTCAGGATGCGCTGCCGGCTGCGGCGTGCTACTGGCCTTTTGGAGCGTTTGTGCTCGCCGTCCGTCTGGCGCGGGCGTGACGCCCCGCCGCTACACCATGTTCGGGGTGGCGCAGACGGCTCGGCCCGTGCTCGCTGCCGCCCTCCGGGGGCAGTCGGTGGGGTCGCAGGGGAGGGCGGCCCCGCCGAGTGCCTCGCAGGCACCGTCGGGCGGTCAGAAGTGCGGGCGAAGCTTGCCGGCCGTCCGCTCGATCGACTCCGGCAGCACCTTCACGTCGCCGAGCACGGGCATGAAGCTCGTGTCGCCGTTCCAGCGCGGCACGACATGCAGGTGCACGTGCTCCTCGATCCCCGCGCCGGCAGCGCGTCCCAGATTCCAGCCGACGTTGAACCCGTGGGGTGCGTACTCCGCACGCAGCGCCTCGATCCCGCGCGCACCGAGCTCGTGGATCTCGAGCGCCTCGTCGGGGCTCAACGCCCCGAACTCGCCCAGGTGCCGTCTGGGTGCGATCAGCAGGTGCCCGGACGAGTACGGGAACTTGTTCAAGACGACGATCGCCGTCGTGCCGCTGTGGACGAGCAGCTCCGGCTCCGGGTCGCAGAAGATGCAGCGGTCGAGCTCGTCGGCGTGCTGCACGTACTCGAGGCGCCAGGGCGCCCACAACGGCTTCGGCATCGCCCGGAGCCTACTTGGCCGAGGCGCGGCGGCTACAGCCAGCGTTTGAGCCGGAAGAACGCGAGCATGCCGACCAGAGCGACGAGAATCCCGATGAAGACCACCCAGAATGCCCACACGGTGTTGAAGCCGGGGAAGTCGAGATTCATGCCGAAGAAGCCGGTGATCAGCGTCAACGGCAGGAGGACGACGGAGAAGACCGTCAGGATGCGCAGCACGTCGTTCTGGCGGTGCGAGATCACCGACTCGTTCGTCGACTCGAGCGCTTCGACGACTTCCTTGTAGTTGTCGAGGATGTCCCAGATGCGCTCGGCGGCATCGACGATGTCGTCGAAGTAGAGGTCGAGCTCCTCCGGCAGGAAGCGCTCGACGTGGCGTTCCAGGAGCCGCAGGGTCGAGCGTTCCGGCTTCACGATCTTCCGGTAGCTGATGATCTCCTGCTTCGCGTTCGAGATGTCCCGGACGACCGCTTCCGACCGTCCTTCGAACACGTCGTCCTCGAGCGAGTCGAGCTTGTGCCCGATCTTGTCGAGGATCGGGAAGCAGTAGTCGAACAGGTCGTCGAGCACCTCGTAGAGCAGCCGGCCCGATCCCTTCGGGAACAGCTGTTCGCGGAAGTTCTCGTCCTCCTCGCAGCGGCGGAACAGTCGTGTCACCGGCCGCAGCTCGACCGTCGGCAGGGTGACGAGGTAGTCGGGCCCGATGAAGAAGTCGAGCTCGGCGGCGTTCAGTCTCTGGACGACCCGGTCGTAGACCGGGAAGTGCAGGACGCCGAAAAGGTAGCCCTCCTCAGCGTAATCGTCGATCTTCGGCCGCTGGCGCTTGGAGAGCACGTCCTCCACGTCGAGCGGATGCCAGCCGAAACGGCGCGCGAGCAGGCCGACGTGGTGCGAGTCTGCCGCGTCGAGGTGGATCCAGATGAGGCCGGCTGCGTCGAGCTCAGCAGGCGGCGACGGCTGAGCCGTCGCGGCGACCACGGTGTCCCGCGTGCGAGTGCGCCGGATGCGAGGCAGGCTCGGCATCGGTACTGAGTGGATCCTCGATGACGGGAATCAACGGCATATCGCAATTCTAGCGAGGTTTTCGGCGGAAATCGGCGATTTCAGGACAGAGGACTCCGCCGGCGCATCCCGTAGGCCGCAGATGCGCCGACGGCGATTTCCTCAAGTACGACGGCTGCAGGGACGTCGTCGGCGCCAATCTCTCACACCTTGAGCCCCGTGCCTAGACAAGGCCACTTGTCGGGCACCGGGGATCGGCATAGCATCGTCCTCTTCGCAGTAGGAGAGAAGGGCGAATGATGAAGCTCAAGCTTCTGGTCTTCTCGTGCGTCATCCTCGGAGTTGGGGTGTTCGCCGCCACGGCGGCGTCCGACCCGAACGTGGGGCCGCCCATCTGCCCCGGTGCCGAGACGCCGATCACGGGCACGTACGGCAACCTCGTGATCACCGGCAACCGGTACGTCCCGAGCGGGAGGACGCTGACCACCTGGGGCACCCTCACGGTGGCGCCAGGGGCATGTCTCGACGCGTTCACGATGGGGACGGTGCACGTCGGCAGCAGCCTCGTCGTGGGCAACGGCGCGATCCTCGCGCTCGGCTGCACGTTGGCCTCGACGTTCCCGCCCACGCCGTGCACGGGAACGACGAACGACACCGTCGGCGGGAACATCTACGCCGACCATCCGATGACGATGTACCTCGACGGCGACACGATTCGCGGCAATATCACCTCGACCGGGGGTGGTCCCGGGCCGACGTTCGACCCGTACGTGAACTTCCCGATCAAGGACAACGTCATCTACGGCAACGTGTCTGTCGAGGGATGGCAGGGCGCCTGGTTCGGGTTCATCCGCAACTACACACGCGGGTACGTGGCGATCAAGAACGACGTCGGCGTGACGATCGGTGACCTGGGCACGCTCGATTCGACCGAGATCGCGACCAACACGATCGGCGGCAACCTGATCTGCTCGGGCAACTCGCCCGTCGCGCAGATCGGCGACAGCGGCGGCACGCCCAACGTCGTGGGCGGCCAGAAGATCGGCGAGTGCGCAGGGCTCTGACGCCCGCGCACTGAACGATCGCACGAGGGTTTGGCGGGGCGCCGCGGGCGCCCCGCCTGACCCGTCGTCTCAGAGGTGGCTGTGCCAGCCGGTGCCGGTGAAGCTGTCGTACGGCAGCAGGCCCGCGGGAGCGTGGATGAAGGCGGGCGACGCGCCGGAGAACGTCCAGTCGTACGAGGGCTCGGAGACGCCGTCGGCGCTGTAGTCCTCGGCGGCGGTCGAGAACGTCGTCGGCGCCTGGTCGAGCTGAACCGTCGCGGCGAACTTCCCGTCGATCGTGAGCGCCCACCCGACACTGGAGCCGGAGAGCAGGAACGTGTGTGTCGACGGGACCTTGACGTCGGCGAGCCGAATCAGCCGGTAGCCGGCCGAGGTCTGCCACTCGGCGTAGAGGAACGCGGAGCCCGTGTCCGGGCCGAGCGGTGTGGCGCCGCGCCAGATCCCGCCCTGCAGCCAGCCCAATGCCGCGCAGCCGTCCGCAGTCTTCCCGTACGCCACCGCCACGTAGGCGATCGCGTGGTCTCCGTCGGCGGGATACGTCGGTAGCTGGTTGATCGTCACCGTGACGCTGACGGTCGGGGTCGTGAGCGGCTGGTTGACGTAGCTGTAGCGGTAGCTCTGCGGTCCCTGCCCGCAGGGCGGCGGCGCCGGCGGCGTGGGGGTGGTCGTGGTCGCCGGGGTCGTGGTCGTCGTCGGCGTGGTCGTGGTGGTGGGGGTGGTGGTCGTCGTCGGCGGTGCCGGCGCGGTAGTGGTCGTCGTCGTCGCGGTCGTGGTCGTCACGGGAGGGGTCGTGACCGTCACCGTCGGCGGTGGTGTGGGAACGGCCGGGCGCCGGACGACCTCGCAGTCGCGGGCGACGCGGTCGAGCCGGTCTGCGAGCACCACGTCGTGGCCCGCGCCGCACGAGATCGTGTCGCGGCCGGGGCCGCCGTCGATCCGGTCGTTCCCGGGGCCGCCCCAGATCCGGTCGTTGCCCGCGCCTCCGTACAGGCGGTCGTTGCCGGCACCGCCGTAGAGGGTGTCGTTGCCCGCGCCGCCGTAGGCGCGGTCGTTGCCGCTCCGTGCGAAGAGGACGTCGGCGCCGCTCGTGCCGTACAGGACGTCTGCCCGTGGGGTGCCGGTGATGCGCGTCGCCCCGCCGCCGGCGGTGAAGCCCAGGCCGAGCGCAGCTGCAACGACGACGGCCGAACAGGCCGCCAGCAAGCCCCGAACCCGTGGCCGACGATGCGCGCTCAATTACTGACCTCCCCCTTCTCTCCCGCAGCATAGACCGCGTTTCGGACCGATTGAAGGCCGGGATCTTGCGCGAGCCGCCGTTTGGATTCTTAATGAGGCGGGGGATTTGTTCGACTCGATGATCAGGGTGAGACTCTCATCAAGGGGGGAGCACGTCGGCACGGTCATGCTCGACGCGAACGGGGTTGCCGTCGGCGATACCGGGTACGCGCAGGGGCTGATCGCGGAGACGGGTGTGCTGGAGCCCGGCGCGGTCCCGCTGCGGCCGACCGACGGCGAGCGGTACCTGCGTGCGATGCCCGCGAACTTCGACAACGCCTACTTCTGGGCGACGTTCTACGACGGCGATCTGATCGTCAAGCAGCCGTGGCTCGAGTCGAACGGCGGCACTGTGCCGGTCAGCTGACCCCCTCGCTCCACCAGGCAGGTACCAGGTACCGGATCCTTCGAACCGGCTGCCTGGTTCCTTGCTCAGCCAGTGCCCGGTCACGAGTTCGAGCCGTCAGGAGGCTGCCCGGTTACCCTTCGGTCGGCGGCTCGCGGAGATGTTCAACCCGGACGACTGGACCGCTCGCGCCCTGAGCGAGTTCTGGCGCCAGCTCGGCCTGAAGCTGCACCTCGCTGTCGGTGAACCCGATCGCGCGATAGATGCGAATCGCGAGGTAGTCGGGATCGGCGACTATCACCAGCGTCTTCGCCTGCAGCTCTGCGAAACCGTAGGCGCTGACATGGTGTGCGAGCGTGCCGGCTAGGCCGCGGCCGCGGTGCTTGGGGTGAGTCTCGACCGACTGGAAGCGCGCCAGTCCGGGTGCCGCGGCGACCAGGCCCATCTGGGCTACGAGTGCGTCACCGAGGAATGCCCCGAACCACCGGCCATGCCCGGCCGCGACGAGCGAGCGGTTGCTGTTCGCGCGGCGCGTCACGAACTCGCGATGGCTCACCGACTGATCGAGGTTGTCGCAGGCAATCCGGAGCTCGATGCTCTGTAGCCAGTCCTCGTCGGAGTTGAAGGCGCGATAGGTTGCCTCGCCGTTCGGGCGGGCAGGCGGGTGCACAGAGCTCGCGGTCATGACTGCCGAGCTGTCGACACGAAGCCCCCGCGCTTCGAAACCAGACAGCTCGTCGACTGTCCCTTGCGTGTCAAAGCCGAACGCTCGGTGTCGCGCCTCGGGGAAAGCTGCCGCGAAACGGTCGAGCCACTCCTCAACTTGGCCGGCACCGGGCACGTGATCGAGCAAGAGGAAGTTGCCCCAGTAGAACCCGGGGTTCTCGGGGCTACGCACGACAAGGTGGTCACCGCGGTCATCGACTGTCGACCCCGCTCGTTCCAGAAGCGCAAGGTCGGTCCGAAAGGCGAGCGACGAGACGTTCACACCTCGCAGACTATTGCCACGACGGGCCGCAACGGCTGGGCGACTGGCGCACCCCACTGAATCTGATTCGGCGCAGCCGAACCAGATTCACGAGTTTCGAGTCGCCGACTGCCTTCCGAGAAACTCGCGAATCAGATTCAGGGAGCGAATCTGATTCGGTCTCTCACTCCGGAACACTCGGGGCCGCGATCCTAGGGCTGCTCTTGGAACGTGCGCTTTGCGACCTGGATTGCCGACATTGCCTTTGGCCAGCCGGCGTAGAACGCGAGCTGGATGATGACTTCCTTCAGCTCCGTCTCGGTCAGTCCGTTCTGCCGAGCGCGCTCGAGGTGGCCGGGGAGCTGCTCGGTGCTGCCGCCGGTGATCAGCGCGGCGACCGTGATCAAGCTGCGGTCTCGAGGAGACAGCTCGCTGCGCGCCCAGATATCTCCGAACAGCACGTCGTCTGTAAGCGACACGAGCTTCGGTGCGAAATCACCGATCAGCTCTTGTGCGCGCGTCTGTGATGTTGGCTCGCTCATCAGTCGTTGTTCACCTTCTTCGGGTAGGTGGTCATGTTCAGCAGCTCGGGATCCGGGCCGCCGCGGACACCGGTGTCGAGCGCGTCGATCGAGGCAACCTCCGCGGCGGCCAATTCGAAGTCGAAGACGCCGAAGTTCTCCTCGATCCGGTGCGGCTTGACTGACTTCGGGATCGCGACGATTCCGTGTTCGATCTGCCAGCGCAGCACCACCTGCGCGGGCGTCTTGTCGTACTTGTCGGCAAGTGAGGTGACGGTCGGATGTTCGAGCGCGTTCACAACAGCGTCCGGGTCAGCGGGCCGGTACCGGTGGATACCCCCGAGCGGCGACCACGCCTCGGTCGTGATCCCGTGCTCTGCGTGGAATGAGCGCAGCGGCTGCTGCGTGAAGAACGGGTGCAACTCGACCTGGTTCACCGCCGGCACGACCTCGGTGCGCTGCATCAGGCTGTCGAGATGGTGCGCAGCGAAGTTCGAGACACCGATTGCGCGAGCGCGGCCTTCGGAGAGCACCGTTTCCATCGCTTTGTACGCCGAGACCGTCGCGTCGAAGTCGGTCGGGACAGGCTGATGGAGCAGGAAGAGATCGACGTACTCGAGTCCAAGGCGCCGGAGGCAGGCCTCGAAGCCGACCAGCGCCTCCTCATAGCCGTAATCGCTGAACCACAGCTTCGTGGTCACGAACAGCTCGCCGCGGTCGACCTCGGAGCGGCGGATGCCCTCGCCGACCTCGCGCTCGTTGCCGTAGGCGGCGGCGGTGTCGACCAGGCGGTAGCCGGCTGCGATCGCGGTCTCGACCGCTGCCGTCGTCTCCTCCGGAGGGCTCTGGAAGACCCCGAGTCCGAGGATCGGCATCTCGACCCCGTTCTTCAGCGTCACGGTGGGTGGCTTCATCGTCATCGGTCGTCTCCTAGCGGGCTGTCGATCTGGGAATTTGCGGACGTCGTGTGGCACCCGGGGCCCAATAAAGCAGCGCGCAGCTGTGCATGACCTACCCTGCTGATCCAGGTACCAGCAGTACCCCCCAACAAAACTGCTCGTGCTCGCGCAAGGTGCCGCTCCTTCCTCCCTAGACTTCACGCGTGGCGGGACTCCGAAGCTATTGGAGTTGGCTCGGGCACAGGCTTCGGCTTTCCCAGCCCGGCCGAGTGCTCTTCACCGTTGCCCTCCTGGTCGGCGTTGCGGGAATTGTGTTCGCACGCGCTCACGGCGACCGGGAGGGCGGCGCACCCCTGGTGGTGCTCGCACTCTTGCTGGTCGGCGTGATCACTCTGGATGCCGTCGGCCGGGGAGCCGTCGCTGTTGTTCGCCGTCTCATCCTGGACGGCGGGCTCAGGCGCCATCCCTGATCAACGGCCGACGGTCGAAGTGCGCCCGGCAGGAATCAGACCGCCCTGCAAATCGCGTACTTAGTTCGATGGAGGTACGCACCGGGGTACGCACCGAGCGGACACGCCTGAGCGTCTGACAGAGTCGTGAAGTGGTCGAACGGACTGATGCGGAGACGACGGATGAGGGGGCTGGGCGGTGGTTGACCCCCGGTGTGCGAGGCATTGGGGCTGCGAGCCTCCTGGCCGATCTCGGCCATGAGATACCGACGGCCCTGTTGCCGAGCTTCCTGACTTCCACGCTTGGCGCGTCGGCAGGGGCACTGGGACTGATCGAAGGCTTATCGGATGGATTGGCAGGAGCGACCCGGTTTGCCGGTGGGCCGATCGCGGATGATCCGCACCGCCGCCGCTCAGCCGCCATCGGCGGCTACGCCAGTACCGCCATCCTTTCCGGCCTCGTCGGTGCGGCTACGAATGTCTGGCAGGTTGGCGCGCTACGGGCGAGTGCGTGGGCTGCCCGTGGACTCCGTGTTCCAGCCCGGAACGCACTGCTCGCGGACACGGTGAGGCCGGGGCAGTACGGCAGGGCCTATGGCTTCGAGCGTGCGATGGACAATCTTGGTGCGATCGGTGGGCCGCTGCTTGCTCTCGCCTTGATTGCCGTGGTCAGCATCCGGACGGCGATCTTTCTGTCGATCATCCCGGGCCTGTTCGCGGTGGTCGCGATCGTCTACGCGATCCGCCACACGCCGAAGCCGAAAGAGCGTGAAAGGCGTCCGCTCAGGGTGCAGGTGCGTCCGGTGCTTGAAGGAAGGCTCGGACGTTTCCTGGGCGGGGTGGCGCTGTTCGAAGCGGCCAACATGGCCGCGACGCTAATGATCCTCCGCGTCACAGACCTGCTGACGCCCGGGCACGGTCAGGCGTCCGCGACGAAGATCGCAATCGGCCTCTACGTCCTCTACAACCTCGCAGCGACATTGGTCAGTGTTCCCGGCGGCTCTCACGGAGATCGGCGCGGCCAGGTCAGGGTGTTCGCCACGGGCGTCGGATGCTTCGCTCTCGCCTACGCCGCGTTCGCATTCACTACGGCCAGCATCTTCGTTTTGGCGGCGGCATTCGTCGTGGCAGGCATCGGCATCGGGTTGACTGAGACCGCCGAGCACGCGGCAGTCGCCATGTACTCACCCGACCACATCCGAGGCTCCGCGTTCGGACTGCTCGCGGCGATACAGAGCTTCGGCAACCTTGCCGCCAGCGCCATCGTTGGACTCCTCTACACGCTCGCGTCGCCCAAACTGGCCTTCGGGTATGCCAGCCTCGTCATGCTCGTAGCTCTCGCAGTCCTCGCCCTCGCTGCCAGACGCCGCCCCGACTGAGCAAACGCAGACGCGAGCTGGCCTAGAACGTGTGCGGGTTCTAGGTAGTTCTGGGCCAAGCCAACGCAGCAAGTTCTAGGCCAGTAGTTCTAGGCCGGGGTGGAGCTGTCTGGAGGCCAACATGAGCATCCGCGTCTTCGCGAAAAATCTCAACATCTAGACCGTCCAGCTCGCGCTTTACCAGCGCGATGGCCGACTCGTGCGTACCTCCGTGCGTACCTCGCACCACTCGAAGCCGTAGAAGCGTCTCCAATGCACGGCAGTTCGGGTTCCCACTTGGCATCGACGGGCGAATGACCGGTGTGACCAGTCACACCTCGGTGCTCGGATCACTGAGGCAGCGCAGGCGGCGCGGCCGATTCCGAGGTACGCACCGGGGTACGCACGCGGTGAACATTCCCGGCACCTCTGTCACGCATGACCCACGTAACGAAGCCAAATCGGCTCTACATCAACGATGAAAATGCGCCCGGCAGGAATCGAACCTGCGACCTCTCGCTCCGGAGGCGAGCGCTCTATCCCCTGAGCTACGGGCGCTTGGCCTGAGTGTAAGCCAAAACGATGAGGGCCCCGGTCACCCGAGGCCCTCGCTGGTCAGAGTCTGGTCAGAGGCTAGCCGCCGAAGGCGGTGAGGGCGTTCTCCAGGATCTCTTCTTCCTCCGCCGGGGCCAGGCCGGCATAGACGGTCAGGGTGACGGTTGGGTTCGCATGACGGAGCAGGCGGCTGACTTCCCGCGTCTTCCAGCCTGCGTCGAAGTAGAAGCTGGCTGCCGAATGCCTCAGGTCATGCAGGCCGACCGGCTCGCGGCCATCCTCCTCGCTCCAAAGGCCAATGTGCCTCGAGGCCACGTTGACGGCCCTGAGAGCGTTTCTGCGGCTCTGTGGGCGTCCTGTAGCCGTCACGAAGACCAGGGAGTCCTGGTCGATTCTGTGAAGTCCGATGGCTCCCTGAGCCTATCTTTGGGCCTTAAGGCTCGCTAGAAGCGGCAACGGGATCGGCACCGAGTTGACCGATGCCTTGGTCTTGCCGGCGCGAACCTGGATGCGCCCGACTTCGAGGTCAACGTCCCTCCAGCGGAGCCCGAGCGCCTCGCTTGCCCGAAGCACTGCGTAGTAGCAGCAGGCCGCCACGGTCTTGAACTCCGGCGTTAGCTTCTCGAGGAGCGTTGTCACCTCTGCATGCGTGAGGTAGCGCGGGTCGGTCTGCCGCTTCGGTGACGGGAGCCTCAAGTCGCGACAAGGATTGCCCTGCACGTGCCCGTAGCGCACGGCGTAGCCCATCACGCACGAAATGCTGGTGATGATTCCTTTCACCGAGCTCCCGCTGAGGCCCTTCTTGACGAGCGAGTCGCTGAGAGATTGAACGTGCGGTGTGGTGATCTCGACCGCCTTGAACTTTCCGAGGACGGGGGAGACGTGCTTTCGCAGCAGGGACTCGCGAAGGTCGCAGGTTCGTTTGGAGATGTGCCCGTTTGGCCCCCGTTCATGGGCGATGAACTTCTCCGCCAGCGTGTCGAAGGTCGCTGTCCGATCACCGACCCCCGAAAGGCCGACGGTGCGGAGTTCGTGAAGGCGGCCGTCACGTTCCGTCTACGCCTCGGTCTTGTTGTGAGCCTTGAGCGGCTCGAAGACTTGACGCCCCTGAACGTTCGCGATCAGATAGAAACGGTCGCCCCGCTGGAAGAGGTTGGGACCAACCTTGACACGCTTCGAAGCGGTAGCTTCAGCTTGCATGGGAGCTGAGGTGAGCGGGAAACTCAGCTAACCCGATCGCCGAACTTGACTTTGTGATCGATGGTGCAATGATCGGTCACAGCGACGAACGGGCCGAGCGTTGTCCGAAGGTCGTCGATTTGCTGCTGCGGCCAGGCTCCATCGATCCGAACTGTGCTGCCCTCCTGGAACACAGTTAGCCGACAGCGCGCTGGAACACCGGCGCTCAGGACGAGAGAAGCTGGATGCAGGAGTTTTCGAACTACCTGAGATCGACCAGTTCTGAGTTGAGCCTTCGGGAGGTACTGCAACAGCCCGTGTCGGCTTTGCTTGGCGTTAGCGACGACGCCGTAGCGGCTCTCGGCGGGATCGGTCTGAAGAGTGTTTTCGATCTCGGTTCGTCGTTGCTGTTCGCGCAGGCTGCAGCTGCTGTTAGCGCTTCGACGTCAGTCCTTGGTTCGCTATCGACTGATGTCCTGACCGATGCAGCGGCGGCCACACCTCTGGCGGATGTTCCGGATCTTCCGCTCGAGAACATGCGCAGCCTCACTGCGGCGAAAGCTGCCGCACTGAAGACCGCGCTGGATACCAACACGATTCGCGAGTTTGCACTTTGGCCGCAGCGCCAGATCGCCGAAACGATGGTGAGTAGCGCGGCTGGTACGAATCTCGAGCTGGATGAAGAGGCGCAGGCTGAGGAGCTTCGGCCCCGGTTCGGTGAGTACCCAACTGAACGCGTTTACTACGACTCCCTGGTCATGCTCGCAACCGAGGCGAACCCGAATCTGGCGCCGTTGGATCAGCCTCTTTCGCTCGAGCAGATTGCCAACGAGGGGATCGGATTCGGAAAGCCGGCGGTGGGGGCGCTCGCGACACATTCTCAGTCGTGGTTTGCCCAGGGCATCACGCTCGGACAGATGCTGCATTCTCTGGCGTTGGCGCCTGGTGAGGCGACAAGGATTGCGGTAGTCGACTGGGCGCGCCGAACTCGTGCCGCGGTTACCGAGACCGTGGCTGAGTTGGAGCAACTAGACAATGCGATGGATCACTCCCGTGCGGTGAGCGAAGTGCAGAACGCTGTTGCGAACGAGATGCAATCAGGGGGCTCGATGAGCTCCGGTTGGGCTAAATCGACGAGCTCTGCGAGTGGGGCCGCAGCGAGCCTCGGTGGTGGACTCGCGGGGATGGCCGAAGGAATCACAGGGGTGTTGGGGTTCAGTGTTGGCGGCTCCGAGACGAATCAGAACGCGGAGACCAACTCGAGGGCCAGCAGCACCTCTTGGTCTGTTGGTTCGAAGTCGGTGCTTGCGGAGATGAGCCAGCGGGTCAATGACCGCACCGAGCAGCACGCCACCTCGGTACGCAATCGTCGTGCGTCTTCCGTGCGAGAGGTCTCTGAGTCCGAGCACGAGGATGTGAGTACGCGAATCGTTGCGAACTACAACCACATGCATGCGTTGAGCATCCAGTATTACGAAGTCGTTCAGGTCTACCGTGTATCGGTTCAGCTGAACAAGTTCGAGCGGGCGATCTTTCTTCCATTCCAGTTGATCGACTTCAGTGCTGCTAACGCCATGGAGCTTGTTACGCGCTTCCGGGGCCAGCTTCTGAGCGCCGCCCTCACGGCTCGGGTTTTCGACCTTCTACAAGATGATCGCGGCAGGGTTGAAGTTCGCAGTGCGATCCGAGTTGACAGCCCACTGAACGTTGCCAGCTTCGCAAAGGCAGATGTTGCTGCAACCGTGCGTACGGCGGCACGGATCGCACCGTTGCCGGTGAGTCCGGCTGGGCCGGCAGTGGAAACGCCTCTCCCGGTCGCTCCTCCACCTCCGCGCTTCACGGTCGTGCGGCCAGGGCCGATCGCCGAGGTGATCCCTGGCGACGTCAGTCTTGTTTCTGCGAGTTTCGAAGGCGTTGGCATCGAGCGGGTATCGATCGATCAACCCGGCGTCCCCGCGGCCGACAGTACGTTCTTTGTCTCCGCGAACACCGGTCAGGTTGACCTGACCAGTCCGGTGCCGGTGCGGTCGATCCAGGGCATTCAGGTCGGCCGCGATCAGGGAGCCCAGGCGAGCGGCTCGATGGTGTTGCGATACGAGGCTGACGGTTTGCAGTCAATCGCCGTAGTGCCATTGGCGCTAGAAGATGGGACGGCGATGCAACAGGTCGCGTATCTCTGGGAGATACCGCCGACCGGCGTGCCGAGCTGCTTGCCCATCTCCAGGCCAACCGCGCCTACTACACAGAGGCGATCTTCGAGACGCTCGACTCGGCGTCGCTGATCATGTTGCTGTCAGGCATCTCGTGGCACGGCAAGCCCCTCACCGATCAAGTCGAGCCGCACCCGCTCGCAGTGGCGGGCAACTACCTCGTTCTCCGTGCCCCGGCCGAGGACGGAGACATCGCCGGCATCGACGACACAACGACGTGGGGCGACCTTCTCAAGGAGCGAAACGTCACATTCGAGCAGCAAGACGTCCGCCTGGTCCCGATTCCGACCGGCGGCGTGTTCGCAGAAGCAGTCCTCGGGCGGTCTAACTCGGCGGAGAAACTCGACATCACCCGGTTCTGGAACTGGCAAGACTCCCCGATCCCGCTCCAGCCGCCGGAGATCGCACCTGTCAGCACCGACTCCCGGGCAACCCCGGAGACGCTCACACCGGGTCAACTCAGTACACCCGTGCTCAGTCTCCTCAACCCGACGGCGCTGCCGGATCCCGCCGGGTTGACGGCAGCCCTCAATGCGCTGGCGAACGGCAGCATGTTCCGGGACATGAGCGGCCTGGCAGGTACCCAAGCGATGGCCCAAGCCGCCAGCGCGGGAACGCTCGACGCGGCCACAAAGGCGGGACAAATCGCGAGCGACAACTTCAAAGCAGCAACGACACAGGCAACCGAAATGGGCAAGGCCGCGGCAGACATGTGAAAGTGATGACGACCAGCAACGCGACCCTTCAGGGAGCCAGAACAAGGCGGGGATTTCGGGCGACGGCGCGAAAATCAATCAAGGCAAGAGCCTCGATCAACGAGGCGTCTCGGGATCTACGTCAGCTTCCCCGTCAGGTACCTCGAGTTCAGGTACCAGGGTCCAGGGCCAGCAGGCGGTGTTCGCAGGCTACGGCTCCAGCGAGGTGACGCCCCCAACGTTTTCCCGCGAACTCGCCGCCTTTGACCAGGCTACCGCGGCGTCACCTGCTTACCTGGGGCCAGCCAGCCGCTCTCGCTAGCGCGGCCCCGCCGATTTGGCTGCGCAGATCAGCAGCGCCTTGAACAGCGGCAACCCCGTGGTGCTCGACATCCTGTTCCTCAGACTGCTTCGCGAACTCGCCGCCGGCGCGGGCTTGGCCGTTGAGGGAGTCGAATTGATCCCGATG
>CAWHFK010000005.1:0-109696 GCA_963828655.1 uncultured Thermoleophilia bacterium | reverse complement strand
CAAGCGACGGCCGCGACTCGGGTGCCTCCTCGAAGGCCGCGTCGTAGGCGATCACCGAGGCATAGCCGCTCCAGTTCTCGAGAAACTCGGCTCTCGTCACTCTGCGCAGACCGCGGGCCGGGTCGAGATACGCACCCGGTCGCCGTCGACGCGGTAGAGCACGACCCAGTGGTTTCCCCGCCAGTGCACGACAGCCGGCAACGGCAGCTCGTCGAGTCGGCTTGGCGAGGCCTTGACAGAACGAGCGTCGAGCCCGAGCTCCTCGGCGCCGCGCGTGATTCCGGCGAGCGTCGTGCCGTCGATCGACGTGCGGACGACCTCGCGGATGTACGCGATCGAGACGTTGCGGCCGAAGAAGCGGCACACCATCGCCAGGCAGGCGGCGCCGCAGTCGGCCTCGTCGAGCTGGAAGACGTGGGGGAAGCGACGCCGCCGTCGCGGCGACGCGGGCGTCGGGTTGTCGTCGAGCTCGACAGCCGCTTCGGCGCCGACCGGCGACGACACTTCCGCGGCGTGGCCCGCAGAGAACGATGCTTCTGCGGGCAGGATCTCGTCGGCGAAGTCGAGTGGCACGCGTGCCACGCGGCGGTAGTCGTACTGTCCGACACGCTCCGCGAGCCGCTCTCGGAACTCCGGATGCTCGTGCAGCAGCTTCTGGAACAGCGAGACCGGCAGCCGCAGGAGCGAGCAGTCGTCGACGGCCGCGACGGTCGTCGCACGTGGCTCGCCGAGGAAGAGCGAGCGCTCGCCGAAGAAGTCGCCCTTGCGGAAAAACTGAAGATCGTGCTGTCGACCGTGCTCCGACCGGTAGGCCCGCAGCCGGCCCTCATCGACGATGTACATCGGCCCGGGAGGCTCACCCTCGAACACGACGATCTCTCCGGCCGCGACGTCCACAGGTTCGAGCCCCGTCAGGAGCTCACCGAGCGCAGCTGCCGGCAGTGAGGCGAAGCTCGAATGGATCTGCAGGAGATTCCAGAGCGAGCGTTCGCGCGCGACTGCCTTCAAGGCGCCGGCGACCTCCGGATGCGCGCGCGCGAGCCCGGCGAAGACGGTGCGGCGCAAGCGCAGCACGGTCACCGGGCCGCTCGCACGCACGGTTGCGAGCCGCGAGGCTCCTTCGAGCAGCCCGCTCTCGCCGAAGCTGTCGCCGCGGTGGAGCACGTTGAGGGCGATCTCCTCACCGTGCCCGCTGCGCTTGATCACCCTGGCCGAGCCGGAAACGATGACGTAAAAGGCATCTGCCTCGTCGCCCTCGCGCACGATGGCGGAGCCGAACGGGTAACTCTGTTGCTCGAGGCGCTCGGCGACGAGCGTGCGCGCGAAACGCGGTAGGGCTGCGAAGGAAGGCAGCTCGCCGATCAGCTCGGCTGCATCGAGCAGGCCTTGCGGGGCAGTGCTCACACCCAGCGCACCCGTGTCTCGAAGGCACGCTGGAGCGCGTGCTCGACCACGTAGTCGACGGCGCGCTGTCGAAGCACGGGGTCGGCGGCGCTCGGGGGCGTTCGCATCAGGACGTAGGCGACGCGGAACAGGTCGTTGCGCAGCACCGGCCCCACCAGTTCGCCGGCGCCGGCGCCGAGCAGCTCTGGAAGCCCCGCTTGCTCTGCCTCTTCGATGTAGAGCTCACGTCGCTCGACCGGAACGCCGACCTCGTCGGCGACCTCGACGAGCGGTCGGCCGTCGACGCGAACGCAAAGCGCGACTTCGCGCGCGGTATCGGCATCGTGGAGCTCGAGCAGCTCGAGGTCGACCCGCGTCCAGTCGAGCGCCCGCGCGCCGATCTCCCGTTCCACGTCGGCCGCAGCCGCGAGGTCGCGGCGCGCCTCGTCGGCTGCCTCGATGAGCTTCGCGATCGCCTCCGAGCGATCGACGCCCGTCGTGGACGAGTCGCCCGTGGAGAGCGCTGCGTCGACGGCCAGTCGGGTCGCCTCCCGCTCGAGCATGCCGCTGCAGATCGCGTCCGCCGCAATTGCAGCCGAGCTGCCCGGCTCGTCGTTCTTCGAACTGTCCACGTCCTCGCCCTCGAATCTCGCAGCCGAGAGCACACGGCGCACGTGAGCGGTCCATTCGTGCAGCTCGAGGTGCCACCGGGCAAGCCAGCCCTCGAGCTCCTCGGCGGCGAGCAGGTTGTGCGCGTAGCGAAACGATGTGGCTGCTGCGCGCACCTCCTCGGGCCCAACTGGTTCACCCGAGCGGGCGAGTGCGCGCTCGCAGGCGAGCGAGCGTTGCGTCAGCGCCGCCGACGAGGCAGCCGCACCCGTCAGGTCTGTCGCGAGCAGCACGTCGCCCCAGCTGAATCCCAGACCGTCGACAGAGAACACTGGGTCCCCTGTGAGCCACTCGAGCTCGGCGTGCCACGTCGCCATCGCTCGACTATCTTGACGATCGAGCGAGTTTAGTTCAGCGTGATCAATCCGTGAGAACGGCGGCCGATCATCCGATCCAATCCGACGCCGGGCTGACGGAGATCGGCAAGGCTCTCGCCGAGGTGCTGGCACGCTCGTCGTACGACGAGCAGAACGTTCGTGACCTCGTCCGCGTGGACAACCTCGACCCTGGCCGTGGTCTTGCGGTTCTCCCGCTTCGCGCCTCCGGCGGCGGGCCGCTCGGACTGCTCGTCCGGTTGTTCCTGGGCGCCGACGTGGTCGACGCCGAGTCCGTCGCGCCGGTCCTGGCGCCGGTGACGCTCGATCAGCTCGCCACAGCCGGTCTCGTGGAGCGATCGCAAGGAGGGGTGCGCGGCCTCGTCCGGCTCGATCCCGTCGACGGGCTCGTTGTCGCGAGCGATCCCCAGAGACCGCGCGAACGGTTCGCGGCCGACCACGTGATCAGCGTCGGCCCGGCATCGCGGACGCTCGCCGCCGTCACGGTTCGTCGGCCGGCCTCGACGGCGCTCGACCTCTGCTGTGGCTCCGGCATCCAGGCGCTGCTCGCCGCACGCCACTGCAAGCAGGTCGTCGGGACCGACCTGAACCCGCGTGCGTTGCGGCTGGCCGTGCTGAGCGCAGCGCTGAGCGGTGTCGAGAACGTCGAGTGGCGTCTCGGCGACCTCCTCGAGCCGGTCGAGTCGGACAGGTTCGACCTCGTCGTGTCGAATCCGCCGTTCGTCGTCTCGCCGGCGAACGAGTTCATGTACCGGGATGCAGGACGTCGAGGCGATGATCTTTCCCACGGGGTGCTCGCGGGGATGCTGGGAGTGCTGAGCGACGGCGGGCTCGGCCACCTGCTCTGTTCGTGGGTCAGCCGCCAAGGAGAGCATTGGACCGACGCGCCGCGCCGGTGGGTGGAAGGCAGTGGGTGTGATGCCTTGATCCTGAGGCTCTCCAGCGAGACGCCGGAGACGTACGCGATCAGCTGGACATCGTCGGAGTCTTCCTCCGCCGACGAAGCGGTCGACCGTGCCTCCGAGTGGATCGGCTACTACCGCGGCCTGCAGATCGCAGAGATCACGACGGGCGCCATCGTCGTGCGCCGCCGTCGAGGGCCCAATTGGGTCGCGGCCGAGGAGCTCGTCTCGGCGGGCACGGGCGGCGGCAGGCAGGTCGAACGGATGTTCACCGGAAATGACGCGCTTGCCGGCCCCGGTGGAGAGCGTGGCCTGCTCGAGCTGACGCTCCAGTTGCCGGCCGAGGTTCGTCTCGTCGAGCGCTCGCGGGCCGGCGTCGTCGAGCGCGCGCGCTTGACGGCGGACGGCGGGCTGCACCTACCCGGGCGAATCAGCCCGCCGGAGATCGCCGCACTCGTCTGCAGGCTCGACGGCTGTCGGACACTCGGCGACGCTGCCGCCGAAGCTGGTCTAAAGCCGCCCGACCTCGAGGCGGCGCTGCCCTGCCTGGCAGACCTTGTGCGCCGCGGCTATCTCGAGGCGACGTCTGCGTCGACCTAGCCGCGGATGTAGGCGTCCATCCCCTCGAGCGACTTGCTCGTCGTCTTTGCCTTGTTCTGCATGACGTCTGTTTGGATCGTGCCCCCGCCTCTTACCCCATCGGCGGCCTCGTCGCGAAGCTCGAGGTCTTCTGCTGCGTCCTGCTCGGCCTGTTTGCGCTCTTGCGGTTCTGGCGCCATGTCGCCTCCCGGTTGCGGTTGCTGAAGGCTACCTCGTGACCGAAAACCGCTCTTTCGGGCGCGCCGCGTTACGATCGCGACGTGGCCTCGTTCCTCATCAAAGAGGGCCCGCTCGGAGCCGGTCGGCTGGAGGTCGAATCGCAGGTCGTGCTCGGGCGCGGCACCGCCGACGTCGTGATCGACGACCCGGAGATCTCGAGACGACACGCGCTCGTCCGCGTGGTCGGCGAACACGTGGTGATCGACGACCTCGACTCGATGAACGGCACCTGGGTGAACGGGGATCGGATCACGGACACCGTCGAGTTGCGACCCGGCGATGTCGTGCGGCTCGGACGCAGCGCGTTCGAACTCGAGGCGGAGCCCGCGCCTTCCCCGCCCGAGCCCGTCCAGGCGCCGTCCCCGGTCATCCCGTCTCCACCGACCGGTCGCTGCCCCGAATGCGACGCCGAGGTGTCGAGTACCGCGCGCTTCTGCTCGTACTGCGGCATGTCGTTGGAGGCGGCGCCCGTTCCACGGGCGGCGCCCGTCGAGGACGAGCTCCGTCCTGTTACGGCACTCTTCGCCGACGTCGTTGGTTCCACCTCGCTCGGTGAGCGTCTCCAGCCGCACGAGGTGAAGACGCTGATCGGCGAGTGTGTGACCCGGATGGCTCGCGTCGTCGAGCAGCTCGGCGGGACGGTGCAGGCCTTCATGGGTGACGGCATCGCGGCCTTCTTCGGTCTCTCCGCCGCTCACGAGGACGACCCGGACCGGGCTGCGCATGCGGCGTTGCAGATCCTGGCGACCGTTGCCGACTACGCGCGCGATATCGCGACCGCCTGGAACGTCGACGACTTCAACGTGCGCGTGGGAATCAACGGCGGCCAGGTCGCGGTCGGTGCCGTCGGAGCAGCAGACCGTCAGCTCGTGGCTCTCGGAGATGCGACGAACGTGGCCGCCCGCCTGCAGTCGGCGGCGGCTCCGGGAACGATCGTCGTCGGTGAGGCGACCGCGCGTCGGCTCGGGCAGCGGTTCCTGCTCGAGGCGCTCGGCGAGCTCGAGGTGAAGGGCCGGCAGGAGCCGGTCGTCGCCTGGAGGCTCATCGGTCCGCTCGAGGAGACGAAGCAGCAAGCCTTCACTCCGTTGGTCGGTCGCGAGCACGAGGTGGCGCGGGTGCGCGTCGCGATCGACGAACTGCACGCGGGACGCGGCCAGCTGCTGCTGCTGACCGGCGATTCCGGGATCGGCAAGTCGCGCCTGCTGGCCGAGGTCGCAACCATCGCCGGCGATGGTTCGCTGTGGCTCGGAGCGCAGACGCGCTCCTTCGGCAACGAACTTCTCTACGGTCCTTTCGTCGCGATCCTGCGCAGCTGGCTCGGCGCCCAGCCGGGCGAAGCAGAGGTCTCCGTCCGCACGAAGCTGCGCTCGAAGCTCACCGCGCTCCCCGAGCTCGACCTCGAACGCGCCGGCTCCAAGCTCGGAGCGCTCCTCGGCCTCCACGACGGCGGCCAGGATCCCGCACCGATCGATGACCTCGGAGTCGAGATTCGACACGCCTATGGCGAGTGGCTCGATGCGCTGGCCGCCCGCCGGCCCGTCGTGATCGCGATCGACGATTTTCAGTGGGCCGACGCGCCGACTCGCGAGCTCGCGGAGAGCCTGCTCGAGCTCACCGAACGGGTGCCGCTCTTGCTCGCGGTCTGCTTCCGTGGGCAGCCGACCTCGGAAGGTTCTCGTTTCCGCCTGCACGCCTTGGAGCACTATCCCCACCGGACGACGGACCTGACGCTGGAGCCCCTCGGGGACGACAAGGCGGCCGACCTGCTCGCAATGCTCTTGCCCGACGGGTTCGACTCCGCGGCGCGCGCCGAGGTTGTCGCCCGGGCGGAGGGGAACCCGCTGTATCTCGAGGAGCTGCTGCGGACGCTCATCGAGGACGGTGGCCTCGAGCGCCGTCGCCGCACGTGGGCGCTCACGCGGACGCCGGGTCGGTTCTTGCCGGTTGCGCTCGAGGGCCTGCTGCTCGCGCGGATCGACCAGTTGCCGGAGCCGGCGCGCCGACTCGTGCAGGTCGCGGCCGTCGTCGGCAGGACCTTCCCGGCTCGTGTTCTCGAACGCGTTGCCGAGCCCGAGCTCGAGGAGGGCATCTCCGTGCTCCTCCGCGCACAGGTGATCACCGAGCTCCGCCGCTTCCCGGAGCTGGTCTATGCGTTCAAGCACGGGCTCCTCCAGGAGTGTGCGCTCTCGACGCTTCCACCGGCTCGCCGTGAGGAGCTCTACGGCGTCGTCGCCGCAGCCTTCGAGGACCTGTACGCGGACGTTCGCGACGAATACCTCGACGTCCTCGCTTCGTACTACGCGCGGAGCGGGAACAGAGACAAAGCCCTGAGTTATCTCGAGCTGGCCGGCCGCCGTGCGGCGTCGCTGAACGCCGACGCAGAGGCAGGCACACTGCTCAGGCGGGCGCTCAAGGTCGCCGACGAGATCGGCGCCAAGCCCGCGGAGGAGCGCATCAGAGCCGAGCTCGACCGGCTTGCGGCACCCGCCGCCTGAGGACGTCCTCTACGAGAGCCGAGCCACGCAGCCCGGCGCGAGACACTTCCCGACCGTGTGGTGCCAGAACGAGTACCAGCTGTAGAGGTTGAAATGGTCGCTGCCGGATGCCCGGGCGGTGCCGATCATGTCGATGTGGTTCGGCTGAGCGAGCTTCTCGTGCAGCCACACGATCACGGCGACGTTGCCCTGGAAATAGCAGAACCGCCGCCCGCCCGGCTTCGGCGCAGCGCCTGCCTCCGGATTGTGGAGCCACGCTCCCTCTCCCGACCAGCTCGTGCGGTCGCAGCGGCCGAAGTTGCTGCCGATGCCGCTCTGGACGCGCAGCGCGTTGTAGGCCCGCGACGCGGCCGGCGTGCTCGGGTAGAGCGAGAACGACCACGTATCGGGCCAGAAGGTCGTCGTGCCGGCCGGTGCGGTGCACGCTGCCGTCTGACTCGCACCGTTGACCGGCGACCCGACCTGGCAGTGCTTCATGAGCGTCTCGGGGATGACACCCTGCAGCCCGACCGCGACTTCCGCGGACGTCGACGTCGACGTCGACGTCGTGGTCGAGGTCGTCGTCGAGGGGACGGTCGGCGGGCTGCTCGACGAGGAGTTGTCGTTCCCGCCGATCAGCAGGGCCGCGGCAACGGCGGCGGCGATCACGGCCGCGAGGATGGCGACTGCGGCGACGATGCGCCCGCGGGTGATCGCCATCGTCCGCTGCTCCTTTGGCGCGGCCGACGGGGGAGGAGCGGCGGGCGGCTCGGGAGCCGGAGCAGCTACCTCGTCCGGCTGCGCCACGGGGGCCGCGGTCGGCGCGGGTGCGGCCGTGCCGGGCGAGGTCGTAAACACGGTCGCCGCGGCTCCCGGGACACCGGCCGGGCCCGACTCCGTGGCAACCGAATCGCCGCGCCCGACGGCGGCACGCAGCGCGCGCACCAGCTCGCCGCAGGTTGGGTAGCGGTTCTCCTGTGCCTTCGCCATCGCCGTTGCGATCACGTCGTTCACCACGGCGGGCAGATCCGGTCGCTTCTCGGTCGCGCGCGGCGGCGGCTCGACCAGATGCGCATGGATGACCGATCCTTCGGTCTGGGCGGCGAACGGGGCCTCCGCGGTCAGGCTCTCATACAGCACGCAGCCCAGCGCATAGACGTCCGTGCGCCCATCCACCTCGCGCCCCTCGATCTGCTCCGGTGCGGCGTACTCGAACGTGCCGAGGAAGAACCCGGTCTTGGTCAGCCCGCGCGACGACGTCTCCTTCACGACACCGAAGTCGCTGAGATATGCGCGCTCCGAGGGCCGCTCCACGAGAATGTTCGCGGGCTTGACGTCCCGGTGGATCAAGCCCTGAGTATGAGCGTGGTCGAGCGCGCCCCCGATCTGCTCGACGATCGAGAACGCCCTGGCGAACGACAGCGGGCCTTCCCGCTCGAGCAGGCTGCCGAGATCATCGCCTCTGACGAGCCGCATCGCGATGTACAGCAGGCCGTCGGTCTCGCCGGCGTCGTAGATCGCGACGATGCTCGGATGGTCGAGCCCCGCGGCGAGCTGCGACTCTCGCGTGAAGCGCGACCGGAAGCCCTCGTCGGCCGCGAGCATCGGCGAGAGCACCTTCAGCGCAGCGGGCCGACCGAGGCGCATGTGCTCCGCCGAGTACACGATGCTCATCCCGCCTCGCCCGATCACGCCGGTGATCCGGTAGCCCGCGAACTCCGTTCCGACGGGCAGCTCAGAGTTCGGCAAGCTCACTGGTTCCCAACTTTCTCCGGCGACGAAGGACGGGCACGACGCTAACGACTGCGGTAGACCGTTTCAACAGACCCTCGATCGCTCGCGGCTCGCAGGGGCGCCAGGAGCCGTGGGACGTCTCTACCTCTTGATGTTCCCGGTGCTACTGAAGTCGCCCCCACCGGCGAGTGGTGGTGACACGATCGGCCTGCCGACACTGCCGCCGGCGACTCCTTGCGCGGCGTCGTCCTGGAGCTCGAGGTCCTCCACCGCGTCTGTGACCGTCTGGTCCCGCAGTTCGCTTTCGTCGTTCATCGTTCCGACCTCCTGGGCTGGGTGAACGTCGATCTCGTTGACAAGACGATGACAGAACCTCCCGTCTTCCGCTCTTCGCGTCTTTCCGCTCAAGGTCTGGCTCGATTTGTCGGCATGGCGGCTCTGCCAGTTCCAGCGCCGCCATTCCGGGGGAAGAGAGTGATCTGTAACACCGTCTTGTGGACAACCCGACGAAAGGACCGATGATGGGCACTCCGAGAGACAAGTCACAGAAGCAGCACGGTCAAGGTCTCGGCGTCGGGGTCGAATGTTCGATCTGCGGTGGGATGGTTTGATCAAGCAACGGTGTCTTCTGGAGGGCACTCGATCGAAGGAGGTTCGAGATGGCGAACCAGGACGAGAGGCATAATCAGGTCGAGAAGGACGCGATCGACGACATTGAAATCGCAGAAGGCGATGCCGAGGGGATCGTCGGCGGCGGGAGGGCCAAGAAGGATCCGCCGGTCAAGTATCTCGAGGTGAAGATGAATGACGTGATCATCACCGGCGTTTCTGAGTAGCAAGGGCGGCGGCGACGGCAAGGCCAAAGGAGAGCGCGCGGAGCCCGGAAGCAGGTCGAAGAGGACGTCCAACTCCAAGAACCTGCGCTCTTGAGCGGCGAGTTAGCGGTCGGTAGTCGGGGGAGCCGTGCGAGGTTTGCGCGAGATCCAGGCGCCGGTTTCGGTCGCAAATAGTTGCCGTTCGCCGTTTGGGCGTAGTAGCGTTCGCAACACGCATACGAGGAGGAGGCTCGACATGGCGAACGACCCGGAACATCCCGCGGAGACCTCTGAGAATGACAGCGAGATCGAGGATCTCCCGGTCACGGACCAAGATGCCGCTGAGCAGGTCACGGGCGGCGCCGAGCAGGTCAGGGAAGCGATCTCTCTCAACTACGAGCGGGTCCAAGTCAAGTACACGGGGCAATGAGTGAAGAGCGCGACACCCGCGAGCAGGCTCCTGACCAGGAGGCCGGATTCGGTCAACGGGCCAGGAGGCGCCGGCAGTGCCTCTATTGACGCCCGACAGCACACTCCTTCACGTCGGCTGCTGAGACGCGCGGCCACGCCTTGAACTCCGCGAAGCCTCCCTCGTCACATCAACAGGGGCGCTCCTAGGCCATGCCGCTGATCAACTCCTGCAGGGCGGCCACGTGTGCCTGGAGCGCCTTGCGTCCCCTGGGCGTGAGGGAGATCCAGGTGGTGCGTCGTCCGCGATGGACTCCCTTGCGGCGTTTGACGTAGTTGACGGTCTCCAGTGCGGCGAGGTGCTTGGAGAGGACGGAGTCGCTGACTTCGAGGGCGTCGCGGATAGTGGAGAACTCGGCCTTGGAGACGGCTGTGAGCGTGATCATGAGCTTGAGTCGCGCGGGTGCGAGGGCGTTCGGGTCGAGCTCGGCCATCAGCGGTAGAGCAGCAGAAGAGCCAGGCCCGCGAGTGCCGCGACCGTGAGCAGTGCCAGCCATGTAAGTGATTCCCCGCGCGCGTGAGCCGCGGGCTGGGCCTGGTAGGCACGGAGCCAGCGACGTCCGTTGAGCGCGTATAGGGCGCCGCCGATGATCGATGCGGTCGCGACCAGCCACCATCGCTTGTCGAAGGCCGCAAGGATTGCCGCTGTAGCCGCGACGGCGTACGAGGCCGACGCGAGAGTTCCGGTGCCGAGCACGACGCGGCTGAGGAGGCCACCCAACCAGACTCCGTTGAGCCGCTGAAAGCGCGCCAGCTGCACTCCGGACACGGCTGCCATGATCGCGATGCCGGATGCGAGGACTGCCAGCGTCAACGGGGAAGGGTCTGCGACACCAACGGCCGTCGAGGCGATCTGCACGGCGATCGCAGCGCCGATCGACGTGAAGAACCAGGACGGCATCTTGGTGCTCTGAGCGAGAGTCGCACGCGCCTCCTCAGCGTCGTTCAGCGCTGCTGAGGCCTCGGCCACGCTGGGAACGAGGGGCTTCGGAGTGCTTTCCATGCTGGAAAGTATGACACGTACTTTCCAGATTGGCAAGTAACTGAAGCGCCGGTGGCGCTGCGTGGACGTCGACCTGGGGCCGGCCGCCTCGGGGCAACCGCCAGGAGGCCCGCGTCGGTCAACGGGCCAGGAGGCCGCGGCCGGCTTCGGTCAAACGGCAGGAGGCCGGCGGCTCTCGGGCAACGGGCCGAAGGCAGTTCAAGGTGAGAGCATCGTTGGCCCACCGGAGCGTTCGCGGGCGCGGGCGCTTCGTCGATGGCCCGACAGCTACCTGTAGATGGCAATTGGGATGATGACGGCCCCCGGCGGCAGGACTACGGCGTCCGCGATGAGTTCGTTCTCGTACATCTTCGAGCCAGGTCCGTTAGCGGCTGGGTCAAGGCGGTCGAGCACTTGGCTGAACGTCGTGAGTGACCCGTTATCGAAATAGAAGTCATTCTTTTTCCGAACAGGGAGGACGAGTTTCCCGACCACGGTCACTGGGCGGTCCAGTAAGCCGGGCTCGGGTGAGAAATTGGCCAGCTGAATCGGTAGCAGGAGGTCCACGCCCCGTGGCTTGCGTTCGCCCGGGTAGCCGTTGCAGCTCGCGACCGGAACGCGTGGGTTCGAGCCCACCGTTCTGATCAGTGCGTGGATCGCGCTGTCGAGTTGCTTGAGCTGGCCGGGCAAATAGCCATCATCGAAGATGGGGAAGTTCGTCCGGTTCGAGGGTTCCTCGATCCTCACCGCCCGCCTGAGCAAGGGAAATGGATTGTTCTCGTTCGCCCCGGGGTTTCCGAGGTTGCCGGCGAACCCGAGTGGGTCGGTGTAATCGAAGCCTGGCGAAACGGCCGCCTGCAAGAGCTGGACGTAGCTGGGCAGCCGCACGGTGCAGTTCTGCAATCGCACGAACGAGCCTTCCCCGATGCGCGCAAAATCGCGCGCAATCTGTTTCGGTGGCTCTGCCATGTCGACCGTCTTCAGGTAGGCGTCCTTGCCAAGCAGGTCAAGTAGCTGGTAGAAGCTCGCCGTCGCGGTCGGAGTCACAACTCGTTCTGCCGTGGCGCTCGAGCCGACTGACCCACCGACGGAAAACCCGCCCACGTTCGCACCGGCCGTTCCGCTCTTCGTCAACTGCTGGGTCAGCTGTTCGCTTGTGGCTGTGCCGCCCTCGAGCTGTCCGAGATAGAGCGCCACCCGTGCGTTGTCGAGGTAGGCGTAATCGGGCGGCACGATGTTAGGTGCCTGGCCGAGGGCGGCGAGCGACGCATTCGTGTCGGTGGAACCGCGGAGAAGGAACCAGACGAGGCCGACGACGGTCGCACCCAGCAGGGCAGCTCCAGCAAGGCCAAGACGCCGCCCAGTCGATTGCGAGACCCGCCCGATAGCGCGATCCTCTCGCATGCAAACCATTGGGTCAACGCCCTCTGGAGCACCAGATTCTCGGTCGGTCAGCGGCTGACATTTGCGCCGACGGCGGCCCTTCAGGTGGAGGGACGCTGGATCGGCCAGGGTTCGGCAGTGCGTCCCCAGCCGACGCTCTCCGAGGAAGGGAAGAAAAGAGAGAAGCGTCGGCTCGGGCGAAATTAGTACGAGCAAGCGCTCGTGGCGAAAGCGTGGTTTTCAACGTGGCCCGGGTCGGTCAACGGGCCAGGAGGCCATCTTCTGTCAAGCCTCTCGCGCACCCGTGAGCTTTCGATCGCTTTGAACCACAAACGACGGGCTCACCACAGATAGGAGGTGGTCTCTCCAAAACGCCCGAGTAGCAAGGCTCGACGCGGGATGGGCGTCGGAAAGACGGGCCATCCCGCCTGAGCGCGGCCGGACTGAAGAGGCCGCCAGAGGTGCGGCGAAAGGCGGACTTGGTGTCTCGCCCGCGAGTCGCAGGTTGTGAGAGATGCCGAAGCGGCGGCGGTAGACCTCTCCCCGGGTCTCCGCCGCCGCCTCTCCCCGTCACTGACTCAGCGCTGCCGCACGCGCTTGGTCGTGCCGGAGGACGGTCGTGCTAGACGAACGCGACCATGCGGTCGCTATGAGCAACAACCTTGCCGCTGGTGATCTTCGGAGCGTTGGGGATCAACTTGTCGAGGTGCTCGTCGGTGATCCACTTCGCGACGAGCTTCGTCGACTCGTCAACCTGCTCCTGCCGCTCGAACAGACCGAGCGAGCTAAGGACTCCGTTGGTTCCCTCGATCAGGTAGTAGCCGGCGAAGCCGTCGAGCTTGCTCAGCTCGGGGATCAGCGTCTCGGTCACCTTGCCGGTGATCTCGCTTGTGCGGGCAGGGTCGACGCCTTCGTAACGACGAATGGTTGCAAACATGTTGCTCCTTCCGTTCTCAGGACGGCACGCTCGAATGAGCGCACCACGGCGTCAGGCCAGGGGTCACAGTCGGAGAGGAACGTGCCAGAGCCTCGACGGCTTCAACAGCTAGAGCCAACGCGCTAACTCCACCCTAGCCGCGATCCCGCTCCACCGCGTAAGTAGTTTTGCCCGTCTGGGATAACGCAACTAAGGGCGTAGGCTCGCTGTATGAGCATCATTGACAAGATCAAGCAGTGGTTGGGGATCGGGAAGAAGAAGCCCTGACGCTCCGCCTACGCCCGAAGGGAGTAGGCTTGTGGTCTGGCCCTGCGGCCAGGATTCCGGCTGAAAGCCCGAGTTCCGTCGATCGAGCCCCTGGGGCGCGGGAGACGACAAGAGCCTAGGCAAACAGAGTTCAAGTTGCAGGGCCGGTTCCGTGCCATGGGCGAGTGTGCCGAGTCCACACTGCCGATCTGAGGCGCTGACACCGACCCGCCTCTTCCGCCAGTTAACTGAGTAGACCTGAGGATGCCGGAAACTCGATTCGCTGCTTCACGCCGCGGCCTTGTATTCGTGGATGAGTCCTCCGAGTACGTCTCGGCGCCGAACACGGTCGAGGGCGACGACGGTCTCTGACTTCGGCGGCGGTTCTTCGATTGGCGGTTGTTGGCGGAGGGAGCGGTGGGGGCGATGCTCGTTGTAGTGGCGGATGTAGATCGGGAGGACTCGTTCGAGGTGCCGGCGGTTCATGATCAGGAGTCGGTCGAGGCACTCGCGGCGGACGGTGCCAATCCACCGTTCGATGAACGCGTTCGCGCGGGGTGCTCGCACGGGTGTGCGGATCGTCCTGATCCCCTCGGAGCAGAACACCTCGTCGAAGGCGGCGGTGAACTTGCTGTCGCGGTCGTGAATCAAGAAACGGATCGGCTCCGCCCGGTTGGCGAACGTTTCGACGATGTTGCGTGCTTGCTGGGTCGCCCACTCGCCGGTCGGGTTGGCGGTGACGCTCGCCAGATACACCTGCCGGGTCGCGATCTCGATGAACACGAGTGCGTACCGTCGGCGGAACAGGACGGTGTCGACGGTGAAGAAGTCGCAGGCGGGCGATCCCGCTGGCCTGGGTTCGCAGGAACTTTCGCCACGACTCTGATGACCGGCGCGGCGCCGGATCGATTCCGGCCTGCCGCAAGATCGACCATACGGTGGTGGCCGCGATCCGCACACCAAGCCCGGCCAGCTCGCCCTGGATCCGCCGATAGCCCCAACCCGAGTTCTCCCGTGCCAGCCGCACGATCAGCGCCCGTAGCTCGGCGTCGGTTGCTGGCCTGCCCGGTGGCCGATGCGGATACGCCCAACGACGCGCGAGCAGAGACCGATGCCAACGACGAATCGTCTCCGGCCGCACGAACAGGCCGCCCTGTCGATCGCGAGGAAGCATCCGGGCCAATCCGGCCAGAAACAGCCGATCAGCAGGCCGGCAACTCGGCTGGCCGCCTGCCGGCGAAGCACCGCGAGTTCGTGACGCAAGACAAGGATCTCGACTTCGTTCGCCGCGTCTGACCGGCAACCCAACACCGCCAGCCCAAGGAGATGTCGAAACAGCCAGTAGAAGCAATAGATAAGCACCCGACGATCCTGCCGACACCCGCTCCGGAAGACCGAACCGAGTTTCCGGCGCCCTCAGGCTCGAAGCACGGGTGCCCGCCGCCACGCGTCTAGCTTCGCGGGAGAAGAGAGCGTTTCGGCTCGGATCCGGCTCGGCTGGGTTCCGCTGTCAGCTGTGTTGCCCTCGTGTCGTCTGTCGCCGGGGAGTGAGAGCGGCGAGTTCGTCGTAGAGCAGCGTGAGGTGGCGGATCGTCGCTGGCCAGCCGTGATGACGGCTCTCAGCTTGGGCTCGCCGCCCGCGTATCAGCCGCTCCTGGTCGTCGGTGGCGGCCGCGAGGAGCGCGTCGGCGAGGCTGTCCTGGTCATCGGGCGGGATCAGCCAGCCGGTCTTTCCGTCGGCGACGATTCCCGCCGGTCCGTGGGTGTTGCAAGCGATCACAGGCAGCCCGCAGGCCATCGCCTCGACGAGCACCAGCCCGAACGCCTCGGCGACCGAGGGCAGCACGAGCAGGTCGGCGGCGTTCAGCGCCTGGGGGAGTTGCTCGTGTGCGTGCCAGCCGGCGAGGAAGACTTGCCGGTTCCCGAGCCGACGGGCGGTGGTAAGCGGATGCTCGCCCTCCCACTCGCCCGGGTGACCGCCTACGAGCACGAGCGGCAAGGGGCTGCCGAGCCGCTCGACGGCGCGCGTGTGCGCAGCGATCAGAAGCGGGAGACGCTTGACTGCCGTGTAGCGGCCGACATAGACGAAGACCGGTCCACCGGCGCGGAAGGGAGCGAGGTCATCGTCGTTGTAGGTGATGCTGCCGGGGCGACCGCTTTCGTCCCAACCCTGTGGCTGCTCGATCAGCCAGCGGCGCCAGAACGCGAGCCGCTCCTCACGGGCGAGCGGGTGCGCTGTGAACTGCTCGAGGTCGACCCCGCTTGGGAGGCTTCGAAGTGTTGTCCGCTCGAGCCCCAAGAGTAAGGCCGCCTCGACCTCCGCACCCGGCGGCACAACGACGAGCGCGCATTCCTGTGCCCAGCGACGCAACCGCGCCGCCCACCGAGAGGCATACCGCCATCCCGGCGGCGGGCCTGCCTGGATCGCCCGCAGCAACGCCAGCTCAGTGCCGTGCAGCTGACCGAGCCGAGGCAGCGAGCCGAAGGCGCGCGAGGCGGCCTCGTTGGCCGGCGTCAAGTGATGGAGATGGAGCAGATCGGCCTCGCCGGCGCCAGCGCGTCCGAGCACCTCGACCCAGGCGCGGACGAGCCGCTCGAAGGCGGCATCATCGACGGCTGCAAAGACGCGGTCTGGCGCCCCCGGCCGATCCTCGTACGAGGGCGGGAACGGCACGGGCGCGGCAAGCGGATCCGCCAACTCGAGTGCGGGCGAGTAGTCGAGCGGCTCGACGTCGATGCCCGCGAAGAAGCTGCTCGCGTTGGTTAACTCCCCACGGCGCCCGAGCGAGCCGGCAGCCAGGCGCGCCTGCCAGCCAGCCCCCGGCAGCGCTCGCGCGAGCTCCCGTGCGACCTGCGCCGAACCGCCCCGGGGAAAGAAAAAGAGCCCCGAAACGACCCGGCCAAGAGCCGGCGCACCGCCGGACACACCGTCACGCCACCGCCGCTCGCCTGCTTCCCACACCACTGCACCCCCCAAACTCAGCCAGGAAACCCCGAAGCGCTCTCGAGCCAGACAAGCCGCCTCCTCGCCCAGTAAGTTCGTGCCGATCTCGAACCCGTGAACGCGAAACCGAGTCGCTTACGCCAGAGACGGCCGCAGATACCCGACCAAGCGGTGCCGGCCCCGCGCAGGCCCGCACTCTAACCGGCAGCTTGACTCGCCCGCAATCCCCGGCCCGGCAATCAACATCGCCCTGCGCGTCTGGCTGCCGAGAGGCGGAGCGGTCCGGCTGCCCTGGCTCGTGCCGGCGCTTGAGGTCGTGGTGTTCGTCCTGCTGCTGTTGTTGCTCACCCGCGACCCGGACAGCGTTCGTCATCGAGCGCGTTGGTTGCAAAGCTTTCAGTGACCTTTGTCTGCCTCATGGTGGCGGGCGCGCTGTGGGCGACGACCCTGCTCGTCTACGACTTGGTCAAGGGAATCGGCGAAACCAACTCGCCGACCAAGCTCCTGGCCACCGGTTCCGTGGTCTGGCTCGGCAACAACCTCGCATTCGCGCTGCTGTACTGGCTAATCGACGGCGGCGGCCCGCTCGCGCGTATCCGGCGACGAGTACCGGTCGACTTCGCATTCCCCCGGCAGCTGAGCCCCGAGCTCGCGCCGCCGGGCTGGAGGCCCGTGTTTCTCGACTACCTGCATCTCGGCTTCACAAACGCGACTGCGTTCAGCCCAACCGATGTGATGCCGCTCACACACCGCGCGAAATACACGATGGTTCTTCAATCGACCGTTTCACTCGCACTCTTCGGCCTGATCGTCGCGCGAGCCGTCAACGCGTTCCCCTAAGACAGACCGCGCTCAGGCAACCGTCCTGAACCGCTCCGGGAAAGTTGCAGGCTCCACTCCTTGAGAGGATGGAGTCATGTCAAGCACATCGAGGAGGTATTCGCCGGAGGTCGTGAGCGTGCGGTGCGCCTGGTGTTTGAGCATCAGCACGAGTACGAGTCGCAGTGGGCCGCGATCGTTTCGGTCGCGGCGAAGATTGGCTGCACGTCGGAGACGCTGCGGAGTTGGGGTGCGACGTGTCGAGGTCGACGCGCCAAGAGGCCGCGGCCGGCTCTGATCAATTAGCCAGGAGGCCGGCGCGCCTCGGGTGAACAGCAGGAGGCCAGGATCAGTTCGGGCCGGGGCGCAAACCCGATCCGGCTATTGCATCTGTGGGAACCCGACGAAGCGGACGAGGATGGTGGTCACGGATCCTGCGCGAACGCGCACGGTCAACCGCGGGCCACCGTGTGTGTCTCGCCCGGGCAGGGGCGTGACCAGGTAGCTGCCGGGAGAGAGCCGCAGGCTGAATCGCCCATTCGCTCCCGAGGTAACCACCACCGGGGTTTTGGAGAAGGGGAGTCCACCCGTCGTGCGGTGCGAGATCGAGAAACGTCCGGAGGGAAAGCTGTGCCAAGGATTGCATCCCGTCCCGGAATCGCTGACCGGGCCTGGGCAGCCGAATGAGATCTGCGTCGTTCCTGCAAGTGTCCCTGTCGAGTCGACCGCTGCGCCGGCGGCGCCGGTGAGAAGGATGGTCGCGGTTGCAAGTGTCGAAAAAACGCCAAGCACCTTCATCGCATCCTCAGCGTACTCGCGCGATGGCTCGGCGGCCGGGACCCGGAACGGCCTGCACATGCGCTGGCGGCTCCTCTAAGCCAAGAATGCCCCGTAGGGCATCCCACGGCGCCGCTCAAGGATCGGTACCGAAACTGTGGGCAGGCCACTCGCTAGTGCCCGGATCCACCGGCGCGGTCCTGTGTCCCCCATCGGTGGGCGCACTCGGTAGCGTGCTTTGTGATGGCTGCCGTTCGGGACTTTGCCGACGAACTCGAGGGCTACGCGTACCTCCCGCGCATGTTCGACAAGGCGCGGGCGCGGCTGAGCGGCGACAGCGATGCGCCGCCGTTCGGTTGCCCGCTCGACCACAGCTGCATGGCACGCCTGCGGGTCTACCCCGAGAACGTGCTTGAGCTCGTCAGCGGCAACGGCGATGACGACCGGGCAATCCTCGCCTGTCTACGTGAGCGCGGCATTCCTCCGGCAGCGGAGGCGTGGTTCGACGCGCGCGCTACCGAGGACGAGCTTCTAACAGGGGTGTACCTCAAGGTTCGCCCGTGCGAGCTGCTCGAAGAGCTGCGGCCGCGGCTCCGTCAGCGCGTGGTCGCTGTCGAGGAGGGCGAAGCGTTGTTCTTCCTCGGCGACCTTCAGATGCGGATCGTCCGCGCCGGTGAGGTGGTGCGCGTGCCGCCGGAGCTGCCCCATCGGATCGAGAGCATCGGCGGAGCGCCGCTGCGCCTCGAATGGCTGACGGGCGATCCCGGCATGTCACCGAGGATTGCGCCGTAGCGACCACCGGCGCTAGGGGTCATTCCCGAACTGGCGCAGGCGATCGTACGGGCGTAGCTGTAGTGAAGTCAGGCGCGCGGATCGAATGTCGCGCAACTTCTGCGGCGCGGGAGCGCTTCGGGATCCGGCTGTGTTCGGGGCTGGCTCGACCAGACCTACACGTTGGAGGGCCAGGAGCAGAGCGTTTCGGCACCGACGACGATCGTCTTCCGGAATGAGGGCGGCGACTGGAAGCTATCGCTGTTCCATTCCGTTCCGCGGTCTGAGCAGGAGTAGCTCCAAAAAAACCCGCCACAGTCGCGGGTCGACTCAGGGGGGCGATCCTGGCGGCTCGCTTTAGTTGCTCTTTCTCCTTAGCTGCTGTTCTTCGCTGGGAGTAGGAGGTGGCCGTCGACGATCGCCTCGGCGATGACGACGAGTTTTTGTCGTCGTTTGCGTGCGTGGTCGCGGAGGAGCTCGAAGGCGCCGAGCTCGTCGATCGAGTGGCGTTCCATCAGGATTCCTTTTGCTCGTTCGATCGTGGCGCGGCGGGCGAACGCTCCTTCGAGGTCTTGGTACTCGGCGAAGCGGCGCAGGACGATTTCGATCGAGTTCTGCCACTCCAGCGGTTCGCCGTCGGTGATGTGGGCGAAGACGCCGCGTTTGGCGGCTTCGACGACGAACTCGGCATCCGGTGCGTGCAGGAGCACGACGACCGGGCAGGTGGCCTCGTGGACGATTTCTTCGATCAGTCGGAGCGCGTGGGCGGAGCTGTCGCCGAGCCCGACGAGCGCGACGTCGGGCTGTTCGCGGGCGGTGAAGGCGCCGACTTCGGAGACGACGATTTGCGGTGCGATGACTTCGTGGCCGAGGTCGGCGACGATTGTCGCGACGTCGGCGAGCCGGTCTTGGCGCTCGTTCGCGACCAGGACGCGCAGCCGTTTGGTCATTTCGGTCTCCGTGTGCGCATGCGGAAGGTGGTCGAGGTTGCGAGCCCGAGCAGCCATCCGGCCACGGCAGCCGCGAGGATGATCCAGACAAGTGATGCGTGGGTCGAGCCGAACGCCCAGCTCAGCTTCACGGTGCGCGTGTTTGCCGAGATCAGAACGATCAGGACGGCGATCAGCGCGACAAACGCGACCGCTCCGGTGTACAGGCGGACGCGACGTAAGTGGCGGGCAGTGCGTTGCCCGCGGGGCTCAGCAGAGGGGGCCGGAGCGCTGTCTGCGGGCCGCTCCCGTGCTGTCTGAGCCGTTTTCGTGTCGGTCGTCACGGGTGGAGGTCGAGCACCGCCTGCGTATTCGAGTGTTCGATGATGAAGAACCGGTCGGCCGCTGCGACGACGACGTCTTGTCCCTGATGGCCTGGGAAGACAACGAAGCCGCCGCCTGCTCGACGGTGCTCCAACGCCCGGGCCGGGACGGCGGCACGGCAGCCCGACTGGTCGCACTCACAGCGGAGATCTCCACGCCCTTGCTTGCGGTTTGCGGCTCGGCGTGCCTGACCCAGCCCAGCGTTGCCGCGCGGCGGTTGCCGTTTCGGTCGTGCTCCGAGCCTCACGGTGCGCTGCTCAACCTGTTGCATTCTGGAGCCTCCTCCAAGCGACATCTGCCGGCTGTGAGAACCGACGTGGCGGCGTACTGCCGACCGAATGCTGGGGTCTGGCGCGTCATCCGGCCGAGGAGTAGGGCCGAACGCACCCGAAACGTTATCAAGATGTGAGCTTTCCGAACGCGGCTCAGCAGCCACCCCTCTCTTCCGATGCGCCAGATCCAGCATGAGAGTACGCTTCTGTGTGCTTGGCCCCAGCCATTCGGCCGAGCATGAGTCTGACCCCAGCTTTCGGTCGGCAGTACGCCGTCCCGCCGGCCTCGCAGCCGGGCACTCGGCTGTCGGAGGTAGGCACCAAATGCAGCAAGTCAGATGGCACCGAGTGCGGGACGTAGCGCCGCGGCCAAACGCCGCGCGACGCAGAGCGCGCCAACACGGCGACCGACCCTAAGGAGAACAACTATGTCTCGCTCGACCAACAAACGCTGGGCGCTGTTTGCAGGACTCATCGGCATCGGAACGCTGCTTGCGCTCGTGATCGGATTCGGCGTTTTCGCCCGCACCGGGGCGGCCGCGAGCTCGGCGGCGCCGACGAACACCGACCCGCCGACGATCAGCGGCACTCCCCAGGAGGGGCAGAAGCTGGTCGGCCACCGCGGCCAGTGGAGTGGCAATCCGAGCGACTACAACGACTTCTGGGTGCGCTGCAACAAGAACGGCGGCAGCTGCGCGAACATCAGCGGCGCCACCGACAGGAACGGCTTCGTGCTCACGAACGTTGACGTCGGCAAGACGATCCGTTTCAAGGTGCAGGCGAAGAACGCCGACGGCAGCACCTTCGCATCGTCTGTGCCGACAGCCGTGATCACCGCGGCGACAAAGCCGCCGCCTGTTCCCGTGACCGGCTGCCCGAGCGGCACCGGCCTCATCCAGGTGACCAACCTGAGCTCGCCGGCGCGGCTGCTGATCGACCAGCAGCAAAACAGTCCATCCGTCGTCAACCGCGGGACCCGACAGCTGATCGTCCGCTACCACGTCTCCGCCTGCAAAGGCAGGTCGGTGCAGGGAGCGCTGGTCTACGCGACCGCCGTCCCGTTCAACCAGCTCTCGATCCCGCCCGAGCAGACAACCGGCAGCGACGGCTGGGCGGAGCTCAACTTCCAGATGCAAGCCGGCTTTCCGGTCAGCTCGAACCAGCAGCTGATCGCGATCTTCACCCGAGCTCGCAAGTCCGGAGAAGACCTCCTCGGCGGCATCTCCACACGCCGCCTCTTCTCCGTCCAGGTCAACCTCCACGGCTGATGACACAACACGGGCCGGGGGTCGCTCGATTGCGGCCCCCGGATCCCATTCGTCTTGGAGGAGGTGAAATCCATGAAGTCACTGGAAGCGTTGTACGCGCAGATCCGCTCGTTCTTCAGCAAGAAGAAGACAACCTGAGCGCTGCGCTGCCGCACGGTCCAGCCCCTGAACGATCAACGGAAAGGATCACCGTGAAAGCGCTCACCTACCACGGCCCGAGTGAGAAGGGCTAGGACACCGTCCCCGACCCGACCATCCTGGCGCCCACGGACGCGATCGTCGAGATCACGAGCACCACGATCTGCGGTACCGACCTGCACATCCTGAAGGGCGACGTTGCAACCTGCCTGCCCGGAACGACGCTCGGCCACGAAGCCGTGGGCATCGTCGTCGAGGTCGGCGCGGCGGCCACCACTGTCGCGGCCGGCGATCGCGTCCTCGTCTCGTGCATCAGCTCGTGCGGACGCTGCCGGTTCTGCAAGCAGGCGCGCTACGGCCTCTGCATCGGCGGAGGCGGCTGGATCCTCGGCCACAAGATCAACGGCGTCCAGGCCGAATACGCGCGCATCCCGTTCGCCGACACCTCGCTCTATCCGGTGCCCGAACAGCTCTCCGACGAGCAGGTGCTGTTTCTCGCGGACATCCTGCCGACCGCCTACGAGGTCGGTGTGCTGAACGGCAACGTGACACCTGGCGACACCGTCGTTGTCGTCGGTGCCGGGCCAGTCGGTCTCGCAGCGATCATGACCGCAACGCTCTACACCCCGGGGCGGATCATTGCGATCGACCTCGCCGACTCGCGCCTCGAACGCGCCCGCCAGTTCGGCGCGGACGTGACGATCAACAACAGCAGCGGCGATCCGGTCGCGCAGGTGCTGGAGCTGACCGGAGGGCTCGGCGCGGACGTCGCAATCGAGGCGGTCGGGGTGTCCCCGACGTTCGAGCTCTGCACCCAGCTCGTGCGGCCGGGCGGCAAGGTCGCAAACGTCGGCGTGCACGGCTCACCGGCGACCCTGCATCTGGAGACGCTCTGGATCAAGGGAGTGACGATCACGACCGGGCTCGTCGACACCTCGACGACGCCGCGCCTTCTGCAGCTGATCGTCGACGAGCGGCTCGACCCGACGATCTTCGCCACCCACCACTTCGCACTCGCCGACACGATCGACGCCTACGACGTCTTCGCGAACGCCGGCGCGAACGACGCGCTCAAGGTCGTGCTCGCTGGAGCGGCCCTCGCGCACCCCGAGGCGGAGCGCAAGGAGGCGGTTGCGATCGCCCACTGACGGCATCGGTAACGCCCACCCCGAGAGAAGAGGCAAAGATGCGCAAGCTGTTGGAAATCGGCGGCTTCGTCGCCGCGGCGGTTCTGATCGCCTTCGGCGTCGTCACAATCGTGATGGGCGTCAACGGACGCAACACCGTGGCCAGTTCGCTGACCACCGAGCAGATCACCGCACACCGGACATGACCCCGGCGGGCATCACCGCCACCGCGACGACGGCGAAGCTCGACCTGAACGCGATCGACATCCCGACGTGCAGCGTTCGCGAACGACGCGGTGAACACCGGGGCGAAGGCGCGCTGCTTCGCCCAGTACGTGCAGATCCACGCCCTCGAGGCGACCGGCGGCTTCGTTTAGGCCCAGATGGGCCAGTATCAGGCGAAGCCGGGGACGCCGAAGTCCGACCTGACCCCGGACGGCGCAACCTCGAACGCGTTCGCCGTGCTCGACCCGAAGACGCAGCAGCCCGTAGCGAACGGCGCCCACAACGTCTGGGTGACCGAAACGGCGTTGACGACAGCGCTCAACAGCTACTACATGGCCGCACAGCTCGGGCTGTTCGCGATCGTGGTCGGAGTCGCGCTCCTTCTCTGCGGCATCGGCGGCCGCTCGATCTGGGGGGCGGAGAGGAAGCGCGCCCTGCGCGCCGCCGCGAGGGTCGCTGCGAAGCTCTCGACGAGTAGTGCCGCCTCCTCGAGGTCGCGGCAGCGAGGTCGTCCCTCGCCGAAGAACTCATGGACGATCAGGATGCGGGTTTCCCGCAGGGTTGTTCCGCAGGGGGCCCGATGTGGTTGCCGGGTTCGCCCGGGAGACTCGGTCGACCAGGCTTGACGACCCGGGCCTGGTCAGAGCGATCGGGAGTTGGGTGACGGCTATGCGTGTGGCGATTTCCTCGACCTATCCGTCGCGCGCTTGCGGGATCGGCTCGTTCGCGTTCAAGTAGCCGACGGTCGAGGCAGCCTTCAAGGCACACGCCCGGATCGCCGGCCTCGAGGTGATCGAGGTCGAGACCTTCCCCGTCGAGGAAGTCGAGCTGTTCATCAAGGCACTCGTCTAGCCCCAACCGAAACAACGCCTGCACCATCCTCAGCAAGGGCGCGCAGGCGTCCTGATCGGCCCGTGGCGAAGACGTGCCTTCCAGACAGCCGCCACGGGCCGATCTGCTCCCCGAACCCAAACGGGTAGGAACTGCGGATAACAGCGGCGCGGGATCCTGACAACCTGGGGCTGCGACCACGAGCCTGCCCCCGTTGAGCTGCTGAACCCCCCTTCTACCGAAGCAGCTCGGCGGCGGCGGGCGACATCAAGGCCCCGGAGATCGAGCACAGACCGAGCGGCGAGCCCTCAGCCGTCTCCGAGGAGACGGTAGCCGTTCTCGCTCGCGAGCCTTCGGGCCCCGCCTCTAGTGATCCACACAAAGCCGTTGGTCCCCGCTCGAAGTAGAAAGATCCAGAGCTCTGGCCGCTAGAAAGCGCTCCCGGCCCGCCGATCCGCGATCGCCATCTAGTGCTTTGGCGGTCTCGGTTGCGAAGTTTCCCCGATGACGGCGTAGCCCTAGAGGCGGACGCTTGCAAGGACGGAAGGAGAATCTCGTGTCCACTCGTCAACGCAGGCGCGCTCGGGCAGAGCGCCGCCGTCACGCGCGCCGGGCGACGCAGGTGCCGCTTGAACGTGTGACCACACACACTCGGCGACGCGGCCTCTACGAGGCACACCCGGATGCCAGCCCGGTCTAGAAATCACTAGCCGGCCACGACGGCACTCCGGCCGCCAGCCAGAGCTCCTAGTCGCGGATGAGCGCGAGGACAGGTTGGCCGCAGTCGCGACGATCGTCGCCTGTCGGCTCTGGTAACTGCCCAGGCGCGGCGGCAGCTGTCAACGGGCCAGGAGGTCAGGGACGCTTCGGGTAAATGGCCAGGAGTCACGCGGCGCCTCGGGTGGATAACCATGAGGCCGGTCGGTCGACGGGTCAGGGGGCCGTAGCCCTCCAGGCAGTTCCCTGGAGGCCCGGGTCGGTCAACCCCCGGGGCGGCCGCCGGCGCGGGCTCGCTATCGATGTTCGGACTCGGGCCCCGTCGGTGTGCAAGGCACACTTCCTCGGCCGAGCATCACGCTCAGGCTCCTTTACGACTCCGGTAGCTCTCCGGGAAAGGCTTGTTCTGCTTTGGCGGCGTAACGGTCCTCGGCCTTGTGGAGGTAGATCAGCGAGCCGACTACCACTGCGACGGCGGTCGCGCCCAGGATGATGTCGAGCGGGCCGCGTAGGTGTGCGACTGCGCTGCCCGCGTAGTAGTAGGTGAGGCCGATGACGAGCGCCCAGGTGATGCCTCCGGCTGCGTTGAAGGCGAGGAAGCGCGGCCAGTTCATGCGGTTCGTGCCTGCGAGGAACGCGGCGTAGGTGCGGAGGACGGCGATGAAACGTCCGATGAAGACGACTTTGCCGCCGTGCTCGCGGAAGATGTAGAGGCCGATTTTCAGGCGCCGCTGGTCGAAGCGGACGTATCTGCCGTAGCGGCGGAGGATCCGGTAGCCGCCCCAGCGACCGAGGGCGAAGCCGACGTTGTCGCCGATGATCGCTGCTGCGGCGGCAACTGCGACGATGATCGCGATGTTCAGGTGGTGGGTCGTCGCGGCATAGACCGCCGCGGTGATCAGGGCGGTCTCACCAGGAATCGGGACGCCGACGCTCTCCAGTCCGACCAGGACGAAGACGCCCTCGTAGCCGTAGGTGTCGATCCAGGTACGGAGATGGCCGCCGAAGAGCGCTAGAACCAACGTGCTCCTTGCCGCTCCGGCGGTGAGATCGGTCGGGGAGTCACTGTCGGTTGCGCCGGGGAGGTCAAAGGCGGAGGGGTTCGCGAGAACGACCGCAAGTGGACTGTAGGCGATCCGGGGCTTCTCGCCCGTACTTGAGTCCCCTGACCCACCGCCTGGTCCAGTTCAGAAATACTCAGAGGCGAATTCGCATCTTTCCAAGATGAAGCGCTTGGCCCTGTTCTCGCGGCTGTCCAGGCATGTTCGCCTGCATTGGTTCCTTGCCGCGTTCGAGGCCCGGTGGCGAACCTACCTTCTCGCTATGGCGCTCGCCGCCGGCGTCCTCGTCGGTGCCGCCACCCTGCCCGTGCAACATCACTGGCTCCACCTGCCCCACAACCACGACCGCGGAGGTAGACGCGACCACCACCGGTCCTGATGGGTCGGTGAGCGGCGTACCATTGACGCCAAAGCGAGAAGAGGAGGGGCGGCGATGACCGACCGGACGAGCTTCACCGTCGACGAGGCACGGAGCGTCGGAGAGGAGATTGGCATCGACTGGGACTCGGCTCCGTTCGATGCCGAACAGTTTCGGAGAGGAATGGACGTCGAGTTGGAGCACGGGCTCCACGACCTCTCGACGAACGTCACCGACAGCGACCCGGTCGTGACAGGAAAGATCGCGCTCGCCCACTTGAACGAGTTTCCGGACTACTACACGCGGCTCGAGCGCATGGAGGAAGAGGCGAAGCGCGCTCACGCGGACGACGCCTGACGGAAGAGCTGACTTCCCGTCGCCCGCCGCGACCACGACCAGGCTCATTCGGGGCCCGCGGCGCGCCAGCTGCCTGATGAGAGCGGCGGTTCAGTTCGGCAGACGCGGTGCCCTTCAGAGAGCCGGTGGTCTCCCGCTACTCGGACCGCGCTTGACTAGCCTTGCGGCAGGTTGATGCAACTGGTCGTCTCGCCCGCCGCTTCCGAGTTCGTCCACGCGAGTGGTGGGCGGCTGTATGTCTGGACGAAGAAGAACCGCTGTTGCGGGGGCGGCATTTCGCTCGGCACCGCCACCGAGCCGCCCGCCGAGCGCGGGTTTCGCTCGGTCGCGAACGGTGCCGGCATCGAATTGTTCGTTCCGGTCGGCCTTCGCCGGCTGCCCGATGAGCTCCACGTCGATCTGCAGCGCCGGCCGCGCCGGGTGCAGGCCTACTGGAACGGCTGCGTCTTTGTCGTCTAGCCCGCGCCGGCTCCCCACCTGGCCCCGGCGGAACCACACCTTAGAGCGTCCGTCTACCACCCGCCTGAGTGCAACGAGTGGCAGACGGACGGTGTTACTAGCTCAGACCGGGGCTACTCACTGATCGCTGCGCACTGGCCGGTCGCTTTGCCGGCGACGTGGTTGACCTCGCCGGGGATGAACCCGGGGGACACGCCTGGGGCGAGTCCGTAACAGGCGAGGTTCTGCCCGACGGTGTTTTCCACGACGGCGACGGTCCGGCCCGGGTCGCCCGGGTCGAGGGCCGTGATGTTGGTCAGCGTCGCGTTGCGGGTGATCCGGTTGAACTGCACGCCGAGCCAGTCGGCCGCCACGTTGCTGATCACGAGGTTGCCACCGATCGTGTTGCCCTTGATCGACCAGGGGATCTCACCGCCTCCTCCGATCAGCGTGACGTTCCCGGCCACTGTCACTTTTCTGATCAGAACGGTGTCCGCGTTGGTCGCGTTGACGTACCCATTCACGGTGATGGTCGTCTGCAGCGGGTCGTCGCTGCACGGCACTCCCGCGAACATGCCGATCGTGTTTGTCGGCTGGCAGCCCAGGCCGAGGAGCGAGCCCGCAGCGGCCGTGATGTTGTGTCCGACGGTGATCGTCGACGATGCGCTTTGCGCGTCGAGGACGGCACCGGGGGCGACGTCAATGTTGCCGGCGACGTTGATCACAGCACCAGGCACGATGTTGCACACACCCGTGACCAAGATGCGGTCGTAGTTCCCGGAGGGGATGCTGGTGAAGTTCCCCGAGGCGAAATCACCGCCGGAGCAGGTGTAGACGGCCTTGCCCGGGGCAGCGCTGGCGATGCCTGTGGCACTGACCAACGCAGTGGCCGCCGCCGCTGACAACACGACCACCATGGCCAAGACGTGCGCGATACGGAACCTCATACTTGCTCCTTTCGTCTGGTGTGTCACGAGAAGGAAGCGCACACTGCGCGGCCACCACCTATGCAGCTTGCCGCATCGAACTCCCGCTCCCTCTCCCCTGAAGCGACCGACCGCACCTCCTTCTTGCCGCGCTGCGGTCCGTGATCTTCGAATACCTACAACAACATCGCCACGCTCGCAACAAGCCCGATCACCGCCGAGCCACTCTCCCTGCTCGGATATCAGTCCGGAAAACTGACTATCTGGAATACTGACAAGATGGCAGCGCACATGTCAAGTCGACACACGCACGCCCTTCGCGGCGCTTCCCGCGACACACGACCCAACCTCGGGATCCTCCTCCGCATCCCCTTCCAGTCCGTCGTAGACCGCGTGAGCGCGGGACTAGCCGACGTCGGTTTTGACGACATCCGCCCCGCACACACCGCTGTCTTCCAGCACATCGACGCCGACGGCACGCGCCTCACCGACCTCGCCGAGCGCGCCCAGATCACAAAGCAATCGATGAGCTATCTCGTCGACTACCTCGAACAGCACGGCTACCTCGAACGACGTCCTGACTCAAGCGACCGCCGCGCGTCACTCATCTGCCTCACTGACCGCGGCTGGGCACAAGTCCAGACAGCGCTCGAGATCATCGCCGAGCTCGAGAACGAGTGGACACAAACCCTCGGCAACAAACAGATGCAGCAACTCCGCAAACTCCTAACCGCACTCGTGCAGACCACAAGCCCTAGCTCGTCGCACGCTCGCCACTCACGGGCGCCGTAGCGCAGGCCGTCGTCGCGGTAGCCAGCCCCACCTGTGCCGTAGTAGCTACCGAGCTGGTCGCGATATCTACTGCGGTAGCTCGCGTCGCGATTCTGATCTTCGTCGTACTCGGGCGCGTTCTTGATCTGGTCCTTCGTGGGATTGCACGAATACGGTCGAGACCTGGCGCGAACGCGACCTCGGCGCCGCTCGTGACCGGCTCGGTGAAACGCGGGCTGCGGCTCTCTACGAAGAAGGCCGGGCGCTGCGGTGGGAGCAGGCACTCGAGCTCGCAATGGGCGCGACGCCCCGCGGCTGATCGCTGAAATCCTGCGCGGGCTCGATTCCCGCCGCCTCCGCACTGGCGAGTGCAGCGCGACGAAGTCGCAAGACCGTGAAGCAACGCCAGGGGAGGCGACGCATGTGCGGTGCGGGTCGGTTAACAGGCCAGGAGGTCGGTGGCAACTCCTGCCGGCAACGTTCAGACGAGAGGACGCTGGCCCGACGAGGTTCCTACCCGGTTGAAGCGTCCCTGGTCGGGTCGTACGATCGGTGGGAACCGTCTTGGCTATGCGTCGACGTCTGTGGCGCGCGCCGGGCGACGACCTGAGGAGGCGCTGTGCCCAAGTACGTGACCCTCTACAACTGGACGGACCAGGGCGTTGTGAACGCCAAGGACACCGTCAACCGCTACCAGGCTGCGAAGCAGCTCGTCGAGAGCAAAGGCGGCAAGATCGAGACAATTCTCTGGACGATCGGGCCATACGATCTCGTCACGGTCGCGGACTTTCCCGACGACGAGACGGGAACGGCCGTGGCGCTTCAACTCGCCTCGACCGGCAACCTTCGCTCGACCACGATGCGCGCCTTCGACGAGGGCGCGATGAAAGGCATCATCGAGAAGATGGGCTAACCGTCTTCAGACTTGTAGCGGCGGGGGCGAATGCCCCAGGCACACGGAACTGGTGTCTGACACCAACGTGTCAGACACCAGTCGGACCAGGTCGGCCCTGGCATTCACGCCGGCGTGGCAAGTGGAGGTCGTCCTCTCCAGCGACCGTTCCTCAATGGGCGTCTGGGATTCCTGAGATTCTGGGAGAGCAGCGCCGTCAGCGCACCGACGTGCTGTTCGGGACTCTGTGCAATGCGGAGTGGGGTGGTCTTGCATGCTGGCTCCGCGCTGACGTAAGCGGGTCGGCCTCGTTTAGTTCTCCAGGCGGCCGCGTCGGTCAACGCGCCAGGATGCCGCGGCCGGCTTCGGTCAAACGCCCAGGAGGCCGGTTTCGGTCAACGGGCCAGGGGCCAGGCACACATCGAGTAGATAAGCAGGAGGCCGGCCCCACCGAGCCGTAACCCAGGAGGCCTCCGCCCGGGGTCGTTTGTGCGGTGGAGTCGATCAGGCGCTTGGGACGCCTGGACGAGGGCAGAACAGGGCCGGCTCTCCCTTGCACCGGCCGCGTAGCATTTGCTCGGGTGAGCGACCTCCACGCCCGGGCGACCGACTTCCTTGCGCGCCAAGCGCGCCTGCTCGAGCAGCGCCTCTACGCGACCCTGTTCGAGGGCGCTCCAGCCGCAGGAGTTGTCGAGGCGCTGCGTGGCTACCAGAACGAGGACGGCGGGTTCGGCCACGGGCTCGAGCCGGACAAGCGCTGCCCGGCGAGCCAGCCGCTCGACGTGCAGGTCGCGCTCGAGACACTCTTCGCCGCGGGTACGAGCGACGCGGCGATGCTGCAGCGTGCGTGCGACTACCTCGCCGCGGTGGGATCGGACGGCGGCGTCCCGTGCGTGCTGCCGTCGATCGCCGCCTACCCGCGCGCCAACCACTGGGGCGACGGCGACTTCCCGCCCGGCCTGAACCCGACCGCGGCCATCGCTGGGCTGCTCTATGCGCTCGGCGTCGATCATCCCTGGCTCGACGCGGCCACCGACTTCTGCTGGCGCGAGCTCGACCGCGGGGTGCCGCACGACGCCCATGGGCTCGCGGTGGCGTTCGGCTTCCTCGAGCACGTTCCGGATCGCCGGCGCGCGGAGTCGCTCGTCGGCCCCGTCACCGCGCAGCTTCCGGACGCGGAGTTGTATCTCGCCGACGCCGACGCCGAGGGGTACGGCCTCACGCCGCTCGCCTTCGCGCCCACGCCCGAGAGCCGCTGGCGGCAGCTGTTCGACGACGCCCAGATCGAGGCGCACCTCGACCGCCTCGAGCGCGACCAGCAGACCGACGGTGGCTGGCCGGTGACGTGGGAGCCGCCGAGCGAGGCGTCGCGGCTCGAGTGGCGCGGCATCGTGACGCTCGGCGCCCTCCGCACTCTCACCGCTTACGGCCGCCTCGGGTGAGCTAGGCAGGCGGCCGTCCCCGGTGCGGCGAGAATCCGTGGGTGGGACCTGACGTAACCTGCGGCCATGAATGAGCCTGCGACGTTCGACCTCGACGCCCTGCGTTTCAACGACAGCGCGACCGCTTTTCTCTTCGAAGGGAGGAAGCGGGCAGGTATCGGCATCTCGGTGTTCGTCGTCCGAACTCCGCCCGGCGGCAGTGTCGAGATGCATGTCCATCCGTACTCGGAAACGTTTCTCTTACTCGAAGGCGAAGGTCGCTGGACGGCCGGCGATGCCGTCGTCGAGCTCCGGCCGAATTGCATGCTGGTCGTTCCGCCGGAGACGCCGCATGGATTCCGCAACATTGGAGACACACCGCTTCTTGTCGTGTCGGTGCACGAGTCTGGTGTGCTCGAGCAGACATTTATCGGTATCGAGCCGGCCTGAGTCGATCAGGCGATGCGCTGGTGTGTCCACCAGGCGGCGAAGAGAATGAGCACGACCACGACGCTGGCGGCCACGCCGTCCCCGTCAAGCCGGCCGCTTTTCATTAGCCGGCGCTCGCTGATCGTGCGGTAACACGACCGGTCCATGTGGAGACCCGAACCTTCAATGTGTGAACACGGGCTCGGCCAAGTCCTGGCGGTGAATGCCCGCGGTCAATCCCCCAGGAGGCCGGCACGCCTCGGCCGGTCCCCAAGAGGCCGGTTCGACACTTGTCACGCCGTAACCCGTTCAGGGCCTACTTTGGTGGGTGGTCATCGTTCGTAGCGCACGACGACGAGCGACCGGTTCTTGGCGGCGTCTGTGATCGTGACCGTGCCGCGGGTCCCGGCGTAGCGCCCAGTGCCGCCATTGATGGGGTAGGTGGCCCGCTTGTCCATGAGGTCGATGACGGCACCGATGGTGAGCGTGCCGCCGTCGAGCGAGGCGGTCCAGTGGAAGAAGACGTACGGCTTCTTGAGATTCACGCCGAACCCGTTGACGACGCCTACGTGGTGACCGTCTGTCGTGCTGAGGGACTGCTGGGACGTGTAGACGTCGCCGGGACCCCCGTTGTCCTTCTTGCCGATGTCGGCGAACGAGCTCCATGTTTCGCTCGTGTAGTAGCGCTCGACGATCCAATTAGACGGCGCCGCAGACGATGCCTTGATGAAAATGATCGCCGTGAGCAGTGCGGCCGAGACGTACAGGGTTGTCTTCATTGCGCCCTTTCGTGGATGGGGCTCGCATAAGCCGGGCGAGAAGCTGACCCCCTCCCTGCTGAGGGGGTCAGACCATGCAGTGACGTCGCGCCCCGTCGGCTGTGCGCCGGGCCGTCAGGTGCGAGTGCAGGACCAGAGGTCACCCGTCGCGTACTCGAAGACCAGGAACTCGTAAGAGGGCGCTCTGTCCTCGAAGCCGGGCGTTCCGGGGAGCGGCGGCAGGCCGACGCCTGGCGGCGCGCACAGCATGAGTGTCGGATCGAGTCGCGGCTGGATGCAGCTCCAGCCGGCCGCCGACAAGTGGCTCGGCGTCATGCCCTCCGCCTTCGCCGTGACAGCGGCCGCGCCTCCAGCACTCGCCGCTGCGGTCAAGGCAATCAGCACAGTACGCCTCCAGCTGCTGATGTGGTTCTCATGTCTTCTCCTTTCGTTTCCGAGCTTTCAGGTCACCGTTGCGGGTTGATGCGCAGCACTCGGCCGCTGTCGTCGCGCACCCACAGCGAGCCAAAGCCGACGGCGAGGCGCACAGGCGTCCCTCGCAACCCCAACCGGCCGACAATCCGGTTCGTGCGCGGGTTGACCCGCACGATCTGCCGCGCGCCGAGGTCGGCCACCCACACCGATCCGAAGCCGACGGCGACTCCGACCGGCACCGAGGTTCCCTTGACCGCACCGGCCGGTCTGTTCGTCCGGCCGTTGATGCGGATGACCGAGCCACCGCAGTGACCTCCCGCCGACCAGACCGCTCCCCCGCCAGCCGCCAGGAACGCACAAGGCGTCTGCGCGAGCTGAACTCTCGCGACGACGGTGTTCGTCCGGGATCGATGCGGACGACGCTGGCCGCGCTCGGCACGCTCACCCAAACCGCCCCGGCGTCTGCCGCGACCGCCATGTCGTCGGAACAGCACGGCACTGATCCGATGCGGACCGTCGCCACGACCTTGTTCGTCGCGGGGTCGATCCTGGAGACGCTGGGGCCGCCTCTGTTCACGACCCAAACGGCACCCGGCGTCGTCGCGATCCCCTCCGGCTGGGGGCCGACGGGAATCGTCGCCGCCAGCGAGTTGGTGCTCGGATCGATCCGCAAGACGCTGTTGTCGAACATTCGTGCGATCCACAGCGCGCCGTTACCTGCCGCAGCCTCTCCGCAGCTCCCCGGCAGATCCGTGCACATGTTCTTCGACGCGATGGGGGTGCGGGCGACAACCGTGTTCGTCGCTGGGTCGATCCGCAACAAGATCGGCACCGTATCGCTCGTCGCCCAGACGGCTCCCTCCCCCACGGCCAGCGCCCCCGAGTTCGGGGGGATCGGGATCTTGGCCACGACCGTGCCGATGCTCGGACGCGCAGCACGCCGGGCGGCAGAGCCGTCCGCTGCGACTACGCCGGCGATGGCAGCTACCAACACCAGCAGCGCTGTGATGTGAACGCCCCTCGTTGTCTTCATGCTTCCTCCCTGGTCCCCCAACTCGCGAGGTGCGCCTCCGGACCACGGGTGACCTGTGTCACGGGCGTGCCGTCGGCGTTCGTCGAGTAGATCTCGAAGGTGCCGGTCTTGTTTGAGATGAAGGCGAGCCCGCGGCCATCGGGCGACCACGAGTCGGGGATGTTGTCGATCTTGCCGCCGACGTCGTGCCCGCTTCCATCGGTCTTGATCGTGTACACGTTCGACGACCGCGGCGATGATTCGTAGTTGGGCATGTTGAACGTGATCTGCGAGCCGTCGGGCAAGCATGCGATGTGGTTTATGCCCTCCCATGGGACGAGCCGCTTCGATCTCGCCACGCCTTCTGCTGACGATCCAAATCCGGAAGCTGGTGGTCTCATTCGGGTTCCTTTCGGTACGGCTGGGCTGGTCTGCCCAGCACCAGATGAAGCGCGTGGAGATCGCGGAATCTCGGTTGCCGCCCGGCCGTGTCGCCGAGCGCGGCGAGCATGGGAGCGAGTCGCTCGGCCCGGAAGTGCTCCCAGGTTCGCTCGCCCTCCCAGACCTCGATGAACCGGATGCCTTCGTCCGTCGGCCCGGCGACATGCAGGATCAGGCCGACCGGGACGGGCTCGATCGCGGTGGCGCTGAGGCGCTCGTAGTCGTGCCAGCTCGCCGGGAGATCGTGGACAACGGCATAGGACATGGGTCAAGCGTTGAACACGTCGGTGTCATTTCGGTATCGGCCGGCTTTCGCTCCAGTGCTGAACGAGTGAGAATCCGCTCGGAAGGGAGGCGATGTGGAGATCCGTATCCTCGGCCCCGTCGAGCTCGTGACTGACCAGGGCGAGCCGGTGGCGCTGCCGGCCAAGCAGCGCCGGCTCTTGGCGGCACTGGCGGCCAATCCCGCGAAGACACAACCGGTCGACTTTCTGACCGACGCGATCTGGGGGCGGCGGTCTCCCGACAACGCTGCGAAGGCGCTTCAGCTCTACGTGTCGCGGCTGCGCAATGTGCTCGCAGTGGGCATCCGGATCCGCACCGACAGTGTGGGGTACGCGCTCGAGCTCGACGACGACTTCCTTGACGCGGTGCGGTTCGAACAGCTGCTCGCCGAGGCCAAGGTCGCGCTGCAGGAAGGAAATGCGAAGTTGGCCGCGTCGATGCTCGGTCGTGGCTTGTCGCTCTGGCGCGGGCCGGCTTTCGGGGAGTTCGCGTACGAGGACTTCGCGCGCGCCGAAGGAGAGCGCCTCGAGGAGTTGCGACTGCACGCAGTCGAGGAGCGGCTAGACGCGCAGCTTCGGCTCGGAGACCACACGCTTCTGCTCGGGGAGCTGCGCGAGCTCGCCGTCGCGCATCCGCTGCGCGAGCGAACACAGGCGCTTCTGATGATGGCGCTCTATCGTTCGGGACGACAAGCCGAGGCGCTCGACGCCTACAGCGCGATACGCGGCCGCTTGCTCGACGAGCTCGGACTTGAGCCCGGTCCCCCGTTGCGCGAGCTGCAGCGCCGCATCCTCACGCACGACCCGGCCCTCGCTCTTTCAGACCTGACCGATACAGGGTTCCCGTTCCCCTTGCCGGCGACGCCGCTGCTCGGCCGCGAGCGCGAGCTCCGCGAGCTGGCCGATCTCCTCGAGAGACGGCAGGCGAGACTCATCGTGCTCACCGGCGCCGGCGGCAGTGGCAAGACGCGCCTCGCAATCGAGGCTGCACGACAAAACGCCGCGTCGTTTGCCGACGGCGCTGCACTCGTCGAGCTCGCACCGCTGCGCGACCCGAGCCTCCTCGCCGCGACGATCAGCGGCACGCTCGGACTTCGCGAACACGCGGGAGACCCGCTCGAAGCGCTCCAAGCCGCCCTCCGTGCGCGCGAGCTGTTGCTCGTCCTCGACAACGCTGAACACCTCCGGGCGGCCGCGCCGCTCTACAGCGAGCTCCTCGCCCACCTTCCCCGTCTCACCTTGCTGGTCACCAGCCGCAGTGTCCTCCACCTCTCGGGCGAGCGCGTCTATCCCGTCGAACCGCTCACCGGTGACGCCGCGGTTGAGCTCTTCCGAAGTCGCGCACAAGAAGCCGATCCTCGCTTTCATCCGGACGCTGACGGGGACACGACGATCCGCAGGATCTGCGACCGCCTCGACCGGCTGCCACTCGCGATCGAGATCGCAGCAAGCCGCACCCGTGCCCTCACCACCACCGAGCTCCTCGAACGGCTCGACCCGCTGCTGCCCCTGCTGACCGGAGGCCAGCACGACCTGCCGGAGCGCCAACAGACGGTTCGGACCACGATCGGGTGGAGCTACGACCTGCTCGACGAGCACGAGCGGCGCGACTTCGCCCGTCTTGCGGTCTTCGCCGGAGGCAGCACCCTGGAAGCCATCGAGGCCGTTTGCGACACGAGCATCGCGCTTCTCGCGGCGCTTGTCGAACAACACCTCGTTCGCCACATCGTCACCGCTGACGGATCGCGGTTCGACATGCTCGAGACGATCCGCGAGTTTGCGGGCGAGCAGCTCGAGCGCTCGGGCGAGGAAGACGTAATGCGTCGACGCCACGCCGATCACTACCTCACACTCGCAGTCGAGGCAGCCCCAGAGATTGAGCGCGGGCGTCCGAAGGCGGCGCTGGAGCGGCTCGCGGTGGAACACGACAACCTCCGGGCAGCCCTGGACACACTGGAAACCCTCCAAGACACGCAGGGCGCGCTCGCACTGGCCGGGGCGCTCTGGCCGTTTTGGATGGTCCGGGGGCACGTCCGCGAAGCGCGCGGCTGGCTGGAGCGCGCTCTCGCCGCCGACCCGTGCCCGACGCAGGCCCGGGCGCGCGCGCTGGTCGGAGCGGCCCAACTCACGGCCGTGGCAGGACCCTGCGACACCGCTGACCTCGAGAGGGCTCGCTGCCGCGCCGAGGAGGCAATGCAGGTCTTCGTCCAGACAGATGATCCGACTGGAGCCGCCTTGGCTCGTTGGGTGCTCGCGTGGATCGCCGAGCGCGAAGGCGAATGGGCGAGGGCGCTCGACCTGTTCGAAGTGAGCGTGGACGCATTCCACGCACTCGCCGACGATCACTTCGTCCTTGCCGGCGAGACCCACCGGGCATTCCTCTACGAGCAACTCGGCGAGCATCAGCAGGCTCGGGCGCTCCACGACGACAACCTTGCTCGTGCGCGGTCGCTTGGCAACAAACGGGTCGAGGCCCTCGCGCTCGGAGCGCTAGCAATGTACGCCGTCGAGGAGGGGCGCCTCAACGACGCGTGGGAAATGATCGGAGGCGCCTACGCGATCCATCAGGGATTCGGGTTCGCCGCCTTTCTCTCCGTCGACCTCATGCGATTCGCGGCGATCCTCGTCCGTCTTGGCGAGGCGGGCACGGCCGCGCAACTCGCCGCACGGGCCGTCCGCCTGTCCGAAGATCTCACGGCCATGGATGAACCCTGGACGGAACGAGAGCGGAGCGAAACGACGGCCCTTATCCAGACACAACTCGACGACGCAGCGTTCGCGGAAGCATGGTCACGCGGTCGAGAACTCAGCCTCGACGACGCGTTCTCCCTTGCGCTCGACCGCGTCGGAGATATCGAATCCCACGGGGCGGCTTCGACACCAGGTCTAGACTCCGGCTGAAGCAGACGCGAGCGTTCTGTCAGCCGATCGAGGGCACGCGTCTGGCGGCGACGGCAATGGCAGTTTCGTATTCGCTGGCGGTGATCCGAACAACGCCAGATTGAAAATCGGCCTTTGCATTCTCCGCCGGGTCGATCTGCGACAGCACGGCACTCATGGGTACGGGCGGGACCCACTCCTCGACCTCGGCCAGCAACACGCCGGCAGGCGAATCACCCAGGTACACCCGGGCCTCGGACGGCGTCCAGTCATGTACCGCCGAGGCGATCTCCGCGCGGCCGATGAATTCCCGATCTGGCGCGCCAAGATAGAGCAGGACAAGATCGCCGGGGGCAAGCGCATCACCGTGCCGCTCGTCTTCTTCGATACCCCACAGCCTGACTCGCAGGAACCCGGCGAGCTGTTCACGAAACGCCGTCTCCGTCGCTGCGTCCGCGTTCACGACGTTGAACAAGTAGTACGCCACGCTAGGAGCCTACCCCGGACATCGCAGAGTCTCGCTTGCGCTTCCGAGGAGCGGCATCCTCCGGGCCAACGTCCTCAAACGAAAGCGGTGGACTGGTGATCGGAATACACGTTCGAAGACCTGTGACTGCCGTGCTCTGAACCCAGCAGCGGACCCTATCCCCGAGTAAGCCGCCAGGAGGCCGGCGTGCTCCGGTCGTCGCTAGTCCACGCGAAGTCGTAGCCGGTCGCAGCGAACGGTCAAGAGTCGATCAACCGTGCAGCGATGCCGTCATGCCCCGAGCGCGAGCGTTACCGCGTCGTCGACGGTGAGCGCCCGGCCACGCGCTGTCTCGGCGGCGAGCGTCGGCGCGTCGAGCTGCTCGCGGATCGTCGCGAGCGTCTCCGCGTTCATTTTCGCCACCCACGAGAGCACCCCGACGCCGGTCTCCTCGTAGAGTGTCTCCAGGCTGGCGAGGAGTTGGGCGGCCGTCTCGGGCTGTCCCGCCACGGCGAAGACACGGGCGAAGCGGCCGAGGTTCTCGCCGATCCCGAGGAGGTCGTCGAGCTCGCGAAGGATGACAAGCGACTCCCGGAGCATCGTGAGTGCCTCATCGATCCGGTTTTCGTTTCGTGCGTAGGACGCGAGTTGGTCGAGTGAGAGCGCGACGATCCGCCGGTTGCCCTGCGCACGGGCGCGAGCGAGGTTCTCCTCATGCAGCGGCCTCGCGCTCGCGAGGTCGCCGAGCTCGTCGTAGACACCGGCGAGGCCGTCGGTCGCGAGCAGGATGTAATGGTCGTCTCCGAGCTCGCGGAACCGCTCCAGACTGTCGGCGAGCACGCGCTCAGCTCCAGCGGGGTCGCCGGCGAGAGCCGCAGCCTGCCCGTGCAGGAAAGCGGCGTACGCGGCGCCCCAGCTCTCTCCGATCAGCTCGTTGAGCGTGAACGCCTCGGCGGCGCTGCGCCGTGCGACTGCCGCGTCCACGCCGAGCGTTGTGACGGCAAGTCCGTTCAGCGCACGACCCCGGGCTCGGGTCGGCGCGTCGTCGACCACGAGAGCGCTCTCCAGGCGGCGACGACCCTCCGCGAGCTGGCCGGTCATCACCCAGAACCTCGAGAGCGCTGCGGCGAGCTGGAGGGCGAACTGGCTCTCGCCCGCAACGGCGAAGCCGTCGAAGGCCACGCGGAGGTTGTTCTGCTCAGCGAGGAGGCGGCGGAGCGATTCTCCCGGGCTCCCGCTCCACCGGAGGTTCGGCTCAGCCTCTTCCGCAAAGGCGAGGAAGTAGCCGCCGTGCAGCCGCTCGAGCTCGGCGGCCTCACCGGATCGGTCGAGCCGCTCCGACGCGTACTCGCGGATCGTTTCGAGCATCGAGTATCGCTCGCCGGCACGGCGCACGAGGTGCTTGTCGAGGAGCGCTTCGAGGGCGTCGATTTCCGCATCACAGACGACCTCCGCCGCCTCGAGCGTGCAGCCGCCCGCGAACACGGACAGCCGCGTGAAGAGCGTCTGCGCGCTCGGCTCGAGGAGGTCGAAGCTCCACTCGATGGTCGCCCGGAGTGTCTGCTGCCGCGGGTCGGCTTGGTTGTCCGCCTTCAGGAGATCGAGTCGGCGAGACAGGCGCAGCAGCAGCTGCTCCGGTGAGAGGAGCGTCATGCGCGCCGCAGCGAGCTCGACCGCGAGCGGCAGCCCCTCGAGGTGCGCACAGAGTTCGTTGACCGGCTCGGAGGGCTCGCAGTCCGCGCGCTCGCAGAAGAGTGCGACGCTCTCCTGGACGCCGAGCGGCGGCAGCTCGAATACTTGCTCGCCGTCGATATTCAGGCGCTCGCGGGAGGTCGCGAGAAGCACGAGCCGCGGACAGGCTGCGAGGAGCTGTTCCAGCTCGGCAGTCGACGGGAGGAGGTGCTCCACGTTGTCGAGCATGAGCAACATCGGCTCGTCGCCAATTTGCGCTGTGAGCGCGGCGAGCGCGCTCCGCCCCGGCTTCTCGGGCACCGAGAGGGCTCGCGCGATCGTCGACAGCACGAGAGTCGGGTCGCGCAGGGACGCGAGGAAGCAGGCGAACACGCCACCGGTGAAGTCAGCGAAGCGCTCGTCGCGGAGGCGGCGCGCGAGCTCGAGCGCGAATCGCGTTTTGCCCGCGCCGCCCGAACCGACGACCGAGAGCATTCTCGTGCCGGTGAGGTCGCGCTCGGCGGCTTCGAGGACGTCGTCCCGGCCGAGGAAGGTCGACTCCGGCAGCGGAAGATTGGTGGTCGCGGCGGTCTTGAGCGGTGGGAAGGTGACGTCGCCGAGCTGGTGCAGCGGCTCGGGGTCGCTCGTGCCGTGGAGCCGGTGCGCCCCGAGTGGCTGCAAGAGCTCGGGGTCGACGGATTCGGCAGCGGACGCTGAGAGCAGAACCTGGCCACGGTGTGCCGCGTCGGCGACGCGTGCCGCGTGGTCGACGTCGGCGCCGACGTAGCCGCGCGAGGTTGCATGCGGTGTGCCGCGGTGGATCCCGACCCGTGCGCGCAGACCGACGCGCACCGCGACGCGGAGCGCGTCCTCCGCATCCTCGAACGCCGCGAGCACAGTATCGTCGCCCTGCGTCTCCACGACGATGCCGTTCTCGGCTGCGCATGCTGCGGCGACGAACGCACGCTCGCCGTCGCACAGCCCCTGTGCGCGGAAAAGTGTGACGAGGCCCGCCGGTAGCTGCGCGCGGTGTGGAGCGCGTCGATCCGGCCGTGCCGAACCGTGCATCGCGTCGCGCGCTGCCTGGGCCAGTTCGCCGGCTGTGCGGAAGCGCTCGTCGGGCTGTTTCATGAGCGCACGGCCGACGACCTCGTCGAGTTCGCGCGGCAGCGTGGGTACGAGCACGCTCGGCGGCTGCGGGTCGTCACGAAGGTGGCCCCAGAGGATCGCGAGCGCGTCGCGCCGCGCAAAGGGAAGCCTGCCGGTCAGGCATTCGTGGAGCAGGCAACCGAGGGCGTAGACGTCGGTTCGGTGGTCGACGGGCTCGCCCCGGATCTGTTCCGGTGAGACGTAGCCAACGGTGCCGACGATGCCCGCCGTGAGGGCTCCGATATCGGAGAATGTCGCGCGGGCGAGGCCGAAGTCGGCGAGATAGGTTCGCTCCTCGCCAGCTTCCTCGCCCAGGAGGACATTCGACGGCTTCACGTCGCGATGCACGAGACCGTGCGCGTGCGCCGCATCAAGCGCGGATGCGACCTGCGAGACGAGAGCAACTGTACGCGAGGGATGAAGTCGAGACTCCGCTCGGAGGAGGGCCCGCAGGTCGCGCGCGCTCGAGCCTCATCGCGACGAACGGCCGCCCCGCGTCCTGACCGGCCTCATAGATGGGGAGGATCCCCCGGTGCGCGACGGCGGCCGCGAGCCGCGCCTCGCGCTCGAAGCGCTCCAGCGCGTCATCGTCCCAGTACGCGTCCGGTCTCATCAGCTTGAGCGCGACCGGCTCCGACCGGGCCGGGTGCCGCGCGCGATACACGGCCGCCGTAGCTCCGCGCCCTACGAGCCCCTCGAGCGTGTAGCCGGCGACTGCGGCTCCGGTCGGCAGGAGGTCGCGCGCCGTCATCGCGCGGCGACTGTCATCGACCACCGGTACAGCGAGAGGTTTTCGACGGGCGAGAGGCCGCTCGGTCGCTGCCCGCTGCGAATGAAGAGGACGTGCGACCGGGCCGCGCGCGCGAGTTCGAGGCGCGTCGCGCCCAGGCCCTCTGCTGCCCAGCGGTCCGAGAGGCCGGATACGACCAGGCCCGCGTCCTCGATTGCATCGAGCAGGCCCGCCCGCCCCGGCGCCACGAGCCGTGGCTCGGGCACCACGCCGCTGGCGCCTTGGATCAGCAGGCTCGCGTCGGCGAGCATCCGGCTCGCATCCCGCCGGTCGCCGCTCGAATCAGCGGTCGCCCCGAGCAGGGCCAGCGGCCGCCCGGTCGTCGTCGCGATCCAGCCGGCGAGCTCGAGCGCAGCCCAGTCGTGCTCGAGGGCGCCGAAGGGAACGAGGATTGGGCCGTCCCGGGCCGCGCCGCCTCCCCGCGCTCGAACCAGAGCGCGACGTCGCACGGCGCGCCGCCGAGGATGCGCGTGAGTTCAGGCCCGAAGCGGCCGTCGTCGTCGAGGTCGGTGAGTTCGCAGCCCAGTAAGAGCAGGTCAACATTCGAGCGTCCGGTGAGGCGGAGGATGTCAGCGGCGCGATCTTCGGTCGTGAAGGCCGCGACCCGGGCGCGGCCGCCGCGCTCGAGGAGCTGCGTGCGCAAGCTCGCGAGCAGGGTGTGCGCCTCGGCCAGTGAGACCTTGTCTGCAGACCCTGGCGGCGCGATCCAGCTGAGAATGACCTCGTGTGGGTTCCGAGAGAGCGCGAACGGTTCCGTCAGCTCGGCGACTGCCGTGAGATCGTCGAGTCGGTGCGGAAGCGCGACGACCGACCGGACCTGCTCGATCTCCTCCGGCTCGAGCGAGAGCGAGGGCTCCTGCGCCAGGATCTTTCGCTCGAGCTCCTGGAGTGACTGCGACGGCTCGATGCCGAGGTCGGCGGCGAGCCGCAACCGTGTCGTCTGGTAGTGAGCGAGCGCGTCGCCTTGCCGGCCCGCGCGGTAGAGCGCCAGTATGAGGAGTCCTGCGACCCGTTCGTCGTGGGGATGCTCCGCCGCGAGCGCCTCGAGCTCCGGCAGGGCCTCGCCGGCCCGCGCGAGCGCGAGGAGCGCCTCGGCCCGCGACGTCGCAGCTCCAAGGCGGAGCTCCTCGAGTCGGGCGACGTCTGCCCGTGCGAAGTCCTCCAGTTCCGTGTCGACGAGTGCCGGCCCACGCCAGAGCGAAAGGCCCTCGTCGAGGAGCTCGCACGCGCGGCCCGGTTCGCCGGCCACAAGGTTCTCTCGCGCGTCCCAGACGAGCGCCTCGAAGCGCTCGAGGTCGAGCTGGCCGGGCGCGACCCGCAGAATGTAGCCGGCTGGAGTGTGCGCAATCGCGTCCGCGCCGAGTGCCTTGCGCAGTTTCGCGACGTAGACGCTGACGGCGTGGAGCGCCGAGGACGGCGGTGCCTCGCCCCAGACGGCGTCGACGAGGCGGTCGGGCGAGAGCGGCTCGTTCGCCCGCAACAGGAAGACCCCGAGGAACGCACGTTGTATCCGCCCACCGGTTGCCGCAGGTCGACCGTCTACCGCAGCCTCGAGCGGCCCGAGGATGCGGTACTCGATTTTCGTCGGGGTCAACGCGGCCGACGTTAGCGTGATCCGCATTGATCGACAAGTCTCGATCACGCCGACGCGTTGAGCCGTTGTTGCGTGTTCTTTGACCGGGCTGCTTCATCTTCCGGAGTTACTCAACGCGGGGACGAGAAAGTGAAAGCAAAAAGACTCCCCAAAAGTCCAGGGAGCCGGAAACGAGTTTGCGAACCCTACGGACTCGTGCTCGTTCCAGCAGTCATTGTCGACGGTCTGAAAGGTGGCGTCATGGATCTCAGTAAGGTTTCCAGCAACTCAGTGGTGACCGGACAGGATGGTGGCCGCGGAGCCGCCAACCTGAACTACGTCCTTTACATCGTCGGGTTTTTCGTTCCTCTCTCGGCGCTGATCGGCGTCATTCTTGCCTACTCGCACCGAGACAGAGCGTCAGCGACCTTTCAATCTCATTTCGAATGGCAGATCAAGATCTTTTGGCGCAGCGTCAAGTTTCTCGTTGTCACGAGCGTTCTGTATTTCCTGTTCACCATTGTCGGTGTTTTCACCTTTGGCCTAGGGTTCGTCCTCTACCTCTTTCCATTCGCGATCGGTATCTGGTGGCTGGTCTCGACGATCAAGAGGATCGCCAGTGGGATGAAGGCTCTCGGCTTGGGCGAACCGGTCTCCGGCGGCACGGGAGCCAATCCGGCCAACACCCGCGCTGCGGTCGAACTGGGCCAGGCATGACGTTGAGCGTCTGCGCCGGCGGCCGGATCGAATCGTGCACCCCGAACGACCAGGGTCGTCGTGTCCCGCTTGGTTCCGGGCGGATGAACCGGTTGACCGCGAATGTGACAGTCGCTATAAGCCGGAGTGGCAAGTTGGGTCGCGTGAACGCTTGCCCGAGGCTGCGGTGTGTGTCGTGACCTCGGGGAGCGTGAGCCCTCTCTCCTTGCTCGTGACTGCGGTAGATCGGTGTAACTGCACGAGCAAGACGGCCAGGGGAGAGGGCGTCGTCATGGAGATCCGGAAGAGGCGTTGGCTCGGTGCTGGTCTCGTCGCCGCAACTTCGCGTGTCGCGACCGGGACGTTCGCCGGCTCGAGCTTCGCATCAACCACGACGGGCGACGCGACGTCGCGTGCGGTCGCCCGACAGACATCGGCTGTCGTGATCCTTGGGACTACGGCGGGAGCGACGTCGCGCGCGAGCGCGGCCGGCCATCGCCGCACTCGACTCCTAGAACCAGAACGGATGTGACTGATGAAAACGCTTGCCATCATCGCCGTCGTTACCTTGCTCGGTTTGTCAGTTGCCACGGGCGCGCTGAGCAGGTTGGTTGTGAAGCCGGTCGCCGACCCGGGCATCTACACGGGAACCGCCGCCGGTCACGCGGTCGCCTTCTTTGTTTCCGGCAGCGGCCGAAGTTTGCTCGACGTTTCTATTTCCCCCACCACCCTGGCCTGCGCCCCGTCCGGGGGCGGCGCAAACGACGCTTTGATCATTCTGAAGGCGGCGATCAGGCCCGGCGGCGCCTTTAGCGCGAGAGGCAGCCAGACCGGTGCCTTCGCCGGCTTTCCGGCGCGGTTCAGCTACAGCTTCGCCGGGCGCTTCTCGAGAGCAACCAAGCTGCATACCGGCACGGCGGCCGGAACCTTTCGCGAAGACATTCGCTATACCGATCGGACAGGAGCGCATCAGACCTGTACGACGAACAGCACGAGCTGGACGGCCACCAGGTCCGGGCCGAAGCTGAAAGCCCTGCTCGCCCCGGGCAACTACACCGGCACCGCTGGAGGATGGACGTTGACCTTCGCTGCCACGCGCGGAAAGGTGGATACGGTCACGATCCCGCTCACCGGTCTCTCCTGCATGCCGAGCGGAGGCGGGGCGAACGACTCGACCTTCGCGATCCCGCAGGTGGCGATCAGGACGGACGGCTCCTTCAACGCGCGGCGGTCGACGACGGGTGTCTTTGGCGGGGCGACAGCGACGTTCAGCTACAGCTTCAGCGGCAATTTCCAGGGTGCGAACGCGAGCCACGTCGGCAGTGCCGCCGGCGTCTTCAGGGAGGACATCGCGTTCACAGACAACGCAGGCGTCCATCAGATCTGCACGACGAACACGAAGGCTTGGGTGGCCACTCGCACCTCTTAGCCAACGAGCTAGGGAACTTGAAAACGCCTTGGTCGCGCTGAGCAAGCCTGCTTCGCGCGATCAAGGCAATCACCAGGGGAGAGGGCATCGCGGTGGAGCACACGAGGAGGCGTTGGTTGGGTGCTGGTCTCGCGGCCGCAGCTTCGCTCGTCGCGGCCGGCGCGTTCGGCGGCTCGAGTTTCGGGTCGACCACGACGGGTGACGCGGCGTCTCGCGTGGTCGCCCAAGAGACGGCGACTGTCGTGATCGTTGGAACGACGACGGGGGCGACGTCGGGTGTACGTGCGACCGCGTCGGGCCCCTGCACACGGGCGACGGCGGAGCGGCTCGTCCTTGATCGCGTTGCCGGTGTCCTCTGCGGCGCGTTCCTCGGCCCGGGAAGTCGCGCGATGGTCGTTTCGCTGACGACGGGCAACTGTCTGCCGTTCGTCGGCTGGGAGCTGTACGCGCTCAAAGCGGGCGGGTGGCAGCATGTCCCGCTGCCGCCCCACGGCGGCCTCTCCGGCCACGCACCGAAGGCGGTCGGGAACGACATCGCGGAGACGCTCGATGTCCGCCGACCCGGCGACACGCTCTGCAACCCGACCGGCGGCACGAAGACTCGCATCTGGCACTGGAACGGCACACGTCTCGCGGCCGGCCCCTGGAGGCAGACGCAGCCTGCGAACGCCCCCGCTCCAAGCGCCGGCGCGCTCAAGTTCGGGTACTTCAAGACCCCGTCCGGCAACATCCAGTGCGACTACGTCTATCGCAGCGCTGCCGACGCCAACTCGGGCGTCCGCTGCGGGATCAGGAGCGGACTCAAGCCGCCGCCGCCGAGCCGAGGCCCTGGGTGTCAGGTTCCCAACAGGGTGACGATCGGACACGCCGGTGACGCCCGACTTGCAGGCCCGTCCTGGTGTCCAGGCGAAGACGAAGGCGACGCCGGCCCGTTCGCCGGCGGACAACCGGGCAGCCCGCCGGTGCCGGTGGTCAACTACGGCAAGGCCTGGAGCGGCGGCGGCATCCGCTGCACGTCGGCGTTCAGCGGGCTGACCTGCCGCAACCAGAGCGGTCACGGGTTCTTCCTCAGCCGCGCGACTTGGCGCCTGTTCTGATGGGTTTGCGCGGATACAGCGCCCCGACGAGCCCGTCGCCGAGGTGGTCGGCGTTTGCCTTCAGGCTCTTTGTCAGTCCAACCCAGGGAGGAATGAGATGACGAGGATCCGACGCGGCGCCGCGTTGCTGATTGGTGCGGCCCTCGCGGTGATCTGCGCGGCGGCGGCGTTGGGTGGCTCGGGCGTCGGGACGATCACCACCATTGCCGGCACCGGTGTGGCGGGTTTCTCGGGGGACGGCGGCCAGGCGGCCCTGGCGCAGATGGACGAACCGCAGGGGGTGGCGGTGGACGGGCAGGGGAACGTCTACTTCACCGATTTCACGAGCCAGCGTGTCCGCAAGATCACGTCCAGTGGAACGATCACGACGTTTGCCGGCTACTTCTCCGCAACCATCACCACCGGCTCCACTCCCGTCGGAGATGGGGGTCCGGCCACCTCGGCGCCGTTGTACTACCCGGTCGGGCTGGCGCTCGACAAGCAGGGCAATCTCTACATCGCCGAGTACGAAGAGCAGCGTGTACGAAAAGTCAGCCCGAACGGGACCATCACGACGTTCGCCGGCTCGGGCCAGGTGGGCATCGCCGGCTTTTCCGGGGACGGCGGCCCGGCCACCGCGGCGCGGCTGCGCTACCCGTCGGCGGTGGCGGTGGACGGTCAAGGGAGCGTCTACATCGCGGATGAAGGAAACCACCGCGTGCGCAAGGTCAGCCCCGGCGGGACGATCACGACGATCGCCGGCTCGGGCGTAGCGGGGTTCTCCGGGGACGGTGGCCCCGCCACCTCGGCGAATCTCAACTACCCGCAGGGGGTTGCGGTGGACGCACAGGGGAACGTCTACATCGCCGATACCAGCAACTACCGTGTGCGCAAGGTCAGTCCCGGCGGGACGATCAGCACCTTCGCCGGCGGCGGTTCGTCGCTCGGAGACGGCGGGCCGGCGACCGCGGCGCAGTTGAACGCCCCCAAGGGCGTGGCAGTGGACGGGCAAGGAAACGTCTACATCGCCGACACGAACGACAACCGCGTCCGCGAGGTGAGTCCGGGCGGGACGATCAGCACCTTCGCCGGCGGCGGTTCGTCGCTCGGGGACGGCGGCCCGGCGACCTCGGCGGAGTTGGGACAGCCGTCGGCGGTCGCGGTCGACGGGCAGGGCAACGTCTACATCGCCGACACGGACAACCACCGCGTGCGCAAGGTCGGGGCAGCGCTGCCGGCTGCGATCGCCCCGAAAGTGACGCTCGGAGGAGCCTCCACACAGGTCTTGCCGGCCCAGAAGGGCATCACCGTCAAGGTCACGACCAACAAGCCGTGCACGCTCTCGGCGACCGGCTCGGTGAAGATCCTCGGTACGCGCCTCGTATTCAGCCTGACGCGCGTCAGCATGAGCCTCGCCGCAGGCACGCGAACGCTCACGCTCCGCTTCACCGTTGCCGTGCAGAAGCGGTTCAGGGCGGCACTGAAGGCAGGTCAGCGGGCACGGGCGACGATCAGGGTGCGCGTCACCGACCAGCAGGGACACAGCACCACCTCGACGAGGACAATCGCGGTGACGAGACGATGAGCGGAGACCCGCGGCGCTTGACGTCGCCGGCGACGAGAACCGTCATTGACCTGGGACCGACCGACCCACCGGGGTCTGGACGGCAAGCCCGCCGGAATCCCGGGCCTTGCGTGCACGCCAATCGCGGTCGGCAAGACGGCGTGCTCCTCACCCCAATGCGACGAAGGTCGTTCTACTCGACAAGGAGGCGCGACGTGGCAGGCAGCTCTCAGTTGGCGCATAGATGGACGACGCTCGCCACCGTCGTGGGCGTCGCTGCGCTCGGCTTGACTGTGCTCACTGGTTGCGGCGGGGGAGGTGGGGCCAAGTGGTCGGACTCGACCGTCCAGACAGCAGTGCGAGGGTGCACGGCCGGCGGCACCTCGAAGAAGGTGTGTGAGTGCGTCCTCCCTTACTTCGAAAAGAACTTCTCAGCCGATGAGGCGAACGTGCTCAACAACGTGAGTGACGCCAGCGTGTTGACGGACTCGCAGAAGCAACGGCTCCAGAAGGCCATCGCGGAAGCCCAGAAGGCCGGCTGTGCTGCTGGATCGTGATGAGCCGCGCGTGGCGGTGAGAGCGTCCTGCCGCAACGTGACTCCCGGCACGATCGCTGGGACTGCGCGCTGTGGCCCGAGGCTTCGCCTAACTGCGGTCGCCGTGACTGCGACGTGTTTGATTGTTGTGGCACCCGTGTTCGGTAGCTCGGGTGGCGGGACGATCACGACGATCGCAGGCAGGACGGCGCCGGGCTACCCCGGGGGGTTCTCAGGCGACGGTGGGCCGGCGACCTCGGCGCAGCTGAGCACACCGGCAGATCTCGCGGTGGACAAGAACGGGAACGTCTACATCGCCGATTTCGGAAACGACCGCATCCGCAAGGTGACTCCGGGTGGAAGGATCACGACGTTTGCGGGCACCGGAAAGCATGGCTTTTCGGGGGACGGAGGCCCGGCGACTTCGGCGCGGCTCTACCTCTCAAATCTCGGAAACCCTTGCCAATCGGGTCTGGCGGTCGACTCGCACGAAAACGTCTACATCGCAGATGCCGGCAATCATCGGGTGCGGAAGGTTGCGCCCAACGGAACAATCAGCACCGTCGCCGGAAACGGGGGAGAGGCCGTGGCCAGCGGGGTTGAACCAACTGAAGGCGGCTCGGCCACTTCAAGCGAACTTAGTATCCCGTGCTCGGTCGCGGCCGACGCTCGAGGCAGACTCTACGTCGCCGACTATGGCTTGGAAAAGGTGTACGAGGTAAGCGGCGGGACGATACGGACGTTCGCGGGGACCGGTCTTGGACAGGTCGGTTCCAGTGGGAGCGGAATCGCCGCAACCTCAGCCGGCATCGAGCCAACAGGAGTCGCGGCGGATCTCCACGGGAACATCTTCATCTCGAGCGTGCCAGAAGGCCCAGGTGACAGCCTCGTCCTAAGGGTCAGTTCCTCCGGCAGGCTGACAACGGTTGCCGGAAGCCGCACACAGGGATCCGCAGCCGTTTCCCGCGACCACGTCACGGCAACATCGGAGGTCCTGAGCATTCGAGGCATGGCCGCCGATGGGAGCGGGAACATCTACATCACAGACGTCTCGGCAAGGACTCACCCGCGTGTGCGAGAGGTGAGCCCAACGGGAATCATCACCACGATCGCCGGCTCGAGAAACAAACCCAACTACACGTCGGCGGCGGGTTTCGTTCAAGCGAATGGGGACGGCGGCCCAGCGACTTCTGCACTCCTGTGTAGTCCGTCCGGCGTTGCCGCTGACGCCCGCGGAAATGTCTACATCACCGACTGTCAACGCGTTCGCAAGGTGTCGCGGTCGCACTGAGCGCCACATCTGGCGATCAACCGCAGAGAGGATGCGCACCGACGTAAGAACAACGCCAACATGCGGATGGGGCTACTGCGAGGTCTGGTCGTCGCGATCGCGCTCGTTGTGGCCGTGATCGCAACGGGCCCTGCGACGGCAACTCGGTCGTCGACGATGGCCGCATGCACGCGAGCTGCTGCTTCCGCCGCCGCGACGAGCGCCCGCTTCGATGTCGACCTCATTGCCGGCAAGACGCCCGTCGCCCAGTGCTGTGCGGTCACATTCTTCGGGCAGCGGCAGCCAAGCATGGTCGCCTCCGTGATGATCCCATCGTGCGGCCTCGACCGGTTGCGGTCTTCCGACAGGGAATCACTCCTGGCGCCCAGCCACAACCTCTGGTGCAACGTCGGAGACGAGGACATCTTCCACTGTTCGAGCGGAAACCGACCGCATTCGGTCAGCCTCAGCCCAACCGGCGTCGTGACTGTCTGCGACCCCTGCGCTGTGAACGCGAAGCTGTTCGACACGGGCTCGCCGGTCGCCGGATCTCCGGTTCTCGAGTACGGCAGCACAAACGAGATCGGCCGCTACCGCTGCATCTCCCGGGCAGAAGGCATCACGTGCACAGTCTTCCTTCCCGGCAAAGGCCACGGGAACGGTTTCCTGATTAACGCTGCCGGTGTGCAGCGCATCGGATAGTCGGAGGGCGCGACCGTAAGCCCCATATCCGCGGGCCAGGAGGTTGAAGCCCTGACGCAACCGCCAGGAGGGGCCCCGGCCGATTGGTGGAGGGGCACTTTCGGCGGTCCATCGTTATGCCGCTGTCATGACGGACCTCGGGTTGGCGGTAGATTCGGCGGCGGGATCGTCTCAGCGGATCGTCTTGATCTCGACGCCAAGGTCCGCGGGCTTTGATCAAGGCCCGTTTCAGGTGAGCGGACGCTCGTCCAACTGAGGGGGCTGTCGTCACTGACAGGCGGGCTGTGCGGTGATCGGAGTCCTTCCGAGGCCAGAGACCCGGCTCGAGCGCTGCGCCGTCCGATCTTCACGGACTCACTCCCTAATGCTCGCCCGCAGATACTGCTAGGCGTGAATGATGACCGGCCGCCGATCTGCCCACGCTGTGGTGTGACGATGGTGCCCGCTGCGCTGAGCGCAGATGGAGACCGCGACGGCGATTGGGCCTGCCTCGAGTGCGAGGAGCTTGGCGAGGAAGCGTGAATCGCCAGCCGACCCTAGAAGGAGAGCTGGTCGTCGTGCGGCCGCTGCGCGTCGACGACTTCGACCAGCTGTACGCGGTAGCCGCCGATCCGCTGCTTTGGGAACAGCATCCTGAAAGGGAGCGCTGGCGCGAAGAAGTCTTCCGTGCGTACTTCGACGACCACCTCGCCTCCGGTGGCGCACTTGCTGTCGTAGAACGCGCGACGGGCAACTTGATCGGTGCCACTCGGTACGACAACCACGAACCGGAGGCGAGCGAGGTCGAGATCGGCTGGACGTTTCTCGCTCGCCCGTATTGGGGTGGTGTCTACAACGCAGACCTGAAGGGAGTCATGTTTGAGCACGCGTTTCAGACAGTGGAGACGGTTGTCTTCCTCATCGGCCCGCGCAATTTGCGGTCACGCCGCGCGGTCGAGAAGCTCGGTGCAATCGAGTGTGGCGCACGCCGGGGAATGGTGCTCTACGCGGTTCGCAGGTAACAGACTGCTCGCGACCTCACCGCCCCCAGGGGTCATCCGGAACGCTCACACAAGCGACGAGCGATACCCCTTCAGGGCGCGCGCTCGATCAGGGTGCGCGTCGGAACGGCACCACCTTTGTCGGAGGTCATAGCTGGACACCGGCGCAGGCGACTGGCCGTCACTCGGCTGCCGGGAGTTCAGGCGATCCAGGCGAGGAGCGGGATTTCCATCTCCTGAGGGCTGAGCCCGCCGTGCTGACCATGGAGGTTCTGAACGAAACGGCCAGGCTCGTGCCAGAAGACCGCCTCGCCATAGCGCGGTAGAACGACGACGTCGCCGAGGCGCGTCCGAAGGTGCGCCGACGGCTCGGCGAAGGCGCCGCCAGCGATGAGAGCCTCGGCAGTGACAACCTCGGCGATCCCGTCGAGTCGGTCACTGAGTCCGTCACGCACCTCGTCGATGTGTCCGCTGCGGACGTGGAGAAAGAGATCGCGGCAGGAGCCGGCCGGAGCGAGCGGCTTCCCGTCGGCGCCGGTCGCGAGGTACGCGGCGAGTTCGGGCCAGATCTGGTTGACATAGACGGTGCGCGTCGGGTCGACCGGGGACATGCCGTGGTCGGCGGTCAGGAGCACCAACGTCCCGGAGGGAAACGGTGCGCGGTCGATCATGGTCAGCGCGTCTGCGAAGGCGAGGTCGGTGGCGACGGCGTCCGGTCCGACGTCGTGCATCAGCCCGTCTACCTCGTCGAGATAGACAAGGGCGTAGGCGAGCTCCGTTGCGGCGAGCGCGGTCGCCGCCGACGCAAGTCCTTCCTCCGGCGTCGAGAAGGGGAGCACGTCCGCGCCACGGAGCAGCACCTTGTTCGGTGACGAGCGGGCGAATGTGACTGGTTGGGCGGCGCTGCTTCGGACACCGTGCTCGGCGAGCCGTGCGTAGAGCGATGCGCCTGGGTAGATGTCCTCGGGATCGAGCACTCCAGCGAGCGTCTCGCGTTCGCTGTCGCCCGCGAAGGAGAAGAGCAGCGGCGTGATCAGCCGGTTCAGGGTCGGCTCTAGCAGGTGCCACTCGTAGAGGCCGTGCTCGGCGACCGGCCGGCCGCTGTGGATTGTCGTCACGTGCGCTGTCGTCGTGGACGGAAACTGGCTCGTCAACTGCGCGACAAGACCGTCCGCGCGGACGCGGCCAAGCAGCGGGTGGTCGTGCTGCCGTTCCAGGAACGTCCAACCGAAGGCGTCGAGGTAGACGAGCGCGACCCGATCGAAGCGTTCGCGCAGCAGTGGCTCGTCCAGCGCCGGCCCGGCTGCAGCGCCAGTCAGGAGGCGCTCGATCGTCGCCGGCAGCTGGTCGAAGCACCGGCGTCCCTGCTCGGGCAGGCGTGTCGTGGACACGGCGCCAAGCTACTACCAGAGCGCTCGATCGGGATCTGCCGGCCGGCGCCGGCAGCGCGCGCTGAGGCGGCGTGGTCGGCCAACTCCTCGGGGCGCACTCAGGCACGGGCCCAAGCGACGGTCAAGTGTTCAGAGCGTCCCTTGGCGGCCGTCTGAACTGTCCCCGGCATGACCAGGATCGGCCGCGGCCCGCGCCTGCTCCGGATGCAACGAGCAGGAAGAAGACACGTCCGGCGGTTCCCCGCCGAAGCTGCTGTCTAGACTCGGTGCGTGGCGGCGATCGAGTTCGATGGTGTCTGTCGGACGTATCGGACGAGGCCTGGTGTGTTTAGGCGGAGGTCAATTGAGGTCGCGGCCCTGAGTGACGTCAGTTTCTCGGTGGAGCCGGGCGAGTTGTTCGGGCTTCTGGGGCCAAATGGGGCGGGGAAGACAACGTCGATCAAGATCTTGACGACGTTGCTCCTGCCGTCGTCTGGCAGAGCGCGAGTGTTGGGTCACGATCCCGCGTCGGAGGCGGCGAAGGTGCGGCCGCTGATCGGGTATGTGTTCGGCGGCGACCGCGGCCTCTACGACCGCCTCTCGGCCCGTGACAATCTGAGCTACTTCGCCGATGTTTATCGTGTGCCGGCGCGTCAGAAGACTCGGCGGATCGACGAGCTCCTGGAGGTGGTCGGACTGCGGGGTCGTGACCGTGAGCGCGTCGAGACATTTTCTCGGGGGATGCGGCAGCGACTACACATTGCGCGAGGTCTGCTCCACGATCCTAGCGTGCTGTTTCTGGATGAGCCGACGATTGGACTCGACCCGGTCGGCGCCCGGGAGCTTCGTGAGACGGTGTCGGCCCTCCGCGACGCTGGCAAGACAATCCTGCTGACGACGCACTATATGTATGAGGCGGACGAGCTCTGCGGCCGGGTCGCGGTAATCAGCGGTGGACGGATTGTCGCGGAAGGCACGCCGGCATCGCTGAAGGCCCACATTGCCGACAGAACGATGGTTGAGGTTGAAGCGATCGGCGTTGGTGGTGAGCTGCTGGCTCAGATTCGGGCGCTCCCTGGTGTCTCGTCGGTCGTCGTCGAGGACGGTGACGAGTCCCAGACACTTCTCGTCCAGTCGAGCTTGGGTGTGCGCTTGATCCAGCCGTTGCTTGGGCTGCTGACGGGTGTGACGGTGATCGCGGTAAGTGCGCGCGAGCCGACACTCGAGGATGCATACGTGGCTTTGGTCGAAGCCGGATGACTCGTGTGTTTGCCAACGGTCTTCGCATCCATTTAGTGCAGTTGTTGCGCTCGCCATTTGACATCGTCGCAATGCTCGTCTGGCCGATCGTCTTCGCCTCGATCGCGTATTACCTGATCGGCACCAACGCTGACACGACGGTGCTCTTCACCGCATCGCTCGGTGCGGCGATGATGTTGATGTGGTCGCAAGTGATCGTCGGCTCGGGCTTCGCGCTTGATCAGCAGCGCAACCAAGGAACGCTCGAACTGCTGGTTGCCGCCCCGGTGCCGCTTGTCACGGTCATCGCGCCGATCATGATCGCGAGCGCAGCGTTCGGGATCTACGGGCTCTTGGTCACGCTGGCGTGGGGCAGGTTCGCGTTCGGGATACCCGTCAGCATTGACGAACCTCTCGCCTTCGTGATCGCGGCGGCCGCCGCGATTATCGGAATCGGCTTGCTCGGGATGATCGCCGCCTCGCTCTTCGTTCTGTCCCGTGCCGCCTCGTATCTCGGCGTTGCGCTCCAGTACCCGGTCTATCTCGCGAGCGGACTAATCGTTCCCTTGGCGATCTTGCCCACTTGGCTCGGGCCGGTCTCATGGATCCTCGCTCCGACATGGGGGTATCGAGCGCTCGTCCATGCATCCCTCGGCAGCAGCGTTTGGCCCCAAATCGGAATGTGTCTTCTCCTCAGCGCTGTCTATGTATTGATCGCTCTGCCGTGCCTCGCGTGGTTTGAGATGCTTGCACGCAAGCGCGCGAGCTTGAGACTTTCATGAACTGGCTACGCGTCTTCTTTCACGGCGGCCTCACGAGTTATCGGGCGCTGTTCGCCTGGCTCAACCCCTGGATCTTCCTTCCGATGCTCGTCGCCTACCCGGTCTTCCAGACTGTCTTCTTTGTGTACCTCGGCCGGTCCGCAAACGTCGCCAACGACACGTTCTTCGTGATCGGAAACAGCTTTGTCGCCGCTGCAATCACCGGCCTCTTCGGGATGGGACAGGGCATCGCAGGCGAGCGACGATTCCAGACGCTCTCGATCCTGCTTGCGTCTCCGGCGAGCCGGCTCGCGCTCTTCCTCGGCCGCGCCGTCCCCACGATCGTCAACGGCTTCGTCGTCGCTGTCATCACGTTTGCCCTCGGGGCGGCAATGGTCGGTGTCACGATCGACCGCTCTGCCTACGGCGGCCTTGCTCTTGCGCTCGTCGCCAGCTGCTTCGCCTGCGCGGCACTCGGCATGTGCATCGGGTCACTCACCTTCCGCACCCGCTCGATCACCGTCTTCGCCGACGCGATCGGCGGCGCACTGCTACTCGTGACCGGCGCGAACGTTCCGAGCCGCCGCTTACCCGAGACGATTCAGACTCTGGGGAACTATATCCCCCTCACGCACGGGATTCGCGCTGCCCGCGCACTCGCCGCCGGCGCACCTTTCACAAAGGCCCTCGCACAGATTCGCGACGAGCTCCTCGTCGGTCTCGCCTACTTCGTCGTTGGACTGCTCCTGCTCCGATACTTCGAACGAGACGGCCGTAGCGCCGGTTCATTCGAACGCTTCTGAACCACCATCGTGGAGAGCCGCAAGGGGCGCGATACGCCGAGTTGGCGTTTGGAGCGACACAAGGTTCCCAGAGTGTTGCCGGGCGTCGGTTTCTGAGACGGGGAAGACAAACCTGAGATGCAACCTGAGGGGCATCTCTCCGGCCTGGTCGCGTCGACGAGCATCTCGAACCGAGGATGTCCCTTTGCCCCAACCAGGAGGCCGGCCCCCCGTGGCACGCGGAGTCGGGTGGTCCTGCGTTCTGGTTTCGCGGCGGCGTAAGCGGGTCGTCCTCGGGCAAGGGGCCAGGAGGCCGGCAGACTCGGGGCGGTCCCCTGGAGGCCAGGCAAACGGGTGCCACCCCTGCCGGCGGATGGTGGGTTCGTTGTGCGCGAGGGCGAACCTAGAGCCGAGCCGTCTTCAGCCGTGTCATGTTGGAAGGAGTCGCCTCCGCGTCTTGCTGCTCCTGAGTGAGGACAGCTTCCTCGCCAGAGGCGCGCCCTTCGTGAAGCGGTTGCTGCGCCGTCTGCGGGCGCCGCCGGCTACGGCCGAGGAACTTCCAGCGGATTCGCTTGCGCACCTTTCCCTCCGTTTCTCTCTCCACAACCGTGCGTCATAAGCTGGGTAGCTCGGTGGCGGGCAGCCCTTGTCTGGCGATTCGTTAGTCGAGGCGCGGGCTTTCTTGCCGCTGGCCGGGCTCGTGATATCGGTCTGTGTGGTGCGCAAACGGGGTCAACTCAAAGAGCGCATATGCCGCGATTGCGAGAATCGCGAAAACGAAGGCCATCGTGATGATGGTTCCGAACATGCCTCCTCCTTCCGGTCCTCGTACTCTCCTCTCAAACGAGGTTGCACCAATCGGCACAAACGCTGACTCGTCGTCAGCAAAAGCACTGAGTTCCGATGGCGGGGGAGCTTCCAGGCCGACCTTCGCAACTATGAGCACGAATGTCTCGTCGAGTTCCGCGGAACTCGACGCCTTCTGCAAAGGGGTAAGCAGCGCGGCAGGGCTCGGGTAGCGCGCCTGGGGGGCGTGTCGGTCACCGGCCAAAGCGCGCCGGCGCGCTCGAGTGCGTCGCCAGGAGGCAGGTCGGTCAACGGGCCAGGAGGCCGGCACGCCTCGGGGCACCCAACCTGGAGCGGACGTGGTCGCTCAGGTGGCGTTGATCCCCTCGGCCGCGATCAGCCGTTGTTAGCGCTCCTCCTGCGCAGGGAGGTAATTGCCGCCCACATTCGACAACTGCGGCGACGGGCCTCAACAGCCGACTCGCCTACCAAAACGCCTCGCGAAATGCACTCGCAAATGGGACGATGCTCAGGAAGCGCTACAGAGGCAGCGGTTTTGGCTGTTCAACGCGGAAGTGGCAGCGTCCGATCAAGGAGTGAGCAGTGTGACGACTGGCCGGTCGATGTCCCTGGAGGCGGGTAGCTCGTTTCGGGTGTTCCTCATTGCCGACGTCCGCGGCTACACGCGCTTCACGCAGATGGAGGGTGATGCAGCGGCTGCCCGTCTGGCGACGAAGTTCGCGTGGATCGCTCGTGAGGCAGTCGCTGCGCGCAGTGGACGTGTGATTGAGCTGCGCGGTGATGAGGCGCTCGCGGTCTTCGATTCGCCGGAGCAGGCCGTTCGGGCTGCGTTGGAGTTGCTAGCGACGTGTGCCGAGGAGACGGAGGTCGAGTCCGATCTGCCATTGAACGTCGGTGTCGGGATCGATGCCGGCGAGGCCGTGCCGGTCGAGGATGGGTTTCGAGGCGCCGCGCTGAACATGGCCGCGCGTCTTTGTTCCTTTGCGCTTGCCGGCGAGGTGCTGGTGACGCCCACGCTTGCAGAGAAGGCGATCACGGGCGGCGACGGGGACTTCGAGTTCCGCCCGCACGGGGACGCGCAGTTCAAAGGGATCGATGAGTCGGTCGAGGTGATGAAGGCAGTAGCTCAGCGGCCGTCCGGCTCGCTCATGCCATTCCGTTCGCCGGCGGCGGGAGCGTCACCGGTGGGAGGCGATCTCGTCGGCCGCGACGAAGAGCTGCATTGGCTGAGCGGTACGTGGCGGACCTGCCGGCGCGGCCGCGGCAGAGTGGTCTTCGTCTCGGGACCTGCCGGCATCGGGAAGACTCGCCTCGCCGGCGAGGTCGCCGAGCTCGTAAGGGCCGGCGGCGGCGATGTGGTCCGCTCGGGCGGCGGCGGTGATGCTGCGGCGCGCGCAGCGCGGGGGCTTGCCACGGCGGCGGGCGCGCAACGGCCAACGCTCGTCGTCCTCGACGATCTCGAGCCGATCGCCGAGCGGATCGCAGCCGATTTGGACGCGACGTTCGATGCCATCGAAGCTCGACCGGCACTCGTGCTCGTCCTAGCGGCCGAGCCGGAGGCCAGCAGGAGCCTGGGCCACGTGCTTGAGCGCGCCGACACGCGGGGGGACGGACATCGTCGCCTGAGGCGGCTGACGATCGCCGACGTGGCCCAGATCGCGAAGGCGTACGCGGGGCCGGAGATTGAGGATGTCCCGCTCGATGCGGTTCTGCGCAGCTCGGGCGGCGTCCCCGCCGCAGTCCATCACGCGCTCCTCGACTGGGCGAGAAGCGAAGCGGCCCGCCGGCTCGCCGCCGCCGCCGAGTGGTTGGCGGCAGGGCATGCGCGACGGGCGGGCGACCTCGACTTCGCGAACAACGTCATCCGGCTCCGCCTCGACCGCCTCTTCGACACGCTCGGCGGCGACGCCGGGTCGGCCGACTGCCCGTACAAGGGACTTGCGCCGTTCGACGAGCAGGACGCCGCCACCTTCTTCGGCCGAGAACAGCTCGTCGGCGAGCTTGCCGCACGCAGCGTCGGCTTCGGGCTCCTCGCCGTGCTCGGCGCCTCGGGCAGCGGCAAGTCATCGGTCGTGCAGGCTGGTCTCCTTCCCTCCCTCGCGGCTGGGCTCCTGCCGGGCAGCGAGCGCTGGGCGCACATCGTGCTCCGCCCCGGCGGCCATCCGGCCGCCTCACTCGATCGTGCGCTTGCGGCCGCTCCTCCGGGGGACCGGCTCGTTCTCGTCGTCGACCAGTTCGAAGAGGTCTTCACGATCTGCGACGACGAGAGCGAGCGCTCCGCGTTCGCGACGCGGCTGGTCGAGCTGGCCGACGCCCCGGACCAGAACGTCGTTGTGCTCACGATCCGCGACGACTTCTACGGCCGTTGCGCGGCATACCCCAAGCTCGCAGCCCTGCTCGCCGGGAACCACGTCCTCGTGCCACCGATGACCCGCGACGAGCTGGGCCGGGCCAGCGAGCTCCCCGCGCGGCGTGCAGGTGTCCGGCTGGAGCCGGCTCTCGTCGATGCGCTCGTCGACGACGCGACCGAGCAGGCTGGAGCCCTGCCGCTCCTTTCCAGCGCGCTCGTCGAGCTGTGGCGCACGCGCAATGCAGGGTGGATCAGCTACGAGTCGTACGCACGGATCGGCGGCATTAGCGGCGCTGTGGCACGGCTTGCCGAGGAATCGTTCTCGCAACTTGATGGGCAGCAGCGGGAAGCCGCCCGTGCCGTCTTGCTGCGGCTCGCCGGCGGCGAGGACGGTGACACGGTCACGCGCAGGCGCGTCCCTCGCTCCGAACTCGACCTCGAACAGAATCCGGACGCGGCAGCGGTCGTGGCGAGGTTCACGGACGACCGGTTGTTGACTGCTGGAGAGGCAACCGTCGAGGTGGCGCACGAAGCGCTGCTCCGCGAGTGGCCGCGGCTCCGCGACTGGCTCGACGAGGACGCTGAGGGGAGGCGGCTGCGCCTCTACCTGACCCAGGCCGCTGCGCAGTGGGAAACCGCCCTCCGCGACCCGTCCGAGCTCCTCCGCGGTCCACGGCTCGCGGCGTCACTCGACTGGACGGCGACGCATGGGCGCGAACTGAACAGCCTCGAACGCGAGTTCATCGCGGCATCGCGCGCAGCCGGCGAGGAGGAGGCACGCAGGCAGCGGCGCATCAACCGGAGGCTGCGCGGGCTGCTCGTCGCGGCGGCCGTGCTCCTCGCGGCTGCAGCTGTCGCGGGTGCCGTCGCGCTCGTCCAGCGCAGCCACGCCCGACGCTCGGCGACGACCGCGGAGGCGCAGCGGCTCGGCGCGCAGGCGCTCACCGTCACTCCGCCCGACCAGTCGTTCCTCTATGCCCGCGAGAGCTACAACCTCGACCCTTCACCTGCGACGCGCGGCTACCTGTTCGCGGCGGAGGAACGCTCGCCGGCGGCGCTCGCGGTTGTGCAACCGCTGGCCGCCCGCATTCGCGCAATGCTGGCGAGCCCTGACCGAAGCCGTCAGCTCGTGCTGAGCAACACGGGGAAGGCTGCGGTTATCGACTCGCGAACCCTGAAGACGGAGCGTCTCTTTGCGCTCACCGGCGTCGTTGCCTGGGCAGGAAACGGCGCCGTCCTGTACCGGGATCCGAAGACAAATGCGCTGGGGTTACTGGACATCGCCTCGGGACGCTTCAGCGTCGACAGGCGCCTCCCGGCGAGCGCGTACTCGATCTCAAATGACGGACGGCTGCTCTACACGCTGCCGGTCTCCGGCGCGGAGATCGGCATCGTCGGCCTGAGAACGATGAAGCGATTGCGGCTCATCCGCCCGAGCCACGGATTCTCGTTCTACGACGTCGAGCCCGAGCAAGGCGGGATCGTCGTCGCCGTCGAGTCATCCTCGACCGACCCGACAGCCCCGACGCGCTACCAGATCTGGCTGCACGGGCTTCGCGGCTCGCCCTCCCGCACCGTGATGGGCGGCGCAGGGCTCCCACCCTTCGTTCCCTATGCGGTCGGCGGACGCAGGTTCGCCGTCCCAGTAGGCCGCGGCTTCAAGGTAGTCGACCTCGACTCGGGCCGCAGCTCGATCATCGGACCCGATCTCGGCGGAGCCAGCACACTCGCCCTCTCGCCCGACGGCTCGACGCTCGTCCTCGCGAGGCTTGCACAGTCGGGTGTTTCTGTCGTGCGTGTCTCCGACGGGACCGTCAAAAACACATTCGTCGGCCATCAGAGCCAGGTACACGGGGTCACGTTCAACCCCACGGGCACAGTCGTCTTCACCGCCGGAGCAGACGGCCGGCTGATCGCCTGGGACCTGGCCGGCACACACAGCCTGTCGATCACTCGCCCGCTCACGGGACCGGCACCGCAGGACAACGTCGATCTCCCGACAGGCCGCCTCTTCGCCGGCTCGGCGCACGCTCGGCTGGTCGCCGCAGTGCTGGGAGACGGCACCGTGCAGATGCTCGCCGCGACAAAACCGGGCATGCCGGTTGTTCGGTCGATCGTGGCCGCCGCACCGGGCAAGCCTGGACAGCCGATCTCGGTGGCACTCGACCCTGCAGGAAGGACGCTCTCGCTAGGCACGGACGACGGCCGGATCATCGGTTTCGAGGCCGCAACCGGGAAGCGGCTCTACACGCGATCACTGCCGGCGCGTGGCGGTCACCCGCCGTCAATCGTCGCTGTCGCGCTCTCACGGACGGGCCTCCTCGCCGCCGCCGCCGACGACGGCCGCGTCGCCCGCTTCCCCCAATCGAGCAACTACGCGCTCCCCCTGATCGACGTGGCCGGCGCCAACAACGCGCAAGTCGCACTCACCTCGATCACGTTCTCCCCCGACGGCGCCAGACTCGCCATCGTGTTCAACGATGGCCACGGTGGAACGATCGCGGTCTATGACGCCTCCTCCGGCAGACGCAGGTTTTCGGTTCAGGTCGGTGCGCAGGCGCTCGCGGCCACATTCACGCCGGACGGCCAGACGCTGATCGGCGGCGACCGCAACGGCATCGCCCACTTCTGGAATGCAGCGAGCGGGAAAGCGGCCGGCGCACCGATCCTGGTAAACCAAGGCCAGGTCAACAGCCTCGACGTCGACCCGACCGGCAGAACGCTCGTCGTCGGCGGAACCGACGGCGCGACCTGGCTCTTCGACCTTGCAACCCACACACAGATCGGCACACCACTCGGAGCCGATCCGAGCACGACCACCGCGACGCTGTTTGCGGGGCAAGCCGATGCGACACCCGTAACGATCGCATTCCCCAGCGCTGGGCCGCCAGCCGCCCCGACGCTGACGCGATGGAACCTCCGCGCAGGGTTCCTGGCGACGCGCGCGTGCTCGGTTGCAAGACGCAACCTCACGCGTCTCGAATGGGAGCAGATCCTGCCGAACTTGCGCTACAGAAAAGTCTGCGGAAGCTCCCCGCTTACGCACTAACCAAGAGACGGCGGCTACCGCAGCGCCGCCGGCGCGCCACCGCCTGGAAGAGCGCCGCGCACGCACCGCCGTGGTCGCTCCCGTTTCCGCCCGCCAAAGACCACAATTCGGCCCACAACCAGATCGGGCTTGTCGGAGAGCCGTCCTCCGTCAACGGGCCAGGAGGCTGGTTAGTCTCTTGATGGAAGGCCGCCGTCGGGTGAGAGGACGCTCGCGCAGGCGACTCTCTAGGCTCCAGTCCGTGTCCGGGTTGATGTATCGCCGCGTCGCAGCGGCTCGCGTCGCGGAATCCTTGGCGGACGCGGTAGCGCAGGCGGTCCTGCGATGATCGGCGGATGAGCTACGAGATCGCGCGCCTCGACGAGATCGAGGAGATCACCGACGGCCGCTGCCCTTTCCGTCCCGTTCGGCACTACTTCGGGATTTCGTCGTTCGGTGCCAACGTCTGGACGGGGCGGGCTGTCGGCGATCGGATTATCAACGAGCATGATGAGGCTGGAGAGCATGAGGAGCTTTACCTCGTCCTTAGTGGCCGGGCGGCGTTCGAGCTTGACGGGGAGCGGCGGGATGCGCCCGCCGGGACACTTGTTTTCGTCGAGCCGGGTGTGAAGCGGACGGCGTTCGCCGAAGACGCGGGCACGTCGATCCTGGCGCTCGGCGGCATGCCGGGGAAGGCGTACGTGGCGAGCGGCTTCGAGGTCTGGGCGCCGGTGACGCCGCTGTACCAGGCGGGGGAGTACGCCGAGGCGGCCGATCGCGGCCGTGAGGTCGTGGAAGCGTATCCCGAGTACCCTGAGCCCCTGTACAACCTTGCCTGTTGTGAGAGCCTCGCGGGTCGGTCGGCAGACGCGATCAGGCACCTTGGGCAGGCTTTCGAGCGGTCCGGGGAGCGGTCCGGCGACCTGCGGGAATGGGCGAAGTCCGACACCGACTTCGACCCGATTCGGGACGAGCCGGAGTTCAAGGAGCTCGTCGGAGGCTAGGCGCGTACGTTCGGCTATCGGACGGGGGTCATTCCCGCACACTCGCCCAGCCGAGTGGGTTACGTCTGATTCTCGCGTAGGGCTTGCGGAGTCGAGTCAGAGCCGTGACGCTTATGGGGTGGAGGCGGAGATCCGGTATGTGCGGAGCGGTGGGGTCGCGATTGCCTACCAGGTCGTGGGCGAGGGTGAGCGGGACCTCGTCTTCGTCCCCGACTACTGCTCGAACCTCGTGTACGGGTGGGAGTCCCGGTACTGGCGGCCGTTCTACGAGCGGCTGGCCAAGTCGTTTCGGTTGATCCTGTTCGATAAGCGCGGCACGGGTTTGTCCGACCGGGGCGGCTCGTTCCCGACTCTGGAGACGCGGATGGAGGACTTGCGCGCGGTGATGGGCGCGGTCGACTCGGAGCGGGCATTGATCTTCGGTTCGCACGAGGGCTGCTTGATGGCGACCCTGTTCGCGGCGACCTATCCGGAGGAGACGGCCGCGCTTGCGCTTTTCCATCCACCGTTGCTCTCGGTAGCGGACGTCGACCGTCCCGATGAGGCGATGCTGCTCGACATCCGCGAGCGCTGGGGCACCCGGGAGCTGTGCGATGAGATTGTGGAGCTTGTCTGCCCGACGCTCGCGGCGAGCGAGGAAGGAAGGCGCTGGTTTGCGAACTGGCTGCGGGTAGGGGCAAGCCCGGCGATGGGCTATGAGCTGAACCGCGCGTTCGCCGAGACCGATCTGAGCGAGGTGTACGCGGCAGTGCGCACACCGACCCTCGTGCTCTACCGCGACACACTCGAGTCCGCGACGGACGCAGAAGAGTCACGCGGCGTCGCCGCACTGATCCCGCAAGCGCGCGCCATGCGGGTGTCCGGTAGCGACTACTGGGGCGTCTTTCTCTCCCCCGAGATCGTCGACGAGCTCGAGCGGCTCTCCGCCGGAGAGGCGGCACCAGCGATTCCGGAGAGCGTGCTGACGACGCTTCTGTTTACGGACATCGTCGGATCGAGCCGGCTCGCGGCCGAGGTCGGCGACCGGGCCTGGCGGGACCTCCTGGCAAAGCACCACGCCGCAGTGCGACGCGAACTCGCTCACTTCCGCGGGCAAGAGCGCGACACCGCCGGAGACGGCTTCTTCGCCACCTTCGACGGACCGGCACGCGCCATCCGCTGCGCCCAAGCAGCCGTCGATGCCGTCCGGCCGCTCGGGATCGAGATCCGAGCCGGGATCCACACCGGAGAGTGCGAGCTCCACGAAGCGAAAGTCGCAGGTGTCGCGCTCTCGATCGGCGCCCGCATCTGTGCCGAGGCGCAAGCAGACGAGGTGCTTGTTTCCCGCACCGTCAAGGATCTCGTCGCAGGCTCCGGCATCGAATTCGAGCAGCGCGGCGACCATGACCTCAAAGGCATCGGGCACTGGGAGCTGCACGCCGTCGTGGGGTCGTACGCTCATAACCGGCGCCTCCCGTAATAGCGGCTCTACCGCCGGGCCACTCCCGACGGCAACCCGCGCCAACTTACGAGCGAGGTGCCGGGCACTATACGGTCTGGCCGGCCGAATTCAGTCGCTAGCAGCGGGCGGCTAGGTCGCGCTAGCGCGACCGACAGGGGTGCGCCGTTGAGTCGTGGCGACGGGAGGGCCGGGTTATGGTGCGTGCGACCGGCGGAGCGGAGCGCCGCTGTTGGCTTGCCGCGGCGCCTGTTGGCGCATGGGCGATGTCTCGTGGTCGACACAGAACTGACCGAGCGTCCGCGTTTCGCAGCCTGGAGTCGCGCAGATCCGCAGCATCGACATTCCAATCTCCTCCGCTCGCAATGCGACCACTATGTCACCGTCGTCGCAGACAGAGAATGGGGCCCGAGGGGTCGTCCTCGGGCAAACGGCCAGGAGGCGCGCGTCGGTCAACGGGCCAGGAGGCGAAGCGCATCATCGCTAGGCGCCGGCGGCAGGGGAACCGCCGGCGCCTATAACAGGAGGAAGGGTCATTCGATGCGATTCCTGTTCTAGCTCTGCTTGGGCCAGCTTCGGGCCATGCCCGAGTAAGCGGATCACGAAGACAAGGCCAAGGGATGGGGTGCGCCCAACAGGCTTCGCCTCGAAGACGACATCGGCAGGACAGAGCTCCCCGACCCGGTTCACCAACCCCTCATCCAGTCGCCGTAGGTTGGCCGGCGGCGGCGCAGATCGCGTCGCGTTCGACACCGACGGAAGGAACTGTCCCTATGAGAAGGTTCGCCACACCCGTGATCGGGATCGTCGCCGGGCTTCTACTTGCTCTGCCGATGGCCGCGTCGGCAGCAGCGACACGCTCGACCAGCATCGTTCACATCAGCGCCCCCGTCTCCGGACTGCGCTACAACCAAAAGGTTGTCCACGCGCACGCAGGCACGATCAAGATCGTCTTTTTGAACCGTTCGACTCTCAAGCACAACGTGAACGTCGAGCTCGGCGAGAAAGAGTTCGGCAAAACGGCCACCGTCTCGCACGGGACAGCAACCGTGACCGTCACGCTCAAGGCCGGCAAATACAATTTCTACTGCTCTGTTCCCGGACACGAAGACGCGGGGATGCACGGCACGCTGATCGTCACCTGACATACCTCGACCCCGAAATCGGCCGTATGGAAGGGTCTTTCACCGTCCTTTAACAACGCGCAGCCTAGATTGACCGCTTGGCCGGGGAGAAAGCTGTACTTGCCCTGCCGCTTCTTCCCCGGCCTCCCCACAGAGGCGCGCGTTGCTCGACCCGTTTAGGCGAATACGGTTTGTACCTGGGCTTCGCTTGGGGCAATTAGCCAGGAGGCCAGGCACGCTTCGGGCAGTCAGCCAGGAGGCCGTTTCTGTCGGAAGGCTTGGACGCCGCGCTCGCGTTTACGCCATTGCTCCGAGGCCTGCATTAGGTGCGTCAGAGTGTCGAGCAGGTCAGAGTCCTCGAGGTGAGCGACGACGAAGGCGCCCCCCAAGTCGGCGGCGGGCGCCGCTCGAGGTCGGCGTACTTCGGCTGATCGTGTAAGTGGCCGCATCTCAGCGGATCGTCCGGATCTCGACGCCCATGTCCACGTCGAGCCATGCGCGGTCGGCGGTGAGAGCAGGTCGCCCGAGGCGAAGGGCGAGTCCGAGACAGGCTCGGTCGCCAAGCGACAATCCGAGCTGTCGCGTCGGTTTCCATAGCTCGGCCGCCTGCTCGGCGTCGTCGACGGTGAACGGCACGATCTGAAGCCCGAGTGCTTCGGTGTCGGCTCGCAGATCGGAGACGTTGACGTCGTGGGCGATTGACCGCTGGCAGACTTCGGACCAGTTCACCGCGGAGATTGCTGCGTCCTCGAGTACCGCTTCGACCGCCTCTGCGCCAGGCTCCGAATGCAGCAACGCAAGCAACGCCGACGCGTCCAGGATGTAGGCGGTGCTTGCCTCCGTCATCCGGCGCGCCCCTCGCGCTTCGCGTCTTCACGGCGCTCGGCGATCAGCTCGTCGACCATGCTGACCTCGGCGGGCACGACGACAAAGAGCGTCCGGACTCGGGCGAGAACTGCGTCGCGCCGCTCCAGCACCAGGCGATCGTCCTCGGCTCGTGCGACGAGAACGTCACCTGCCTCGATCCCCAAACGCCGCCGGAGCGGCGCAGGCACGACGAGCCTCCCCTGGGGGCCAACTGTGACTTCGATCGTACGGCGCTTTGCCATCGTCGTCTCATTGTGCCACATCAAAGACGTTCGTGCCACAGTTGGATATGCGTGGCATCTCTTGTTCGACCACGGTTGAGATGTTCAGCCCCCTTCGAAGCAAGCGCCTTCGTGTGACGCCCTCGGTCAAACGGCCAGGAGGCCCTGATCGGTCAACGGGCCAGGAGGCCGCTCGGGTGAGGGGGCTCTAGCCCAACCGAGAGTCTGGGAGCAGTCCTCCTGTTGGGCTCAGACGCTGCCGTTTGACGACTAGGTGAGGATGTAGTCGTGCCGGTCGTCGTGAGCGAGGGTTTGACGAAACGGTTCGGTGGGCTGACGGCTGTCGATGATCTCTCGTTCGCGCTCGAGCCTGGGACGATCACCGGCTTCCTCGGCCCGAACGGGGCCGGCAAGACGACGACGCTGCGGATGCTGCTCGGGCTCGCGGCAGCCGACAGCCGGGAGGGCGCTGATCTTCGGTCGCCCCTACGCGCAGCTCGCGAGCCGGCGCTGCGGGTCGGCGCGGTGCTGGAGGCGACCGACTTCCATCCGGGCCGCTCCGGCCGCGACCACCTGCGCACGCTCAGCCGTGCCGTCGAGCTGCCCGACTCGCGCGTCGATGAGGTGCTCGGCCTGGTCGAGCTCGACCGAGGCAGCGCGGCCGCCGCGTCAAGGGGTACTCGCTCGGGATGCGCCAGCGGCTCGGGCTTGCAGCCGCGCTGCTCGGCGATCCCGAGCTGCTGATCCTCGACGAGCCCGCGAACGGGCTCGACCCGGAGGGTGTGCGCTGGCTGCGCGACTTCCTGCGCGCCTTCGCGCCGGCAGGGCCGGACTGTGCTGATCTCCAGCCACGTGCTGGCCGAGGTTGCGCAGACCGTCGATCAGGTGCTGATCATCAACCGCGGCAAGCTCGTCGTCGAGACCTCGCTCGAGCAGCTGACCGCCCGCGTCGGCGGCTCGGTTCGCGTCCGCACGCCCGCAGCTGGCGAAGCTTGCCGAGGCGCTGCGGCGCGAGCAGATCGAGACGACCCTCAGCAACGAACATGCACTGCTCGCGCACGGCACAACGAGCGAGCGGGTCGGCGACCTCGCCTTCGCCGCCGGCGTCCCGCTCCACGAGCTTGTCGCCGAAAGCTCGTCGCTCGAAGACGTCTTCCTCGAGCTCACCTCGGAGCCGCAGCCGTGATCGCCCAGTTGCAAGGCCGAGCTGCTGAAGATCCGCACGACCCGCACGACCATCGGGATCGTGCTCGGGATGGTCGCGCTGATCCTGCTCTTCTCGCTGCTCTCCGGCCTGCTGACGAAAGCCGCCCGACCTCACGAGCACCGAGGACCAACGCGGGCTGCTGAGCGTCGGCAGCCTCGCCGGCGTCTTCTCGGCGCTCGCGGGGATCATGCTCGTGACGAGCGAGTACCGCCACGGCACGATCCGCCCTACCTTCCTCTTCACGCCCAGACGCTCGCGCGTGATCGACGCCAAGCTCGCCGCCGGCCTGCTCGCCGGACTCGTCTTCGGCATCGTCGGCGAAGGGCTCGGCTTCGCAATCGGCTACGCCTGCCTCACCGGCCGCGGCATCACCTACGCCTTGAACGGCGGCCAGACGACGCTGCTGCTGCTCGGCACGCTCGCCGGCGTCGCGCTCTGGGGCGCGCTCGGAGTCGGCATCGGCGCGATCGTCCGCAACCAGGTCGGAGCGATCATCGGCCTGCTCGCCTGGGGCTTCGTCGCCGAAAACCTCCTCTTCGCCTTCGTCCCGTCCGCCGGCCGCTTCGCACCCGCCCATGCCGGGGACGCCCTTATCGGACTCACCACCAAGCACCTCCTCCCCGCCGCAGCAGGCGGCGCCGCCCTGCTCGCCTGGACACTCGCGTTCGCGCTCGCCGGCACCGCCCTCGCCGCACGCCGCGACGTCACCTAGCGCCAACCCGCTCCGAACCACGTTGCCGGCGAGACGGGGCGTGCCTCTCGGGGAGGACACTGTGTTCACTGCTCGCCACTCCTCGCTGTTGGGAGGTCCGGCGGCAGAACTGGTTTTCGACAATGAGCTGTCCGACGAGGAGGTACTCGTGAAGGTTGGAATCATCGGGGCAGGCAACATCGGCGCCACCCTGACACGACGGCTGACTGCTCTCGGTCACGAGGTAGCGGTCGCGAACTCTCGCGGGCCGGAGACACTGTCCGAGTTGGCGGACGAGACCGGCGCGACCGCCGCTGACGCCGGCGAGGTAGCGGCCGGCGCAGATCTCGTGATCGTGGCAATCCCGCAGAACGCGATCCCGCTCCTTCCCGAGGGGATCCTTGACCGCGCCGCGGCGGGAGCCCCAATAGTGGACACCGGCAATTACTACCCGGCGCGAGACGGGCGGATCGACGCGATCGAAGGCGGCATGGCCGAGAGTCGCTGGGTAAGCGAACAACTCGGGCGTCCGGTGGTGAAGGCGTTCAACACCATCCGTGCCCAACACCTCCTCGAACTCGGAAAACCCGCCGGCGCACCCGGGCGGATCGCACTGCCCGTAGCCGGCGACGACCCTAACTCCAAGCGCATCATCATGGGACTCGTCGACGCGCTCGGCTTCGACCCGGTCGACGCCGGCACGATCGACGAGTCTTGGCGTCAACAGCCGGGCAAGCCCGTCTACGCGGCCGACCTCGACGCGACAGCAGTAACACGAGCGCTCGCCGAAGCCAGCCCCGAACGACCCGAGAACCTCCGAGCCTGAAGCAGGGGGCGGCTCGCCGGCACCCGCTGACGACTTGACAAACATAGAGCATCGCTGTCCCAATTCAGGGGGCACGCCTGTGCCTTTAGCATCACAGTGTTCGGAGCGGCTGTCGATCTACTATCGGAGCACGCCAGTGTCCAAGTCCATCGCCGTGTTCGGAGTCGGCCCTGGCCTCGGCCAGGCAGTCGCTCGCCGCTACGCACGAGAGGGTTATACCGTCATCCTCGTGGCCCGCCGCTCGGAACGACTTGACCTGCTGGCCAAGGATCTCGCCAGTGCCGGCGCAGCCGCGCACGTCATCACGGCCGACCTGTCCGACACCGGTGCCACGCCCCGCACTGGCCGACCAGATTCGCGCCAGGGCCGGCAACCTCGACGCCTTTTACTACGCACCCACCCCAAACACCGGGTTCGTCTCCGCAGCCAACCTGACCCCACAGCACGCCCAGAGCTTCATGCCGCTGATCTTCTACACGCTGCTGGCACTCGTGCAGGAGTTCCTGCCGCACATGCTCGAGCAGGGCGACGGCGCCATCCTGACCGCGCAGGGCGGCAGCACCGTGCAGGGCCTGCCGAACATGAGCGGCCCCAGTCCTGCACAAGCCGCCCAGCGCAACTACCTGCAAGCCCTGCACGCCGAGGTAGCCGAGAAAGGCGTCTACGTCGGCATGCTCTACATCGGTGCAGCCATCAAGAACAGCGCCTTCCATGCCGAGATGGAGAAGGCCAAAGCTGCGGGCGACCCGGTCTGGGAGATGCCTACCGTCGACCCCGCACATCTCGCCGACCTGCTCTGGACCATGCACGGAACGAAGGGACAGCAGGAACTCACCTATCCGTAGCCCCGCGTGCCGTTGATCCGTTCCACGAAGGCCCGCCGCGGCGGCATGTCTCGGGCGAACAGCGAGGAGGCCGCAGCTGTAGGGACGGGGCGGGGGGCCGGCTGCTCGGGGGGCCGACCAGAGGCCGCCGTCCCTGAGTGATTCCAGTCCCGGCCCAGTAGGGGCCGAGTCCTATTGTTGGAGTAGGTCGAGCAGCGGGCCGATCTCGTAGCCGAGTTGCGCCGGGTGGCGCATCTCGAGGTCACGGTTGATCGTGTAGTGGTTGCGGCGGCCGCTGCGTTGTCGGGTGACGTAGCCGGCTTCGACGAGGTCGGCGACGATCCGTTGGGCGGCGCGTTCGGTGATTCCGACCTGGTCGCGATGTCGCGCAGGCGGGTCTCGGGGTTCTCGGCGATGCAGAGCAGCACCTGCGTGTGGTTGGTGACGAAACGCCACGAGTGTTGTGCTTCTTCCGCTCTTGACATATAGGACTCTGTTGTCGTATGTTTTATGTCGTGTATTGTATTACCTCACTTCGTGACACCCGGTACGTTACCAAACGGCGCTCGAGGTCGTCTGCCGGAAGAACGAGGAGCCGCCTATCGACTAACGGCCACGACTCCAGTTCGGAATCCAACGGGTGTCAAACAAAGGAGCCTCATGGGTATCGGAGTTAAGCCTCATCTTGATCGCCGCCGGCGCAATCCTTGACGTTCGCGGTTCACGCTTCGTCAAGCACGTTCAACATTCACACCATCGGGGTCATCCTTATGATCGTCGGCGCGATCGGCGCTAGTCACCTCGATGGTGTTCTGGTCGAGCTGGGCTGGCTTCGTCCGGCGAGCCTGATTCCGCCGCCGAGCGTGCATGCCATGAGCACCACCGACCAGATCAGCTCGACCGCGGGGCTCGAGGAGAAGCCGCGTCTACTGTTCTTCTACTCGCACACCAGCGGCGATAGCAGGCGCGTTGAAGGCTTCCTCGCGCAGGTCCTGCAGCGTAACCGGAATCATCAGACCTTTGCAGTCCACCGAATCGACGTCGCGGAACGACCTGACCTGGGCGCACGCTTCCGAATCCGAGAAATACCAACCATCCTGATCCTCCAGGGAAACAAAGTTGCGGCGCGCGCTCACCGACCAAAGGGATGCACAGAACTTACTCAGGTCTTGAGTCCCTGGCTCAACTTCTGAGCATCACCGCGAGCCGCCAGACAGCGAGCGTCACGCTCCGACCCGCGTCGCGCGCCTTCGAGGATGGTCTGTGCGTTTTCATGAACGCGCTCATCAGAAGCCTTCGGAACGTCACACTCGAACTCCGTGCTGTCGATGACGGTCGGCTCGCGGCAGCCAGAGCATGGTGCACCGAACGAGCGCGACGTCGGGCACCCGTGACCATCGAAGGGCGTGCGGGTCTACCTGTTCAAAGAGACCACGGTCGGCTCAATCCCGTCTGGCGAGGGTGATTGATGCGTGGCCTGACGGGTAACCCCGTCAGTGATCAACCTATTGAGGAGGTAGGGAGCATGAACCAGTCTTCGGGAGCGAATCAGGGCGGCCAGGGTGTTGCGGTCGTCGATATCTGGACGTTTCGAACGGCGTCGTCGCTGCAGCCGGCCGACATCGTCGGCTTCTCAGTCGAGGCGACGGATGGCAGCATCGGCAAGGTCGACGAGGCGACGGTGGACGCGGGACAGGGTCACCTGATCGTCGACACAGGTCCGTGGATCTTCGGAAAGAACGTCATGTTGCCCGCCGGCGTCGTCGACCGTGTCGATCTCGATGCTGAGACGGTCTACGTTAACCGCAGCAAGGACGAGATCAAGAGCGCGCCCGAGTACGAGCCAGGCTCGAACCTTGACTCGAACTACCGTGAGCGCCTCGGCGGCTACTACGGAGGCACCGCCCGCTAGTCGCTTCTTCGCGTCCGGGGGCACGACCTGCCCCCGGACGCACCCAGCGCTGACGAGACGCGACGCGAACGACATCCAATGAGAACGCTGCGACGCTTCACCGCTCGACTCCGCGCGGGCTACCTGTGGCTTGAGGACAAGCCGCTCGTTGTCGTACTTACCGCAGCCGGCGCAACCATTGCGGTTGCGTTGGTGCTCGCCTCTTACTCCGGCATCCCACACGTCTGGTACGTCGTCGAATCCCGCCACAATTGGTGGTGGCTTATGGGATGTGTCGCCGGCGAGTTCGTGGCATATGGCGGCTACGTTCTTACTCTGAGAGACATGGCTCGAGTCGACGACGGAAACGACGTCGATCTTGCAGTCTCAACAAAGGTGGTGGTTGCCGGCTTCGGCGTATTCGCTGCGACTCGGGCATCGGGCGGCTTCGCCGTCGATTACTGGGCCTTCAGGGAGGCCGGCTCGTCCCGCCGGGATGCGGCTCGACGAGTCGTCGGGCTCGGACTGCTCGAATACGTCGTGCTCTCGATCGCCGCCCTCGGTGCATCAGCCCTGCTCTATTTCCGGCTCGACGGGCACGCCAGCGACGGCGTCACGCTGCCCTCGCTGGTAATCGTGCCCGCGCTCGTGCTCGGCTACTGGCTGTCTTCACCCGGACGGGCTGAGCGGCTCAGCCGACGCCGGTCTGGAATCTTCAGACGGATCTTCGCGGACACCGTCGCCGGTACCGCGACCGTTCGTCAACTGTTCCGGAGCCCACGCGAGCACGGCCTGGACGCCGGAAACGTTCTCTACTGGTTCGGTGACATCTTCTGTCTATGGGCGGCGCTGCAGTTCGTCGGCGCACAGATCTCGGGATCGCTGCTGGTGCTCGCCTACTCGGGCGCCTACGTGCTGACCCGGAGAGCCCTCCCGGCCGGAGGCGCCGGCCTCGTCGAGGTGGCTCTGACGGTCGCGCTCGTGGGGATGGGGGTTCGGTTTGCGCCTGCTCTCATCGCCGTCCTGGTCTACCGCCTCTTCAACTTCTGGCTCCCAATTGTTCCCGCACTCGCACTCATGCCCGCCATCCGTGACCTGCGCGAACGCTTCCAAAAGGCGGAACAGACTGTCGCGTGAACATCGGTAGTGGACACCCGGAGTAGGGTGAGGGTGACCGGTCGGAACGTCCTGGGGTTCACGCTTCACAAAGTGATGCGGTCGCAAGCGGGCACCCAAAAACGGTCTATGAATCACGCAGGGAGCAGCTATTCGGTACCACAGGGTGGCTGTGACCTCACTTCCGCAGGCGCTATGTCCCTGACACACAAATTCGCGGGGCGGTGGTGACGCAGGCGTGAGTTCGCTTGTCCCGGTGAGTGTGTTGAGCCACTGATGACTGGGTGCGTGCGGCTGTTGTGGTTGATGGTCGTCGTTTTGCTGGTGTCGGGAGGCAGTGGTTGTCGGGAGCTCGAGACGGTCGTCTGGCCATCCGATCGTGAAGGAGCGCGGCGCGTCCTTGTCAGTGCGGCGAGTGAGGACGGGCCGGCGGCATCCGGGGAGTGGCTTGCCTGGATGCAGAGCCCGGGGGTCAATTCTTCCCCGCCGCGAAGCAAGGCCGCTGTGTTCGTCGACGTGGCGGCCGGACGATCCGCGTGAACCCGCCTGGAACTATGCACAGACCGGCGGGATCGAGGGTCACCGGCTCGTGCTGCAGATCGCGCAGGCGGGCCGCTCGCGGCTTGCGCTGTACGACCTCCTCAAACACGAGCTGACCTACCTTCCGTCGTACATCAATGACGGCATGGCTTTGGCGACCCATAGTCGACGGCCAGAAGGTCCTGTACGGGGCCATCGTCCCCGGGACGGTCGCGGCGCTCCGATACGAGATCCGGATCGCTGATCTCGCCCGTCAGACCGTGCGGGTGCTCGGCGCGCCTCGATGGTCATGCCGAGTACGCCGCACCCGGCCAACTCCAGGGCACCTGGGCAACGTCGGGTCGCCTGCCCCGAGAGCACCTGCAACGTTTGGCGCCAGAACCTGAAGACCGGGACGGCGGAGAGTGCACCCGACCCCGATCACCTCGTCTACACGCAGATCGGCTCGGCAGTCGACGGCCGGGGCGTCGTCTACTACGACCGCACGCTCGCCAGTTGCGGGAACGCCGAGATCAGGAGATGGGACGGAACCAACGACTCCCTGGCCCTTCGCCTACCTCCGAAGTTCGCCTACCAGTACAGCTACCTCGCCAAGAAAACAACCACCCTGTACTTCGATCTCGGCCACTGCCATCCCGCCGCGACCGCAACCGACGACATCTACAAAACAACGGTTCACCCACCCGGCACACCTTGACCTGACACGCGGGGCGAAGACCGTTTTCTGGGTAAGCCTCGGTTCAACAGATAGCCGGGTGGCGGAGAGGGTCGACCCCCACAGTCGGCAGTACGCCTCTCAACGCCACCCGGTGCCCTCCCCCGCATCGATACCCGCGACCTCTCGTCGTGCAACCTTGCGGAAGAAGAGGATTTCACGGCCCCCTAGGTGGTCCGGCCGGGTGTGGGCGCTCGGCCAAGATGAGCGCTCTGCGAAGCGGCAGTCGGTCGGCCTAGGCGCCTCTCAGACGCAGCATCGTGAGTAGCAACGCCCACGGGACACCCTTCCCACCTTCTATGGCCCCCGAGGATGAACAAGCCGTTTAGTCTGGTTGCCGCCGTGCCTACTATCGCCGGCGCCAAGTGACGCCAAACCGAAGCCGAGGCTAAGGCACGAGCGGCGACCGTCTAACCCGTCCTCGGGCGGCTTAGTCGCGCTTGATTCGGCATCAGGCGCGCGGGGCGACCTGAAGCTGGCGTCTTGGAGGCTTGCTGCGTCTCAGTTCGCGACTCCGCTCCGCCTTGGCATTGAACTCGGCGCCGTAGAGCAGTGCGAGCGACGTCAACCAGAGCCAGGTGAGCATGATGATCACCGCGGCGAGCGAGCCCCAGGTCTTGTTGTAGGAGCCAAACCGGGCGGTGTAGACCGCTGTCCGGCCCCCTTCATTTGGTCCCCCTCGGACGACCGAGAGTGCGACGGCAGGGCGTGCCGCGCGATCGTGCGGCACGCCCTGCCCAAGCAAGATGGTCGTCCGGGCGTCTGTTACATCGCGATTGTTTCGTAGACGTCGACCGTGCCGCCGACCTCGAGGACGGGGCAGCCTTTTGCGAGTTCGACCGCAGCGTCGAGGGTCTCGGCCGAGACGATCGAGTAGCCGGTCAGGCCGCGTGAGCCGCCTTCGCTGACCGAGCCGCCTGGTTCGACCGTCTTGGCGGTCCCCGTTGCGGCGCCGCCCTCGACGACGGCCGTCCCGAGCGCTTCGAACCAGCGGCCCCACTGCGCATACTGCTCGTTGCGCTCGGCCTCCTCCTCGGACACACCCTTGCCACCGCTATACGCGAACACGAAGTTCGGCATTTCGACTCCTTCTCTGGTTGTGAGTTCTCGACCTTGAGTTACGACCAGCGGCTGATCTCGCCGGCCGGGTAGGGGGTGAAGCCTGAGCCTTCCGCACCGTGCTTGAGGCTGGTCAGGTAGGCGCCCCAGTTGGTGCTGCAGTTCGCCATGAAGTCGCTCGGCTCGCGCCAGCCGGCGTGATTGAAGAGCAGTGTCGTTCCTCCGTCGGGCGTCGGGTCGAGCCTGAAACTGATCTCGGCTCCCTTCCAGTCGCTCGGTCCGTCGAGACAACGCCAGACGACGCGCTCTGGGGTGTCCTCGATCACTTCCATGATTGCGGCTGGGTCGCTGCCCCCGAAGTAGATGAGCATGGTGCCGCCGAGCCGCTCGGTGCCGCCGACCGGATGCGCGCTCCACCAGTTCTCGACGCCTTGCTTGGTCGAGACGAGCTCCCGGACACGCTCCGGTTCGGCGTCGATCGAGATGCGGTGAAGGATGTCTGCCATGCTAAGTTCTCCTCTTCTGTAGTTGACGAGTTGGTCACGCCGCTTCGGCGACGGGTACCGCAGCTGGCTCGGTGTTCGGCTTCGCTTTCGCGGCTCGGCGTGTTGCGACGGCGAGCCCGGCAAGAGCGCCGAACAGTGCGAGAGCTGCAGCGACGGCGATGCCGGGTCGGAAGCCGTCCGTGAAGCCGGCTGGGCTACTGATCGCTCCGTAGCTGCCGAACACCGAGCTCGCCAGAGCTACGCCAAGCACCGCGCCGAAGCGCTGGAGCATGTTGTTTGTGCCGGAAGCGGCGCCCATCTTCGACGGATCGACGGAGCCGAAGACGGCGGCCGGCACGGTCGGGATCGTCATCGAGACGCCGATCCCGGCGATGCAAAGCGCAACGGCGAGCATGAGGTAGCTCGGATGCTGGGAGGCCGCGAGGGCAACCCAGATGAAGCCGCCGGCGAGCATCGTCATGCCCGTGACGATCACCGGCCGCAGCCCGAGCCGGCCCGAGAAGCGGCCGGCGAGCGGAGCGATGACCATCGGCGTTCCGAAGAACGGCAGCAGGCGCAAGCCGGCTTGCAGCGGCGAGTAGCCGAGCGCAAACTGGAAATACTGGCTCGTGAGGAACGCACCGGCCGAGATAGACGCCATCGAAAAAAAGGCGACCGCGTTTCCAGCAGCGAAGGCGGGGATCCGGAGGAGCTGCAACGACAGCATCGGATGTTCCGTGCGGCTCTCCCAGACGAGGAAGGCGGCGAACGCAGCTGTCCCCGCTCCAAGGGTGGCAAGGATCTCGGCGCGTCCCCACCCGACGTCATTGGCGCGGACGAGCGCCCATGTGAGTCCAACCATCCCGATCGTGCACAGGCCGACTCCGGCGAGGTCGATCGGCGTCCGTGGGCCAAACGTCTCGGGGAGGAGTCGGGTCGAAAGCAGCGTTGCGGCGACGCCGATCGGGATGTTGATCCAGAAGATCCAGTGCCAGTTGATTCCTTCGGTGATTGCTCCTCCGACGATCGGGCCGAGCGCGACCGCGAGGCCCGCGAGGCCTCCGTAGATGCCGAAGACTGCTGCTCGACGGTGGGGTGGGAACGCCTCTGTCAGGATCGTCAGGCTCAGCGGCAGGATCACGGCGCCTCCGAGCCCTTGGGCTGTGCGCGCGCCGATCAAGACAGCCGCGTTCGGTGCGAGCGCGCAGACCGCCGAGGCTGCGGTGAACAGGACGAGACCCAGGCAGAACAGCCGCCGGCGGCCGTAGCGGTCGCCGAGAGCCGCCGCGCAGATGATCCCCGCGGCAACGGCGATGTTGTAGGCGTTTACCGTCCACTGCAGGTTCGCGAAGCTGACATGGAGCGACTCCTGGATCCGCGGGAGGGCGGTCGCGACAACCAGCGTGTCGAGGCAGGTCATGAAGAACGCCGCCGAGCAGAGCGTGAGGACCCAGTTGAGGCGCGGGCTTGTCCGCGCAAAGGCAGACGTTTCTCCTGTCTTCTGTGCAGCGATTGTCTCCGTCATCGTGTTGACCCTTTCGCGTGGCCGGCCTCTTCTCGGCCGGGTTTGCGTGTATGACGAACGACGACGGGACGGACGGACATGGTCGTCGAGATGTCCGTCTCGGCGATCGTCGTTCGTCTATAGAAACGTCACGGCTATTCGCGAGGAGGTAGCACCGATGCAGTACGCACTTCTGATCTACTCGACCACGGAGGGCGGTCGTCCGGAAGCCGAACGAAGCGGCCCGATCGACCCGAGGATCGCGGAGGTTCTCGAACGTCAATATGTCGTCAGCTGGGCTCGGCTTCGCGACCCAGCCAGCGCCACGACGATCAGCAACGACACAGGACGGATGTTGCTTACCGACGGGCCGTTCATCGACAGCAAGGAGTTTCTCGGCGGGGTGATCGTCGTCGAGGCTAACGATCTCGACGTGGCACTCGCGATCGCAGACGAGCTGCAACAGACTCGGACAGACGGGGCGATCGAAGTGCGTCCCATGCTCGGTAGGCGTGACCATGCTCGACGAAATCTTCCGCGAAGAATGGGGCCGAGTCGTCGCGACTCTGGTGGGATCCTCCGCGACATCGAACTGGCCGAAGAAGCTGCGCAGGAGGCTTTTACGGCCGCCGCGGAGCGATGGCCACGCGACGGCATCCCGGAGAACCCGGTTGCGTGGTTGATCACGACCGCCCGGAACAGAGCGATCGACCGGATTCGACGCGAGCGGACGCTGGCCGAAAAGACAGCGCTCCTCGCGCGCGAGCACACCGGGCCTCAGGAGGTCCCGATGGACGAAACGACAACATTCCCCGACGAGCGGCTGGAGCTGATCTTCACCTGCTGCCACCCGGCGCTTGCACTCGACGCGCAAGTCGGACTGACACTGCGCACCCTCGGCGGGCTCTCCACCGAGGAGATCTCACGCGCCTTCCTCGTTCCGTTCGAGACGATGAGCAAACGGCTCGCGCGCGCCAAGCACAAGATCCGCGACGCCGGGATCCCTTTCGCAGTGCCGCCCGACCACCGGCTCCCGGAACGACTAGACGCAGTACTCGCAGTCCTGTACTTGATCTTCAACGAAGGGTGGGGCGGCGGCCGCGTTGACCTGGCTGCGGAAGCGATCCGCCTGGAGAGGGCCTCGTCGAGCTAATGCCGGACGAAGCTGAAGCGGTCGGCCTGCTCGCTCTAATGCTGCTCAGCGACGCCCGGCGCGCAGCGCGCACTCGCAACGGCGAACTCGTCCTGCTCGACGATCAAGACCGTACCCTCTGGGACGATCAGCAAATCAACGAGGGCCGAGCGACCCTGCAACGCGCAATCGCGCTACAAGGCAATGGACAATACGTCCTGCAGGCAGCGATCGCCGACCTGCACATGCAGGAGCCCCGCAACTGGAGCGAGATCGCAGCGCTCTACGCTGCGCTCGCGCAACTCACAGGCTCACCCATCGTCGAGCTGAACCGCGCCATCGCAGTTGCCGAGATCGACGGGCCAGAAGCCGGACTTAGGATCGTCGACGAACTCGCGCTGCGCGGCTACCGCTACTTCCACTCGACTCGTGCGAACCTCCTGCGACGCCTCGGCCGCCACGACGAAGCACACACCGAATACACGCTGGCCCTCGAACTGACGCCAACCGAGCCCGAGCGCAGGTTCCTGGCGGAGCGAATCGAGGAGCTCGGGAGCAAGTGGCAGTAGCCTGCCCAATCGCAGGCCTTGTCACGCCTGGAGAACTCGCTCAGCAGTGACTCGACTCCGCGTCGGCACCACCGAACTCCAACCAAAGTCCGCCGATCGGTTAGCGGCCAGGAGCCACAGCTGTCAACGGGCCAGGAGGCTGGCAGGCCGCAGGGAGTACCTCCCAAGAGGCCAGTTCGGTCAACGCGCCCGGCGGCCAGGCGCGCTTCGGGTAACGGGCCAGGAGCCCGCGTCAGCCCAGGCCGAAACGGGTGCGTGGCGAAGGAGTTCGTGGGAGTATCGATCGGCAACCGGATCCCGGCAGGTGAGAAGCGAGGCTGCGTGAGCGAGGCGGCGAGCGAGAGAGGAGCCGAGACCGTCGAGTCGGCGCCGGGGCATCCGGTGCGCCGGATTCTGATCATCGTCGGATCGGTGATCTGCGGCGCGGCGTTCGCGAGCGTCGTCGGCTGGGACATCCGCGACTGGTTCAGCGATCTCTGGGACACGCTGACGAGCATCTCCATCCAGTACATCGTCGCCGCGGTTATCGCGATGACGGTGCAGACGACAGCGACCGCGTTCGCGTGGTTCGCGATCCTCCGCTACGCCTACCCCGGGGGAGGTGCGCTGGACGCAGGTCTGGGCGGCCTACGCAGCGTGCGTCGCGATGAACAACGTCCTGCCCGCGAACCTGGGCACGATCGTGATGTTCATCATGCTCACGACAGTGATCGCGTCGGCGACGTTTGCGGGCATGCTCGGCGGCTTCATGGTTCAGAAGATCTTCTTTGTCGTTGCGGGTGCGTTCGTGTACCTCTACCTCTTCCTTTCCGTTCCCGATTCGTTCGACATCGACTTCTCCTGGATCAAGGAGCACCCGTGGGCGGTTGTGATCCTGCTCGTCTCGGGCGCGGCCGTGGTCGTTCTGATGGTGCGGCACTTCTGGCCGAAGGTCGTCAAATGGTGGGACGAGGCGAAGGAGGGAGGCCAGATCCTGGGGCGCCCGGGCATCTTCTTCGGCCGGGTGGTCTTCCCCGAGTTCGTCGCGTGGGCCGCGAGCTTGTGCGTCGTCGGGATCTTCCTCGCCGCGTATGCGATCCCCGTCACGTTCCACTCGGTCATGACGGTGATCGGCAGCAACTCGATCTCCAACACGGTTGCGGTGACCCCGGGCGGGGCGGGTGTCAACCAGGCCTTCAACGTTGCCGCCCTGAGCGATGTCACCACCTCGCAGACAGCGACCGCCTACTCGCTCGCGCAGCAACTCGTCTCGACGGCGTGGTCGATCCTGTTCGCCCTCGTCCTCATGGTCTGGGTGTTCGGCTGGGGCGGCGGCAAGAACCTCGTACAGCAGTCGTACGAAGAAGCGAAGAAGAAGGCCGACGAGCAGAAGGCCAAGAAGGCTGCCCAGCACGGTAGCCCTTCGGAATTGGCCGGCTGATCGCTGGCAACACTTCCCTGATCAGGGCCAGTCGATCGTCGGAGCTGAGGGAGTCAATGAGGTACTGCGGAACTGGCGGGAGCAGTGGGCAGGGCGCCCCTGACGTAGAGCTACTCCTCGTCGACCACGCGCTTCTCGATCCGCTTCACGATCAGGAACCCGATCCCGGAGAGCAGCAGCGCTCCCCCGGCGGCGTAGAGACCGTACCGGCCAAACGCGCTTGCCGCCGCGTCTCCGAGGTAGTACGAGATCAATGAGATCGAGGTGGCCCAGACGATCGCGCCGCTGCGTTCCAAAAGAAGAACCGCCACCAATGCATCTGCGAGATACCCGCAACCCAGGCCGCCGTAACTCGGAGGACAGCGACGAAGCGACCGAAAAAGACCGCCTTGCCGCCGTGCTTGGCAAAGAACCGCTCACCGCGTGGGAGGTACTTCTCCGCATAGCTACGCGTCAGCCGGTGTCGCTCGAGTAACGGACGACCGCCTTCCCGGGCGGACCAGTAGCCGAGGTTGTCGCCGACGATCGCCGCGATGATTCCGGCGAGTATCACCCACACGATCGAGAACGAACCCTGCGAGGCGAGCACGGAGCAGGCGATCAGCGCCGTCTCGCCGGGCACCGGCAAGCCGAACGACTCGAGCGTGAGCAGAACGAACAGCAGAAGCATTGCCCACTGGCTGTGCTGCTCAACGAAGGTGAGAACCGAAGCCAAAGGCACGGCTCACATCATTCCGAATGCCCCTTCATTCGCCGCCCACGCGAACCTGCAGGAAGAGTTGCTCGCTTACTCAACTCGGAGCTTCGCTCTGTCGCCTGGTCAAACGCCATGCGGGAGCTTCGGTCAATTAGCCAGGAGGCCAGTCGGTCACGGGCCAGAAGGCCGGCGCGCCCGGCGCGAGGAGAGGACGCTGCGTAAACGACGTTCGCCGGGCGCAGTTGCCTCCGTTAGCCTCCCGTGCATGCGTCGCTTGCTTCTTGGCGTTGCGCTCGTTCTGGTTGGCAAGCGCGCTTATCGCTTCTACGCGAGCGGTGCTGTCACGATTGACAGCGGGGTCGGCAGGCGTGTTCGCGAACTCGGACCCGTGAGCTGGCAGATCGCAGCCGAGCGCGAAACCGTCTTCGACGTGATCGCGAGCCCGTACCTCGGGAAGACGCCGCGTTCGATGAAGGATCACCTCGACGTTTGGGAACGCGGCACGGACATGGTCCTCGCGGCGCACTACACGAAGGTCAAGTGCGGGGTCACGAGCACGCTCGAGACCGTCCAGTTCGAGCGGCCCGAGCGGATCAACTTCCGCCTCGTACGGGGGCCGGTTCCCCACGTCCGCGAGTCCTTCGTCCTGGAGGCGACCGAAGGAGGCACAACCCTGACCTGGGAAGGTGAATTGGGGACGGACTACGGAGCACTCGGCGCGCGCTGGGGCGACGTCGTGGCGCGGTCGTGGGAGAAGGCGGTCCGCTCGTCCATGAACGCCATCGTCACCGAGGCTGAGCGCCGCTCCCGCTCCGGCGTCTAGGACGCCAACCGGCGGCTCGACCCTCCGCCGTCGTTGCTGAACGCCGGCGCAAGCGGCGATGACCGTCACTTCCGGTAGCGCCACGCAACGGCGATCGTCGCGGCAATCACGACCGCGGCGACAGCATTCGGAATGATCAGCGCGAGGTTTGAGGCGGCGACGCCATACGCCATCCAGAGCGCGAAGCCGACGAGCAGGATGACGAAATAGCCCACGGAGTTGCCGCTGGAGCTTCGCTGTTCGACGATCCTCCTGATCTGAAGCACCGGTCCGAGCGCCATGGCGATCGCCCAGGTGGCAGCAGTGATGGCAAGCACGGATTCCACGGATCTCCCTCGTCTCGCTGAAGGGACTACCCGTTGGGACGCGCGCTCGGATCATCGATCCGCGGGCACGAGCACGCAACCAGGACTCTACTGCGCAAGGAGAACATTTGGGTCCGGTCAACGGGCCAGGGGGCCCGGCGCGGCATCGGGCAGTCAGCCAGGGAGGCCGTTCCTATCAACGCGCTCGAAGGACAGACACGCTGTGGGTCGGCCGCCCGGGGGCGGGCCAGATCTGGGCGTCGAAGTTGCCCGGTCAGGCGAAGTCGAGGTAGTTCCGTAGTGCTTTGCGGATGATGGAGGAGGGGGTTTCGTGGTCCCTCTGTGCTCGTTGGACGAGTGCTTCGCGCAGTTCAGGGTCGAGGCGGACGGACTCCACGCTTGCGGCGGCCGAGCCGATTGGTGGGCGCCCGCCCCGGCGGCGCAGCATCTTGTCGACGTCGTAGCCGGTCTCGGCGTTGGCGGCAAGTTCGGCGACGAGATCGTCGGTGATCGGTGTACCGCTCGCAGTCTTTCCGTGCGTCTTTTCAGCCATCGTCGCCTCCAGGCAGTAGCCGCCGGTACGTTGGGCGCATCTTCATTGCGTGGATCGCCAGTTCGGAGTGGTCGTCCCGCACGATCGTGACGATTTCCAGCAGATCGGCGTTCCGTGACGGCCCGAGGTAGAGCCGCGTGTCGTCGTCTTGGTCTTCGATCGCCATCGCATGTGTTGTCGCGTGTTCGAGTCCTCGTCGACGATCCCGTGTTTGCGCGCCGACGGGTGGATGTCCACCCGGGAATCGTACTACAAAACCTGTCCGAGGTGAGTTCGGCTTGACGCTCGACGCCGAGCGGAGACCGCGACCGGCAGCCTCACGTGCTCGCGTTGCCCAGCGTCGACGCGGCGCGTGAGTTCGTTGCGCTAGAGCCGAACAACCGCGCAGGCGTCTACGCGGAACACTTGATCTGGCGGTTCGAGAACCTGCTCGGACGCTCGATGTGGGAGTTCCCGGGTCAAGCGGCAGAGCCGCGGTTCCTGTTCATCGGCCGTTCGCATCTTGCTCGGCTCGTCTCAGCGGAGACCCTCCCGGCAGAGCTGCTCGAGCGGCTGATCCTCTACGGAGCGCTCACCACACTCGATCGACGACGAGCCGGCCGGAGTCGCGCTGGCCCTTCAGGCGCCGGATCGGGAAGCTGTCGCTGCGCTCATGGAGGACTAGCGGACAGGGCTTGGCGCGTTCTCCGAGGTCGAGATCCACGACTGGGAGTTCGGCGGCCGGCGCTGACACGCCGGCCACCACAGGCACTCGCGTCAGGCGTACTAAACGAACGCTCGCGCAGGCGAGGGACACCAACGCTAGGTGAGGCGGCGGCGTGTCGGAAGGCTTGGACGCCGCGCTCGCCATACGCCATTGCTCCGAGGCCTGCAATAGGTGTGTCGGGTGTCGAGCAGACCAGAGTCCTCGAGGTGAGCGACGACGAAGGCGCCCCCCAAGTCGGCGGCGGGCGCCGCTCGAGGTCGGCGACTTCGGCTGATCGTGTAAGTGGCCGCATCTCAGCGGATCGTCCGGATCTCGACGCCCATGTCCACGTCGAGCCATGCGCGGTCGGCGGTGAGAGCAGGTCGCCCGAGGCGAAGGGCGAGTCCGAGACAGGCTCGGTCGCCAAGCGACAATCCGAGCTGTCGCGTCGGTTTCCATAGCTCGGCCGCCTGCTCGGCGTCGTCGACGGTGAACGGCACGATCTGAAGCCCGAGTGCTTCGGTGTCGGCTCGCAGATCGGAGACGTTGACGTCGTGGGCGATTGACCGCTGGCAGACTTCGGACCAGTTCACCGCGGAGATTGCTGCGTCCTCGAGTACCGCTTCGACCGCCTCTGCGCCAGGCTCCGAATGCAGCAACGCAAGCAACGCCGACGCGTCCAGGATGTAGGCGGTGCTTGCCTCCGTCATCCGGCGCGCCCCTCGCGCTTCGCGTCTTCACGGCGCTCGGCGATCAGCTCGTCGACCATGCTGACCTCGGCGGGCACGACGACAAAGAGCGTCCGGACTCGGGCGAGAACTGCGTCGCGCCGCTCCAGCACCAGGCGATCGTCCTCGGCTCGTGCGACGAGAACGTCACCTGCCTCGATCCCCAAACGCCGCCGGAGCGGCGCAGGCACGACGAGCCTCCCCTGGGGGCCAACTGTGACTTCGATCGTACGGCGCTTTGCCATCGTCGTCTCATTGTGCCACATCAAAGACGTTCGTGCCACAGTTGGATATGCGTGGCATCTCTTGTTCGACCACGGTTGAGATGTTCAGCCCCCTTCGAAGCAAGCGCCTTCGTGTGACGCCCTCGGTCAAACGGCCAGGAGGCCGCAGTCGAGGAGAAGTGGACGCAAACTCCAGTAGGCGAGGGGAGCGGTGGGGATGCACGCGGTCGCCGGCCTCTGGCGGGATTCGCTGCTTGCGCTGCTCGCGCACTTATGCTGTAATTCTGTCTTATGGAGATAGGTAAGGGAAACAAGGCGGATACCACACGGCGCGACACGCGATCAGCCGTTGAGTTCCGGCTCGATCCTTCGTCTGGGTTGTCGGTGTCGCAGCAGCTGGTCCAGCAGGTGGAGCATGCGTTGCGGCTCGGATACCTGCAGGTCGGCGATCAGTTGCCCAAGGTTCGGGATGCGGTTGCCTCGCTCGCGATCAACCCGAACACGGTGCTGAAGGCGTACCGCGAGCTCGAGCTCAAGGGGCTCGCAGAAGGACGCCCAGGACAGGGGACGTTCATTACGGCGACGCTTACGCAGGTCGGGCTCCCCGAGCTGACCAAGCTTCGTCGGTCGCTGATCGGGTGGATGACGCAGGCCGACAGAATGGGCGTAGACGCTGACGGCATGTCGGCGCTGTTTGCGAGCGCGCTGCGGGATTTCGGTGAACGCCGCGCCAGTCCCGGTGAGGCGAGCGGGGAGACCGAGGCGCTCGCGTGAACGTCGTCGAGGCACGCGGCCTAGGCAAACGGTACGGCGGCAAGTGGGCGCTCCGAGACTGCTCGCTCGCGATCCCCGCCGGTCACGTCGCAGCCCTCGTCGGACCGAACGGGGCCGGCAAGACGACGCTCTTGAACCTCGCAGTAGGCCTCGTCGCCTCGTCCGCCGGCCAAGTGGCCGTGCTCGGCGGCCGGCCGGCCGGGTCGCCGGCGGCGCTGGACGGTATCGCGTTCGTTGCCCAGGACACCCCGCTGTACAAGAACTTGTCTGCGGCGGACATGCTGCACCTCACTTCCAACCTGAACCGACGCTTCGACCGGGCAGCGGCCGAGGCGCGGCTGGCCGAGTTGGCCATCCCGCTGGAGCGCAAAGCCGGCAAGTTGTCCGGCGGCCAGCAGGCGCAGTTGGCGCTGACGCTGGCGTTGGGGAGGCGGCCGCGGCTGCTCGTGCTCGACGAACCCGTGGCAATGCTCGATCCGATCGCCCGCCACGACTTCATGGCAACGGTGCTGGCGGCGGTCGCCGAAGACGGCGTCTCGGTGCTCCTCTCTTCGCATGTGCTCGCAGAACTCGAGCGGGTCGCCGACTACCTCGTTCTCCTATCGCACGGACGTGTCCAGGTAGCGGGCGAGGTCGACGACCTACTCGCCGGCCACCGCGTGCTTACCGGGCCAGCCGCCGACGCTGATCGCTATGTCGAGCGTTTGACCGTCGTTCACGCCCGGCGCGGGGGCGCGCAGGCGCACCTGCTGGTGCGAACAAACGGAGGCGGCGAGCCGGTGCCGCACGGTTGGGAGGCACACCCGATCGGACTCGAAGAGCTCGCACTGGCCTACCTGCGCGAGCCGAGCGCCGCAGCATTGCCAGGCCCCGATCGCACGAGAAACGTCGAACCTTCGGCGCTCGCGCGATGAGCGCTCTCAGCATGCGCGCAGGTTCAGAGGAGAGGCTGCGGCCGTTGGCGTGGCGGCGGATGGGGTGGGTCATCTGGCGGCAGCACCGTTTCGCCCTGATCGGTGTGGCCGCGCTCGTGGGCGGCCTGGCGGTTGCAGTGTGGATCCTCGGGCTTCAGCTGCACCACGCCCACGCCGCCGCGATCACCTGCTCCCCGGCAGGCTCGCTTGGCCTGCCGCTGTTCTGTAGCGGCCTGGTCAACCACTTCAACGGCATGGACAGCTTTCTCGCGAACGGCTTCGTCCTGCAAGCCGTGCCCGCGCTGATCGGCGCGTTTGTCGGCGCGCCGCTACTCGCGCGCGAACTGGAAACCGGCACCTACCGCTTCGCCTGGACACAGGGCTTCGGCCGCTGGCGCTGGACGCTTGCAAAGCTTGTCGGACTGGCGGCAGCAGTTGTCGTCGCGGCCGGAGCGCTCAGCATCGTGCTGTCCTGGTACTACCAGCCGTACTTCGCGGCAGGCAACCAAAGCAGATTCCTCAACGAGGTATCCCCGCTCAGCTCAGGGTTGTTCGACCTGCGGGGGATCGTGTTCGCTGCCTGGACGCTGACCGCGTTTTCGCTCGGCGCCCTGCTCGGCATGCTTATCCGCCGGGTCGTCCCCGCGGTCGTCGCCACCCTCGTCGGCTACCTCGGCCTCGCCCTCGGCACCGCGCTCTACCTGCGCCACCACTACCTGACGCCGCTGGTCGCCAGCATCCCGAACGTGCCCGGCACAGACCTCGTCATACGCCAGTGGTGGACGAAGGGCGGCAGTTTCGCGTTCGGGCGAGCCCCGCTCAGCTTGCTCGAACAGGTCTGTCCTCCACCACCCGCCGGGGCCGGCAAGGGCAACTTCGACAAGACCGGGTACGTCGCGCACTGCCTAACGCAGCACGGCTACAGGCAATGGATCAGCTACCAGCCCCCCACGAGGTTCTGGGCATTCCAACTCATCGAAACAGGCTGGCTCCTCGCACTATCAGCATCGCTCATCGCCGCGACAGTCTGGCTCGTCCGGCGCCGCGCGACCTGACAAGCGGGCTCATCGTTTCGATGCCCGGATGAACGTGACGTCTTTCGCCGCCTCGAGGCGAGAATCAGACCGGGCTGCGTGAACGTCCCCGTCGCTTGAGGAGAAGCGGACGCAACCGGCGGTTCTCGTCCCGCCTCGGAACGCTACGGGTAACGGAGGGCGCGTCAGAGCCCCACGCGGGCTACCCCGTACTGCGCCGCGGATCAGCACTCCGGGGGTAAGTCCGCTCCTCCCGGATCTTTCCGTCCTCCCTGTGGATGCGAACCGACACCGGCTGCGGATCCTTCTTCGCTGCAGCGATCGTCTGCCTGACGGCTTCTTCCTTTGTCGGCGTCTTCGTGCCTCTCACCGTTGCGCCGCCGCTCTCACCGAGCCGACCGTCGCTTTTTTCACAACGTCAATGCGCTTCATGTTTGCCCCTATCTTGAGAGGAGCGGGCCGCTCTCGGCGGTTCTATGCCCGCCATGCCGGCACCATCAAGATCGTCGCTCGACTCTCAAGCACAACGTGAACGTCGAGCTCGGCGAGAAAGAGTTCGGCAAAACGGCAACCGTCTCGCACGGAACTGCAACCGTGACCGTCACTCTCAAGGCCGGCAAATACAATTTCTACTGCTCTGTTCCCGGACACGAAGACGCGGGGATTCACGGCACGCTGATCGTCACCTGACATACCTCGGACCGCGAAATCGGCCTGATCGTAAGGTCTTTCACCGTCCTTTAACAACGCGCAGCCTAGATTGACCGTCTGGCCGGGGAGAAAGCTGTACTTGCCCTGCCGCTTCTTCCCCGGCCTCCCACACTTGGTGACAAATGCCGTTCGCGCGAAGAAGGCGCCGGCAGAAGGGTCCCAAGGCCGTGCATCGGAGAAGAGGCGCTCGCGAGCTGCGAACCTGCGTCCCCGACGCCTGGATACGATCGTCGAATGCGTTGGTGCATCGTCGCGTCAGTTGTGGTCGCGGTCGCTGCGACTATGAACGCGCCGAGCGGGCTGGCCGGGGCAGCTGGGAAGCCGGTCATCTACGGCTACCCGTATGCAGCTCGCTGCCCAGGAGCGGGAATCGCCGAGGTTGTCGACCGGTGGGGGATGTACGCCTGCAACTGCACGTCCTATGTGGCGTGGGCGCTCTCGGCAAACGGGCAGAGCACGGCCTGGTTCATCGCGGGATCGATGGATGCCTGGAACTGGCCGAACGTTGCTCGAAGGTCAGGCCTACGGGTTGACGCGACTCCGACGGTGGGCGCCGTCGTGGTCTGGCCAAGGATCGCGCGGCCCTTCGGGCACGTCGCGTACGTCACGTCTGTGAGGCGGGACGGCACGATCGGCGTGGCGGAGTACAACCTGCCCGCGCCTGCGGGAGACACGAGGTTCGGCTTCGATACGCGGGCCCCGGGCCAGTCCACGAGGCGCCCTTTTCATTCACGTGCCGAAGCGCGAGGTCAGCGAACGGTGATGCGTCTCACGGTCGCGATCGTCCCGGCGTACGTCGCCCCACCGAGCACCAGGGCCGAGTTGCCGAGGGCAACGGTTGCGCCGTCCCGCACCGCCAGCGATCCCGCTCCGCGCGAGACGCGCCGCGCGGCCAGATCCACGCGGTACCACGGCTCCGGTCACGTTTCCCGAGGTATCGACGCCGCCGGCGACGTAGATCGCGCTCCCCGAGCGTGAATGCCTGCGCATGCGCCGTCGCGGCTGGGAGATGTCCGAGCGTCGTCAGGACACCTGTTTTGGTGTTGAGGAGATAGACGCGGTCCCGACGCGCCCCCGGTCGACGTGCCGCCGGCGATCACCAGAGTGTTCCTCCCAGCGCGGCCACCGCGGGGTAGCGCAGGCCGACCGGCAGCCGAGCTACCTCGTGGAAATGGACACCGTCGCTGGTGCGGTAGATCTCGCGGCGCGGGACCTGGCCGTCGTAGCCACCGACCAAGTAGACGCCGTGTGGTGTCGACGCCGACGCGATATCGGAAAGCGGCCGAGGGAGCTGGGCGACGATCTTCGCCGTGTGCGTTGTGAGGTCGAAGCGCTGCACCGCCCGAACTGCTCTGGGCCGCGCCGCCTCCGAAGACGAACAGGCCGTCCGCGATGACCGCGCCGGCCGCGTCATGGAACGGCTCCGGGAACGGTTCCCAGCGAGGTGAGAACGGGCGAATCCGCGGTCATCCGAAAAACGCCGTCCGTCGAGTTCCCCGAAGCGTCGAGCCCTCCGGCGATGAAGACCGCCCCGCCACGCGACACTGCCACTTCTCGCTCGACCGGTGCCGGGAGATGGAAGGGAACCGTAACCCGCACCGTCGATAGCTGCCCGGGCGCGACGGCCGTGCTCAGGCTCAGCGCCTTGTGACGTGTGAGGAGCGAGCGGAGGTCCGGTAGTGCTTGCGCGGCACGGGTGCCCGAGCAGTCGAGCCCGTCCGGCGTGCTCAGATAGCCGGCCCGTTCCCGGCCGGTCGGTGTGGCCGTACTGCCAGACGATCCGATGCGTGCGGATGCTGACGATGCACGACGCGGTCGCGGTAGTCGTCGTTGATCGCGATCAGGCCCGGGGCATGCGGCGTCGCGAGCGACGGATGGTCGAGCGCGCCGGCGCCCGACCGCGGGCCGTACCGCCAGAGCACCCTGCCGGTGCGGGTCATGATGATCGCGCGCGCCGGGCTTCGCAGTAGTCCGCCAGCAGGATCCGACCCGCGCCCGAGCAGCTGCGGATCCGACGGGTAGCGAACGGGCGCCTGGACGCCCAGCGCAACCGCCCGTTCGAGCCGATGTCGTCGATCCAGGAGCCGGTGATCTCGCTCACCAGCGTGCCGCCGTCGGGGAGCGGCGTCGCCCGTTGACGGCGCCGAGGTCGTCGCGGCGGGTTGTGACGGCAGACTGCCCGTCGTCCCGATTGCCGGACGATCGTGGTCGCGCGGCAATGAAGAGCACGCGGCAGTTGTACGCGTCGGCCACGGAGACGAGGCCGTTCGGCAGCAGGTACGCGTCGTCCGGCGTGTTGCAGGTAGCCGGGGCGCCGCCCTTCACGTTCACGTGGCCGTAGCGCCACAGGACGCGCTTGCCGGGGAACGAGATGATCTGGATCGTGTCCTGGTCCTCCTGGTTGGAGATGATCCGGTCGTGCCGCGGGCCGAAGAAGGTGTCGTCGTCGAAGACGAACGGCATCGCCCTGCGACCCGCCGCCCGGGTAGCGCCAGAGAGACGCGTTGGGCGCTGTCGACGAGCAGCATCCGGTCGTTGCCGCGGTCGGCGATCAGCAGGTAGCCGGGGATCGGGCCCGGTGGGTGCAGCGTGGGGCGCAGTACAGGCGGCGCGCTGCTGGCTTCTCGAGTGGGCTTGCCACCCGTCACCACGATGACCGCGGCCACAAGTGCCGTGAACAGACCCGTGGCGAGAAGGAGCCTGGTCAGACCCCGGCGCCGACGCGCCCGCGCGCGATGGCGCCGCTCAGAACGGCGAGCGGACACCTTCCCATCATCTCCGAAGTATCTGAGGGACCCATGAGCCGCCCGCTGCCCCCATGTGGCCCACGCGAGATCGGGTTCGGGCGCTACGGCTGGTGAGGCTGGATCGACGAGTCCTGAGCGGTAACCCGCGATCGGGGGTTATCCCGATGCCGCCGCTCCACGGTCGGAAGATGATCTTGCCGAGGCTGTGCGGTCGTGAGGGACGCCTGGGGGTACGGTGATGTGCGCTTGCGTGAGGCCTGTGAGGTGAGATCGACGTCGGGTACGGCCAAGACTTTCTCGTAACGACGCGCTCGACGGGCTGCGCTTGTTCGCCGTCGCCGCGGTGATGGCGTTCCACTTCGGTCTGCCGCTGCCGACGCCGGCTTCCTGGGCGTCGACGTCTTCTTCGTGCTCAGCGGCTACCTGATCACGTCGCTTTTGCTCTGCCAGGTCGACGCAGGGCCGCGTCGGACGTGTTCGACTTCTGGACGCGCCGGCTGCGCCGCCTGCTCCCGGCCCTGCTGGTCCGTGATCGGGGTCGTGGTGGTCTGGGGCGCCGTCGTCGCGCCGTCGGTGCTCGCGCGACGGCTGCGCGGGGACATCGCGGCGACGCTCTTCTACGTCGCGAACTGGCACTTCATCTCGACGAGCACGTACTTCGCGAGCGACGGCGCCGCGAGCCCGCTCGAGCACATGTGGTCGCTCGCGCGTCGAGGAGCAGTTCTACCTCGTCTGGCCGCTGCTGCTCGTGGCTCGTCGCGCTTCGCTCGTCGCGCGAGCCGCGGCCGGCGCGTGGTCGCCGTGGGCGTGATCGCCGGGGCGGGCCTCGTCGCCGTCCGCCTCGCGGCTCGGCAGCCTGTGGGCGAGCGGCGGGCAGGACCGCGCCTATCTCGGTACCGACAGCCGGATCTTCGAGCCGCTGGCCGGGCGCGCTGCTCGCGGTGGTGATGACCTCGGCCCGCGTGCGGGCCGCTCTCACGCGTCCACTGGCGCACTGCTCGCCGCGGGCGGAGCTCGGGCTCGCCTGGGGCTTCGGCGACGCTCGGCGGCCCGGGCGGCGCGACGAGCACATACGCGTACGGCGGCGCGGTCGTCGTCGCTGCGAGCACGGCGGCGGTGATCGCGGCGATCGCGACGCAGGACAGCGGCGCCACGCGCGCGCTCGCGCTGCCCGCGGTGGCGTACCTGGGGCGGCTGTCCTATGGCATGTACCTGTGGCACTGGCCGCTGTAGGTGTGGACGGGGCGGTACGGGCTGGTGGGATCTGAGCCGGCCTCGGCACGCGGACTGCGCGCGCTCGTGCTCACGGCCGCTCACGGTCGGGCTGGCGGCGCTCTCGTACCACTTCGTCGAGTCGCCGATCCGCTACGGCAGCCTCGCGCGGTTCCTCGCTCCCGCGCCGGATGCTCGTCGCGCGTGCCGCTGACGCTGGCGGCGCTGTTCGTCGTCAACAGCAGTCCGGTCGTGCCGCGACGCCGGCGCGGCGCTCGGCGAGGTCGACGCGGACGATCGTGCTCGTCGGCGATTCGGTTCCCGCAGCGGCTGGCGCCGGATCTGGCGGGGCCGCGGCGCGCCACGGCTACGTCGTCATCTCCGCGACCCGGGGAAGCTGCCCGGCGACCGGCGTCGCCGTCGTCGGCGTCACGGGCAAGCCCTGGGGCGCCGGCGCGCGTGCGCCACCGACGTGCCGGCGCGACAGGACGCCGCGATCGCGAAGTACCGCCCGGCGCTCGTGATCTGGTGGAGCCGCTACGAGCTCGCCGACCGCGTCGACGCTCACGGCCGGCCGGTCCCGTTCGACTCGCCGGCCTACTGGGCGCTGCAGCAGCAGGCGTTCGCCACGCGCACCGCCGCGCTGACCCGCGACGGCGCGACCGTCGTCGCCGTGCAGATCGAACGCTCCGGGCTCGGGATCGCGACGCGCTGCACCCGCGACCAGCTGCGGCCCGTTCCTCCGAGCGGCTGATCACGCCACGGCCGCGCAGGACACCTGGAATACGTTCCTCGCCTCGCACACGACAGCGGCGGGTGCGGTCGATCAGCATCCAGAGCCTCGTCTGCCACGACGCGGCGAGCCCCTGCAACGACCGGCTGCCCGACGGCTCCTCGCCAGCCCGGACGGGACGCACTACGCCGCCGCGGCCGCGCCGCTCGTCGCGCGCGCCGTGATCGACCGGTCGCTCGCGGTAGCGCGTCCCAGCAGCGCAGCGGACGTTTGCGCTGAAACGCCGACTCAATGGGTCTCCTGGCGTCACGCTCGGGGCATCCGCACTGCGACGAAGACCTCTGACGGCAGCGGCCGCGGGCTAGGAGAGGGCCTTCCCAAGTATCGAGAGCGCCTCGAAAGCGGCGAGGAACCAGAGGAATTGCACGTGTCTGGGAAGGCGCGTGAATCTGCGCATCCGTCTCACCGCGATTGAGGCTAGCCAGACCGCCTCGAGGCCTGCCGCGGAGAACTACCGGGTTAATGGCGTCAACGGAACTCTTGCCTAGGTGTAGGACCCAAGCAGGTTGGTTCTGCTGATCGGGGGTTGGTGGCCGATTGCTGAGTGTCGGCGTCGATGGTTGTAGTGGAAGAGCCAGCCGTCAAGGGCGCGGGTGCGTTCTTGGCTTGAGCGGTAGATCGCGCCGTAGGCCCAGCCGTCGAGCATCGTGCGGATGAAGCGTTCTGCTTTGCCGTTTGTCTGGGGGCGGTAGGGGCGGCTGCGGAGGTGGCGGATGCCGAGCTTGCGGCAGGCGACGGCGTGGATCATCGAGCGGTAGGGAGAGCCGTTGTCGGTGAGGACGCGTTCGACGGTGATGCCGTGGCGTTCGTAGTAGGCGACGGCCCGCTTGAGGAAGCCGACGGCGGTTGCGGCTGTCTCGTCGGTCAGGACCTCGGCGTAGGCGAGGCGGCTGTAGTCGTCGACGGCGACGTGGACGCACTCCCAGCCGACGGTGTTGTGTCGCTTGCCGGCCTGGTCGGTGTGCTGGCTGTTGTAATGCCTGCGTAGCCCGTCGCGCCAGCGTTTGCCGGCGCCGCCTTTGATCCGTCCGAGCTTCTTGACGTCGATGTGGACGAGCTCGCCCGGCCGGGAGCGCTCGTAGCGGATCGGCGGCTCGAGCCCGATCCGGCCGAGCTTGCCGACGCCGTTGCGCTGTAAAACGGCCGAGACCGTCGAGAGCGGCATCTGCAGCGTCTCGGCGATCTCCGCCGCCGTCATCCGCAACCCGCGCAGCTTCACGATCACGGCGACCCGCTCGGCCGGGGTGCGGTTGGCGACCCGCCGCGGCGCCGAAGAGCGATCGACGAGACCGGCTTCGCCGGACGCCCTATACCTCCCGACCCACTTCCGTGCACAACGCACGCTCACCCCGGCGGCCTGTGCCGCCGCAGTCACCGTCCAGCCCTGCTCCAACACCCGACCCGCCAGCAAGCGCCTCCCGCTCCAGCTGAGCGCCGCATTACGGTGAAGCTTCATCCGTGGCCTCCTTGGACTGAGCTGCCTCGACAGCGCTCAGCCTCCAAGGCGGCCCGGATGAACCAACCTGCTTAGGAACTACACCTAGCGCAGTGCAAGAGGGACTTACGCTCGACCGGATGCCTCCTGGCACCTGGCATGTCTTATTGCCTGAGAACCGTGGGTTCCACCGGTTCTCTTGAGGAGGTGGGCGCTCGCATACGCGACGGTGGAGAGCTGGAGTCGGGTGACGTCATCAACGTCAACGCCGACAGTTATCGGGTTGTGTTCTTCGTCCACCCGAACCTGGAGAACGCTGGCAAATTGGTCGTCGTGCCAGCCTGAGCGGACCAGGCCGGCAGAGGCAGAAAGACGACGGTGCGCGTTTGTTTTGGGTCTTCCTGCTGGTGATCGTTGGGGTGGTTGGCCTCGGAATCTGGCTTCTGCTTCGCTGAGCTGGTCTGAACTCTCGCTGCGAATCTTCTGTCGCACGGAGGAGAGCGGGAATCAGCTGAACGGTCAGTCGCGTGATCCATGTGAAGGGAAGAGGAGTTCCATGGATTGTTCGGCCCGTGGCGCGTTTGGGGCCAACTTGGCCGCGCTGCGCACGACCGGCTCGTCGAGTGACCTCGCACCGGGACGTGCGGCGTCGTGCCCTGGGCACGATGAGGGCGCTACCGTCGTGGCTGCCGATCGCTGCCGGAAAGCGAAGCCTTGACCTCGCGTGGAGGCATAGACGACTTTTCGCGGAGAACGCGCGAGGGGTTTGATCACTGGCGGACAGGGACGCTCAGCACGTGTTGTGCGACTGCTTGTGGGTGGGAAAGCATCGTCAGGTGACCTGCGCCGGGGATCAGTTGCAGCGGGACGCCGAGGGCCTTCGCGCTGGTGCGGCCGCTCGCGACGGAGTCGACGGTGTCGTCGGCGCCCCAGATGACTGCGCGTGGCGTTCGGATCTTTTCCAGTGACGCAAGCGGCACGCCGGGCAGGCCATTCGCGGCGAGCTGTCTCAGCGCTGTGGCGGTCCCCTGGACTCTGAACGGTCGCTCGAACTCGGCCAGCGTGGTTTGCGGGAAGGCCGGTGGGTGCGGGCCCCACGCGTTCCGCAGCGTGCGGTCGACGAGCCAGTCCCACCCGGTCAGCAGTCGGTACGCGGCCTGGTACCAGGGGTAGACGAGCAGGTGTGTGAGCCACGCGTGGCCGCCTCCGAACGGAAGGGCATCGCCATCCAGAAGGACGATCCCTGAGACGTCGTGCGGGCGTGACAGCGCCTCGGCAGCCGCGACGCCTGCGCCGAGGGAGTGACCGACGAGCAGCGGCCGCTTGATCGCAAGTTTCCGCTCGAACCCGTGGAGCAGCCGAAGCCAGCCGTTCATCGTGTACGAGATGTCGCGCTGCGTGTAGCCGAACGGCGGCAGGTCGACCGCGACAACCCGATGTCCGGCCGCCGCTAGCCGTGGCCCGACTTCGTGCCAGACCCAGCTAGGTTCGGCGGCGCCGCCGAGTAACACGATTGGCGGGCCTGTTCGGCCCCAGGTGCGGTACGCGACGAGTGTGCTCCCGACGCGCACGAATGGTCCTGCGTAAAGGCTTTGTGCCGGGTGTTCCGCTCCGAGCGGCGACAGGTCGACCGCTAACGCGGCCAGGGTCAGGAGCGCGAAGAGAACCGCGAGTGACCACAGCAGCCAACGGATCGCGCGCCTCATGTTGACGATGCTGCGCTCAGGCTCGACTCGCTCTGCCTCGTCCGGGAAGGCGCGGACGAGGGAGCTGACCCTCGACCCACAGCGTCGCGAGCGCCGCCCGCGGGAGGTTGAGCGTGCCTTCGTACATCAGGTAGCGCGCCTCCCAGCGCGGGTTGAACTTGTCGTTGAAGCGGTAGAGCCGCTCGATCTGGAAGAACGAATCGGCGAGCTGCAGGAGGCGTCTGAGGAACCGCTCGGCCACCCCCTGTGGACTGTGGAGCAGGCGGGCGAAGGCAGCGAAGTTCAGCGAGATCTCCTCGATCCCCTGCTCGCGGAAGCTCTCGATCGCCCTGACGATCATGAACTCGGTCAGCCCGTTCGGCGCCTCCGGGTCCCGGCGCATCATCGAGAGCGACAGGCCGCGACGCTGGCGGCGGTGGGGACGAGGTGCAGCAGGCCGCGCAGGCGCCCGTCCGCGTCGTGCGCGAGAACGACCAGCGTGTCTCGGGTGCTCGGCCAGTCCCGAGTCGAGCGCCATCGAGAAGCCGCGCTCCTCCGCCCCGCCGAGCCAGCGCGTCGCGGCTTCTGCAACCTCGGCGACCGTTTCCTCGCGGAAGCTCGGCGATCGGTGAGAGCGAGGCAGCTGTAGCCGGCCTTCTCGAGACGGTTGACCGATTGACGAACCTTCCGGATCGCGCGTCCGTCGAGCGAGAACGACGAGGTTTCCACGATCGCCTCGTCGCCGAGGTAGAGGCTGTGCAGCCCGAGCTGCTCGAACAGCGGCCGCGTCGTTCGTGCTGACCCCGATCGCGGCGATCCGTAGCCCACGCCGCTCGGCAAACGCGGCGACCTTCGACAGCAGCGCCGGCAGCGCATCCTCGGGGCCGACCGGCTCGCCGGAGATGATCAGCACGCCGCTCTCCACCCGGTAGCCGACGAAGGCGCTGCGGTCGTCGGAGAACAGGTAGTGCTTGTCGGAGCGCAGCTTGAAGTAGGCGAGGGAGTCGCTGCCGTGCTCGCGCACGAGCTCCCGCGCGAGCAGCCGCGCCTTCGGGTCGGGAAGATCACGCGGCGCCGCGAGCGGCCGGAAGACCAGATAGGCGGTTGCGAGCGAGAGTCGCGACCCCGAGCAGTCCGACGGCCAGATCGAGACGCCCGAGCTCGTCGTGGAACGACAGCGGTCCCGGCTGCCAGAGGAGCAGATCACCGGTTTCCCGGATCAGCGTCGTGACCGGTGCGTCGCGGGGCCGCGATCGCGACCAGCGAGAACGACAGAAGCAACCCTGCGAGGGCCACGAACGGCGCGCGCAGAAGCGCCGCGCGCCGTCCGATCGGCTCGTGCTCGACGTAGAAGGAGCTTCGTCCCCACCAGAGGACACCGGCGACGGCGAGGTCGCCGATCGCCTTTTCAACAGACGGGCCCTCGCAGGAGGTTGAAGACGCGAGCGCGACGAGGAGCGAGATCGCAAGCTGAAGCGCTCGGCGGCGCCGGCGAAACAGGTAGTAGGCGCTGATCAGGAGCACGACGGCGACCGGGATCGCGAGGGCGTGGAAGACCCGCAACTTCTGGATTGCCTGGCGTCCGTGAGCAGGTCGCTCCGCCAGTGGACTCGGCGTCAGGGCGGCGTCGAGTTCGGCAACGGCTACCGCCGTGCAGGCAAGCGCGGCGATCAGCGGCAGGGGATCAGCGCGGCGGAAGGCCCGAAGCGGGTGCGGACGACGATGAAGGCCGAGGCGCCACGCCGCGGTGTCCCGGCGGCTAGAGGTCAGGTCACGCCAGTCCTTCGCGATCAACCACAGACCGGCAAACGCGACCAGCAGCACCGGACAAGCCCACATGCACGATCCCCGACAGCACACCGATCGCGAGCGCCCCGAGCACGATCACTCCGAGGTGCCAGTCGTGCCAGCGCACGCCGAGGAAGTACACCCTGGGCCCGAGCTGGGTGCTGCTCGACCCGGAAGCGCCAACCGTGTCGCCCTTCGCCTTGACTCATCCTTCGCGCTCCTCACGTCATCGGGATCAGTTCCTATTCTCCACCCGTCCCGTTCCCTCCTGGCGTACATGCGTCGCGGCACTCCGCCAAGCAGCGGCGAATCCCTGGCAGCCAGCCAGGAGGCCCCCGCCGGTCAAACGGCCAGGAGGCCGCCCGCTGCCGGTCACCTAGGGAGCCACACCGGCTCTCAAGCGTTGCCTGGGCGAGTCTTCCGGAATGACCCCGGACTTCACGCGACGAGAACCTGCAAGGCGTATGACTCGTCAATGCAGTCGTTTAGTCGCACGACCGCGTCACTGGTGTCGAACGTGAAGACCCGGTAGAGAGTTAGCGAGTCCGACGACTCAGGCGAGAGCACTGTGATCTCTACTGCCACCCGATCGCCGCCCTCGATCATCCTCCCAAAACGAAACCGGCGGCCGTTCTCGCGGACTCGCTTGAGCCGATCGAGTATCGCATCGCGATCCACGCAAGTCGGAGTCTCCGACACCTCTTCGCCCTGCGGGATCGCAACCCACTTGGCGTCCGGGTCGAGCAGCTCTTTGAACGGCTCGAGCTCGCCCTGGTCCAGGGCTGCGAATGCCTCCCGTACGAGTTGCTGGCGTTCTGGCATGCCGCCGGAATGATCAGTGGCATCCAGACCACACGCAAGCCAATCCTGCCTTGGGCTCCGAGCTGCGCGGATGTGCTCGGGAATCGCGCCAGAGCGCTACCCGCCGAAGATCACGATGCCGTCTCGCGCTACGTGCTCACGAAACGTCGCTGCCCCCCGGCGTCTGCCTCTAGCTGATCTTCCGTTCTGAACTGCGGGTTCTGCCGACGGCTCGACCTTGTTCCATCTGGGTCGCTTAGTTTAGGAGGGTGATCATTCCGCGCAGGATGAGGGCGACGCCGATGACGGTCGCGCCGATCACGGCGACCCGGGCGGCGTTGTCGGCGAAACCAGCCTTTGAAGCGGTCGATCGCGGCGGGTGTCCAGACGGGTGCGACGGCGTAGCTGATCAGGGGGAATCTCGAGCAAGATCAGCATGATCAAGCGTGATCGCGACCACCGTGAGCACGACCTCGACCGCCGGCAGGTTCTGCTTATCGAGTTCGGTAGAGCGCTGCGAGATAAGAGGTGCCGGGAATGCCAGCAGGACGCCCGATGACGAAGGTGGCGCGGGCGGAGCCCTTGCTCAGGGTTTGTTGCCAGCGTGGCGTTTTCTTTGGCTTGTCGGCGTGTTTGTTCTTGCGCTTCTGGTTGGCGCGTGCCAGGCGGCCGGTTCCGATCACGACCGCGACCAGCAGGGCGAGCAGGCCGAGCGCGATGTCGAGGGCCGGGCTGATCGTCTTTTTGGTCGTGCTGACCGACCCCCGAATTGTGGAGCCAGTACTCGATCGCGAGTCCGACCGTGATGCTGGTCAGATAGGCACCCAGGAGGTAGCCGAGCATCAGCCGTTTCGGGTTCGGAAGAAGCAGCATCACCGTCGTCACCGTCAGCAACGTCGGGTTGAGCGCAGCCGTCAGGGAGAACAGAAAGACCTTGCCCAAGGTTCACCTTCGATCGTTGGGGTCGGCACATCAGCCGCCCTGCTGCGTCGAGCCAGACCTCGCCATCCAACGGACTCCTGAGACAATATGCCGCCGACACGTTCGACCAGTCACCTTTCGAGCGTTCATGCCCACCTTCATTGAAAGGACAGGGTTTTGGGAGGAGCTCGTACTGGACGAGTGCTTCGCGCAGTTCAGGGTCGAGACGGACAGACTTTGCGGCGGGCAGCGAACAGCGCTCCCGTCAGTGAAGCGAAGAGCGAGCACAACATCTTCGCTCGTAACTCCTCGCTTATCAGCCGAGGGGGACACCGAACGCGCCGTACATGGCGTAGAAGGACCAGACACCTAGTCCGAACACCGCCGCGACTACGGCGGCCATGGTCAGGGCCGCCCAACGTGTGCGGCCCGGGATCCTGGTTACGAGCCAGGAGCCGAGAAGCGCAATTGCGCCGAGTGCGGGGACGTAGAACCTGACGACCTGCACGGTGACGGAGGTGGGGTCGATCGTCCAGGTGTAGGCGGAGTAGAGGCCCCAGATTGCGATCCACGACGCGGCTAGGGCGACGCCGGCCCAGAAGTCGCGGCGAGCTACCGCGCCGACTTCGCCACCGTTGCGGCGGAGCATTATCCACCGCACGATGATCCACGCGAGCGCCACCAGTCCGAGCACAAGCATCGGCATGGCCTGCATCAGGTGCGCGGGCATGAGGCGTAGGTTCGGTCCGATCGCGCCGGGGCTGAAGGTGACCTCGCCGGGTTGGTATCCGGTTTTCAACGGGCCGCCGTAGACGAGGTCGTCGAAGGTAGCAATGCCGGCAGAGAAGACGCCCACTGACGCAAGCCACCAGCACAGCGTGCGGAGGGCCAGCTTCGAGGTGCGCAGCCGCCACGCGGCGATCACGGCCACGACGGCGCAGCCGAGGATCACGATGTTGGTGTAGCGGACGAATGTTGCGAGCTCGATCGCTATGAATCCGGCGAGGCCGGACCAGGTGCGTCGCCGGGAACTCGCCTCGGTCGCCAGAACCGTCCAGAGCAGGAGTCCGGAACCGGCCGCGACCAGCGAGGCGTCGGTGAACGTCGGCATGTAGTCGCGCCAGGCGAACGCCAGCGCGGCGCCTGATGAGCAGTACAGGCCGACCGCCGCCGGGCCGCCGAGGCGACCGAGCCAGCGCCTGGCGCCGATGAACAGCCCCAGGCACGCCAACAGCCCATAGAACAGCGGCGTAAAGCGGATGATGCCGAGCTTCTCGAACGGCGCTGCGAGAAACGGGTATCCCGGGTCTTTCTCGCTGATGTATCGCCCACTGGGCAGCTCCACCCACTGGTTGGGAGGGGCGGTCGGATTGTCCCCCAGCTTTCTTGCAAGGGTTTCTGCCTGAGCGGTCGACAACGTCAGAAGGTGCCCTTCGGTCATCGCCACGATCGATGCGCGATAGGCACCGTCATCGGGCTCCGCGGCCTGGGCCGCGACGGACAGGACGACGATGCAAAGCGCCGCAAATGCCGCCGCTGCGAGCGTGGCCTCCGCCCATGCCGCCCGCATGGAGTGGCCCGCTGCCGGCAAAGGCGGGTCGATGCGGGCCAGCATCCTGACCTCGTCGCCGCTAGCGCTTGCAGACATCGCTTCGGTGTGTCGTGGGCCTATCGCCTGACGCGACGATCTGATCCGTCGTCAAGTCATTCATGTGTGTACTTCTACGCCTCCGCGGATGACATCAGCGCTACGCGCGATGTCGAACAGATGTCATGTCCATCGGCGCATACTTGGTGCGATGCGGGTCTTGGTTGTCGAGGACCACGTGACGCTTGCCGGGCGGATCGCTCAGGGACTGCGTCAGGCAGGGCTGGCCGTTGATGCCGTGTTCGACGGCGCGGCGGCGGTGGAGGCTGCCGGGCGGACGGGGTATGACGTGATCGTGCTCGACCGCGACCTGCCTCGGCTGCACGGTGACGAGGTGTGCCGAACGCTCGCAGGCTCTGGCCCACGGATCCTCATGCTCACCGCCGCCGCCCAGGTGGACGACAGGGTTGACGGCCTGGAGTTGGGCGCGGATGACTACCTGGGCAAGCCGTTCGTGTTCGCCGAGCTCGTCGCGCGTGTCCGCGCGCTCTCGCGCCGGTCGCCGTCCGCGCCGCCGATCCTGCGGCGTGGCGAACTCACCGTCGACCGTGGCCGGCACCGGGCCAGCCGCGGCTCTCGGCCGCTCTCGCTCACCCGTAAAGAGTTCGGGATCCTGGAGATGCTGTTGGCTGCTGACGGTGCGCTGGTCTCAGCGGAGGAGCTGCTCGAGCACGTGTGGGACGCCGACGTCGACCCGTTCAGCAACATCGTCTCGGTGACGCTGACTCGACTTCGTCGCAAGCTCGGCGACCCGCCGCTGATCGAAACCGTGATCGGCAAGGGCTACCGGATTTGAGCCGCCGCCCGCGGCTGACCGTCCGCGCCCGGCTGACGCTGCTCTACACCGGCCTGTTCGTTGTGTGTGGAGCGATCGTCGTCGCGGTCAGCTACACCCTGGTGGCGCGTCTGGAGCCGCAGGGGCAAGGTCAGCAGGCTCCGGCCAGTTTCCTGGCTCGGTGCCGATCGGAAGAACTGAGCACGCATCCCAACGACCGCCTCCTTGCCAAGTGCAACGCGTACTTTCAGCTTCAGGGCGCGCGGCACCAGCGTGACGTCACCCTCTCGCATCTTCTGCAGTACTCGCTGATCACGCTCGCTCTGGTTATCGCCCTTGCCGCGATCCTCGGCTGGATCGTCGCCGGGCGAGCGCTGCGCCCAGTGCACAGGATCACCGCCGCAGCGCGCGCCGCGTCGGAACGCAACCTCTCGGCGCGGGTCGCATTAAGCGGCCCCCGCGACGAACTCCACGAGCTGGCCGAGACCTTCGACGAAATGCTCGACCGGCTCCAGGCCGCATTCGAAAGCCAGCAGCGGTTCATCGCCAACGCCTCTCATGAGCTGCGTACCCCGCTCGCAGTCATGCGCGCGACCGTCGACGTCGTACTCGACAACCCTGACAGCACGCCCGCCGACCTGCGCGAGCATGGCAGCTGACATCCGCGCCGCAGTCGATCACGCCGAGCATCTCATCGGAGCCCTGCTCATCCTCGCGCGCAACGAGCGCGGGCTCACCGTCCACGACGTGGTCGATTTGGCGACCGTCGTCGAAGACGTCGTCGACACGGCCACCCTCAACGATCTTCGAATCCACAGCGCGCTCAAGCCGGCCGTCATATCGGGCGATCCGGTGCTACTCGAGCGCCTGGTCGCGAACCTCGTTGACAACGCCGCCCGCTACAACACCGCCGCCGGGGATATCTGGATCAGCACCTCCACGGTCGCGGCCAACGGTCTGCTGACCGTGGAGAGCACAGGCCCGCTCATCGGCTCCGAGGACGCCGAGCGCATCTTCCAGCCGTTCCAGCGGCTCAACGACCGGACTTCCCATGAGGGCTTCGGACTCGGTCTCACCATCGTCGCGTCCATCGCCGCTGTCCACAGCGGCAGGCCACCGCGCACCCCCGGAAAGACGGCGGACTGTCGATCAGCGTCACCATCCCTCTCCGTGGACGGTTGCGTAGCAAGGTCTAGGCTCTCGGCTAGTTCGAGGACGCTCAGATGGGGTCTTCCCGAACGTCGCCCGAGGGCTGACTTTCCAGCGTTACGTCGCCGCCACCGTCCCGAGACCGTCGAGCGTCGGTTGATAGGAGCCTCACTGTCATTCTCGACGTGGTGGTGGCCTCCGGCGTCGTGAAGAGACCCGGGTCGGCGGCTGCTGACTCCATGCACGAACGGCGTCCCCGAAAGGACAAAGGTCGGATTCGTTCAATTAGCCAGGAGGCCAGGCACGCTTCGGGAAGCGCGCCAGGAGGCCGAGTCGGTCAACGGGGCAAGAGCCGGCCGGCTGGGCTAGTCGGTCATCCACGCGCCGCGCCGCGCCGCGGCCACGGCCTCGATCCGGCTGTGTACGCCCATGCGCGAAGCAGGTTGCGGACGTGATTGCGGACCGTCTCGGTGGTCAGATGGAGCTCGTCGGCGATCTGCCGGGTCGAGTGTCCCTGCTCGAGCAGTCTGAGCACCTCGGCCTGCCGAGGTGTGAGGTCGGGGTGTGGCGTCCGCGGCGGTTCCTCGCGCTCGCTCACGAGCTGGCCGAAGACACCGACGATGTGATCGCCGTTCTTGAGCGGCACCGCACAGATCTCGAGCGCCACCCTCGTCCGGTCCGCCCTGAAGAGGACCGCTTCGGTCTCCGTGGCCGAGACCGCGCCGACGATCTTGCGCGTGAAGAGCTCACGTGCGCGACGGGTCTCTTCCGGCGCAACGCACCGAGGTGTAGTGCTGTCCTCGCACATCCCCGACGAGCTCTATCGCCGCCGGATTGAGCCAGCGGATCACGCCTGCCTTGTCGACGACGTAGCTCGGCACGGTGATGTCCTGGAGAGCCCCTCGGAAATCCCCACCGAGTGTCTCGGACTCAGACATCGACCCTGGCGGCCGAGACGCAACGCGCCATCGTCCCGACATCGTCGCTGATCCTCGGCTCGAAGTCCAACTCGACGTTCTCATGGCCAGTTCCGTACCCGTTCAGACCCGGAGGCAGTCAGTCAACGCCGATCGACTCGGACTGCCCAACCGCTGGCTGCAACCCGACGAGTGATTGATCCATCTGGATCTCGACAGACCACGGCACGACAGTCAAACTCCCGGCGCCCAAAAACAAAATCCCGAATGGGACGGCTCGCTTCGGGAATCTACGCACTAAGCAACGGGTCCCCGGGCCTTCCGCAGAGGAGACACAAGCGCCTATGAACAACCGCGTCCGGAACGTCCTTGTCGCAAGCCTCTCGGTCTTCAGCATCTTTTGCGTTGCCGGCTACGTGGGCCTGGCGTCGATGAAAAGGTGTACGCGTCCGTAGGAAAGATCACGATGACGTCAGCAAAGGCGCCGTGATCTATGGAAAGGCAGTCACTGCGAGCGGGAACAAGCCCGTCGGTGGGGTCATGGTGGAGGTCGATCGTTCCGTCGCCGGACACTGGAAGCGCAGCGCAGGAACGACGACAACCTCGAAGGGCCTTTACAGACTGGCCACCGCTCCAGGCGCAATTCTGGCCCATTGCCACGTGGAACAGCGGCACCGGGTGACCCGATGCCAAGCGGGCCGGGCCCGAGCGGGTCGGTGCCGGGTTCCAGGTGCGGGCTGGTGCGCGCGCCGCTGTCGGCGACCGCGACCCGGACCGTCACGGGCCGCATCTGCCAGGTGAGTTCCACGGCGAAAAAGCCGTGTGCGCCGCTCGCCGTGTGCCGGACCGCGTTGGCCGCCAGTTCGGTCGCGACCGTGACGACGTCTTCACGGGCTTGGCCGCTGGGCAGGGCTTTTCAGGCACCACCTGATGTAACCGTTTACAACACCCGGCTTCCCACGCCTCGTTTCCAGCGGCTCATGTAGGACAATCACGCGCTGGCGGGCAATGATGATCACAACCCGCGGCGGGCACCCGCCCCGCTCCCCGCTCACCGGGCCCGCAGCCGTCCCCGTTGGTGATCAGACGATTGGTGTTGTCCCAGCAACACCGATCGTCTGATCACGAAGGGGCCGGGCCCGGCGGGGGTCGCGTGGCGGGCCAGGCCCCGCCCGGCCGGGACCACCCGGTCACGCAGGCCCGGGAAGCCTCCGCATGAGTACCGTCCACGAGGTGGCGGGCCGGGCGGGGGTGTCCACGGCGACCGTGTCCCGGGTCGTTCACGTCCCTCCCGCGGGCCCGCGCCACCTGCGCAACAGGCCCGGACGGGCCCGGACGGACCCGGAGCGGCCTACACGATCAGCTTGTTCGTGACCGGCAGCCGCCAGGCACCCTCGGCCATGACGAGCGCCTCGCCGCCCAGCAGCACGTTGTCCCCGCCCAGCGCCACCCGGACCAGCCCGCCGCGCGCGGACAGCTGCCGGCCGGTCAGCGGCTGGCGGCCCAGACGCGCGATCCAGTACGGCCCGAGCGCGCAGTGCGCGGACCCGGTCACCTGGTCCTCGCTCCCGTCGAAGACGTGGAAGAACCGGGACACGAAGTCGGCCGTGTCGTCCGCGATGAGGTCTGCCTCGCCCGCGAGGTCCTCGCGTACCGCGGTCGCGATCAGCCCGCGGAAGGGCAGTTCCCGCAGCACCTCGCGGCCGGGCTCGAGGTCACGGACGGCGGCCGGCGATTCCAGCACCGCCATCACGTCCAGATCGTTGCGGAGGATCTCGGTCACCGGGACCGGCAGCGCGGCCCGGACCGCCTCGGCGAGCCCGCCGTCAGCCAGCGGTTCCGGGGCCAGGCTGGGGAAGCGGAGCTGGATCCACTCGCCGGCGGACTCAGCCTCCAGCGGGCCGTACCGGGTGTCGAACCGGATCCGGTCGCCCACCGGGTGCCCGTTGTCCAGCAGCACCCGCGCCGCCGCCAGTGTCCCGTGACCGCACAGCTGCAGCTCACCGTGGGCGGTGAACCACCGCAGCCCGAACCGCCCCCGCTCGCCGGCGGGCCAGACCAGGGCGGTCACGGGCTGGTTCAGCTCGGCGCCGATCAGCGGGCCGAACTCCTCCTCTGGCTCGTTCTCCAGCACCAGGACCGCCGCCGGATTCCCCGCGAACGGGGCCGGCGCGAACGCGTCCACCTGGAAGAGCTGCGCAGTCGTCACCCTCTCATCATTGCGCACCCGCCGCCGCGGGCCCGGCGGGCCCGGCGGCTGCGGCGCCCGGCCCGTCCCGTTTTTTCCGCAACGAACACCTCGCCCGCTCACCCCGTCACCGGCCCCGTGACAGACTTGCGTGGTGGGTGTCTACGGGGACCAGGTGCTGCCCCGGGCCCTCGATCTGCTGATGCGCGGCGCGGATGTCCGCGAGGTGCGCGCCCGGGTGAATGCCGGGATGAGCGGCGTGGTGCTCGAGATCGGTTTCGGGTCGGGACTGAACGTCCCGCACTACCCGGCCGGGGTGACCCGGGTTCTGGCCGTGGACCCGGCCATGGTGGGCCGGCGCCTGGCCGCCACGCGGATCGCTGCTCACGCGGTAGCGGTTAACTTCACCGGCACCGACGCCCAGGCGCTGCCGGTGGCGGGGGCCAGCGCCGACTTCGTGCTCAGCACCTGGACGCTGTGCACCATCCCGGACCCGGCCCGGGCGCTGGCCGAGGCGTACCGGGTGCTGCGGCCCGGCGGTGAGCTGCACTTCGTCGAGCACGGGCTGTCCCCCGAGGCCCGGGTGGCCCGCATGCAGCACGGGCTGACGCCGCTGCACCGTAGGGCGGTGGGCGGCTGCTGCCTGGACCGGCCGATCGCGGACCTGATCACGGAGGCCGGGTTCCGGCTGACCCGGCTGGAGAACTACTACTTCCACCGTCCGCGGGCCGTCGGCTACACCTACGAGGGCGCCGCCATCAAGCCTGAGGCGGCTTAGCGGTCTCCTCGGCGGGGCAGCGGCGCAGCACCTCGCTGCGGCGCCTGTTGCTGTTATCAGCATGGGTGGGCCGGGCGCGGGCGCGAGCGCCTGCTGCTGCTATCAGCGCCGCGGGCGGGGCGCCTATTGCCGTTATCAGCACGGCCGGTCGTCCGGCGGCCCCTCAGCACGGCCGGTCGTCCGGCGGCCCCTCAGCACGGCCGGCGGCCGATGAACAGGTGCGCGGGCACCCCGTCATCGGTGCGGTTCCCGGCCTGGCTCTCGCCGGCGAACCGCGCTTCCGGCTCGAATCCGGCCCCGGCGAGCAGGCGCAGCCACACATCATGGCGGAACGCGCCCAGCCGGTGAGCCTCGCGCACCACCTGGACCGTGCCGTCCGCGTCCCGCAGGGTGAACTCGTACTCCACCCGGATCCAGTCGTCGGCCGGATCCGGGTCCCAGGTCCACTCGCGGAAGCTGCCCTGGCGGCCGCCGGCGTCGGCGCTCCCCCCGCCGCCCGTGCCGGCCCGGAACGTCTCGGCTGTGTAGTCGGGCACGAAGACGGCCATACCGCCCGGCCGACAGTGCGCGAACGCGGTCGCGATGAGCCGCCGGAGATCATCCTCACCAGTCACGTAGTTGACCGCGTCGTGCACCAGGACGGCGTCGAACATCCGGCCCAGCCGGACCGTGCGCATATCCCCCTGACGGTGCGCGCACTCGGGGTTGAGCCGCCGCGACACGGCCAGCATCCCGGCGGACAGGTTGACCAGGGTCAGGCTGAACTGGTCTTTCAGGTGCACCGCGACGTGCCCGCCGCCGCTGCCGAGATCCAGCACCTCACGAACCCCGATCGCCGCCGAGGTGAACAGCCTGGCCAGGCAGGCGGCTTCCGCCGCGTACTCCCCCGGCGGTGAGATCAGCGGCCACCAGTCCGCCAGCTCCTGGTAGAGGCGGTACTCCCCGGGCATGCCGCCATCATGCCGTACCGCAAAGACGGTGCCGCAAAGGACAGTGCCGCAGACGGTGCTACCAGAGCCCGAGCAGGCTGCCGAGGACCCGTGCGGCCTGGCCCCCGCTGTCTTCCGCGATCCGCAGGGCCGCGGGCACGTCGAGGTCCCGGGCCAGGGCCTCGTGCACGGCGTCCAGGGCCGCGCCGCCGGCCACCGCAGAGGCACCGGATCCGGCCGGGCTCCGCTCCGGCCGCCCGGCGGCCGCCTGCAGCCGTTCCAGCCGGGCCGCCGCGGCGTCCAGGCCGGCCTGGTCGTAGTCCCAGTCCGCGTCCCACGGGCGATCCAGGATCAGCAGCCGGATCGCGGCCGCCGGGTAGTCCTTGAGCAGGTCGCCCGCCAGGATCAGGTTCCCCGATGACTTTGCCATCTTGGCCCCGGCCACGCTGACCACGCCGACGTTCATCCGGGTGCGCGCGAACGGGGTCACCCCGGTGAACGTCTCGGCCAGGGCGGCCTGGTAGACGTGGTGCGGGAAGCGCAGGTCACCGCCGCCCGCGTGGATGTCGATAGCGGGACCGAAGGCGTGCAGCGCCATCGCCGCGCACTCCGCGTGCCAGCCCGGGCGGCCGGGCCCCCAGGGGCTTTCCCAGGCGGGCTGGTCCCCGGCCGATGCCTGCCACACGGCCACGTCGAACGGGTCGTCCTTACGCGGGTCCTCGGGGTGGTCACCGAACTCGGTGGCGAGAAGCAGCGCCCCGCCGTGGTCCGGGACGGCGCCCTGGGCCCGGCCGGCGGCCGCCGCGCCCCGGAAGTACACCTGGCCGTCCCGCTCGTAGGCGGCCCCGCGGGCCAGCAGCCCGGCGGCGAGCGCGATGACCTGGCCGATGTAGACGTGCGCCCGGGGCTGCAGGGCCGGCGGGCGGACCCCGAGCGCGGCCATATCCTGGTCGAAGTAGAACTGCTGGATGGCGGCGAACCGGCCGTACGGGGCCCCCGCCCGGCCGGCGGCAGCCAGCAGCACGTCATCGACATCGGTCACGTTGCGGCACACGATCACCTCGGTGCCGTCCGCGCCCAGCACCCGGGCCAGCGTGTCCACCCACACGAACGTGGCTGCGTGACCCAGGTGCGTCACGTCGTACGGGGTGATGCCGCAGGCGTACACGCGGGCCCGCCCGGCCAGCGGGAGCGCCGTGCCGCCGAGCTGCGCCACCCGCGGCCGTCCCGCGGCGAGCAGTTGTCCCATCTGCGTGGCCCCTCACGGTGTTGACGGATCCCGAGCCTGAGCATATGCGGGCCTGTTCCCGCAGGATTGCGGATGGTCGTCACGCGGCTCCGGGACCAACGGCTCTGACCGTGGTCCGCATCCCCGTCTCACGCTGGACGTGTGAAACGCATCGTGATCCTGGGCGGTGGCATGGGACCCTCCGCAGGCCCTCCCGGCCAGGCTGCCGCCGTGGGCACCAGCGGTCACCGATGATCACATCCAGGAGGTGCTGAGCATGCTCACCGCGACTTATGCGGGCCAGAGCGTCGAACGTTAACGACGAGGGCTTCCTCGTCAACCCTGCCGAGTGGACCGAGGACATGGCACCGCAGATCGCCAAGACCGCGGGCATCGACGAGCTGACGCCCCTGCACTGGCAGGTCATCCGGTTCATGCGGGCCGAGTACGAGGCCAGGGGGGCAGGCCCCACGATCCGGATCCTGGGCAAGACCTCCGGGGTCAGCATCAAGGAGCTGTATCAGCTGTTCCCCACGGCGCCGGCCCAGACCGCCGCCAGGATCGCCGGCATACCCGAGCCCCGCGGCTGCATCTAGACCGCCGGATCCAGCGCATCGCGTCCCTGCGTGACGGTTCACCGGCCCCGGCGGGGAGTCCCCTGGATACCCTGTAGGGTATTGTGGGCTGAACCGCCAGGGAGGCAGCTGATGAAGATCGATGACGACGCGGTGAGCCAGGCGCTCAACCGGCTCCGCCGCGCCCAGGGCCAGCTGGCCGGGGTGATTTCCATGATCGAGTCCGGGCGGGACTGCACCGAGGTGGTCACCCAGCTCGCGGCGGTGTCCCGGGCCGTGGACCGGGCCGGCTTCAAGATCGTGGCCAGCGGCATGCGCCAGTGCCTGTCCGGCGAGAACGGCGACTCCCCGATGACCGAGGAGCAGATGGAGAAGATGTTCCTCACCCTCGCCTGACCGATCGCGGTCCCGCAACCGGGGCCGGAACCGACGATGATGTCCCTGGCGGGCCGCGGCGCATCGCTGGCAGGCTGGCCGCATGGCCACGGCGGGCGACCAGACCCGGAAGGTGCTGCTGCGGCGCGGGTTCGCCCTGGAGTACGCGACCCTGTGCTGGAACGTGGCCGGGATCGTGGTGCTCGCGATCGCCGCGCTCGCGGCCCGGTCGGTGGCGCTGGCCGGATTCGGCCTCGACTCACTGATCGAGACCGGCGCCTCGATGATCGTTATCTGGGAACTGTCCGGGAGCGGCGGGGAGCGGCAGCGGCGCGGCCTGCGGATGATCGGGTACGCGTTCGCGGCCCTGGCCGCGTACCTGCTGGTGCAGTCCAGCGTGGTGCTGGCCGCCGGATATCACCCGCGGCCCTCCCGGACCGGGATCGCGTGGACCGCGGTGACGGCCGTGGCGATGTTCCTCCTGGCAGCGGGCAAGGCCCGGACCGGCCGGGCCCTGGACAACCCCGTGCTGCGGACCGAGGGCCGGGTAACGATGATCGACGGCATCCTCGCCGCCGCGGTCCTGCTGGGGCTGGCGCTCAACGCAGGGTTCGGCTGGT
>CAWHFK010000004.1:0-11979 GCA_963828655.1 uncultured Thermoleophilia bacterium | reverse complement strand
CGGGTTAGGAGGCCAGGCACATCATCGAGTGGATAACCATGAGGCCGGTCGGTCGACGGGTCAGGGGGCCGTAGCCCTCCAGGCAGTTCCCTGGAGGCCCGGGTCGGTCAACCCCCGGGGCGGCCGCCGGCGCGGGCTCGCTATCGATGTTCGGACTCAGGCCCCGTCGGTGTGCAAGGCACACTTCCTCGGCCGAGCGTCACGCTCAGGCTCCTTTACGACTCCGGTAGCTCTCCGGGAAAGGCTTGTTCTGCTTTGGCGGCGTAACGGTCCTCGGCCTTGTGGAGGTAGATCAGCGAGCCGACTACCACTGCGACGGCGGTCGCGCCCAGGATGATGTCGAGCGGGCCGCGTAGGTGTGCGACTGCGCTGCCCGCGTAGTAGTAGGTGAGGCCGATGACGAGCGCCCAGGTGATGCCTCCGGCTGCGTTGAAGGCGAGGAAGCGCGGCCAGTTCATGCGGTTCGTGCCTGCGAGGAACGCGGCGTAGGTGCGGAGGACGGCGATGAAACGTCCGATGAAGACGACTTTGCCGCCGTGCTCGCGGAAGATGTAGAGGCCGATTTTCAGGCGCCGCTGGTCGAAGCGGACGTATCTGCCGTAGCGGCGGAGGATCCGGTAGCCGCCCCAGCGACCGAGGGCGAAGCCGACGTTGTCGCCGATGATCGCTGCTGCGGCGGCAACTGCGACGATGATCGCGATGTTCAGGTGGTGGGTCGTCGCGGCATAGACCGCCGCGGTGATCAGGGCGGTCTCACCAGGAATCGGGACGCCGACGCTCTCCAGTCCGACCAGGACGAAGACGCCCTCGTAGCCGTAGGTGTCGATCCAGGTACGGAGATGGCCGCCGAAGAGCGCTAGAACCAACGTGCTCCTTGCCGCTCCGGCGGTGAGATCGGTCGGGGAGTCACTGTCGGTTGCGCCGGGGAGGTCAAAGGCGGAGGGGTTCGCGAGAACGACCGCAAGTGGACTGTAGGCGATCCGGGGCTTCTCGCCCGTACTTGAGTCCCCTGACCCACCGCCTGGTCCAGTTCAGAAATACTCAGAGGCGAATTCGCATCTTTCCAAGATGAAGCGCTTGGCCCTGTTCTCGCGGCTGTCCAGGCATGTTCGCCTGCATTGGTTCCTTGCCGCGTTCGAGGCCCGGTGGCGAACCTACCTTCTCGCTATGGCGCTCGCCGCCGGCGTCCTCGTCGGTGCCGCCACCCTGCCCGTGCAACATCACTGGCTCCATCTGCCCCACAACCACGACCGCGGAGGTAGACGCGACCACCACCGGTCCTGATGGGTCGGTGAGCGGCGTACCATTGACGCCAAAGCGAGAAGAGGAGGGGCGGCGATGACCGACCGGACGAGCTTCACCGTCGACGAGGCACGGAGCGTCGGAGAGGAGATTGGCATCGACTGGGACTCGGCTCCGTTCGATGCCGAACAGTTTCGGAGAGGAATGGACGTCGAGTTGGAGCACGGGCTCCACGACCTCTCGACGAACGTCACCGACAGCGACCCGGTCGTGACAGGAAAGATCGCGCTCGCCCACTTGAACGAGTTTCCGGACTACTACACGCGGCTCGAGCGCATGGAGGAAGAGGCGAAGCGCGCTCACGCGGACGACGCCTGACGGAAGAGCTGACTTCCCGTCGCCCGCCGCGACCACGACCAGGCTCATCGGGGCCAGCAGCGCGCCAGCTGCCTGATGAGAACGGCGGTTCAGTTCGGCAGACGCGGTGCCCGTCAGAGAGCCGGTGGTCTCCCGCTACTCGGACCGCGCTTGACTAGCCTTGCGGCAGGTTGATGGAACTGGTCGTCTCGCCCGCCGCTTCCGAGTTCGTCCACGCGAGTGGTGGGCGGCTGTATGTCTGGACGAAGAAGAACCGCTGTTGCGGGGGCGGCATTTCGCTCGGCACCGCCACCGAGCCGCCCGCCGAGCGCGGGTTTCGCTCGGTCGCGAACGGTGCCGGCATCGAATTGTTCGTTCCGGTCGGCCTTCGCCGGCTGCCCGATGAGCTCCACGTCGATCTGCAGCGCCGGCCGCGCCGGGTGCAGGCCTACTGGAACGGCTGCGTCTTTGTCGTCTAGCCCGCGCCGGCTCCCCACCTGGCCCCGGCGGAACCACACCTTAGAGCGTCCGTCTACCACCCGCCTGAGTGCAACGAGTGGCAGACGGACGGTGTTACTAGCTCAGACCAGGGCTACTCACTGATCGCTGCGCACTGGCCGGTCGCTTTGCCGGCGACGTGGTTGACCTCGCCGGGGATGAACCCGGGGGACACGCCTGGGGCGAGTCCGTAACAGGCGAGGTTCTGCCCGACGGTGTTTTCCACGACGGCGACGGTCCGGCCCGGGTCGCCCGGGTCGAGGGCCGTGATGTTGGTCAGCGTCGCGTTGCGGGTGATCCGGTTGAACTGCACGCCGAGCCAGTCGGCCGCCACGTTGCTGATCACGAGGTTGCCACCGATCGTGTTGCCCTTGATCGACCAGGGGATCTCACCGCCTCCTCCGATCAGCGTGACGTTCCCGGCCACTGTCACTTTTCTGATCAGAACGGTGTCCGCGTTGGTCGCGTTGACGTACCCATTCACGGTGATGGTCGTCTGCAGCGGGTCGTCGCTGCACGGCACTCCCGCGAACATGCCGATCGTGTTTGTTGGCTGGCAGCCCAGGCCGAGGAGCGAGCCCGCAGCGGCCGTGATGTTGTGTCCGACGGTGATCGTCGACGATGCGCTTTGCGCGTCGAGGACGGCACCGGGGGCGACGTCAATGTTGCCGGCGACGTTGATCACAGCACCAGGCACGATGTTGCACACACCCGTGACCAAGATGCGGTCGTAGTTCCCGGAGGGGATGCTGGTGAAGTTCCCCGAGGCGAAATCACCGCCGGAGCAGGTGTAGACGGCCTTGCCCGGGGCAGCGCTGGCGATGCCTGTGGCACTGACCAACGCAGTGGCCGCCGCCGCTGACAACACGACCACCATGGCCAAGACGTGCGCGATACGGAACCTCATACTTGCTCCTTTCGTCTGGTGTGTCACGAGAAGGAAGCGCACACTGCGCGGCCACCCCTATGCAGCTTGCCGCATCGAACTCCCGCTCCCTCTCCCCTGAAGCGACCGACCGCACCTCCTTCTTGCCGCGCTGCGGTCCGTGATCTTCGAATACCTACAACAACATCGCCACGCTCGCAACAAGCCCGATCACCGCCGAGCCACTCTCCCTGCTCGGATATCAGTCCGGAAAACTGACTATCTGGAATACTGACAAGATGGCAGCGCACATGTCAAGTCGACACACGCACGCCCTTCGCGGCGCTTCCCGCGACACACGACCCAACCTCGGGATCCTCCTCCGCATCCCCTTCCAGTCCGTCGTAGACCGCGTGAGCGCGGGACTAGCCGACGTCGGTTTTGACGACATCCGCCCCGCACACACCGCTGTCTTCCAGCACATCGACGCCGACGGCACGCGCCTCACCGACCTCGCCGAGCGCGCCCAGATCACAAAGCAATCGATGAGCTATCTCGTCGACTACCTCGAACAGCACGGCTACCTCGAACGACGTCCTGACTCAAGCGACCGCCGCGCGTCACTCATCTGCCTCACTGACCGCGGCTGGGCACAAGTCCAGACAGCGCTCGAGATCATCGCCGAGCTCGAGAACGAGTGGACACAAACCCTCGGCAACAAACAGATGCAGCAACTCCGCAAACTCCTAACCGCACTCGTGCAGACCACAAGCCCTAGCTCGTCGCACGCTCGCCACTCACGGGCGCCGTAGCGCAGGCCGTCGTCGCGGTAGCCAGCCCCACCTGTGCCGTAGTAGCTACCGAGCTGGTCGCGATATCTACTGCGGTAGCTCGCGTCGCGATTCTGATCTTCGTCGTACTCGGGCGCGTTCTTGATCTGGTCCTTCGTGGGATTGCACGAATACGGTCGAGACCTGGCGCGAACGCGACCTCGGCGCCGCTCGTGACCGGCTCGGTGAAACGCGGGCTGCGGCTCTCTACGAAGAAGGCCGGGCGCTGCGGTGGGAGCAGGCACTCGAGCTCGCAATGGGCGCGACGCCCCGCGGCTGATCGCTGAAATCCTGCGCGGGCTCGATTCCCGCCGCCTCCGCACTGGCGAGTGCAGCGCGACGAAGTCGCAAGACCGTGAAGCAACGCCAGGGGAGGCGACGCATGTGCGGTGCGGGTCGGTTAACAGGCCAGGAGGTCGGTGGCAACTCCTGCCGGCAACGTTCAGACGAGAGGACGCTGGCCCGACGAGGTTCCTACCCGGTTGAAGCGTCCCTGGTCGGGTCGTACGATCGGTGGGAACCGTCTTGGCTATGCGTCGACGTCTGTGGCGCGCGCCGGGCGACGACCTGAGGAGGCGCTGTGCCCAAGTACGTGACCCTCTACAACTGGACGGACCAGGGCGTTGTGAACGCCAAGGACACCGTCAACCGCTACCAGGCTGCGAAGCAGCTCGTCGAGAGCAAAGGCGGCAAGATCGAGACAATTCTCTGGACGATCGGGCCATACGATCTCGTCACGGTCGCGGACTTTCCCGACGACGAGACGGGAACGGCCGTGGCGCTTCAACTCGCCTCGACCGGCAACCTTCGCTCGACCACGATGCGCGCCTTCGACGAGGGCGCGATGAAAGGCATCATCGAGAAGATGGGCTAACCGTCTTCAGACTTGTAGCGGCGGGGGCGAATGCCCCAGGCACACGGAACTGGTGTCTGACACCAACGTGTCAGACACCAGTCGGACGCAGGTCGGCCCTGGCATTCACGCCGGCGTGGCAAGTGGAGGTCGTCCTCTCCAGCGACCGTTCCTCAATGGGCGTCTGGGATTCCTGAGATTCTGGGAGAGCAGCGCCGTCAGCGCACCGACGTGCTGTTCGGGACTCTGTGCAATGCGGAGTGGGGTGGTCTTGCATGCTGGCTCCGCGCTGACGTAAGCGGGTCGGCCTCGTTTAGTTCTCCAGGCGGCCGCGTCGGTCAACGCGCCAGGATGCCGCGGCGGGCTTCGGTCAAACGCCCAGGAGGCCGGTTTCGGTCAACGGGCCAGGGGCCAGGCACACATCGAGTAGATAAGCAGGAGGCCGGCCCCACCGAGCCGTAACCCAGGAGGCCTCCGCCCGGGGTCGTTTGTGCGGTGGAGTCGATCAGGCGCTTGGGACGCCTGGACGAGGGCAGAACAGGGCCGGCCCTCCCTTGCACCGGCCGCGTAGCATTTGCGCGGGTGAGCGACCTCCACGCCCGGGCGACCGACTTCCTTGCGCGCCAAGCGCGCCTGCTCGAGCAGCGCCTCTACGCGACCCTGTTCGAGGGCGCTCCAGCCGCAGGAGTTGTCGAGGCGCTGCGTGGCTACCAGAACGAGGACGGCGGGTTCGGCCACGGGCTCGAGCCGGACAAGCGCTGCCCGGCGAGCCAGCCGCTCGACGTGCAGGTCGCGCTCGAGACACTCTTCGCCGCGGGTACGAGCGACGCGGCGATGCTGCAGCGTGCGTGCGACTACCTCGCCGCGGTGGGATCGGACGGCGGCGTCCCGTGCGTGCTGCCGTCGATCGCCGCCTACCCGCGCGCCAACCACTGGGGCGACGGCGACTTCCCGCCCGGCCTGAACCCGACCGCGGCCATCGCTGGGCTGCTCTATGCGCTCGGCGTCGATCATCCCTGGCTCGACGCGGCCACCGACTTCTGCTGGCGCGAGCTCGACCGCGGGGTGCCGCACGACGCCCATGGGCTCGCGGTGGCGTTCGGATTCCTCGAGCACGTTCCGGATCGCCGGCGCGCGGAGTCGCTCGTCGGCCCCGTCACCGCGCAGCTTCCGGACGCGGAGTTGTATCTCGCCGACGCCGACGCCGAGGGGTACGGCCTCACGCCGCTCGCCTTCGCGCCCACGCCCGAGAGCCGCTGGCGGCAGCTGTTCGACGACGCCCAGATCGAGGCGCACCTCGACCGCCTCGAGCGCGACCAGCAGACCGACGGTGGCTGGCCGGTGACGTGGGAGCCGCCGAGCGAGGCGTCGCGGCTCGAGTGGCGCGGCATCGTGACGCTCGGCGCCCTCCGCACTCTCACCGCTTACGGCCGCCTCGGGTGAGCTAGGCAGGCGGCCGTCCCCGGTGCGGCGAGAATCCGTGGGTGGGACCTGACGTAACCTGCGGCCATGAATGAGCCTGCGACGTTCGACCTCGACGCCCTGCGTTTCAACGACAGCGCGACCGCTTTTCTCTTCGAAGGGAGGAAGCGGGCAGGTATCGGCATCTCGGTGTTCGTCGTCCGAACTCCGCCCGGCGGCAGTGTCGAGATGCATGTCCATCCGTACTCGGAAACGTTTCTCTTACTCGAAGGCGAAGGTCGCTGGACGGCCGGCGATGCCGTCGTCGAGCTCCGGCCGAATTGCATGCTGGTCGTTCCGCCGGAGACGCCGCATGGATTCCGCAACATTGGAGACACACCGCTTCTTGTCGTGTCGGTGCACGAGTCTGGTGTGCTCGAGCAGACATTTATCGGTATCGAGCCGGCCTGAGTCGATCAGGCGATGCGCTGGTGCGTCCACCAGGCGGCGAAGAGAATGAGCACGACCACGACGCTGGCGGCCACGCCGTCCCCGTCAAGCCGGCCGCTTTTCATTAGCCGGCGCTCGCTGATCGTGCGGTAACACGACCGGTCCATGTGGAGACCCGAACCTTCAATGTGTGAACACGGGCTCGGCCAAGTCCTGGCGGTGAATGCCCGCGGTCAATCCCCCAGCTGGCCGGTCTGCTCCTCTTTGATCAAGGCCCGTTTCAGGTGAGCGGACGCTCGTCCAACTGAGGGGGCTGTCGTCACTGACAGGCGGGCTGTGCGGTGATCGGAGTCCTTCCGAGGCCAGAGACCCGGCTCGAGCGCTGCGCCGTCCGATCTTCACGGATTCACTCCCTAATGCTCGCCCGCAGATACTGCTAGGCGTGAATGATGACCGGCCGCCGATCTGCCCACGCTGTGGTGTGACGATGGTGCCCGCTGCGCTGAGCGCAGATGGAGACCGCGACGGCGATTGGGCCTGCCTCGAGTGCGAGGAGCTTGGCGAGGAAGCGTGAATCGCCAGCCGACCCTAGAAGGAGAGCTGGTCGTCGTGCGGCCGCTGCGCGTCGACGACTTCGACCAGCTGTACGCGGTAGCCGCCGATCCGCTGCTTTGGGAACAGCATCCTGAAAGGGAGCGCTGGCGCGAAGAAGTCTTCCGTGCGTACTTCGACGACCACCTCGCCTCCGGTGGCGCACTTGCTGTCGTAGAACGCGCGACGGGCAACTTGATCGGTGCCACTCGGTACGACAACCACGAACCGGAGGCGAGCGAGGTCGAGATCGGCTGGACGTTTCTCGCTCGCCCGTATTGGGGTGGTGTCTACAACGCAGACCTGAAGGGAGTCATGTTTGAGCACGCGTTTCAGACAGTGGAGACGGTTGTCTTCCTCATCGGCCCGCGCAATTTGCGGTCACGCCGCGCGGTCGAGAAGCTCGGTGCAATCGAGTGTGGCGCACGCCGGGGAATGGTGCTCTACGCGGTTCGCAGGTAACAGACTGCTCGCGACCTCACCGCCCCCAGGGGTCATCCGGAACGCTCACACAAGCGACGAGCGATACCCCTTCAGGGCGCGCGCTCGATCAGGGTGCGCGTCGGAACGGCACCACCTTTGTCGGAGGTCATAGCTGGACACCGGCGCAGGCGACTGGCCGTCACTCGGCTGCCGGGAGTTCAGGCGATCCAGGCGAGGAGCGGGATTTCCATCTCCTGAGGGCTGAGCCCGCCGTGCTGACCATAGAGGTTCTGAACGAAACGGCCAGGCTCGTGCCAGAAGACCGCCTCGCCATAGCGCGGTAGAACGACGACGTCGCCGAGGCGCGTCCGAAGGTGCGCCGACGGCTCGGCGAAGGCGCCGCCAGCGATGAGAGCCTCGGCAGTGACAACCTCGGCGATCCCGTCGAGTCGGTCACTGAGTCCGTCACGCACCTCGTCGATGTGTCCGCTGCGGACGTGGAGAAAGAGATCGCGGCAGGAGCCGGCCGGAGCGAGCGGCTTCCCGTCGGCGCCGGTCGCAAGGTACGCGGCGAGTTCGGGCCAGATCTGGTTGACATAGACGGTGCGCGTCGGGTCGACCGGGGACATGCCGTGGTCGGCGGTCAGGAGCACCAACGTCCCGGAGGGAAACGGTGCGCGCTCGATCATGGTCAGCGCGTCTGCGAAGGCGAGGTCGGCGGCGACGGCGTCCGGTCCGACGTCGTGCATCAGCCCGTCTACCTCGTCGAGATAGACAAGGGCGTAGGCGAGCTCCGTTGCGGCGAGCGCGGTCGCCGCCGACGCAAGTCCTTCCTCCGGCGTCGAGAAGGGGAGCACGTCCGCGCCACGGAGCAGCACCTTGTTCGGTGACGAGCGGGCGAATGTGACTGGTTGGGCGGCGCTGCTTCGGACACCGTGCTCGGCGAGCCGTGCGTAGAGCGATGCGCCTGGGTAGATGTCCTCGGGATCGAGCACTCCAGCGAGCGTCTCGCGTTCGCTGTCGCCCGCGAAGGAGAAGAGCAGCGGCGTGATCAGCCGGTTCAGGGTCGGCTCTAGCAGGTGCCACTCGTAGAGGCCGTGCTCGGCGACCGGCAGGCCGCTGTGGATTGTCGTCACGTGCGCTGTCGTCGTGGACGGAAACTGGCTCGTCAACTGCGCGACAAGACCGTCCGCGCGGACGCGGCCAAGCAGCGGGTGGTCGTGCTGCCGTTCCAGGAACGTCCAACCGAAGGCGTCGAGGTAGACGAGCGCGACCCGATCGAAGCGTTCGCGCAGCAGTGGCTCGTCCAGCGCCGGCCCGGCTGCAGCGCCAGTCAGGAGGCGCTCGATCGTCGCCGGCAGCTGGTCGAAGCACCGGCGTCCCTGCTCGGGCAGGCGTGTCGTGGACACGGCGCCAAGCTACTACCAGAGCGCTCGATCGGGATCTGCCGGCCGGCGCCGGCAGCGCGCGCTGAGGCGGCGTGGTCGGCCAACTCCTCGGGGCGCATTCAGGCACGGGCCCAAGCGACGGTCAAGTGTTCAGAGCGTCCCTTGGCGGCCGTCTGAACTGTCCCCGGCATGACCAGGATCGGCCGCGGCCCGCGCCTGCTCCGGATGCAACGAGCAGGAAGAAGACACGTCCGGCGGTTCCCCGCCGAAGCTGCTGTCTAGACTCGGTGCGTGGCGGCGATCGAGTTCGATGGTGTCTGTCGGACGTATCGGACGAGGCCTGGTGTGTTTAGGCGGAGGTCAATTGAGGTCGCGGCCCTGAGTGACGTCAGTTTCTCGGTGGAGCCGGGCGAGTTGTTCGGGCTTCTGGGGCCAAATGGGGCGGGGAAGACAACGTCGATCAAGATCTTGACGACGTTGCTCCTGCCGTCATCTGGCAGAGCGCGAGTGTTGGGTCACGATCCCGCGTCGGAGGCGGCGAAGGTGCGGCCGCTGATCGGGTATGTGTTCGGCGGCGACCGCGGCCTCTACGACCGCCTCTCGGCCCGTGACAATCTGAGCTACTTCGCCGATGTTTATCGTGTGCCGGCGCGTCAGAAGACTCGGCGGATCGACGAGCTCCTGGAGGTGGTCGGACTGCGGGGTCGTGACCGTGAGCGCGTCGAGACATTTTCTCGGGGGATGCGGCAGCGACTACACATTGCGCGAGGTCTGCTCCACGATCCTAGCGTGCTGTTTCTGGATGAGCCGACGATTGGACTCGATCCGGTCGGCGCCCGGGAGCTTCGTGAGACGGTGTCGGCCCTCCGCGACGCTGGCAAGACAATCCTGCTGACGACGCACTATATGTATGAGGCGGACGAGCTCTGCGGCCGGGTCGCGGTAATCAGCGGTGGACGGATTGTCGCGGAAGGCACGCCGGCATCGCTGAAGGCCCACATTGCCGACAGAACGATGGTTGAGGTTGAAGCGATCGGCGTTGGTGGTGAGCTGCTGGCTCAGATTCGGGCGCTCCCTGGTGTCTCGTCGGTCGTCGTCGAGGACGGTGACGAGTCCCAGACACTTCTCGTCCAGTCGAGCTTGGGTGTGCGCTTGATCCAGCCGTTGCTTGGGCTGCTGACGGGTGTGACGGTGATCGCGGTAAGTGCGCGCGAGCCGACACTCGAGGATGCATACGTGGCTTTGGTCGAAGCCGGATGACTCGTGTGTTTGCCAACGGTCTTCGCATCCATTTAGTGCAGTTGTTGCGCTCGCCATTTGACATCGTCGCAATGCTCGTCTGGCCGATCGTCTTCGCCTCGATCGCGTATTACCTGATCGGCACCAACGCTGACACGACGGTGCTCTTCACCGCATCGCTCGGTGCGGCGATGATGTTGATGTGGTCGCAAGTGATCGTCGGCTCGGGCTTCGCGCTTGATCAGCAGCGCAACCAAGGAACGCTCGAACTGCTGGTTGCCGCCCCGGTGCCGCTTGTCACGGTCATCGCGCCGATCATGATCGCGAGCGCAGCGTTCGGGATCTACGGGCTCTTGGTCACGCTGGCGTGGGGCAGGTTCGCGTTCGGGATACCCGTCAGCATTGACGAACCTCTCGCCTTCGTGATCGCGGCGGCCGCCGCGATTATCGGAATCGGCTTGCTCGGGATGATCGCCGCCTCGCTCTTCGTTCTGTCCCGTGCCGCCTCGTATCTCGGCGTTGCGCTCCAGTACCCGGTCTATCTCGCGAGCGGACTAATCGTTCCCTTGGCGATCTTGCCCACTTGGCTCGGGCCGGTCTCATGGATCCTCGCTCCGACATGGGGGTATCGAGCGCTCGTCCATGCATCCCTCGGCAGCAGCGTTTGGCCCCAAATCGGAATGTGTCTTCTCCTCAGCGCTGTCTATGTATTGATCGCTCTGCCGTGCCTCGCGTGGTTTGAGATGCTTGCACGCAAGCGCGCGAGCTTGAGACTTTCATGAACTGGCTACGCGTCTTCTTTCACGGCGGCCTCACGAGTTATCGGGCGCTGTTCGCCTGGCTCAACCCCTGGATCTTCCTTCCGATGCTCGTCGCCTACCCGGTCTTCCAGACTGTCTTCTTTGTGTACCTCGGCCGGTCCGCAAACGTCGCCAACGACACGTTCTTCGTGATCGGAAACAGCTTTGTCGCCGCTGCAATCACCGGCCTCTTCGGGATGGGACAGGGCATCGCAGGCGAGCGACGATTCCAGACGCTCTCGATCCTGCTTGCGTCTCCGGCGAGCCGGCTCGCGCTCTTCCTCGGCCGCGCCGTCCCCACGATCGTCAACGGCTTCGTCGTCGCTGTCATCACGTTTGCCCTCGGGGCGGCAATGGTCGGTGTCACGATCGACCGCTCTGCCTACGGCGGCCTTGCTCTTGCGCTCGTCGCCAGCTGCTTCGCCTGCGCGGCACTCGGCATGTGCATCGGGTCACTCACCTTCCGCACCCGCTCGATCACCGTCTTCGCCGACGCGATCGGCGGCGCACTGCTACTCGTGACCGGCGCGAACGTTCCGAGCCGCCGCTTACCCGAGACGATTCAGACTCTGGGGAACTATATCCCCCTCACGCACGGGATTCGCGCTGCCCGCGCACTCGCCGCCGGCGCACCTTTCACAAAGGCCCTCGCACAGATTCGCGACGAGCTCCTCGTCGGTCTCGCCTACTTCGTCGTTGGACTGCTCCTGCTCCGATACTTCGAACGAGACGGCCGTAGCGCCGGTTCATTCGAACGCTTCTGAACCACCATCGTGGAGAGCCGCAAGGGGCGCGATACGCCGAGTTGGCGTTTGGAGCGACACAAGGTTCCCAGAGTGTTGCCGGGCGTCGGTTTCTGAGACGGGGAAGACAAACCTGAGATGCAACCTGAGGGGCATCTCTCCGGCCTGGTCGCGTCGACGAGCATCTCGAACCGAGGATGTCCCTTTGCCCCAACCAGGAGGCGGGCCCCCCGTGGCACGCGGAGTCGGGTGGTCCTGCGTTCTGGTTTCGCGGCGGCGTAAGCGGGTCGTCCTCGGGC
>CAWHFK010000003.1:0-10719 GCA_963828655.1 uncultured Thermoleophilia bacterium | reverse complement strand
CGGGGCGAGTTCAGCGCGCGCGGCGCTGTGGATGGGTTGTTGCAGTTGCCTGTCCCAACAAGGCCGATGACAGCGCAACTCGGGGCTGCTTGCATCGGTGTATGCAACTCGCCGCCACTGACGTTGCTGAGCTCGTCGCCGGGCTACCGCTCGGGATCGAACTCGAGCCCTATCGCGAACGCCTGGCCCCACTCGCGTTTGCGGTGCTCCAGGGCGAGTGGCGGCGAACGATCGACAAGCGACGCAGAGGGGTGCGGACTGCCCGGGCGACGGAGCGATACGGCTTGCAGAACGAGGGCGCGTTCGAGCAAGCCGCCGTCCTCGTTGCCGAGTCTCTCGCGACTAACGAGCGCCGGGGCGCCGTTCGGGATTGGGCTCGGATGCTCGCGGATGCAAGTTCCGACCACGTCCCTCTGCTCGCCGGAGAGCTACTGGCGCTGGTTCTCGAATCGGAGGCGACCGATGCCGGGTCGGATCTGATCTGGATCCAGGTCCTGCGTCGGTCTGACATTGGAGGAGGGGATGGCCCAGTCGTAGCGCAGACCTACACATGCTACAGTATGTGTATGTTGGATCGTCGGCTGCAGATCCTGATCGACGATGCTCGCTACCGCCGGCTCGAAGCCGTCGCACGGGAGCGCCGGCTCTCCGTGGCAGCTGTGATTCGCGACGCGATCGACGCGGCGCTTCCCGCCGATCTCGCGACGAGGCAACGAGCTGCCGCAGCGCTGCTCGCGCTCGAGCCAATGGATGTTCCGGCGACCGTCGAAGCGCTGAAGGCCGAGCTCGACGATGCTCGGCCGCGTCCATCGTGATCGTCGTCGACACAACTGTGCTCGTCTACGCGGTCGGGACCGAGCATCCGCTTCGAGATCCAAGCCGGAAGCTGATCGATGCCGTCGCTGCGGGTCGGGTAGATGCGACCACGACCATCGAAGTGATCCAGGAGTTCGTCCAGGTGCGCGCCCGCCGGCAGGGTCGCAGTGACGCGTCGAAAGCTGGGCGGAACTACGCGGAGCTGTTCGCGCCGCTCCTCGTCATGCCGACGGCAGTCGTCGATGCCGGTTTGCGAATCTTCGAGCGCTCGAATTCGCTCGGCGTCTTCGACTCGTTTCTCGCGGCGATGGCGCTCGCGAGCGGCGCTGCTGCGCTCGTTTCGGCCGACCGCGCTTTCTCGACCGTCTCGAAACTTCCGCACGTGGTTCCTGGCACGTCGGAGTTCGACCGCCTCATTGAGGGCTAGCCGAATCGGCACTGATTTGTCACGCCGGACTGTCCGAAAGCGCCGATGACAGCGGGCGTTCGCGCTGCTTCGATGGGGGAATGCAGCCACCGCAGGATGCAGAGCGGATCATCTTCGACGTCTCGTCCCGCGTCGAGGTCGACCGTGACCGCCTGCGGGAGCTGGTCGGCGATCGCTTCGTGTCGGGCGCGCACTGGCACGACCTGATCGAAGCCGAGCGGGTCGCGGGCGAGGTGGTGGCCGACGCCTGGGACGACATCTCGGGCGACTGCGACCTGGCGCTCGCCGATGTGCACGAGCTCTACCTCGTCCAGGCAGCCCGCGTGCTCGAGGCGCACGAAGACCTGCACGACAACGGCGCAGAGTCGTGGATCGCACGCGCCGTCATGCACCAGCAGGCGTTCCAGCTCGCCTGGGACGTCCTTGAGGAGAAAGGACTGCTCACTGAACTGGACTAGCAACGTATGACAAACGTGATACGCTCAGCCGACGTGGCTGACAAGGCGATTTCCGTCAGGCTCGACGCGGACACGCAGCGCGCGTTGAAGTTCCTGATGCGCGAGGGCGTTTCGCAATCGGACGCGATTCGGTCCGCGCTGATAAGCGCCGCTCGGGCGGACCGGTACGCGCAGATGGAAGCGGATGCGAAACGCATCGCCAACGATCCGGTCGACAGGGCAGTGATCGCTGACATCCAGGAATTCTTTGGCGAGCTCTGATTCACGTCGCGGAGAAGTCGTCGCGGTGCGTGGCTCGCGCGATGCGTCTGGACGTGAGCAGAAGGGAACTCGACCGTCGGTCGTTCTCCAGTCCGATCGTGCCCATTGGTTGGGAACGGTTGTCGTGGCCCCGACGTCCACGAGTGCTCAGCCGGCCGAGTTCCGCCCGGTGATCACGGTGCGCGGGCGAACCACGCGCGTGCTCCTCGACCAGATCAAGGCCGTCGACCGGACGCGGGTCGGCCGGTCGAGCGGGCATCTGGCTGCGTCCGAGCTTCGTCAGGTCGAGGACGCGCTCAGGCTGCTCCTCGGCCTGTTCTAAGTAAGTCCGCCGAGCAGCTCGTACGACCGCAGCCGTGCCGCATGGTCGTGGATCGCCGCCGCGACGATCACCTCGTCTGCCCCCGTCTCCGCGACGAAAGCCTCGAGCCCGGCCCGCACCGTCTCGGGCGAACCGACGAACGAGCGCCGCAGCATCGCCGACGCGCGCTCCTTCTCCGGCTCGGCGTCCAGTACGACTCGATGTCGTCGATCGGCGGCGGCAGCCGGCCCCGCGTACCGCGCAGGATGTTCGTGAACGACTGCTGCGGTGAGGTGAAGAGACGCCGTGCCGTCTGGTCGTCGTCGGCGACGATCACGTTCGCGCCGACCATCGCGTACGGCTCCCGGAGCTGCTCGGACGGCCTGAACGTCGAGCGGTAGACCTCGAGCGCCGGCAGCAGCGCCTCCGGCGCGAAGTGCGACGCGAACGCGTACGGCAGCCCGAGCAGCGCTGCGAGCTGCGCGCCGAACAGGCTCGAGCCGAGGATCCAGAGCGGCACCCGCGTGCCGGCGCCGGGCGTCGCCTGCACCAGCTGGCCCGGCTGCGCCTCCGCGAGGTAACGCTGCAGCTCGATCACGTCGTCGGGGAACGTGTCGGCGCTCTCGGGCTCGCGGCGCAGCGCATGGATCGTCAGCCGGTCGGTGCCGGGCGCACGCCCGAGCCCGAGGTCGATCCGGCCGGGATGGAGCGCCTCGAGCGTCCCGAACTGCTCGGCGATCACGATCGGCGGATGGTTCGGGAGCATGATCCCGCCCGCCCCGACGCGGATCGTCGTCGTTCCGCCGGCGACGTGCGCGATCACGACCGCCGTCGCCGCGCTCGCGATCCCGATCGCATTGTGGTGCTCGGCGAGCCAGAAGCGCCGGTAGCCCCACCGCTCGGCGTGCTGGGCGAGGTCGAGCGAGTTCCGCAGCGCCTCCGCCGGCGTCGAGCCCTCGACGATCGGCGCCAGGTCGAGCACGGAGAGCGGCGGCAGCGGCATGCGACAAGAGTGCCGGTCGGCGGCGGGCCGGCGCGCGTTGACTCGCGCGGCTGCCTCTGCTTAGGTCAGTCCCGATCCCGAGTCGCGTTTCAACGGCCCGGAACGCCCTCGAGGATCGCGCGCTTGTGCCGCTGCGGCGCGTCCGAAAGGAGTACCTCGTGTCACGTTGGCCGTTTTCGCTCTACAACGACGCCGCCTCGGCGCTCGACCGCCGCGTGGGCTGGGACAAGCTTCCGAAGCCGATCGCGATGCTCGTGCTGATCGGCCTGCGCAACGTGCTGCGCGAGCAGAACCTCTACGACACCGGCCGAGGGGCCCTCGACAAGCCGGACGTCTCCGATCACCCGCGCTATCTGACGGCCCGGACGCTCGACGGCACCTTCAACAACCTCGACGACCCGCTCATGGGCAGCCTCGGCAGCCGCTTCGGCCGCAACGTGCCGCTGGACGAGACGGTGCGCGAGTCGAATCCGCTCGAGCCGAATCCCCGTGTCGTGTCGCGTGAACTGCTGACCCGCGATGAGTTCATTCCCGCGACGACACTGAACCTGCTCGCCGGCGCCTGGATCCAGTTCGAGGTGCACGACTGGTTCAACCACGGCAAGAACGAGGCCGAGAACCCGTGGCTCGTGCCGCTCGACGCCGACGATCCCTGGCCCGAGAAGCCGATGCAGATCCAGCGCACGCGCCGCGATCCGTCGTCGAACGGCGACGGGCCGCCGACGTTCGTCACCGACGACACGCACTGGTGGGACGGCTCGCAGATCTACGGGCGCGATCCCGCGTTCGCCGAGGCGATCAAGAGCGGCGAGCACGGCAAGCTGCGGCTCGACGACCGCGGCCTCATCCCGCAGGAGATCGAGTCGCACGTCGACCTGACGGGCGTCGCGGGCAACTTCTGGGTCGGCCTCGCGTTGCTGCACTCGCTGTTCATGCGCGAGCACAACGCCGTGTGCGACCACCTGCACGCGACGCACCCGGAGCTGTCCGACGACGAGCTGTTCGACAAGGCGCGCCTCGTCGTCGCGGCGCTGATGGCGAAGATCCACACCGTCGACTGGACACCGGCGATCATCGCGCATCCGACCACTGTCACCGCACTGAGGACGAACTGGTGGGGGCTCGAAGGCCGGCGGCTCGACCGTCTGATCGGACGCCGCACCTCGAACGAGGTGATCCGCGGCATCCCCGGCTCGCCGACCGCGCTGCACGGCGTGCCCTACCAGCTGACCGAGGAGTTCGTCGCCGTCTACCGCATGCATCCGCTGATCCCCGACGAGTTCAGCTTCCGCTCGCTCGACGACGACCGCCTGCTGCAGGAGCGCACACTGCCCGAGGTCGGCGTCCTGCACGTGCGCGAGCGGCTGACCGAGCTGTCGATGGCCGACGCGCTCTACTCCTTCGGGACGATGCACCCGGGCGCGATCACGCTGCACAACTTCCCGAAGTACCTGCAGCACTTCGACAGGGCCGACGGCACGCTCGTCGATCTCGCGTCGATCGACGTGCTGCGGGTCCGCGAGCGCGGCGTGCCGCGCTACAACGAGTTCCGCAGGCTCCTGCACCTGAAGGCGTACGACACCTTCGAGGAGATGGCGGACACGCCGGAGCACGCCGCCGACCTGAAGCGCATCTACCGCGACCCGGAAGAGGTCGACACGATGATCGGGATGTACGCGGAGCGCAAGCCGAAGGGCTTCGGCTTCAGCGACACCGCCTTCCGCATCTTCATCCTCATGGCGTCGCGCCGGATCGAGAGCGACCGCTTCTTCACGCGCGACTACCGGCCCGAGGTCTACACGAAGGAGGGCATCGACTGGGTCGAGGACAACTCGATGCGGACGCTCCTCCTGCGCCACTTCCCCGAGCTGGAGCCGGCGCTGCGCGGTGTCGAGAACCCGTTCGCCCCATGGCAGCGGTCGGCCGTGTGATCGAGCTCGCACCCGGCGTTTACAGCCTCGGCCACGGCAAGGGCGGGCACGTGCACGCGTTCCTCGTCGACACGGGCGGCGAGCTCTCGCTCGTCGACACGCTCTTCGAGGACGACGCGAAGCTCGTGCTGCAGGCGATCCGCGAGCTCGGCCGCACGCCCGGCGACCTGAAGCGCATCGCGATCACGCACGGCCACCGTTCCCATCTCGGCGGGTTGGCGACGCTCAAGCGCGAGAGCGGCGCGACCGTCTACGCCCATCGCTGGGAGGCCGACATCGTCTCCGGCGACCGGCGCGCGCAGGCGGTCAGCATCCTGCCGCAGCAGTCGCTGAAGCTGATCCCGTTCCAGCTCGGGCTCTGGCTCAATCGGCCCAAGCACGTCCCTTGCCCGGTCGACGAGCTGCTCGACGAGGGCGATCGGTTCGGGCCGTTCGAGGTGCTGCACGCCTCGGGGCACTCACCCGGCCATCTCGCGTTCTCCTGGGCCGAGCGGAGCTTCGCGATCGTCGGCGACGCCGTCGCGACGTGGCCGAGCCTCTGCCCGGGCTGGCACGCGTTCAACCTGAACAAGCAGCAGCACCACGTGACGTTGCAGCGCCTGGCTGCGCTCGGGGCCACGATCGTCGGCGTCGGGCACGGCGACCCGATCACCGACGGCGCCCGAGACGTCCTCGACGAGCTCGCGAGCAAGCCGGTCCCTTGATCAACCGGACGACTCGACGTACTCTGAGCGGGCTGCTGCGGCTCGATGACAGGGGGTCTGGATGACCGAACTGACAGAGTCGCTCCGGTCCGCACCGACCGAGACGGTCGCCGTCGCGAAGACCGACGCGGCCACACCGCCTTCGTTCCCCGAGCTGATCTACGCGCACGACGCCTGGTGGCGCGAGCTGCGCGGCGACGGGATCACCGCCGAGACGCAGGCCCACTACGACGAGGTGCGCAACGCGTTCCAGCGCACGCATGGACAGATCGTCCGCGCCTACTGGTGCACACATGTGGAAAGCGCCGTTGCGCTGACCGAGCAGAAGACCAGGTTCGGAGGGACGCGTTGCAGCTTCTACCGCGAGACGCACTGGGCGACGCGCGATCAGCCGGACATCGCGAACGAGATGTACCGCTGCGACGAGCTCGCGGTCCGCGCGACGACCGTGCTGTCGGGCGTGCGCCAGCGCATCTGCATGAACCTCATGATGGCGTCGGCCGAGCATCTGATGAGCCTCGTCGACCGCCGCGCGGCGCACGAGGACCCGAAGGCGAACGAGGAGATGCTCGAGCACGAGCGCGCAGCGATCGAGCGCACCGAGGCGTACTACAAGGGGGCCGCGAACGGGCAGGCGCAAATGGTCTATTTCGCGGGGATGGCGCTCGTCGTCATCGTGCTCTCGGCCGTTGCCGCGATCTGGCTCTCCATCACCTGGGCCGCGCCGGTCGCGGCGCTCGTCGCGGGCGCGATCGGGGCGCTCGTCAGCGTCGTCCAGCGAATCAACTCGGGCCAGTTCGACCTCGAGTACGACGTCGGGAAGCCGTACGCGCTGTTTCTCGGCGGGCTGCGCCCGCTGATCGGCGGTGCCTTCGCAATGGTGATCACGTTCGCGTTCACCGGCGGCCTTTTGCACCTGCCGGTCGCCGAGAACGAGACGAAGCCCGACCGGCGGCTCGCGTTGCTCGTGATCAGCTTCCTCGCGGGGTTCAGTGAGCGCTGGGCGCAGGACACGCTGGTCGCCGCCGTACCGGGGATCGGCAAGCCTGCGGCGCAACCGGCCGCTCCTGCGACCGCGCCGGGGCCTGCACCGCCGCCGCCGTCGGCGCCGCAGGCCGCGTCCGACTAGCGCCCGATCACTCCACCTGCTCGATCACCCAGAAGTCGCTCGCGAGCGACGGGCTCGTGATGTAGGCCGCCGGCATCCAGAAGTACCCCTGGTCGCCCCAGCTCGTGCCCCACGAGTTGCGGCACTCGAAGTACAGCTGGCCCTTGATCGGCTTGTAGCCCACCGCCACGACGGCGTGGCCGCCGAGCACCTTCTCGTCGGGCTGCGGCATCGGCATGATCCCGTCCGAGCCGACGTCGGTCTCGAACGAGCTGTAGACCGTGAAGCCGAACGAGATCGCGTAGCCGGACGCGAGCACGTTCTGGAGCGGGACGGTGTCCTGCACGACCCGCGCGTAGCGCAGCGCCTGGTGCTTCTTCGCCTGGGCGTAGACCTTGCCGGTCGGCTTCTTGGCGAACTTGGTGATGTCGTACGGCCAGAGGGTCTCGGGCGGCGCGCCGAGCTGGGCGACCGACTTGATCCCGTCGCGGATCTCGGCGCCCGAGTCCTCGGTCACGGTGCCCTCCATGACGCGCTCGTTGTAGTAGATGAAGAGGCGCGAGGGCGTCGAGGCGTCGGGCTCCTTCTGCTTGAGCTCGTTCAGCTCGAGGATCGCGCCGATGCTGTTCGCGGTGCAGGAGCCGAGCTGGCCCTGGTCGTAGACGGGAGGCATCTGCTTGCGCAGGCTGACCTGCTTCGGCAGCTGCTTCGCCGGCGCGACGGCGAGCATGAAGTCGCGCATGTCGGGAGTGTCGGGGCGCCAGCCGTAGCGCTTCTGCTTGCGGACGGCGAGCCCAGCTGGGGTGGCCACGTGACGAAACCTCCTGCGGGTCGAGCCGGAGCCACGGAGGTCGATCCTGCCGTGGCCGCAGAAGCCTCGGCGGTGAGTGACGACGTTTTCATCCTGGTGAACTTCGGGCGCGAAGTCAACCGTGCCGGAGCAACCGGGCGAGCTTCTGGAGCCAGGTGTCCGCGGGGACGAGCAGCCCGCGCGCGGTGAGGCCGACCGTCCGGTCGAGCACGTCGAGATACCGCGCAGACAGCTCGGGCTCGTCTCGCAGCGCCCAGAGCGCCTCGGCGTTCACCCACGCGGCGTCGCGCGCACGGCCGACGTCCCACATCGCGACGATGTCGTCGATCCGGTCGACTCGATGGAGGACGTGGTCGAGCCTGCGGAGCCAGCCGGTCAGGTACTGCGACTTCACGGTCGCCTCGACGGCCGCGAGCACCCCGTTCACGTGCTCGAAGTCGGCGTGCGCGGGTGAGCCCTCCTCGAGGTCGACCCCGAGCTCGCGGCACGTGGCGACGAGCGCGACCGGCAGGTCGCGGTTGATGTGGGCACTCATCCCGGCCAGGGCGAACTGCAGCGGCGCGATCCCATGTGCAGTGCGCTCCTCGACGAGCGGCGCCCAGGCGCGCGGCATGGCGGAGGGATCGGAGCGGGCCGCGTCGAGGGCGGTGAAGAAGAGGTTGGCGAAGACGACGTCGAGGCGTGCGAGGAACTGCGGATCGCGGAAGACGAAGCCGGCGAGCTGCTGCTCGACGCCCTGGGTCACCGACAGGTAGAGGCGCGTGAAGCAGGCGACGCCGTCCGCCCTGGGCAGCGACGCCACCTCGGTCTGCATGCGCGCGACGACCTCGGCGATCGACGACGGCGACGACATGAAATCGACCATACGGGGGTTGAGGCCTTCGTGCCGAGGTGTGATACTTCGACCAGGCCCTGCGGCTCTCGACCGGGAAGGTAGGTGGTTGGCATGTCGCAGGATGAGCGCCATCGCGCAGACGGAGTCTTCGAGGGCGGCGGTGTCAAGGGGATTGCCTTCGCGGGCGCGATCGCCGCGGCGGAGAAGGACGGCGGCGTTCAGGAGTGGGTGAACATCGCCGGGACGTCGGCGGGGGCGATCGTGGCCGCGCTGCTCGCGGTCGGGTACGACGCTGCCGGGCTCCAGCGGATCCTGGCCGATGCGAAGTACCCCAAGTTCGCCGACTGCGGGCTCGGCGGGAAGTGGGGCGGCGGTCTCTTCAACGCGGTCGCGCGGATGCGCGGCCTCGCGCCCGGCAACTACTTCCACGAGTGGATGAGCGAACAGCTTGCGGCCTCGCCGCTCGCAAAGGAGCTCGGCAAGACCGAGCTCACGTTCGCCGACGTGAAGCGGCGGGACCTGCCCGCACGCGCGGACGTCCCGAACATCACCGACGCGCAGTACGAGCGCGCGCGGTACCGCCTGCACGTGATCGGCTCCGAGATCTCGAGCGGACTGATGCTGTTGCTCCCGGACGCGCTGCCGAACTACCAGGACAAGGACGGAAACCAGCTCGACAAGGACACGTTCCCGATCGTCGACGCGGTCCGGATGAGCATGAGCTATCCGTTCCTCTTCACGCCGGTCGTCCTCTACAAGAACGGCCGGCCGCACTACGTCGTCGACGGAGGGCTGCTTTCGAACTTCCCGATCTGGCTCTTCGACAGCCCGAACCCGAAGCGCCCGACGTGGGGCTTCCGCCTCCATCCGGGTGAGTCGCCGACGGAGGGGCTGCCGCACCGCGCGATCCCGCGCCCGCTCTGGTCGGTGCCGCTCCTGAAGGCGATGTTCTCGGCTGCGACCGAGGCGTGGGACCGTGAGAACATGGCGCACACCGTCTCCGCGAGGACCGTCAGCATCCCGACGCACGCGATCAGCACCACCGACTTCAACCTGACGCAGGACGAGGCGCAGTCGCTCTACGGCTGGGGCAAGGACGCGGCCACCGGGTTCTTCAACGACCCGGCGCAGAAGAGCTACCTGAACTCGTTCGGGCAGGCGGTCGGCGCGGCGGCCGCCCCGGAGCCGGTCCCTGACGAGAGCCCGCCCGTGCCGCTGGGCGCCAGCTGAGGCGCGGCGCGATCATCGTCGCGATAGTCGGCGGGCTCGCGCTCGGGCTCGCCGGCTTCCTCGCGTCGCGCGGGATGCGCACGGTGACGGTGACGGTCGTCGCGCCGCCGACGAGCAGCCGGCCCGGCGCGCCCGGGGTGGTCACGATCAACCCGGCCCTCGAGGACGGCCTGACGCCGATCCAGAAGTTCTCGCTGAGCCACGGAGTCGCCGGGTGCGGGACCGAGCGCGCCGACGTCAAGCACCTGACCGACGGGCTCGTCCTGCCCGCGCAGCCGACCGTCGTCACGCCCGACCAGCTCGTCGGGATGGCGGCTCCACCCGTCACGCAGACGTCTCCGCGCTTCCCGGTCGAGCAGCAGCTTGTGGTGCTGAAGCGCGTGCACGTGATCGCGGCGAAACAGGAAGCCGACTCCGATCTGCACGTTCTCCTCCTCAGCAGGACGGGGGCCGAGTTGAACGTCGAGGCCCCGCAGGCGCAGTGCGACTCGGGATCCCCGTACGCCGCGCTGCTCGCGCAGGCGCGTCAGGAGATGGACGCCGCGATGCCGAACGTCTCGAGCGCGCACTACACGCCGCTCGATCTCAGGGCGACGATCGAGGGTGTGCTGTTCTTCGACGTGCTGCACGGCCAGCGGGGCGCGCCGAACGGCGTGGAGCTCCATCCCGTGATCTACTTCTCGACCGTCGCCGGCCCGCCGCCGCCGGTCCCGACCGTCCCGTCGACCACCACCCAGCCGGCCGCGACGACGGCCCCCTGACCTTTTCCACTGCTCGGAGCGGCCTTTTGAGACCCGTCAGGACCCCGGCGTACACTGGGCCCCCGCGATGGCT
>CAWHFK010000002.1:0-12698 GCA_963828655.1 uncultured Thermoleophilia bacterium | reverse complement strand
ACCGTATGGAGCGTGACCCGGCGCCTCGCTCGTAAGTTGGCGCGGGTTGCCGTCGCGAGTGGCGCGGCGGTAGAGCCGCAATTACGGGAGGCGCCGGTATGTCTGAGGGTACGTGGGTCGGGTTGGATGTGCATGCCCGGAAGGTCGTCGCGGGCGTGTTGGATGCGGGGAGCGGTGAGCTTCGGAGTCTGCGGGCGCCGACGTTGCCGGCGGAGACGGCTGCCTGGTTGCAGCAGTTTCCGGGGCCGGTCCGGGTCGCCTATGAGGCGGGTCCGACTGGTTATGGCCTCGCGCGGTCGTGTGCGGCTGCTGGGATCGCTTGCACGGTTGCGGCGCCGTCGAAGATCCCGCGTGCGCCGGGCGACAAGGTCAAGACCGATCGTCGTGATGCGGAGCGGCTGGCGCGGCTGTTGCGGCTGGGCGAGTTGGTCGCGGTGCGGGTGCCGGAGCCGCATGAGGAGGCGGCACGGGATCTCGTGCGGGCCCGTGAGGATGCGCGCGGCGAGTTGATGCGGGCACGGCATCGGCTCTCGAAGCTGCTTTTGCGGCACGGCCTTGTCTACGATGCGAGTGCCTGGACGCTGCGCATGACGCCTGGCTGCGCCGGCAGCGGTTCGACTCGCGGCCGCTCAGCTCGCATTCGACGAGTCGTACGCGGCGGTGCTGCAGGCAAAGACGCGTCGTGACGCGCTCGACCAGGCGATCGTCGAGCTCGCCGCCGAGCCGCCGTTCGCCGAGATCGTCGGCCGGCTCTGCTGTCTGCGCGGCGTCGGCGACGCTGACCGCGCTCGCGTTGACGGTCGAGCTCGGCGACTGGACACGCTTCCGGCCGCAGTGCGCTCGGCCCGTTTCTCGGCCTCGACCCCGAGCGAGGACTCGACCGGTGAGCGGCGCCGGCTGGGCGCGATCACCAAGACCGGCAACACACACGCCCGCCGGCTGCTGGTCGAGGCGGCCTGGCAGCAGCGGCGGCCGCTGCGCGAGAGCGCGACGCTCGCGCGGCGCCGCGCAGGGCCAGCCCGCCGCCGTCCGCGCCCGCGCCGACCAAAGCGCCCGCCGTCTCCACCAACGCTGGCACGCGCTCGAGCGGCGCGGCAAGCGGCGCACGTCGTCGCGGTCGCCGTCGCACGCGAGCTCGCCGGCCACTGCTGGGCGCTCGCGACCATGTAGCAACGCCGCCAGCAACGGCTCGGCGAGGAGAGCGCGGCGGCGCAACGGACGCGAGGAGCGACCCGCGGTACAGCTATGAGCCGCCCGCACCGCGGCGACGCTCGACCCTAGAGAGCGGCACCACTCCTCAACTCGCACACCCGGTCATGCGGTCCCGACCCGCGCATATCAGCCGCGACACAACGCGTCGACAAGCAGCCGCCGCGCTCTCCCCGCCGAAACAACGAGGCCCGCACACGCGGGCCTCAAGCCATGCCGACTTGACAAACCTCACTCCATATCAGCTGTGGGGTCTGCACCACAAAGCTAGAAACCGGCAGGCGGTCCATAACCGATAAATCTACGGACCAGCCCGCCATGCGATGGCCTTAGCGCCTGATGATGTTGTGTACTTCGACGACTTCTGGCTCGCCCGGGTCGATTCCCAGTTCAGCGAGGATCGGTCCGAGGCGCTCGCCGAATGCTGCCATCTGTTCGGGTGAGTCCCAGACCTGACTGACACGATGTTTGTCGCCCGATCCAAAGCAGATCTCGAACTCGAGTCCGTCAGCAGGGAGGACGCCTTCCTCGTTCAGTCGACGTACGGCGTTGTCGTACTGCTCGGCCGTCAAAGACGGGGGAGCGAACCGGATGAGCGTGCTCAAGACGATCCTCCATGTTGGGGTTGCTTCCAACATAGACCTATCCCGTTGATGCGGTTGGCTGCTCGTTGTCAGGGCCGATGCGTTCGGCGCCCGGCCACGACCGCGTGGGCGAGGGGGCTCTTGACAAGATCGAGGCGACAATCCAGACCGAAATGAGACTTCCAACAGCCGAGCACGAATCCCACCGGTGGCTAATCGCCGAGATCACGCCCGACTTCAGACTCGAGGACGTCTGGTCCCTACCAGCGCGAGGCAAGGCTGAGGACTTCGACGCGCTGCTTGCTGTCATGGCGTCCCTCGACCCCGCCCACGGAGCGTCCGCCGCGACCCGACTGCTCTTCTCGATTCGCTACCGCCTCGGCGGCTGGTTCGGCTGGGACGAGGTCAGCCGAGAACGCGTGATCCCGGGCAACGCGGAAACGACGTTGAGCGCACGACTCCCCGGGGAGCTACGCGAGACCGCCAAGAACCTCGATCGGAGCTCATCCGGCTTCCGCGCCCTCTATCGCACCGACCTCGAGTGGGCCGGCGAACTCTCGAACCGAACGGTTCACGCCGTGATGCACCTCGCCTGGGTCGAGAAAGGTGAGGGCTTCTATCAAGGACAGATGGGCGTGTACGTCAAACCTCGAGGCAGGCTCGGGGCCGCCTACATGGCACTGATCAGGCCATTTCGACACCGAGTCGTCTACCCGGCCCTGATGCGGCAGATCGAACAAGCCTGGAACACCAGATGCTTGTCCGGCCCTTCGGTCGAGCAGTAGGTCCCTCCACCGAGAACCCCACACAGCAGGCGTCCGGATTTCTTCTTCTTCATAAGCCCGCTAGGCGAATCGCCGGTAGGCAAAGATCGGCTGTCGGCACATGAAGCGGGGGAGAGCGTCTCGGAGCTCGCTCGCCGGCCGGACGTGAGCCGCACCCGGATCTATCAGATGATCTGCCACACGATCACTTCTCCGCCACATCGATCACACAGCACGTGGTCTAGATAAGGAGACGGGTGGGGAGAGTGCAAGTTCTGGCAGCTGACTCCGGTGACCCACCGAGACCAGCGCTTGGCTCCTGGGCCGCGACCAGAAGGTCGGCTCCCGTCAACGGGCCAGGAGGCCAGGCACGCTTCGGGCAGTCGGCGAGGAGGCCGACTTCGGTCAACGGGCCAGGAGGCCGGCGCGCCTCGGCTAGATAGCGACGAGCATTTGGTCGCGGATCCTGGGGTGCGCACCGCAGTTACCCGACCCTTGTCCACTGTCCGGCCCAGATGAACTGGCGGACGCGGCACGGGTCGCTGCCGCTTGGGGTGAGCGTGAGGGTGTTTCCGGCTACCGACCAGCGGTACGTGGCGTGCGGCCCTCCCCATGGAATGCACCAGGTTCCTTCTTCGGCGAGGTAGTCGTAGAACGGCCGCCAACTGACGGCGCCCCAGACCTGGAACGAGGTGGGGGTCGGAACGTAGTCCGTGTCCTGGATGTAGCCGAGCCCGGTGTTCTGGTCGACGCTCGCGGGCGTGAAGGTGCCTGGGTTGCGGGTCTGGATCCAGCGCCTGTCGATCACGAGCTTGTACGTCCCTGCCGGGGTGGGCGTGTCCTTCGGGGCGCCCGGACTTCCCGGCTCCGGAGCGCCGACAGGGTTGACCATGCGCTGCCACGTCCCGGCGAGGGCGCTGGGTGGATCGGGCGTGGGAGCGACGCGCGCGACGACGGTGTCGGTGGCGGTTTGCCCGCGCGTGCTGGTCGCCCGGACGGTGAAGTGGTGGAGGCCCGGCTCGAGCCAGGAGGTGACGAGGTAGCCGCGGTCGATAGTGCCGAGGCTCTCGCTGAAATCGCCGTAGTAGTAGGGCAGGTGATGGTGGACCCAGCGGAGCTTGCCGTCGATCAGAAAGTCGACCTCTCGCGCTTTCGCCCCGTGGACGGTCGCGAGCCACTGGATGCGGTGCGGAAGCGCCGTCTTGCCGTCGAGTGTGGAGGTGACCTTGAACGGCTGCCCGCCCGCCGCACCGGCGGCGTTGACGGCGGCGAGAGCTAGCAGGACGACGAGGGGCAGCAGTGAGCGGGCAGACATTGTCTTCTCCTTTCGAGCGTGTCGAGTTCCCGCTCGACGCTAGGGCTGCGGTTGTCGGGCCGCATCGATGCGAGGCCGGATTGCATCTCGGGGGTGGCCCTGAGACGCGTTCAGGTTGCGCATCGATGACGTAGCGGGTCGCCGTTCGTAGCGTCGAGCGTGAACTCGACCACCTCGAAAGGAGACTTCAAATGTCGAGGATCGCGCTCCACTCAAGACGGACGGCGACGGTGCTGACCGGCGTCGCCGCCGTCGTGTCGGCCGCCGTGCTCGTCGCGGCCGCGCCGGCTTCACCGGTCAAGGGGAAAACCCTGTGCGTCGGCGGCCCGCACTGCTACGGCTCCGTGCAGGCGGCACTCGACGCCGCGAGCGACGGAGACACGATCAACCTCGGCCCGGGCAGCTTCGCCGGGGGGATCACGATCACGAAGAGCGTCACGCTGAGCGGCGTCTCTGCGTTCGCGTCGAGGATCGTCGGCGGCGGCCCGGTCGTGACGATCGGGTCGGCGACGACCAAGCCGACCGTGTCGATCGCGCGCGTCTCGATCACCGGCGGCCTTGCGACCTCCAACCCGCAGGCGCCCGCGTGCGGACCCGATGTTCCCGTGTGCGGGCCGGGTTACGCGGACTCGACCGCGCTCGGCGGTGGGGTCGAGGCGTTCCCGGGCTCGACAGTGACACTCGTGAACGACGCCGTGACGGGCAACCGCTCGACACCGGCGCACTCCACCGCGAGCGTCAAGGCGATCTGCCCCGGCAGCGTTCCCTGTCCGGCCTCGTTCGGGGACGCCGCGGGAATCGACAACTGGGGGACGATGACCCTGATCGGGACGATCGTCAGCAACAACAAGGCGTCTGCCGTCCAGTCGAACGGAGGCGGCATCGTCGACGAGACAAACGCGACGCTGGTGCTGCAGCGCTCGCAGGTGACCGGGAACAGCGCGAACGGCGCTGCCCCGTCGGGGCGCTTCGTCGACGGTGGCGGGATCCTCGTCGCCGGCGGCGGGACGCTCACCGTCGATGCGAGCTCCATCGACGGCAACAGCGCCAACCTGACCAGCTCGATCCCGCATCCGTATCCGTTGCAGGACGGCGGCACCGACCAGGCGAACGCGGTGGGCGGTGGGATCTATCTCGGCGACGGCTCATCGGCCACGATCCGCAACTCGAGCCTCGACGGCAACGCCGTCTCGGTGAGCGACCCGGTCGGCGAGCCGTTCGGAGCCGACGCTGCGCTCTGTGCCTGTGGCGGCGTCGATCTGACGATCCAGAACAGCACCGTCGACGGCAACAGCCTGTCGGTGAACGTTCTCTCGAGTGCCGATTCGGGGCCGAGCGGACCGACGGCGCTGGAGGCCGACGCCTCCGCATCGATCACGGGCAGTCACATCGACCGTAACACCGCGGTCGTGACCACGCCGCACGGTGATGCGGCAACGCTGGGTGCGATCGCGTTCTTTCTCGACGGTGACTCGGCGTCGGTCGCGAACAGCACGGTGATCGGCAACACCTCGATTGCCAATGCACCCACCGGGGCTGCGACGATCCAGGGCGCCGGCATCAGCAACAACGGCCCGCTCACGCTCACGAACGACATCGTCGCTCTGAACAAGGGCGCCGCGAACGGCAAGAGCGGTGCGGCTCAGGGTGCGGGCATCTGGAACGGCGTGCTCATCGGCGGCCCGGCATCGTCGCTGTCGCTGCACAGCACGCTCGTGACGGGAAATGCGCTGACCGGCGGTCCCGTGGTCAGCCTGCAGGGCGGCGGGATCTTCACGCCCGGCTTCCCGGCGACGTTCGTCTCGAGCCTCGTCGCGCACAACACGCCGGACAACTGCTTCGGCTGCTGAGCAAGCACGGAGCGGGGAGGTGGGAGGCCCGGCGACGGGCCTCCCACTCACGCTCGCAGGTAGGTCAGGACCGCAAGGACGCGCCGGCTCGAGTCCGGCGACTCGTGCAGCCCGAGCTTCATGAGGATGCTGTGGATGTGCGACTCGACGGTCTTCGGGCTCAGGAAGCAGATCTGACAGATCCGTTTGTTCGAGTGACCTTCGGCCATCAGCGCGAGGATCTCGCGCTCGCGTGTCGAGAGCTCGTCCAGCGGCCCCGGCTCTCGCGCCCGGTTGAGCAGCCGGTTGACGATCGCCGGGTCGAGCACGCACTCACCGCGTTGCAGGCGGCGTAAAGCGTCGCCGAGCACGCCCGCATCGCCGACGCGCTCCTTCAGCAGGTACCCGGTGCCGGCCGGGTAGCTCGCGAAGAGGTCGGCCGCGAAGCGCGCGTCGAGGTAGCTCGAGAGCAGCAGCACCGAGGTGGACGGGTGTCGCTCGCGGATCTCGACCGCCGCCTGGACGCCCTCGTCGGTGTGGGTCGGCGGAAGCTTGATGTCCACGATCGCTGCGTCGGGACGCGTGAGCTCCACCTGGCGGAGGAGCGTGGCGGGGTCCTCCGACTGCCCGACGACGTCGAAGCCCTGATCGGCGAGCAGGCGGGCCAGGCCCTCCCGCATCAACGCCATGTCCTCGGCAATCACGATCCGCATGACAGCCCAAGCTCGACGCGCGTCTCGCCGCTCACATCGGTGACCTCGAGGCGCCCGCCTGCAGCCGTCACGCGATCGTCGGCGTGCAGGAGAGTGCGCCGGACGGTGGAGGCGGCAACGCCCGGCAAGCGGAGGTGCGCTTCCAGCCCCTCCGCGGTGAGCTCGAGATCGATCGCGACTGCTCCGCCGTTGCCGTGCTGCTCCGCTGCGCGAACACAGTCGGCGACAACCCGGTAGGCGGCCGACTCGACCGACTCGGGCAGCCGCTCGACCGGCCGCAGCTCGAGTCGCAGCGGAACGCTGCTCGTGTCCGCGAGCTCGCGAACGGACGCAACGATTCCGCCGTCGCTCAGGGAGGCCGGGTGGATGCCGTGGGCGATCGCCCGCAGTTCGTCGAGCGCCGCGAGCACCTCGGCTCGCGCCTCGATCAGGCGCGGGTCGTCCGGCTCTGCGAGCACGACGGAGAGCGCGATCAGCCGCTGTTGCGCGCCGTCGTGCAGGTTGCGCTCGAGCCGCCGCCGCTCTGCGTCTGCGACCTCGACGATGCGTGCGCGCGAGGCCGTGAGGTCTGCGAGCTGAGCCCGCAGGCGAGCTCTCGACGAGGTGTGTTCGAGCGCCAGCCCCGCCGTCTGCACGGAGTCCGAGAGCCGCCGTGCGGCGTGCGCCGTGAGCTCCCGGTGGCGCAGCTGCGCCAGGACCGATCCCTTACGGACGACGTCCGTGATCACCGCGTCGCCCGCCGCCGGCGCAGGAAGTCCATTGCCGTCGACCGGCACGCCGCCTTCCTGGGGAAAGACGAGACTGAGCGATCCGTCGCCGCAACTCGCCGCCAGCGTGTTGCGCAGGTCGTCGGCGGAGAGCATCGTCCGCAGGACGGCATCGGCGATCCGGGCCCGCTCGATCCGCGCCCGCACGAACTCCCCAACCGGGCCTGCCGTCAGCAGCAACAGGCCCGTGCACTCGACGATCCAGGCGAGCCGCACGACGTCGTCCGTCGTCGCGATCGGAGCCGATGCGCGGTGCCAGAGCGCGGCAGCCGACGCGGCGAGCGCAACCACGGCGCCGAGCCGGACCGCCGCCGAGCTCCACTGCCGACGCGCCGCGTCGGCAACGCCGAGCAGCAGCATGAGGGCCAGCACGACCGACGCCACCGCGGCTCCGCGGAGCCCGGACTGCAGTACGTGCGAGCGCAGCGAAGGCGAGCCGTGGACGAGCACGAGATTCCGCGGACAGCCGAAGCAGCCCGTCGCGGGAGGATCGAACAGCAACGCGGGCAGCAGCCCGAGCCAGACGGTCGAGCAGGCGACGGCGCAGACCGCGACGAGCCGTGCCGGCCGGGTGCGGCTCGTGAGCTCGAGCGCTGCGGCCCCGGCCAGCGTGGCGGCCGATCCGCCGAGCACCAGCGCCAGGGTGAAGAGAACCGTCCCGCCCGCCCGGGGCAGCGGCAGCGACTGGCAGCCGACCGCAACGGAGCTTGCGAGCAGGAGCGCCCCGGCCGCGCGAGCGTTGCGAACCGTCCAGACCAGGACACCTGCCGCGACCAGCGCGGCAGCGGCCGCAGCTTCAAGCGCGAGCACCGCACCAGATCCGTTCGCGACGCTCTCCTCGGGCCGGTGGTGCGCGAGTACGAGAGCGACCGCCGAGAGCGATAGCGAGGCGACCACGAGCACGAGCTGGGGGAGACGGCGCATGGGTGGATCCTGAACCCGTTGACAACCGGGCGCCACTAGGTTCAGGGTTCACCCCGACGAGCTTCGCGGGCAATTCCGGGCCGGCATCCATGATCGGGGGTGGCGCGAATGCGGAGAATCGCGAACATGAGACGCTTGGCACAACCGGGCGTCGCCGTGGCGGCGCTGCTCGCACTCGCGGCCCTCTCCGGGTGCGGCGGAACCGGTGGCGACAAGGCGGGCGCCAACGCGCCGGCGGTGCACACGCTCACCTTCGAGGTTCCCGACGACAGCGATCCGCCAGCCGCGGTCTTCGCGACGAAGGTCGCGCGGCTGACGAACGGCGAGGTCCGGATCCGTCACGATGTGAGGTCGCCGTACACGAGCGCAGTGCCGGCGAACGAGGTGCGGCTCGCTCGCGCGCTCGAGAGCGGCAAGGTCGCGGTTGGATATCTGCCGGCCCGGGCTTGGGCGGTGCTCGGCGTGCCAGACTTCAAGGCGCTGCTCGTCCCCTTCGCCCTGTCGACCGAGCGAGCCTCGTTGGCCTTCGCCCGGAGTCCCCTGGCGGACGCGGTCCTGCAGTCGTTGCCCCACTCGGTCGTCGGGCTCGCGCTCGTCCCCCAGGAGGCGCGGCGGATCCTCGCGGTCAAGCCGCCGACGACGAAGGCTGACCTGGCCGGCCTGCGCATCCGGATCATCGACAATCCGCAGACGGCTGCCGACCTGCGCGCCGTCGGGGCGCGGCCCGTCGAACGGCTCAACGCACAGGAGGCGAGCGGCTGGCTGAGCGACGGGAAGCTCGACGGGGTCGAGTCCAACCCGGCGAGCATCCTCAATAACGGCTACCAGACCGCTGCGCACTACTTCTCCACCTGGTCGCCGTTCGCGAAGTTCCAGTCGATCGTGGTCAGCCGCCAGGCCTGGGACGAACTGACGGTCCGGCAGCAGCAGCAGCTCCGCGCGGCCGCTCGCGACACGGTCGCATCCGCCGAGCGCTCCGAGCCGAAGATCGAGCGCGAGGAGCTGATCGAGATCTGCGAGTCCAACGCGGTGCCTGCGTTGCCGAACAACAGCCAGCTCGCCTCGATCGCCACCGCGATGCGCACGACGGCGTCGCGGTTCGTCTCCAACCCCGGCAGCAAGGAGCTCGTCGCCCAGCTCCTGCGGCTCCCGGGGAGCGGCATCCACCCGCTCGCGACACCGCTCCCGTTCCGCTGCACGCATCGACCGAAGTCGACGACCGTCGTCCACCGCCCCGGCGCCACCCTGCCGACCGGCGTCTACACCGTCACCATCTCCAAGCGGGACTGGCTGAAGGGCGGCGTGATCAACCGCGACATGCGCACCGCGATCACCTACGTGACGACGTTCCGCAAGAACGGCACCTGGTACCAGACCCAGTCACCCAACTACCCCGACCAGGGCCCGTTCAGCGGGACCTACAAGGTGCACGGCGACCAGATGACCCTCGTCATGCGCCGTGCCGGCGTCGACGGGCACGCCATGATCGACCCTCCCGAGACCGTTCACTGGAGCTACTTCGACGGCCGGCTGACGCTCAGCAATCTGATCGTCGCCGACGTCGGCTCGCGCGTCTTGTATGCCGCGCATCCGTGGCGCAGGGTCAGCTGAGCCGCGCGGCCGTCCTGGCGGCCGTCGTGGCGGCCTTCGGCGTCGTCGCCGAGCTCGTGGCGCCGACGACGCTCGGCTGGGCGCTGCTCGACCTGGTCGTCGGTCTCACCGCCGCCGTGGCGAGCGCCAGCCCGCGCCTCACCCCGCGCAGCCGCCGCCTGGCACTGGTCTTCGCCGTCTTCTGGTTCCTCGGAACGCTCGACGGTGCCGGCTCCGGCTTCGTCGGCGGTGTGGGCGCGCTGTTCGTCCTCGCTTACCGTGGGCCGCTGCTCCAGCTGCTCCTCGACGTCATCCCGAGCCGAGGTCGTAGCCCGTACGTGACGGCTCTCGCTGCCGCTGCCTGGATCGCGCCGTTCCTGCCCTACCGGGTGGCCGGCTGTATCACCGCGGTGATCGCGGGCGCTGTGTGCGCTCTGAATCTGCTGGCCGTCTCACGGGCCGAGGCGGGCGCCCGTGACGCGGTGAAGGGAGCCGCCGCTGCCGCGGGTGCGCTCGCGCTCGTGTGGGCGCTCGGGGCTGCGAATGTGGGGGGCGCGCAGTTGCTGCTCGCGCTCACCGACGTGCTCGTGATCGCGGCACTCGTTGTCGCATTCGCAGCCGCGGCCGGAGCGTGGGCGCGGCGTGCTGAGCGCTCGCTCGTGATCCAACTCGGCCCGACGAGGCGGCCCGGGCTGCCGCTCACCGCGCAGCTCGCCACCGCGCTCGCCGATCCGGCGCTCGAACTGCGCTATCGCGTGGCCGACGTCGGCTGGCTGAACGAGCAGGGCCGTGAGGTGCCGCCTCCGGAGGCGACGCAACGCGTGACCCGCGCATCGACCCCGGAGGGCGGAGAGGTCGTGCTCGTCCACGGTGAAAAGGCTTACGGAGACCCGGGGCTCGCGCAGGCGGCCGCAAACGCAGCGGCGCTTGCGCTCGAAGCAGCCCGACTCGACGCCGAGGTGCGGTCGAGCTCGCGCCAGGTCGCGTCGTCGCGGCGCCGGATCCTCGACGCGGCCGACGACGAGCGCCGAAGCCTCGAACAGCACCTCAGCGATCGCGTGCTCTCGCGCCTGCGCCGGGTCGACCGGCTGCTTTCAGGCCACGCTCGTGAAGCTCAACGTCGTGAGCTCTGGGCGGCGGTCGAAGAGTTGGTCGCGCTCGGCCGTGGCCTCTACCCGCCGGCTCTCGCCCGTACCGACCTTCCCGCGGCGCTCAGGGAGGTCGCTGCCCGGCTGTCGGTCCCCGTCGAGCTGGACGTCAGAGGACAACCCGACGAATTGCCCGAGAGTCACCGCGCAGCTGTCTGGTTCGTCTGCTCGGAAGCGTTGACGAACATCGTGCGCCATGCGAACGCGACCCGTGTCGCGATCCGCCTGAACGCGGGCGTCGGGGAGACCGAGATCGAGGTGACAGACAACGGCGTCGGGGGCGCGTCCCTGGAGCGGGGCCTGCGCGGCCTCGCCGATCGCGTCGAGGCGCTCGACGGCAGCTTCACGCTCTCGAGCCCGCGCGGGGGACCCACCGTCGTCCGCGCAGTCTTGCCCCATGCTGCGTGGGCGTCGAGCCACGCGAGCGTCGAAGACGGTCTCTCGCGCGCCTGATTCGCCCGGTCAACGCGCCAGGAGGCCGCGCCGGTCAAACCGCCAGGCCTTGGGCACCCGGCCAGGAGGCCATGCGCGCCAACGACCTTCGTTGCCGAACGCCGCGCAAGTTGCAACTCCGCACGCTGGAGAACATGCCTCGATGTGAAACCGCTTTGCTTCGTCATCGAGTGCCGTCTAGAGACTCTTGTTGACGTGGTTGGTCTGTCCGAGTCAGTTCGTTCAGCGCGGCTGTGATTGCGTCGGGTGTTGGCGGGCAACCAGGCACGCGGAGGTCGACGGGCAGGATGTCTTCGACTGGGCCGGTGAGTTCGGCTGCGAGGCCGAGGATGTTGCAGCCGAGCGCGCAGTCGCCGAGGGCGATGACGCGGCGGGGCTCGGGCATGGCATGGTAGGCGGTGAGCAGCGGCGCGTGCATGCGTGTCGTCACTGTGCCGGTGACGAGCAGCACGTCGGCGTGTCGGGGGGAGGCGACGATGCTGAATCCGAATCTGGCGAGGTCGTAGTGGGGGCCGGCCGTGAGTGTTAGTTCGTGTTCGCAGCCGTTGCATGATCCGGCGTCGACGTGACGGACGGTGAGGCTTTGTGCGCGGTCAGGCGCGGGGAGAGCGAGTTGGCGGCGGAGGCGGCGAAGGTCTTTGAGGAGTCTGAGCATTAGCGGTCGGCGCAGGCGTAGCAGAGCTCGAAGCTCTTGTTGATCAAGGGAAAGTCGGGGAGGAGGTTGTTGGCGGCTGCGTGGGCGACGACCGGCCAGTTCGCGTATGAGCCGGTTCGTAGTCTCAGCCGTCTGATGCGGCCGCCTGTTTCTTCGACGATGCAGAGTGTGGCGCCGCGTGGGCTTTCGACGCGTGCGGTTCCGATCGTCTGCCGGTCTTGCGTCGGTTCGCATGTGGCCGCGACGACGGGGTGATTCAGCAGCGAGGCGAGTAGGTCGAAGGTCTGTTCTACCTCGAGTGCGCGTTGTTCGAGTCGTGCCTTGACGTCTCCGGCGGCACGATGTGGCACGATCGTCGCGAAGCCGTTGTAGGCGAGCTGGTCACTGGTTGCCCGCGTGTCCTCCGCGATGCCGCTGGCTCGTCCGGCTGGCCCGACCGCTCCGAGTTCGAGCGCGGCCTCGCGGGTGACGATCCCGATCTCCGGGAGCCGGTCGCTGAAGGAGCTGTTGAAGAGCAGTTCCCGCCAGGCGCTCTCTGATTCGGCGCGGATCACCGCAAGCTCGTCGCGTGCGCCGTCGACGTCGAAGGAGAGGTGGTTGCCGCCGACGTCGATTGAGCCGAAGAGGAAGCGGTGGCCGGTCAGCTGCGCGTTCAATCGGCGTGCGCGCTCGGTGAGCGCGATGAAGCGCATGTTCCCGGCGGCGAGTCCGACTCCGGCGCAGACCGCCGCGAGGTCGTTGAGGTGG
>CAWHFK010000001.1:0-419517 GCA_963828655.1 uncultured Thermoleophilia bacterium | reverse complement strand
TTCTCCTTCAGTAGACGAGGCTGTTGGTTGCCGATGTGACCTCGGCGACGAACCGTGCCGCGGCGACGATCTCCGCGCCCTCGACGAGGTCGTCCTCGCTGAGCCCGCGGCTCTTGACGCACGGCGAGCAGACGAGCAGCTTGCCGCCGAGCTCGTGGATCGTCTCGAGCAGGCCGCCGAGCGGAGCGAATTCGGGCGCGGCGACCGTCTCCGCGACCCCCTTCTTGACGAGCAGGCAACCGTCGCCCTGGAAGCCCAGCACCACGTCGACGTCCGAAGCGACGGCGGCACCCGCCATCGCGAACGGGATGGTCGCGAGCTCCGGCTCTTCCGGGCCGTGCGTGACCATGATCACAAGCTTTTCCTGGACTGCCATCTCTACATCTCCTGTCCCTTGCGCACGTAGAAGACGAGGAACTCGCCTTCGTCGTGCCAGTCGAGCAGCTCGTTGCCGGTGCTCTCCGCCCACGCGGGGATGTCGGCGATCGAGCCGCGATCGGTTGCGAGCAGCTTCAGCACCTGGCCGGGCGTGAGGGCCTTGACGGCCTTCGCGGTCTTGATCACCGGCATCGGGCAGAGCAGGCCGCGAGCATCGAGCTCTTCCGTGGCTTCGATGTGTGTCTGTGTCATCGTGTCTCCTAGACGAAGAGGGTCACGTGCGCCTGACGCGCCTCGGCGAGGAACGCCGCGGCGCCTGCGAACTCGACGCCGTCGATGAAGTCCTCCTGCGCGTAGCCGAAGACGTCCATCGTCATCTGGCACGCGATCAGCCGCACATTGAGATCCTGCGCCGATTCGAGCAGCTCACTGATCGGCGCGACGTTCTTGCCTGCGAACTTCGACTTCATCATGTGGGTCGCCATCGGCCCCATTCCAGGCAAGCCGAGCACGAAGTTCGGCATCGTGACCGGCATCGGCATCGCCGGGTTTCCGAGCGGCGAGACCTTGAGCATCTGCTCGAAGTCCTTGTGGACGATGTTGAGGCCGTAGAAGGTGAAGAAGATCGATGCGTCCATGCCGGACGCGGCTGCGGTCGTCGCGAGGATCAGCGGGGGATAGGCCCAGTCGAGCGTTCCCTTGGACGCGATGAACGCCGCCTTCTTGCCGGCGGGGTCGCGCGTGCGGGCCTGCTCGAGCTCCTCCTGGACGATCGCGCGGACGGTCTCTTCGGTGAGCGCCGCCGGATCCGTGACGTACTTCTCGTCGAGCATCTGTGAACCTCCAGGTCGCAGAAAGTCTCGATCCGGAAGCCGCGGTGGGCGTCCGGAACAACTACGCGACCGCGAGGTTGTAACACCGCATTTCCTCTGTTCAAGCCATCGGTTGCGTACTTTGTGCGTCCGGGATCAGGGCCGCTGCGGACGCTCCCGCCGGATTGCGCGGGGACGCTTCGGGCCACATCCCATGGAGGTATCCGAGATGAATGGCAAGGCGCTCTGGTGGGGCGTGCTCGTCATCGGCGTGGCGCTGATCGTGGCGCCGCTCGCAATGGGGCTGCCGAGCAAGTCGGCCGCCGGCGAGCGGATGATCAACGACTTCCAGCCGATCATGGCCCCAGACCAGGTCCAGACGACCGCGAACTACTACTACAAGGTGTTCGTCCCGCTCGGGCAGATCACGCCCATGTACACGAACGCCAATGCCGCGAAGTTCCAGAACTACCTCGTGGGGATGCAGGCTGCCGGCCTGCAGATCCCGCCGGCAGCGGCGAAGGACTTCACCCAGCTCATCGGATCGATGAAGCAGGCGGTCCCCGTCGCCTCTCAGGTCCCGGCCGGGCTCGCACACTACAAGCCACTCGTCACGGCGATGCAGGGGAACGTGAGTGACTTCAAGCAGCTCTCGAGCTTGCCGAAGTTCACCCTGTTCACCTGGTTCTTCGTCGTGCCGGGGGCCCTGCTCGTGCTGCTGTCAGGCCTTGGCCTGTACGCAACCGACGCAGTGCACCTTCGCCACCACAAGGCACACCCCGTGACGTAGCCCTATCCGGGGAGGCCGGCTCTCGGCCGGCCTCCCCCCGACGAAGGCGGTGACCGACGATCGCACTCCAACATCCACTCCCAGATGAAGTCGTCGAGTTGATCGCGCGGCGTCTCCGTGTGATCGCCGATCCGACACGGATCAAGCTTCTCGACCGCCTCCGCGCGACCGAAGCGACCGTCCAGGAATTGACCGACGCCGTCGGCTCGACTCAACAGAACGTGTCGAAGCACCTCGGTGTGCTGGCCGACGCCGGCATTGTGGCACGGCGCAGACAGGGCAGCCTCAACCGCTACCGCGTGATCGACGAGAGCGTCTACCGACTCTGCGAAGAGATCTGCGGCTCCGTTTCGCGGCAGTTGGATGACCTCCAGGCGCTGCTGACAGCGGTGAACCACTAGACCCGCTGTCGAGAGATCAACGCGATCGCGCCGATGCTCAGACGATGCGGCCGTTTCGGGGCTCGAGTGGCAGGCCGGCGCGTTTCCAGCTGTGCATGCCGCCCTTGAGGTTGACGACGTCGAGTCCTGCGCCGCGAAGTTGGGCGGTGGCGCTGCGGGAGCGGGAGCCGCTTCGGCAGACGGCGATGTAGCGGCGGCTCGGGGCGAGCTCCGCGGTGCGAGAGCGCAGTGTCGAGAGCGGGATGTTCTTGGAGCCGGGTGCGTGGCCGGCCTTCCACTCGTGCCGCTCACGCACATCGAGAATCACCACGTCCCGCTGTCGCGCCGCCTCCTGTGCCTGCTCGGCGCTCGTCGACGGCGGAAAGAGGAAGGAGAGAACAGCCCACTATTCAACCCCGTCCATGTCGGCGCCTAGCACCCCGTCCGCGGCGGAAGATCTGCCGGAACGTCGGCCAGGTCGACGAACTCGGCCGCGAACGCGGCGAAACGGTCGACGTCGCACTGGCTCGAGGGCAGCCCGAACGACACACGCACGGCGCCGCCCGACGGCAGGCCGATCGTGCGGAGATAGTCGTCGAGGCTCATCCCGTGGCCGAACTCGCCGCCGACGAGCGTCTCGCGGGAGATGGTGAAGGCCACCTCCCCGGCGCCGGGATTGCAGAAGCAGCCGGTGCGCAGCGAGAGCGAGTGGCGGCGGGCGACGCGGTCGACGTAGCGCTCGTCGACGACTCGGCCGTCGGGGTGGAGGAAGTTGAAGGCGACGGTCGCGCCACGGTCGGCCCGCGTCGACCGGCCCGTAGACCCTTGCGGCCGGCGCGCCGCTTGCATGCTCCAAGGGTCGAGAGCGCACCTAGCAGGTCGGCGGTGAGCATCTCGACGTGGTTGTGGATCCGTTCGATCCCGACGCCGTTCGAGGAACCTGAGTCCGATCTCGATCGCGGGAAGGTCGAGGAAGTTGGGCGTTCCGTCCTCGAAATGCGCCGCGCCGGGCGCAGACTCGTACCACTCGCGCTGCACGAACGCCGCGACGATCGTCCCGCCGGAGAACCAGGGCCGCTCGAGCTTCTCGAGCGCATCGCGCCGGGCGACCAGCGCTCCGACCCCGGACGGCCAGCCGAACATCTTGTAGAAGGACAGCGCAACGAAATCGGGTGATGCAGGGACAGGTCGAGCCGGTTGGTGGGCACATACGCGGCAGCGTCGAGTAACACATCCCAGCCATGGTCGTGCGCCTGGTCGATCCAGTCGAGCGGGTGGTGGACGCCGGAGAAGTTCGACTGCGCCGGGAAACGCGAACAGGTTGTTGTGATCACCCCCGACCTCTGTGAGGTAGCGCGGGAGCAGCTGCTCATCGACGCGTAGATCCGGTGCGGCGCTCGGCAGGTAGGTCGTGTCGGCGCCACGGGCGCGGGCGAACTCGCGGATGCCGTTGACGGAGTTGTGGTTGTCGAAGGTGAGCAGGAAGCGGTCTCCCGTCGCGGAACGGGTATGCCTCGCCGACGAGCCTGAGCGCTCCGGTTGCGTTCGGCGTGAAGACAACGACGTACTCCTCCGGTGAGGCATGGAAGAACGTATGCACCGCCGCATCGCGCCTGCTCGACCAGCTCGGTCATCGCTGCCGAGGTCGGGTTGGCCGAGTGCGGGTTGCCAAAGACGTGCTCGCGAAGGAGCTTCATGTGCTCCTCGATCTGAGACTCGGAGTAGAGGCCGGCGCCGGTGTAGTCGAGATAGACGTGCCCACCCGCGTCGAGCCGTGCGAACTCCGTCCGGCGCAACTCGGCGAGCAGCGGATCAGCGGCGGCGCGTGGCGGTTCCACCCTCGAGCTCATGAGCGCGTTCTAGCCGGTATCGGACCGACTGCAATCCGGGCGACCCCGGATCCCCCTTCAGTCGCGGTGCCATCCCTGATCAGTGCTGCGATCTCGTCGTAGCCGCCGATCGAGCGGCCGTCGATCACGACCTGCGGCACGCTGGCGCCGCCCGTCAGCTCGTGCAGCCGGCAACACTGTTCGGGGTCGCCGATGTCGATTGTCTCGAAGGCGAGTCCCTGGCGCGCGAGCAATGCCGCCGCACGCTCGCATTGCACACACCAGCGCGAGACGTAGAGGCGGATCGAAGGCTGTTTGGGCATTTTCACCATCATACACTTATACAACTACATTGTGTTATAGTATTGGTATGACCAAACAACCGGAATCTCGCGTGAGCCCGTCGATGAGCCGGGAAGAGTGGGATCGTCGCTACACAGGCAGCGAGTTGCTCTGGACCGCGCAGCCAAACCGGTTCCTGGTCGACAAGTCGAGCGACTTGTCGCCGGGTCGGGCGCTCGACGTCGCTTGTGGCGAAGGTCGCAACGCAGTCTGGCTGGCCGAGCAGGGTTGGCAGGTGACCGGCGTCGACTTCTCGGAAGTCGCGCTTGAGAAGGCCAGCGAACGCGCCGAGTTGCGTGACGTGAAGGCGGAGTGGGTGCTGGCCGACTTGCTCGACTACCGGCCCGCGCCACGAGCCTTTGAGCTCGTGATCGTCTTCTACCTTCAGGTTCCGCCCGCGGAACGTCGCGAGATACTTCGTGCGGCAGCCGACGCTGTCGCCGTGGGCGGCAGGTTGCTGCTCGTCGCCCACGACAGCAGCAACCTCGAACACGGCCACGGTGGCCCCCAGAATCCCGTCGTCCTCTACACGGCCGCCGACGTCGTCGCCGACCTCGACGACACCGGACTTGAGATCGAGCGCGCCGAACTCGTCGGACGACCGGTGGAGACACCTGACGGCGAGAGAACGGCGCTTGACGCACTCGTCCGGGCACGACGCGGTTGACCGCTGAACCAAAGGAGACGATGGGCTTGGAGGACGTGCGGGATGTGATCGTGATCGGCGGAGGCCCTGCCGGCTACACCGCGGCGCTCTACGCGGCACGCGCGAATCTGGAGCCGCTGGTGATCGAAGGCTTCCTCTGGGGTGGGCAGCTCATGGTGACCAGCGAGGTCGAGAACTATCCCGGCTATCCCGACGGGATCTCGGGCCCGGAACTGATGGCCGATCTGCGGCGCCAGGCCGAGCGATTCGGGAGCGAGTTCATCACCGACGACGCTACGAGAGTCGACCTGTCGCGGCGTCCGTTTCGCGTCTGGGTCGGTGACCGGGAGTATCGAGCTCACGCGATGATCTTCGCCACCGGTGCGAGCGCGCGCTGGCTCGGTCTTCCGTCCGAGCAGCGGCTGCAGGGCCGCGGCGTCTCGGCGTGCGCAACCTGCGACGGTGCCTTCTTCCGCGATCAAGCGATCGTTGTGGTTGGAGGCGGCGATTCGGCAATGGAAGAGGCGCTGTTCTTGACCCGCTTCGGCAGCAAGGTCACAGTCGTTCACCGCCGCGACGCGTTCCGTGCGTCGCAGATCATGCTCGAACGCGCTCGCCAGAACCCAAAGATCGAGCTCGTCACGAGCGCAGTTGTCGACGAGATTCTGGGCCGCGAAAAGGTCGAAGGAGTGCGGTTGCGTTCGACAGTGACCAGCGAGACCCGGGAGATCCGGGCCGACGGTTTCTTCGTTGCTATCGGCCACGACCCAAACACCAAACTGTTCGTCGATCAACTCGACCGCGACGAAGCCGGCTACCTCACGACCAAGCCGGACTCAACCGCGACGAACGTCCCTGGCGTGTTCGCGGCGGGCGACGTCAGGGATCACACGTACCGTCAGGCGGTCACCGCCGCTGGCTCCGGCTGCATGGCGGCGCTGGACGCCGAGCGCTTCCTCGCCGCCCGGGAGAGTGACGACCGAACCGCCTTGATCGAACGGCGGCCCACGACGGCACCGAGATCGTAGGACGAAGCCGCCGAGTCGGATCGCGGCGACACTCGGTCCGATGATTCTCCTCGCCGTCCTTGCGGTGGTTCTCGTCTGGGGTGTCCTCGCCTCCTCCCGCTGGCCGCGACTCGACCCCGCCCGCTCGGTCGCGCGGCCGCTCGGCGAAGCAGCACGCAGATATCTCCGTTCGGCGCCGGGGACGTACCTGTACCTGTTCGTCTTGCTCATCACCGCGTGGGTGATGCAGACATCCAGCCCGCGGATCGCACAGCGACTCGTGCTCGAGCGGAGTACGAACCTTCACCATCTCGCGACTGACCCGGTCCGCGTGCTCGTCGCGAGCGCGTTCTGGGTTTCCGCCGCCTGGCAGGTGTTGCTGTGGGCCGTCCTCTTCACGCTTGTGCTCGCTCCGGCTGAACGCTGGCTCGGCACGATCCGCTGGGCGATCATCTTCGCGGCGGGCCACGTCGGAGCGACACTCCTGACCGCCGGCGGTCTCTGGACAGCGATCAAACTGGATGCGGTCGACGAGTCCGTCTCACGGTCAGCCGACGTCGGCGTCAGCTACGGCTTCCTCGCGGTCGCCGCAGTGCTGATCTACCGGCTACCACGCGGCCTGCGGCTCCCGTACGCCGCGGTCCTCGGCGGCTATCTCGTGCTCGCACTGTTCGTGCGCGGGACATTCACCGACGCAGGGCACCTCATCGCGGTACTTATCGGCTTCGCCTGCTATCCGCTTGCCCGCGGACGGATCCGCAGCGACCGATAGACGGTTCTGCACCTGATGCCTAGCGGCGGGGACCTAGCATGCCCGTCGGTTCACGGCTCGGTGGTGCTCGCGATCATCGCGATTGTCGTCGATGTGGTCGAGGTCGATCTCAGCGTGGCGGACTGCGTGCCAGGCCGCGACGCCGAGCGAACTCGGTGTGGTCGAGCTTCCTGCCGAAGGGTTTGTACGGATGGGCAGTCGTGGGCGCGCCGGATGCCACATCTACCCGCGGATCATTCAATGGGGATTGAACAGATCTCGCTCCACTGTCGACCCAATGACCAACAAGACCCCGACCCCTCAGCCCACGCGCATTGCATCCCTCCGCGCTCTTGCCGACCCGGTGCGCCTGGCCCTGGTCGACGAGCTTGGGCGGCAGGACGCCTGTGCCTGCGAGTTGCGCAAGACGCTCGACCTGTCGGCACCGCTGCTCTCGCACCACCTGAAGGTACTGCGCGAGTCAGGTCTCATCTCCTGCGAAAAGGTGGGGCGGCGGCTCGAAGTCAGGCTTGACCATGAGGCGCTAGCCGACGTTGCAGCTTCGCTTCTCGTCGGAAGCCGCGCCGCGTGAGTGCGCTTGCTCTCCGCACTCGGACGGCACGGGAGCGCCATCCGCTCTGGCTGCTCGGGGCGGCTGCGGTCGGCTGGCTCGCGCTCTACCAGGCGCTGCTTCCGTTCTGGGACTGGCTGCTCTACAGCGTCTTTACGATCCCGCAGGGGCCACGCTGGTCTGACGCGCTCCACTTCTTCCTCTACGACACGACGAAGATCCTGCTGCTGCTCGCCGGAATCATCTTCGTCGCCCGCATCCTCCGCAGCTTCCTCTCGATCGAACGAACCCGCGCCCTGCTCGGCGGCAAACGCGAGGGCGCGGGCAACGTTGCCGCTGCCTGCCTGGGCGTTGCGACGCCGTTCTGTTCCTGTAGCGCCGTCCCGGCCTTCATCGGCTTCGTCGCCGCTGGAGTGCCGCTCGGGATCACGCTCACCTTCCTGATCGCGAGCCCGATGGTCAACGAGGTCGCAGTGATCCTCCTCTACGGGATGTTCGGTCTGCAGATCGCCGTCCTCTACATCGCCTCGGGGCTGCTGATCGCGATCATCGCCGGAGGACTCCTCGGCCGCCTGCGCCTGGAGCGCTACATCGAGCCCTTCGTCCTCGAGGCTGCCGCGAAGCAGGGCCCGGCCAGCACGGTCGAGACGAAGACGACCTGGGTGGAGCGCTTCGAGCTGGGCCGTGACGAGGTGAAACTGATCGTCGGGAAGGCCTGGCCGTACCTGCTTGCCGGGATCGCGCTCGGCGCCGTCATCCACGGCTGGATGCCGACCGACTTCTTCGCCCGTCATGCGTCCTCGTCCAACCCGCTCGCCGTCCCGTTCGCCGTTCTGATCGGCGTCCCGCTCTACTCGAACGCCGCCGGGATCCTGCCGATGATCGCCGTCCTGCACGCAAAAGGGCTCGCGATGGGAACGCTGCTCGCCTTCATGATGAGCGTCGTCGCGCTCTCGCTGCCGGAGATGATCCTGCTGCGCCGCGTCCTGCGCCCCCAGCTCCTTGCCGCTTCATCGCGGTCGTCGCTGTCGGGATCCTCATCACCGGCTTCCTCTTCAACGCCATCCTCTGAAAGGACACACCATGACCACCGTCAAGATCCTCGGCTCCGGATGCGCCAACTGCCGGCGGCTGACACAGCTCACCGAACAGGCCCTGAGCGAACTCGGCATCCAGGCACAGGTCGAGAAGGTCACCGACTACACCGAGATCGCTGCCTACGGCGTCATGAGCACGCCGGCGCTCGTCGTCGACGAACAGGTCGTCATGGCAGGCCGTATTCCCGCACTCGCGTCGCTGAAGGCCGTGTTGGCTGAGCGGCTGGTGGCGGGCGCATCTCCATTCAGTCTCCACACCGCCTCCACGGATCCTCCGTGCGCTGCCGCTTGGATTGGGCCAGGTCAGCCATCCAAGACAAAGGAGTTGACATGAGATCCAATCGGAAGCGTCACATTGTTGTGGTCGGTGTTGTTGCGCTGTCTCTGCTGGGGGCCGGTGCAGCCGTTGCTGCGATCGACAGTGGCCCCTCTTCGTTGGTCCGTCACGCCTTTCACCAGGGAGGGATGAACCACGGCGGTATGGCCGGCGGTGTCGTCATGGATGCTGCGGCCGAGTACATCGGCGTCAGCGAGAACGCGCTGATGAGCGAGCGTCACGATGGCAAGTCGCTCGCCCAGATCGCGGTCGAGCACGGGAAGACCGCGGCTGGGTTGGAACAGACGCTCGTCGCGGCGTTCAAGGCAAACTCGAACACCGCTGTCGCGGCGGGCCGGATCACGGCTGACCAGGCTGCCAAGGCGCTTGCGACCTTCCAGTCGAGGGTGCAGACGATGATCGATCGCACGGCCACAGGGCCGATGGATGGCCGCGGTGCAGGGATGGGGATGGGGATGGGGATGGACATGGGCATGGGCCACGGCGCCGGAATGGGTCTCGGCATGGGCGGAGGCGGGCGCTGACCCGCCAGGCCGCATGACCGGTCGTGCCTCGACGGTGCTCGTGGTCGAGGATGAGCGCAAGCTCCGCGACCTCCTGCGCGGCTATCTCGAACGCGAGGGCCTCGGGGTCCTGACGACAGGGTCAGGCGCCGAGGCCATTGCGCTGGTTCGGGAATCCGGCCCCAACCTGGTGATTCTCGACCTCGGCCTGCCGGACGTCTCAGGCGAGGAGGTTGCGCGGGAGGTCAGGCAGTTCTCTGAGGTGCCAATCCTGATGCTCACCGCGAAGGCATCCGGCGAGGACCGCATTCACGGTCTCGAGCTCGGAGCCGACGATTACCTGACGAAGCCGTTCAGTCCGCGCGAACTCGTCCTCCGGGCGAAGGCGATCCTGCGCCGCACCGGAAACATCGATGCAGACGACCCTCCGCGCTCGTTCGGCGGTGGACGGCTCGTGATCGACGAGGCGCGGCGCGATGTCCGTATTGGCGACGAGCCTGTCGCGTTGACGCCGACAGAGTTCGGGATCATCACCGCGCTCGCGCGGATGCCCGGCCGGATCTATACCCGCTACGAGCTGATCAACCGCGTCCGCGGCTACGAGTTCGAGGGCTACGAGCGGACGATCGATTCTCACATCAAGAACCTCCGTCGCAAGATCGAACGCGACGCGCACCACCCCGAGGTCATCGTCACGGTCCTTTCCGGCGGATACCGACTTGGGCTGCCCCGTGACTCCTAACCGCAGCGGTCGCAGCTTGCGCTCGAGGCTGCTCGGCGCGTTCGTTGGTGTCGCAGCGGTCTCGATCGCCGCGTTCGCCGGACTGACCCTTTGGGCCGGACGAGGCGACATCAACCAGCTGGTCCATCGGCAGCAACAACAGACGGTCGCAAACACGGTCACCGCGATCGCAGAGAGCTACCGTGCAGCCGGCGGCTGGTCCGGTTCCGATCTCCGGGCGGCTCGCGCGATCGCGGTCAGCGGCGGCGCGCTCATCGAGATCCGCGACCGCGCCGGCACACTCGTGCTCCGGGCCGGCCGGGGCCTCGGCCCGGGAGGTGCGGCCGGAGTGCCCGGGATAGAGCGACTCGACACGACCTACGGCATGGCACGCTCCAGTCCGATCATCGTTGGGAACTCAACGGTTGGGACGGCAAGCGTCCGTTTCCCGAAGAACGCGCTGCCGCCCGCCGAGCGGCAGCTGCGCGACGCACTGACCCGAACCACGATCTATGGCGTCCTGATCGCAGCGGCCGCTGCCCTGCTCGTCGGGTTCGTCGTCGCCGAAGGCATCACCCGGCCGCTGCGCCGGCTGATCCGCGCCGTCCAGCGTCTGGAACGCGGCGATCGGAACGCCCGAGCGAACCTGGCCGCACCCGGCGAGCTCGGTGAACTCGGCGCAGCAGTCGACGCGATGGCCGCGACGCTCGAACGCCAAGACGAGCTCCGACGCGCGCTGACCGCTGACGTCGCACACGAGCTCCGCACCCCGGTGACCATCCTCAGGGCGCAATGCGAAGCCATCCTCGACGGCGTCGCGGCGCCAAGCCAGCAACAAGTCGCATCGCTGCACGAGGAGGTGCTCCGCCTCGGCCGAGTCATCGAGGATCTCGAGACACTCGCATCCGCGGAAGCCGCCGGGTTACGGCTCGATCGAACAACGGTGAACCTCACCGCACTGCTCGAAGAGACGGTGGAACTGGTGACGCCACAGTTCGAAGCCGCAGAGGTGGAACTCCTCACGCGTTCCGAGACTGCAAGCGTGGGCGGTGACCGGCTGCGCCTCGGTCAGATCATCCGAAACCTGCTCTCGAATGCACTCAAGTTCACGCCACCGGGCGGCAAGGTCGAAGTCAACCTCGCCACCAACGATCGACAAGTTGAACTGACCGTCACCGACACTGGGGTCGGCATCCCTCCAGACGAACTCCCACACGTCTTCGACCGATTCTGGCGCGGCACGAACGGACGGACAGCAGCCGGCAGCGGCATCGGCCTCGCCGTCGTCGAGGAACTCGTCCACGCCCACGACGGCGATGTAACCGCGACCAGCGAACTCGGCAATGGCGCGGTCTTCACCGTCCGGCTGCAGCGCTCTGACGGCTGACCGCGCTGCGGGACGGGCAGCCCCACATCATCGAACCACGTGAAGTCGTGGCTCAGATGTTCTCCCTGGCGCTGTGGAAGCGCCGCAGCCGCAAGCTGTTCGTGACGACGAAGATGCTGGAGGAGGCCATCGCCGCAGCCGCGATCATCGGGTTGAGCAGTCCGGCGACCGCGAGCGGGATCGCGGCAATGTTGTAGGCGAAGGCCCAGAAGAGATTGGCTTTGATCGTTGCGAGTGTGCGACGGGCGAGCCGAATCGCGTCCGCGGCGGCGCGCAGGTCGCCTGAGACGAGTGTCAGGTCCGAGGCCTCGATCGCGACGTCAGTGCCCGTTCCGATCGCCAGCCCTAGATTGGCCTGGGCGAGCGCGGGCGCGTCGTTGACACCGTCGCCGACCATCGCCACCGTCTCCCCAGCGTGCTGGAGCCGCTTGATCTCGAACGCTTTCTCGGACGGCAGCACACCGGCGAGCACCGCTTCGATCCCGACCTGATCGGCGATCGCTCGTGCTGCCCGCTCGTTGTCGCCGGTCAAGAGGACAGGCGAGAGACCGAGCGCTTTCAACTCCCTGATCGCCTGGGCGGAGCTCGGCTTGAGGGTGTCTGCGAGGGCGAGGAGGCCGTGCAGGGTCTCGTCCCAGACAACTGCGACGACCGTCTGACCGAGAGCCTCCGCGCGCTCCTGCCAGGCGAGCGCCTCATCGGTCAATTCTCCTGTGAGAGACAGCGGACGCCCCACCCTGACCGTTGTTCCTTCCACAAGCGCTTCGACGCCCACCCCGGCGTGATTGCGGAAGCTGCTAACCCTTGGCTTGCCGGCTGCTGACGCGGCAATTGCCTGAGCGAGCGGATGCTCGCTCCCCGACTCGGCCGCGCCCGCGAGCCGCAGGAGCTCCACCCGCGACGTCCCAAGCGGCAGTGCATCGACGAGCCGCATCCTGCCTTCAGTGATCGTGCCGGTCTTGTCAAGAACGATCGTCGTGATGTTCCGCGTCTGTTCCAGAACTTCCGGGCCTTTGATCAGGATCCCGAGCTGGGCGCCGCGGCCGGTGCCGACCATCAGCGCAGTAGGCGTTGCGAGCCCCATCGCGCACGGGCAGGCGATGATCAGGACGGCGACAGCCGCAGTGAACGCGGCCGTGGCAGTCGAGCCGAAGGAGAGCCACCCGACCAGCGTCGCGACCGCGATCCCCATCACGACCGGGACGAAGATCGCGGAAACCTGGTCAGCGAGCCGTTGCACCTGGGCCTTGCCTGCCTGCGCCTGTTCGACGAGGCGGCCGATCTGGGCGAGGGCGGTGTCGGCACCGACACGGGTCGCTTTCACGACAAGCCGACCGGAGGTGTTGATCGTCGCCCCCGTGACCTCGGCGCCCGGCCCCACCTCGATCGGTACCGGCTCGCCGGTCAGCATCGACGGGTCGATTGCCGAGAAGCCCTCGACGACGGCGCCGTCGGTCGCGACCTTCTCGCCCGGGCGCACGACGAACAGGTCACCGACGACGACCTGCTCAACCGGCACCTGGGTCTCAAGACCGTCGCGGAGCACGCGCGCTTCCTTTGCACCCAGCTCGAGCAGCGCGCGGATCGCGGCACCGGAGCGACGCCTCGCGCGCGTCTCGAAGAAGCGCCCCAGCAGGATGAGCGACGTGATCACAGCCGCGACTTCGAAGTAGGGATCGGCGTTCAGCGCAGCGAGCAGGACGACCGTAGACCAGGTCCAGGCGGCGAGGGTTCCGAGCGAGACGAGCGTGTCCATCGTGGCCGCCCAGTGACGTGCGTTCAACAGTGCGGCGCGGTGGAACTGCGCACCGGACCAGAAGACGACCGGCGTCGCGAGCAGGAGCGAGAACCACTCCCAACCGATGAACTGCAAGGGCGGAATCATCGCCATCGACACCAGAGGCACAGTGAGCAGAAGCGCGACGAGCAATCGGGTCGGCCGTGCATCGTGCTCGAGGTGATCCTTCTGCCGGCTGAGCGAAGCGTGGTAGCCGACCGACTCGACCGCGCCGACAACCTGCTCGAGCGAGAGTTGCCCTTCGTCGTAGCTGACCGATGCCGTTTCGGTTGCGTAGTTCACACTCGCCTCGACACCGTCGAGCTTGTTGAGGGTCCGCTCGATCCGTGCCGCACACGACGCGCAGGTCATCCCTTCGAGCGCGATCGTCGTCTGCTCGCGAGCTGGGGCGTCTACGAGCATCGTCATCGCTATCGCGTCTTCGCGAAGCGGCGCACTGCTGCGAGCATTTCGGCAGTCTTCGCCTGCGCTTCGGCCTCGTCGCCGCTGGCGAGTGCTCGAGCGACGCAGTGTGAGACGTGATCGTCGAGGATCAGGAGCGCGACGCTGTCGAGCGCGGTCGTGACCGCAGCCATCTGGGTGAGGATGTCGATGCAGTACCGATCGTCCTCGACCATTCCCTCGATCCCCCGCACCTGTCCTTCGATTCGGTGCAGCCGCTTGACGAGCGCGCCCTTCTGGTCGTGGTAGCCGTGGTGCGTCGTCTCGAGGGCCGAAGCACTCATACCGCCACCTCGTAGCCTGCGTCGTCGATCGCGGCGACGATCGCCGCGTCGTCGAGCGGCTCGCCCGTGACGGTGACGGTCTTCGTCTCGAGATCCACTTCGACCGTCTCGACGCCTGCAACTGTGGAGACCTCGCGTGCGATCGCCGCGCGGCAATGGTCGCAGGACACCTCCGGGACCGCGTACCTGATCGTGCTCATGGGTGGGCTCCTTTCGTTGTCGGTCGTGTCAGCGCCACGAGAGGCGAGGACGTTGCGGCAGGCTTGGTGTCGCCGCATTCCGACACTAGGCACGTTTGACTCCCTCGACAGCCGTGTTGCCACGCATACCCCATGGGGGTTCCTACCGATCGTTCGCTGCAGCCAGAGCCGGCGGCGGACGGCCGTCGAGGGTATGACTTCGAGGAGCATCATGGTCGCCGACCGGCGCGACCTGTAACCAATTCGTTACCGTTGACGCCCGGTGGATTGGTCGTTGTTCCATACGCTGAACGGGGCGCTCCGGCATCACGACGACGCCCAGGACGCGGCGCAGTTCTACAACGCGTGGGCCATCTTCTTCCTCGTCGCCGTTGCCGGCGCGATCTGGTTCGCGGCCCGGCCAGGCGGTTCACCCCGCTCGAAGCTCGCCGCTCTCTCCGCCGCCGCCTCAGCCGCGCTGGCGCTGCTCATCAATGTCGTCCTGGGGCACATCTGGTTCCACGATCGCCCCTTCATGGATCACCCCCGCGCGACCTTGCTGCTCGTTCACCATGCCGCCGACAACTCGTTCCCCAGCGACCACGCCAGCGTCGCCTTCGCTGTCGCATTCGCGGTGCTCGTCTTCCATCGCCGCCTCGGCCTGCTGCTCCTGCTCGGAGCAGCCGCGATCGCAGTCGACAGGATCTTCGTCGGCGTCCACTATCCCGTCGACGTCGCGGCAAGCGTGCTGATCGGGCTGGCGTCGGCCCTCGTTATCACGACGGTCGGGCGTCCCTGGATCGCGTGGGCCGCCGAGCAGTTGAGTCGCGTTTCGGACCCGGTGGTCAGCGGCACACGCGAGCTTCTCGCTGCGCGGCGATCCTGAGCCCGCGGATGCGGCTCTCGTCTTCGGGCCGTCAGTGTGAGTTGCGCGAGTTGTGGCTGAGTCGGATCATTGCGAGCATCTTCAGATTGATGACTGCGAACCGCCACAGTTGCCACGGCACGAACGTTCGCATGAAGACCGTGGTGTGAGTCGGCTTCGTCGCGTAGAACTGATTGGTCTCGGCGACGTGCCGTTTCTTCATCTTGTCGCCATCGCACTACTCCGGGATCAGTGACCAGCCCGGCCGCAGCCGCGCTTTGTAGAGGAACATGTGGTGGAGCAGGATCTTGATCCAGTGCCCTGCAAGGCCGATCTCGCCGAAGGTGCGCTTCATGTCGCGACCGTACTCCGGGTAGCGCTCCCAGTCGGGGACGATCGGGAAGACCGTCATCGATGCTGCCGTGCCGGTGAACGGGTTGGCGCCGGCGGAGGCGACGCAGGCGGCTCCCATCTCGGACATCGAAGCGCTGTGCAACGGATGGTCGGCGCCTTGGATCAGGTCGACGATGCTGTGCGTGACGGCTTTCGCGATCATCGCCGAGGGCATTCCCGTGCGGGGAGGTGCCGGTGCGACCGGGGCGCCGCTCGGGGTCGCGCGAGGCCGAGAGATCTGATGCGGCGGGGCGAAGGCGATTCCAGCGGCGAACACGTTCTCGTAAACCGGCGACTGGTAGGTGCGCGGCCAGTCGGAGGCACGCCACTCCTCGTACGGCTTTGCGCGGTAGTCGGCGTCGACGCGCATGAAGCCGTTGGGCATGAACATCTGCTCGGTGATCTCCGCACCGCCCCGATCGAACGCGGTCAGACCGACGCCCGTGAACGGCGGCAGCAACATGGCGAAATCGAATGCCTCCTCGCCTTCTGTTCCGTCGACGGTCTCGTACTCGACACGGCCTGGTTCGACCTTGCGGACGTGAGCGCGCGTGATCCAGTCGATGTTGCGTTCACTGAACAGTGACGCGGTGAAGATGCTGCTCGGAGTGATGTAGCCGCCTCGCTTCAGATGCATGCCGCCCATCCCGAAGTCACCGAGCTCGTACTCGTTGGTGATCCAGACGATGTCCGCGAGTTCGCGCACCTTGCGAGCGCGCAGTTCGAACTCGAGGTTGACGATGTACTCGAACGCGGCGCCCTCGCAGGTGCACGTTCCGTGCCCGACGCCGACCAGGAAGCGCTGCCGTTGGCCCTTGCGCATCCGCTCGACTGCTTCGTCGAGGGCGCGCGAGGCCTGAGCCGCGTGGTCGGCCGTGCACACCGAGAGGCTGTTGGCCGAGGGGCCGAGCCCTTCGGTCATGTCGAAGCGAAGCTGCGGGCCGGTCGCGTTGATCAGGAAGTCATAGGGGACTCGCTCGGCCGATTCGGTGACGACGAACGGGGAGCTGTCCTCGGCACCGCCCTCCGGATGAATCTCACGCGCGGCTGCATGCACGAACTCGATTCCTGCGCGGTCGTAAATCGGCTGGAGCGGGAAGGTCACTTTCTCCGGCTTCATCAGACCGACGCCGACCCAGATGTTCGACGGGACCCAGTTGTAGAAGTCACGCGGACTGACAACCGTCACCGTGTGCTCCTTGCCGAGCCACTTCCGCGCGAACGATGCTGCCGTGTGACCGGCGACGCCCGAACCGAGTACGACTACGCGACTCATCTGAGGTAGTCGTACAGGCGCATACCGCGGTTTCCATCAGGGGAAGCCCGCATCCCTTGACGGTCGCAACTCATGCTGTGATGGGGGATCCTGATGTCCGGGTGATCTGTTCGCTGAACTCGATGCCGGTCTCGATGGCGCGTCGAACGGGGCAGGCTTCAGCGACCTTGTCCAGCAGCGCGATCTGCTCGGCGCTGAGGTCGCCGCTGAGGTGGATCGTGACGTCGCAGTGCCGTGGTGTCGACCGATGGTCGTAGTCGACATCGACGGACACGTCTCCGAGTTCCCAACCTTTCCTGCTCGCGAACATGACGAGCGTCGTTGACACGCACGATGCGAGGGCCGCTGGCAGCAGTTCGTGGGGAGCGGGAGCGCTTCCTTCGCCCCCGACCTCTTCGGGTTCGTCGGTGATCAGGCGGTGCTTGCCGTCAATCACGATCTCCTGACGCAGCGTTCCACGGATCGAGCGTGATGTGGCGGTAAGGCTCATGCTGCATCAACTGCTTCGCCGTGCTTCTCGATCGTGTCGTCCAGGAAGCTGCCGATCGTTGCAGCCGGATGCGCACCGACGAAGCCGCCAACTGGCTTGCCGTCGCGGAAGACGGCGACCGTCGGAATGCTTTGGATCCCGTACTGCGCGGCGAGCATCTGCTCAGCGTCGACATCGACCTTCATGAGCTCGATGCGTCCAGCCCGCTTCGCGACCTCGGTCTCGATCGCAGGCCCGAGCATGCGGCAGGGGCCGCACCAGGCCGCCCAGAAGTCGACGACGACCGGCAGCTCATGCGAGCGCTCGATCACGTCGCGCTGGAAGGTTTCGGTGGTCACGTCCATTTCTCCGGTCATCCCTTTCAGTGAGCAAGCGGGTTTGGCTTCGGACCGCGGGTGTTCAGGTGGAGCGCGGCATAGAGCGGGCAGAAGCTGACAGAGCTCGTGGCGAGCATCACGCCGGCGAGGACGAGCAGGACGATTCCGGCGAGGCTGCCGGCGCCGACCAGCAGCGCAGCTACGACGAGAAGCGGCGCCGCGACGAAAGTGCGGAGCTTGCGATCGAGACTGCTCATGTTCTTGGTCATGTAGGTCTCCTCAAAGGATCAGGTGGGGAGGCCGCCGATGAGGGCGGCCAGGGTCGAGAGCTGGGACTGGAGCGAGCCGCAGACCTGTTCGCAGAGCGCGAACACGCCTTCGTCGACGACGCGGTAGTAGACGTGGTTGCCTTCCTTGCGCCGGGCCACGATTCCGGTCTCTGCGAGCACGCTCAGGTGCTTGGAGACGTTCTGCTGGCCGGCACCGAGCTGCTCTGCGAGCGAGTTGACACTGAGCTCGCCGTCGCGCAGTAGGTCGAGGATGCGCACGCGCATCGGCTCGCCGATCGCGCGGAAGCGCCGCGCGATCAGTTCAGCGAGGTCATCGGGGATCGGGTGTGGAAGCGACTGCATCGTTCTCCTTCTGCTACGCTCTTCAACGATTTAGTTGTATAGTAGCAGATGGACGTCAGGACGCAAACCTTTTGATCAAGGAGGAACCAGCTAGTGGTGGTCGCAGCAGCAGCGCCCGTATCCCCCGCCAATACCAGAGCATCCGGAGGCGGTCGGACCGGTCGGTCGTCTCGGCGGCTGGGCGGCCGACCACCTGCGCGCCGTTGCGCTCGCCTGGGCGGTGGTCGCGGTCGTCGCTGGCGGTCTTCGCGCCGCAGGTCGAGACGGCGCTGTCGGGTGCGGGTTGGCAGGCGAACGGCTCCGAGTCGGTCGCCGCGCGCACGCTTGATCCAGCAGAACTTCGCCGGGCTCTCCAGCTCGGCTCCGATGGTCGTGCTCCACTCGTCCTCCGTCTCCGTCGGTGACCCGGCGTTTCAGACCCTGCTCGCGCAGGTCGAAGGCGTGCTGCGTTCCGACCGGCGCGTCTCGTCCGTCGTGCCGCCGCAGCCGGGGGCGTCGATCTCTCCCGACGGTCATACCGCGATCGTCGTCGCCGGTGCGCGGGGCGATCCGACCGCGATGGTCGCCGCCGCCGACAGCTTGAAGGGCAAGCTGCACGCACTCGCGACACCGGCGATCTCGGTCAGCCTGACCGGCGCGTCCGGGATGTGGTCGGACTTCAACACCGCGAACCGTACGGCGATGATGAAGTCGGAGCTCTACTCCTGGCCGATCACCCTGGCGATCCTTGCGATCGCCTTCGGCTCGCTGGTCGCGGCCGGGTTGCCGCTGATGCTGACAATCCTCGGGCTGCTCGCCTCTGCCGGGCTGCTGTCGCTGCTGACGCATGGCTTCGAGATCTCGATCTGGGCGATGAACTTCGCGCTGATGTTCGCGCTGGCGCTCGGGATCGATTACGCGCTGTTCGTCGTCAATCGTTTCCGCGGCGCCTACTTCGGTTCCAAGCTCAGCGTGCGGGACGCGGTCGCGGTCACGATGGACACCGCCGGGAAAGCGGTGCTGTTCTCTGGCTTTACGGTCTTCGTCTCGCTGTCCGCGGTGATGCTCGTGCCGAGTCCCGCGTTCCGCTCGATGGCGCTCGGGATCATGATCAGCGTCGCCTTCGTGCTCGCGGCGACGATGACGCTCCTTCCGGCGGTGCTCGGCAGGCTCGGCCCGAAGGTCGATGCGCTTCCGCTGCGCTGGGTGCATTCCGGCGAGCACCGCTCCGCCCGCTTTGCAGCCTGGGGCGAACGGCTTTGGCGCAAACCGCACATCTACGGCCCCGCTGCCACGCTCGTCCTGGTTCTGCTCGCCCTGCCGATCTTCGGCCTCAAGACGGGCATGCCGTCGATCAAGGTCGTCCCACCCACCGACGGCTCCCGCATCGGCTACACCCAGGTACAGCAGGCGTTCGGCGTCGGCGCGCCCGGAGCGCTGCAGATCGTCACACCACGCTCAACGGCCGCAGCTACGGCTTCGATCGCACGTCGCGATCCCGGCATCGCCCGCGTCTCGAAAGCGCAACTCGGCGCGAACGGACTCGCACTGTTGCAGGCGATCCCGAACGCCGACCCCTCGAGCAGCAGCGTCGGTCGCACGATCGACCGGCTCCGCGCCAGCCCTCCCGGCAGGTGCGCTCGTCGGTGGTGCCGCGGCCGAGAACCACGACCTCGAACACGCACTCGCGGCGAAGACACCGCTCGTGATCGGCGTCGTGCTCGTCCTCGGCTTCCTGCTGCTCCTGATCGCCCTGCAGGCGCCGCTGCTCGCAGCCCTCGGAGTGCTCACGAACCTGCTCGCAACCGGCGCCGCGTTCGGCGTCGGCCGCCTGATCTTCCAGAACGGACACGGCGCGGGACTGCTCGGCTTCGAGCCGCAGGGCTACCTGGACGCCTGGGCGCCCGTCTTCTTCTTCGCGATGATCTTCGCGATCTCGATGGACTACACCGTGTTCCTGCTCTCCTCGGCAAAGGAACACTGGGACCGCTCACACGACCCGCACGAGGCCGCGATCGGTGGCCTCGCCCACTCCGGCCGGGTCATCTTCGCCGCCGCCGCCGTCATGGTCGCCGTCTTCTTCACGTTCGCCCTCTCCGGCCCGCTGCCGCCGAAGGAGATGGGCGTCATCCTCGGCGTCGCCGTCCTCCTGGATGCGATGCTCGTCCGGCTCGTCTTGATCCCGACGCTCCTGCGGGTGTTCGGCCGCCAGGCCTGGGCACTCCCGCGGTGGCTGCGGCGGATCCTTCCGGACGTGCGCTTCGGGCACTCCTGATGGTCGAGCTCTGGCAGACCGAGTGGTGCCCCGCATCCCGTCGTGTCCGGCAAAGGCTGACCGAGCTCGGGATCGACTACATCGCACGCCAGGTGCCGGTCGAGCGCGAGCAGCGAATGCTGCTCCGCGAACGCACCGGCAGCGACACCATCCCCGTGCTCGTCACGACCAGCGGCGAGGTGATCGCCGGCGAGAACGCCATCACCGCCCACCTCGACACTCATGTGCCCGCGTCCACGGAGGCGCAGGCCCATCACCTGAAGGCGGAGAAGGCACGCCGCCGCTACCTGCAGGAGGAATGCGAATGCGCTCCGCCGGTTACAGCCTCAGCGCAGTGACGAGCCAATCGTTCGACGCGGCCGTCGAACGGGTTCGCGAGGGCAACGACACCCTCTCAGAGATCGCGACCCAGGTTCGCGCCAAGCTCGCCCACGTCGTCGAGCGCGCCGGCAGCCCCGCATAGCCCACACGATCGGCAGGTCGCTCCGTATCCTCGAAGTCGCGATGATCTGGACAGCCGTGCAATGAGCTTCACGCCGACCACGGCGGCGCTACTTGTCGTGCTCGGGGTCGCAGTCGGCGCGTTCGGGACGATCGTAGGCTCCGGCGGCGGCTTCATCCTCACCCCCGTTCTCCTCCTTCTCTACCCGCACGACCGGCCCGCAACGATCACGGCGATCAGCCTGACCGCCGTCTTCTTCAACGCCGCCTCGGGCTCCGCCGCCTACGCCCATCAGCGCCGAATCGACTACCGAAGCGGCCTCGCCTTCGCCGCCGCCGCGCTCCCGGGCTCAGTCGCAGGCGCACTCGTGGTCAGTTCCGTCTCACGATCACAGTTCGATCTCCTGATGGCGATCGTTCTCGTCGTCCTGGCCGTCTGGCTCCTGGTCGGCGAGCCTGGAGGCAGACGGCGCCCGCGGGGACATCTGACGCACAGAACGCTCACCGACCGCTACGGCACCACCTACGAGTACGACGTCCCGCTGCTTCGCGGGATCGCCTACAGCACCGTCGTCGGTTTTGTCTCCAGCTTCCTCGGCATCGGGGGAGGCGTCATCCATGTCCCGTTGCTCGTCCGAGCCCTCGGCTTCCCCACACACCTCGCAACCGCGACATCGCACTTCGTGCTCGCGATCATCGCCGGAAGCGGCGCGGCAACGCACGCTGCCGCCGGGAGCTTTGCTCACGGCCACGGGATTCGTCGTGCCATCGCGCTCTCGATCGGCGTCGTCGGCGGTGCGCAGCTCGGGGCACGCCTCTCGCTCAGGGCGAGCGGCCGGACGGTGGAGACTCTGCTCGGGGTTGCTCTGCTCGTGCTCGCGGCAAGACTGAGCCTCGCCGCCCTTTGACTGCCCGAGAACGCCTAGATCGGAGCGCTCTCGAGCGCCTGCGGCGGGAGCAGCCGGCGGGTCTCCCAGCGGCGGGCGGCGAACGCGCCCACGGAGATGACCACAGCGAGCCCGAAGACGATCAGGTCGCCGCCCGGCAGGCGCGTGACGAGCTCCATGACGGCGCCGACGAGGCCGGCCATCGGGATCGTGAAGAGCCACGCGACCACGATGTTCCCGGCGACGCCCCAGCGCACGGCGTGCAGGCCGCGTGTCGCGCCGGAGCCCATCACCGAGCCGGAGATGACCTGGGTGGTCGAGACGGGATAGCCCAGGTGGGCCGTCAGCCAGAGGATCGACGCGCAGGCCGTCTGAGCGGCGAATCCCTGCGGTGCGTCGATCTTCGCGATCCGCGTGCCGAGGGTGCGGATGATGCGCCAGCCGCCCGCATAGGTCCCGGCCGACATCGCCAGGGCGGCGCAGACGATCACCCAGGTCGGCGGTCTCGTGAAGTCCGCGTTCAGGTGGCCGGAGGAGACCAGGGCAAGCGCGATGATGCCCATCGTCTTCTGCGCGTCGTTCGTGCCGTGAGCGAGCGCGACGAAGCCGCCCGAGAAGAGCTGGCCGAAGCGGAAGCCGCGACCGACCCTGGCCGGCGAGCGCCTGGCCACCAGCCACACGATCGCGATCATCAGGACGAACGCGACCGCGAGCCCGGCGAACGGCGAGATCAGCGAGGGCTTCAGCACCTTGTTCCAGAGGCCCGACCACTCCACGACGCTCCACCCCTGCGCGGCGATTGCCGAGCCCATGACCCCGCCGATCAGCGCATGGCTCGAACTGGACGGGAGGCCCAGGTACCACGTGATCAGGTTCCAGGTGATCGCGCCGACCAGGCCCGCCAGGAGGATCTTCAACGTGATCGCATCCGGGTTGACGACGCCCTTGGCAACCGTCGCGGCGACCTTGAACGAGATGAAGGCGCCGGCGAAGTTGAGGATCGCCGCCATCGCGACCGCCTTGCGCGGCGAGAGCGCGCGGGTCGAGACGCTCGTGGCGATCGAGTTCGCGGTGTCGTGGAACCCGTTCGTGAAGTCGAAGAACAGCGCGACCGCCACGACCGCGACCAGCGTGAGCTGCTGCATCGCCGGCTCTACGCGTTCTTGACGACGATGTTCGCGATCACGTTGGCGGCGGTCTCACAGGCATCGAGCGCGCGCTCGAGTGCCTCGTAGATGTCCTTCCAGCGGATCACGATCAGCGGATCGATGCGGTCGCTGCGGAACAGCGAGGCGAGCGCCTCGCGCAGGATGTGATCACCCTGGTCCTCGAGCGACTTCAGCTCGATCAGCGCCTCCTGCACGCCCTTCATGCCCTTCAGATTCGCGCAGGCGATCGACAGCTGCTCCACGGCCTTGACGATGATCCCGCACTGCTCGAACGCATGCCGGGTCGGCATCTCCACGCCGTAGAGACCGAGCAGGTCCGACGCCTCCTCGAGGTGGTCGACCACGTCGTCGATCTCCGTCGCGAGCATGTAGATGTCGTCCCGGTCGAACGGCGTCAGGTACTGCGTGTTCAGCAGCGTGATCAGGTCGCGGGTGATCGTGTCGCCCGCCGTCTCCACGGCCTTCACCTGCTCCTGCGTGACCGAGGAGCTCGGATGCTCACGGAAGCGGCGCTCGACCAGGTGCGCCACCTCGAGCGCATTCTCGCCGGCCTTCGTGAACAGCACGAAGAACTCCGTCGTCCTCGGGGTCAGGGAGATCTTCTTCATCGTCGGGCAGCAAGGTAACCGAACCGCGACACGGATCAGTCGGCAAGCGCGCGCCAGCCGGCGACCGCCGCCGCACAGAGGAACACGCCAGCGATTCCATAGCCCGCGCGCGGCCCGACGTACTGTGTCGTGAAACCGGTGACCAGTGCGGTCACGGGCATGAGACCGGGCAGCACCATCGTCCACAGCCCCATCACCGGCCCGCGCAGCCCCGGGCTCGGCCAGAGCTGCGCCAGCGTGTTCGCCCGCGCGATCATCCAGATGGAGAGGAAGCCCACGATCACCATCAACGGGAACGCGACCGCTCCCGACGGTGCCGCTGCCACCGCGACAACCGCGACGCCGCTCGCGAGGCAGAGGACGCGCACCTGGCGGCCGGTGTGGGCGGTGCGAGCGTAGGCGGCGGCGATGCCGCCCGGAATCGCGCCGAGCCCGAAGCAGGCGGTGAGCGCGCCGAGCCCCGCCTTGCCGAGCCCGAAGGTGTCGGTTGCGAGCACCGGGATCGAGGTGCCCGTGTTGAAGATCATTCCGGCGGTCGCGGCCATCAGCAGACAGGCCCCGACCGCAGGCGTCCTGCGCACGTAGGCGAGCCCGGCCCGGAGCGTGTCCCGAGTCCGCAACCTGGGTCGCGGGTCGTCTGCTTCGTAGTGCGGCCGGTAACGGAGAAGAACGACGAGCGGAACCACGTAGGACGCTGCGTTGACGAAGTAGCAGGCAGCGACCCCGGCGAGTGCCAGGACGACACCGCCGATCGCCGGCCCGATGAGGCGCGAGGCGTTGATGATCACCTCGTACAGCCCGACTGCGCTTGCAACCCGATGGCGGCCGACGAGGTTCACGATGTAAAGCTGGCGTGCCGGTCCGTCGAACGTGAAGACGCAGCCGTTCACGACCGCGAAGAAGAAGACCATCCACATCTGCACCACACCCGTCACGACCAGCACCCCGACGGTCGCAGCCACCACGCCGGCTGCGACCTGAGTCGCGATCAGCGTCCTGCGAACGTCGACGTGCTCCAGGTGGGCACCCGCCCAGGCGCTCCCCAGGAGGACGGGCGTGAATCCGACCGCGGACACTGCCCCGAGTGCAACACCGCCGCCGTGCAGCACGTGCAGGACGAGCCACGCCTGCCCGACGAGCTGCGCCATCATCGCGGAGCCCGAGAAGATCTGAGCGATGAACCAGCTGCGAAACGACGGGATCCGGAGCGACGCGAAGGCGCGTCCGTGCTCCTGCTCCAACTGCGGAGCGAGCACCTCGGCTGCGACCTCTTCGACGGTCCTCATCCAGCCGAGGATTGCACGCGCAAAAACGGACGTAACCCGAACAATCCCGCAGCGCCGTCGCCGGAAAATGTCAACCGATGCCTAGACGAGACTTCCCCCGGTGAGCCGGCCGAGGCCGACAGACACGAACGGCACGCTCTCGGTCGTCTTTGCAGCCAGCATCGTCTTCGCGCTCGGCCCGGTCGGCGCGCTCCTCGCGATCATCTTCGCCGTTCGGAGCCGGCGCGAGCTCGGCTATCGCAGCACCAAAGCCTGGATCGGACTGGTCGTCGGCACGGTCGTCCTCACGCTGTTCGTCCTCGTCGCACTGCTGATCGTCTGGTTCGATCATTCGTCGCTGACCTATTAGCCACGCCAACACCCGACAACGAGGAGGACGCATGCCCGTCGACGAAGCACGTCGTGGACGGTGCGCGCGATGGAACTGGTCGGCGTCGGGGTATTGCTGTCGCTCGTCCCGGCGGCGATCGTCACGATGCTGAAGGGCCGTTGGGGCCGGCGGTTCGCCACCTAGAGCCTGTCGAACAGCACCCGCTCGATTCGGCGGTCCGGGATGAACCACATGATCGCGACCGCCACGAACAGCCCGACGGAGACCCACGGGACGACGAACGCGCACGCGAACGCCACCACGTACATGGCGAGTGACGCCTTTCCCTTCCTGTCGCTGCCGATCGCCTGCGCGAGCTTCGAGTCACGCTCGTGCGAGGCGAGGAGGGCGAGCGTGAGGAGCGTGTAGGCGATCGCGCATCCGAGCAGCACGATCGCATAGGTCGCGACCGGCCCCGTCTCCACACCCGACTGCCCGAGCCAGGCGGTCGCGATCGGCGTCAACGAGAGCCAGAAGAGCAGAAGGATGTTCGCCCACAACGTGCGGCCGTCGATCCGGTACACGACCTGCATCAGGTGGTGGTGGTTCACCCAGTAGATCGCGACGAAGACGAAGCTCAACACGTAGGCGAGCAGCCTGCTCTTCTCGTCCAGGATGTCGGCGAGATGGTCGCCGGCGGGGGGCCGCAGCTCGAGGACGAGGATGGTGATCAGGATCGCGACGACGCCGTCGGTGAACGCGTTCATCCGCTCGGGCTTCATCGGGCGACTATCTCATCCAGCCGCGGGCGGCTCGTCGGGCGCATCGTCGCCGGGAAGCAGCGGCATGGTCAGGCCGGGCGACCGGCCGAGGAGCACCGCCCGCGTGATCGCGGCCGTGCCGAAGCGGTCGCGAATCTCGTCGAGCGCACCGTCGAGCACCGCGCCGTCTTCGGCGCCGAGCGGCAGCGAGAGCTGACGCGGCAGGTCGGCCTCGAGGTTGGCGATCGCAATGCCGATCAGCGTCAGCCCGCGATCGTCGATCGCGGGCTGCGCAGCTGCGAACAGGCCGCGGACGACGGCCAGGACGGCCTGTGTCTGCGCGGTCGGGCACCGAAGCGTGTGCGAACGCGTTGCGCGGGAGAAGTCCGCGAAGCGGAGCCGAAGCACCACGGTCCGGCCGACACGTCTCGATGCCCGCAACCGCCGCGTGACACGATCGACGAGCGCGACGAGATCCGCGTCGAGCTCCTCGGGAGCCCTGGGCGTCCGCCCGAGCGCTCGCTGCGAGCCGATCGAGCGGCGACGACGACGCGGCCGCACAGGACGGAGATCGATGTTGTTCGCGAGCGCGTGCAGATGGCGGGCCGCACCTCGGCCGAGCAGCACCGCCAGCACGGGCTCGTCGACACGGGCGAGGGCGCCGACCGTGTCGATGCCGCAGGCGCGCAGCTTGTCCGACGTCACCCGGCCGACGCCCCACACACGCTCGACGGGCAGCGGGTGCAAGAAGTCCAGCTCGCCGTCGCATGGCACGTCGAGCAGGCCGTCGGGCTTGGCGAGCGCGCTCGCCACCTTGGCGAGGAACTTGGTGCGGGCGATGCCCACGCTGACCGGCAGCCCGACCCGCTCGCGGACCGCCCGCCGCAGGCGCACCGCGATCTCGGTGGGCGTGCCGGCGATCGGCTCCATCCCGCGAACGTCGAGGAACGCCTCGTCGATCGACAGCCCCTCGACGAGCGGCGACATGTCCTCGAAGACCGCGTAGAGATCCTTGCTCGCCTGTGTGTACGCCGCCATTCGCGGCGGGACGACGATCGCCTCGGGGCAGAGCCGGCGCGCCTCCCGGCCGCCCATCGCCGTCCGGACTCCGCGCGCCTTCGCCTCGTAGCTCGCAGCGAGAACGACGCCGCCGCCGACGATCACCGGGCGGCCGCGCAGGCGGCGGTCGTCGCGCTGCTCGACCGACGCGAAGAACGAGTCCGCGTCCGCGTGCAGGATCGTCCCCGAGCGCGACACGAACATATGTTCGCATGGAGTCAGACGCAGCGGAAGCGCACGGCCGCCCCGGGTGCGAGCTGGCCGGCGAGCGGCAGGTCGCCGGCGGCCACCACCGCGATCACCGGGTAGCCGCCGGTCGTCGGATGGTCCGGCCCGAGCAGGATCGGGCGCCCCGAGGGCGGCACCTGGATCGCACCGGTGACGAGCCCCTCCGAGAGGAGCTCACCTCGGTCGAGCCGTGCAAGCGCCGGCCCCTCGAGCCGGATCCCGATGCGGTTCGACGCCGCGCCGACGTGCCAGGCCACGTCGGTCAGCAGGTCCATCGCCTCCGGCGGGAACCAGTCGTCGCGCGGCCCCGGGATGACCCACAGCTCGCCGGCCGGTGCCGCGATCGCGCCCGCAGTTGAAAGCGGCTGCCCTTCGGGCTCCGGCCCGACCGGCAGCACGTCGCCGTCCCGCAGGGGCGGCGGGCCGAGGCCGGTCAGCAGGTCGCGGGAGCGGCTGCCGAGCGTCGGCTCGACCGCGAGGCCGCCGCGGATGGAGATGTAGGCGCGCACGCCGTCACGGCACCGGCCCAGGTCGAGCACGCCGCCGGCCGGCACCTCGACCGCGCGGCCGCGCTCGAGCGGACGACCCGAGACGGTGGCGCCCGCCTCGGCTCCGGTGACGGCAACGAGAGCCGGCTCCGCGAAGCGCAGCGCCGGCCCGAGCAGCGTCGCCTCCAGGCCCGCGGCGGCCGGGTCGTTCCCCACGCTGCGGTTCCCGAGCTCGAGCGCCCGCTGGTCGGCGGCGCCGGAGGGCGGGACGCCGAGCCGTGCAAGCCCGGCCCGGCCGCGATCCTGGACGGTGGTCAGCAGCCCCGCCCTGACGACTCCGACCTCGTTCACCGTCGTGTGAAGCGCACGCGGTCGCCGCTCGTGAGGAGGGCGGGCGCAGCCCGCTCCGGGTCGAACAGGGTGAGTGAGGTGCGCCCGAGGAGCCGCCAGCCTCCGGGCGAGTCGCGCGGGTAGATCCCGGAGTACGGGCCGGCAACGGCGACGCTTCCGGCAGGGACCCGTTCCCGCGGCTTCGCAAGCCTCGGCACCGCGAGCCGCTCGTCGCCTCCGATCAGGTAGGCGAAGCCGGGCGCGAAGCCGATGAACGCCACGACGTAATCCGCCGCCGCGTGCCGCTCGACCACCTCCTCGGCCGAGAGGCCGGCCAGCTGCGCGACCGCTTCGAGATCGGCCCCGTCGTAGACGACCGGGATCTCGACACTCCGCCCCGGCGCGAGCGGCGCCGTGAGCGCGAGAGCCGAGTCGACGAGCTCCCCGAGCTGGTGAGGCCGCTGCCCGCCGGCCCACGTGACGAGAACGGTGCGGTGGCCCGGAACGACGTCGACGAGCTCCGGGCGGCCGGCCAGCGCGCCCGCCAGGCGAACGGCGGCGGCGCTGTCGGGCACCTCGATCAGGGCGCCGCGATCTCCCGCCGCGCGAATAGCCGCCGTCATGCGAAGGCCCGCAGCTCGACGTGGGCTGCGAGGAGCGCGTCGCGCACTCCCACGGCCAGCGCCGCAGCACCGGCGGCGTCGCCGTGGACGCAGATCGAGCCCACGCCGCCGCCCAGCCGCCCCTCTGCCAGGTCCACCGCCTGGCGGGCTGCGGCGGCCGGCTCGAGCAGCGAACCCGGTTCGCTACGCGGCGCGAGCGTCCCGTCGGCGGCATAGGCGCGGTCGGCGAACCCCTCGGCGACGGCGGACAGGCCGGCCGCGCGGCCGCACGCGAGGAGCGCCGAGCCCGGAAAGCCGAGAACCGCGAGCGGCCCGGCGCCCGCGGCTGCACCGACGACGGCCGCCGCGCACTCGGAGTCGGTGCTCGCCCGGTGGTAGAGGGCGCCGTGCGGCTTGACGTATCCGACCCGGCCGCCCGCGAGAGCTGCGGCGGCCTGCAGGGCCCCGATCTGCTCGGCGACGTCGCCGGCGACCGTCGCCGCGTCGACCGCGAGCTCACGCCGTCCGAAGCCGTCGCGATCTCGATACGACACGTGCGCGCCGATCGAGACCCCCGCAGCGACGGCCGCCGCGCAGACGGCGCGCATCGTCCGTTCATCGCCGGCATGGAAACCGCACGCGACGTTGGCACTCGTCACGAGCAGGAGCAACGCCGGATCGTCGGCGAACCCCTCCCCCACGTCGGCGTTCAGATCGACGACCACGACCGCGACCAACGATAACGCCCGGGACGTTGCGGCTCGCGCCCCGCGGGGTAGGGAGCCGTCGTGGGATCGCTGGTGCTGGATGCCGGGCGCGTCTTCAGGCGGCACGATCCGTTCGGTTGCGCGCTGATCGGCCAGTGCTGCTTCCTCGCCCTGATGCTCGGCTGCTGCGCGATCCAGCCGTCCAGGCTCGCGGTCGCACGCGGGCTGAGCTACTACGGCAACTCCGGCGCGACGATCGTCCCGTACACGGTCGGGTTCTCGGCGTTGATCGCATTGACGGCGCTCGGACTGCCGGCGATCGAGGCCCGGAGCGGCGCAGCGAGGCGCTTTCGAAACAGCGTCGCCGGCCTTCTCGTGCTGACGGCCGCCGTGCCGCTGACCCCTTACACGGTCGACGTGATCTTCGACTGGCTCCATCTCGCCGTCGTGACGGTGCTGTTCGGCGCAGGTCTCGCGCTCGGCGGATGGATCGTCCTGCACGAGCGCAACCGCGCCACGGTGGTCTTCTTCCTGGTCGAGCTCGCAGCGGGCGGTGCGATCGTCGCGGCTCAGGTCGGGCTCAACCCGTTCATGATCCCGAGCGAGCTCGTCTTCCAGAGCGCCGCCTTCGCGCTCGTGGCCTCGAACATGCGACGGCTGGTCACGCGGCCTTCACTGCTTCCGCAGGTAGAGCCGCCAGGCGTAGTACTCGCGGAACGCCGACGGCACGGTCGCCATGCGGTGGGCGAGGTGGAGCACCGCGTCACGGTAGAGCGGCGAGTGGTTGTAGTGCGCGAGCGCTGCACGCTCGTTCGTGCGTCCGCCGTTCGCTGCCAGGAGGTTGGCGGCGGCGAGGATCGCGTCGTGCGCGTCGTCGACGTCGCCGCCCAGACCATACGCCCGCCACGTCGCAGGCTCGAATTGCATCGGCCCTTGCGCGTCCGCGCGAGCCGTCGTCCGGGCGCGGCCGAAGTCGCTCTCGACGAAGTTGATCGCCGCCAGCAGCTCCCAGCGGATTCCGAAGCGCTGCTCCGCCTCGCGGTAGAAGGAGCGGAGCGTGCTCGCGTGCCGCGCCGGGCCAACGCTCACACCGCCGACCTGCGGCGGGCTCTCCGCCGACAGCTCGAGGAGATCGCGGCGCGCATCGAGATCGTCTCGCTCGCCCGGCGCGAGCCTCGCCACCGCCGCAGCCTGCTTCCGATCCCGCGCGAGCGTGCGGATCACGAGCTGGCGCTCGCGCGCGATCGCGACGAACCGGGCACCGGTCGCAGCCCCCAACGCGCGCTCGTCGGCGCGGAGCCGGCTGACAATGGCGGGCGGGCTCGCGGACAGCAGCGGCGTCAGCTCCTCGGCGCGCGCCGCTCGAGGGTCAGCATCACGCGGCGCAGGAGCGACTCCAGTTGCGCCTTTTCGCGCGCCGTGAGCGCCTTGGCGAGGAGCGCTTCCTTCTCGGCCTGTACGCCGACCGCCTCGCGATGGAGACGCAATCCCTTCGCGGTCAGCTGGACGAGCACGCCGCGGCCGTCGTCCGGGTCCCGGCGGCGCTTGACGAAGCCCGCCTTCTCCAGCTGGTCGAGGCGGTTCGTCATCGCACCGCTGGAGAGATCGGCGATGCGCGCGAGCTCACCGGCAGAACGCCGGTAGGGCTTGCCCACCCAGCGCAGCGCGCTCAGCACGCGCCAGTCGCCCGAGACCAGGCCGTACGGCTCGAGCGTCTCGTCGAGCAGCTTCCGCAGCCGCCAGTTGATCCCCTGAATGCGGTCGACGATGCCCTCGACGACGAGGTCCATCGTTTCCGGCAGCTCGGCGCGGATCTCTTCGAGAAATCGGTCGACGTGATCGCGCTCGACGGGTTTCGTCATAACCGAAGCTTCCAGCAAGAGTGTCTTGACGTCAAAAGACCTGGTTGTTATCTTGCGCCGAAGTAGTTTGATCTCAAACTATATTTTGGAGGAACACATGACGACGACCAAGACCTCATACTCCGTGCTTTCGCTCGACGAAGCCGCTGCGGCAGCGGCCGAACGCGGTTTCGGGCTCGACCCGGCACCCGGGCCGGAGGCCGGACGCCGCGGCCGCGTGTCCGTCAGGCGCGACCTCGAGATCGGCTCGTTCGGCGTGAACGCCTTCTACCAGGCCAAGAGTGGTGCGCCCCTCGTCGGCGAGCACGACGAGGTCGGCCCCGGGGCAAGCGGCCACGAGGAGCTCTACGTGATCGTCCAGGGGGGCTGCACGTTCACCGTGGACGGCGAGGAGGTCGCTGCGCCGGCGGGCACCGCGATCTTCGTGCGGGACCCGGCTGCAAAGCGCTCGGCACAGGCAACCGAAGACGGCACGATCGTGCTCGTGGTCGGCGGCCGTCCCGGGGAGGCGTTCAGGCCCGGGCCCGGCGAGGCCGTGACGGCCTTCGCCCCGCTCTATCGGGCCGGCGACTATGCAGGCGCTCTCGCCGCCTGCCGCGAGGCGCTCGACGCGCATCCCGGCAACGCCCTGATCCTCTTCAACATCGCCTGCCTCGAGAGCCTGCTCGGCCACACGGAGGAGGCATTCGAGCCGCTCGCCGAGTCGCTCGCCGCCTGGCCCGAGTACAAGGAGCTCGCCGCCGAGGACGACGACCTCGCCGCCCTTCGCGACGACCCGCGGTTCCAGGCGCTGACCACCTGACCGGAGGCCGGGGCCGCGCGTCGGCTCCCGGGGGGCTCGGCCTCGTGGCAGCGGGCCGCCGCCTGACGAACGCGCAGTCGCGCGACTTTTGCCGGCGGCGGCCTTAGGCTCTTCGAATGGTTGTCTGCCCTGCCTGCGGCCAGGAGAACCCGGAGGTCGCGCGCTTCTGCCTCGCGTGCGGCTTCGCGATCGGCGAGGAGAGCACGCCGCGGGACGAGCGCCGGATCGTCACCGTCATCTTCGTCGACCTCGTCGGGTTCACGGCGAGAGCCGAGCGGCTCGATCCCGAGGAGGTTCGCGCCGTTCTCGCCCCTTACCACGAGCGCGTCCGGCGCGAGATCGAGTCGTTCGGCGGCGTCGTCGAGAAGTTCATCGGCGATGCGGTCATGGGTGTCTTCGGAGCGCCTCTCGCCCACGGCGACGACGCGGAGCGCGCGGTGCGCGCTGCACTCGTCGTGCGGGACATCGCCGGTGAGCTCGCCGGCGGCGACCTGCAGATCCGGATCGCCGTCAACACGGGCGAGGCCGTCGTCTCCCTCGGCGCACGGCCTGCGCTCGGCGAGTCGATGGTCGCAGGCGACGTGGTGAACACAGCCGCCCGGCTGCAGGCGGCCGCCCCCGTGAACGGCGTCGTCGTGGGTGAAGAGACGTACCTGACGACCAGGGACGCGATCGAGTATGCGGCAGCCGAGCCGGTGGTCGCGAAGGGGAAGGAGCACCCGGTCGAGGCATGGCTGGCGGTTCGCACGATCACGGCGGCCGGTCAGCGCCCGATCTCGAGCCAGGGGATCGTCGGGCGCACGTTCGAGCTCGCGATCCTGGACGCGCTGTGGGAGCGCGCTTCCGCCGAAGCACTGCCGCACCTCGTCTCGATCTTCGGCCCCGCCGGCGTCGGCAAGTCGACCCTGGCAGCGGAGTTCGGGCGGATCGCCGCGGACGGCGGCGCCCGGGTCGTGCAGGGCCGCTCGCTCCCCTATCGCGAGAGCGGCACCTACGGGGCGCTGGCAACGCAGGTGATGAGGCTCGCCGGCGTGTTCGAGAGCGACCCGGCGCCCATGGTCGCCGAGAAGCTGCGGCTGACCGCAACCGCGCTGCTCGCCGAGACGGGGGCCGACGCCGACGCCGTCGGCGGGCATCTGGGCGTGCTCGTCGGCGTCGACGCAGGAGCCGAGGCGGCCGACCGCGAGGCGCTCTTCTACTCGATCCGCGAGTTCTTCGAGGCCGTCGCCCGCGACCGGCCCACGATCTTCGTCTTCGAGGACGTCCACTGGGCCGACGACAACCTGCTCGACCTGATCCTGGCCCTCGCAACGCGGATCCGGGCCCTGCCGATCATGTTCCTGACGCTCTCCCGTCCCGAGCTGCTCGACCTGCAAGAGGGCTGGGGCTCCGGCGTCACCGGCTACACCGCGCTGACCCTCGGCCCGCTCGACGAGGCCCATGCGCGCGAGCTGACAGCCCGGCGGCTCGGTGACGGCGCGCAGGCCGACGAGGTGATCCGCGTCGCCGAGGGCAACCCGCTCTTCATCGAGCAGCTCGCGGCGAGCATCGGCGAGCTGCCCGCGGGGAGGCTTCCCACGAACGTCCGTGAGATCGTCGCGGCGCGCCTGGATGCCCTCCCGCACGCCGAGCGCTCGCTGCTCCTCGACGCAGCCGTGGTCGGCAAGGTGTTCTGGCTCGAAGCGCTGCGTACGATGAACACCGAGAACAGCGATCTGACGCACGTGCTCGAGGAGCTCGAGCGCCGCGACCTCGTCCGGCGCGAGACGTCATCGATCATCGAGGGGCAACAGCAGTTCGCCTTCACCCACGTGCTGATCCGCGACGTCGCCTACGACCTCCTGCCCCGCGCGGACCGCGCGCGCCGCCACGCACTCGTCGCCGAGTTCTTCGGCAGCACGACGGGCGCGTCGGGCGAGGCGATCGGCGCACTCGCACGCCACTGGCGCGACGCAGGCGACCACGAGCGGGCGGTCGAACAGCTCGTGCGCGCCGCGGAGCTCGCAGAGCGCGGCTGGGCGAAGGATCACGCGGCACTGCTCTACCGCGAAGCGTACGAACTGGTCCCGGCCGACGACACCGAGCGCAGGAACGTGCTGCGGCGGCGCCTCGCACTCGCGAGCTCGGCGTCGTTCCACCTGCAGGACGTCAGGCGGGCGGGAAGTCCGCGGGCGTGACGTCGCCGACGATCTCGTCGATCGACTCCACCTTGTGCCGCCCGAGCCGCGTTGAATGGTTGCGAACGGCTTCCTCGTCGGGCGCCGAGTAGACGCAGAATGTCCGCACCAGGCCGGTGTCGTCGACGACGACGTGGCTGTGCTCCCAGGTGACGCCGACCACCTCGGTCTCGAGGATCTCGCGTGAGCGGCGGCCGACGAGCGGCATCTCCGCCTCGCCACAATCGAACGCGCGAACGATCATGTACCTCGGCATGGCGGCGATCCTACCTCCGCGGCGGCGGGTTGTCAGCTTGACCTAAGGTGCCCCGGTGGCTCATCACGACCCGCTCGCCGACCCGGAGCCGCTGATCCGGAGGGTCTACGCCTACGTCGCCTACCGGGTCGGGGACGGCCCGGACGCGGAGGACATCACGTCGGCCGCGATCGAGCGCGCGCTGCGCTACCGCGACCGGTTCGACCCGAGCCGTGGCGACGCCGCGGCCTGGCTCATCGGCATTGCCCGGCGCTGCATCAGCGAGCACTTCGGGGAGCGGCCGACTCCCGTCGAGAGCGTTCCCGAGGAGGTTGCGCCGGGAGAGCTGGCAGCAGACTCCGCGACACGGCTGGATCTCCGGGACGCCGTCTCGCTGCTCGGCCCGCGCGACCGCGAGCTGATCGCGCTGCGCTACGGCGCCGACCTGACGGCGCGCCAGATCGGCGAGGTGCTCGACGTGAAGACGAACGCCGTCGAGGTCGCCCTGCATCGCGCCCTGCAGACGCTGAGCGACGCGCTCGAGAGCGGCGGGCAGGTACGGAGCGGCGGGCCGCAGGACGAGCGGTCGCTGGAGGTCTCGGAATGACGAGCCACACGCTCGCGAGCGCAGCGCCGCTGGACCGGCGGCGGCTCCCCGTCTGGTCGGTGCTCTCCCTCGTGCTGCCGCTGACGGCCGTGCTCGCCGTCGCTGCTGCAAACGGCGGCTACTTCGCCACGGCGTTCGGGTGGAGCGCGCTCGCCTTCGCCTGGGTGACGGTGATCGCAGTCGTGCTGGTCGCACCTCGCTGGGGCCGCATCGACGTCACGTGGGTCGTCGCCGGGGCAGCGCTCTGCGTGTTCACGTTCTGCTCCGCGCTCTGGGCGGGCTCGGCGGGCACCGCGGTCGACCAGGGGCAGCGCGCCGTCGTCTACGCGGCGGCCGTCGCCGGCGCGCTGCTCCTGCTCCGGCGCCGCGACCTGGAGCGCTGGCTCTCGGGGCTTCTGCTCGGCGCGACGGCGATCTGCTTCTACGCGCTCGGGACGCGTCTGTTTCCCGATCACTTCGGCGGCTTGAAGCCCGACTATCGGCTGTTCGTCCCGGTCGGCTACTGGAACGCGCTCGGGATCTTCGCCGGCGCCGCTGCCCTGCTCGCCCTCGGCGGTGCAGTCGTCGGCCGCATCACCGCGCTGCGCGTCGTCGCCGGCGCGGCGCTCGTCGTCCTGTTGCCGACGCTCTACTACACCTACAGCCGCGGAGCGTGGGCTGCGCTCCTCACCGGTCTCGTCGTCACGCTGCTCTACAGCCCCTGGCGCGAGCGGCTGTTCGTAGCGCTGTTCGTGTTCCTGCCGCTGCCCGTCCTCGCGGTGTGGCTCGCATCGCGGCCGCCGGCGCTGACCGACCGTTCGGCGTCGATCGCCGCGGCCTCACACGCCGGCCACCGGCTCGCCGCGGTGCTCGCGGCGCTCGCGCTGTTGCAGGCGGTCGTCGCGGGCGCCTACGCCGTCTTCGCCGGGCGGATCGAGGTCTCCAGACGCGTGCGGATCGGTGTAGCCGTCGTGGTCGCCGTCGCGCTGCTCGCGGCGATCGCCGGCGTCTTCGCGCACTACGGCTCGCCGTCCAAGCTCGCGCACCGCACCTACAACTCGTTCACGGGGCCGCCGACCGGCGGGCAGAACCTGAACAGCCGCCTCTTCTCGTTCTCGAACAACGGGCGCACCGTGCTCTGGCACGCCGCCTGGAACGAGTTCCGCGCGCATCCCGTGGCCGGCGGAGGAGCGGGCAGCTTTCAGCGCTGGTGGCTCGCCCATCGCACGAACGGCTACTTCGTGACCGATACGCACAACCTGTATGCCCAGACGCTCGGCGAGCTCGGGCTGATCGGCGAGGCGCTGCTCGCGCTCTTCCTCGCGCTGCCCCTCTTCGCGGCGGCCAGGGCCCGCTGGCACCCGCTCGCGGCGACCGCACTCGGGGCGTACACCGCGTACCTCGTGCACTGCATCGTCGACTGGGACTGGCAGGTGCCGGCCGTGACCCTGCTCGCGCTCTTCGCGGGAGCGGCGCTCGTCGTCGCCGCGCGCGGTGAGAACCAGGCCGCTGCGCGCCCGCTCGGGCGAACGGTCCGGGTCGTGATCGGCGCGCTGGCGGCGCTCGCCGGGGTGGTCGCCTTCGTCGGGCTGATCGGGAACATCGCGCTCGCGCGGAGCGAGCAGGCGCTGCTGGACGACAAGGGCAAGGTGGTCGTGTCGGAGGCGAAGCGGGCTCATCGCTGGGCGCCCTGGTCGGCCCAGGCGCTCCGCGACCTCGGCGACGGAAACATCCTCGCCGGAAACAAACGAGCCGGTCTCGCCGACCTGCAGCGGGCCGCAGCCAAGGATCCGGGCGACTGGGAGACCTGGTACGACCTCGCCGCCGCGGCCGGAGGAACGGTGCGGGCCCGCGCGATCGCCCGGGTGCGAGCGCTGAACCCGGCCGGCCCCGAGCTCGCCCAGCTCGAGCATCCGCCGTCCGCGAAGAGCCCGTAGCTGCCCATGTAAGGGTTCCGGCCTCTCCTCCGGTACTAGGGTCGAGATGAGATTCGGGAAGCAGACCGGCGAGACGAACCTCGAGCGCGAGCTCCGCGCCCAGCGGCCACAACCGCCCACCGACCTCGTCCGCATGCTGAGCCGCCAGATCGGGCCCATGCCGCGCAACCGGCGGTTCGCGCTGCCGAAGGTTGCGCTCGTCGCCGCCGTCACCGCCGCGCTCGCCGCCTCGCTCGGCGCGGCAGGCGCACTCGGCGCAGCCGGCGGCTCCGTCCACTCCTTCGGCGTCAGCGTCGTCCACCTCGTCGCACCGCCCAAGACGACGGTGGTCGTTCACCCCGTCAACACGCCCACGCCGGGCCACACGACGACGACGACGACGACGACGACGACGAGGCTCGGGCAGCGGCGCGTCACCGGCGCACTACCCGTTCCAGTCGCAGTACGGCCACCTGATCTCGATCTGCTGGCGCGGCGAGATCATCCAGATCCCGGCCCGCGAGCTCTTCTTCTACCTGCGCCACGGCGCACGGCCACCGGGGCTCTGCCTCAAGTGGGCTCCTTACCCGAAGCCGTAGGCAGGACCTCTCAGCTCACAGAGGCTCGGGCCGCGCCGTGTTGGCGAGCGCCGAGTTGGGCAGCGCCACGACCGCACCGTTCGCAGCGGGTGCCGGAGCATCGTGCTCCAGCGTGTTCAGCGCATCCTGGAGGCTCAGGCGCAGTGCGACAGCCGCGTCGAGAACCGCCCGTGCGTCCCCTGCGGCGCGCATCGCCTCCTCCTCGATCTCCCCGGCCCGGCTTTTGGCCTTCTTCAGCGCCAGCTCACAGTCGGCGCGCGCCGACTCGCGCATCTCCCGCGCGGCCTTCTGCGCTGCAGCGAGCAGTAGGTGAGCCTCCTCGTCGAACTCCGCCCGCGTCGCCCGGGCCGGCTGGGGCTGCTCCGGCGCAGCCGGCGGCTGTGCCTCGGCCGCCGTCTTCAGCTTTCGGTGCTCGCCCGCGAGGACGGCATAGTCCCACGCGACGCGCCTGAAGAGCTCCTCGGTCGCGCGCCGGTTGTAGCCGCGAAACGAGCGCGGGAGCGACTGCGGGTCGGCGTCGATCGAGTCCGGGGCCATCGGAGCACGGAGTGTAGTCCCGTGCGCAGGCCCAGGCAATCCGCGCGGGTCAGCGCCTGAGGAGCCGTGCGAGCCGGGCCTGGAAGCGAGACCAGTAGAGGTGGTCTCCGCGGGCATAGGGCGCGAGCACGAGCAGCGCCTCGTCGGTTCGCGCCAGCGCCAGGGACATTGCGTCGCTCGCCGACTGCGAGATCGGATCGCTCTCGCGGTGGGCGGCTGCGAGCGCGTTGAACTGCTGCACGTCCACGAACACGGAGAAGACCTTCGTCCACTCGGCGCCGCCGGAGATGTTCGAGGCGAGCAGAGCCTTCCATTGGTTCCACGCCTCGAGCGACACCGGTCGGGTGGCCAGCATGACCCACGTACCTTCCTCGAGGCAGCGCTCGTAGGCGGCCTGCGCGGTCGCGATGTCGGCGAGGAGCAGCCGTGCGGCGATCTGCACTGCCCTGCGGTTCCGGCGCGCCACGGCCGAGGACGCGACGAAGCCGATCAGCAGCGCACCGACGATCACGCCCACGAGGCCGAAGATCGCCGCGTTCATGCGTGCGTCCTGCTCGATTGGCCCGATTGCAAAACGGCCGGACTACCGGCGGTACGCCAACGTGCGCGAGACCTCCCGGAAGCCGAGCGACTCGTAGAGCCGGGCGGGGACCGGATACGCGGCATCGCCTCGGCACTCGACAAGCGCCGAGGCGGCGCCCAGCTCGCGCAGCCGTTGCAGCGCGAACAGGCCGACCGCCCGGCCGAGGCCGCGGCGGCGATGGTCGGCATGCGTACCGACCGGCTCGAATTGGCCGACGCCGTTCACCTCGTCGAGCCACGCGAGCGTGAAGGCGGCGATCGAGCCGTCGGGCGCCTCGGCCACGCAGTCGAGGTCAGCGTGATACGCAGGCGTCGAGCGCGCGAACGCATAGAGGTCGTCCCGGAAGCGCGACGGTTGGAAGGCCGAGCGGTGGGCCTCGACGCGCGACGACCAGTCACGCTCCTCGACGGTGCGCAAGCGGTACCCGTCGGGGAGCTGGGGCTCGTCGATCTGCTCCAGCGAGCGCGCGTTCAGCCGCATCCACGGCGCCTCCGGATCGTGCGTGAGCCCGTGTGCCTCGATGCGGCCGATCGCGTCCGTATGGTCCGAGCGGACGAGGAGCTCCTCCGGCTCCGCCCAGTCGAGGATCTCGTCCAGCACCTCGCGGTGGCTCGGGCGAACGTCGAACTCGAGCTCCGTCCCGCCGCTGAGCCAGCCCCAGCCGACGAGCCTGCCGCCGTCGTGCCAGAGGCGCGCCTCGGACTCCCCGTGCGGGATGCTCGCCGCCCACCAGGCGATCTGGCCGTACGTGCAGCCGGTGTCGGGCCACAGCTCCTGCGTCAGCCCGAGAATCGCCTCGAGGTCGGAAAGGAGCTCGTCCGCGCCCACGACCGCAGTGAACCACGCAGGCGCGGGGTCAGACCCCAGACGTGTCTCAACGAGCCAACGAAAGCCGTCCAACAGACGAGTCGGTCCTGGGGTCAGACCCCGGGACATGGCTCGACCAGCCAACCCGGGGTCAGACCCCGGACGCGTCGGCAGCGGACGCGGCCCGTGGAGCCAGGCTCAACTCCGGCGCTGCGTATGATTCTCCGTCAGTCGTTGCCGTCGCCGTTCGACCAAGGAGCTGAGATGCGTCACGCGTTCATGTCAATCGAAAAGGGCTTTGCGACCTATTCGGAGGGTATGACGCGTGGCGACGAAAGAACTGAACCTTGGGATCCTGGCGCACGTAGACGCCGGTAAGACAACTCTCACCGAACGCCTGCTCTACGAAGCGGGCGTCATCGACCAGCCCGGCAGCGTCGACGCCGGCACGACACAGACCGATTCGCTCGCGCTCGAGCGGCAACGGGGGATCACGATCAGGTCCGCCGTCGCGTCGTTCGCGCTCGGCGACCTGCACGTCAATCTGATCGACACGCCCGGCCACCCGGACTTCATCGCCGAGGTCGAGCGCGTTCTCAACGTGCTCGACGGCGCGGTGCTCGTGCTCTCGGGCGTCGAGGGCGTGCAGCCGCAGACGCGCATCCTGATGCGCGCCCTGCAGCGTCTCCACATTCCGACGTTGCTGTTCGTGAACAAGCTCGATCGACCTGGTGCCGACGCAGAGCGCGTCCTGCGCGACATCTCGGACCGTCTGACCACAGCCGCCGTGCCGATCGAGCTGCGCGGCGCCCGCCTGGCCGAGCTGCTCGCGGAACGGGACGAAGAGATCATGGCGGCGTACGTCGAGGACGAGGCGCACGTCCCGTCCCACCTGTTGCAGGACGCGTTCGCCGCACAGACGAAGCGGGCGCTCGTCCATCCGGTGCTCTTCGGCTCCGCCGTCACGGGCGACGGGCTCGAGTCGCTGCGGACCGCGATCACCGGCCTCCTGCCCGCCGCCGGCGGCGAGCCCGAGGGGCCGGTGTCGGCGACGGTCTTCAAGATCGAACGCGGCGCGAACGGCGAGAAGATCGCGTACGTCCGTCTCTTCTCGGGAACGATCCGCGTGCGCGAACGGCTCCACCTCGGCCGCGGGCTCGACGACAAGGTGACGGCGATCACCGTCTTCGAACAGGGAGGGGCCGTCCGGCGCCCCGAGGTCGCCGCAGGCGGCGTCGCAAAGCTCTGGGGTCTCGCGGGAGTCCAGATCGGCGATCACATCGGCGATTCCCCGGCTATGGGAGCCGAGCACCACTTTCCGCCGCCGACGCTGGAGTCGGTCGTCTCCCCCGCGCAGCCCGACGACGGCGCCGCGCTCCGAGCCGCCCTGGCGCAGCTCGCCGAACAGGATCCGCTGATCGACGTCCGCCAGGACGACACGCGGGGAGAGCTCTCCGTCTCGCTGTACGGCGAGGTGCAGAAGGAGGTGATCCAGGCGACGCTCGCCGACGAGTTCGGCCTCGACGTCACGTTCCGCGAGACGACGCCGATCTACCTCGAACGTCCGGTGGGCTCCGGGGAGGCGATCGAGCTGCTCCACGCCGAGTCGAACCCCTATCTCGCCACGATCGGCCTCCGCATCGATCCCGCGCCAAGCGGTGGCGGGTTCGACTTCCGGCTACGGGTCGACCCTCGCACGACTCCGCTGTACGTCTACAAGACGCTCGACGGCTTCGCGGAGCGAATGGGCCAGTACGTCCGGGACGCTCTGCAGGAAGGCCTCTTCGGTTGGCAGGTCACCGACTGCGTCGTGACGATGACCCGCTGCATCTACAGCGTCCCCGACGGCCCGCCTTCGCGCCGGGGGCCGCTCAGCACGGCGGCGGACTTCCGCAAGCTGACGCCGCTCGTCGTCGCGCAGGCGCTCGAACGGGCCGGCACCGTGGTGTGCGAGCCGATCGTCCGGGTGACCGTCGAGCTGCCGCCCGGCGCGATCGGCGCGCTGCTCGCCGCCCTGGCACGGCTCGGTGGCGCAGTCGAGCCGCCGTCGCTGCGCGGGAAGCTCGCGACGATCGAAACGGTGCTGCCCGCGACGCAAGCCCAGGAGCTCCAGCGGCAGCTCCCCGGCCTGACGAGCGGCGAGGGCGTGCTCGACTCGGCCTTCGCCGGGTACCGGCCGGTGAACGGTGGCCCGCCGAGACGGTCGTAGCGGGCCGCCGCCGTAGGGCAGCGGCGGCCCGGATGCCCCCGGACTACGGCAGAGCCGTGATCGAGCCGAAGAGCCCGTGGCTTTCGCCGTCGGGCCCAGCCGTGAAGAACAGCGTCGTAGCCGGCCCGTTGTTCGGCGTGTTTCACCGCGCACCCCGAGTCACACAGCGGCTCGTTCGCCGCACGTGCTGCCTACCTGACCGCGGACGACGAGCAGCGCGACCAGATCGACTGGAAACGCGGCGATTCGCTCGCTCGGGCGCACCGGGATCGCCGACCTGGTGGATCGCTGCTGCTGCCCGCCGCTTCGCCGCTGGGCTCGAGGACCTCGGCGCGGAGGTGCTCAACGACGTCGAGCTGAACCAGGTGCTGTTCCGCTTCTCCTCGGACGCCGAGACCGCCGAGGCGCTGCGCGCCGTGCAGGACAGCGGAGAGGCGTGGATGACCGGGACGACCTGGGACGGGCGCGCGGCGATCCGGATCTCCGTGTCGAACTGGCAGACGAGCGACGAGGACGTCGAGCGGACGCTCGCGGCCTACGCCGGCCAGCTCGCCGCACGGTAGAGCGAGCCTTCGAGCCGCCGGCCGAGCAACTGCTCGAGCCAACGCGAGACGTCGATCAGCGCGTCGATGTCGACCCCCGTCCGCACACCGTCGCGCTCGAGCTGCCAGACGAGATCCTCCGTCGCCACGTTGCCGGTCGCGTTGGGCGAGAACGGGCAGCCGCCGAGGCCGCCGACCGACGCATCGAGCACCGTTGCGCCGCCCTCGAGTGCACCCCACGCGGACGAATATCCGGTATTGCGCGTGTTGTGCAGGTGCGCGCCGACCGGCCTGCCGAGGATCGAGACGCGCTCGACCAGTCGCAGCACCCTGCGGGGCGTCGCCACACCGATCGTGTCGGCCAGGACGAGCTCGTCTGCGCCGTCCAGCCGCTCACAGAGGTCGGCGACCGCGGCCGGATCGACCTCGCCCTCGAACGGGCAGCCCCACGCGCACGAGACCGTCACTGTCGCGGGGACGCGCGCTGCCGCGACGATCGCCCGCACCCGGCCGAGGGCCTCGTCGAGCGAGGCGTTGCCGTTGCGCCGGTTGAAAGTCTCCGTCGCGGCCAGCGTGCAGTTCATTCGGGCCAGATTCGTCTGCCCAAGGCGCTCGTAGCCGCGCTCGTTCAGCACGAGCCCGGACAGCTCCGAATCGCCGGGCTGCGCTGCGGCGGCGACCTCCTCGGCGCCCGCCATCTGCGGCACGCGATCGTCGCGCACGAACGAGACGGCCTCGATGCGTGGAACGTGCGCGGCGGCGAGGCGCGAGACGAGCTCGGCGCGCACGGCCGGCGCGAGCGTCTCGCGCTCGTTCTGGAGCCCGTCGCGCGGCCCGACATCGCAGATCGTCACGTTCATCGCCGTAGTTTCTCCCGATGTCGCACAATAGGGCCGCTCCTACCGTAAACGGCATGCACCCATCCGCATCGTTCAGCGCCACCGTCCGCGTCCGACTGGACGACAGCCCCGGCTCGTTCGCCCGGTTCGCGGCAGCGATCGGCGAGGCAGGGGCGTCGCTCGGGGCGATCGACATCGTCCGCGTCGAGCGCCTGACCAAGGTTCGCGACGTCACCGTGCTCTGCGCCGACACGACGCATCTCGAAGCGGTCGTGAACGCGGTCGAGCACGTCGACGGCGTCGAGGTGCTGCACGTCTCCGACCGCACGTTCCTCATGCACCTGCGCGGCAAGATCGAGGTCGTCCCCCGCGCGCCGATCAAGACGCGCGACGACCTGTCGATGGCCTATACGCCCGGCGTCGCGCGCGTCTCCCGGGCGATCGCCGACGATCCGCAGAAGGTCTGGGCGCTGACGACCAAGCAGCACATGGTCGCGGTCGTCACCGACGGGTCCGCCGTGCTCGGCCTCGGCGACATCGGGCCCGAGGCCGCCCTGCCCGTGATGGAGGGCAAGTCGATGCTCTTCAAGGAGTTCGGAGAGGTCGACGCGTTCCCGATCTGTCTCGCAACGCAGGACGTCGACGAGATCGTGTCGATCGTGAAGGCCATCTCCCCCGGGTTCGGCGGGATCAACCTCGAGGACATCTCTGCGCCGCGCTGCTTCGAGATCGAAGCGCGGCTGCGCCGCGAGCTCGACATCCCGGTCTTCCACGACGACCAGCACGGAACCGCCATCGTCGTGCTCGCAGCTTTGATCAATGCGCTCCGGGTCGTCGACAAGCGGATCGAGGACGTGAAGGTCGTCACGACCGGCTGCGGCGCAGCGGGCACCGCCGTCACGAAGATCCTTCTGGCCGCGGGCGCGCGCCTGATCATCGGCTGCGACGAGGGCGGCGCCCTCTACCGCGGACGGCCCGGCCTGAACGACGCGAAGCGCGAGTACGCCGAGCTGACGAACCCCGCCGGCGAGCGCGGCACCGCCGACGAGATGCTCGCCGGCGCGGACGTCTTCGTCGGCGTCTCCGTGCCCGGAGCGGTCACCCACGCCGGCATCGAACGGATGGCCGACGATCCGATCGTGTTCGCGCTCGCGAACCCCCGCTCGGAGGTCGAGCCGGAGGAGGTCGAGCAGATCGCCGCGGTGATCGCGACCGGCCGCTCCGACTATCCGAACCAGATCAACAACGTGCTCGCGTTCCCCGGTGTCTTCCGCGGCGCCCTCGACGTTCGAGCGCGCGCGATCACGCCCGAGATGGAGCTCGCGGCCGCCCACGCGATCGCGGCGGCGATCTCCGACGACGAGCTCGCGTCCGACTACATCGTCCCAAGCGTCTTCGACCGGAGCGTGGCTCCCAACGTCGCACGCGCGGTCGCAGCCGCCGCAGTCACCGCGGGCGTTGCCCGCGACAAGCAGGAGGTGCAGCGATGACCGTCACCTACACGGAGCTCGGGACCGGCACGGTCGGCGAGGCGATGAACCCCGGCGTCCTGACCTGCCTGCCCGTCACCCCACTTCGCACCGTCGCCCGCATGATGGCGCGGCATCGTGTGCACGCGATCGTCGTCTTCGGAACCGACGACCGTCTGCACCCGTGGGGCGTGATCTCCGACCTCGATCTGGTGGAGGCGATCGGCACGAACGCGAATGCCGGAACGGTGGCGGCGTCGCCGGTCGTCACCGTCACACCCGAGCTGACGCTTCTGCACGCAGCGAAGCTCCTCGCCGAGAACGAGACGAGCCACCTGCTCGTGATCAACGACGCGGGCCTGCCGATCGGCGTGCTTTCGACGCTCGACATCGCGCGCGCATTCGCTGCCGAGGCCGGGCCGGACGAGAACTAGGCAGGCGCCGGCGCTGGTGCGGGCGCCGGCACCCGCTCGATCCGCTCGCTTCGCGCAGGCAGCAGGGCGACGACGAGGGTTGTGAGCGCGACGCCGACCCACTGCCAGCCGGTGAGGACGTAGCCGAACTTGAAGTAGCCGACCAGCGTCGCGCTGACGGGGAACGCGAGCTCGGCGATCGTCGCGGCGACCGCAGGCGTGCTCTGCAGGCCGTAGTAGTAGAGCCCGAGCGCGACCAGCCCTGTCACGAGCGCGAGCACGGCGATCCAGCCCATATCGTGCCCGGACGCGAACGCAGGCGCACCGAGCACGAGCAGTGCGATCGCCGCGGCGGGCAGGCCGAACGCAAAGCGCAGAGTCGTCACGTACTGGAACTTCATGCGCTGCGACAGATAACGGCCGAGCACGGTGCCGAGCGCCCAGAGCACCGCGGCGCCGAGCGCGAACAGCATCGGCTTGAGCCCCTGCGCAGTGGGATGCAGTGGATGGTTGACGCCGATCAGCCACGTGCCGACGAGCGCCGGGACGAGGTAGAGGGCGAAGCGCGGCCGCGGCCGCTCGTCCAGGATGATCCGCGCGGCGATCACGGCGATGATCGGCTGCACCTTCTGCAGCACCACGGGCGTGACGGGGTCCCCGTCCACGAACGCCTGCGTGAACAGGATCGTCGCGATGGCGGAAGAGCCGGCGCCGATCACGACCGCGGCGAGGACATAGCGCCAGCCGAGCCGGAAGACGGTCGCGAGCGCTCCGAGCAGGAACGGCAGCGTGCACAGGACGAGCACGAGGTGCTCGCCGAACACGATCGTGCCCACGGCCGTCGACTGCGCAAGCGGTTTGCGGATCCACGCATCGAGCCCCCACATGGCCGCAGCGACCGCCACGAGCGTGATGCCGACCGACCTACCCATTCGAAAGAGCGTAGTTGCACCCGGCGGCGTCGCGCCGGAGCTGCCGCGGCCGGCTCGGTGCTAGACGACCCGCTTCCAGGCCTCGGTCAGAACGTCGCCGAGGATGCTGACGATCTCCCCGATCTCCTCCTGCCCGGCGACGAGGGGCGGTGAGATCTGGACGACGGGATCGCCGCGGTCGTCGGCGCGGCAGATGAGCCCCGCCTCGAAGAGCGCCGGCGAGAGGAAGCCGCGCAGCAGGGTCTCGGACTCGTCGGGGCTGAACGTCTCGCGTGTCTGCTTGTCCTTCACGAGCTCGAGCGCGTAGAGGTAGCCGGTGCCGCGCACGTCGCCGACGATGTCCAGGTCGAGCAGCTTCTCGAGCTGCGCGCGGAAGTCGTCCTGGGTCTCCGCAACGTGCTCGACGACCTGCTCGCGGTGCATGATCTCGAGGTTCTTGAGCGCGATCGCGCACCCGACGGGGTGCCCGCCGAAGGTGATGCCGTGCGCGTACATCGCGGTCTCGCTCTTGAACGCGTCGGCCACCTTGTCGGCGATCAGCACCGCGCCGATCGCGGCATAGCTCGAGGACAGGCCCTTGGCACAGGTGATCAGGTCGGGCTTGATGTCGTAGCGCTCGCTCGCGAACCACGCACCGGTGCGGCCGAACCCGGTGATCACCTCGTCGGCGCAGAGGAGGATCCCGTAGTGGTCGCAGATCTCGCGCACGCCCTGGAAGTAGCCGGCCGGCGGCGTGAACGAGCCGCCTGCGTTCTGCACCGGCTCGAAGATGACCATCGCGACGGTTTCGGGGCCCGCCTGGACGATCGACTCCTCGAGGTCGGTGAGCAGGAAGCGCGTGAACTCGGCTTCGGTCTCCTCGGGCGGCCGGTGGTAGCGGTTCGTGTTGCGCACGTGCACGACATCGGGCACGAGCGGCTCGAACGGCGCACGCAGAGCCGGAATGCCGTTGATCGAGAGCGCGCCCATCGTCGTCCCGTGGTAAGCGGTGCGGCGCGAAACGGCCTTCCAGCGGCGCTGGCCGCGGGCCATGTGGTACTGGCGCGCCATCTTCCAGGCGGACTCGACCGCTTCCGACCCGCCGGAGACGAAGAACGCGCGGTTGATGTGCGGCGGCGCGATGCGGGCCAGCTCATGCGCGAGCTCGATCGCCCGCGGGTGGGCGTACGACCAGTTGGTGTAGAACGGCAGCTCGCGCATCTGCTCGAGCGCCGCCTGGCCGATCTCCTCGCCGTGCGAGTAGCCGATGTTGACGGAGAAGAGGCCCGCGAGCGCGTCGAGGTACCGCTTGCCCTGGTCGTCCCAGAGGTAGCAGCCCTCCCCGCGCACGATCACGGGCGGCTCGTACCCGTGCATCCGCGTGAAGTGCAACCACAGATGGTCGCGCGCTGCTGCGCGTAGGTCGCTCAGGGGCATGACCGCGAGCATATTGATCATGCAGCTATTCAGCCAGTGCCGAGGCCGTGGTCGAGCACACGCTCGGGCGTGATCCGCGCGATCACGCGGTCGACCGGGGTGTGGAAGTCCTTGCCTTCGTAGCGGCGCGAGAGCTCGCTGATGTGCTCGTTCGCCCCCTCCTCCGTGAGCTCGACCGGGCCTTCGACCTCGAAGTACTTGTACGGGTCTTCGTTGACCCAGACGCTGATCGAGACGCGCGGGCTCGCGCGCAGGTTCCGCCCCTTCGCGCGCCAGTTGGTCGTGTTGACGAGGACGTTCTCCCCGTCGGTGTCGACCCACACGACGCTCGTCTGCAGGCGTCCGTTCTCGCCGACGGTCGCGATGACCCCGAAGTTGAGCCCCTTCAGGAGCTCGATGTGCCTGGCGCTCAGTCCTGTCATTTGACCGTCGTCGGGATGTTCGTGATCTTGCCGGATGCGATCTGCTGCTTGATCAGCGCGACCTTCGCCGCGATCCCCGCAGGCGTCTTCGGGGAGAACTTCCCGATGCCCACACCGCCGACATCCAAACCGTAGACCGCGTCCGTCCCGCCCTTGAACTTCCCGGCCTTCGCGTCGCGGATCGAGTCGTACACCGACGTGTCGACGCGCTTCAGCGCCGAGGTGAGCACGTAGGTGCCGAGGTAGCCCTGATCGGCGTCCACCCCGACGCCCCACACGTTGTGCTCCTTGGCGGCGTCGAGTGCGCCGAGCCCGCAGCCGCCCGCGACCTGGAACACGACGACGGAGCCCTGGGCGATCTGGTTGAGAGCGATCTCCTTGCACTTCGCCTGGTTCTCGAAGTCCTGCGAGTAGCCGTTCAGGGTGGTGATGCCTGGATCGGCCGCCTTGGCGCCCGCCTGGAAGCCCGCGATATAGCGGTCGACCGGCGGCTGCTTCTCGCCGCCCACGGACGAGACCGCTTTCCCGCCGCGCTGCTTCGCGGCGAGCCCGGCCGCGTAGCCCGCGAGATAGCCTGCCTCCTGCTCCTTGAAGAGCAGGCCCTGGACGTTCTCGAGCCCGCCCTCGTCGGCGTTCGACACGTCGACGATCGCGAAGTGCGTCTTCGGGAACTGCTTCGCCACCGCCTTCAGCGCGTCGATCTCGGTGTAGCCGACGCCGATCACGAGGTTGTAGCCCTGCTGCGCGAGCTTGCTGAGGTTCGGGATGTAGTCCGCGGGCGACGCGGACTGGATGACCCTCGTCTGGACACCGAGCCGGTGCTGTGCCTGCAGGAGCCCGACGTAGGCCAGGTGGTTGAAGCCGCGGTCGTTGAGGCCGCCGATGTCGGTGTTCAGACCGACCTTGTAGGCGGTTGCGGCGGGGGTGGTCGTGGTGCTCGAAGTGGTCGCGGCGCTCTTCTTCGAGCCGCACGCCGTGGCCGCGACGGCGAGCACGAGGAGCAGCGGGATCAGGGACTTCAACGGGGCCTCCGAGGGGGTTTTAGACTGTGGGACGAAAACCGTGGCCGATTCTACTTCCCACACCGTGCTCGGCGTCGCGCTTCGCGCCCGCGGCGGGCACCTGGAGGTGCTGCTTGCAGGCGGTGAGCTCCCTGAGTCGCGCGTCGCAGCGCGTGAGCCGCTCGCCGGGGCGCTCGGCCGGGCCCTCGACGTCGGTTCGCTCGCGCACGTCGAGCAGCTCGAGACGCGACTGCTCCGCGATGGGCGAATCGCGACCGCATATCTCGGTCTCGCGCCGGCCGACGCGCGAGTCGACGGCGAGTGGCGCTCGGAGCCGGCACTGACGCCCGACCATGCGGAGCTCGTCGCCGCGGCCCAGGCGAGGCTCCGCGCGAAGCTCTCGTACACCAACGTCGGCTTCGCGCTCGCGCCCGCGACGTTCACGATCTCCGAGCTGCGCGAGATCTACGTCGCCGCGCTCGGACACGACGTGTCGGCGACGAACCTGCAGCGCGTGCTCGTTCGCCGGGGCGTGCTCGAGCGTGTCGAGGGGGTGCGCGCCCCGGGGCGTGCGGGTGGCCGTCCGGCGTCGCTCTTCCACTTCGCGTCGCAGCGGCTCGAGGTGACCGATGAGTTCGCCGCGCTCCGACCGCCGCACCGCTGAGCCTGGGGCGCGCTTCGCAACGGCCCAACGGGGTCAGACCCGAAGCCATGTCCGAACGGGCGAAGAGCGTCGCAGCGCAGTGCGGTCTGCGATCGCCCGGCCGGCGTCCAGGCACCGGGGACGCGTCCGAACGAGACAACTGCGGGGTCAGACCCCGGACGTGTCTCAGTGAGCCGTGTCTGGGGTCAGACCCCGGACGTGTCCCGGCGGGACACGTCCGCGAGCAGTTCGCGCCAGCGGGTGAAGAGGATCTGGTGCGTGTCGCCGGTCAGGTGGAGCGTCGCGTCCGTCAGGCGCTCCTCGTAGATGCGCGCGATCGGCGGCGGGCATACGGTGTCGCGCTCGCCCCACCACAGCGCGACCGGCGCCTGCACGTCGGCGAGCTCGAACCCCCACGGTCGCCCGAGATACGCGAGCTCGCGCGCAAGCCACATCCCGCCGTCGCGAAACGACTCCGCACGGCCGAGCGCGTATGCCTCGTCCGTGGCCGGGTCCCCTGTCGGCGGCGGCGGACGCCTCCCCCACCGCTCCAGCCCGTGCGCGGCGAGCCGCGGCGCGATGCGCGCCACGCGCATCACGCGGCGCACATCGGCGGGCAGCTCGGCGACGCCGTCGGGCGGCGGCATCGACGCCACGAGCGCAACACGCGTCACCCGCTCCGGGGCGACCGCGGCCACCGCGAGCGCGTGCGGGCCGCCGGCCGACCAGCCGATCACCGCGAACCGGTCAACGTCCAACATCCCGACGAAACGCTCCGCCCATTCGCGGAGCGTCCGCGCGCGCACGACAGGCCCGCAGCGGTCGACGGCCAGCAGGCGCACGGCGAGCCCGGCCGCGATGCGATCGTCGGGATGCCGGGAGAGGCGGGAGTCGCCGCCGCCGTGCAGATAGACGACGGGCCGCCCGTTCGGGTCGCCGACGTCGTCGAGGCTCAGCGCGTGACGACGAGCGTCGCCCGCATTCCGAGCGCGCGATGATTCGCGACGGAGCACCAGACCAAGTATCGCCCCGGCGCGAGGTTCAGGCTCAGATCGGCCCTCGTGCCGGGATCGACGATGCCGAGCCCGGCGATGTGACGCGACCCGACGCGCTGCAGGCGCAGGTCGTGCTGGTCCTGTCCGAAGTTCGCCAATTCGATCACCGCGTGGCCGGCCTTCACATGGGTGCGCGAGAGCGCGAACGAGTACTCCGTCGCGACGACCTGAGTCCGCGAGAACGAGACGCCGGCGAGGGCGAATGCCGCGAAGACGCCCGCCGCGACGAACCCGACGGCTCCGAGGACGAGCTTCATTTGACCAGCGTGACGCGCTGGAACCGGTTCGCGCTCGGAATGATCCGCGCCGCGTCGAAGCGCAGCCACTGCTCGAGCAGCGACGCGTACACCGAACGGAAGTCCGAGGTCGCCTTCAGGTTGCCGTCGGCGTCGAGGCCGGTGGACAGCCCCGGGAACTCACCGATCTGCTGCCCCGCTGCGCGAGAGCCGATCAGGAAGCCCGTCCCCGCGGCACCGTGGTCGGTGCCGCCCGACCCGTTCTCCTGGGCCCGCCGGCCGAACTCCGACCAGACGAGCGTGAGCACGCGGTCGGCGACGCCGCGCGCCTCGAGATCACGCTGGAACGCGTAGAGCGACGCCGCGGTCAGCGTCAGCGCCGGTGTGAGCGCAGCGGTCTGGCCGGCATGCGTGTCGTACGAGCCCGAGGCCTCCAGCGCGACGCAGCGAAGCGGCAGCCCCGCCGCCACCATCGCCGCGAGGCCCTGCAGGCTGGCCGGGAACGAGTCGTTCCCGGTCGGGTAGGCCACCGGCGGCTTCACGGCGCCCTCGGCAGCGAACGGCAGCAACTGGCGGCGCAGCGTGTCTACGTGCGCGGTGACCCCGGCGACGGTGCGCACGGCGGGATCGCTCGAGCGGATGCGGCCGAGTGTCCCGATCGCGTCGAGCATCCGCGTCTCGGGCTGGCCCCACACACCGGGGACCCAGAAGTCGTACTGGCTCGGTCCGTCGATCGCGGCGACCGGCACCTTGGCCGTCGCGAGCGTCGGCTGCAACGACCCCGTGAGCGAGAGGCCCTGCAGCGGGTTGTCGAGCGTCCCGACGTCGTCGAGATAGCGCCCCATCCATCCGGTCAGCAGCCTCGGGTCGGTTGCGCCGACCTCCCAGAAGTGACGTGAGGTGAAGTGCGACTGGTCGGGGTGGTCGTAGCCGACCGCCGGCAGCACGGTGACCTTGCCCTCGCCGTACAGCTGCGCGATCGGCGCGAGCGCCGGATGCCACATCAGCCGCGGGTCCTCGGTGAACGGCGTGCCGCCCGTCAGCGCGAGGTCGGTGCGAAACTTGCGATACAGCGGGTCGCCGTCCGGATAGAGCAGCGAGAGCGCGTCCGCGCCGCCCTGCAGGAACACCGAGACGAGCACGGGCTGAGCCGGAGCGGTCGTCGCGGCGGCTGCGATGCCCTCGTCGAAGAACTGCAGGCGGCCGGCGCCGTAGACCGACAGCGCGAGCCCGACCGAGCGCGCGACGAAGCTGCGGCGCGACAGGCCGGTCCCGGCCGGCGTCGGCATGCCCGGCTCGATCGACGGCAGGCCCCGGCCCGCAACCGCGCGCACCGCATCGGCGCGCGTGCACTCGTCGCAGACGACGTTGCTCTTCGTCACGACGTCTGGAGCTCCGGCGAGATGGCGATCAGCTGGCGCAGTGCGTTCTCGACGAGCACGGGATACTGCTGCTGCTTCCAGGTGTCCTTGCCGGCATCGCCGAGCGCCGCGCGCGCGTAGTGCATCAGCGCTGCGTGGGTCGCGTCCGCGAGCGGCGGCTTGTTCCAGAACGCGAGCGCGCGCCGGAGAACGGTCTCGGCATCCATCGGCTTCTTTCCTTTCGACGGGTCGAGCTTGCGGTCCTGGAGGATCCGCTCGACGGCGATCCAGCGTCCGCGGAACGTCGCTGTGTCGAGCCAGCGCGTGTCGTCCCAGCCCGCGACGTTCGGCGGATAGAAGAGCTGCTGCCCGGAGAGCGACCCGATCCACGCCCAGTCGGTGGTCGTGATCCCCGCGCCGATCCGCCGCAGCAGACCGGCGAGATGCACGATCGGCGGCTTGACCATGCGCGGGCCGTCGTAGAGCACCGGATGCTCGAGGATCGCCTGCACGACCGGCCTGACCTGCCAGCCGTTGCGGTAGATCGCGATCAGCGCAGCCTGCGTTCCGCGGTCCGGCGTGGTCGGGACGAAGTACGACCAGAGCTTGTTCACGAAGAACGACGGGTGCAGCGGGTGCGAGATGCAGAGCTTGCAGGCGGTCTGCCAGTCGTAGCGGCCGCGCTTGTGGAAGACCGTCTTCATGCCGTCGTCGTGCTGCGTCGGGTCGAGGTGGAAGCCGTAGTCGCCGAGGCCCGGCTTCCACTTGTTTCGCCAGCCGGTCAGCGATCGCGCCTGCTCGCGCACGTCACGCTCGGTGTACGCGCCGCGGTCGGCCCCGAGCGTGAAGAGCTCCATCATCTCGCGTCCGTAGTTCTCGTTCGGCGAGCCCTTCTCGTTCTGCGTGCCGTTGAGCCAGAGCAGCATCGCCGGGTCCTTCGTCACGTCGAGCAGCAGCTTCTGGAACGAGCCGAGGCCGTGATTGCGGAAGAGCTGGTTCTGCGCGAGCATCAGCTTCTGGCTGCCGACGCCCGCGTTGGACGTCGCGAACCAGTCGTGCCAGACGAGTGCCATGCGCTCGACGAGCGGGCGTGAGGTTCGCACCATGCGGTCGAGCCACCAGCAGTGGTCGTGGCCCCAGGCGTCGCCCGGCGCGAGCGGATGGCCCTTGGAGTCGTGCGGCTTCGGGCCCACCAGCTTCTCGAGGCCCGGATAGAGCAGCGAGTGCACCGCATCGTGGCGGCCGAGCTTCGCGAGCGCCTCGGCCTCGCCCCGGCGCGGGCCGAAGCCGGCGCGCCAGAGCAGCCGCTCTGCCTGCGCCACGCCGAATTCTCCCCGGTACACGGGAACCCCCACGGCAGCATCGTGGCCCGCCCACCGGCCGGCGGCATCCCCGAAAAGGGGGTCTTAGGCCGGCGTGGCCAGCCGCTTGACGAGAAGCACGCGGGCCTCGCCGTGCCCGTCGTAGTCCTCGTCGATGCGCTCGATCTCGAAGCCGAGAGCCCGGTGGAATGCGACCGAGCGCTCGTTGACCGGCGCCGTGACCGCGCGAACGATCGTCCGCGGCGCGACCGCCTCGAAGAACCGCTCGTAGAGAGCGCGCGCGAGGCCGGCACCGCGCCGCGCGGGGTCGACGCCGACGAAGTGGATGTACGCCTCGTCCTCGTGCGTCTGCGACCGGAAGCCGCAGAGAAAGCCGGCGATCTCACCGTCGTCCTCCAGCACGAACGACGTGTCGCGGAAGTGGACGAAGAAGAGCTTCGGCAGCATCGCCGCCATCGGGCGGCCGCCCCACCATTGATCGACGACGCCGATCACGGCGCCGTAATCCGAGGGCTCGGCGTGGCGGATGTGCATAGGGTGAGCGTAATGCGCATGCTCGTTCTCGGCGGGACTCAGTTCCTCGGCCGCCATGTCGTCGATGCCGCGCTCGACCACGGTCACGAGGTGACGCTCTTCAACCGCGGCCAGACGCGGCCCGAGCTCTTCGCGGATGTCGAGAAGCTGCGCGGCGACCGCGACGGCCACCTCGATGCGCTGCGCGGGCGCGAGTTCGACGCCGTCGTCGACACGAGCGGCTACGTGCCCCGCATCGTGGGCGAGACCATCGACGCGCTGGGCGACGTCGGCCACTACACGTTCGTCTCGTCGATCTCCGTCTACGCGAGTCTCGCGACGCCGCCGAACGAGCAGTCGCCGGTCGCACAGCTGGCCGAGCCGACCGAGGACTGGCGCGAGGCCTACGGCGAGCTCAAGGGCTTGTGCGAGGACACGGTCCGGGAACGCCTCCCGGACGCCTTCATCCCTCGCCCCGGGCTGATCTCGGGCCCCTGGGACCCGACCGGCCGCTTCACCTACTGGCCGCGCCGCATCGCCGCGGGCGGCCGGGTGCTCGCGCCTGCGCCGCCGGGCGCGGCCGCCCAGGTGATCGACGTGCGCGACCTGGCCGCCTGGATCGTCCGGGCGGCGGAGAGCGGCACGGCGGGCACCTTCAACGCGGTCGACCGGCCGACGACGCGCGAGGACCTGTTCGAGACCTGCCGCCGCGTCGCGGGCAGCGACGCCGACTTCGTCTGGGTGGACGGCGACTTTCTCGCCGAGCACGACGTCGGGGAGTGGATGGAACTGCCGCTGTGGCTGCAATCGCCCGACTACGCCGGGATGCTCGCGGTCGACCCGGCGCCGGCGCTCGCCGCCGGCCTCCAGCCGCGGCCCCTCGAGGAGACCGTGCGGGCGACGCTCGACTGGGCGAGCAGCGACGAGGCGCCTGCCGAGCCCCCGGCCGGACTTGCGAGCGAGAAGGAGCAGCAGGTGCTTGACGCCTGGCTCTCGAAAGAGTAGTTTCGAAAGATCTCTTTCGAAACTACTCTCACACTCGACGACCCGCGCGCGATGCGCGCCCTGGCGCACCCCACGCGCCTCGCGCTGCTCGACTACCTGCACACGGTCGACCAGGGGACCGCCACCGAATGCGCCCTCGCAGTCGGCGACAGCCCCTCCTCCTGCAGCTACCACCTCCGCGCCCTCGCCAAGTGGGGCTTCGTCGAGGAGGGCGCAGGCGGAGCCGGCCGCGAGCGGCCCTGGCGCGCGACCGCGGCCCGGATCGAGTTCGGCTCCGACGGGGTCGAGTCGGCCGTCCTGCGCGACGAGCTCGTCGCGCGGCAGCAGCAGCGCATCCGCGATGCGCTGCGGCACGAGCACGAGCTGCCCACGCGCTGGCGCCGGGCGGCTCAGACCTCGTCGGCCCAGCTCCAGCTGACCCCCGCCGAGCTCGAGGAGCTCGGCGAGCGATTCGAGGAGCTGCTCGACGAGTTCCGCGGCCGCGGGCAGCGGCGCGGGGCCCGGCAGATCGTGGTCAGCTTCGGCGCTGCGGCGGAATGACGCTGCTGAAGGATCGCCGCCTCGCGACCCTGCTCGCGGCGGAGGTCATCTCGTCGATCGGCACGCAGATGACGTGGGTCGCGCTGCCCTGGTTCGTGCTCCGCACGACCGGTTCCCCGCAACGGATGACGTGGATCCTGATCGCGGAGATCGTGCCGATCGCGGTGCTCGGCTTCTGGGGCGGCGCGATCGCAGCCCGCGTCGGCACGCGCCGCACGATGCTCTTCTGCGACCTCGCTCGGGTGCCGCTCTTCGCCGCGATCCCGATCCTCAACTCGCTCGGCCTGCTGCCCTTCTGGATGCTGATGCTGCTCGTGGCGGTGAGCGGCATCTTCATCGCGCCCTACCTCGGCGTGCAGCGCGCGGTCGTCCCGGAGCTCGTCGGCGAGGAGCACGGCGACGTCGGCGCCGCGACCGCGCTCTTCCAGGCCGCGAACCGCCTGACGATCTTCCTCGGCCCGCCGCTCGCCGGTGTGCTGATCGCGGTGCTCGGGGCAGCGAACATCCTGTACGTCGACGCAGCGACGTATCTCGTGTCGTTCGTGCTCGTCTGGCTGTTCGTCCACCCGCCGGAGGTGGCCGCGCCGGAGGACTCGCGGGGCGCCCTCGACGGGGCCCGCTTCATCCTGCGCGACCGGCTCCTGCGCATCTGGCAGCCCGCGTTCACCCTGCTCGACGTCTGCTGGATGGTCTTCTTCGCAACGCTCCCCGTGTTGGTCGTGACGCGGTACGACGCCGACCCGCACGTGCTCGGCTGGCTGTTCGGTGCGCTCGGCGCAGGTGCCCTCGCCGGCGCGCTCGTCGCGTTGAGAGTCGTGCGCCGGTTCGAGCCGCTCGCGCTCACCTCGGGCGCGTTCCTCTGCCAGATGGCGTCGATGTGGGGGGTCGTCGTGCCGGGCCCCTGGCTGCTCACCGCCGCGGCCATCGCCTGTGGCGGCTTCTTCATGTCTCTCGTCAACGCACCGATGCAGGCGTTCGTGATGCTGCGGATTCCCCGCGACCTGCGCACCCAGGCGCTCGCGTTCTCGGCGGTGCTCAACTGCGTCGCCGCGCCGATCGGGCTGCTGCTCGCGGGCTGGGCGCTGAGCCAATTCTCGACGCGCACGGTGATCGCGGCGGTGCTGGCCCTTCAGTCGGCGGCCGTGCTGACGATCGTCGGCAGCGCGCTCGTCGAGCGCTCCGCCCTCCAGGGCGACCTGCTCGACTCGCTCGCCTGACTCACCTCTCGACGATGCCGTCCGCCTCGACGGTATAAGGTTGGCGCCGTGCTGGAGGGTGACTACATCCGCAGAGGCGTCGCCGAGTTCGTCGGCACCTTCGCCCTGCTCTTCATCGCCTGCGGCGGCGCCGCGTACGCGCGGACGCCGACCGACCTGGCGCTCGCCAACGGTCTCCCGATCGGTGTCATGGTCGTCGCCGTCGGCTTCATCTCGGGCGGGTTCTTCAACCCGGCCGTGACCCTCGGCTTCCTCGTCACACGCCGAATCGCGCCGGTGCTCGCCGTCTGGTACTGGCTCGTGCAGTTCGGCGCGGCGGCGCTCGCGGTGCTGCTCGTCAAGTGGGTCCTGCCCGCCGCTCCGCAGGCCGGCGCCAAGCTCGGCGTCCCGGCACTCGGCACGGGGGTCAGCGCCGGCAAGGGCGTCGTCGTCGAGGCCGTGCTCACGTTCTTCCTGGTCTGGGTGGTCTTTGCCGCGGCGGTCGACAAGCGCGGCACGGCCAAGCAGGTCGGCGGGCTCGCGATCGGCTTCACCATCGCGATGGGCGTGCTGATGGCCTACGGGATCACCGGGGGCGCCATGAACCCGGCCCGCGCCTTCGGCCCGCAGCTCGTGGGCGACCACTGGGCCAACTGGTGGGTCTGGTACATCGGCCCGTTCGCGGGCGCGGTGATCGCGGCGGCCTTGTACGAGCTGCTCTACCTGCGCAAGCCCGCCGCGGGCGACGCGCCCCGCAGCTAGTTCCGGTAGGTTCCCGCCCCGGATGCTCTCGACGGTCGCACTCGTCGTCGCCGGCCTGTCCACGGCGAACAAGATCGGGCTCGCCACCGTGGGTCTCCTGTTCGTCGCCTTCGCGCTGGTCTCGTCATTCGTCCTCCCGCGCCGCAACCCGGACTTCCCCGGGAAGCGCCTCGGCTGGTACGTCGCGCTCTGCGTCCTCTTCTTCATCGCGATGATCTCGGCCGTTCTCTACTTCGACCGCGAGCCTTCGGAGGCCTCGGGAGCCGCCTCGACCACGACCGCCGCGCCCGCGACGACGGCCTCGACTCCCACGACAACGGCCCCGGCGCCGACAACGACGACCGCGCCGGCCGGCCAGGGCGACGCGACGGCGGGCAAGGCGGTCTTCGCCTCGGCGGGCTGCGGCGGCTGCCACACGCTGAAGGCCGCGGGCTCGACCGGGACGGTCGGCCCCAACCTCGACCAGCTGAAACCGCCGCTCGACCGGATCGTGCAGCAGGTCGACAACGGCGGCGGGCCGATGCCCGCCTTCAAGGGCCAGCTGACCGCCAAGCAGATCCAGGACGTCGCGGCGTACGTCTACGCGTCGACGCACTCCTAGGGAAAACGGCCCCAGAACGGACGAAACCCGCCCGGGGGAGGGACGGGAATCGCCGCAGTTACGTCAATCGCCGGTGGTGATCAGGGGGAGCCGGCAAGGCGAATCTTCAGGGTCCGGGGGCCCCTGGGCATCGCCCGGAAGGGTGATTTCGCGGAAATCTACAATTCCGTGCCGTCTGCGCCCTCCACACCGGCGTCGACGCCGGCGATCCATTCGGTGAAGAGCGGGTCGACGACGCGAAGCTTGCGGGAGCCCGCCTGCTCGAGATCGGCGCTCTCGAGGAGCCGGTGGACGGCGGCCGCCGCAGCGCTCTTCTGCAGATCGAGCCTCGCCAGGATCCCCGTCCGGTAGGCGGATCCGTCACCGGCGACGATCGAGCGGAGGGTCTTCTGCACGACCGCCGACTGGTAGCCGCGCCACATCGCGTCGAACTCCGGCTCGAGCTCCGCCAGAGCGGCGGCATGCGCCAGCCGCCAGCGCTCGAGCGTGCCGGCCTCTCCGGGCGGAACCTCGTTCCACAGGCGGTGGGCCAGCATGATCGCGCGCTGGGGATGGCCCTGCGCCGTCTGCAGCAGCGGCCCGAGCGCCTCGCCGACCCCCCGCTTCGTGTGCGCGAACCGGTCGGCGACGTAGTCGGCGATGTCGGCGTCCTGCAGACGGCCGAGGCGCATCGGGACCGCCGAGCCGTACAGCGGCCGTTCCTTGGTCTCGAACAGCTGTCGCATGAGGCCGGGCTCCGACCCCGCGAAGACGTACGAGGCGACCTCGCCGTGATGCTGGATGTGGCTTCTGATCAGGCCGTCGAGGTCCTCGATCTTGCCCACGTCCTGGAACTCGTCGAACGCGATGTACGCGCGGTAGCCGCCGCTCTGCTCGAGCTTCGTCGGCAGGTCGAGCAGCGCGTGGAGCGCCGCGAGCGGCTCCACTCTCGGATCGACCTGGATCCGCGCGCTGATGCCGTAGGCACCGAGCGAGAGCCCGAGCCCGGTTCGCTGCAGCAGCTCCTCGACCTTGCCCCTGATCGAGCCCTTCAGGTGCTTCGCGTAGGCGCGCTCGAACCGGATCGTCACGTCGGCGATCGAGTTGACCCGGTAGAGGTCGACGAGGATCGGGATCAGCCCTTCCTGCTCCTCGCCGTCGCGCAGCGCCCGCTTCAGCAGGCTCGTCTTCCCGTACTTGCGCGGCGCGTAGAGGCGCACGTAGTGCCCGCCGACCGCGTTCTGCAGCAGCTCGTGGGTCTCCCCGTCCCGGTCGAGGATGTCCTCGGGCGCGATCGGCCTCGAGTAGACGAACGGGTTGACGTCGGTGATCATGTTCGCCGACAGCGTACCGATAAGTGTGCCGCCAGCAAACGTAGTGGCCGGTCGCCGGCGTACCACGGCGCACGACGACGGTTCAGCGGAGAAGGAGGGATTCGAACCCTCGAGGCAGGGATTTCCCCACCTAACGCCTTAGCAGGGCGCCGCCTTCAGCCACTCGGCCACTTCTCCGGGCGCGCGCATCGTACCGCAGGCCCCTGGACGCGAAAGCCCGCGCGGGCGCGGGCTTTCGGGCAGCGGAGGGAGAGGGATTTGAACCCTCGATGCACCTTTCGGCACATACGCGATTTCCAGTCGCGCTCCTTAGACCGCTCGGACACCCCTCCATCCGGCCATCCCGGCCCGAGCGCAAGCGTAGCCGCCCGCGCCGCCGGCGAGCACCTTCGTGAATCAAGCCTCAAGGAATGAGGCAAATCTGCCGACAATCGTCGAAATTCACGATCAGAGTCACGATCAGAAGGGGCTTGGTACAGATGAGCGATGCGGTGATGGACCAATCGAACGAAACAGGCATGCGAACCGCTCTCGGAACGCTTCTGATCGAGCGCGGATTCCTCGACAACCAGAAGCTCGACGAGGCGCTCCGCGTGGGTGCGGACACCGGCGAGCGGCTCGGCGAAGTCGTGGTTCGCATGGGCTGGGCAAGCGAAGACGACCTGGCCAAGATTCTCGCCGACCAGTGGCACCTCCGGTACGTCGAGCGTTCGGAGATCTCCTTCAACGGAGACGCGCTCAGCCGGATGTCCCGCGAAGAGGCGACCAGGCTCGAAGCTCTGCCGATCCAGATCAACGACGACGGCGCCGTTGTGGTCGCCCTCGCCGAACCGACCGACGCACGACTGCTGGCACTCCGCTCCCTGCTCGGCGACCGGATCGACTGCGTCGTCGTCACGAAGACGGCGATCGATGCCGGCCTGCGCAGCGACCTCCTGCCGAAGAACGGGAGCAGCCCCGCCTACGTCGCGGACGTCCCGGAGCGCCGAGGTGTCCGAGGACGTCGAGGCAGAGGCGAGCGTTGCGGAGAACGTCGAGGCGCAGAACGACACCGAGCACGAGCACTTCGGCCACGACGTGGAGCCCGGCAACGACGGGGCCAACGACTTCGACGAGGTGGCGCGGACGCTGAGCGACGCAATGAGCTCGCAACTCGCCTCGCTCCGCCAGATCGTCGTCGAAGCGGAAAGCAAGCGCGAGCGGGACAGCACCGAGATCGCCCGGCTCCGCGCCGAGCTCACCGATCGCAAGCAGGAGCTGGCCGACCGCAACGAGGAGCTCTCCGACCGGAACGCCGAGCTGGCCGACCGGAACACCGAGCTCTCCGAGCGCAACACGACGATCCAGTCGATGCAGCAGAAGCTCCGGGAGCTGGCCGACACACTCGGCTAGACGACCGGCGGGCTCAGCGGCTCGCGATCTGAAAACCCAGTAGACGAGGCGTCGCCGCGAGAGCTCTCGCGGCGACGCTCGGTTGTGTGCCGGCCGCCTCTGCGTCGTCGATCGCGAGCAGCGCACGGGTGACGACCGCCTGCCCGAGGGACCGCAGCGGTTCGGGCGGAAGCCTGGCCTGCGCGCGCCCGACGAGCGGCAGCGTCGCCCACCGGTCGTCCGCCCGGGTGGCGAGTGAGGCGAGGATCTGCCCCCCGAGCCAGCTCGGGCCGACCCCGTTGCCCGTGTAGCCCGCGCCGAAGTGGATGCGGGTGCCGGGCACCGTGCCGAAGAACGGCAACCGGTCGCTCGAGACGTCGATCGGGCCCTCCCACGCGTGCTCGACCGGCACGTCGGCGAGCGCGGGCAGCAGGGTGCGCAGCGCCGCCTCTGCGCGCGCGACCGAGCCTCCGGCGCTCCCCATCAGGACGCGGCCGTCGCGGGTGGTGCGGAAGTAGCTCAGGAAGGTGCGGCCGTCGAAGACGCCGTCACCGCCCTCCCAGCCGACGCGTTCGGCGAGGTCGGGGACCGGCGCAGTGAGCACGATCGCGCTGCGGAGGACCGCGAGCTGCCGCCCGGCCGGCCAGCGGGCGGCCCAGGCGTTCGTGGCGAGGACGATCTCCGGCGTGCGGACGACGCCGCCGGGTGTGCGGACGCACCCGTCCTCGAGCGCGAGCGCCGGCGTCCGCTCGTAGACGCGCACCCCGCGACGCAGCGCGCGGACGAGCCGCGCGGGATGCACCGTCGCACCGTCCCGGTAGTGCACGGCGGTGCGAAACGCCGGCGAACGCAGCCGCTCGGACGGATCCACCCGCACCGCCTCGCCGGCGACACCGAGCTCGGCCGCGAGGGCGATCGCTCGGTCCACGTGACCGTCCTGAGCCGGCGCCGTCGAGACGAAGAGCAGCCCGCCCTCCTCGAGCCAGACGTCCTCGCCGAGCGCGCGCACGGCGGGGATCACGCCGTCCGCGGCGCGCGCCGTCTCGAGCGCCGCGTCCGCGCCGACTGCGTCCTTCAGCCGCTGGAGCGACGACCAGTATCCGTGCAGGAAGCCGCCGTTCCGCGCGCTCGCGCCCGCGCCGCACGTGGCCGCCTCGAGGACGACCGCCGACGCCCCCCGCTCCTGCAGCGCCCGCGCCGTCCAGAGCCCCGTGAGCCCGCCGCCGATCACGGCGACGTCTGCCTCGATCGTCCCCTGCAGCGGCGGCGCAACCTCGTCCGGAGGCGCGTCGAGCACCCACCACGGGCTCGTCGCCCCACGCACCGATTCGTCCACGCGAAGCCGGCGCACGCCCTGGCTCCGCACGCTACCGCTCGAGTCGCGGGTCGCCCTCGACCATCCCGTGGGGCTCGCCGTACTCGGCCAGCAGGTCGAGGAACGGTGCCGGCGGGAACGCCTCGGGCCCGTGCACGCCGGTCCCGGCCCAGACGCCCCGCGAAAGAAGCTCCAGGGCGACGACCGGGTTCAGCGCGGTCTGGAAGACGACGGCCTGGTGACCGTACTCGCGCATCGTCCGCTCGTTGTCGGCGACGTGGTAGAGGTAGACCGCCCGCGGCGCTCCGTCCTTCCCTGTCCCGGTGACGAGCGTGCCGGCGCAGGTCTTGCCGAGCATCCGGTCGCCGAGCGTAGCGGGGTTCGGCAGGCACGCGGCCACGACGTCGCGCGGTGCGACCTCCACCCCGCGCACCCGGACCGGTTGCACCGAATCGAGCCCGAGCTTGTGCAGTGTGCGGAGCACGTCGATGAACTCGCTCCCGAGCCCGTACTTGAACGTGACCCGGCGGCAGTCGAGCTCCCGCGGCACGAGCACGACCTCCTCGTGCTCCACGTTCACGCACTCGACCGGCCCGATCCCTTCCGGGAAATCGAACAGCTCGGGCTCGGAGAAGGGCTCGGTCGTGTAGAAGCCTCGCCCGCGCTCCCAGATGAGCGGCGGGTTGAGGCACTCTTCGATCGTCGTCCAGATCGAGAAGGTCGGAGCGAAGTCGTACCCCTCGACCACGAGGTTGGCGCCGTCCCGGATCCCGACCTCGTCGAGCTCGTCGAACAGCTCGTCGGCCGCATGGCGCGCGAAGACGTTGGCGAGCCCGGGCTCGACGCCGATCCCGACGAGCGCGAGCAGACCGGCGGCCGACCACTCCTCGTGCGCCGCGAACTGGAGGTCGCCGAGCATCACGCCCGGCTCGCTGAACGGCCGCTCCGGATGGGGCTCCGAGAGCGTCGCCGCCATGTCGAGATACGTGCAGCGCGCCTCGAGGGCCGCGGCGAAGATCTGCGGGTTGAAGCGCGGATCGGTCGCGTTGAGAACGGCGTCGGCCTCGACGTCGCGCAGCAGAGCGACGAGCCCGGCGACATCGGAGGCGTCGATGCGGCCCGCGGCGAACCGGCCGTCGTCGAGTCCTGCGACCACGGCGTTCGAACGGTCGAGATCGAGGTCGGCGACGATGATCCGGTCGAAGAAGTCGCGCCGCTGTGCGATGGTGGCGGCCGCGGCGCCGACGCCGCCTGCCCCCACGACGACGATCTTCACTTCGTGGTCGGTACGACGAGCACCGGCACGTCGGAGACGTGGAGCAGCTTGTGCGCCACGGAGCCCAGCACGACACCCTTGATCGGATGCTCGCCGTTGGTCCCCACGATGATCATGCTCGCGTCGTGCTCCTTGGCGGCCATGACGAGGCCGTCCGTCGGCCGCTCGGGGACGAGCGCGATGGTGAACTCGACGCCCGCCTCTTCGAGCCGCGGGACGGCCTTCGCCGTCGCTTCCTCTGCGCGCTCGCGGACGACTCTGCGGTAGTCACCCGTCTCGCCGCCGTACGCCGCGGGGATCTCATAGGCGAACACGACCACGATCTGGGCTGCTTCCAGCTTCGCCACCTCGATCGCCTTCTCGAGCGCGACGCCGGCGCCGTCCGAACCGTCGTACCCGAGCACGATCGTCCTAGCCATGCGCACCTTCCGCCTTGGGGCCGTCGAGCACTGCAGGATCGGCGATCTCGGTCTTCCAGCTGAAGAACGGCTCCGGCGAGACGATCCGCTGGGCGATCAGGATCACGACACCGATCGCGAGGCCGAAGATCGCCATCGCGAGCGGCACCGAGATGCCGAGCCACGTGCTGCCGGTCGACGAGTTGTCCGGGTTCCACGCCTGGTAGGCGCTGTCGCCGAGGATCGCGAACAGGATGATCCCGCCGACGAGCGGCAGCAGCCCGACGAGGAAGAAGTTCCGGACGCTGTGGAAGAGCTGCTTGCGGAAGAACCAGGTGCAGGCGACGCCGGTCAGGCCGTAGTAGAAGGCGATGCCGAAGCCGGTCGAGGTGACCGAGTCCTCGAGGATGTTGCTCGAGACGGTGTTGAGCAGCACGAAGACCACGATCGAGACCGCGCACATCCAGATCGTCGATGCGCTCGGAGTGAGGTAGCGCGGATGGATCTTCGCGAAGTGCTTCGGGAGCGCACCGTGGCTCGCCATCGAGAGCGTTGCGCGCGTCGTCGGGAGGATCGTCGTCTGCGTGGAGGCCGACGCCGAGGTGAGCACCGCGATGATCAGCAGCTTGTCCCACGGCGACCCGAGCACGCCCTTGCCGAGTGCGCCGAGCACGTCGTCGGAGTTGTTGTTCAGGAAGTTGATCCCGTGGAAGGCCTGCGCGGCGATGGAGACGAGGAGGTAGATACCGAGCAGCAGGAAGGTGCTCACGACCGCGGCGCGGCCCGGCGTCTGGGTCGCGTCCTCGGTCTCCTCGTTGACGGAGACGGCGGTGTCCCAGCCCCAGTAGATGAAGATCGCGAGCAGCAGCCCGCTGCTCATCGCGCCGAACGACGAGATGTCGAACGGGTTGAGCCAGCTCAGCGAGGGATGAACGCCCCCGGGCGCGTGGCCGGTCCAGACCTTGGTCAGCGCGACGATCGAGAAGATGACGAGGATCACGATCTCCGCGCCGAGCAGGCCCCACTGCGTCCGCGCCGAGGCCTCGATGCCGACGTAGCAGATCAGCCCCATCAGGAGGATCCAGATCACGCCGGCGACGCCGACCCAGAGCTTGCTGTCCGCCTCGCTCGTCATCCCGAAGAGGTCGAAGGTGTAGGCCCCCGCGATCTGCGACAGGCTCGCCATCACGAGCACGTCGGCGAAGATCACGCCCCAGCCGCCGAGCCAGCCGGTGATCGGGCCGAAGGCCCGCGAGCACCAGGTGAACGTCGTGCCGCAGTCGGGGTCGGCCTGGTTCAGGTACTTGAAGCCGAGCGCGACGAAGAGCATCGGGATGAACGCGAGCACCATGATGATCGGCGCCTGGTACCCGACCCCGACCACCGCGGTGACGAAGCCGAGCGTCGCAGCGAGGCTGTAGGCAGGCGCCGTGGAGGCGACCCCGATGACGACGCTCGACATGAAGCCGAGCGCGCCCGCCTTCAGGCCCTTGTCGAGCGGATCGGAGTGGTCGGCTGAGACCGCGACGTCCAAGGCGACGGACAATCGCAGATCTGCACGACGCGCGCCAGTGGAGGCGTCACGGTGCTTTGACCGCCCGCGACGGGGTGGTAGGCTCGCTCGCAGCTGCGGCAGGCCGGACCAATGGCAGGCGCCGCAGCACATAGCTCCTCTCGGAACCAGCGCGATGTGCGAGGGCCGGCCCCGGCAGGCTCTGACCCGCCGACGGAGGAGTGAGATGCTGGGCATCGACGTACATCAGGACAAGGGCAACCCGGACTGGCAGCGCGTGTTCGCCGCGGGCGTCCGGTTCGCCTGGCTGAAGGTCAGCGAAGGAGCGGGCGGATCGCCGAACCCGGCGATCCTCACGTGGTTCCGCCACAACGCGCCGGCCGCGAAAGCAGCCGGCGTCAGGATCGGCGGCTACCACTACCTGACGACTGCCATCCCTTCGAGCACACCGGTCGAGGAGGCGGACTTCTTCCTGTCACGCCTGTCACTGCACCCGGGCGACCTGCTGCCGGCGTGCGACTTCGAGCAGAACCCGCCGGACGCGGCGCAGGCGCTCGCGTTCCTGCAGCACCTGGAAGCCGAGATCGGCGTCAAGCCGATCCTCTACACGTTCCCCGACTACCTGACCCGCGCGCTCGCCCACGCCACGCCCGCCGTCCAGCAGGCGCTGAAGCGGTACCCGCTCTGGTTCGCGGACTACGGCCGGAACGACGGCATCGACCACGGCGTCATCCACGACACGCACGGCTTCAAGGTGATCGCGCACCAGTACACGTCGAAGGGCAGGATCGACGGCGCGAGCCCGCCCACTGATGTCAACCAGCTGATCGCGCCCTCCCTGGACGCGATCTCCTTCAAGCACCAACCTGCGCCCGTGTGACGTCGCGCGTGGAGTTAGTCCGCGTCGCGCGGTTTGCAGCGCGCGAGCGCACCCGCCAGCTCGTCCGGCCTGATCGGCTTCGCGACGTAGTCGTCCATGCCTGCGGCGAAGCACTCGGCCCGGTCGCTCTCCATGGCGTTCGCCGTCATCGCCACGATCCTCGGCCGGTCGACGCCGTACTCCGCGATGATGCGGCGGGTCGTCTCGAGCCCGTCGAGCTCCGGCATCTGCACATCCATCAGTACGAGGTCATAGCGCTCGGTCGCAATCGCTTCCAGTGCCTCGAGGCCGTTTCCGACGAGGTCGGCCGTGTAGCCGAGCTTCCCGAGCAGGAGGGTCGCCAGCCTCTGGTTGACGGCATTGTCCTCGGCGACGAGGATCCGCAGCAGTGAGCTCGCGTCGGCCGCGGGCGCCACGTCGGGGTCGCCCATCTCGTCGACGAGGCCGGCCGCGCCGAGCGCCTCGAGCAGGGCTTCGTACAGCTGCGAGGCCTTGATCGGCTTCGTCAACTGCACCGCGAACTCCGCCGTGGTTCGCGCCTGTTGCAGTCCCGCGAGCGACGACGCAAGCACGAGCGGAAGCGAATCCCGGAGCCGGCGGATCTCACCCGCCAGCGTCACGCCGTCCATCTCGGGCATCTGCATGTCGAGGACGGCGACGTCGTACTCCTCGCCGCGGCGCAGGCGCAGGAGCGCCTCGGCCGGCGTTTCGTGCGCCTCGGGGTGCATCCCCCACGACGCGGCCTGACGCGAGAGAATCTCGCGATTCGTCGCGTTGTCGTCGACGATCAGTACGCGCTTCCCTTCGAGGTCCGGCTGGCCCAGGCGCGCATAGGCGGGCTTCGAGGCTGTCTGGGCCGCTTCTGCCCGGATCGTCAGGTGGAACGTGGATCCGACACCCGGCTCGCTCTCCACCTCGATGGTCCCGCCCATCAACTCGACGAGGCGCTGCGAGATCGCCAGGCCGAGCCCGGTGCCGCCGTAGCGGCGGGTCGTCGAGGCATCGACCTGGCTGAAGGACTCGAAAAGCCGGTGCATCCGGTCCTTCGGGATCCCGATGCCGGTGTCTCGAACCGAGAGATGTGCCTGCCCGGGCTGCGCCAACCGAACGCTGACGACGATCTCGCCCCGCTCGGTGAACTTGACGGCATTCGAGAGCAGGTTCAACAGCACCTGGCGAAGCCGCGTCGAGTCGCCGAGGACGAATGCCGGAACGTCGTCCTCGATCAGACAGGCGAGCTCGACGTCCTTACCGACCGCGCGCGGCGCGACGATCTCGAGCGCACTCTCGACGCAGTCCCGCAGGTCGAACGGCTGCGACTCGAGCTCGAGCCTGCCGGCCTCGATCTTCGAGTAGTCGAGGATGTCGTCGATGATGTGCAGGAGCGCGTCGCCGCTCGAGGAGATGACCTGGGCGAAGCCCCGCTGCTCCGGGTCGAGATCGGTGTCGAGCAGCAGGCCTGTCATCCCGATCACCGCGTTCATCGGCGTACGGATCTCGTGGCTCATCGTTGCGAGGAAGGCGCTCTTCGCCTGCGTTGCCTCCTCGGCCTCCTGCCGCGCGCGCAGCAACTCGGTGATGTCGTGGTACATGACGTAGTAGCCCGTGTGCTCGCCGTCGATCATGAGCGCGGCCATCAGCATCTCGACGTCCACCAGCGACCCGTCCTTGCGAGAGCGCCGGGTGATGCGCTGCGCCCGTCCTGACGAGAGGGCCTCGCGGCTCACGGCGGCACCCTCGTCCGCGAGCTCTGCGTCGGCGAGCAGCAGCTCGGCGATCGTCCGGCCCAGCGCTTCGTCGGGCAGATAGCCGAACAGCTCGGTCGCGGCCGGATTCCAGCCTGTGATCAGCTCGTCCCGGTCGGTGACGACGATCGCGACCGGGCTGAGCTCGACGAGAGCCTCGAAGTACTGCTTCTGCCGATTGATCTCGAGCGCAGCGTCCTGCTGCGCCGTGATGTCGATCATGCAACCCTGAACGAACTGCGCCTTCCCGTCCTCGTCGCGCACCGTCCACGACTCGTCGTGAATCCAGATCGTCCGACCGTCGGCGGTGACCATGCGGTACTCGCTCACCCACACGCTCTCGTCCTCGGTCAAAGGCAGATCGTTCTCCGCGAGAACCCAGTCGCGGTCGTCCGGATGGAGGACCGTCCCGTAGAAATCGGGATCGGCCCAGGACTCGATGGGATACCCGAACATGGCAACCGCCCGCTCACTCATGTACTCCGAGCTGTTCTGCTCACCCTCGGGCGATCGGTACATGGCGACCGGGATCGCCTCGACCAATTGGCGGTACCGACGCTCCGACTCGCGCTGCTCCCGCTGGAGGTCGGCGTGGCGGATCGCCGCAGCGATGTGCCCGCCGATCGCCGTCAGAACGGCCTGATCCTCGTCGTCGTAGCGAATCCGCTCGTCATAGCTCTGGATCGCGAGGACGCCGAGCACGCGATCCTCTACGCGAAGCGGGATGCCGAGCCAGTCGACGGCGTCGGCGCCGACGTCCTCGATCTCGCCCCTCTCCCTCAGGTCGCGCCGCACCTCGCGGTCCGCCCGCAGCGGCCGGCCTGTGCGCAGCACGTACGCCGTGAGGCCGCGCCCGGCGGGCTCCCACACGCGGGGATCGGGCAGGTCCGCGTCCACCAGGTCGACGTAGTACGGGTAGTTGAGCCGGTCGAGCTCCTCGTCGTAGAGCGCCACGTAGCAGTTGTCGGCCCTGGTCAGGTCGCCGACCACCCGGTGCATCTCTTCGTAGAACTCGCGCATGTCGCGCACGTTTCCCGCGGACGCCGCGATGAGGCTCACCGCCTCGAGCTCCCGCCGGCGTCGAACGGATTCGGTGACGTCGATCAGGAAGCCCTGGAGATGCACCGACTGGCTCTCTTGATCGGCAACCACGACCACCTCGTCCCGCACCCAGAGCGGACTGCCGCCTGCATTCACGATCCGATAGTCGAACGAGGCGCGACGACTGCCGTCCGCCAGTACGGCCTTGCGCTCGGCCAGCACGCGCTCCTGGTCGTCGGGATGGAGGATGCGCGCGAGGAAGGAATCCTCGCGCCAGTCTTCGAGGGAGTACCCGAACATCACCTCGATCTGAGGGCTCACGTACGAGAACGACGCGGGATCGCCCGGACGATCGGTGTAGACCGACAGGGGCAGGGTCTCGAGCATCTGCCGGAAGCGGTCGGGCTCCCTGTGCAGCGAATCCTCCACGTCGCTGCTCACGCCGACCCGGGTGTGAGACCCCAGAGCTTGATCCGGCCGCGCCGGCCGCGAATGCCGACCTCGTCGACGAACTCGAGGCTCTCGGCCGCGGTCGTGAGCAGACTCCAGGTGGCCTCGTCGACCAGCACCGGCCGCGACAGCTCCCTGGTCAAGGACTCGATCCGAGCCGCGGTGTTGACGGTGTCGCCGATCGCGGAGTACTCGAGCCGACGCTCGGACCCGATGTTCCCGGACATGAACGGCCCGCTCGCCACACCGACGCCGATGCGGAAGCCGTCGCCGAGCCCTTCCGCTCGGAGCCAGTCGTTGAACCGCTGCAATCGTGTCGTGACCATCTCCCGTGCGACCGCGAGCGCCTGGTCGGCGTGGTCCGCGGACTCGATCGGCGCTCCGAACACTGCAACGATGCCGTCGCCTCTGAAAGCCACGAGCGTGCCTCCGTTGTCCAGGACGGCGTCGCTCATCTCGGTCAGGTAGCGGTTCAGGACGGTCACGACGACGTCTGGAGAGTTCGCCTCCGCGAAGGTGGTGAAGCCACGGATGTCGCTGAACAGGACAGAGCCGACCCGCCGAACGCCCACGAGGCTGAGCGCACCGCCGTTCGTCGCCATCACCTCGTCGACGATCGGCTCCGGCAGGAACCGCATGAACATGTCGCGCACCCGTGCGCGCTCGACATCCTGGAGCCGCGCCTTGTTGAGTGCGGCGTTCACACGGGCCCGTAGCAGCACGGGGTCGAACGGCTTCGGCAGGTAGTCCTCCGCGCCCAGCTCGATGCACTGGATCACGCTTGCGAAATCGTCGAGCGCCGACACCATGATCACCGGCACGTCGCGGAGACGGTGATCGTCCCGCATCATCCGCAGAACCGTCATCCCGTCGAGCTCGGGCATGACGACGTCGAGCAGCACCACGTCGGCGCGCTGCGCCGCAAGCAACTCGAGGCAGACTGCGCCGTTCTCGGCGAGGCGGACATCGTGGCCTTCGAGCTCGAGCGCCTTCGCGAGCAGCGTGCGGTTGACCCGATCGTCGTCGACCACGAGGATCGACCCTGGCGTCGTAAGTCGCGTCAGCTCGAGTTCTTCCCGCGCAGATTCTCGAGCAACGGCTCGACCAGCTTCCACTCGAGCTCGACACGCTCGACCAGCGCGCGAGCACCGCGGAGGTCGCCGTCGCGGGCGATTGTCTCGAGACGCTGGGCAAGGTCGGCGAGCGGCAGGGCGCCGAACGTCAGGGCGTTCGACTTCAGTGTGTGCGCCGCGCGGCCGAGAACGACCGCGTCGCCGCTCTCGAGACCGGAGCTCATCTCGGCCAGACGCACGGGCGCCTCGTCCAGGAACACCTCCACCAGGCTCCCGAGGAGCTCAGGGTCGTTGCCGACGAGATCGCCGAGCGCCTCCACGCTCGCTCGATCGAGAGCTGCACCCGAGTCAACCGCCGTCACCGGAGCGCTCGGTGTCTCATCACGAACATCCATGTGCGGGTGAGCGTACGCGGCAGCAGCACACCCCGCAACGGCCCGGAGCAGGGCGAGCGGGATTCGGGACAGAGAGACGGAGGGGGAGGGATTTGAACCCTCGAACCGCCTAACGACGGTTAACGGTTTTCGAGACCGCCGCATTCGACCGCTCTGCCACCCCTCCGATCGGGCGACAGGGTACCTAGTCCCCGTCGTGCGGGTCAGTCGTGGATGCGGGCGATCACGTCTTCGCGCCGGAGCACCCGTACCCGGTGTGACGAGCGCGCGAGACGCACCTCGAAGCCGGCGTCACGCGGGAAGAGCACCTTGTCGCCCGGCTCGACCGCCGCGACGTCCGGGCCGACGGCGGCGACGATCCCGCTGTGCACCTGGGTCGCCTCGTTCGCCGGGACGATCAGACCGCTTGGGAGCTCCGACTCGTCGAGCTGCTCGACGACGAGGTGGTCGTCCAGCGGCTCGAGCGTCGCATCGGTGAGTGGCTGCCGTTCCAACACGGGTTCACGATACTCCGTGCGTGCAGATCGGCCGCCAGGACGTCCCGGTCACGAATCCCGCAAAGGTGTTCTTCCCGGCGCGTGGACTGACGAAGCTCGACCTCGTCTCCTACTACGTCGGCGTCGCGGAGCTCGCCCTCCCCCACCTGCGCCGGCGGCCGTTCCACATGAAGCGCTTCCCGAACGGCGTCGAGCAGGACTTCTTCCACCAGAAGCGCGTGCCTTCGAACCATCCGGACTACGTCGACGAGGTGTTCGTGCAGTTCCCGAGCGGGCACTCGACCGTGTTCGCGATCGTCGACAACGCCGCGGCGCTCGCCTGGGTCGCGAACCTCGGCTGCGTCGAGCTGCACACCTGGCACTCGCGGGTGCCGGCGATCGAGCAGCCGGACTACCTGCTGATCGACCTCGACCCGACGTCGGACGGGCAGTGGTCGTTCGTGCGGGAGATCGCGCTCGTCGTCCGCGACGTGCTCGCGGAGCTCGGTCTGCGTTCCTATCCGAAGACGTCCGGTGCGACGGGACTGCACATCCTCGCCCCGATCAAGCCGGATGCGGTGTTCCCCGACGTGCGTCGCTTCGCGAAGGCTCTGGCGCAGGAGGTCGAGCGGCGCATCGGCGATCAGGCCGTCGCGACCACGACGTGGCGTGTCGCCGATCGCGTCGGCGTGTTCGTCGACTTCGGACAGAACGCGCGCGACCGGACGATCGCGGCGGCGTACTCCGTCCGGCCGACACCCGACGCAAGGGTCTCCGCACCGCTCCAGTGGGACGAGGTCGCGGGCGTCGAACCGGAGGCGTTCACGCTGGAGACGATGCCCGGCCGCATCGCCGCCGCCGGCGATCCCATGCGCGGAATGTGGCGCAACCCACCGTCCCTGCGCCCGCGCTTCGCCCGCCTCGATCTGGAGCCCCCCGGCCCCACACCCCCGCCCGTTCCTGCCCCGTCCTGAAAGGCGGGCTAGTCCACTGTTCGGTGGCTGCCACTGCACAGTGCGCTGCACCGTCTCGAAAGGCGGGCGAGCTCACTTGCCGGTGGCAGCCGACGGGTAGTGCGGTTGCCTGCTCGGAAGGGGCACGTCTGGCCGGGCGCCTTGTTTCGCCCTTGGCGGCCCGGCACGCTTCGCGGATGTTCCTCTCGCATCACTACTCGCTTCGCCCCGGGCGGACGAGCCGCATGCGCTGGCTCCGGCACTGCCGCGGCATGTCGCAGGCCGATCTCGCGAGGGTGGTGCGCGCATCGCGGCAGACGATCCGCTCGATCGAGCTCGAGCGCTCGACACCGTCGGTCAATCTCGCGCTGGCGATCGCCCGGGCACTCGGCACCACCGTCGAGGATCTGTTCTCCCCGCTCTAGGCCCAGCCGAAGAGCGCCTCGACCGTCGGCGCGTTCGGGTCGCGCGGCGGTCGCAGCTCGTGCCACGTGCAGTCGGCCGGCCGCTTGTCCTCGCGCCAGCGGATCAGCTTCGTGCCGTGGCGGAACCGGGAGCCCTGCACCTTGTCGTACCGCACCTCGACGACCAGCTCCGGCCGCACGGGCGCTTCCTCGAGCTCCCCCGACCCCCACCGGTTCGGCTCGGAGAACCGCTGCTCCGACGACTCGTCGAGCAACGGCAGCACGCGCGCCGCAACGTCGGCCCGGGTCTTCGCAGCAACCGCGCACGAGCCGACGTAGTCGAGACCACCATCGTCGCGATACAGCCCGAGCAGCAGCGTCGCGATCGACGAGCGCTCGCCCTTCCACCGCACGCCGACGACGACGCAGTCCGCAGTCTTGTGCTCCTTCACCTTCACGACGCCGTCGCGCGAGCCGGGCAGGTACGGCACGCCGAGCTTCTTCGCGATCACACCGTCGAGGCCGAGCGACTCGAACTGCGCGAGCCAGCCCCGCGCTTCGTCGACATCGCGTGTCGCCGGTGAGAGCCTGAAGCCGTCGAGCGCCTCGACGCGAACGCGCCGCTCCTCGAGCGTCAGCTCCCATACGGCTTCGCCGTCCCAGAGCAGCACGTCGAAGACGACGAACTCAGCCGGGATCTCGGTCGAGAGCCGGCGGATCCGCGACTCGGCCGGGTGCAGGCGCATCTGCATCGCGTCGAAGTCCAGCGCACCGTCACGCGCGATCACGATCTCCCCGTCGAGCGCCGACCGCGGCGGCAGCAGATCGCCGAGCGGGCGCAGCTCGGGGAAGTAGCGAAGCAGCGGTCGCTCGCTCCGCGACCAGAGCGCGAGCTCGGGGCCGGTGTTCTCCAGGACGCCGCGGAAGCCGTCCCACTTGGGCTCGTACTGCCAGCCCTCGCCGACGGGGAGCTCGCGAACGAGCTCCGCCTCCATCGGCGGGAACGGAACGACACCGTTCAGGAATTGAGGCTGCACGGGCACAGGAACGGACAGATCGAACCACATCGTGGGCAGGCAGCCGAGGGACGTCCTAGTATCGGGGCCGTGCCGACCGAGAATTCAAGCTCGAACGAGCCCCCGGAGGAGGTCGGCTGGAGCCACGACGCCCAGGACGCCGCCGAGGCCGAAGAGGCGGCCGAAGGCGGCGGCCCGGCACCCGCTCCGCAGGCGATGCGGCAGAGCCTGCCGCTCGGCCGGTTCCTGTTGCTGCTCGTCGTGGTCTGCATCGCGTTCGCGCTGATCATCTATTTCATCTGGGGCCGCTGAACCGTTCCGGTCTCGGCCGGGAACCGTGACGTAGGGTTGGCGTCATGAAGCGCGTCGCAGTCACCGGGGTCGGAGCAGTCACCCCGCTCGGGCTCGATGCGCCGTCCACCTGGCGCGCAGCGCTGGCCGGCGAGAGCGGGATCGACTGGATCTCGACGTTCGACACCGACGGCCTGCCGGTGCGCGTCGCCGCCGAGGTGAAGGGCTTCGACCCGGCCCAGGTCGTCTCGCCGAAGGAGGCTCGGAAGCTCGAGCGCAACGTGCTGCTCGGCGTCGCCGCGGGCCGAGAGGCGCTCGGAGACGCCGGCCTCAACGGATTCGACCCGGCGCGCGTCGGGATCGTGTTCGGCTCGGCGATCGGCGGAGTGCCGGGCATCGTCGAGCAGGCCGAGACGCTCCGGGAGCGCGGGCCCGGCCGCGTCTCGCCGAACTTCCTGCCCAACGTGCTCGTCGACTCGACCTCCGGCCAGCTCGCGATCTCGCTCGGGATCAGAGGCCCCAACTACGCCGTCGTCTCGGCTTGCGCAACGGGCTCGCATGCGATCGGCGAGGCGGCCGAGATGATCAAGCGCGGCGACGCCGACGCAGTGCTCGCGGGCGGCACGGAGGCGTGCATCATCCCGCTGATCCTCGCGGGCTTCACGGCGATGCGCGGGCTCGCGGCCGAGGACGAGCATCCGCCCCACGCCTCGCGGCCGTTCGACGCGACTCGCGCCGGCTTCGTGATGGCCGAGGGCGCAGGTGCCGTCCTGCTCGAAGACTGGGAGACCGCGGAGCGGCGCGGAGCGCGGATCTACGCGGAGGTGCTCGGCTACGGCGCCTCGAACGACGCGCACCACATGGCACAGCCGGAACCGGAGGCGACGGGCGTCGCCGCGATGATGATCGCCGCCCTCGAGCGTGCGGGGGTCGAAAGGGAACGCGTCGGCTACATCAACGCGCACGGCACCTCGACCCCCCAAGGCGACACGGCCGAGACGAAGGCGATCAAGGACGTCTTCGGCGACCACGCGTATCACCTCGCCGTCTCGTCGACGAAGTCGATGATGGGCCACACGTTCGGCGCCGCCGGGGCGATCGAGGCGATCATGTGCGTGCTCGCCCTTCACGACGGCCGGCTCCCGCCCACGATCAACTACCGCGAGCCGGACCCCGAGTGCGACCTCGACTACGTGCCGAACGAGGCCCGGGCCGCGCGCGTCGACGTCGCCCTGTCGAATGCGATGGGGCTCGGCGGCCACAACGGCTGCGTCCTGCTCGGCCGCGCCTAGGACAGCAGCTCGGGCGTCAGCTCCGCGACGGTGCGGACGACCACGTCCGCGGCGGCGAGCGCATCCTCGTCGGGCGGGAAATGCGGATTCGGCACGGCCACGACGCGCAGGCCCGCCGCCTTCGCCGAGCGGATGCCGTTGTGCGAGTCCTCGACCGCGACGCACCGGGCCGGTTCGACACCGAGCCGGCGGGTCGCCTCGAGGTACACATCCGGCGCGGGCTTGCCGCGCGGGACGTCCTGCGACGACACCGCCACCGGGAAGAGCTCGCGCAGCCCGGCGGCCCGCAGCACGACCTCGATCAACTCCGGGTTCGACGACGATGCGACCGCCAGCGGCCAGCGCGCCGCCGCCATGCGCACCGCGGCGACCGCGCCGTCGATCAACGGCGGCGCCTCGCCGTAACGGGCGAGCATCCGCGCGACGATGGCGTCGTTGATCTCCTGCGGCGTGCCGGGCACACCGAGCTCGTCCGCCATGTAGCGCGACCATTCGACGGAGCTCATCCCCATCATGTCTCGCGTGGCCGACGCCGTGTACGTGCCGCCGGTCTCGAGCACGTATTCCTCGCGGACCTCGTCCCACACCTGCTCGGAGTCGACGATCACCCCGTCGAGATCGAAGACGACAGCTTCGGTCACAGCGCGACGTAGCCGCGGTGCACGTACGAGAGCGACGTCGCGGCGGTGCCCTCCTCGATCGAGAGGATCTCGCCGACGAAAAACGTGTGGTCGCCCGTGCGGAACTGCTCGACAGTGCGGGCGGTCAGCCAGCCCGCGGCACCCACGAGCAGCCGTTCGTCGTCTGCGCGCAGGTCGATGCCGTCCCAGAGAACGAGCGGCGGCACGCTGCGCGCGAAGTGCTGCGCGAGGTGCTCCTGCTCGCCGGAGAGCAGCGACGCCGCCCACCCGCCTGCATCACGCAGCAGCTCGTGGAGCGACGCTTCGAGCGCGACCGAGATGCCGACGAGCGGCGGCTCGAGCGAGAGCGAGACGAGCGACGAGATCGTCAGGCCGTGCCTGCGCCCGTCCACCTCGGCGATGACGACCGACACCCCCGCCGGCCAGCGGCGAAAGAGTGCTCGTTGTTCGGCCCCGCGGTCTTGCACGGGTCGAGCCTAGCCGAGCGCCCAACCTAGTTCGCGCGGCAGACCTTGTCGCCGAGTTGCGCGATGACGTCGTTCGCCTGCAGGTCGAGCGTCCTGTCGTACGCGCCGGGTGCATCACCCTGCCACATCACGTCAGGCGTCACACCGGGGCCTTCGACGGTCGCGCGGTACTTCGTGCCCTTGCCTGCGGGATGCGCTCCGTGCGGGTTGAAGCTGTAACAGAACACTCCGGTGCCGCTGTGCGCCAGGAAGCTGTTCTCCCGCTTCCAGCCGGTGCCGTAGGCGGAGTCGAACGTGTCGACGTAGATGTTCCGCCCGAACGAATCGAGCGGGTTGCCGGCCGGCGTCGATCTGAATCCGTAGACCGGCTGACCGGCGTACGTGAACGTCCCGTAGAGGTGATCCCACTGGTGCCAGGCCCAGTCGGTGCCGATCGTCAGCACCGGCAGGTCGCCGGTCCAGTGCGAGAGGCGCAGCTCCCAGGCCGCCTGTTGGGCGTTCGCGGCGCCGCCGTAGTTCGGCAGCATCCGCTGCCAGGCCTGCAATGCCCAGTAGGACCCGTCCGGCGCCTTGCACGCCGCGACCTTCCACGCGAGCGGCGGCCCGTCGTAGGCGCCGCAACGGTCGCCGAAGGTCTTCCAGGCCTCGGTGTGCGACTTGCCCCAGCCGCCGGCGTAGTCGAGCCGGAACGCAACCTGCGCGCGGGCATGAGTCGGGGCGATCGCGTTGATCGCATCCCAGGCGAGCACGTGCTTGACCTTCCCCCCGGCCGTGTACGTGATCAGTGCCTCGCCCTTCCCGTCGACGGCGAGCCGCACGTCGTGGGCATTTCGATCGATCAGCTGCGAAGCATTCGCTCCGGCCGCGAACACGCTGGCCAGAGCAACCGTGAGCACGAACAGGACATACCGCAACGAGGCTCTCCTCCTCGGGGAAACGATTGCCCAGTCTGTGTCGGCGATACTGCCGGGCGTCTCGATCCCTCGCGCGAGTTCCCTCGTTCGAGGCACGGACTGTTAGCGTCTCGCGCCTGTGAACCGGCGCGACCTGATCGAGCTCTCCGTCACCCTCGGGCTCGTCGCGATCGCCGCCGTCTGCCATTTTGCGCTCGGCGACGTCACGACGTTCGTCGTCGCCGCGATCGCGCTCGCCGCTCTTGCCCGCCTCGTCGGCAGCGGGACGGAGCAGCTCGGCGCGAGGCTCGGCTCGGGCGGGGCCGGTGTCGTCCAGTCGGCGCTCGGCAACCTGCCCGAGCTGTTCGTCGCGCTGTTCGCCCTCAACAGCGGGCTCGTCGCGGTCGTCCAGGCGGCGCTGGTCGGCTCGATCCTTGCGAACAGCGTGCTCGTGCTCGGGATCGCCTTCCTCGTGGGCGGCCTGAGGAACGGCCTGCAGCGGTTCAGCTCGGACCGGACCAGGATGGTCTCCACCTTGGCACTCCTGGCGGCGGCGACGATGGCGACGCCATCGCTCGCGCGCACGTTCCATGCGCCGGCCGCCGCGCACGCCAACACCCTGTCGCTCATCTGCGCGGGGGTCCTGCTCGTCGTGTACTTCTGCGCGCTGCCGCTCTTCCTGCGCGAGACGGAAGGCGAGGAGCATCCACCGCCGCGCTGGTCGGTCACAACGACGGCAGTCCTCCTGGGCATCGCCGCCGTGGGAGCCGCGTTCGTGTCCGACTGGTTCGTCACCGCGCTCACCCCGGCGATCCACACGCTGCACATGAGCCAGGAGTTCGCCGGGCTCGTGATCGTCGCGATCGCGGGCAACGCCGTCGAGAACGTAGTCGGCGTACAGCTGGCGGCACGCAACCGGCCCGACTTCGCGATCTCGGTGATCGTCAACTCATCGCTGCAGGTCGCACTCGCGCTGACGCCGGTGCTCGTCTTCGTCTCGCTGTTCTTCTCCACCCACCTGACGCTCGTCTTTCCACCGCTGCTCGCGTTGGTGCTCGTGATCTCGGCGATTCTCGGTGCATTCGTCGTCAACGACGGCGAGTCGACCTGGCAGGAGGGAGTCGTGCTGATCGGCTTCTACGTCGTGATCGCGGCGAGCTTCTGGTGGGGCACCTGAGCTACTTCGCGATTGCGGCAACCGTTGCGCCGGTCAGCGTGACGAGGTCGGTGGGAGACAGCTCGATCTGCAGCCCGCGACGGCCGGCGCTGACGAGGATGGTCCCGAACGCGAGCGCGGACTCGTCGAGGACGGCCGGCAGCGTCTTCCGCTGACCGAGCGGGCTGATCCCGCCGATCACGTAGCCGGTTGCGCGCTCCGCTGTGGACCGGTCGGCGAGGGTCACCCGCTTGCCCGCCGACCGCAGGTCGAGCTGGCGGTCTGCGGGCACGATGAACACGGAGAGTCGGCCGTCGGCCGTCGCGACGAGCGTCTTGAAGAGGCGCTCCGGCGGCAGGCCGAGCGCGCGCGCCACCGCCGTCGCATAGTCGCCCGCCGCGGGATCCACGCCTTCGTACTCGTGCAGCTCGAAGTCGATCCCGGCTCGTTCGGCCGCCTGTACGGCGGGCGTCATTCGGCAAGCTCCTCCGCGAGCAGGCCGAGGCAGAAGAGGCGCCAGGCGAGATCGACGTCCGCGGCGAGGAACAGCGCCGCCTCGCGCGCGATCGGGAGCTCGCGGACGCGCACGACGAGCGCATCGATGCTCCGGCCGAGCTGCGCGCGCCGGTCGTCGGTATAGAGATCGCCGGCAAGTGCTTTCACGGCCCGGTCGTCCACCTCGAGGTCACGGTGCGGGTCGCCTCCGGCCGCGACGAGCAGCAGCGCGCGGCGTCGCGCGCCGTTCAGCTCCTCCTGGTCGAGCTCGACGGCCTGTCCGGCGACATACGCGAGCACGGGCAGGGGATCTCCCAGCTCGCCGGCGTCGACGCGCGTGAGCAGCTCATCCGGGGCGTCCATGACTACCATGGAGCCTAGATGGACGACGTTCTGGCGAAAGCGGAGGAATGGCGCGAGGCAGGCGAGGAGGTCGCGATCGCGACCGTCGTCGCCACCCGGCGCAGCGCCCCGCGCCCGCTCGGCTCCAAGCTGGCCGTGACGCGCTCCGGCCGGATGTTCGGGTCGGTCTCGGGCGGCTGCGTGGAGGCCGACGTCGCGGAGCGCTGCCGGGCGGTGCTCGACGGCGAGGTCGCGGGCGTCGTCTCGTACGGCATCGAGGACGAGCTGGCCTGGACGGTCGGCCTGCCCTGCGGCGGCGAGATCGACGTGTTCCTCGAGCCGTTCGCGGGCGCCCCGACACTGGCGCGCGGCGCGAGCTACGTGGTCGTCGAAGGGGACGGCGTCGGGGAGCGCTGGGAGGCGGACGAGCGCGCCCGCACCGGCCTGCGCGAGGAGGAGGGGCGCAGCGTGTTCGTCGAGGCGATCGGCCCGCCGCCGCGGCTCGTCGCCGTCGGTGCCGGCGACATCGCCGAGGCGCTGTGCGCGCTGGCCCGCCCGCTCGGCTGGCGGACGGTCGTCGTCGACCCGCGGGCCGGCCTCGCCACCCGCGAGCGCGTCCCGAGCGCCGACGAGGTGATCGTCGCGTGGCCGGACGAGATCGACGTCGATGCCGGAACCGCGCTCGTCTCACTCGTCCACGAGGAGCGCATCGATCTGCCGGCGATCCGCCGCGGTGTCGAAGGGGGCGCCTTCTATGTGGGCGCGCTCGGCTCGAAGCGCACCCAGGCCAAGCGGCGTGAACAACTCGGCGCGGTCGCCGACGGGGTTCGCGGGCCGGTCGGGCTCGACCTCGGCGGCGAGACTCCGGCCGAGATCGCCCTCGAGATCATCGCCGAGGTGCTGGCGGTGCACCGGCGGGGCGAGGTCCCGCCGAGCTAGGTGACGGCGGCGCTCGGAGCGCCGCGGCTCCGGCTGTGGCCGGCCGCGAAGCCGAGCCCGAGCAGCCCGATCCCGACCAGGAAATGCAGCCAGTTGTCCGCGGTGTCCGCGGGCAGCCAACCGGCAGTCCCGATCGCACCGAGCAGCCAGAGCGCCAGGTAGACGGTTCCGCCGCCGGTCAGGAAGCTGCTCGCTCCGTCGGCCGTCCTCGCCAGGACGAGGCCGACGACGCCGAAGAGCAGATGGAAGAGGTTGTGCAGGATCGAGACCTGGAACGTGCCGAGCAGCTTCGCCCCGCTCGTGTGACCGGCGAAGCTCAGGTCGCTCACATGGCTCGTCACGCCGGGAATGAACCCGAGGACACCGAGGAGCACGAACACGCCGCCGACCGCTGCGGCAACGCCCTGGCTGGGGGCTCTGCCGTCGACTGGGTGCTGTGTGCCGGTCATTGCCCGCGGGTCTCCGGGCCGAAGAATACGGACCTGGACGATCGGACGACGCGGCCCAGCCGAATCGCAGGTGCCCTGCACGTCCGGCCGTCCGATAGTGCGGCCATGGGTGAATCCGAAGCCGACCGCTCGCCGGAGCTCGATCAGGTGCGGCGGATGCTGTTCCCGCAGCTCCCGCCGGACGAGGGCTGGGCCCGGATCGATGCGGCGATCAGCGGGGCGGCCGATCCAAAGCGAATGGCGGCGATCGAGCGCCTCGCCTCGGGCGATCTGAGCGACGATCTGCTGTCGCTCCTCCGCCTGCTGCGCGAGGAATAGGCGCACGGGCCGGGTGGCCCAACTTTTCGCTCGGGCGTGGATCGAAGTCTGAGGGCGTCGTTCGCGCGACCCTTCTCTCCCCCGCGCGGCGGCGTCCCGTCAGCGCCGGCGCGGCCTACTCGCAGTCGTGTGGGAACCACACGGTGCACCAGAGAAGCGCCGCGAGCGCCCTCGGCGTGACGGGTGTTCGCGAGTGATGGGCGACGTACCAGAGGTGCGCCCGGTAGGGCCGTAGCCTCGGCCGAGCCGAGACGAATGCGTCGAGATCGCGGAGCTCCGTCGTCAGCTTCCTCCGCATGCGCGGATCGCGGACGGCGGAGATGCGCGACGGGTCGACGAGCGCAGCCTCGAGAGCAGCGGCATCGTGCGGGGTCGGAGCCGTCGTCGGGGCGGCCTTCGGCACGGTGATCGTCGTCGAGGTGGCGCCGCTCGGCAGTGTGATCGTGATCGTCGTCCCGCCCGGGCTCGTTCCGGCCGTGACAGTCGACGCGGCTGCGACGCCGCAGGCCGCGAGAACCGCCGCCGAGAACGCGATTGTGAAGGTCCGCCGGATGGCGGCAACGGTAATGCGGCCCTCGGATGGAGCTTGGAAGGCTCAAGTGCGGCACCGCCGCAGAACGGTGTAGGTGCCGCTTCCGGCGATCCGGCAGAACCGGCGGGCGACGACCGCGGACGGAGCACGCGAGCCGGGCTTCGTGGAGTCGTTCGGCTCGTTCCAGCGGTCGTACCGCGTCGTGAGCAGGAGCACGTCGGCCCGCTTCAGGTCGCCGGCGAGGCTCGAGCCGACCCGGTTCGCAGTGCCGGGATTCAGCTCCAGGTAGAACGACGCCGGCTCGAGCTTCGGGAGGAGGTAGTAGACGAAGGCGTCGTTGTAGTTCGTGCGGCGCAGGTCGTGCGGGCCGACGAACAGAGAGTCGCCCGGCGACGTGCTCCGCTCGATCGCTGCGAGCACACGATCGAGATCGCGCGCCGTTGCCGGGGAGTCGACGAGAAAGCTGCGTCCCGAGGTGAGGTGCACGTCGAACCCCCGGTCGCCGCCCCGGACGATCCGAACGTCCGCCCGGAGGCCCGAGAACGCAACGTGGAGAAAGGTCAGCGCCACCACGAGCGTCACGGCCCCCACGGCGGCGAGTCTCAGCGACGCCGGGCTGCCCTTGGCTCGTTCCCGAAGCAGCATGAGCACGAGGATCGGGAAGAGCGGGATCGCAACGGCTGCGACCGGCAGGATGTGCGCGCTGTCCGCCCGATTCACGATCGCCGGGTAGAGCGCGACGAGCAGGACGCCGATCGAGAGCAGAAGGCGCGAGCGTGCATCCTCCCGCCGCTTCCAGACGAGGATCGCCCCCACGAGAAGGAACAGCAGTGTCACCACGGTCGCAGCCGCGAGCAACTGCCCCTCGCTCACGGAGAGTGACGGCGGCGGCAAGCGCCGGCCGGGCCTGGACGCCCACAGGTCGCGTACGAGCAGGTCCAGGCGGCCAGGCCCGACGTATGCGAGGTAGACCACGAGCGGGATCACTGCCACGGCGAAGCCCGCCGCAACCTGTCGCCACCGCCGGCGTCCTCGAACGACCGGCAGGAGCGGGAGAACCGCCGCCGGGAGCAGATCGGGCCGGAACAGGAGCGCGGCGCCCGAGCAGACGCCTGCGAGCACGTAGGCCGCGGTTCGCCTGCCCGGTGCGAGACCGAACATCGCGCCCGCGACGGCGGACGCCAGCCCGGCGAGGACGAAGCCGAGTGCCAGAAGGAGGGAGTACGCGGCGAGCCCGAGTGGGAACATGATCACACCGGCCGCGATCGAGGCCCCGGCGGCGGGCCGGCGGCCCCAGGGCAGCGCGATCACGAAGATCGCGAGAACGATGACGATTCGTGCGAGCAGCCCGACCAGCCGCTCGACCCAGAGGTGAGGGCCGAGGAGCTCGAAGGCGGCAGCCGTCAGATAAGGCCCTCCGGGTCCGTAGAACGTCTCGAAGTCCCGCCCCGGCACCGCTCCGTGCAGGATCAGCGCCGGGTAGGCGACGAGGATCCCCTCGTCCATCGGCGGCCCAGACGATGTGAACGTCGGTGCGAGGAATGCGACGACGACGGCAACCGCGACTGCCGCGAGCCCGGCAGCTTTCCACCCGAGGTGAATGTGTTCCGTCGACGTCAGGGCAACACTCTGCTCATCGGCACGGCCGGGTGCCGAGCCGACCGAGGCTCGCACACGGTCCGGCGGAAAGCAAGACGGCCGGCGTGGCCCGCCCGATCCGTAGGAATCGCGGATTACAGCGGTGGCGAAAACCGCCAGTGTCTCAGCGCAACCCGCCAGTCTGGGACCGTCGAGTCGAGTCCTTCCCCGATTCCTCGACGGTCTTCCGACTGGTCGCCCGCATCCCACAACGAGCCTGGTTTACGCTGCGGCGGATCACTGGGAAGCCACGGGCTCTCGGTCGGGCCGAGGTGCTTGTGCGCAATCCGCCGGTCTGACATCGTCTGTGGATGGGCTGCCTCTTCGCGTTGATCGCGCTCCTCTCGCCGCGGCTCGCCGTCTTCCTCCTGTGGGTGTTCACCAACTACGTCGATCGTGCCTTCAGCGGCTGGTTCCTCCCACTCCTAGGGATCGTGTTCGCACCCTGGACGACGCTCTTCTACGTCCTCGTGTACGCCCCGGCCGGCCCGATCCACGTCGCCGGCTGGATCCTCGTCGGGATCGGCGTCGTCCTGGATCTCAACTCGTGGGGGCAGGCCGCCGCCAACCGCCGCGCCGTGCCCGGCTACAGCTGACCGGCGCCCTGCGCGAAACCCCGCATCGCTGCAGGGTTTCGCCTTGCTGACTACGGCGGGGGTGGGATTTGAACCCACGGACGAGTTGCCCCGTCAGCGGTTTTCAAGACCGCCCCGTTCGACCGCTCCGGCACCCCGCCGCGGGCCGTAACGCTACTTGGTGCGTGCGCGTTCGGCGCCGAGGCGCGCGGGTGCGCCGAACTCGGTCAGCGGCTCGGGCACCACGATCGACCCGTCGGCCTCCTGGAAGTTCTCCAGCACGGCGATCAGCGCGCGCGCCGTCACCGCCGTCCCGTTCAGCGTGTGCACCGGCTCGGGCTTCCCGTCGCCGGGACGGTGGCTGATCTTCAGCCGGCGGGCCTGGAAATCGGTCGTGTTCGACGTCGAGGTGATCTCGCGGTAGCGCGACTGGCCCGGGAACCACGCCTCGATGTCGTACTTCTTCGCGGCCGACGCGCCCAGATCGCCCGCCGCGATGTTCAGGACGCGATACGGCAGGTCGAGCTCCCGGACGAGCTCCTCCTCGATCTCGAGCAGGCGCTCGTGCTCGTCACGTGAGGCGCCCGGCTCGCAGAACACGAACATCTCGACCTTGTCGAACTGATGCACGCGGAACATCCCGCGCGTGTCCTTGCCTGCCGCACCGGCCTCGCGCCGAAAGCACGTGGAGAACGCGACGTAGCGAAGAGGCAGGCCCTCGAGCTCCTCGGCCCCGTGGAAGGCGGCAAGTGGGACCTCGGAGGTGCCGGTGAGGTAGAGCCCGTCCTCGGGCGCCTCGTAGAAGTCGCCCTTGTCGGACGGGAAGAAACCGGTGCCGTACATCGCCTCGTCGCGCACCAGCACCGGCGGCAGCATCGGCGTGTGCCCCTTCTGCACGATCCTGGCGAGCGCCCAGCGGTACAGCGCGAACTCGAGCAGCGCGACGTCGCCGACGCGGTAGACGAAGCGCGAGCCCGAGACCTTGGCGCCGCGCTCGACGTCGATCCAACCGTGCACGGCCGAGAGGTCGAGGTGGTCGCGCGGCTCGAAGTCGAAGCTGGGCGGCTCGCCCTCGACCCTGACGACGACGGCGTCCTCCTCCCGGTCGCCGTCCGGGGTGTCCTCCGCCGGCGGGTTCGGCACGCGGTCGTGCAGATCCTGGAGCCCCCGCCACGCCTCGGCCAGCTCGGCCTCGAGCGGCTGCAGCTCCGCCTTGAGCGTCGTCAGCTCGGCGAGCTGCTCCGGGGTCGGCTTGCCCTTCAGCTTCGTGCGCGCCCGCAGCTCGTCGACCTGCTGCTGCAGCTCCCGCCACTGAACATCGGCCGCGAGCAGCTCGTCGAAGGTCCCGGCCGCCCCTTTGCGCGCGAGCGCCGCGCGATAGGCGTCGGGGTCGTTCCGGGCTGCGCGGAGATCGATCATCGCTTCGAGTCTAGAAGCGCTTCGAGCACCTGCGCCACGCCTTCTTCCTCGGCAGAGGGGCAGATCCAGTCCGCGACCGCCTTCACACGGGCGTGCGCGTTCTCGACCGCGATCCCGAACGAGGCCCACTCGACGAGCTCGATGTCGTTCTCGCCGTCCCCGAAGGCGATCGTCTGCTCCCGCGTGAAGCCCATGTGGGCGGCCAGGAAGTCGAGACCGGCGCCCTTGGTCACGCCGGCCGCCGCGAACTCGAGGAAGTAGGGCAGGGACTTCGAGATGTAGAGGCGGTCGCCGAAGTGCGCCTTCATGCGGGCCTCCACGCTGTCGAGCTCGGCCGGTTCGCCGACGCAGACGAGCTTGGTCGGCGGTTCGCCGAGCCAGGCGAGCAGGTTCCCCACCTCGTGGATCTCGAGGTGCTGGAAGCCCGCATACTCACGCGATCCCGGCGTGACCTCGGAGACGTACAGCGCGTCGTCCACGTACACGTTGAGCCCGTACCCGACGCCTTCGACCAGCCCGATCACCTCGCGGGCGAGCTCGAGCGGGATCGGCTCGTGCCGCAGCCACTTTCCCTGTGCGTCCGCGACGACTGCTCCCTGGTAACAGATGACCGGCTCGTCGAGGGCCGCCGGCTCGAGGAACCGGCGCACGGACTGCACCATCCGGCCGGTGACGACGATCACGTCGAGCCCGGCCGCGCGCGTCGCGCGGAGCGCGTCCACCGTCCGCGGCTGCAGCTCCCCGTCCCAGGCGAGCGTGCGGTCGAAGTCGGTCGCGACGACCTGGACGTCGCCGGGAAAGGTGTCGGGCAGCGAGAGTGTCAGCCGGACGGGTTGCCGCCGGTCGCCTTCACGACGTAGGCGGAGACATCGGCGATCTGCTTGGCGGTCAGGGTGCCCTTGAAGGCCGGCATCGCACCGCCCCCGTTGATCACCTGCGGGACGACCTTCGAGAGCGGCGGCTTCAGCTGATCGAGGTTCGGCCCGACGGTCCCATGGGCGTTCGCGTCGGCGAGCGTGTGGCAGCCGGAGCAGCCGGCGCTCGTGAAGACGGCCTTGCCGGCGGCGGGGTCGCCGTTCTTGTACTGCGCCGGCACGACGGTGACGTGCACGTGTACGACAGTCCCGGTCACCTTGGTCGGAACGGGCAAAACCGTCTTTTCCCCCGGCCTCGAGGTCGAGCAGCCGGCGGCGAAGAGCAGGACGATCGCGAGCGGAGCAAGGCGGCGCACGAGCGCGGAGTCTATACGGCCGGTCGCACGTTGACGGGGGGTTAAGCCCCCGCGGAGCGGCCTGCCCCACCCCTACAATCCCCGTCATGAAGCGCAAGTCCTACGGTCGCGACGCCGGCCTGACGCTGCGGATGATCTTCACGACCGGGCTCCTCGGCCTGCTGTACGTGATCTTCGCCGTGGTCCTGTTCTCGGTGCTGAACGTCGGCCTCGCGCCGATGCTCCTGATCGTCGTCGGCCTCGCGTTCTTCCAGTACTACACGTCGGACAAGCTGGCTCTCGCCGCCGCCGGGGCGAAGATCGTCTCGCGCGAGGAGGCGCCTGCTCTGCACGACATGGTCGAGCGGCTCTGCGCCATGGCCGACCTGCCGAAGCCGAAGGTCGCGATGATGGACACACCCGTGCCGAACGCCTTCGCCACCGGGCGCTCGCCGAAGCACGCGGCGGTCTGCGTCACGACCGGGCTCTGGGAGCGCCTCGAGCCGAAGGAGATCGAGGGCGTGCTCGCCCACGAGCTCTCGCACGTGGCGAACCGCGACGTCCTGATCATGACCGTGGCCAGCTTCTTCGCGATGCTCGCAGCGATGCTGACCCGCTTCGGCCTGTACGCGGGCATGTGGGGCGGCGGCGGGAACCGCGACAACAACAACGGCCCGCCGATCTGGCTGATCGTTTTCGTCGTCTCGATCCTCGTCTACGCGATCAGCTTCGTCCTGATTCGCACCATCTCGCGCTATCGCGAGTACGCCGCCGACCGCGGCTCGGCACTGATCACCGGCGCACCCGAGTACCTGATGAGCGCGCTCCAGAAGATCTCGTCGCAGATGACGCTGATCCCGAACCAGGATCTCCGGCAGGTCGAGGGCATGAACGCCTTCTTCATCATTCCCGCCAAGGCGAAGGGCACGGTCGCCGAGCTCTTCATGGATCATCCGCCGCTCGAGAAGCGCATCGCCGCGCTCGCCGAGATCGCCCGCGAGATGGGCCGCCCGGTCGCCTAAGGGTGGCGCTGCGCGACGTCCTCTTCGGGCGCAAGAAACTCAGCGAGCCGCAGGACGACCGGCTCTTCGCGCTGACGACTGCTGCAGTGACGCTGCAGACCGAGCTCGGGCTCACGACGGCCGGCGCCGCGGCGGTGGCGTTCAAGCCGCAGTCGTCCGGCGAGTTCCGCAGCGCGTTCGACGACGTCGACAAGCTGATCGAGGCCGTGGCACAGCAATGCGGCTCGCAGGTGGAGCGGAAGTCCGACGAGTTCGGGTTCGACTGGATCCTCGTGCACGATCCTGATCTGGAGGATCTCGTCGCAACCGCTCACACGCTCGCGGCGGAACTGACCGCACAGGGCTTCGGATCACAACTGCTCGCGGCGACGTTTCCGTTCAAGGGCGGCGAGCATCCGGTCTACTGGATCTACGGCTTCAAGCGCGGCGCGTTCTGGCCGTTCGTGCCACTCGGCGATCAGAAACGCGACAACCCGACCGAGCTCGAGTTGAAAGCCAAGCTGGAGAAAGAACTGCCGGTCGAGCAGGACCTGACTCGATGGTTCGCGCTCTTCGACGCACCGGTCTAGCCCTCGCGCTGCCCGCGCTCGTCGGAGTCTCGACGCTCGCTCATTGGCTGGCGGGGCAACGGCTGCACGGGCTCTGGATCATGCCGGACGAGGCGATCTACGCCGCTCGCGCGGAGACCCTCTGGCGGGAGGGGCCGTGGCCGCTTCTGCACGGCGCGGGGGCGGGCTACGGGCTGCTCTATCCGCTGCTCGCGGGCCTGCCGTTGTCCGTCGGGAACTTCGCGCACGGCTACCAGTCGCTCAAACTGCTGCAGGCACTCGTCATGTCGCTGTCCGCGGTGCCCGTCTTCCTCTACGGCCGTCGCCTCATGCCGCCGGGCTACGCACTGCTCGCCGCGGCCCTGACCGTGTCGTCTCCCCTGCTTCTGTACTCCGGCCTCGTGATGACCGAGGTTCTGTTCTACCCGCTCTCCGCGCTCGCATTGCTGGCGGTGGCCCGCGCGGTCGAGACCGCGGCGAAACGGGACCAGGTGATCGCCCTCGCTCTGGTGGGCGTCGCGATCGCGACGCGCGTCCAGGCGGTCGTGTTCCTCGGGGTGTTCGCCGGCGCGATCGTTGTCGACGCCCTGCTCCGGCGCGCGCCGGGCAGGCTGCGGGCGTTCTGGCCGGTCGGGCTCGTCGTCGTCGTCGCGGGCGCCGGAGCGGTCGCCGCACCGGGGCTGTTCGGCGCCTATTCGGGAACGCTGCACGGGAGCTACCCGATCGGCCTCTCGCTCCGCCTCACCTACCACCACCTTGCGTACGCGATCCTCATGGTGGCCGTCGTGCCGGTCGCGGCAGCTGTGCTGCTGTTCGTCGAGGCGGCCCGGGGCCGGCTGCAGGACCCGGCGACGCGCGCGCTCCTGGCCGTGGCCGGCTGCGCCGCCATCCTCGTCTCGGCGCAGGTGGGCTTCTTCTCTGCCCGCTACGCGCCCCATCTGCTCGGGCGCAATCTCGCGCCGCTCCCGCCGCTCTTCTTCGTCCTCTTCGCGGCCTGGCTCGCGCGCGGCGCGCCGCGCCCGCGCGTCGCGGGCGCGGCGACGGCTGTGCTGCTGCTCGCCATCATCGTCTTCGCCCCCTGGAACACCCTGGTCGTGGAGCAGGCGCTGCCGGACTCGTTCGAGGTGGCGCTCGTCCAATGGACACCGTGGGCTGCCGCGGACACCGTCGCGATCGCCGCGGCAGCGTTCCTGCTGATCTTCGTCGTGGTTCCCCTCCGGCTCGCGCTCGTACTGCCGGCGCTCGTGCTCACGGCGCTGATCGTGTCGTCGGCGCTTGCCTCGAACAAGATCGCCGACCGGACGAGCATCGACCAGAGCGTGCTGGTCGGTTCACCGCGCGAGTGGGTCGACCAGCATGCCTCGGAGCCGGTCTCGTACCTGCTCAACGATCCCGGCTGGAACGTCGTCTGGCAGCAGCGATTCTGGAACCACCGCATCCAGCATGTCTTCACGCTCGCCCCGTCGGCCGTGCCGGGGCCGATGAAACAGCAGCGCGTCACCGTGCCCCTGTCCGGGCGGCTGCCCATTCGCGACCGGCTGGTCGTCGCGAGCGGGACCGACGAGCTCGTTGGCACTGTCGTTGCTCACCAGTCGCTCGGCTTCAACAGCCCCGGGCTGAACCTGTGGCGCCTCGACGGGCCGGCGGCCCTGTCGACCGTCACACGGAACATCAAGCCGAACGGGGACATCCTCGGGGCCGGCGGCGAGGTCGTCGCCTACAACTGCCAGGGCGGCAGCCTGAATCTCACGCTGCTGCCCAAGGCGACCGACATCCTCGAGGTCGATCTGAACGGCCGCCGCGTGCTCCGGCAGCGGATCGGCGGCGAGCCGTCCTGGCACGGCACGATCCCCGTCCCGCCTTCGCGACGGACCGAGGCGTGCGTCTTCCGCATCCGAGGCGGCCTCCTCCTGGGCTCGACGGTGATCGACTTCGTGCGGCCCGGGTAACCCGGCGCTCAGTCGGGCCCGACGCGAACGAGCATCTTGCCCGTGTTGTCGCCGCGGAAGAGGCCGGCGAACGCCGCCGGCACGTTCTCGATCCCGTCCAGGACGGTCTCGCGGTACTGCAGCCGGCCGGCGGCCACCCACGGGCCGACCTCTGCGATGAACGCGGGGAGCCGGTCCGGGTGATCCGACACGATGAACCCCTGTACGCGCAGCCGCTTCGTGACGATGAACTGCAGATTCCGGGGACCGGGCTCGGGGCGCTCGTCGTTGTAGCGCGAGATCGCGCCGCAGGCGATCACGCGCCCGAACGGACGGAGCGCGTTCAGCGCAGCCTCGAGCTGCGCTCCGCCGACGTTGTCGAAGCACAGGTCGATCCCGTCCGCGAGCGCTTCCCTGGGCGACTGCTCCCGGTAGTCGAACGCTTCCACCCCCAGTGAGCGGAGCCAGTCGACCTTCTCGGGCGAGCCCGCGCTGCCGATCACCCGCAGCCCCTTCAGCTTCGCGATCTGGGCGGCGGTGCTGCCGACGGCGCCCGCGGCGCCGGAGACATAGATCGTCTCGCCTTCCTCGATTCGCCCGATGTCGACGAGCCCCACCCAGGCGGTCAGGCCCGGCATGCCGAGCACGCCGAGCGCGGTCGACGGCGGCGCGAGCGACGCATCGAGCTTCCTCAGGCCGTCGCCTGCGACGACCCCCTGCTCGCGCCAGCCGAGCCTCGACAGCACCCAGTCGCCCTCGGCGAAGCCGTCGTGGCGCGATTCGACGACGCGCCCGACGGCGCCGCCGTCGATCGGACCGCCGACCTCGTACGGGCCGACGTAGGTCCGCACACCGGTCATGCGGCTGCGCATGTACGGGTCGACCGAGACGAAGACGTTGCGGACGAGCACCTCACCGGCTCCGGGCGCGGCGTCCGCCGCCTCGCGCACCTCGAAGTCGGACTCCTTCGGCTCGCCCTCCGGGCGCGCCGCCAGGACGACCTGCTTCGGCATCAGACGACGGGGACGTCGGGGATGAAGCCCTCGTCCGCCAGGAGCTCGTGCGCCTCCTCGAGCGAGAGGTCCTCGGGCGGAATGATCGCGTCCGACGGGCGGAGGTCCTCGTCCGCAAGCTTCTCGCCGCCCTCGCGGACGGCGTCGGCAAGCGCCTGCAGGCCTGTCCACAGCGCGCGCTCGTCGCCCTCGGCAACCGCGCGGGAGACCTCGGCATCAAGCTCGTTGAGCCTGCCGATCAGCGCGTCGTCGACGCGGAACTGGCCCTCCCCCAGCAACCGGACGATCACGTCTTCTCGCCCTCGATCTGTTTCGGCGGCGCGTCGTCGCCCTTGCCGAGCTCGGCCTTCATCTTCGCGAGCTCGTCGTCGACCTGGCTGCCCTGCGAGATCTCCGCCAGCTGGCGGTCGATGTCGTCGCCCGACGAGGTCAGGTCCTGGAGCGAGCCGGCGGCCGTGAGCTCGTCGATCGCACTCGCGCGCGCCTGCATCTGCTCGGTCTTGTCCTTGGCGCGCTGGACTGCCAGGCCGACGTCGGCCATCTGCTCGCCGATCCCGGTGGCAGCCTCGCCGATCCGCACCTGCGCCTCGGCGGCCGAGTACTGCGCCTTGATCACTTCCTTCTGCGAGCGGAAGGCCTCGATCTTGGCCGCGAGCGTCTTCTCGCCCTCGACGAGCTTCTGCTGCTGGGCCTCGAGCTGCTGTCCCTGCTGCATGATCGTCTCGAGCTGCGACTCCACCGCGGCCTTCCGCGTCAGCGCCTCGCGGGCGAGGTCTTCGTGCCCGGTGGCCAGCGCCTGGCGAGCCTGGCCGTCGAGCTTTTCGACCTGTTGCTGCATCGAGGTGTACTGCATCTCCAGCCGCTTCTTCGCCGTCGTCACGTCGGCGATGCCGCGCTTGACGTTCTGGAGCTGGCGGAGCTGCTCCTCGTAGGAGTAGTCGAGGGTCTCGTTGGGGTTCTCGGCGCGGTCGAGTGCCTTCGAGAACTTGGCCTTGAAGATCAGTGAGAGGCGTGCCATCAGCCCGGGCATATGGTTTCGATCTCCTCGCGGTCGGGTGCACGGCTAGCCTAACGACGTGCTGGTCGCTCGGAGCATGGACTCCCGCTGGCTCTCGAACGCCTATCTCGTCGCGGACGAGCCCGGAGGCACGGCCGTGTTCGTGGACTCGGGTGCTCCGCTGGAGCCTCTGCTCGAGGCGGCCCAGGGGTGGCGGGTCACTCCGACCCATGTCCTCCGGACGCATTCGCACCCGGACCACGTCGAGCACGAGAGCGAGCTCGGCCTGCCGGTGGTGCGCCACTCGCTGGAGACGGGTGATCTTTGGGTCGACGCCGTGCCGACGCCGGGGCACTCCGACGACATGGTCTGCTTCGTGATCAACGATCATGCGGTCTTCTCCGGCGACACGCTGTTCAAGGACGCCGTGGGCGGCGGCGACTTCCAGCAGATCAAGGAGGCCGTGATGGACGTCTACATGCCGATGCCGCACGATCGCCGTGTGCTGCCCGGGCACACCGACGAGACGACGATCGGACGAGAGTGGGAGCAGAACCCGTTCATCCGCGTCTGGCGCGGCAGCGACCCCGAGGGAACCGACGAGGTCCGCGTCGCCGGCCGCGAAGCGACGCTCATCGTCTGGTCGGACGACTACGACGGCAAGGGCAAGGCGTGGGTGCGCTTCGCCGACGGCACGGACGCGATCGTCGGCGGCTCCCGGGTGGAGCGCAGCTAATGGAGATTGTCGACCCGCGCATCGAGGCGTACACCGAGCGGGTCTCGTCGCCCCACGATCCGCTGCTCGCCGAGCTGTCGGAGGAGACGGCGCGCGAGCTCGGGAATGCCGCGATGCTGACCGGGCCGGTCGCGGGGCGCTTCCTGGAGCTGCTCGTCTGGATCGCCCAACCGCAGCACGTGCTCGAGATCGGCACCTTCAGCGGGCATTCGGCGCTCACGATGGCGGCCGCCCTGCCGGAAGGCGGTCACATCGACGCGTGCGAGGTCGACCCCGGCCGCGCGGCCTTCGCCCAAGGATGGTTCGACCGGTCACCGCACGGCGCGAAGATCACGCTGCACATCGGGCCGGCCGCCGAGACGATCGCGTCGCTCGACGGCGAGTTCGACTTCGTCTTCATCGACGCCGACAAGGGCGGCTACATCGCCTACTACGAGGCAGTGCTGCCGCGGCTCTCGCGCCACGGCGTGATCGTCGCCGACAACACGCTGGCCGACGGCCGCGTCGTCGAGGGCGATCCGCCGATCGCCCGGTTCAACGAGCACGTCGCCGCGGACCCGCGCAGCGTTCAGGTGCTGCTGAGCGTCCGCGACGGCCTGACGCTCATCCGCCGGGCATAGCGTCCTTTCGGGACACGTCTGGGGTCTGACCCCGTGCGCGGAGCCCGCGCACGCGTCTGAAACCGACATGTCTGAGGTCAGACCCCAGACATGTCGGGAAGGGACGGTAGGTTGGCGCGGTGCGCCTGATCGTCGCCGGCTGACGGATGGGGCTATCCGTACAGCGGAGTGGCTGAACTGGATGACAGACGCGCGGGACTGAGCCGCGTTCAGGAAGCACAGCCATGGCCGAACGGCACCGATGCCCGCCACTGACGCTGGGAGGCCGCGTCTATGACCCGTACGCGGACACACTGCGCAGCCTTCAACTCGAAGAAGCCCGTGAACACTGTCCCCGACCCAACATCACCAGGCCGGGTTCGAGCCGGCGTGTCGGCACCGCAGCTCACGATCCGAAGCACGCTCGACGGCCGCTCGCTCTCCCGGTAGGCGAGCAGCACGGAGCGCGAGCCGCTGCCGCCGACCTGCACCCATAGTGAGCGACGCTCCGCGACGACGAGCGCGACCTTCGCCTGGACGAGCCCATCCCGACCAGGCCGAAGCAGAGAGAAGGCGCGATCCGAGGCATACCCTCTTCCCCCGTGCAACTCGAGGGGGCCGATACGGACTGTCGTCCGATGCCCAGGGTCGTGCGGGTCGTTGAACGTCGTGGGGACAGAACTCTCCGCCCGCTGGTTGCAGCCGAGTCGTTGCCACCCGGGCCAGCCTGAGGCAGCGCGTCCGGGGAACGGAAGGGCGGCAAGAGCGCCGAGACTCAGAACGATGCCGGCCGCGACACCCCTCAAGACGCGACGCGCACTACCGCTGCACTCGCGAGAGACGCCCGGCCCCGTCCCGAAAGTCCTCACAACTCTCGACGTTAGCCCTGCGGTGAACCGGGTAGCCGAAGTGAGATGAATCATTCCGTCTGGGTCATCAGCCTGATCGCGATCGCCATGATCTTCGTACTTGCGTGGTACAGCGGCAAACAGCGATGACCTCGTGGGTCGATGGTGAATGCAGTCGCGCGTACTCGAGGTTTGCCCGGGTGCGCCCCAGCGTCGACCGCCGCGCCGCCTCGTACACGGGCTGAACCGCCATAGCAGGAGAACTCCCGATTTGCGAGAATCGCGGCTGTGCCCGAAGCGCAGGTGGAGGATTCCGGGTCGGGGCTCACGCCCGTCACCCAGGGCTGGTTCGTCGTCAATGTGCATGACGCCGAGTGGTGGTCCTCGGACGGGAGGGGCGCGAGGTGCGCCTTCGAGAACGAGTACGGCGACCCGCCGGTCGAGTTTCCCCAACTCGGCATCAACCTCACCGTCCTCGAACCCGGCCAGACCACCCTCTACCACGCCGAGTCGAACGAGGAGGCGTTCCTCGTCCTCTCGGGAGAGTGCGCGCTGCTCGTCGAAAACGAGGAGCGACGCCTGCGGCCCTGGGACTTCTTCCACTCTGCCCCGTGGACAGAACACGCCTTCGTGGGGGCGGGCGGCGGGCCGTGTGTGATCCTGATGGTCGGTTCGCGCTCGGGCCCGGACGTGCACTACCCGGTGTCGGAGCTCGCAGCGCGCTACGGCGCAAGCGTGACCGAGGAGACCTCCGATTGGAGGCAGGCCTACGCCACGGCCGAGCGGTTCCGGCGAGAGCAACCGCCGAACTGGGCACGTCTGCCGTGGGCAGAGACCCCGGCCTCGCGCTAGTCGACGACCCTTCGCCATCCGACAGCGAGCCGGTCTCCGACCTCCATGCCGACACCGACCGCGCCGATCACACCGTCCACCAGCCACCTCACGTCGTAGCAGTCGCCGGCCTTCTCGATCTCCAGGTCGTACTCGTCGGAGAACTCACCGTTCTCGTGGAAGTAGCGAATGCGGTAGCGCCCGGCGAAGCCTTGCTCCGGGCCGCCGGCCGCCTGGCCCGAGCCGCCCCACGCGTTCTCGTACGACCACCGCGCGTCGAGGGTCCCCGGCGCCTCGCCCCGCGCGTACACGGCGAAGCCGATGTTCGATCCTTTCATCCACCCATCCTCCCGCAGAAGAGCCGAGGACAGCAAGCCTGTCCGGGGACACTAGTGTCCTCGCCTCTATGCGACTCATCGGAAGAGGAGCTTCTACGACTTCGAAGCGACTTCACCGGGAGGCGTTGAACCCTCCACCGGGTTCCAGGGCGGGTCCCACGGCAACGACGGATCTGCCCGTGCTCGCCAAAGTCTGGCTTTGCAAGTGGGGCAGTCGGCTAGTTCCACCGATGAATCGCTCGTGATCTCCGTGACACCTGAACCACATTTCGGGCATGGCTGGGGCTTCGACACGGGCTTACACGCTACGCCCGAAATGCCGGGTCTACAAGGCCCCGTCCGCAGAGAACCCTGGACATCAAGCCTGTCCGAAAGGGACAGCAGTGTCCTCGCCTCCATGCGTCTGATCGTCGCCCGCTGCGAGGTCTCCTACACCGGCCGCCTCTCCGCGAGGCTCGCCGAGGGTGTCCGCCTGCTGATGATCAAGGAGGATGGCACCGTCATGCTCTGGTCGGACGGTGGGGGCCTTTCGGTAAAGCCCCTGAATAGGGACTTGCGGGCTTTCCGGTCGACAAGCCCGCCCCTGCCCCCTGAGGAAGGCACACGCCATCCCAGACCCACCGCAGCCGTGTCCCTGGCGGCGACTCCGAGACAGCCGCAGCTGCCGGTGCTCTCAGTTGAGAGCGTCGAGGGCGAGCGCGACGGCCTCGTCGGCGGTCAGCCCCCGGCCTTGGTCCCAGGCTTCGGCGAAGGCGGCATCGTCGAGCTGCGCGTGGATACTCATTAGCGTCTTCTCGTTGACCTTCGCGAGCGACGGCGGACTGGCACCGATCTCCTCCAGCAGAACCATCGAGCTGGAGAGAACCCGGGCGGCGGTCGCTGCTCTTCCCGCGGGGGCGCAGACGCTGGCGAATCGGCCGACGGCGCCTGCGACCATGAGAAGATCGTTGAGGTCTCGGAGGATCCGATAGCCCTCCCTCAGCATCGAGACGGCGTCCTCGAGCCGTCCTTCGTCGACAGCGATGTCGGCGAGCTGGCTCAGTGACATCCCCTGTATGTACTCGTCGTGCGCTATGCCTGCCCGACGGAGGTTCTCTTCGATCAGTTCTCGCGCGTGTTCGAGGTCGCCGCTCTCGTAGTACGCCCAGCCAAGAGATCGAGTCGCGCGCAGCGAGTAGTGCTCGTCGCCGCACTCGCGGAACCGTCGTGCGCTTTCGTCGTAGAGCTGCTGCGCTCTGGGCCAGTCGCCTTCCTGCCCGACGGCGTAAGCGAACATGAGCAGGGAAAAGGCGGCACCCCAGGCGTCTCCGAACTCGCGGTGGAGCTCGAGCGCCTCCTCGGCCCAGAGCCTGCCCGTCGCGACGTCTCCGCTCGTGAGCGCCATGTCAGCCGCTCCGCTGAGAGCTTTGGCGCGGGCCGCCGTTGGGCGCTCGTCGGCGTGAAGGGCGCTTTCGAGACGACGCCGGCCTTCCACCAAATGCCCCTTCATGTCCCAGAATCGCCAGAGCGCTGCCGCCAACCGAAGGACACGATCTGTCTCGCCCGAGGCCTCGAACCAGTCCATGGCGGCTCGGAGGTTGTCGTGGTCGCGCTCCAGCCGGTCGAGCCACTCCGTGTGGCTCCCGATTCCGACCAGGTTCGGCTCTGTCTCCTCGGCAGCGGCGAGGAAGTGCTCGGCGTGCCGCCGGCGCAGCTCGTCTACTGCCACCGATTCCTCAAGGCGCCCGGCGGCGTACTGGCGGATCGTCTCCGGCATCGAGAATCTTGGCTCTTCGTCTGTCCCCTCCAGGCGAGTGAGGCCCTTGTCGGTCAGCGCGGCGAGCCCGTCGACGGCTTCGAGGTCGTCGCCGCAGACGCTCTCCGCCGCCCCGATGGTGCACCCTCCCGCGAACACCGCGAGCCGCACGAACAGGCGCTGCTCCTCCGGCTCGAGGAGGTCATAGCTCCAGTCGATCGTCGCGCGGAGCGTGCGCTGACGCTCGGGTGCGTCTCGCGCTCCCCCCTGCAGCAGCAACAGACGATGGTCGAGCCGCTGCAGCAGCGCCGCCGGGGGCAGGACGCCGACGCGAGTGGCGGCAAGTTCGATCGCAAGCGGCAGCCCATCGAGCGCGTTGCAGATGTCGGCGACCGGCTCTGCATTTGCGGCAGTGACGGCGAAATCCGGGCGCACCGCGCGCGCGCGTGACTCGAACAGCGCAACCGACTCGCACTGCAGAAGGCGCTCGACGTCCTCCGATCCGTCGGGCGTCTGGAGCGGCCAGACGGGATAGACACGCTCGGCAGAAAGGCGAAGTGGGGCGCGGCTCGTCACCAGCACCGTAACCCCGGCTGCGGCCGCGGCAATTTCCGCGACCGACGGTGCGGCCGCGAGAACGTGCTCGAAGTTGTCGAGCACGAGCAGGAGCCTGCGGTCGCGCAGATGCCGGCCAAGATCCTCTGCGATCGTTTCGCCACTCGCCGTGATGACACCAAGAGCGCGTGCGGCCGTCGTTAGGACGAGATCGGGATCCTGGAGCGAGGCGAGGCCGACAAACACGACGCCGTCTTCGAAATCATCGAAGAGCCCAGCGGCGGCCTGTATGGCGAGCCGCGTCTTGCCCGTCCCGCCGGTGCCGGTCAACGTGACGAGTCGGACCTCCGGCCGCCGGAGCAGGTCCATTACCTCCCGGATCTCACGCTCGCGTCCGATGAGGGACGTCCGTGGAGGCGGCAAGCTCGCCCGCTCCGCCGCGAGGGTCCGCGGCGACAAAACGGCAGCAGGTGCTGCGAGGTCAGGATCATGATTCAGGATCTGGCGTTCGAGGCGCTGCAGCTCCTCGCTCGGCTCGATCCCGAGCTCCTCGACGAGTGCGCGTCGCGTCGCCTGATAGACCTCGAGCGCCTCGGCCTGACGCCCGGATCGGTAGAGCGCGAGCATGAGCTGGCCGCGCAACCGCTCCTGAAGCGGATGCTCCGCGACAAGGGCAGCGAGCTCGACGGTCAGGGCGCTGTGACCGCCGAGCTGGAGGTCCGCCTCGATCCGCTCGACCAGCGCCGCAAGCCGTAGACCGTCGAGGTGCTCGATCTCCGCAAGCGCGAACTGATCGAAGGCGAAGTCGGCCAGCGGCGGGCCGTGCCAGAGGGCGAGAGCCTCGCCGAGAGCGGCGGCTGCGTGTGCGGGTTTCCCGGCTGCCAGCGCGTGCCGCCCGTCGGCGACCTGATCGTTGAAGCGGTCGAGATCGAGCTCGCCCGGCTCGACCCGCAGCTCGTAGGCGTGGGCGCGGGTGATCAGAACGGCATCGCCCAGGAGGCGCCGCAGCTTCGAGACGTAGTTGTGGAGAACCTTCGTCGCGCTCGTCGAGCGCGACTCGCCCCAGAGCTGATCGATCAATCGATCGGTGGAGACCGCCTCGTTCGCGTGGAGAACGAGGAGAGCCAGAAGCGCCCGCTGCTTACCGCTCCCGATGACGACCTCTGCGCCGTCCTTGGTGACGGCAAACGGCCCCAGGATCCTGTACTGCATGTGTATAGCCCCCGGCTGACGGTACCACCGTCAACGGCGAAGCGATACCCGCCGATGAGCGCGCGATGAGCGATCCGAGACCGCTCTCCCCCAGGGTTGTGGGAGGCATACCCACCAACTCGATGGAGGTTTTCGAGATGCGTATCTTCGGATTGATCCTGACACTCGTCCTGGCTGGGGGCATCGCAGCCGCGGCGAAAGCCCATGACGGGGGCGGCTCCCCGAATCCGCGAAGCGGCGCGCTCCATATGACGAAGGAGTGCTCGGAGTTCACCGGCCTCGCCGATTCCTTCTGCACGATCACGTCCTCGAGTCTCCCGGCGATCACGGTCGGCTCGAGGGTCGTCTATCTGCAGGCGGCCGGCGCAACCTCGCTCGACAGTGACATCGTCCTCGTAGTCGGGCCAGGCAACTACGCACTCGGCCATGTCACGCTCGATCTTGCGACCGGCCTCGGAGAAGTCACGCTCTCGGGCGGCACCGGGAAGTTCGCCTCGTTCAACGCGAAAGTCATCGTCTCACATGTCAGCGGCCCCAACTGGGCCTGGGACGGGAAGTACCGCTTCAGCCAGCACGACTGAGTCGCGGCCGCCTTGCACACCCGGCGGCTCGTCGAACGGCGAGCCGCCGGTCAATGGCTGGGGTCTGACCCCATCCGCGGAGCCCGCGCACGCGTCCGAAACCGACATGTCTGGGGTCAGACCCCGGACATGTCCGGAAGGGACGGTAGGTTGGCGCGGTGCGCCTGATCGTCGCCCGCTGCGAGGTCTCCTACTCCGGCCGCCTGAACGCGTTCCTGCCGGAGTCGACCCGCCTGCTGATGCTGAAGGACGACGGCTCCGTCCTGATCCACGCCGACGCCGGCGGCTACAAGCCGCTGAACTGGATGACCCCGCCGACGGTGATCGAGGATTCGGGCGACCTGGTGGTCGTGCGCAAGCGCGCCGGGCGCACGGAGGATCGCCTCGAGATCAGGCTCGTCGAGGTGCTGTCCGACGTCGTTCACGACATGGGCGACGCGGCGGGGCTCGAGAAGGACGGCGTCGAGCGCGACCTGCAGCTCCTGCTCGCCGGCGACCCGACGCACATCGAGCCGGAGCTGCGGCTCGTCAAGCGCGAATGGCCGACCGACGTCGGCCCGGTCGACCTGATGTGCCGCGACGCCGACGACGGCTGGGTCGCGGTCGAGATCAAGCGCATCGGCACGATCGACGCCGTCGAGCAGCTGACCCGGTACCTCGACTGCATCCGCGTCGACCCAGCCCGGGCCGCGTGCCGGGGCATCCTCGTCGCGCAGCAGATCAAGCCGCAGGCGATCGCGCTCGCCGAGCAGCGCGGGCTGGTGTGGGCGCAGGTCGACCTCGCGGTCCTGCGCGGGGAGCGCGAGCCGGAACTGACGCTCTTCGCCGTCTAGCCGAGGTACCAGGCGAGCAGTTGATCGCCCTCGCCGTCCACCTCACGGCGCACGCGCGGCGGCAACGGCGCGAACGGCTGGAGCACGAGCCGCCGGCCCTCGACCCGCCACGCTCCGGCGACGAAGCCGTCGACGGTGAACGTGTTCTTCGTCGTTGCGTTGCGCTTGTTGAACACGACGTCTACGTAGTCCGGCGGGACGATCCGGGAGCGGTCCCGATGCGCGAGGATGATCGAGTCGAAGGCCGGCAGGAAGCGAACCGGCGCGCGCACGCCGGCCGCCGCCCGCGGCGCGCCCGGAGCGTCGTACAGCGTCCGCCCCTGATCGTCCGTGAGCGTCGGCATCCCTGCGAGTGCGGGGTCGATCTGTCGAACCTTGAACGAGGTGTACTGAACGATGTCGTCCCTCGTCGCGGGGCCGTACGCCGCGAGGTACTGCCGGACGACGCGGGTCGCGCTCTCCGGTGCCTCGGGCAGGGGCGCGCGCCAGAGGGCGAAGGGCGACGGCTTGGTGTGCGGCCACGCACCGACGGGCGCGGTGCGCACGAACGGCAGCGCGCGATAGGCGAACGCCACCGTCCAGCGATCGTCGGTTCCCAGCACCCGGTGGCCGAGCTCGAAGAGCTCAGCGCTCGTGACCGGCTCGTCCGGCAGCGCGGCGCGCAGCACCTCCACATCGACTCCGAGCCCTTCCGTCCGTCCGCGCTCCGACTCGATATATGCGGCGGCGAGGTAGGGAAACTCGGCTGCCGACATGACGTGGAGCGTCGTGCGCAGCGAGCCCGCCTTGACGATCGACCCGGTGGCGAGGGCGCGGGTCAGCTGCTCCTTCCGGAAGCCCTCGCAGCGCGACCAGAGAGCGACGTACGGCGACGGGGCGTACTGCGCCTGCAAGGCGATGAGCTTCGTGACGGCTTTGAGCGGCGTGAGCCGCCTCCGCTCCAGCAGCAACTGTCGCAGGAGCAGCGTGCGGTTCAGCTCGCGCAGCGTCACGGGATGACGGCAGCCTTGAGCAGGTCGCGCGGCGGATCGGCGAACAGCGCCGGCAGCTCGGCGAGCGAGACACGATGGGTGACGAGACGGTCCCAGGGATACGCACCACTCGCCAGGAAGGCGAGCGCCGCCCGAACGGTGGCGGGGGTGTGGTGGAACGAGCCGCGAATCGTGAGCTCCTCGTAGTGCACGCGAAACGCGTCGACCCGAGGACTGATCTCACGCGGGAGCCCGCCGAACATCACGACCGTCCCGCCCGGACGGACGAGCTCGACGGCGTCGGACCACGCCTGCTCCGTGCCGGCCGCCTCGAACACGACATCCGCCCCACGTCCGTCGGCCGGCTCGGCGCCGAACGCGCTCACGAGCTCCTGCCGCTCCTCGCGGCCGCCGACGATCACGGGCCAGCCGCCGGCGTCGGCGACACACGCCGCGAGCATCAACCCGATGGGGCCGGCGCCGAGGATCGCCACCGAGTCGCCCGCAGCGACCCCCGCGCGCTCGACGCCGCGCAGGCAGCACGCAAGCGGTTCGAGCAGTGCCGCCACCTCAGGTGGGAGATCCGGCGGAACACCATGGAGGTTCACCGCCGCGATGCGCTCCGGCACCACGATCCAGTCCGCATACGCACCGGAGAGAAACTCCAACGCATCGCATTGCCCACCCCGCAGGCAGCCGCCGCACGAACCGCACGGCGCCGAGTTGGCGGCGACCACCCTCCGCCCGTCGACGAGACCGCAGAACTCATGGCCGAAAGGCGTGGGCGATTCGCGCAGCAGGAGCGGATGGCCGCGGCGATACGTCTTGAGATCCGTGCCGTCGGTCAGGGCGACCTCGATCTGCACGAGCACGTCGCCCGGGCCCGGCTCCGGCAGGGGCACGTCCTCGATGCGCAGGTCCCCCGGCGCGTACAACCGTGCCACCTTCACGGCGTGAACACGACCTTCAGTGCCGCACCGCTGCGATAGAGCTCGACGCCCTCATCGAACCGCTCCAACGGCAGGACCGTCAACTCGGGCAGGACGAGCGATGGCAGCAGCTCGACCGCGGCGTGAAAGGTCGCAGGCGTCGCCGAGCGGGAGCCAACGACGTGCAGCTCCTTCCGGTAGACCGCGTCGAGCGAGGTCGGCACGTCCTGCTCGGGCGCGGAGAAGACGAGCAGCGTGCCGCCCGGTTCGAGCCGGCGAAGCGCGTCGTTCACGCCTGCTGCCGCGGTGAGCACGGCGGCATTCGACCGGGTCGGAGTCGCTCGCGGCGCCGAGCGCCTGCGCTGCTTCCCGCCGTGCCGCAACCGGCTCGGCGACGATGACCTCGTCGCCCCGGCGGTGCAGCGCCTGCACCCACAGCCGGCCGACTGCACCACATCCGACGACGAGCACACGCCCGCGCGGCACCAGCTCGGCTGCGCGCAGAACGCAGGCGAGCGGCTCGACCCAGACGCCGTCGAGCTCGCCGAGCGATCCGGGGAGCGGCACGTGATGAGTCGCGCGCAGCCGCTCCGCGAAACCGCCGGGTGCGATCCGCACGTCTCCGAACTCCACGCAGGTCGACTCGTGGCCGCCGAGACAGCGCTCACACCTCCCGCACGAGACGCGGTGCAGCACGGTGACGCTGGTGCCGTCCTCGAGCTCGCCCGCAACCTCGTGACCGACCACGGTGCCGGCCGAGGCTCGCCCGAGCTTCTCCACGTCGGACCCGCAGAGGCCGCAGGCCCGAACGCGCACGAGCAGGCCCGGAGCGGTCGGCTCCGGCAGGTCGACGAGCTCGGGCAGCCCGTCGTCGTCGAGAACGACCGCGCGCACCGCCGTATCGTAGGCGGCACGCGCGGCCGGGCTGCGTGGGCTACAGATGCACGGGGAACGAGACGAGCCGGCGGGTCGAGACTCCACCGAGCAGGTTCTCGCCCGACTTCCGGGCCCGCACGAACACGGCCAGCAGCTGCTGCCGCGACGAGGCCGGGAAGTAGCGGTCCTGGTGCATCGTCAGCGTGACCCAGCCGTCGGAGCCCGTCTGAGTCTCCGGCGGGATCGAGAACTGCGAGTACGGCACCGCGGTGGCGTAGACCAGAGCGCCGGAGACCGGGCGGCCGTTGCACGCCGAGACGTGGAACCGAAGCGTCACGTCACTCGTCGAGCGGTTGATCACCGACGGCGAGACCGTCTGCCCGTCGATGAGGAGCCGCGCAGGCGGCGAGATCGCGCTGACGTCGACGGTTCCGGAGCCGGAGGTCGGACAACCGGTCGCAGCCGGCGGCGGAGTCGTCGTCTTCGCGGTGACGACGGAGCTCTCGTTCGAGTCCGCGCTCGCAGAGCCGTCCGCGTTCTTCGCCGTCACGCGGATGCGGACCGTATGACCGACGTCAGCCGACTTCAGCTGGTAGTTCGAGGAGTCGGCCCCGCCGATGTTCGAACAGCCGTTGCCCTGCGCGTTGCAGCGGCGCCATTGGTACTTGTAGGAGATCGTGCCGGAGCCTGTCCACGTGCCCGTGCTCCCGGTCAGCGTCTGACCTTCCTGCGCGGTGCCCGAGAGCTTCGGCTCCGCCGTGTTGACCGGCGCACTCGAGCTCGCGGCGCTCGAGAAGCCCGCGACGGCGAGCACCGTCACGGCGGCAGCGCCGAACAGCGCGATGAGATTCATCTTGCGAGTCATTCCTTCTCCTTTGGCTGGGAGTTCCAGTTCTCCCCTTCCCAGCACGGATGAGGGAACTGTGAGGGCTAGGTAAAACCGCTCAGGGGTAGACGGAATCCGGCTGCTGATCGTCCCCCGGCGGCGAATCGAAGATCTCGGTGATCACGCCGAGATCGCCGCCGGTCGGAAGATACGCAAAGTTGACGCCGTTGTACTCGCCGCCGAGCACGATCTGTCGCCCCTGTTCCGCCACGGTCTCGATCGCCCGCTCGAAGCTCGGCACCGCAACGCCGATGTGGTGCACCCCTTCGCCCTTCGCCGCCAGGAACTCCGCATAGCTACTGCGGTCGTCGAGCGGCTCGATCAGCTCCCAGTGCACCTGGCCGACACGCGCGAGCGCGAGCCGCCAGGCGGATTCCACCGGCTCTCCGTCCGCGCGCATGTTCGACACGGTGCCCGGGTTGAACTCGTAGATCGCCCACGGCCCGATGCCGTAGTCGTGGACATAGGTCCGCATGGCCGCCTCGAGGCTCCGCACGACGATCGCGACCTGGAGGGTCTCCGTGAACGCAGGTTCAGGCACAGCGCGATCCTACGTTGGCCGGGGAGTGCCGATACAATGGCACCCCACCCGGGGCTATAGCTCAGTTGGGAGAGCGCCTGGATCGCACCCAGGAGGTCGGCGGTTCGAGCCCGCCTAGCTCCACCTTAGGAGGTGTTGCGCGAACCGCCGCCGGAATCCTGTAGGTGGGGATGATCCGGCGGCGGTCGTGTACTTGGATGTCTTTGACGAGCAGCCGGAGTAGCTCTTTCGCCTGCTGGGGGCTTTCGCTGGCGACGATCTGCTCGAGTTGGTTGGCGAGCCCTGCGAGGGCGGCGCCGTCGGGCGGTGTGTGCGCGTGTGTGCCGAGCCGGGTGTCGAGGTCGGCTTCGCGTTCGCGGAGGGTTTCGAGGCGGTCACGGTGGCCGCGGACGCGGCCCTGGAAGAGATCCGCCGCCAGACCACCCTCTTCGAAGGCCTCGAAGTAGCGCTCTAGCTTGCGTTCGACGCGGGCGATCTCGGCCCGCGTCGATCCGAGCTGTTCTTCCAGTTCGGGCCGTTCGCTCTCGGTGACGTTCGCGAGGTCGGCGAGTGCCTGCTCGATCAGGTGGCCGTCGCGGTACAGCTCTGCGAGCTGTGTGAGCACGGCGGCTTCGAGCCGGTCTTTGGGGAGCCGGTCGCCGTTGCATTTGGCGGGTCCGTATTTGTAGCGGGTGGAGCAGGCGTAGTAGGTGTAGCGGCCGTTGCGGCCATGCGCTGAGGTGCCGACGTAGGCGCGGCCGCAGTGGTGACAACGGACCAACCCCGAAAGCAGGTAGTCGGTCGGGTTGCCGCGCCGCAACGAGACATCCTGGTTTCGGCGGCGGAGGATCTCCTGGGCTTTCTCGAACGTGGCGTCGTCGATGAGCGGGTCGTGCAGACCTGGGTGCGTATCGCCGTTCCAGCGGACGAGGCCTCTGTAGGCGGGGTTGGCGAGGATCAGCCGCAGCGCGTTCGGTGACCAGCCGGTCTTGCGGGGTGAGGGTGCGGCTTCGGCGTCGAGCGTGCGGGCGATCGCGGTCGTGCCGAGCTTGCCGTCGGCGTAGAGGCTGAAGATGCGCCGGACGACGGGTGCTTTGACCGGGTCGGGGATCAGCAGCTTGGTGTCGGGGTGGCGGGTGTAGCCGTAGGGGGTGCGGCCGCTCATCCATTTGCCTTCGCGGACGCGGCGTTCGAGGCCGGCGGTGACACGGTCGACGATCGTCGCGTGTTCGAACTCGGCGAAGACGCCGAGCATCTGCAGCATCATCCGCCCCGCCGCCGAACCGGTATCGAACGGCTCGGTTGCTGATTTGAGGACGACGTCGAGCTTGTCGAGTTCCTCACACAGCCCGGCGAGCTGACGCACCTTCCGGCTGAGGCGGTCGACGCGGTAGACGAGCAGCAGGTCGATCCGTTGCTCGCGAGCGAGGTCGAGTGCTTGTTGCAGGCCGGGCCGGTCGAGGCTGGTACCAGAGGCTTGGTCTTCGTAGGCGGCGACGATCCGCCAGTCCTCCATCGCCTCGCAGTAGCGCTCCAGCCGTTCCCGCTGTGTGGTCAGCGAGGTGGGCTGGTGGTCTTCGTCGGTTGAGATCCGCTGGTAGAGACAGACACGCATCACAGACGACCCCCTCCGTTGTCGTTGCCGTCCATGGAGCCATCGATCCACGCCATCGTCAAGTCGCTGCCGACGAGCCGTTTTCCCGGGCCGTAGTCAAGCTCCGACTGGTAGGCGGGGTCCCAAGCTCCGAGGTCGGAGCCGCCGCAGAAGTGACAGCGTGACGGCTGCCGTCGTTCCTCGTAGATGACGGTTGCGCGCCGTTCGGGGTCGGGTGGGTAGACGATCTCGTCGCAGCGGCGGCAGATACGAAGGAGATCGTTATCGACAATCGCGTGCACCGCGCTTCGGCCGTGTGCGAGCCGCGCCGCGAGCCTGGCCTCGTGCTTTCGTTGACGTGCTTCTCGCTCGCGCCGTCGGAGATAGGCGAGCCGCAGCGCCTCCTGGGCCTGGCGCGCCTCCTGGTCGCGTGTTGCTCGCTGCTCGAGTGAGTTCCAGGTGAAGCTGCCGAGGAGGCCGTCGTCGGCGAGTTGTTGTCGGTCAGCGCGGAGGCCGGGGCCCTCGCCGTAGCGGCCTGCGAGCTCCTCCACCCGTGCTTGCTGGCGACGACGGTAGACGTCGACCAGCGACGCGACCACCTCGGTATCCGTCCAGGTCGGCGGCACCGGTTCGCGTGCGGCTTGGGCTTCGAGCGGGTCGTCGTCGAGCTGCCGGGCGAGCGCGCCGAACGCGTCCCGTTCGACATCGCTCATCTGCTCGGTCGCGTTGAGCAGCAGGGACAGAGCGGTTGCGCCCGCCTCGCCGAATTGGACGAGATGGTCGTCGTGGAACCGCAGGTGACTCTCTTGCAGGTACGCACGACGCGTCTCGGGATTTGCGCGGAGCCGCCGGCGTTGCCCGTCGCGCGCGCGCTGCTCGGCTTCATCTTTCGCGCGCGTCGCGTCGTACCGGGCGCGCGCTTTGTTCAGACAGTCGGTCAGTGTGAGCCCGCCGCCGGCGAGGGCGAGGTCGTCCCAGCAGCTCTCGCTGATGGCGCACTCGGGGTCGCGGGCGTGCGCGCAGGCGGCCGCGGCGAACCATTTCAGGTAGCCGCGGCGGCGACCGTAGTAGCTGCCCGAGCCCTGCCTCTTGAGCAGAGCGGTCAGCATCTTCAAGAAGGAGATCGCCCGCGCATCGGTGGTGGTGAGGAAGAGCAGGCAGGGGCAGAACGGATGCCGTTCGGTCCACGCAGCCTGCGTTGCGTAGGCGGCGTAGCCGGCAGCTTTCGTTTTCAGGCGGGCGTGGCTCATCGTTCCCAGGTCGAGCTCGACGAAGGCGAGCAGGCCGCGACCGGTCTCGTCGTGCAGGTGGATGAGCGCATCGGGTGCGAGCGCCCGCTCGCGCCCGTCCACTCGAAACGCCTCCCGGCCCTCACCCTCACGTTTGAACTCGTGCAAGTGCAGACCAGCGGTCGGCGCCTGCACGGCGATGAGCACGTACAGCTCCGAGAGTCGCTCGGCGTGGTGGAGGAACTGCGGGTTCGGCTCCGCCCGCTCGCCGCCGCGCGGGACCGGTTCGCCGCGCACGAATGCGTCCGAGGCACGCGTTGGCCAGTAGTGGAACGGAGCGGATCCCTTGTCACGGTAGGGACGGCTACGACCGACAAGACCGAGCTTGGTCAGGCGTTCGGTGCGGTAGCGAAGCGTTCGTGCGGGTGTGTCGGAGAGGAGCCGTTCGAGCTGGGTTTGCGTCAGCACGCGCTGCTCTGCGAGCAGCGTGAGCAGGCGCCGGTCGAGATCGGTGACGGTCGCGAGTGCGTCGCGCCGGCTCAGCCGGCCGGCGTGCCCGCGGCTACTACGCATGTGGAACTCGATCAGAACTGAACCTCCTTATACAGTCGGGCGCGCACCGCGACCGTGGATTCGGCGTGGCTGCGCGCAAACGCGCGACGGCTTGTTTGCCAGTCACAGCCGGACCGACTGGCAAACAGAGGAGCGGCGATCACGCCGCCCTCCAAAGCGGGGCAGACGAACGCTGCCGCCGCAGCGCGGCCGCGAACAAGGCGGTCAGCAGCTCGACCGCCTCAGCTTCCTGGGCAGCGGTGAGCGGCTCGAGCCTCGCCGGCCCAAGCCTGATCTCACCGTCATCGATTGTCGTGGGGCGCAGCGGCAGCACCCTGCCGCCGCTGCGCGGCGCGTCGGGATCAGCCAATAAGTTGGTCGCGCCAGCGAGGAGCCAAGAAGATCAACAACCCTCCCGCCCAGACGGATCCGCCTGCGACGTGGACGGCCGCGAGGAAAACATCCCTCTATAGAGATATGCGCTTTTCGGGGCTGTTTAGTTACACGCCGCCGCGAAGACTTACGAGACTCTTACAGCCGATGTCTCGTGTGGGCGGTTCTTGACGGCTGATGGTTAGTGCTGGGGGAGTGGTGTCTCAGTCGCGTGTCGGCGTGCTACGGCGTGAGTCGGTTGAGGTCGCGTTGGGAACAGGGTCGTCTCGCGAACGTTGGCTGCGCCGACGGCGTCCGCGCAGCGATGCCTGACGACACGAGGACCGGTGACGTTCCCCAATCGAGCGGCCGGCGGATATTCACCGGGTGATGTGGGGCTGAACGCCGGGCAGACGAGCTCTGGGCGGCGCTGCTGCGGCCGCCCAGAGCCCCTGCTACCGGTTACTTGATCGGATTGCCGGACGATCCAATCGTGAACGGTACGGCGGTGCCGTCGGCACGGGTCGCAATGACGCCCGACACAGTCCCGGTGCCGATGTACATATAAGCGTTCCGACCCATCTGCGCCGGTACCTGCACGCCGTCGATGACGACAGAAACCGTCTTCACGTCATCTGGAACAAGGCCCCAGACGGCCTGCCCGTCGGAGGCAACGGAATCCGTGTTGACATCGACCGGCAGGCGGTCGCTCCAGCCATCGGTGCAGCCGGCCGATTGGGTGGCACCGTTGACCATGAGTCCCTCACAGACGCGCCCGCGTGTGCTGCGGTAGGCCCAGATAGACAGCTCACCCGAGGTCAGTGCACTACGTGCCGTGCCTGCGACCTGATCACCTGGCTTCCACGCCTCCGGGACGGATTGCCCTGTCCCCGATAGTCGTGTCGCAACGGCGGCGGCGGCAGCTTGAGCCTGCGTGTCTCCCGCACGCCGGGGCGATGCGAACAGCGCAATGTCGCGTGCCGGCGAGGTTGCCGCGACATCTGGTGTGACGGCGGGAGTTCCGCTATTTGCTGACCGGATGAACGAAGCGCCCGCCACCCCGGCGGCCAGGCAGAACAGAACGGCGAAGATGCTCCTTCTGTAGCTCATCGTGATCCTCCTTACGCGCCGTCGGTCTGACATGTGACGGGATAGATGTTGTTCCACCCGCTCTGGTTCTGGCACGCTGCGTGCGCCGAGGCCCAGTTGCGCGTGTCAAGAAGCGGGTTCTCGGTCCCGCCCTTCCCGGTCGTGTCGTTGCTGTAGAACAACTTGAAGTAGTACCCCGAGGGTCGCCACAGCTCGTTGTATGTTCGATTCGCGGTTCCGGGCGTTTGGCCCCAGTCGAGATCATTGAACGTCGCATTGTTGACGTAGTTGGTCGTGCCTGCCCAAGCAACGCCAACAGGAAGGATCAGCGCGACCAGGCAGAGGAGAAGGATGAGCTTTGGTCTCGCGGTCCCTGACCTTCGCGCCGGCGCAGCGTTCATTCGAAGCACGTCTTGGCGTAAACGCATGATGTACGAACCCCCTTGACCTTCCGAGGACTACGTCGCACGTAAGCGAGAAGCGCCGCGATCTCCGCTACGTCCGTGGCGTTGTGTCCGGTGAACATGTGTGTCATCCGGATAGACGCTGAACCCTCGCGGAAGTAACAAATCCGCGACGCCGCAGAAGTCGCTTCTAGTGAGCTGCAGCGGCCCGCCCGGTTACCCTCGGTGCTCGCTATCGGGCGTCTGCGGCTCTGGCGCTGCGGGTGGGCCCAGTCGCTTCCGAAACACGATTGTGTCTGCCTTGTCGAAGCCGACTATGGCGGTGGCCGAAACGCGGGGCACGTTATCTACGGCGTAGACGTTCTCCTCGACAGGAGCCGAATAGATCACGTGGCCCTGCCCGTCGAGAACTGCCACGCGGCCGACGGTGTCCGTTGCGAATCCAGCTAGCGTTGTTACGTACGTCTCCGCCGCCGTCGACCTCAGGGCAGAGAAGTCCGCTACGGGGTCGGTAGCTGACGGGAACGAGCCGATTGAGCCGTCCTGGCACGCCAAAGCGTCGATGCTGGGTTTGGCCTCGTTGCTGAGTCCAATGGCGAAGCAGTAGCCATCGCTGCGCGTTCTGGCAGCATAGAAACCGACGCCCGCGCGATGGGCGAGCAGCCGCACTTGCCCGACCGGGAAGCCGATGCTCTCGAGAGCGGAGAGCTGCTGCGCTGGAATCTGTGAGGTTGGCACGGCTGTGCCGCTGTTGGAGAGGCCGAGGAGTTGGCCGATTTGAGCGGCGAAAGCGACCGCCGGAACAGCGATCGCCGCGACGACGATCGCGATCAGCCCGAGCCGCCGAGCATGGATGGCGAGCCGGCTGCGGCGCCAGTAGCGATCCTGGGTTGCCGCGTAGGCGTCGACGATGGCGAGCAGCTCGGGTTCGCCAGCGAGAAGCTCGACCAGCTCGGGGTCGCGCAGTGCGCGACGGTCATCCGCAGTCATGGCGTGATTCCTTCCTTCTCGAGTTCCGCCCGCAGCGCGCGCAGCGCACGCAGGTAGCGCATCTTGGCTGCCGGTTCGCTGATGCCAAGGCGCGCCGCCAGATCGGCGAACGAGCATTCGGCGAAGAGACGAAGCCCGATCAACTGCCGCTCCGGTTCCGACAGCCGCTGGCTCGCGCGGCGCAGCGCGCCAGCGATCTCCGGCCGGAACTCGAGCTCAGCCTGCTCGGGGGCGAGGTCGAGGGAGAGCGGCCGCGGGCGACGCCGCGTACGCCGGACCTCATCCAGAAAGCGGTTCTGCGCGACCCGATACAACCAGGCAAGAACTGGCGTCTCGCTGTCCAGTTGCACGAGGTGCTCCGCTGCGGCGAGAAAGACCTCCTGGGTTAAGTCTTCGGCCAGCTCGTCGCTACCGGTTCGGCGCCGCAGGTATCTGAACACCTGAGCACGGTGGCGACGGAAAGCCGCATCCGTCGGCTCGCTCACACCCAGCTTCACGCCACCGCGGCGCAAAAGTAACGACCTCCGGCGTTCGTAACCAGCGTGATCGCGGCCGGGTGCCTGTTGGCGGCCGTTTGACCAAGGACGTTGTTACTTCTGCGTCTGGGCGGCGTGAAGGCTTGTAGACGGATGTCAACCAGGGCGTCACGACGAGGAGGGGGTCTGCCTGTGAGGCGAACGACGGCGTGTGTCTGCGGCGCAGAAGGGCTGAAGCTCAAAGACGACGTCGGGAGGTCAGCATGAAATCTCTGAAGCCAGGCCGCGTGCGGCTGTCGCTCGTGATCCTGGGAATCCTGATCGCGCTCGCGCTGCCGGCAGTTGCCTGGGCGACCGTCTACTTCAGCGGCTACGTCGCCCCTGGCGGCGCCCGCTGCGCGCCCAGCGGCGACTGCGGCAGCGCTGACCTGAAGACACGCAACGGAGACGCCCAGTGGCTTACCGGCTACTACGGCTACGTCGGGCTGACCCGCGGAAGCGGCTGGCAACAGCTCGACCAGAACACAAGCGGCGTCGGACACGTCTCGACAGTCTCCAACGTCTACGTCCAATGCGGCAACTCCTCCTCTGTCACCTACTACATGTCCTGCGCCACGGACAACCTCTAGGAGGTCGCGATGAAGAAGACAATCTTTATGATCGGCGCGCTGATTGCAGCGTGTGCGGCCGCCGCGCTTTCCGCCTACGGTGCCCTGCAGGCGCACGCCTCAGGCGCTCCGTCGCCTACCGTCGGGGCAACCTACCCGGCTTCGCAGACAGCGAGCGCCCGGGCCGGCGCCCACTCCGCGGTCAGTCCCGGCGTCCAGGAACTCGCACGAAACGAAGGTCTCGACCTCTCCTCGCTTAAGCAGGTCGCGACCGTTCGGGGGCAGCGACCCGCGATCGTGTTCGCGGCCTCCAAGGGAACCTCAACCTGCGCGTACCTGACCGGCGGGACGGGAGCCGTCGGCGGCTGCATGCAGCTCGGCGACAGCATTGTCGCACCCAGGATTGCGGTCGTTGACGGCGGCACCTACGTGTGGGGCCTGGCCGCCGGGACAGTCAATGGTGTGCAGGCTCAACTGGGCGGACAGACGTTCACGGGCTCCGTCGCCGACGGGATCTTCACCATCGAGATCTCCAACGGGTCGAACGGAACAGGGCCGATCGACCTCCAAGTCACTTCCGGAACCTCAAAAACGGTCATCTCGCTCCCCGGAATCCCAAAGCCGCTGCCATGAACGAGGCACGTGAGTCCGAATCGCTTCAGCTTGAACGCAAGCCATCCCCATACGTCGTCCTGACGTTGCCGCGCTCGATGGGTTGCGGTGAAAGGAAGACCGGAGGTGATGCGATCGACTTCATTGCAAGCGGCGCGAGTTCATCAAGGACGCTGCGGCCGTTTGTAAGCGCACTATCGAGTCCTCTTTAAGGAGGCGACCAAGAAATGATGTCTAGCCGGCGCAGCAAGCTCAACACAAGACTCCTATTGCTCACGCTTCTAGCGGGGATCATCGCCGTCGCATGTATCACCGGTTCCGCACCGGCCTCATCGAGGAAAGCGACGAGCACCCAGTACAACTATTGGACTGGAACGGCAAACGGTCTTACGGGCCACGCATCGGGATTGCTGGTTCCCAGAGACTACAACCGGATGTACCACACGTGCCCTTATCCGAACGGTTCGTACGAGTCGGTCGTCACGTACCAGGATGGAGGCGGGACTGCACACGCCGCTGACCAGGACGACTATCTCAGCTGTCGCAATCCTGTTCACCTATCCGCGACGTCGAATAACTGGGAGTCGTGGTGCGCAGGAAACGGCCCAGTCACGAACGTCACCTGCCAGACGACGAAGCCATAGGAGGCTGAAGTGGTCAAAGTGATTCTCCATACAAGACTCGGCACGTTCCTTGTTGCACTCATTGCGGGTCTATCGCTCGCGCTGACGATCGGCGCATTCGCCGCTGTGCGATCGAGCGACAACTCGTCAAAGGCGATGACCAAAGCCACAGCCTCGAACGGGAACAAGGCAATCGCCACGAAGCTGCCCGATACGGCCGTGATGCGCGTCTTCGCCAAAGCGGCAGCGGGTGCCGATCAGCTGCCGGGACCCGCCGCAGCGGTCGTGGAAAGCTTCAACAACGCTCCTGGCGTGCCGGAAGACACACTCCCCGGCAAGCCGCAGCTCGATCAAGCTCGGCTCGTCCTAAGCAACGTCGGTCCGAGCGGCACCGCCTCGCTCTACGCCGTCCCAACGAGTAAGCACCTCGTCTGCGCTGTCTGGTATCCGGACATGGCAGGCGGAGGATGCTTCCAGGGCTTTGCACCAGGATCGCCCGTTCTCTTCGGCCAAAGCGTGCAGGACGGCGTTGCGTACATCTGGGGTTTTCTCAGGAATGACGTTAGGAGCGTGTCGATCATTGAGAAGAACGCCCCGCACCCGGCAGTTCTGGGCCGCAACGCCTTCTACTTTCAGGCCAACAGTCCAACTAGCCAGCTGACCGCCGTTGTCGTCGAACTTGCAAACGGCACATCGAAGACCATCCCGCTAAGCGCTCTGCCGACACCCGGCCTCAGATAACCGATCCGAGAATCAACTGGTGCGGGCGCATCCGCGCGCCCGCACACGGGTGTTTGAAGAGAAGGAGGTGAGGCTGGCCTATCGATTCCGCTGCGGCGACCTGTTCAACCAATGAGAGGAAGTGGAAATGATGTCTCACGGGTCTCGCAAGCGGTTCGCGGTCGTTTCGCTCGGCACAGCGATCCTCGCGATCTGGGTTTCCGTTGCAACATCGACAAGTACGGCCGGGACTACGCGGGTCACGGCCGCCGGACGAACCTCGTGCAAAACCTCGACGTCCATTGCGTCTGCTCGCGCGGCCAATCCTCTAGCCAAAGAGGCAGCGTTCCTGGCCCAGGCGGCGACCCAGGGTTGGTCGCTGACGCCTGCAGGCGAGTCTTTGGCGGCGGGGGCCGCACCGCCCGGTCTCGCCAAGCGAGCTGATGGCGGCCTTGCCGGAGTAGGCGCCATGGTCGTCGCGACGAAAGCATCGACGACGGCCAGCCCCGTGCCGCTTCGACGGATCGAGTCGGCGAAGCGGTCGTCGGGATTCATTCGCGACGTCTGGCTCTACTGCCTCAGCGGCGAGACCGCAAACATCGACTACGAGGTGCACGCAGGCTCAACGCAGTTCGTGAAATGGCAGGAGCACAACATTTCGACAGGGGGCGACCGAACGCGGAATGGACCTAACACGGCCTGCCCGGCATACCCTCCCGGCGACTGCCTGATCTATGCCTATGACGGGCCGGGCGCGCCGTGGGCGGTTGCCAAGGGGTCGATCTACGTCGACCCGATCTATGCCTATAAGCAGCTAGATCTCGCTTACTGCAACTAGGCTCGTTGTAGCGCCGTTCGTGAGACTCGGGTTCCGGTGTGCCCACGCTGCAAGGGACATCGGGACCCGAGATCTCACAAGCCAGACGACCCCACCTACCATGGCCGACGGATCAAGGATGAGCGAGGACCTAGTGCTGGTCGAACTCATAGCGGGCGCCCGGGAAAGGGTCGGAAGTGTGCGCGCGTCGCTCGTAGAGCGCAGACGACCGGCTCTGCTCGAGGCGGCTTTTCACCGATTCGGCGAGGAAATCGGATTCGCCCCCGGCGGTGGCTATTTCACGAGCCCGAAGGGCGGCGCTGTGCGGCCTGGCGAGGACGCGGAGCACGTCTGGGAGATCAGCTTGTGGGCGGAAGGGCGCCGGTTTCGGCAAGAGCGCCGTGGGCCAGACGCGTGCTCGACCCTGGTCGTTAACGACACGAGATGGTGGGACTGGTCACCTGCATTCGGGCTTCGAACTAACGACGAGCACACGCACGCTGTTACCTACGATGGTGGTCTCGCACTCTTAGACGCCGCTCCGATCCTTGATGCGTGCAACGTCGAGATTGGCGGTCAGGCCGAGGTCGCGGGGCGGATCGCAACGCGTCTGAGGCTAGTCCGGCGTAAGCCCGAGGTCGGGTCGTCCCCGTTCGAGCCCGGCGTCGACGAGGCTGAGCTTATGATCGACAACGCGACCGGACTTGCTCTCAGGCGCGCTCAGCTTGTGGCCGGGAAGGAGGCCCTCGTTCTCGAGGTGGTCGACATCGCCTTCGACGGTGAAGTCGATCCAGAATTGTTTGAGTTCTCCCTTCCGCCTGGGGCGCCGCTCCGCGGAGAGGCTGAGCCACGAAGAATGAGCCCGTTAGAGGCAGCAAGTCAGGCGTCGTTCACCGTATACGCGCTCCCTGACTCTGACTGGAGTTCGGCAGCGATCTACGTTGGCGTAAGCACGCTCCCGCACAGACCAGATTCCGTAACGCTCTTCTACGACCACCGTGCGAGCGGCGCCGCGCTGCGTGTCGACGAAAGTCCTGAAAAGCACCTGCTTCCCGCCCGTGAGTTGGCCGAAATCCGTCGTTTGGGTCGCCGCTACATCGCGTTCGGTCCGCTAGTCCCCGCGGGCCGAGAGGCAGCCCAGATTGTCTTCGCGCTCGCGGCGACTCATATCCGAATGACGTCTGCGCACCTTCCTCGGGCAAGACTTTTGGAGCTTGCGACGCAACTCGAGGCGCTTCCAGGCGACCTTAGTTAAACGTTACGTGCGCCTCACTAGACACGTGCGGAACGAACGCGCGACAACGATCAGCCTTTTCGAGCAGCTCCTCGGAGTACTTCCTCGGTCTCGACATGACAGCGGAGGATCTCCTCTCTCCCCAGGACAGCATGCTGGCTCAGAGGTCCCCGCGAAACCCGATCCGGCTCAATCGGGTGGTCAGGAACCACGGGAGCGTGTAGCTGATCTTGATGGCGGGAGCGCGGGCGCACTGATCTGAACAGCGGATAGGTGTTCGGTAGTCGGGCTTCGGAGTGACGTCGGAGCCGGTTGCCGGTCGGCGTGATCGGTTCTAGTCCGCGGCTGCTGCCTAGTCGGCCGTGAACGGCAAGCCGGCCTTTACGGGCTTGCTGTCGATGTCGCGTTCGCCGCCCGCGGCAAGCCAGCAAGCGGTTTCGGCACCCACGGACGCTCGAGCGCTCACGTGGACTTCATTTAGAGGCCATCTGACTGTTGACAATCCGAACAGATCCCTTTAGCCTCGCGGCAGCATTGATCAAAGGGGGCGTCGATGAGGACGCGGGTAGGCCTGATCATTGCTGCGGCAAGTGGTCCGTTGCGCATCGCAGGATGGGTTGCCGCTGTGCGAGAGGTCCACGCTGACGATGGATCCAGCTTTCGAAGCTGGCGCGGCGTGAACAGGCCGAGGCGCGCTGTCTCGGCACGGGCACCTCGAGACTCGAAGGAGATGTAGTGATGGAGCGTAAACTGTCGCGCCGTGCGTTCGTGAGTGGCACGGTTGCATCAGCAGTCGCCGTCGGCACCGGTGCCGCGAGTTCGACAGCAGACATCGTGCCGGCCGCGCGCGATCTTCATGTCGGAACGTTCGTCGGGTCGACGAACCCACGGACGGCTCAGGTACGTCTGCCTGGGGCGGGTGCGGACGCTGAGGTTCAACTCGACTCTGGCGCTTTCGTCGCTCACGGGGCCGATGGCGTCGTTGACGGATTCGCATCCTTTGTGCCAGGTGAACGCGTTGTCATTCGTGGAGCGCTTGTCGGCGGCCGAATAGTTGCCACAGATTGTCAGTCGCTCTACGAGGGCGTAGAGGGAACGCTTGTTGCCGACGGCAGTGGATACACGATGCAAACGCCGATGGGCGAAAGCGTTCAGGTGCCACAAGCCGTCGTTGATCGCGCGGTTGGTCAGCGGATCCCAGGCGGTGTGAGGCCGGGGGCCGCGACCTATGGCGCGACGATCTGGACGCATCCAGTGACCGGAGATGCTGTTGCCGTTGTCATCGATGACGAGGTGTAGTCGTTGACCAGCCTTTCGCTGAGTCTGTCTTCGCTCATCGTCATCTACCTGTTCGTTTCAGCAGGTGCCAAGGTAGTCCGCCCCGCTGCGAGCACTTCCGCGCTCGTTGACCTGGGCGTTCCGCATAATCTCGCAGCACTCGCCGTCGCCGCCGCTGTCGCCGCGGAGGGCGCTGTTGCGACCGCGATCGTGGTTCTGCCTCGGAGCGGCTACACGACGTTCGCGTGGCTGTCCCTGTTCGGAATATTCGCCCTTCCCGCCATCGTCGCCCTTGCTCGAGATGTGCATATTGAATGCGGATGCGTCGGTAGTCTCAGGTCTTCGGAACTGGGCAGGGCGCAGATTGCACAACTTGCCGCCGTTGTGCCGATCGCCCTCTTCGTTGCCCATCACGCGCCGGCCTTTGGGCTGCTGGCGAAGCTACAGTTCTTGAGCGTTCTGCAACTGATCGCGGCGGCCATACTGATCTCGTTCGGGCTGCCGTCTGCAGTGCGGATTCGACGGGACCGCAGATCACTCGGGAGCCTTGACACGTGGGTGAGTCCGACGCTCACCCGCCTTGAGTCACGCCACCCCTCCACGGAGCCGGTGCTGTGAATTGGCTCATCGTGACAGCTCTCTTGCTCCTCGGCGCACTGTCGCTACTCAACTCGGCCGCGCTCGTCGAGGTATTCAAGCAACTCGCCGAGACTCGCATTGCGTTGAACCTCGAAGACAAGCCAATTCCACTAGGGCTCAAGTCAGGGGAGTTGCGTACAGATGAAGTCGGTCTTCCGCCCGGTGTAGCTCGCGAGCCGCGCGCAATCGTCGTCTTTCTGTCCGAGAAGTGCGTCACCTGCCTGACGCTCGCTGAAGGCTTTCGCGGCGAGTCACCAGCGAAGGTCTGGTTCGTGATCCCGCACTCGCCGCCGCCCACAATGCTGATGGCGATGCTTGAGAGCGCGTCTGACCGTGTCATTATCGACGAAGGCGACGAGATTACGAGTCGGATCGGCCTCAATACGACGCCGATGGTCCTATCGGTGGAGTGGGGCACGATCACGCGCGCGCAAGCGGTCTCGTCACTGCGCCAACTGCGTGCACTGATACCAAGCGTTGTTCCTCGCCAGCCGGCAGCTCGTGTGCTTGATGAGCCCTACCTATCGCCTGCGGGGGGCGTGCGTACAGCAACCGTCGCGCCGCAAGGAATGCCAGGAGCAGAGGGGGTGAAATAACACGTGCATGCATCGATCACGCTCGTACTCGCGTTCGTCGGAGGGGCCGTTCAAGTCGGCAGCCCCTGAGGGCTCTCCTTCATGGGCCAGCTTCGGCAGGTCCATTGCCCCGTGGGGGTGAAACCGCTGATCACGTTAAGAGGGAAAATGCTTCCGCCGCTCCTATTCGGATTCACCGTATCTGCGACCATCGTCTTTGCAGCTGCGAGTTCGTTGGCGTCCGTCGTGTCCGGTCACGCGCCGACGGCGGTAGCCCTCATCGTCGCACTGCTGCTGTCGCTCGGTGCCGTCGCGGATATCGTCTTCCCGCGGCTTCGCGTGTCGCTGATGAGAAGGCAGACGCCGGGAGGCTTGTCGGCCCGTGCACCTGCACCGATTACTGGTCTTGTCTGGGGCCTCGATACCGGCTCCGTGTTCTCAACCTATCGCGGTTCAGCAGCGTCGTGGAGTGCTCTGCTCTTGACGGCGGTCGGCTGGGGGCCGTGGTGGGGCGGCCTGGCATATGCAGCCGGCTTCTGCGTGCCCCTGGCCGTGCTCACATGGACGTATTCGGTCGTCGGGCGCCTCACCGACGCGGTGAGCTTTCGGCACCGCAGTACGCAACTCCTGGTCGCGGATTTGACGCGGCCGCTGGTGATGTTGCGTTACGCGTCGGCCTCCGCCGCGGCTTTCGCGGCGGTCATCTTGGTCATTCGAGTTCCCTAACCCGCCGTGCACTAGACATGACAAGGCACGAAGGAGGAGATTCAGAGATGCAGGACGTCAACCAGATTCAGCCGTCCCCCACCCAAGCCGAGATCACGCCACCTATCGCGCACGAGCAGGATGATCGTCAGCGTCCCGCGGCAGAGGAGGCGCCGGCGACTCGTCGCTCCCTCGTCTCCTCAGCGCTGGACCTCTCGTTGAGTAGGCGGCTAGCAATGACCAGCGCTGGCGTGTTCGCGGCGGTCGCCGCGTGGGGTAGTGATCGAGCGGCTGCACATCCAGGGCAGGGGAATTTCGCGTGCTGCAATCTCGCGCGGCCAGACCAGTGGTGTGCGCCTCTGAGTGGTGGTCTCGACTTCTGGTGCGATCATGGCGGCTTCAAGCGCGTGTGGAGCTGCTGCAGCGGGAACCGCGTCGTTACCTGTGGTGAGTGTCAAAGCGGCACCGGTACGTGTTTCGACGGTCCCACTTGGTACTGCTCATACGGCTACACGAATCCCGGGATCGTCTGTTGAGGATGGGCACCCGCCGAATGCGCTCGCGGTTGCTCCCGCTCCTCGGTCTCCTAGCCGTCGCGGTCGTGTCCGCACCGGCAGCGCTCCTCGCAGCTCAACGATCTCCGACTGCGAGGACCGTTTCCTGCGATGAAGCGATCTTGCACACGGCGTTCCCTCATCGCACCGCTGGCGCACGCACACTCTTCAACGCTGTCTCTATACCGCCCGCCTATCTGAGTGGAGTCGTTGCTACGCACGAGCCGGCCTGGCCGTACTGGCGGAAAGCGGGGATCGTGGTGAAGGCGGGATCGACGGCCTCTGTGACCGTGCCGAAGTCGTGGCGAACACGCGTCACGATCCGATGGGGGGACGACCCGCATACCTTCGATGTACTGCGATTCGCATCATGTCGTCCTGCGCCCGGAGTCGGGTACGCATACGCGGGCGGCTTCTTTGCGCGAAGTCGGTCGGTCTGCGTGCCGCTGGTTGTCCGGAGTGGGTCACGCAGTGCAACCGTTCGATTTGGACTGGGTCGACGGTGTGTCAAGTGATCGAACGTGGCGGGCCTGCGCGGCGGAACGGTCTGGGCGCTCGTTCCCGCGATGGTGGACGCTTCACAGAGGTCCCAGAGCCGATGCCGTCACGGTGACGTCGCGGTTCGCGCAATACTCGGTTCGGCCCCACCTTACGAGGTGTTGCGCGAACCGCCGCCGGAATCCTGTAGGTGGGGATGATCCGGCGGCGGTCGTGCACTTGGATGTCCTTGACGAGCAGGCGGAGTAGCTCTTTTGCCTGCTCGGGGTTCTCGTTGGCGACGATCGCTTCGAGTTGGTCGGCGAGCCCTTGGAGGGCGGCGGCGTCGGGCGGTGTGTGCGCGTGTGTGGCGAGCCGGGCGGTGAGGTCGGCTTCTCGTTCGCGGAGCGTTTCGAGGCGGTCACGGTGGCCACGGACGCGGTCTTGGAAGAGGTCGGCGGCGAGTCGGCCGTCTTCGAAGCCTTCGAAGTAGCGCTCCAGCTTGCCCTCGACCCGCGCGATCTCAGCACGCGTCGATGCGAGTTGCTCTTCGAGTTCGGGCCGCTCGGACTCGGTCGCGTCGGCGAGGTCGGTGAGTGCTCGTTCGATGACGTGGCCGTCGCGGTACAGCTCGGCGAGTTGGGCGAGGACGGCCGCTTCCAGCCGGTCTTTGGGGAGCCGGTCGCCGTTGCACTTCGACGGTCCGTACTTGTAGCGGGTTGAGCAGGCGTAGTAGGTGTAGCGGCCGCTGCGACCGTGCGCTGAGGTGCCGACGTAGGCGCGGCCGCAGTAGTGACAGCGGACCAACCCGGAGAGGAGGAAGTCGCTCGGGTTGCCGCGCCGAAGCGATGCGTCCTCGCCGCGGCGGCGGAGGATCTCCTGCGCCTTCTCAAAGGTCTCGTCGGAGACGAGCGGTTCGTGCAGGCCCGGATGGGTCTCGCCGTTCCAGCGGACAAGCCCGCGGTAGGCGGGATTGGCGAGGATCAGCTGGAGCGCGTTCGGCGACCAGCCGTGCTTGCGCGGCGGCGGTGCGGCTTCCGCGTCGAGGGTGCGGGCGATCGCGGTCGTGCCGAGCTTCCCTTCCGCGTAAAGCTGGAAGATGCGCCGGACTACCGGTGCCTTCACTTGGTCGGGCACGAGCAGCTTGGTCTCTTTGTCGCGGGTGTAGCCGTACGGCAGTCGTCCGCTCATCCATTTGCCTTCGCGGACGCGGCGTTCCAGCCCGGCGGTGACGCGGTCGACAATCGTCGCGTGCTCGAACTCTGCGAACACGCCGAGCATCTGCAGCATCATCCGCCCCGCCGGGGCGCCGGTGTCGAACGGCTCGGTCGCCGACTTCAAGACAACGTCGAGCTGATCGAGCTCCTCGCACAGCCCGGCGAGCTGACGCACCTTGCGGCTGAGCCGGTCGACGCGGTAGACGAGCAGCAGGTCGATCCGTTTCTCGCGCGCGAGGTCGAGCGCTTGCTGGAGGCCGGGGCGGTCGAGGCTGGTCCCGGAGGCCTGGTCCTCATGGGCGGCGACGATCCGCCAGTCCTCCATCGCCTCGCAGTAGCGCTCCAGCCGCTCCCGCTGCGTCTTCAGCGAGGTTGGCTGGTGGTCCTCGTCGGTCGAGATCCGCTGGTAGAGACAGACTCGCATCACGGGCGACCCCCTCGGTTGGCGTGGTCGTTCATGAGGCCATCGATCCCGCCCGACGTCAAGTCGCTACCGAGGAGGCGCGTGCCCGGGCCGTACTCGAGCTCCGACTGGTAGGCGGGATCCCAGGCGACGAGCTCGGAGCCGCCGCAGAAGTGACACCGTGACGGATGCGCCGCCTGCTGGTAGATGACCGTCCCGCGGCGCTCGGGTTCGGGCGGGTAGACGATCTCGTCACAGCGCGTGCAGATGTGCAGCCGGTCGCGATCGACGATTTCGTACACGGCGTTTCGGCCGTGCGCGAGTCTCGCCGCGAGTCTCGCCTCGTGCTTGCGCCGACGCGCTTCCCGCTCGCGGCGTGCGAGGTAGACGAGCCGCAGCCGCTCTTGCTCGGTGCGCGCCTGTTGGTCGCGTCGGGCTCGCTCCTCGAGTGAGTCGCAGCTGTAGATGCCGAGCAGTCCGCCGTCGGCGAGCTGCGTGCGGTCGCGGCGCAGCGTCGGACCCTCGCCGTAGCGACGCGCGAATTCTTCCAACTGTGTTCGCTGTCGTCGGCGGTAGACCTCGACCAGCGCCGCGACCGCCTCTTTGTCGGTCCAGGTCGGCGGGACCGGTTGGGGCGCGGGTTCTGCTTCGAGCGGGTCGTCGCTGAGTTGTCGTGTGAGCGCGGCGAACGCGGCGCGCTCGACGTCGCTCATCGGCTCCGTTGAGTAGAGCAGGAGATGCAGTGCGGTTGCGCCCGGCTCGCCGAACTGGGAGAGGTGCTCGCAGTCGAAGCGCAGATGCTTCTCTTGCAGGTACGCCCGGCGCGCCTCCGGCTTCGCACGCAGCCGCTCCCGCTGCGCGTCGCGTTCGCGCCGCTCCGCTTCCTCTTGCGCACGCCTGGCGTCGTAGGCGGCGCGCGACGTGTTCAGACAGTCGGTCAGGGTGAGGCCGCCGCCGGCGAGCGCGAGGTCATCCCAACCGGCCTCGGCGAGTGAGCGCTCCGGGACGCGGGCGTGCGCGCAGGCGGCCGCCGCGAACCAGGACAGCGTGCCGCCCCCGCCCCAGTCGCCGTAATAAGCTGCGGCTATAGCGGCGGTGCTTATCGAGTAGCCCGTTCAGCAGATTGAGGAACACGACGGCGCGTGTCTCGGTGGTGGTGAGGAAGAGCAGACAGGGGCAGAACGGATGCGACTCCGCCCACGCGGCCTGGGCGGCGTAGGCGGCGTAGCCCGCCGCCTTTGTCTTCAGGCGGGCGTGGCTCATCGTCCCCATGTCCAGCTCGACGAAGGCGAGCAGGCCGCGACCGCTCTCGTCGTGGAGGTGAATGAGGGCGTCGGGTGCGAGCGCCCGCTCGCGCCCGTCCGCCCGGAACACCTCCCGTGCCGCGCCCTCCCGCTTGAAGGAGTGCAGGTGCAGACCGACGGTCGGCGCCTGCACGGCCAGGAGCACGTACAGCTCGGAGAGTCGCTCGGCGTGGTGGAGGAACTGCGGGTTCGGCTCCGCCCGCTCCCCGCCACGCGGCACCGGTTCTCCACGCGCGAACGCGTCCGAGGCGCGCGTCGGCCAGTAGTGGAACGGGGCGGATCCCTTATCGCGATAGGGACGGCTACGACCAACAAGACCGAGCTTGGTGAGACGTTCGGTGCGGTAGCGAAGCGTCCGTGCAGGTGTATCGGCGAGCAGCCGTTCGAGCTGGGTTTGCGTCAGCACGCGCTGCTCAGCGAGCAGCGTGAGCAGACGCCGATCTGTGTCGGTGACGGTCGCGAGTGCGTCGCGCCGGCTCAGCCGGCGCACGCGAACGCGGCCACCGCGCGAGCGATTGTCGATCAGGATGGAACCTCCATATACAGTCGGGCGCACCGCGCACAGCCACACACCGCGTCACCGCGCGCGATCCAGCGCATCCGGGCTTGCCAGTCAGAAGCGGACCGATCGGCAAGAAGAAGCGCGGCGATCACGCTGCCCTCCGCCTCGGTCCGCGCTGACGGCGAGCCGCCGCAGCAAACAGCGCCGCCAGCAGCTCGACCGCCTGAGCTTCTTGAGCAGCAGTGAGCGGCTCGACCCTGACCGGGCCGAGCCTGATCTCACCGTCATCGATTGTCTTGGGACGCAACGGCACCACGTTCCTGCCGCCGCGCAGCGCATCGTGATCTTCCATCGGTTGTCGACGCGCCAGCAGGGGAGCCAAACAGCAACGCCGCGCCCGCCCAGACAGACACTCCTGGACATGCGCGAAAGATCCTTCTACATAGATAGGCCCTTTTGGACGCCCAAAATTGACAGGCCGCTGCGAAGACTTACGAGACTTTTACAGCCGCCCGCGTCTGGTCAGCGCGGTGTCAGTGATTGGTCAGTGACGGGTCAGTCGCGTGTCAGTGCTCGCGTTCGGAGCGGGAACGGCTTCCGTTTATGCATCGAGCGCTGCCATCCTGATCCGCCGTAGCCTGCCGAGGACGAGCGGATCCCATCACTCCAGCTGATCTACCGCTTCGCCGATCACCTACACGTCGACCCCAGCTGGCTCGCGACCGGCGAGTCGGCCCATAAGCACGAAGAACTGCAGGCGCTCCGGCGAGAGAACGAACACCTCAGCGACGTGCTCAGCGAGATACGAGCACGCGCCGAAGACGCCCTCCACTGAGGCGATGGGTGGGTATCGGCCAGTACGAGCGACTAAACAAAATCGCCAGCCTGGGGATCTATTAGATGCGTACAGCGTTCAGGAGGGCGTATCGATGGATGACCTGGAACCGATGAACGATGCGAGTTGGAAGAACGCGCTCAGCGGTTTGTACGATGAGGACGTCCCTGGTGGGCCGAAGGGCGGAATCGACGCCGGATGGCACGACGTGCTCGAGCGGGCGGCGAGAGAGGACTCTGAATCACAGTTGAGGCGCTGGTTGCGCCCGGTCCGCAACTGGTGGCAGGCGTGCGGTCGAGTGAGTTCGTTACGTTCTCGATCCTCGCGCGACTAACTGGCAAAGGGCAGCGACGACTCGATCGCTGCAAGGAGTGACGCGCCGGCCGAACCGGCGGTCACACCAACTCGGCAACTTGGGACCGAGCGGCAGGTCTCAGAGAGGGAGGGATGCATGGTGCTCCTATCTAGACGTGCTCGCCCGGGCGTGATTGGCATGGCAGCAGCTCTTGTCGCGGTCTTCGCTGCGGCCTTGATGCTGGTTTCGTCGGCGATCTCCAGCCAGACGTATTTCAGCGGCACGATGTCCGGTGGGCAATCGGCGACGTCGGGCTCCAACTACTGGAGCCAGGACACGGTCTACCGACCAGTGGGCAATAACTTCGCGCTCTGGTTTGGTAGCGGTTCTGGCTATACCACGAACAGCGGGAGTAACCCGTTTTCGATCTTCGGCTCGTACGGGTACACGCAAGCTCACTGCCAGAATCTCACCGGCGGCTCCGTGTCGCCCGTGACCTGCATCGCCAGTTAGCTCAGTCTAGTGCGTCTTCGGACTGCACTGATCATCGCAGTGGTGGCTGCCGTGGCCTTGGCCGCGGCAGCCACTCTCATACGCCTCCGTCGAGACCCACCGCCGGCCGGTCCGTACGCTCTCACCTCCGAACACCTTGGTGCGCTTGCCTCCCCGCGCACAATCGTTCGTCGGATTCCATCGGTCGCGCAGAGAGTTGCGGTCGGTTTCGGAGTCGAGACACCAGGGCCGAGCCAACTTCATCGTCTCGGTGGCGGCTCGGTTTCTGCCTGGCGTACTCGTCGTGGTGTTTGTTGGTTCGGCGGTTACACCCCGCGCCGCGGCTTTGGCGTCGCTGAGTGTGTCGCACCAACCTCGGCGCCGATCGAGTGGATCGCAACGACTCCCGGATTGGGCGACACGATTTCGGTAGTCGAGGGTCTGGCGACCGACGGCGTGATCTCCGTCCGGGTTCGCCTTTGCGACAAGAGGGGCACGGTTGTGACACGTCCGCACGACAACTTCTATGTTGCGCGGTTGCCCGCGGGGCTGCGGCCCCGGAACGTCTGTGAGGTCAGTGCACGACTCGCCGGCGGCGCCCGATACAACGAGACGATCACGATCCCACACCACCGGTGAGTTGCAGCTGATCCGACGCTGCTGCGCCTCGGGAGGCCCTTAGGTAACCACCTCGTCGGAGCGGACGTTACGCTGCCCGGCTTGAGGCCGAACGTCCCGACTGGCTTCGTTCCTAACGCGAGGGCTGCGTTTAGGTGTGGATACACCCGGTCGGTTGCGGGTCTAGGATGGGCTTAGCAGCCGATGTCGAGTCAGCGACGCGCAGATGCCTTCACTCCTGACGACGATGCTGCGGCTCTAGCCTTCGAGCGATTCGGTGGTCGCGTCTATCGGTTTCTTCTCGGGAAGAGCCGGAACCATCACGACGCTGAAGACCTCACCCAGCGAGTGTTCTTGGAGGCGACAGAGGCGCTTCGACGCAGGGAGGTCGAGCCAGACTCGATGCTCGCATGGCTGTACACGATTGCCAGACGGCGCTTCATTGACGAGGTTCGCCGACGGGAACTCGCCAGAGGGATTGGCGTGCTTGCGCCAGCTCCCGAGGCTGATGACGGATACGGCAACCAGATTGCCACGTCACTCCGTCAGGCGATCGGGCGCCTGCCCCGGGATCAGCAGGTCATTCTCGTCATGAAGGTGATCCAGGGGCGTCCCTACGCAGAGGTTGCTGCTGAGCTCGACATTACTGTCGAGGCGTGTCGAATGCGCCTCAGTCGGGCGGTTGCCGCGCTCCGCCTCGAACTCGAACGAGAGGGTTATGGCCCGGATGCAAGCTAAGAAGCAAAGCGTCATCAGCGACCCGGAGTTGATCGAGCAGTTCGCCGACGACCCGGAGGCGCTCGCCGTATTGGATGCGATCGCCGCCACACAGTCCCGAACTCTGCTAGGGCGGAGCCTCTTGCAGAGAGCCAAAGTGCAGCGCGCGGGCCGCCGTCGCTCTCGCGCTGAAGTGTCCGGCGGCAACCTCGCTCACAGACTCCGCCACCGCCCCGCCGTGCTAGGTGCTGTTGGCTTAGCCGCCCTGATTGCCGCGGTCGCTGCCTCAGCACTTATTGTCGTTCGGCAGTTCGTCGTCTTCGGCGCCGCGCCTCGCGCAAACGGTCTCATCGTTCGAGATTTCTCGGCGCTGCCGCGGGTGACCGCACTCCAAGGCTCGGGGCCCCTTACGGGCCCAGCCCGGGAGCTATACACCTTCACGGCTGGGGGCCGCCAGGTCCACCTGTACGCGGCCCCGGCTGACCAGGGCTTCTGTTGGGGCGTGAGTGCCCTTGGCGCGACGTGCGTCACACCCCACTCGCCAGTGATCGAGCCGCTCTACAGCGGCATACCGCGGCCAGGACGCCGCGAGCCAAGCCTCATCGCCGGAGCAGTCCGGGGGGCACCAACACGCATTACGCTCAGCTTCGAAGACGGAAGCCGTCTCGACCTGAAGCTCGTCTTGGTCTCAAAGCCAATCTCCGCCGTCTTCTTCCTGTATGAGGTTCCGCCGGCGCGATGGCGACTGGGGATGCGACCGACGCAAATCACCGTGTTCGCTCAAAATGGCCGTGTTGAGGGCGTCGGCCACCTGATGTACGAGAACGCACGCTGACCATCGCGCCTATAGAGACATAAGCCGGGCCTGTTCGAGCCCGCACCGCGTTACGTCTGGCTGCGTCGTCCGACAACCCCAACAAGGGGTTGCTTTCGTGATCCCATGCGGCTCGGACGACGAGAAAGGGGGGCGCGGCGAACACGACTCTTCCTGCGGCTGGCAGAGACTCACCTCACGAACCAGGAGGAAGGCGTGACTAAGTCGAGACACCGCTACGTCATCGTGACGACTCTGGCCGTACTCGTTGCCGTCGCCGCCGCAGGCGCTGCGTTTGCCTGGTCGCAGACCTACGTCAGCGGGGCGACATTCTCCGCCGGCCAAGGCAACCGGTCTGGCTACAACTCGAACCTCAAAGGGAACGCGCTCTCGTTCGACAACCGCTACGGCGGCAGCCCTCAGATGTGCTCCGAATACGTCGACTCAAACGGCGTTCCCGAAAACAGTCCTGTCTGTCATCCCTCGTCGTTCACAGACTGGCGAACGACGAGCTACGGCGCGGCCAACTGCCACGCGGACATCGGCAACAGCTACAGCGTCTATGTCTCGCAGTGCTACACGAACAACTAGACGTGACGAAGGAGACTCCTGTGATTCTCACGAACCGCAAGAAGATCGCCATCGGCGTAACCGTCCTGCTTGGCGCCGTCGCTTCGGTATACGGAACAGTCGCGAGCGCGGCTGGCCATGAGAAGGCCGTCTCAAGAACGGGGATCGCAGCATCCCACGTGTTCGGAGCCGCCCCGGAGCTCCAGAAGCTAAAGGCGCAGACAAGCGTGCCGGCTGCAGTCGCTGCGAACGTCCAGCAGCTCGCGGAATTCGACCACACGAACGCGACCAACGCACTCGCAGGGGTCCGCCTCGCGCGGAGCGGCGCCGACCTCCATTCAACGGTCTACACCTTCGCCGATGACCGAGGGAACGAGTGCGTCGTGGTCAGCGGAGAAACGGGTTTCTGCAACCCTGACGGCGGAACGCCCACAGCCGGCATCAACTGGAGCATCGGCGGCGGAGACGCGCAGAACCCCGACCGCCTGATCGCTCTCTACTCCTCGAACGTCGCAGCCATCTCGCTGACGGCAGACGGAGCAGCCGTTCCGGTCGGACTGAACAACAACATCGCCTACGGCGAGTTCCCGGCATCAACCAAACAAACAGTCCTCACCGTCACCTACGCCGACGGTAGCTCCCGGACAATCGACACAGATCTCACTACGCCAAGAGGCTGAACTCAAGGAGCCTGTTAGCGCACTACGCAGAAAGGAGGCTATTCACAGAGCGATGCGTACTGCGGCGATGCGGCCACAATCGCTTCTTCCTAAAAGGAGGCTGATATGCGAGGCATTCGCGTATCGATCGTTGTTCTCTTGATGGTAGCCGCCATCGCGTTAGTCACTCCTACGGTTGCCGCATCTGCTTCCTGGAGCACCTACTTCGGTACGGGCACGATGTGCACAGCCTGCAACTACAACACAGGGTACAACTACTGGACGAACAATCGGATCTATCGGCCAGTCGGGTACGCGATCTATCTCTTCTACTACACCACCGCGTTCCATTACTCGGCAACGAATTCGGGATCCAATCCGTTCTATTTCGCGTCCTACGGATACAACTTCTCTGGTTGCGGGAACAACCAGGGCGCGCCAGTCCCGAACGCGACGTGTGAGGCCTACTCATGACACGCCGCCACGTAACTGTCCTGTCGGCAATTGCAGTCCTCTCGGGATTCGCGGCGATAGCGTTCGTCGAATCAACGGCCAGTGCAGGAGCGGGGCCATTCGTTCCAGTGCCGGCCCTCGGCTCAATGTCGGCGCTGTCGAATCCGCCTCTTCTCGCTCGACCTGACTTCGCAGCTCGCGTCAGCTCAGATCTTCAGCCAGCAGATGGCTTGTTCTATTCGCTCGGGACGGCTGGAGATGCTTGGCGGTATGGGCACGGAGTCTGCGTAGTCATGCAATCGGGCTCTGGTGGATGTTTTACCGAGTTCACCAAGCCCGTACAGCTGTACCTCACGGGCGACCAGGCAAGTTCGGGGGCCTACTCGAACGCCTGGGTGGAAGGCGTCGTCCCGGACTCCATTGTCGGCATCACGGTGCTGATGGCCAACGGGGTTTCGGTACCCGCGCCCATCTCGGAGAACGCCTTCCGCGTGCCTGTCCCGGTAGGCGTTGGCGTTTCGGGTTACACGGTAAGACTTCGAAACGGACAGACTGAAGCAGACAGCGATCCAGTCGCGCTCCCGAGCCCCGCGACGCATTAGGACCAACGCCGGCGGCCGGCTCAAGGCCGGCCGCCGGCTTCGAGAGAAACACTTTGGCCGGTCTGGCCATAAGTAGAAGAATGGGAGTCCCGATTCAACAAGACGGCCGGTTCGAGTGCCTCTATAGGAGCTACTCCGACGCGGTGCTCGCGTATGCGCTCCGGCGCGCAACGCCGGAATCGGCCGCTGAGGTAGCTGCCGAAACGTTTCTGATCGCTTGGCGGCGGTTGCCCGAAGTGCCAGCGGGCGCGGAGTTGCCCTGGCTCTACTCCGTTGCGAGGAGGGTCTTGTCAACCCAGCGCAGGTCGAACATGCGCCAGCAAGCGGTCGCAGCGCGCCTGGCGTTCGAACCGGGCGTGCAATCGGTCGATCCCAGCGTCGACCGATCCACGCCGGTGCTCGAGGCCATCGGACACTTGGGCGCCGATGACCAGGAAGTCCTGATCCTCACGGCTTGGGAGGAGCTGAATTCGCGTGAAGCAGCCGTGGTGCTTGGCTGCTCGCCAACTGCATATCGCCTCCGTCTTCACCGAGCTCGCAAACGGCTGCACGCGGTGATCATCCGGATGGAACGCGGGCGCCCTCGTCCAGCCCAACGACGACTTCCAGCACGGGCGGAACGTGAAGGAGGTTCAACTTGACAAAGCTTCGCAACGAACTCGAAATGCTCCGAATGGCGAATCCCGTTCAACTCGGGGACGCTTCTGAGCAAGCCGTTTCGCTGCGGCTGCACGAGCGCGTCCTTGAGCGGCGCAGACAACAGCAGTCGGTGGACGCGGAACCCAACGGTGCGCGCCGCAATGCGAAACGTTGGCGTATGAGCGGACTCGCCGCGATCGGCGCAGCGGGCCTTGCCGTGCTTCTCGCAACTCCGGCACTCGGTCGCCTCCGGGACGCGCTGCCGTTTTGGAACGCACCAAAGGCTCCTCCATCCATCTCGCTCGAGTTCGCGTCGATGAACACAGGAGCCCCAGCCGGAATGAGCCCGCAGGCGATTCCTGGCGAAACTCGCAAGGTCGGCGACTTCAGGTTCGGGAGCGGTGTCCATCCACTCTGGATTGCGCCGACGAAGACCGGCGGTTTCTGTTTCGAGTGGATCGGCGGATGGGGTGGCTGTAACAGCGGATCGCACGACGCACTTACGTGGAACGGCGATCTCGTCGTCCCCCCGGATGCCCCCGCGCTCGAGTTACCGCCTGGTGCGTCGCTTTCTCAGATTGCCGCACTCGCGGGTGCTCGTCACAGCTTGGCGGTCGCAACGTGGATCAGTGGCTACGTCCTCGCCGGGCAAGCACAGCGGGTGCGGATCACGTTCAGTGACGGCACTTCGGTATCCCCGGAAGTCATCTGGGTCTCGCAGCCAATCAATGCGGGATTCTTCGCCTACGACGTGCCGACTGACCTGCAATCGCATTCGGATCACGTCACGAACGTCGAAGCGTTGACCGCCAGCGGGGAGGTCGTGGCGTCGCAGTCCGCGCATTGATCTTTCAAGTACGACCGGGCCAGTTTGGGGGATCCCCGGTCAGGACTGCAGAGATCTGCGGCACGGGGTGAGAGGCTGGGAGTAACACCCGGCCTCTCACCGCGTAACGTCGCCAGCCGTGATGACGTCACGTTTTGGGGGCGGTGCACGACTTATGGAGTGTGACTGATCGAGCAGAAATGGCACATCGTCGCTTGCCGTCGAGCCGTACTCGCGGGTAGTTCGCGGCGGTCGCCTGAAGGTCCTATTGCAGGCAAAGCTGGGAACTGCTCGCGATCGCTGATGCCATTGCCGCGACCTCACCGAACGGGATGCTCCATCTCCGTACGCGTGACGCGCCCCATGGGCAGCAACTGGGTAGGTCCGGGGCAAGCCTCAACGCCGGGGCGCCTTCTCGAGCGGAAGCGTATGGCTTCAAGCCCGCTCAAAGGGCGAGCGCAAACGCCTCAACCAGCGCCTCGTCCTCCTCTTCTACCCGGTTCGCGCAATACCCGGTTCGGCCCACTCCGGTTCAAACGTGCCCCGCTTCGATGAGGCGAGCGGCCAGGTATGAATCGCGACCTTGCGGCCAGACTCGCCCCGCCCGCTGAATCCGATTCGGTCTCGGTTCGAGGGTCACGGGGCCTCCGCGGCTGCGGAGGCCCCAGTCTCATCTGCGCCTACGCCTCGTAGTGGCCGCCGAGCCCGGCAGCCTGCGGGCGGCCGCGGTGACCTGCCTCCTGCATGATCGGCGGGACATCGGGATCGGAGACGAAGCTCTGCCAGCCGTCAGCGTCCCAGTCGAAGAGCACCCACACGCGATCGGCCTCGTTCGGGTCGCGAAAGACGTGCGCTCCCTTCGAGCCGTGCTCCTTGCGCTTCTCGGCGCCCTTCGTCGAGAAGACACTCAGGAACCGGTCGAAGTCCTCCACCTGTGTCGTTGCCAGAATCATCTCTCTCCTCCTCGGTGACTCTCGGCGCCGAGAACCGACGTCGATGATGCGGCGAGTCTGCGCGCGAGCGGGCTGCGGGGAAATAGGGCGAATGCCCTATGGGGCGCGGACGAGGTCGTGCTCGAAGGCCCAGACCGTCGCCGCAGCGCGGCTGCGGACGCCGGCCTTCTCGTAGACGTGCTGCACGTGGTTCCCGACCGTCTTCACCGAGATCCGCAGGTCCTCGGCGATCTCCTGGTTGGACTTCCCGCGGACGAGCACGAGGAGGATCTCCAGCTCGCGCTGCGTCAAGCCGGCCGGCAGATCGCGAGGCCGCCCCTCCACGCGGTGACCGGCCGCGGCGAGCACCGCGTCGACCACCTCCGCGTCGAGGCGCCCCGCCTCCGCCTCGCGGATCAGCTCGGCCTCCGCGGCCGGAGCGTCGAGCGCCGGGCGGTACGGCCGCTCCTCGCGCATGGCCCCGTAGCAGTCGGCCGCCGCCAGGATGCGGGCGGCTCGATCCAGTCCCGGCGCGCGCGTGCCGCGGGGATAGCCGGAGCCGTCGAGACGTTCGTGGTGCGAGCCGGCCAGCATGCCGACCGGAGCGAGCTCAGACGACTGCGCGAACGCGCGCTCCGTGTAGTGCGGATGGAGTCGCACCCGCTCCCACTCTCCGAAGCCCAGGCGGCCGGGCTTCTCCCAGATCGCATTCGACACGCCGACGCGGCCGAGGTCGTGCGCGAGCGCGGCGCGCCGGACGAGCGTCACGGTGCCGGCCGGCAGGCCGAGCCGCCACGCGGCTGCCTCGGCGAGGTCGGCCACGCCCGTGGAGTGCTCGCGCAGCCACGGCGACTTGAGGCCGGCGAGGGCCGCGAAGGCCATGAATGCGGAGTCGATCCGGTCGCCGGCGATCCAGACCTGCGGGAACGGCTCGATCTCGAGCATCTGCTTCCACATCCGGGACTCGTCGAGATCGGCGAGCAGGTCGTCGAGGTTCGTCGCCGCCAGCTCGGCCAGCCGGGGCTCGTAGGCGGTGCCGGCTCGACGTTCGAGCACCGCCCGCGCCTCGTCGGGTCCGGCCGCGGAGAGGAAGAGCGAGATGTCCCGTGCTACGTGCAGGAGGCGGATCGACAGCGGCAGCTCGTCGCCGCCGGTGTTGGGGAACCCACGTCCGTCCCAGCGGGCGAAGACGAACTCGAGCGAGGTCTGGATGCCCTGCCCCAGGTCGAGCCAGCCTGCGAACCGCTGCGCCACCTCGCACATCGTTGCGAACGCGTCGCGGGCCCTCGGCCCCGCATTGGCGATCGCGTCCTCGATCAGCGCAGCCCGGACCTCCGGCGGACGCCCGGCCCCGATGTTCGCCTTGTAGAAGGCCAGCACCTCCGCGGGGTCGGTCGGATCGATGAGGAAGAACGCGGCCCGGTGCGTGATGTCGTCGCCGTATAGAAGCGCCGCCTCGTGCCCGTTCGACGTGCAGCCCGAAGCGTGCAGGAGCGCGACGTAGTAGGTGTCGGCGAGCTCCTTCGCAGATGCTCCGGCCAGCTCACCGAGACGAACAGCGAGCACGGCCGTGCGCAACGCATGCTCGAGCGGCTGCCCGGTGCCGAGGTCGGTCGCGAGCGAAAGCGCGCCGACCAGCTCGGCCGCGCGGATCGGCCGTTCGCCAGAGGACGGCTGTGCTGCTTCGACTCTGCGGTCGGTCGCCGACACGGGACCACCATACTTCGGCCGGCGCCCGGCCGAGAAGAGCGCGAATCGGCCCCGGACTAGGCGCGGAGGCGTTCCGCGAGCAGGACGCGCGTCGCGGCGAAGCCGTCGCGCCAGGTGATCTTCTTGCCTTCCTCGTACGTGCGGCCGTAGTAGGAGACCGGGAGCTCGTAGATGCGCAGCCTGCGCTTGCAGACCTTCGCCGTGATCTCGGGCTCGATCGTGAAGCTGCTCTCACGAAGGTCGAGGTCGCGCAGAACGTCGGTGCGGAATGCCTTGTACCCCGTCTCCATGTCGGAGAGCGTCGTGTTGTAGAGGACGTTCGTCAGCAGCGAGAGGAACCGGTTGCCGACCTGGTGCCAGAAGAGGTGGGCGCGCTGGGGCTTCCCGCCGATCAGCCGTGAGCCGAAGACGACGTCCGCGACACCAGAGCGGAGCGGCTCGATCAGCGCCGGGACGTCGGACGGGTCGTACTCGAGATCCGCGTCCTGGATGACCACGAAGTCGCGGTCGACGTACGGGATCGCGGCCCGGATCGCCGCGCCCTTGCCGGCATTCGCCTGGCGGACGACCGTCGCCCACGGCCGACCGGCCGCCCAACGCTCGAGGATGAGCGGTGTCGCGTCGGTCGAACCGTCGTCGACCACGATCACCTGCCGGTCGAACGGGAGCGCCTCGAGCCGCGAGAGCACCTCCTCGATCGTGCGCGCCTCGTTGTAGGCGGGGACGATGAAGGCCACGCGAGGCGCCGCAGGCTCGACCCCCGCAACCGGCGGCGCTGGAGCCGCGGCGATGCTCCGCATGGCGCTCATGGCGGGATACATCGGCACGCGATCCCCTGTGCTTGAGCGGCAAAAGCGCCCGTTCGTGGCCATCCGGCGGTTCAAGCGAGCCCCGGCGAATGCCGATCTGAGTGACGTGGCCTGGCTGATGCTCGGAGTCGCGCTCGTCGGCACGAGCACGCTTGCAGGAGCGTGCTGCCTCCGGCTGGGCGCGACCGGGACGCTGCTCGCGGCCTACGTGTTGGCGGTCGGGCAGATCATCGTGACGACCGACCTGCTCTCGATCGTCCACCTGGTCGGGCGCACGGCCTACCTGACGACGGGCGCCGCATTCGCGGCCGCCGCCGTCGCCCTCTGGTGGCGGCAAGACCGCCCGGTCCCGCGCGCATCGATCGACCTGCGGGCGGCCGCCCGCCACCCGGCAGTAGCGGTCCTCGCAATCGCAGTCGCACTGGCGCTCGGATACGAACTGGTGCTCGCGCTGACGGTCCCGCCGAACACCTGGGATGCGATGACCTACCACCTGACCCGGGCGGCCGCGTGGCTGCAGCACGGAGGGATCGCGTGGGTGCCCGCCTCGACGATCCGCGTCAACGTCTTCCCGGTCAACGGGGAGATCCAGATCCTGTGGACGCTCGCTCTCGCGGGGACCGATGTCGGAGCCGCGCTCCCTCAGTTCGTCGCCCAACTGGCGACGATCGTCGCCGTCTTCGGGATCGGCCGCCGGCTCGGCTTCACGCGGCCTGCGGCTGCGTACGCGGCGCTGCTGTTCGCGACGTTCGCCGAGATCGCACTCGAGGCGACGTCGACGCAGAACGACCTTGCTGTGGCGGCACCGACGGCGATCGCGCTCTATTTCATCCTCGGCCGAAACACCCGCGAGGTGCTGCTGGCGGCGGCCGCGCTGGGGATCGCGCTGGGCACGAAGCTGACCGCGATGTTCGCGCTGCCCTGCCTGGTGCTCGTCGCGCTGATCGTCCTGCCGCGCCGGCAGAGGCTCGTCGCGGCCGCTGCGGCGGGCGCCGCCTTCCTCGCGTTCGCATCGCCGACCTACATCGCCAACGCCGCCCACACCGGAACGCTGCTCGGCAACGGAACGGAACTGGCGGGGGTCGCTCCCAGGCTGACGCTCGAGGGAACGATCTCGACGGTCACGCGGATCGGCTGGCGTTTCATCGACTTCACCGGCCTGCGCACCGTCGCCGGAACCGACCGCACGGTGGGCGACGTCGGCTCGAAGCTGTTCCACGGCCTCCACATTCCGGAGAACCCGCGCGCCTCGACCTCGACGGGGTTCTCGACGGTGCCGAACGACACCCCTCAGGAAGACCTCGCGTTCTTCGGACCGCTCGGCGCGCTGCTCATCCTGCCGATCGCACTCGTGACGCTCGCCGGCCGCTTTCGCCGGCGGGCCAGCCCGGAACAGGTGGCGGTTGCCGCCGCGCTGCCGCTCTTCATCGTCGCCGTCGCCGTGGCCTACCGCTACAACCTCTGGCTCGGCCGGTTCATGGTGGTTCCCGTCGCGCTCGTCACGCCCTTGATCGCGCGCATCTATTCGTCGTGGAGGCTGTTCGCGACGCTCATCGCGATCGTCGCGGTCGCGTCACTGCAGTCGACGCTCGCGAACAACACCCTGAAGCCGCTCGCGTCCCTCCCCTGGACGGCGGACCGGGTCACGGCCCAGACGGCGGCGCATCCCGACCTCGCCCCGACGATCCGCGCAATCGACGCGGACGTCCCTCACGGCTCGATCGGCTACGCGTTCGGCGTCGACGACTGGACGTATCCGCTCTACGGGGCTCACTTCCAGCGTCATCCCGTGCTGGTCGGCAACGCGCATCCGTTCGCCGACGCCACGCGAGACCATCTCGCGTGGCTCGTCGTCGGCCGGCCGGTCAGCGGAAACGCCGCGTGGCAGGTCGTGCAGCGCGGCACCTGGACGCTGCTGCACCGGCGCGGGGAAGCTTGAGCCGCGGCTCAGTCCGCGATTCCGAGCCCCCAGCCGCCGTCGATCACGATCTCCTGGCCCGTGATGTACGCCGAGGCCGGCGAGGCGAGAAAGAGCGCGAGCGCCTTGATGTCGTCCGGCTGCCCCACGCGGTGCATCGGGATGTCCTTCGCGACCGCAGCCTGCAGGCCGGGATCGTGTGCGTGGCCCCCGCCGATGTTCGTGACGAAGAACCCCGGTGCGATCGCGTTCGCGGTGATCCCGTCGGCCGCGAGCTCGAGCGCGATGCTGTGCATGAAATGCCGCGCCCCGGCCTTCGCCGCCATGTAGGCGGAGCCGATCGCCGGCTCGACCTTCGTCGCCGCGAGCGACGTCGTCAGGACGATCCTCCCGAAGCCGCGCGGGCGCATGTGGCGGGCCGCGGCGCGCGCGGTCGCGAAGATTCCGTTCAGGTTGATGTCGATCACCTGCTGCCAGCGTTCGCTGCTGTAGCGCTCGAGCGCGCCTTCCTGCACCCTCGGGCGCTCACCGCCCGCCCAGGCGCCGACGAACCCGACGCCCGAGTCGATCCCGGCGTTCGCGAACGCAACGTCGAGTCGGCCGTGGGCGGCCGCCGCCTCGTCGATCACGCGGTCGAGGTCGCCGTGGTCCGTCACGTCGGCGGCAACGCCTCTCACGTCGAGCCCGTCACCCCGCAGGCGTGCCGCCTGGGCGGCGACCGCGTCGGAGTCGACGTCGATCAGCGTGACCCCCGCGCCGTGCGCCGCGAGCACCTCGCCGTAGGCAAGCCCGATCCCGCTGGCACCGCCCGTGACGATCACGCCGAAGCCCGCCACATCGAAACGCGAGGAAACGTTCACCGCAACTGCCTCCCGAGATCTCGTTGACCGGCGAGCCTATCGCGGCGGCTACCGTTGCGGCGATGAGCGACTACAACCGCGCCGATCCGCACGTCGTCGTCGAGGTCGGATCGGAGCGCTACGAAGCAATCGCGACACCGCTCGACGGGGAGGAGCGCGATCGCGAGTTCGCGGCGCAGGTCGCGCGCAACCCCGTCTTCGGCGAGTACGAGCAGAGGACCGACCGCGTGATCCCGGTCATCGCACTGACACGCGGAACGCCGTGATGGCGCGAGACGTCGCGCTCATCACGGGTGCCGGCCGAGGAATCGGGGCGGCGATCGCGGCCAGGCTGTCCTCCGACGGGTGGCGGGTCGCCGTCGCCGCGCGAAGCCGCGGTGCGCTCGCCGGAGTAGCCGAGTCCACGGGCGCACTCGCCGTGCCGCTCGATGTGACGGATGCCCGCGCTGTCACGGCTGCGGTCGAACAGGTAGAGGCCGAGCTCGGCCCGCTGAGCCTGCTCGTGAACAACGCCGGGGTCGCGGGAGTCGGCGGCCCGACCTGGGAGAAGGAACCGCCGGACTGGTGGCGCGTGTTCGAGGTGAATGTCCTGGGCGCGTTCCTGTGCGCACGTGCAGTTCTGCCCGGCATGTGCGAACGCCGGTCGGGCCGAATCGTGAACGTCTCGTCGAACGCTGCGTTCTTCGCAGTCGGCGACGACTGGGACCTTCGGATCGACTCGGCCTACATGGCGAGCAAGGCAGCGTTGGTCCGAATGACGGAGGCTCTCGCCGCGGAGGCGCGCGGGGAGGGTGTGTCGGTATTCGCGATCTCCCCGGGAATGGTCAAGACGTCGATGACCGAGCAGGTCTTCGAGGACATCTGGGACGAGCCTGGGTTGTGGGCGGCGCCCGACGTGACGGCAGACCTCGTCGCATTCCTCGGCTCGGGAGCCCTCGATGCGATCTCCGGACGCTACATCCACGCGGTCAACGACGACTGGAAGACGATGCCGAACCGCGTCGCGGAGATCCGCGCCGACGACCTGAACGCCCTGCGCCTGCGCGAAGCCGGCGCCGCCGTCACGCAGGACTGATCGAGCCGAGCAGCCCGTGCACGGCGAGCTCCGTCTCGCCGCGCCACTCGTGCGGGCCGGAGGTGAAGAACAGCGTGCCGGCCGGCCCCGCCGTCCCACCGTTCCCGAACCCGAGGCCCCAGAGGCCGTTGATCACGAGCGGCTTCCCGTGCGGGTCGTTCAACGTGCCGTCATACGACCAGCCGCCGGCCGTTCGGCGAAACGCGTTGATGCGACCGTCGCCGAAGTCGCCGATCAGCAGGTCGCCGCCGAAGCGGCCGAACGACCGCGGCGCCTGCGCGAGCCCCCAGGGCGCGTTCAGCACGCCGCCGTGCCCGATGCGCGCGAGCAGCTTTCCTTCGCGGTCGAACTCGTCGACGTAGCCGCCGGTCGGCGCGTCGTTGCCGTTCACCGGCGCGCGGTACACGTACGTGACGAAGACATGCCCGCCGATCGCCTGGATCCCGAACGGCGCGTACCACGAGGGGATCCTCGGGTCGACGAACGCACCCGCCGAGCGGACCCGGCGCCAGTGCCCGTCGAAGACGTCGACGCGGGCGTTGTGGAAGTCGGTCGCGTAGACACGGGCGCCGTCGATCGCGACGCCGCGGAAGACGGCGGCGTCTGCACCACCGTCGGCGACGACCTCGGACTGGGTCGACCAGCCGCCCGGCACGGTCGGCGTCCACGCGCGCAGCTTCCCGTCCTCACAGGCATAGACGAACCGCGCCGGATCGGAGACGCCGTTCGCCGAGACGAGCAGCTGCTTGCCGGCGTACCACGCCACACCCGTCGGGCCTCCGGCGACCCGCACGGTCAGCAGCTGCTTACGCCCCTCGCCCGAGTAGAGCGTGCTCGTCGAGCTCGCCTCGTTCGCCGTCCACCACGGCCCCGTCGGGCTGGCCGTGAGCCCCCACGCGTTGACGAGCTGCGGGTCGGCGTGCGACGCGTGCCCGGGTCGGTCGGAGACGAGCCCCTGGACCTCATAGGCGTTACGCGGCCCGCCTCCGAGCGCGAGCGCTGCTCCGATCGCAATGCCGACGGCAACGAGAGCCGCGACGATCGCGAAGCGCACGATCTATCTCCGCGGAGGCGCCGTGGTCTCGCGCACGACGAGCCTCGTCGCCAGCTCCATGCGCAGCGCGTCGACGCGCTGCCGCTCGAGCAGACGAACGAGCAGGCTCACACCAGTGCGGCCCAGCTCGGCGAGCGGCTGGCGCACGGACGTCAGCTGCGGTGTGACGACCGTCGCCAGCTCCGTGTCGTCGAAACCGACCACCGAGAGGTCGTCCGGGACCTTCATGCCGCGCCGGTGCGCGGCATGGAGCACACCGATCGCGACGTTGTCGTTGAAGCCGAAGATCGCCGTCGGTGGGTCGGGCAGCGACAGCAGCTGCTCGGCCGCCTCGGTGCCGCGCGACATGCGCCAGTCGGAGTAGGCGACGAGGTCGGGGTCGAGCAGCATCCCCGCGCCCGCGAGCGCGGCGCGGAATCCGATCAGGCGCTCCTCGGTCGCATACCAGCCGGGCGTGCCGGCGATCGCGCCGATCCGGCGGTGGCCGAGGCTGAGCAGATGCTGGGTCGCTTCCTTCGCTCCGGCGGCATGCATCGCCGAGACGCACGCGATGCCGTCGGGGGGCGCCTCGCGCGGATCGACGACCACGAACGGGAATCCCTGCCGCTGCAGCATGAGCAGCTCATCGGGCGACTCCTCCGGCAGCATCAGGATCGCACCGTCGGTCGTCCCGCGCATCAGCCGCTCGAGCAGCGAGACCTCGCGGTCGTGCTCGTGCAGCGTCGGCGCGAGCACGAGCCGCATGTCGCGCTCGTGGAGCGCCTCCGCCGCGCCGCTCAGCATCGGGCCGAAGTAGGCGTCGGCGACGAGCGGCAGCGTCAGGCCGATCATCCCCGTGCGTCCGCTCGACAGCCCGCGGGCTCCCCGGTTCGTGCTGAACCCGTGCTCCCGCACGACCTGCAGCACGCTCTCCCGCGTCTCCTTCGCCACGTCCGGCCGGTCGTTCAGGACCCGCGAGACGGTCGCGATCGAGACGCCGGCGAGGTCGGCGATGTCCCGGATCGTGGCGCGGCCGCGGAACGGCGGGACGGACTGGGTGTCGGTCTGAGCCATCCGAACAGCTATTCAAGCACCTGGAAACGTTTCCGGCAATTGTTGCAGGCTATTTTCCTGAAGTTTGCGGGTTTTCCCCTTGACATCCGAGGCCGCTCCGTGGTAACCGTTACCGGTAATTACCGGAAATCTCCCCAGATCGACACAAGCCGCCCAAGTGGGCAGGAAAGGAAGGCAGATGTCACGTCAGACCCGCTCCTCAGGCTTCGGCTTTGCCGTCGCACTCGGAGCCGTACTGCTGGCGGCATTGTGCGTCGTCGCCATTGCAGCAGCCCGCCCCACCGGGCACGCAACCGTGGCCAAGCTCACCGCGAGTCACAAGTGCCTCGTGATGACGGGCTCGGGTGACCCGGCGTTCACCAAGAACTTCAACCCGTTCACCGCGACTGGTCTCCCCAGCGGCCAGTTCGTCCGCGGTGCGATCTACGAGGGCCTGATGGTCTCGCCCGAGGGTGGCAAGCCGACTCTCCCGTGGCTCGCAACGAGTTGGAAGTGGACGAACAGCAACAAGACCCTGACCCTGCAGCTCGTCAAGACCGCCAAGTGGGCAGACGGCAAGCCGCTCACCTCGGTCGACGTGGTGTACAGCCTGACCGCCGGCCGCCAGAACAAGGTGATGGACACCGTCGGCTTGATGCGTCCGAACACGAACATCGCATCGGTCAGGGCGAAGGGTGCCTACCAGGTCGTCATCGGCCTGAAGACGGCCGACTCGCAGTTCATCATCTCGACGCTCAACAACGTGTTCATCATCCCGCGGCACATCTGGTCGAAGGTGGCCGACCCGGCGACCTTCACGAACCCGAACCCGATCGGCTCCGGTCCGTTCACGAAGATCCTGCGGTTCACGAGTCAGGACTTCGTGCTCGGCAAGAACCCCGGCTACTGGCAGGGTGGGAAGCCGCTCATCCCGTGCCTCGAGTACGTACAGGCAGCGTCGAACGACGCGGCCCTCGCCCTGACCCAGAGCGGCCAGGTCGACTGGACGCACAACTTCGTCCCGAACGTCGACAAGGCCTACACGTCGAAGGACAAGGCGCACTACCACGCCTTCTACGCCACGACGGCCTACCCGGTCTCGCTGGTCTTCGACAACACGCAGTATCCGTACAGCCTCGTCGCCTTCCGGCATGCACTGTCGATGGCGATCGATCGCAACACGGTCTCGAAGCTCGGTGAGTACGGCTACGCGCCGGCGACCGATGCAATCGGGCTGAACGGCCTCTTCCCGCAGTGGGTCACCGACAAGTCGGTGAAGGCACAGTCCAAGGCGCTCTCGACGTACAGCCCGACCGCCGCGAAGGCACTGCTGACGGCCAACGGGTTCACGTACAAGGGCAGTAAGCTCATCGATCCGAAGGGCAACCCGGTCTCGCTGAACATCCACGTGATCTCGGGTTGGTCCGACTGGGTCGCTTCGAACCAGATCATCACGAAGAACCTCCAGGCGATCGGGATCGACTCGAACGTCGCACTCGAGCCCGACTGGAACTCCTGGTTCCCGAACGCGTTCGCAACGAAGAACCCGACGCTGCTCTGGCAGAACGGCTCCCAGGCATCGCCGTACGGCTTCTTCAACGCGAACCTCTCGCAGAACGCCCTGATCCCGTCGGGGCAGGACGCCTCGTCGACGGGCAACTGGGAGCACACGTATGACGCCACGGCAACCGGTCTTCTGAACCAGTGGAAGGTCACCCTCGATGACAAGACGCAGCACACGATTGCGACGAAGCTCGAGAAGATCTTCCTCAACCAGATGCCGATCGTCCCGCTCTTCATCGGGCCGCGGTGGTCGACATACAGCACCAAGTACTTCCATTGCTTCAACTCGCCGAAGAACTTCTACGGCGATCCGATCTTCTCCACCTACCCAGACAACCTCCTCTCGTTCACCCGCATCTGTCCCGGCGGACACGCCGGTCCGTAGCGGGCCCTGGGGGCAGCCGGGCGGGACTTCGGTCCCGCCCGGCGCACTACTCGGCCATAAGCCATGCGCTGGTTCCTCCGCAGATGCCTTTTCTATGTGTTCGCCATCTGGGTGGCGATCTCGCTCAACTTCCTGCTGCCGCGTCTCATGCCGGGCGACCCGGCCGGCGGCGTCCTCGCCCGCCTCTCGCCTGCTCAGATCCAGGCGAACCCGGGGATCATCCAGACGTATGAGGCGCTGCTCGGCGGAGGCAAGGGCTCGCTCGGGCACGACTACGTCCTGTACCTGCAGCACCTCGCGCATCTGAACTTCGGGATCTCGACGTCGAACTATCCGGCGCCGGTCTCCGACGTGATCGGACGCACCCTCCCGTACTCGATCGCGCTCGTCGGCGTCGCGTTCCTCCTGTCCTTCATCATCGGGATCGGGATCGGGATGGTCGCCGCCTGGCGCCGCGGCGGCACGGTCGACACGTTCTTCGTGCCGACGTTGATGGGCCTCGGTGCCTTCCCGGCCTTCTTCACGGCGCTGCTGGGCGTCTACTTCCTCGGGCTCAAGCTCGGGTGGTTCCCGATCCAGCACGCCTATGACAGCCAGCTCACGCCCGGCTTCAACTGGGCCTTCACTCAGAGCGCCGTGCGGCACGCCGAGCTCCCCGTGCTCGTGATCATGGCCGCGTTCACCGGCGGCTGGGTGCTGAACATGCGCACGGTGATGATCAACACGATCAGCGAGGACTACGTCGCGATGGCGCAGGCCAAGGGCCTGAAGGACCGCCGTGTGATGACCCGTTACGCGGGCCGGAACGCGATCCTGCCGCCGCTGAACGGGTTCGCCGCGCAGTTCGCCGGCGCCGTCGGCGGCCTCGTCTTCATCGAATACGTCTTCAGCTACCCCGGCGCAGGCCTCACGCTGCAGCAGGCGGCGCTCGGCAACGACTATCCGCTGACCCAGGGCCTGCTGCTCGTCTTCGCATTCGCGGTGATCGCCGCCAACTTCCTCATGGACCTGGCCAACTTCCTGCTCGATCCACGGGTGCGGGCCGACTGATGTCGCAGCTGCAGCCGGTGATCGAGCAGGAGGCGATGCCCCTCGCCGTCTCCGGGCCGAGGAAGAACAGCCGCGTCCCCGGGTGGCTCTCGCTCCTCCTCTCCAACCCGAAGTCGCGCTTCGGGCTCACCCTCCTCGCCTTCATGCTGATCGTGGCGGTGATCGCGCCGTGGATCTCCGTCAACGACCCGACCGGCTTCAATCTCGCCGCGACGCGGCAGGCGCCGTCCTGGAATCACCTCTTCGGCACGACCGACCAGGGCAGCGACATCTTCTCGCAGGTCGCCCTCGGCACCCGCCGCTCGCTGATCCTCGGTGCGTCCGCAGCCCTCCTCGCGACGACGCTCGCGGCGACGCTCGGCATCCTCGCCGCCTACTCCGGAGGGATCATCGACGAGGTCGTCAACTTCCTCACCAACGTCTTCCTCGTCATCCCCACGATCCCGCTGCTGATCGTCATCTCCGGCTACCTCAATGCGCGCGGGATGACGACGATGATCCTCGTGCTCGGCCTCACCCTCTGGGCGTTCGAGGCGCGCATCCTGCGCGGGCAGGCGCTCTCGCTGAAGAGCCGCGACTTCGTCCACGCGTCGAAGGTCGCAGGCGAGTCGACGTCGCGCATCGTCTTCGGCGAGATCATGCCGAACATGATCAGCCGGATCGCAGCCGCCTTCGTGCTGGTCTTCTACGTCGCTCTGCTCGTGGACGCGGGCCTCGAGTTTCTCGGGCTCGGAGACACCTCCCACGTCAGCTGGGGGATGGTCCTCTACTGGGCGCAGACCAACTCGACCGTGCTCCAGGGCGAGTGGTGGCCGTTCCTGTTCCCCGGCCTCGCGCTCGTGACGACCGTCGTCGGCCTCGTGTTCCTGCTCGCAGGCATCGACGAGCTCAGCAACCCGCGGCTCCGCACGATGAAGAAAGCGAAGAAGAAGAAAACGAAGTGACCGTGACCGAGCCGGCCCTCACCCCCGTGACGCAATCCGAGACGCGCGAGACGCTCGTCGAGGTGCGCGACCTCCGGGTCGCCTACGGCGACGTCGTCGCGGTCGACGGGGTCAACCTGTCGATCGCCGCAGGGGAGATCCTCGGGCTCGCCGGCGAGTCCGGCTGCGGCAAGACGACGATCGCGAACACCGTCATGCAGGTGCTGCGGCCTCCGGCCGAGATCGTCGGCGGCAGCATCCTCTTCCGCGGTGACGACCTCGTCGGGCGCAAGCCGGAAGAGCTGCGCAAGTACCGCTGGCGCAACGTCTCGATGGTCTTCCAGAGCGCGATGAACGCGCTGAATCCGGTGATGCGCGTCGGCGACCAGTTCGTCGACATGATGCAGGCGCACGAGCACGTCTCGAAGAGCGACGCCCTAGAGCGCGCCGGTGAGCTGCTCGACCTCGTGGGCATCGACCGGCGCCGCACGCGAGCGTACGCACACGAGCTGTCGGGCGGCATGCGCCAGCGCATCATCATCGCAATGGCACTCGCGCTCAACCCGGAGCTCGTGATCATGGACGAGCCGACCACTGCGCTCGACGTCGTCGTGCAGCGAGAGATCCTGCAGCAGATCAAGGATCTCCAGGAGCAGCTCGGGTTTGCGGTGCTGTTCATCACGCATGACCTTTCGCTTCTGTTCGAGGTCGCCCACCGGATCGCGATCATGTACGCGGGCGAGGTCGTCGAGGAAGCGCCCGCGACAGAACTGCGGAACGCGCCGCGGCACCCCTACACGGCCGGGCTGATCAGCTCCTTCCCGCCGCTGACCGGGCCGATCGAGCGGATGACCGGCATCCCGGGCTCTCCGCCGGATCTGGCGTCGCCGCCCGAGGGGTGCCGGTTCCATCCTCGCTGTCCCAACTGCGTGCCCGACCAGAGCGCGCTGTACACGCTGCAGACGACGGTACGGCCGGCACTGCACGACGTCGGCCCCCGGCACCGCGTGGCCTGCCATCTCGTGGAGCAGCAGGGATGACGGTCTCGATCTCCGGCCCCGTCGAGGTGCGCGGACTGACCAAGCACTTCGTCACCGGCAACGGCCTCAGGCCCGGCCGCAGCCGCCTGCACGCGGTCGACGACGTCACGTTCACACTGCGCCCCGGCACCGTCACCGCCCTCGTCGGCGAGAGCGGCAGCGGGAAGAGCACGGTCGCGCGGATGCTCGCCCGTCTCTACGAGCCGACGAGCGGCAGCATCTATTTCAAGGGCGAGGACGTCACGAACGTCAAGCGCAGACGCGACGTCCTGCAGTACCGGTCGCAGGTGCAGATGATCTTCCAGGATCCGTTCGGCTCGCTGAACCCGGTCAAGACGATCCGCCACCATCTCGCCCGGCCGTTGAAGATCCACGGCCTCGTCGAACGCGGCCAGATCGACGCGCGCATCGACGAGCTCCTCACCACGGTCGGGCTGGTGCCGCCGGACCGCTACGTCGACAAGTATCCGTACGAGCTCTCGGGCGGCCAGCGTCAGCGCGTCGCGATCGCCCGCGCGCTCGCCGTCGAGCCGACCGTGCTCGTGGCGGACGAGCCGACCTCGATGCTCGACGTCTCGATTCGGGTGGGCATCCTCAACCTGATGCTCGACCTGAAGGAGCGCGAGCAGCTCGCGTTTCTGTACGTCACGCACGATCTCGCGAGCGCCCGCTACATCGCCGACTACATGCTGGTCATGTACGCCGGCCAGATCGTCGAGCAAGGGCCGGTCGACCGTGTCCTCCAGAGCCCGCTGCACCCGTACACGCAGCTGCTGATCGACTCGGTCCCGGACCCCGCTGCCCTCGAGCACGAACGCATCGAGATCCGCAAGGGCGTCGCGTCGGCCGCCATCGACCCGCCCGAAGGCTGCAGGTTCGCCGACCGCTGCCCGCTTCGCATCGATGTCTGCACGCAAGTCACGCCGGAGCTCGTGCTGACCCGAGACGGGCACAGCGCGCGCTGCCATGTCACCGCACCGTCCCCCGCCAGTCGAGAGGAAGTTCATGTCCAGTCAGCTCACTAAGTTGTTCCCCGCCGACTTCGTGTGGGGCGCTGCGACGGCCTCGTATCAGATCGAGGGCGCGTCGAGCGAGGACGGCCGAGCCGAGAGCGTGTGGGACAGGTTCTGTGCCACACCGGGCAAGGTCCGCAACGGGGACACGGGAGCCGTGGCGTGCGACTTCTACCATCGCTACAGCGAGGACATCGCGTTGATGCGGGAGCTCGGGCTGGACGCATTCCGCTTCTCGGTGGCATGGCCCCGCGTCCTGCCGGAGGGCAAGGGCCGCGTCAACGCTGCGGGGCTCGACTTCTACGACCGGCTGGTCGACGAGCTGCTCGGCAACGGGATCGCGCCGTACGTGACCCTCTTCCACTGGGACACCCCGCAGGTGCTCGAGGATGCAGGCGGCTGGCCCGTGCGCGAGACGATCGAGGCGTTCGCGGAGTACGTCGAGGCTGTCTCCGCCCGGCTCGGCGACCGGGTCGCCCACTGGATCACGCACAACGAGCCCTGGGTCGTCGCCTGGGTCGGTCACGGCTGGGGGCATCACGCACCGGGTCGCGAGTCCGAGGCGGACGCGCTCGCAACCGCACATCACCTGCTCGTGTCGCACGGACGCGCGGTCGAGATCCTGCGCCGCAACTCCCCCGCCTCGCAGGTCGGGATCACGCTCAACCTCGACAACCCCTACGCGGCGAGCGAGTCGCCGGAGGACGTCGCGGCAGCGCGCTGGGTCGACGGGCTCCACAACCGCTGGTTCCTCGATCCGCTGTTCCTCGGGTCGTATCCCGAGGACATGCTCGAGGCGTGGGCGGACATGATGCCGGAGGTCCGCGACGGCGATCTGGAGCTGATCTCGACGCCGATCGACTTCCTCGGCGTCAACAACTACACCTCACCGCTCGTGGCGGCCGACGAGAACGGCGGCCGCTCGCAGATCGTCCGCCGGAACGACGTCGACCGCACGGACATGGGCTGGGAGGTCGTGCCGGACGGGCTGCAGGACCTGCTGCTCCGGCTCCACCACGACTACCAGCCGGCTGCGATCTACGTGACGGAGAACGGCGCGGCCTACCCGGACGTCCGGGGGCACGACGGGCACGTGAACGATCCGGAACGGCAGTCGTACCTCGAGAGCTACCTGGCCGGCGCCGCGCGCGCGACCGCGGAGGGCGTCCCGCTGCGCGGCTACTTCGCCTGGTCGCTGCTCGACAACTTCGAGTGGGCCTGGGGCTACTGGAAGCGGTTCGGCCTGATCTACGTCGACTACGCGACGCTCGAACGGGTGCCGAAGGGCAGCTTCTACTGGTACCGGGACTTCATCGCGAAGCAGCGCCTCCGGACGGCGGGCACCGAAGAAGCCGCCTGAAGCTAGGACGCCGCCGGCGAAGCCGTGGCTGCAGACTGGCCGGCCATCCGCAGCCCGATCTCGCCGACCGTCGCACCGGCAGGCATCTCGGACAGCGTGCCCTCGTACATGACGAGGATCCGGTCGTTGAGCGCGAGGATCTCGTCGAGGTCCTCGCTGATCAGCAGCACGGCGGTGCCGCTCTCGGCGGCCTGGAGCAGGAGCGCATGCACCTGCTCGACCGCGGAGACGTCGAGGCCACGCGTCGGCGACCCGGCGACGAGCACCTTCGGGCCTGCGGAGAACTCGCGCGCGATCACGACCTTCTGCAGGTTCCCGCCCGAGAGGTAGTCCGTCTGCTGGTCGGGCCCCGACGACTTGATCTCGAACGTCTCGATCTCCTCGATCGCGTTCGCCCGCATCGCCCCGAGCTGCAGGAACGGGCCGCGCGAGTCGTCGCGGAACGACTTGAGCGCGAGGTTCATCGCGATCGAGAGGCTGGGAGCGACCCCGGTGCCGAGGCGGTCCTCGGGCACGTAGCCGATCCCGGCCTCGTAGGCCGACCGCGCGTCTCCTGCCCGCACCGAGCGTCCCTGCACGCGAATCGAGCCCCTGGTCGGCGAACGCAGGCCGGTGATCGCCTCGGCGAGCTCACGCTGTCCGTTCCCGGAGACGCCGGCGATCGCTGCGATCTCGCCCGCCCGGACGGTCAGCGAGACACCCTTGACCGCGGTCATGCCGCGGTCGCCCTCGGCCCACAGGTCCTCCACCTCGAGCACCGGAGCGCTGTCGAGATGGGCCTGCCCCTCCCGCGTCACCGGCTGGATGTCCCGGCCGACCATCAGCGTGGCGAGCGACTGCGGCGTTGCGCCCGCGGTCTGCACCGTCGCCAGCGCCTTGCCCGCCCGGAGGACGGTGACGCGGTCCGACACAGCCATCACCTCGTGCAGCTTGTGCGAGATGAAGATCACCGTGCGGCCCTCGCCGGCGATCTGGCGCAGGGTCGTGAAGAGCAGGTCCGCCTCGCGCGGGGTGAGCACCGCGGTCGGCTCGTCGAGGATGAGGACGCGCGCCTCCTGGTAGAGCGCCTTCAGGATCTCGACTCGCTGCTGTTCCCCGACCGAGAGCTGCCAGATCCGCGCGCGCGGATCCACGCCGAGGCTGTACCGCTCGCCCAGCTCCCGCACCTGGGTGTCGACGGCGCCCGGATCGATGCGAAAGCGGCGGCCTGCGCCGCGCCGGTCGCCGAGCATGAGGTTCTCCGCGACGGTGAACCGCGAGACCAGGCGGAACTGCTGGTGGACCATGCCGACTCCGGCGTCGATCGCCTCGCGCGGTGAGGCGAACGAGACGCGCTCGCCGTAGAGAGAGATCGTCCCTTCGTCCGCGCGGTAGAGACCGGTGAGGATGTGCGACAGGGTCGTCTTGCCGGCGCCGTTCTCGCCGAGCAGCGCGTGCACCTCGCCCGGCGCGGCCTCGAAATCGACACGGTCGTTCGCAACCACACCCGGGAAGCGCTTGGTGATCCCCAGCATCGAGACGGCAGGCGCCTGCGCGGCCATCAGCGGTCCTCCCGCGCGTAGGGGTTGCCGAGCGCGGCAGGCGCCCCGAGCCGGCTCCGGGCGGTCCCGGACGAGACGACGACGAGCACGACGATCGTCATCACGTACGGCAGGGCGTTCGTCCACAGCACGGTCGGCCCGAGGCTGATGTTGCGGGCCTGCAGCTGCGGCGCGAGCGCCTGGAGCGCACCGAAGAAGTACGCGCCGACGAGGCAGAGCTCGGGGCGCCAGAACGCGAAGATGACGAGCGCGATCGCGATCCAGCCTGCGCCCCCGGTGATCCCGTTCACCCATTGCGGCGTGATCGCGAGCGTGATCGTCGCGCCCGCGACGCCGGCAAACGCGCCTCCGACGAGCGTATGCGCGTAGCGGTACGCGGAGACGTTGATCCCCATCGTGTCCGCCGCCGCCGGCGACTCGCCGACGGAGCGGACGTTGAGGCCCGGCCTCGTGCGCGAGAGGTAGAGCCAGATCGCGATCACGCAGGCCCATGAGATGTAGACCAGAACGTCCTGGCCGAACACGATCGGGCCGATCACCGGCCAGCGCTGCATGCCCGCCGGGAACACGGCGTGAAAGGTGTGCGCGGCCGGTGCGTCGGCCAGGTTGAGGTCGTTGCCCAGGTAGGACGACAGTCCCACCGCCCCCGCGAAGATGGTCAGCGCGAGGCCGGAGACGATCTGGCTCGCCCGCAGCGTGATCACGAGGAAGGCGTGGATCACCGCCATCGCCGCCCCGGCGACGGCCGCGACCAGAATGCCTGCGGCGAGCGCGATGCCCGCGCTCGCGTGGACGTTCTGCACCGCCCAGAAGCCCATCACCGCGCCGACGAGCATCATCCCCTCGACGCCGAGGTTCAGCACTCCCGACCGCTCGGCGAGCAGCTCCCCGAGGGACGCGTAGAGCAGCGGCGTCCCGTAGGCGATCCCCGAGGCGATCAGGACGATCAGGAGCGAGTTGTTCATGCGGCCGGCTCCAGCCCGGTCGCGGGAGCGCTCCCGCCTGGTGCGGACGATGCGCACGCGGTGGCGGATGAGCACCTCACCGCCGAGCGCCGAGAACAGGATGATCCCCTGGATCACGCCCACGAGGCCAGCGGGGAAGTCGGCCCCCTGGAGCGTGTTGCCGGCGTTCTCGAGGCCGCCCATCAGGAACGCGACGAGGACGACCGCGAAGGGGTTGTAGCGGGCGAGCGCCGCGATCACGATCCCCGTGTAGCCGTAGCCGAGCTTCTGCAGGCCGTTCGGGTCGCCGTCGACGGAGTGCGCGAAATCGCCGACCTGGCTTGCACCGCCGAGCCCGGCGATCGCGCCGGAGAGCGCCATCACCGCGAGGATCTTGCGGCGGACGCGGACACCGGAGTAGCGCGCGGCCCGGTCCGAGTCGCCGAGCACCGTCGCCTCGAACCCGAAGCGGGTCCGCTTGTAGAGCACCCAGAGGATCACCGCGACGACGACGGCGAGCACGGCGCCGAGCGGGATCGTCACACCGCCCTGGACGCTGAGCGTCCAGCTCGGCCAGACCGCCGAGGGCGGCAGCTCCTTGCCCGTCGGGAACACACTCGCGTTGAAGCCCTTGGTCTCCCGCCAGTAGGACTGGCTCTGGAAGATCACGTAGGTCAGCAGCAGCCCCGCCACGTAGTTGAGGAGCAGCGAGGTGAGGATCTCGTTCGTCTTGAAGAAGGCGCGGAGGATGCCCGGGATCAGCGCCCAGGCGGTGCCGCCGAGGCAGCCCATCACGACCATCGCCGAGACCACGAACACGGACGACCCGCCGCGACCGCCGAGATACAGCCCCGCGGCCGCGCCGGTCAGCGCGCCGATGTACATCTGGCCCTCGGCGCCGATATTGAAGAGCTTCATCCGGAACGCCGCGGCGGCGGCGAGGCCGGTGAAGGCGAGCGGCGTCGCGACGATCAGGGTCTGGTCGAGCGACCCCGTCTGCGTGAACGCCGCGTCGAACAGCTGCCGGTAGGTCGAGAGCGGATTGTGCCCCGTCACGAGGAGCACGACCCCGGCGACGACGAAGGCGAAGAGGACCGAGCAGACCGGGACCGCCACCGAGAGCCAGCGCGGCTGGCGCAACCGCCGTTCAAACGTGAAGCGCATGCCGTCCTGTCATCTCACCTGGGCAACCGGGCCTCGATGGTCGAGGGGGCGCCTTGCGGCGCCCCCTCGAATGCGGCCGTCAGCCCTTCGCGCTGCCGATCGACGCCTTTGACGAGCCAGTTCATCCCGTACAGGCTGTTCGTGCCGCCCGTGAGGACCTGCATCTTCACGCCGCTCTTCACGCGCAGCTTGCCGCTCTGGTCGTAGAGCGGGCCCTGGAACTCGTAGTACGTCCCGTTGACGAGCTTCTTCTGGTAGGCGGCGATCTTCGCCTTCGTCGCCGCAGTGACGCCGGGCCCGAACGGAGCGAGCTTGGTGAAGCCGTCCTTGATCGCTGCCGTAGTAGAAGCCCGACTTCCAGGTGCCGTTCATGGCCGCCTGGACGCGCTTCAGGTAGTACGGGCCCCAGTTGTAGACCGAGGCGGTCAGCCACGACTTCGGCGCGAACTTCTTGGCGTCGGAGTCGTAGCCGACCCACGGCACCTTCGCCGACTCGGAGTACTGCACCGGCCGCCGGGCTGTCGACGTTCTGGCCGACCACGTCGGCACCTGCGGCAACCAGGCTCTGGGCCGCCTTCTTCTCCTTCGCCGGATCGAACCACGAGTTCGTCCAGACGAGGCTGACGGTCGCGCCCGGGTGCGCGAGCTGCGCTCCGAGGGCGAACGCGTTCGCGTGCCTGATCACCTCGGGGATCGGGATACGGCACGACGTACCCGAGCTTGCCGGTCTTGCTCGCCGCCCCTGCCGCCATGCCGGAGAGGAAGATCGTGTCCTCGGCGCGGCCGAAGTACTCGGACAGGTTCTTCGCCTGATCCGTTCCCGTCGCCTGCTCGAAGAGCACGTTCGGATACTTGGCGACGAACGCCTTGGTCAGGTAGCCGTACGAGGTCGCGAAGATCAGCTTGTAGCCCTGGGCGTTCAGGCTCTGGACCGTCTGGTTGAACTGCGCCCCGACGGCGATGTTCTCCTTGTAGGTCGTCTGAACCTTGCTTCCGAGCATCTTCTGGACGTACAGCCGACCCTGGTCGTGTGCCTGGGACCAACCGCCGTCGTTATGGGGACCGACGTAGATCCAGGCCACCTTGTAGGGTGACGCGCCGTGGCTGGCTGAGCCTTGCATGGCTCCCACCAGCGCCAGTGCACCCGCAATCGCCAAGGCGAGCGCGAGCTTCATCTTGATGTTCATGTCATCTCCTTCGGGGGGTCGGCAGGCCGTAGTAGCCACCGTAACGGTTTGCGTGAGGGCACTCCGAGGCTGCCGTCCGGCATGGCTAGTCGGCCTCGATTCTCGTGCCGGTCTCGCCGTGGAGCGCACGCTCGACGTTCTCGGGATCCGTGATGATCGCGGTGCGGCCGCCTCGCTCGAGGAACCCGACCACGGCCCTGATCTTCGGGGCCATGCTCCCCTCGGCGAAGTGGCGTCCCTCGGCGAGGCGCTCCTTGGCCTCGGTGAGCGTCAGGCGGTCGACCGGGTGCTCGTCTGGCGTGCCGAACTCGAGCGCGACCTTCTCGACCGCCGTCGTGATCATGAGCAGCTCCGCGTCGATCGCCGTCCCGAGCAGCGAGCAGGCGAGGTCCTTGTCGATCACCGCGGCAACGCCCACCAGGTTCCCGTCGGGGTCGAGCACGACGGGGATGCCGCCGCCGCCGGCGGAGATGACGACGAAGCCGCTTTCCACCAGCTTCCGGATCGCATCCTCCTCGACGATCCGCAACGGCTCGGGCGAGGCGACCACGCGCCGCCAGCCGCGGCCGGCGTCCTCGCGGATCGCCCAGCCGTCCTCGTCGCGCCGCCGGTTCGCCGTCTCCTCGTCCATGAACGAGCCGATCGGCTTCGACGGGGACGCGAACGCGGGATCGTCGGCGGCGACCTCCATCTGGGTGACCACCGCGACGGCATGCCGGTCGAGCCCGAAGCGCCGAAAGTCGTTTTCGAGGTTCTGGGCGAGGGCGTAGCCGATCGCGCCCTGGCTGTCGGCGCCGCAGACGTCGAGCGGCACCTCGTGCAACTCGTGGGCCGCGAGCTCGGAGCGGCGCAGGATGAAGCCGACCTGCGGCCCGTTGCCGTGACCGACGACGACGTCCCAGCCGTCCTTCATCATCGCGGCGATGTGCCAGCACGTCTCCCCGGCAGCGATGTACTGATCGCGGACCGACTGGTGCTGCTTGTCGCGGATCAGCGAGTTTCCGCCGATCGCGACAACCGCACGCTTGGAGCTCATGCCTTGACCTCCATGCGCTTGATCGTCGGCCCCTCGAACCGCAGACGCATCGGGGAAAGTACGGAGGAGACCGGCCCGCCACCCGCTGTCGATGTGCTCCACAATGCGGACTGTGGAGCGCCGCCGTTTCCGGGTCGGAGGGGTCGTGCAGGGCGTCGGCTTCCGGCCGTTCGTCTTCGGGCTCGCGCACCATCACGACCTCGCCGGCTTCGTGCTCAACGACGGCACCGGCGTCGTGATCGAGGCCGAGGGCGCCACGGCGGATCTCGACAGGTTCGCCGCGGCGATCCGGAGCGAGGCTCCGCCGCTCGCCCGGGTCGACTCGGTCGTCGCCGAATCGCTCGTGCCGGCCGGCGAGGACGGGTTCACGATCGCCGCCAGCACCACGACGGGCAGCACCGCGCTCATCCCGCCGGACACCGCGACGTGCGACGACTGCCTGCGCGAGCTCCACGACCCGGCCGACCGCCGTTACCGCTACCCGTTCATCAACTGCACGCAGTGCGGACCGCGGTTCACGATCGTGCGCTCGGTTCCCTACGACCGGCCGAACACGACCATGGCGGGCTTTCCGCTCTGTACCGAGTGCCGCAGCGAGTACGAGGACCCGGCCGACCGGCGCTTCCACGCCGAGCCCGTCTGCTGCCCCGTCTGCGGGCCGCAGCTGAGCCTCCCGCTCGAACGGGCCGTCGACCTGCTGCGGGACGGTGCGATCGTCGCGGTCAAGGGCCTCGGCGGCTGGCATCTCGCCTGCGGCGCCGACGACGAGGCGGCGGTCGCGCGGCTGCGTGCGCGCAAGCACCGCGAGGACAAGCCGTTCGCGCTCATGACCGTGCAGCCGGACCTCCTGGCGCAGGTCGGGGCGGACGAGCGGGAGCTGCTCGAGTCGCGGCGGCGGCCGATCGTGCTCCTGCGCCGGCGAGACGATGCGCCGGTCGCGGCAGCGGTCGCGCCGGGCAGCCCCTGGCTCGGCGTGATGCTCCCGTACACGCCGCTGCACCACCTCCTGCTCGGCGACTTCGGCAGGACGCTCGTGCTGACGAGCGGCAACCGCTCCGACGAGCCGATCGCCTACGACGACGAGGAAGCGCGCGAGCGGCTGGGCGGCATCGCCGACGCGTTCCTCGGTCACGACCGGCCGATCCACCGGCGCTGCGAGGACTCGATCGTGCGTGCCGCCTTCCCCATCCGCCGCTCGCGCGGGTTCGCGCCCGGGGCGGTGCGGCTGCCGGTGCACGCGACGCGACCGATCCTGGCCGTCGGCGCCGAGCTCAAGAGCACCTTCTGCGTCGCCCGCGGAAACGAGGCGTTTCTCTCGCCGCATCTCGGCGACCTCGACACGGAGCTCGCCTATCGCGCCTTCCAGACCGACATCGACCTGTACCTCTCGATGCTCGGGGTGGTCGCCGGGACGGTCGCCCACGACCTGCACCCGGAGTACCTCTCGACCAAATGGGCGCTCGAGCAGGAAGCCGAGCTCGTCGGGGTCCAGCACCATCACGCCCACGCCGCTGCCTGCCTGGCCGAGCACGGCGAGACCGGCCCTGCGCTCGCGCTCGTCTTCGACGGGACCGGCTACGGGACCGACGGCACGCTGTGGGGCGGCGAGCTCCTCCGCTGCGACCTCGCGCAGTTCGAGCGGCTCGCGCACCTGCAGCCCGTGCCTCTGCCGGGCGGCGAAGCGGCGATCCGGGAGCCCTGGCGGGTCGCTGCGTCCTACCTCGAGGCGGCCGGGCGGCCCGTGCCGTTCGGACGGTGGGAGGTCGTGCGGCAGAGCCTGCAGGTGAACGCCCCGCTCTCCTCGGGCATGGGCCGGCTCTTCGACGCCGCGGCGGCGCTGCTCGGCCTCCGCGAGACCGTCACCTACGAGGGGCAGGCGGCGATCGAGCTCGAGCTGCTCGCCGGAGACGTGGCGGCGGAGCCGTACGCCTGGCGCTTCGGCGACGGCGCGGGGCTGATCGCGGCGCTCCACGACGACCTGGCGGCGGGGCGCGCGCGCCCCGAGCTCGCAGCCGCCTTCCACGAGACGGTCGCCGCCGCTGCAGCCACCGCCTGCGCCGAGGCCGGCGAGCCCGGGACGGTGGTGCTCTCGGGCGGCACGTTCCAGAACCTGCGACTCACCTCGGCGACGAGGCACAACCTCGAGACGCTCGGCTTCCGCGTCCTCACGCACCGGCTCGTGCCGCCGAACGACGGGGGCATCAGCTACGGCCAGGCCGTGGTCGCCGCGTCCGCCCGGTAGGCGAGGGTCACGGCTCCGGAACGACGTCGACGGCGATCGAGCCGTCGGGCTTGCGGTGCACCCGCAACGGCCAGACGCGGCCGCTGGCGGAGGTCACCTGAACCTCGATGGGCTCCTCGCGCTTTCCCACCTCGCGCCGCGCGGTCAGCAGATCGGCGTGGCGCGCGACGGCAGCGCCGATCGCGGGGATGATGTCCTGCGGGCCGAACGGCTTCGAGAGGTACGAGAAGACGCCCGCGTCGACCGCCCGCTCGACCGTCTTCCGGTCCGAGTACGCCGTCAGCATGACGATCGGCAACGGCCGCTCCGCGTAGACGCGACGTGCGGCTTCGACACCGTCGAGCTTCGGCATCTTCAGATCGAAGACCGCGGCGTCGGGCTGCGTCTCACGCGCGAGCTCGACCGCCTCGAGGCCGTCGCGCGCCTCGCCGCAGACCTCGATGCCGTGCTCTTCGAGCATCTGACGGAGGTCGAGCCGGATCAGCGTCTCGTCCTCGGCGATCAGCACCCGTAGACCCTGGAGCGTCATGGCGAAGAGCCTCCTTTGCTATACCTTTTGAAGCAATGGCCGAGATCCGGATCCCACCCGTGCTGCGACCGGAAGCCGACGGCCAGCGCGTCGTCGACGTCGAGGCCGGGACGGTGCGCGAGGCGCTCGACACGCTCGTCACCCGATTTCCCGCGCTGAAGGCGCGAGTCCTCGAGGGCGACGGCGTGCCGAGCTTCCTCAACGTCTTCGTCGACGGGAACGACGTCCGGCTCCTGAGCGGGCTCGAGACGACCGTGTCCCCCGCGTCGAAGATCCTCCTCCTTCCTGCAGTCGCCGGCGGCTGACGATCACGCTTCGGCCACCGGCGTCGTGTGAACGGCGATCGGTCGGTGGTCTCGATGCCCTCCGAGATGCCCGTGCGACTCCGTGCCGTACCCGCCGGGGACCGGGATGTAGAACTCGGGGTAGCCCCACATGCCGTGCTCGGAGACGTCGAGGCCTGCGGTCTCGACGTGCTCCTCGACCCGGATGCCCCACAGCTTGTGCATGACGAAGAGCGCACCGAAGGACGTCGCGAAGGTGAAGACGCCGACGGAGGCCACGCCGAGGGCCTGGACGCCGAGCTGATGGAACGAGCCGGTATAGACGAGCCCGCCCGTGCCGGTGTCGAGGTTCTTCGCGAGCACCGGGACGGCGAACAGCCCGGTCGCGAGGGTGCCCCACACGCCCGACATGCCGTGGACGGCGACCGCGCCGATCGGGTCGTCGATCCCGATGCTCTCGATGAAGATCACGCCGAACACCGCGATCCCGCCCGAGCCGATCCCGATCACGATCGCCGCCCAGGGGGCGACGAAGCCCGACGCGGCGGTGATCGCGACGAGCGCGCCCAGCGCGCCGTTCAACATCATCGAGATGTCCGGCTTGCCGAGCCGCAGCCACGCGACGCAGATGCCGGTGAGGGCGCCCGCGGCGGCGGCGATGTTCGTGGTCGTCGCGACGTAGGCGAAGAAGCCGAAGCCGCCGAAGTCGACCGACAGCGTCGAGCCGGGATTGAACCCGAACCAGCCGAACCAGAGGATCAGTGTCCCCAATACGGCATACGGGATGTTGTGACCCGGAATGGGGTTCGCCCGGCCGTCGGTGCCGAACTTGCCGATGCGCGGCCCGAGGATCAACGCGCCCGCGAGAGCCGCGAGCGCCCCCTGGAAGTGCACGACCGTCGAGCCGGCGAAGTCCTGCATGCCGTGCTTGAACAGCCAGCCGTGCGGCGACCAGATCCAGTGCGAGACGACCGAGTACGTGAGCGTGAACCAGATGCCGAACGCGAAGTAGACCCAGAGCTTCGCGCGCTCGGCCATCGCGCCCCAGACGATCGCGAGCGAGACCCCGCAGAAGACGACCTCGAACAGGTAGCCGGCGCCGCCCGGGATCTCGGAGAACCAGTCGTACGGCTTCTGTCCGACCGATGTCAGCTCGCCGACCGACGGGAAGAAGCCCGCGGTCCCGATCAACGCGTTGCCGTCACCGAACGCCAGTCCGAACCCGACGGCCCAGTAGACGAGCGAGGCGAGCGCGAAGATCAGGACGTTCTTGCCCGCGATGTGGCCCGCGTTCTTCATCCGCGTCAACCCTGCTTCGAGAAACGCGAAGCCCGCCTGCATGAACATCACGAGCACAGCGGTGATGACGACCCAGATGGTCGATGCGGCGATCAAGAGATTGTGGTTGCTAGGCACCGACCTCTACCTCCTCCAGTTTGCGTCCAGTCCGGTTGTGGAACACGTTGTCGACCGGGGTCGACCAGACCAGGCCGTCGCCCGATTCGTTGCCGCTGCGCGCGGCGTCGACGACTGCCGCGACAGCACCGTCGACGATGTCGTCGGAGACGACGAACGTCAGCAATGCCTTCGGCAGGAAGCGCGACTCGAACACGCGCCCCCGGTACTCGTGCGTGACCCCGCGTTCACGACCGTGACCGATCGCCTCGATCACCGTCACGCCCACATGCCCCGTCGCTTCCTCGACCGCGTCGATCACCGTCTCGACCCGCTCCCGAAGCACGATGGCCTCGACCTTCACCATGCGTTCTCCTCCTGGTTTTGCCCACGAAAAAAGGCCCCGGGCACACACGAAGGTGTGCCCGGGGCCTCAATGCCCCGCCGAGCCGGCGCCATGGCCGAATCGGACAATCCGATACTACACAAACTGAAGGATGATTTGAAGTCGGGCCGTCCTTGCTCTAGACTCTCCCCCATGTGCAGCGTGATCGAGAAGATGTTTTTCCTTCCGGTCATCGCGTGCGCGCAATTGGCCTAGCCGGACACACCCGTCCTTCCGGTTAGGTTCCAGCCAAAGGACGGGGGCCTCGCAGAGATGAGCGCTTCCGGCCTCCGCTGCCGCGTGTGCGAGACGGTGTCGAGCCCCGAGCCGGTCGACGCCTGTCGCCGCTGCGACGGGCCGACGGATCTCACGTACGACTGGGATCTGATCGGACGGGACGTCTCGCACGGCTCGATCGCGGCGGGCCCGGAGTCTCTCTGGCGCTACGGCGGACTGCTGCCGGCCGGGGCACGCGTCGAGCACGGCGCCGGCTGGACGCCCCTGGTGCGCGCAGACCACCTGTCCGAGCTCCTCGGGCTCGAGCTCCACCTGAAGCTCGAGGGCCACAACCCGACCCAGTCCTACAAGGACCGCATCGCCACGATCGCCGCGGCCACAGCACTCGACCACGGCGTGACGACGCTCTGCTGCTCGTCGACCGGCAACCTCGGCCACGCGGTCGCAGCGGCCGCCGGCGCGACCGGGCTCGAGGCGATCGTGCTCGCTCCCGTCGGGGGCGAAGCAGCCGCCGTCGCGGCCCGCCATCCGGGCGCCCGCGTCTTCGCTGTCACCGGCACGTACGACGACTGCCGCCGCCTCGAGCTCGAGCTCGGCGGCCTCTTCCCCTGGGGCTTCGTCAGCGGGAACCTGCATCCGTACGCGAGCGAGGGCGCGAAGACGATCTCCTTCGAGATCGCGGAACAGCTCGGCTGGCAGCTCCCCGACGCGGTCGTCTGCCCGGCAGCCAGCGGCACCCTCTTCTCGAAGCTCGCGCAGGGCTTCGCCGAGCTGGTGCGGGCGGGCCTCGCCGCCGAGCCGGTGCCCAGGATGGTCGCCGCGCAGGCACTGGGCTCCAGTCCGATCGCGGCCGCCTTCGCCGATGACCGGGGGATCTCGCGCGTCGAAGCCGTGACGGGCGTCGCGTCGCTCGCCGTCGGCGATCCGTCGCACGGCGATCTCGCGATCGGCGCGGCGCGCGCCACCGGAGGCGACATCGTCGCCGTTCCCGAGGACGTGATCCTCGAGAACACTGCTCTGCTCGTCGACACGACCGGGATCGAAGCCGACTGCGCCAGCGGCGCCGCGCTCGGTGCGCTGTCCCAGGGCGCGGCCCGCGGCGAGATCGCGCCGGGTTCACGCGTCGTCCTCGTCGTCACCGGGGCCCGGCCGCAGCCGGTGGAGAGCGACGTCGCGCAGCTCACGACGATCACGCCCGACGCAGACGCCGTCCTCTCCGCACTCGGCCTTCGCTCGTAGCGCTCGAGGCATGACGACGGACAGGCCCCGCGGCGATCCCGCCGCCCCGCTTCGCCGCGACGTGCGGGTGCTCGGAACGATCCTCGGCACCGTGCTCGTCGAGCAGGAGGGCGAATGGCTCCTCGAGCTGGTCGAGGCGATCAGGCGCGAGGCGCGGAGCGCCCGCGCCGACAGCACGACCGCGAGCACGGCGTCGTCGCTCACCGCGGACCAGCAGGCCGTCGTGCTGCGCGCCTTCGGGCTGTACTTCCAGCTCGCGAACCTCGCCGAGCAGCACCACCGGCTTCGCCGCCGCCGAGAGGATGCCCACGACGGCCTCGTCGCCCGCGAATCGCTCGAGGATGCGTTCCAGCAGCTGGACGCCGTTCCGGCCCGCGAGCTCGTCGAGCGTGCAGCGACGACCTCGATCAGGCTCGTGCTCACCGCCCACCCCACCGAGGCGACGAGGCGGACGGTTCTGCTCGCCCACATCCGGATCGCCGACCAGCTCATCCGGCTCGACGATCCGCGCCTCACGCCGGACGAGCGGGCCGAGGTCGAGGAGCGCCTCGCCGAGGAGGTGACCCTGCTCTGGCAGACGGACGAGGTCCGGCACGACCGCCTGCGGATCACCGACGAGATCCGCAACGGGCTGTGGTTCTTCGAGCACAGCCTGATCTCGGCCGCGACGGATCTGCTGCACGCCTGGCGGCTGCGTGTCCCGGGCTCCCCGCCTCCGCTGACGTTCGGCTCGTGGATCGGCGGCGACATGGACGGCAACCCGTCCGCGGGGCCGGCCTCGATCGCCGAGGCGCTCGACGAGGCCCGCAAGGTGGCGCTCCGGCGTTACCGGGACGAGGTGCGCGAGCTCGCGGTCGAGATCGCGTCGACCCGCTCGCTCGTCCGCATCTCGACGGAGCTCGAGCTCTCGCTCGCCCGCGACGAGACCGAGCTGCCCGAATACGCCGCGGAGATCGGCGCGCGCAACGAGCTCGAGCCGTACCGCCGCAAGCTGTCGTTCATGTGGTGGCGCCTCGACAACGACGCCTATCGCGGGCCGTCCGACCTGCTCGAGGACCTGGCCACGATCCGCGCGAGCCTGTCGGCCAACGGCGGGCGCCGCGTCGGCGAGGGACGGGTGGCCCGGCTGGAGCGGATGGTCGAGCTCTTCGGCTTCCACATCGCCAAGCTCGACCTGAGACTGCACGCGCGCGACCTCGGGGAGCCGCGCGCCCGGGAGGCGGTCGCGGCGGCCGTTGCGGCGCGCGCACGGCACGGCAGCGAGGCGCTCGACACGCTGATCGTCTCGGGCACGTCGAGCGCGGCCGACGTGGCTGCCGCTGCAGCGCTCACGGACGCTCAGCTCTCGATCGTCCCCCTCTTCGAGACCCTCGACGACCTGGCGGCGGCGCCGCTCATCCTGGACGAGCTGCTGCGTGCGGGCCACGCGACGTCCGAGGTGATGGTGGGCTACTCGGACTCGGGCAAGGACGGCGGCTACCTCGCGGCGCAATGGGCGATCTACCGGGCCCAGGAGGAGCTCGCGGAGGTCGCGCGCAGGCAACGGTGTGGCGCTGACGATCTTCCACGGGCGAGGCGGCAGCGCCGGGCGCGGCGGCGGCCCGACGCACGCGGCGATCGCGTCCCAGCCGGCCGGCGAGCCCTCCGGCCGGATGAAGCTGACGGAGCAGGGCGAGACGGTGTCGTTCAAGTACGGGCTGGAAGGGCTCGCGCGCCGCAACCTCGAGGCGGCGCTCGCAGGGACGCTGCTGGCGACGTTCCCCGAGCATCTCCCCCAGCCGCCGCGCGACGACGAACGGGAGCTGCTCGACCGGATGGCCGCGGTCTCGCGTGACGCCTACCGCGGCTTCGTCTGGCAGAACGACGGCTTCGTCGAGTTCTTCCGCGCCTTCACGCCGGTCGACGAGCTCTCGATGCTCGAGATCGCTTCCCGGCCGTCACGCCGTCCGAACGACGCCGACTACCTGTCGTCGCTGCGCGCGATCCCGTGGGTGTTCTCGTGGACGCAGAACCGCGTCCTCCTGCCGGCGTGGTTCGGCTGCGGTTCGGCGTTCGCATCGCTCGGCCCGGACGTGCTCCGCGAGCTGTACGAGCGGCTGCCGTTCTTCCGCGCGGTGGTCGACAACCTCGAGATGACCCTGGCCAAGTCGAGCCTCCCCATCGCGCGCGGCTATCTCTCCCTGGTGTCCGGCACCGAGCTCTTCGACGAGATCGAGCGCGAGCACGAGCGCACGGTCGCGGGCGTCCTGGCCGCTGCGGGCGTCGGCAGCCTGCTCGAGCGGCAGCCGATCCTGCGCCGGTCGATCGACCTGCGCAACCCCTACGTCGACCCGATGAACGCGGTGCAGGTCGAGCTGCTCCGCCGCCACCGCGCGGGCGACGCGACCGCCCAGCTGCCGCTCCTCCGCTCGATCGCAGGCATCGCCGCCGCGCTCCGCAACACCGGCTGACCGGCACGCGCTCTAGACGGCGAGCTCGCGTACGTCGAAGCGCGCGACGTGGTTCGCCTCGTAGGCCGTGATCTCGTCGGCGCGATGCAACGTGCGCGCCACGTCGTCGAGGCCGTTGACCAGCGTCTCCTGGGCGTGCGCGTCGAACTCGAACGCCACGACGAGCCCTCCCGGATGCGTGATCCGCAGCCGCTCGAGGTCGACCGTCAGCTCGTTCTCCGCGGCGAGGGCCTCGCGCAGCTGCGCGATCTCCGGGGCTCCCAGCTGAACCGGGGCCAGCCCCGTGTTGACGGCGTTCTGCCAGAAGATGTCGCCGAACGACGGTGCGATCACGACTCGAAAGCCGAAGTCCTCGAGCGCCCAGGCGGCGTGCTCGCGCGACGAGCCGCACCCGAAGTTGCGCCCGGCGATGAGAATCGGCGCGTCGCGATTCTCCGTATCGTTCAGGAAGAAGCCCGGGTCGCGGACCCAGTCGTAGAAGAGGAACTGCCCGAACCCCGAGCGCTCGATGCGCTTCAGGAACTGCTTCGGGATGATCTGGTCTGTGTCGACGTCGGCACGGTCGAGCACCGCGGCCTTCCCCGTGACGCTGCGCAGCTCCCGCATCAGTCGAGCTCCCTCGCGTCGGCGAAGTGACCGGCCACCGCGGCCGCGGCCGCCATCGCGGGGCTGACCAGGTGCGTGCGCGATCCCGCGCCCTGCCGCCCTTCGAAGTTGCGGTTGGAGGTCGACGCGCACCGGTCGCCGGGCCGAAGCACATCGGGGTTCATCCCGAGGCACATCGAGCAGCCGGCCCGGCGCCATTCGAAGCCGGCGGCCTCGAAGATCTCGTGGAGACCCTCGTCCTCGGCCTGCCGCTTCACCTGGGCCGAGCCGGGCACGACGATCGCATGGACGTGCTCGGCCACGCGCTTGCCGGCGACGACGGCGGCCGCCACGCGCAGGTCCTCGATTCGCGCGTTCGTGCATGACCCGATGAACACCTTGTCGATGCGGATGTCGACGAGCGGCGTTCCCGGCGCGAGGTCCATGTAGGCAAGCGCACGCTCGACCGCCTCGCGCTGCGCCGGGTCGGTGAAGTCGGCCGGGTCGGGCACTGCCTCGTCCACGGCCGCCACCATGCCCGGGTTCGTGCCCCAGGTGACCTGCGGCTTGAGCGCCGAGACATCGACCTCGACCTCGCGGTCGAACGCCGCTCCCTCGTCGGTGCGCAGGCCGCGCCACGCCTCGATCGCCTGCTCCCAGGCGGCGCCTGCCGGGACGCCGGGGCGCCCCTCGAGGTACGCGAACGTGACGTCGTCGGGCGCGATCATCCCGGCGCGCGCGCCCGCCTCGATCGACATGTTGCAGATCGTCATGCGGCCTTCCATCGAGAGCGCCTCGACCGCCGGGCCTGCGTACTCGATCACGTGGCCCTGACCGCCGGAGACCCCGATCTGGCCGATCGCGGCCAGGACCATGTCCTTCGCCGCGAGCCCGAACGGGAGCTCGCCGGTGAACGTGATGCGCATCGTCCTCGGCAGGGCCTGCGGCAGCGTCTGGGTCGCCAGGACGTGCTCGACCTCCGACGTGCCGATGCCGAAGGCGAGGGCTCCGAACGCGCCGTGGGTCGACGTGTGGCTGTCACCACAGACGATCGTCATCCCCGGCTGCGTCAGGCCGAGCTCGGGGCCGATCACGTGGACGATCCCCTCGCGGCCGCTGCCGGTGGCGAACAGGCGCACGCCGAACTCCTCGCAGTTCGCGGCCAGCGCATCGAGTTGTGCGCGCGCGAGGTCGTCGGTGATGGGACCGGCCACGGTCGGGACGTTGTGATCCATCGTCGCAACCGTCAGCTCGGGCCGTCGGACCGGCCGGCCGTTCAGCCTGAGCGACTCGAACGCCTGCGGGCTCGTCACCTCGTGCACGAGATGGAGGTCGACGTAGAGAAGGGACGGCTTCCCGGGCTCCTCGGCGACGAGATGCGCGTCCCAGAGCTTGCGAAAGAGCGTGCTCACCGCTCATGCTCCGCGGCGTAGGAGCCGAACAGCCGGAGCTCGCGGGTCAGCCCGCGCAGCTCCGTCAGCGCCGGGCCGACATGCTCGTCGTACACATGGCCGTCGAGAACCACGTCGAAACGGTAGCGCCAGGGGGAGTTCGGGAGCGGCCTCGAGACGAGCTGCACGAGGTTGACACTGTTTCGCGCCAGCGGCCCGAGCGCCCGGAAGAGCGCGCCGGGCTGATGGTCCGTGACGAACGACAGCGCGGTGCGCCATCCGTCGCCGCCGCCGACCTGCGTGTACGGCGCCAGCGCCACGAAGCGGGTGAAGGCGCCGGGCCGGTCGCCCACGTCGTCGGCCAGCACCACGAGCCCGTAGGCCGCCGCGGCCTCGGCGCTCGCGATCGCCACCTGCCGTGGGTCGCCGGCATCGGCGACCTCGCGCGCAGCGTCCGCGGTCGTCGCGGCCGGAATGCGCCGAACGTCGCGGGAGCCGAGCAGGTCCCGGCACTGGTCGAACGCGGCCGGATGCGAGAGCACCGTGCGGGCCTCGTCGAGGCTGGCGCCCGCGAGGCCGACGATGCAGTGCCGGATCGGCAAGGTTGCCTCCCGCACGATCGAGAGCGGCGCCCGGAACAGCAGATCGTGGGTCTCGGCGATCGGGCCGACGAGTGAGCTCTCGATCGGGAGCACCCCGAGCGTCACCTCGGCTGCCGCCGCGGCATCCACGACGGCCACGAAGCTCGGCAGGTCGACCGAGCGCACCGCGTCGGGCACGAGCACCGACGCAGCGGCATTGCTGTGGCTGCCGGGCGGGCCGGGGTAGCCGACCGTGACGCTCATCGCCGAGCGTGTTCCAGCAGGGTCGCGAGCACCGCGTCTCCGAAGGCATCGGTCGTGGCGTCTCCGCCGAGATCGGGGGTCGGCGTCGAGACGAGCGCTGCGTCGACGGCCTCGACGAGCGCGACGGCGAGGTCGCCGCGCTGCAGTGCGTGCTCGAGCAACAGCGCGAGTGACCTGAGCATCGCGGCGGGATTCGCCGTCCCCGTCCCGGCGAGATCGGGAGCGGACCCGTGCACGGGCTCGAAGATCCCCGGGCCGCAGTCGCCGAGGCTCGCAGACGCAGCCAGCCCGAGCCCGCCGGTGACCGCTGCGGCGATGTCGGAGAGGATGTCGCCGAACATGTTCTCCGTCACGACCACGTCGACGGTCTCCGGCGCATTCACGAGCTCCATCGCAAAGCTGTCGACGAGCGCGTGGCGCAGGGCGACATCGGGATAGTCGGGCGCGAGCTCGTCGACGACGCGCCGCCACATCCGAGAGGTGTCGAGGACGTTCGCCTTGTCGACCGACACGAGCGACCGGCGGCGGCCGCGCGCCAGCTCGAAGCCGCGGCGGGCGATGCGCGCAACGTGATCCGGGTGGTACTCGCACGTATCGAAGACCGTGCCGTCGGGGCGCACGCCGCGGGCGCCGAAGTACAGGCCGCCGACGAGCTCGCGCACGATCAGGAGATCGACAGCGCCCTGCGCCGCAGGACGGAGGTTCGCGTAGACGTCGAGTGCCTTCCGCAGCCCGAGCAGCCCCTGCTCGGGCCGGACGGCGCCGCCGTCCCAGCGCGGGCCGCCGACCGCGCCGAGCAGCACGGCCCGCGAGGCCCGGCACGCCTCGAGCGTCGCGTCCGGGAGCGGCTCGCCGGCCGAGTCGATCGCAGCGCCGCCGAACGGCAGCCGCACGACCTCGACGTCGATCGGCAGGTGCTCGAGCACCCGCACCGCCTGCTCCAGGACCTCCGGCCCGATCCCGTCGCCCGGAAGCGCCGCGATCACGTCAGCCATTCGACGCGAGCTCCCGCTTCACCAGGTCGAGGACGAAGGTGATCAGGTCCTGCAGCCCGTCGTCGGAGAGCGGCCCCGCATTGGCGCTCCTGAGCTCCCGGATCAACGCAGCCTCGCGCTCCGGGTCGACGAACGGCAGATCGTGCTGCTCCTTGTAGAGGCGCAGCTTCTCGACCGTTTCGATCCGCTCGTTGATCGTCTCGATCAGCCGGGCGTCGAGCGCGGTGATCTCCGCGCGCAGCGCTGCGACGACCGGATCGCCGACAGCGTTCACGCCGTCACCCCGATGTGCTCGAGCAGTTCGTCGACGTCGGCCTCGATGTCGATACCGGCGCGCGTCTCGACGATCTGGGGCGTCTTCAGCCCGGTGCCGGTGACGAGCACGACCACGCGGTCCTCGGGCCCGAGCGCGCCCGCCGCGGTCGCTGCGCGGAGAGCGCCGAGGGTGACGCCGGCCGCCGTCTCACCGAAGACCCCGGACAGCGCGGCCAGCATCGAGACGTTCCCGCCGATCTCGTCCTCCGGCACGGCGTAGATGCCGCCGCCCGAGGCCCGCGCGGTCGCGATCGCGAGGTCGCCGTCGGCGGGAGCGCCGATCGCCAGTGAATGGGCGATCGTGTTCGGGCGAATCGGCGAGACGGGGCGCTCGTCGGCAAACGCGTGCGCCACGGGCGCACAGCCTTCGGCCTGCCCGCCGAAGATGCGCGGGCTCGCTCCCTCGACGAGGCCGAGCCGGCGAAACTGCTCGAACCCCTGCCAGAGCTTCGTGAAGAGCGAACCGGAAGCGACCGGCGAGATGACGGCGTCCGGCAGCTCCCAGCCCAGCTGCTCGGTGATCTCGAACGCGAGCGTCTTCGACCCCTCGGCGTAGTAGGCGCGCAGGTTGACGTTGACGAACGCCCAGTCGAGCTCGCCGGCCAGTTCGACGACAAGCCGCGAGCAATCGTCGTAGCTGCCGTTCACCGCGTACATCTCGCCGCCGTAGACCGCGGTCGCAAGGAGCTTCTCCGGCTCGACCGTCCGCGGGTACAGGACGACGGAGCGCATCCCGCTCGCCGCCGCGCGCGCCGCGACGGCGTTCCCCAGGTTGCCGGTCGACGCGCAGGCGAGCGTGTCCGTTCCGAGCTCGGCCGCCTTGGCTGCGGCGACGGCGACCACCCGGTCCTTGAAGGAGTGCGTCGGATTGGTGTGGTCGAGCTTCAGGAACACCTCGCCGACGCCGACGGCCTGGGCGAGCCGAGGGGCGGGCACGAGCGGCGTCCAGCCGGGCCCGGCAGCCGCATCCGGCGGCGCGGCGGTCGGGAGCAGGGGCGCATAGCGCCAGAGTGAGCGCGGGCCTCGCGCGATCGAATCGCGGGTCACCTCGCGGGCGACCTGCTCCCAGTCGTACACCGGCTCCAACGGGCCGAAGCAGCGCAGGCAGACCCCGCTCGCGACGGCCGGGTAGTCGGACTCGCAGATCCGGCACCTGAGCGTGTCAACAGCCATGGCTCTCCCTACAATACTTTCGCAAATGAAGTTTTGCCGGATCGAGGATCTGCCGCCGTACGTCTTCGCGACGGTCGACCAGTTGAAGCGCGACCTGCGCCGTGAGGGACGCGACGTGATCGACCTCGGCTTCGGCAACCCGGACATCCCTTCGCCGGAGATCGCCGTTGCAAAACTGCAGGAGGCCGCCGCGAAGCCGGCCAACCACCGCTACTCGGCGAGTCGCGGCATCACGCAGCTTCGGCATGCCGTCGCCGAGCACTACCTGCGGGCCTTCGGGGTCGTGCTCGACCCCGAGACGCAGATCGCGAGCACGATCGGCGCCAAGGAGGGGCTCGCCCATCTGATGTGGGTGCTGGTCGAAGGTGGAGACACGGTCGTCGTTCCCACCCCGGCGTATCCGATCCATCGCGTGGCGCCCGCCCTGGCCGGTGCGCGTCTCGTCACGCCGCCTGCCACGGGCGGCGTGGAGGCGATCGCCGAGGCGGTTCACACCTGCAAGCCGAAGGTCGTGATCGTGTCGTTCCCGCACAACCCGACGACCGCGGTCGCCTCCGCCGAGGACATGCAGGTTCTCGTCGACCTCGCCCGGGAACGCGACTTCCTGCTCGTGCACGACTTCGCGTACGCCGACGTCGCCTTCGACGGCCACCGGCCGCCCTCCGTGCTCGCCGCGGAGGGCGCCGCCGAATGCGCGGTCGAGCTCTACAGCCTGACCAAGTCGTTCTCGATGGCCGGCTGGCGCGTGGGCTTCTTGGTCGGCCGCCCGGATGTCGTCGCCGCGCTGACGAAGCTGAAGTCCTACCTCGACTACGGGACCTTCCAGCCGATCCAGATCGCGGCGACCGTCACCCTGCGCGAGGCCCAGGACTACCCGGCCGAGGTCTGCGAGATCTACCGGCTGCGGCGGGACGCGCTCTGCCGCGGGCTCGACCGGGCCGGCTGGCACGTCGAGCCGCCGCTCGGGACGATGTTCGTCTGGGCGGAGATCCCCGAGCGCTTCCGCACCCTGGGCTCGCTCGAGTTCGCACTGCTGCTCGCACGCGAGGCGAACGTGGCGGTCAGCCCGGGGATCGGCTTCGGAGACGGCGGCGACGGGCATGTCCGCTTCGCGCTCGTCGAGAACGAGCAGCGCATCGGCCAGGCCACCCGTGCCGTCAAGAAGCTGCTCGAACGTTGAGCTCATTCGGTCCGTGCCCCTCGTGAGGCCGAGCCGACCGTCGCCGCGTACTTGGCGAAGACGCCGCTCTCATACCGGGGCTGCGGCTGCGACCACCCGGAGGCGCGGCTCGCGAGCTCCCCTTCCGGGAGCTCGACGTTCAGCTCGCGCGCCTCGACGTCGATCACGACCGTGTCTCCGTCGCGGACGAGCGCGATCGGGCCGCCGCGGAATGCCTCCGGCGCGATGTGCCCGACCATCAGCCCGTGCGTCGCGCCAGAGAAGCGGCCGTCGGTGATGAGAGCGACCTCGTCGCCGAGGCCCTCCCCCACGAGCGACGCGGTGACGTGCAGCATCTCGCGCATGCCCGGCCCGCCGGCCGGCCCTTCGTAGCGGATCACGACCACGTCGCCCGGGGCGATCGCGCGTGCCTTGACCGCGGCGAAGCACGCCTCCTCGGAGTCGAAGACCCGGGCAGGCCCGCGATGGAGCAGCCGTTCGTGCCCTGCGAGCTTGACGACGCAGCCCTCCGGCGCGAGGTTGCCGCGCAGGATCGCCAGCCCGCCCGTCGGCTTGAGCGGCGCGTCCCACGAGACGACCACGTCCTGCCCCGGGCGCTCGTGCACCCCGTCGGCGACCTGCCGCAGCGAACGCCCGTCGACGGCGACCGCGTCCTCGTTGACGATGCCTGCCCGCACGAGCTCGCGCGCGACGAGCGCGACCCCGCCGGCCTTGAAGAGGTCCGTCGCCACATAGCGGCCGCCGGGCTTGATGTCCGCGACGATCGGGGTGCGTGAGGAGATCGTGTCGAAGTCGTCGATCTCGAGCGGGATGCCCGCCTCGGCCGCGATCGCGAGCAGGTGCAGCACCCCGTTCGTCGACCCGCCGGTGGCCGCGATCGCCGCGATCGCGTTCTCGAACGCCTCCCTGGTGAGGACCTGCGACGGCCGCGTGTCCTCCTCGACGAGGCGCATGGCGAGCTCGCCGGCGACCACCGCCGCCTGTGGCTTGGCCGGATGGGTCGCGGGGATCTCGTTCAAGCCCGGCGCACTGACGCCGAGGAAGTCGAGTGCGGTCGCCATCGTGTTCGCCGTGAAGTGGCCGCCGCACGCGCCGGCGCCGGGACAGGCGACGCTCTCGAGCGCGTGCACCTCCCGGTCGGAGATCGAGCCGGCGGCGTGCGCGCCGACCGCCTCGAACACGTCCTGGATCGTGACGTCGGCCCCGCGGTACCGGCCCGCCTCGATGGAACCGCTGTAGAACACGAGCCCCGGCAGGTCGAGCCGCGCGAGCGCCATCACCCCCGCGGGGATCGTCTTGTCGCAGCCGACGATGCACACGAGGCCGTCGAACAGATGCCCGCGGGCGACGAGCTCGATCGAATCGGCGATCACCTCGCGCGAGACGAGCGAGGCGCGCATGCCGACCGTGCCCATCGAGACGCCGTCGGAGACGGCGATCGTGTTGAACTCGATCGGCGTCCCGCCGGCCCGGCGGATGCCCTGCTTGACGTAGCCCGCGAGCCGCCTGTGGTTCAGGTTGCACGGCATCGTCTCGATCCACGTGGTCGCCACGCCGATCAACGGCCTCGCGAGGTCGGCGTCGGTGAACCCGACACCCTTGAGCATCGCGCGCGCCGGTGCGCGGTCGACACCGTCGGTGAGCGCGGCGCTGTGGCGTTTGGCGGAGTGCGTCTTGCCGTAAGGCGTGGTCATTGAACGTGAGCTCCTGCCTGGGCCACCCGCAAGGGAAGCACCGTCGCGGACGAGGGAACGGACAGCTCGAGCGCGGCGACCACCGCGTCGACGCGGTCGGGCTCGGCCCACACGACCACCGAGGGCCCGGAGCCGGAGAGGGTGACGCCGCTCGCGCCGTCGGGCAGGTCCTCGCGGAGCGCCTCGAGCAGCGGTGCCTGGGAGCTGCGGTACTGCTCGTGCAGCCGGTCGTGGAACGCATCGCGGAGCAGCGTGGCGTTGCCGCCGGCAATTGCCGCTCCGAGCATCGTCGCCGACGCGACGGTGACGGCCGCGTCGTGATGGCTCACGGTGAACGGGAGATCGCTGCGCGAGCGTGCGGTGTTCGTGCGAGCCGCGGGAACGACGAGCACGGGCGCGAGCGGCAGGTCGGCCGCGATCCGGGCAGCCCTCGGCCCCTCCTCGTGCGTCCACGAGACGCACGCGCCGCCGTACAGCACGGCAGCGAGGTTGTCGATGTGGCCCTCGAACCGGGCTCCCGTGACGAGCAGCTCGGCTGGATCTGCCTCCCGGCCCGCCGCGGCCGCTCCCGCGACGAGCCCGAGCCCGATCGCGGCGGCGCTCGAGCCCAGTCCGCGCTCGAGCGGGACCCGGTTCACGAAGCTGAAGCGCCGCCCGGCCACGGGCGCGAAGAGCGAGAACACGCGGAGCGCGAGATGCGAGGCGTCACGGGGGAGCTCCGCGGCGCCTTCGCCGCTGATCTCGACCTCGAGCTCGTCCGCGTCCTCGATCTCCAGCTCGTTCCAGAGCTCGAGCGCCGCCCCGGCCGAGTCGAAGCCCGGCCCGAGGTTCGCCGTCGACGCAGGCGCGACGGCCCGGATCACCCGATCGCCTCGAGCACCGCTTCGAGCGTCGCCTCGACCGTCTGGGACTCACCGTCGTCGACCGCTCCCGCATCCTTCAGCCCGTGGCCCGTGACGATGCAGACGACGGTCGCGCCGTCGAGATCCGGCAGGTGCTCGAGCGCCGCGACCCCGGCCGCCGACGCCGGCTCGCAGAACACGCCCTCCTCGCGTGAGAGCAGCTGCCAGGCGCGGCGCAGCTCGTCCTCGCTGAGTGAGACGACCTCGACCCGGCCCGTCGCGACGAGCTCGGCCACGTGCGCGGCATGGGCGGGCTCGCCGATCCTGATCGCGGAGGCCCACGTCGTCGCCCGCTCTGCGGCCTGGCCCACGACGATCCTGGTCGACGCACCGGCGTCGGCCAGGCCGGCGGCCACGGCGGAGACGTTGCCGCCGCCGCCGAAGGGCAGCGCGACGAGGTCGGGCGCGGATCCGAGCTGCTCGAGGATCTCCGCCACGACGGTCTTCTGCCCCTCGATGCGGTCCGGGTTGAGCGAGTTGACGAGCACGAATCCTTCGCGCTGCCCGAGCTCCCGACAGAGCCGCAGGGCGTCGTCGAAGCTGCCCCGCACCTCGAGCAGGCGCGCACCGGCGGCCCGCGCCTGCGCGCGCTTGGCGGTCGCGGTTGCGCCGACGGGCGTCAGCACGATCGCCTCGAGGCCCGCTCGAGCCGCGTACGCGGCTGCCGACGCGGCGGTGTTGCCGGTCGACGCGCACACGACCGCCCGGGCGCCGGACTGCGCGGCGCGCTCGACGGCCACGACCATCCCGCGGTCCTTGAAGCTCCCGGTCGGATTGAGCCCGTCGCACTTCAGGTGCAGCTCGACCCCGAGACGCTGTTGCAGGCGGCGCGCCGGTACGAGCGGCGTCGAGCCCTCGCCCAGGGACAGCGCGGAAGCGGCGTTCACGCCCATCCGAGCTCCGCCACGCCGCGGTCCGAGACGACCGGCCGCGGCGTCGAGCAGCCGTGCACGTCGTCGAGCTCGCCGACGGCCTGGAGGGCCGCGCGCAGGGCACCCACCCTCGCCTCGTGCGTGACGACGTGCAGCGCAGCACCGTCCCCGTTCTGATGCTGCAGGAGCCGCGCAATCGAGATCTCGCGCTCCGCGAGCTCCTCCGCGACCCGCGCGAGCGCGCCCGGCCTGTCCTCGACGTGCAACCGGAAGTAGAACGGCGACGAGCTCTCCCCGTCCGGCAGCATCGGCAGCTGACGCCAGGCGGCGTCGTTCTGCAGAAAGCCGGTGCCCATCGTCCCGAGCACACTCGTGATGTCGGCGATCACGGCCGATGCCGTCTCGACACCGCCGGCGCCGGGGCCCTCCAGTGTGATCTCCCTGATCGCGTCTCCCTGCAGCATCACGGCGTTGAACGCGCCGTCCACCTTCGCGAGCGGATGCTGCTTGTCGACGAACGCCGGCTGGACGGACACGTCGACCTGGCCGTCGACGAGCCTCGCCGCGCCGACGAGCCGGATCACCATGTCGAGCTGGCGCGCCGCCACCACGTCGAGCGCGTCGATCTTCGTGATCCCCGAGAACGCGACGTCCGCGAGCTCGACGTGCGAGTTGAAGGCGACCGTCGCGAGAATCGCCATCTTGGCCGCCGCGTCCGCCCCGGAGACGTCGTCGGTCGGGTCGGCCTCCGCGTAGCCGCGCTCCTGGGCGTCGGCCAGCGCCTCGTCGTAGCTCTTGCCGCCCTCCATCTCGGTGAGGACGAAGTTCGTCGTGCCGTTGACGATCCCGAGCACGCGATGCACGTTCGTGACGACGAGCGACTCGCGGAGCACCTTGATCACCGGGATCGCGGCGCAGACACTCGCCTCGAACCGCAGCTGGACACCGGCCTCGGACGCCGTCGCGAAGAGCTCTGCGCCCCGCCGGGCGACGAGCTGCTTGTTCGCGGAGACGACGCTCTTGCCGCGCTGCAGAAGCTCGAGGACGTACCCGCCCGCCGGTTCCACGCCTCCCATCACCTCCGCCACGACGGCGATGCTCGGATCGTCGAGGATCTCGGAGAAGTCCGTCGTGAGCACCCCGCCGGCAGGCGGGTAATCACGCTCCTTCCCGGCGTCCTGCACGAGCGCCTTCACGACGCGGAGCCGATGGCCCGTCGCGCGCTCGATGTCGTCAGCCGATTCGGTGAGGAGGCGATTGACCGCTGAGCCGACCGTGCCGTAGCCCAGAAGGGCGACCGGTACGTCAACCGACGCCAGCAGTCTCCTCCTTCACGTTCAACGCGCGCAGCCGGGCCCCGACCTGCTCGATCTGCGTCTCGGCGAGCTTGGCGCGGTAGGCGTCGAGCGACGGCTGGCCGCGGTCCATCTCCGCGATCCAGTCGCGTGCGAACGATCCATCGCGAATCGCCGCGAGGACGGCGCGCATGTTCTCGCGGACGTGCTCGTCCACGACCTTCGGCCCGACCGCGTGCGAGCCGTACTCGGCAGTGTCGGAGATCGAGTAGTGCATCCGCTCGATCCCGCCCTCCCAGATCAGGTCGGTGATCAGCTTCAGCTCGTGCAGGCACTCGTAGTAGGCGACCTCGGGCTGGTACCCGGCCTCGACGAGCGTCTCGAACCCGAGCTGGATCAGCTGAGTGACACCGCCGCACAGCACCGTCTGCTCACCGAACAGATCGGTCTCCGTCTCCTCGGCGAACGAGGTCACGACCATGCCGGCGCGGGCAGCGCCGAGCGCGGCTCCGTAGGCGAACGCGAGCTCGCGCGCCTCACCGCTCGCATCCTGCGCGACGGCGACGACCGCCGGCGTGCCGTAGCCCTCGGTGTACAGGCGACGGACGACGTGACCCGGCCCCTTGGGCGCGACCATGATCACGTCGTGCCCCTCCGGCGGCACGATCCGCCCGTAGTGGACGTTGAACCCGTGGGCGAAGAGCAGCGCCGCACCAGGCTCGAGGTTCGGGGCGACCTCCTCCTCGTAGAGAGCGGGCTGCGCGCCGTCGGGGACGAGGAATGCGACGAGCTGGGCGCCGCGGACGGCGTCGGCGACCGAGCGAACGGTCAGGCCCGCCTCCTCGGCCGCAGCTGCCGACGTGCTGCCGGGGCGAAGCCCGACCTCCACGTCGACGCCCGAGTCGTGCAGGTTGAGCGCGTGCGCGTGCCCCTGGCTGCCGTACCCGAGCACGGCGACCTTGCCGTTCAGCAGCGCGACATTCCCACTCTTGAAGATCTCGGCCACGTTGGTTCCTTTCAGACTTGGACGGAGGGAGTTGCAGTACGACCGCCCGCGCTCGGACGGCGCAGCCCGACCCTGCCCGTGCGCACGAGCTCGCGCACACCGTAGGGCCGAACCAGTTCCTCGAAGGCTTCGACCTCGTCGGGACGGCCGACGAACTCGAACGTGATCGCGTCCCGGCCGATGTCCGCGACGCGCGCGCCGGCGACCTGGCTGAGCGCGACGAGCTCTGCACGCTTCTCGGTGGAGACGCTGACGGTGAAGAGCGCGAGCTCGCGCTCGACCGCCTCGTCGGGCCGGAGCTCCGTCACCCGCAGCACGTTGACGAGCTTGTGCATCTGCTTCTCGATCTGCTCGAGCGAGTGCTCGCTGCAGTCGACCCGCAGGGTGAGACGGGAGATGTCGGCATGCTCCGTCGGCCCGACGGCGAGGCTCTGGATGTTGTAGCCGCGCCGCGAGAAGAGCTGCGAGACGCGCGCCAGCGCGCCCGGCTTGTTCTCCAAGCGAACACTGATCGTGTGAGCGCTCATGTGCTGATCACCTGCTCGTCGGGAGCTTCCATCACGTCGACGGCGGCCGCGCCCGCGGGCACCATCGGGAAGACCTTCTCCTCCGGGTCGCAGCGAACGTCGACGACGGCGCTGCGGCCGGCCGCGAACGCGGCCCGCAGCGTGTCGTCGAGCTGATCCTCGCTCTCGACCGTGAAGCCGGCGCAGCCGAACGCCTCGGCGAGCTGTGCGTAGTCGGGCACTGCGTGGGTGAGATGCGTCTGCGCGAACCGCTCGTCGTAGAACATCTCCTGCCACTGTCGCACCATTCCGAGCCAGCCGTTGTTGATCACGACCGCGACGATGGGCAGCCGCTCGAGCGCTGCGGTCGCGAGCTCCTGGCAGGTCATCTGGAAGCAGCCGTCACCGTCGATGCAGACGACGGTGGCATCGGGCCTCGCCGCCTTCGCGCCGATCGCCGCGGGCAGGCCGTACCCCATCGTCCCGAGGCCGCCCGACGTGATGAACGAGCGCGGCTGGTCGCACACGAGGTACTGCATCGCCCACATCTGATGCTGGCCGACGCCCGTCGTCCAGATGATGTCGTCGCGGTCGCCCGCCACGTCACGCAGGGCCTCGATGGCCGTCTGCGGCTTCAGCTGGCCGTCCGCCTTGGCGTAGCGGAACGGGAACTGTACGCGCCAGTCCTCGAGCTGGCGCAGCCAGGGCTCATGGGCCGCGCGACCGTCTCCATCGAGCGCGCGCAGCTCGTCGGCGAGCTGCGCCAGCGCGAGCTTGAGCGGGCCGACGACGGGGATCTCCGCGTGGCGGATCTTCCCGACCTCGGCCGCGTCGATGTCGAAGTGGATCACCTTCGCACCGGGCGCGAACGCGGACACCTTGCCCGTGACGCGGTCGTCGAACCGGGAGCCGACGGCGATCACGAGATCGGCTTTGTTGAGCGCCCAGTTGGCGTACTTCGAGCCGTGCATCCCGGGCGCCCCGTAGTTGAGCGGATGCGAGTCGGGCAGGCAGCCCTTCCCCATCAGCGTCACGACCGCGGGCAGCTGCGCCGAGTCCACGAGGCTCCGGAGCTCCGCGCAGGCATCCGCGTTGAGCACGCCGCCACCGGCATAGACGATGGGGCGCTGGGACTCCGCGATCGCGCGGGCCGCCTCGCGGATCTGCCGTGGGTGAACCTTCTGCGGCGGCTTCCAGCCCGGCAGGTCGACATCGTCGGGATAGGCGAACTCGAACTCCGCCTCCTGCACGTCCTTCGCGACGTCGACGAGCACCGGGCCCTGCCGGCCCGTCCGAGCGACGTGGAACGCCGCCTTGAGGACGCCCGGCAGCTCCTCCACGTCCTGGACGAGCCAGGAGTGCTTGACGATCGGCATCGTGATGCCCGTCGCGTCGATCTCCTGGAACGCGTCGGTGCCGATGAGCGACGCGCGCACCTGGCCGGTGATGCAGACGAGCGGCGTGGAGTCCATCCACGCGTCGGCGATCGGCGTCACGAGGTTCGTCGCGCCCGGCCCGGAGGTCGCGATCGCAACCCCGACCTTCCCGGATGCACGCGCGTAGCCCTCCGCCATGTGGCCGGCGCCCTGCTCGTGGCGGGCAAGCACGTGCCGCACGGTGGTGCCGCGCGCGATCGCGTCGTACGTCGGCAGGATCGCGCCGCCCGGGATCCCGAACGCGATGTCCACGCCCTCGAGCTCGAGTGCGCGCAGGATCGCGTCCGACCCGAACATGCGCGCTCCCCGGGTCAAGCCCACACCTCGTCGAAGTGCTCCAGATCGACCCTGGACTGCGGCAGCAGGTCGATCACCGCGTCGGTGAAGGACCGCGTGTCCTCGCCGACCGGCGCGTCGCGCCTCCCGGCGGCCTCCACCGCCCGCTCGAGCGTGCGCGACGCCGACCGGCGCTTGAGCCCCTCGGCCAGCATCAGCGACGCGGTGAGCAACATCCCTCTCGGGTCGACGACGCCGAAACCGGCGACGTCGTCCGGCTCGCTGGCGCCGGGGAAGAACACGCCCGGCCCATCGTCCGGGAGCCAGGCCTGGGCGACCGACGCGTGCGAGCCGGCGAAATGAGCGGCCGTGTCGACCATCGCCTCCATCAGGTGGGACTCCGTCACGACCACGTCGAGCGACCCGGGCCGCTCCCGCAGCCGGACGAGTGCCTGCGCGAGCGAGGCCTCTTCGACCTCGAGCCCGCTCCAGCGCGCGCGCTCGGCCTCGACCGCGGCACGCCAGTCGGGGGACTCGCCCACGCAGAGCACGCGGCCGCGCCTGGCAGCCGTGCTCGAGAACGCGCGGGCGAGCGCAAGCCTGTTGCCCCAGTCGCCGACCGGCCCGGTGATCACGAGGTCGCCGCCGTCGTCCAGCTGGACACGGGCGACGCGCCAGGCGAGCTCGAGGTCGGCCTTGACGCCTTCGAGTGCCGGGTTGTCGGGTGACGCGACCAGGATCGCGTCGGCGTGGCGGTACCCGGCGCGGGTCTCGGGCGGCAGCGGATGCCCCGTCCTCGTGACCGCTTCGCCCCCGAACGGCAGATGCACGTCGTCGAGTTGCAGCGAGTGGAGCTCGGCGACCCGGTCCAGGGCACGCGTCGCGGCAGCCATCAGCTCCGGCCCGACGCCGTCGCCGGCGAGACAGGCAATGGTCTTCATGCAAGCACCTCGTCGATTGTGTGGATCCTGTGCATCTAGTTCGCTCCTTGGTCCGGCCCATCCTGCGGGCGCACTTCTCCTTCAGTGAAGTCGGCGTATGCGGCGTCTACCGGCCGCGTGAGCGAAATCTCCCCCTAGCGGGGGAGAATGACGATAACCGTGAGAATGACGAGCCCGAGCACGAGCAACTGGGCCGCAAGCGGCGTCCGGAGCTCGAGTGCGCGGGCTGCTGAACCGGTCATCGTCGACTGAGTGTGCCCACGAGCATCCGCGTTGTCAAGCTACAGAAGGTATAGCGACGGGCACCGTTGCCAAACCCGGCGCGCGTAACTATGCTTTTGAAAGTGATGATCGGGCAGCGCACTCAATTCGCAGCGGCCGGCAGTGATTTCCCCACTGCGGGCCTGCGCACGCTTGCCCTCCTCCTTCCCCGCTAGGGGAGGCGACCACGCGACATACCCGTCTTGCGCTCCCGCACCGCCGGGAGAAGTCCGCCCACTGGAGGAGATCTCGCCATGTCGATGCCCTACTGGAAGTACCGCCCCTATCCGACCGTCGCGCTCGCCGATCGCACCTGGCCCGACCGGGTCGTCGACCACGCCCCGATCTGGTGCTCGACCGACCTGCGCGACGGGAACCAGGCACTGGTCAAGCCGATGGATTCCGCCCGGAAGCAGAAGATGTTCGATCTGCTCGTCCGGTTGGGCGTGAAGGAGATCGAGGTCGGGTTTCCCTCCGCCTCGAAGACGGACTTCGAGTTCGTCCGCAAGCTGATCGAGGAGAACCGCATTCCCGCCGACACGACGATCGCCGTGCTCACACAGGCGCGGCCCGAGTTGATCGAGCGCACCTTCGAGGCGATCGAGGACGCCCCGCGCGCGATCGTCCACCTCTACAACTCGACCTCCACCACGCAGCGGCGCGTCGTCTTCCGGCTGGACGAAGCCGGGATCGTCGCCCTCGCCGTCCGCGCGACCGAGCTCTGCAAGGAGCTCGCGGAGCAGGCCCGGTCGAAGGTCATCTTCGAGTACTCCCCCGAGAGCTTCCACGGGACCGAGCTCGAGTTCGCACTCGAGATCTGCGAGGCCGTCATGGGCGCGTGGCAGCCGACGCCCGAGGACCAGATGATCGTCAACCTCCCGACCACCGTCGAGGCGTTCCCTCCGAACGTCTACGCGGACCGCATCGAGTGGTTCCAGCGGCACGTCTCGAGCCGCGAGAGCATCGTCCTCAGCGTTCACCCCCACAACGACCGGGGCACGGCCGTCGCGACCGCGGAGCTCGGCCTCATGGCGGGAGCCGACCGGGTCGAAGGGACGCTGTTCGGAAACGGCGAGCGCACCGGCAACGTCGACCTCATCACCATCGCCCTGAACCTGTTGACACAGGGCGTCGACCCGCAGCTCGACCTGTCGCAGCTCGACGAGGCGAAGACGATCGTCGAGGAATGCAACGAGCTGCCCGTCCACCCGCGCCACCCCTGGGTCGGCGAGCTCGTCTACACGGCGTTCTCCGGCTCGCACCAGGACGCGATCAAGAAGGGGATGCACGCGCAGCAGCGGGGAGATTCGGACCAGTGGGACGTCCCCTACCTGCCGATCGACCCGGCCGACCTGGGCCGCGACTACGAGGCGATCATCCGGGTCAACTCCCAGTCGGGCAAGGGCGGTGTCGCCTATCTGATGGAGACCGAGCACAATCTCGAGCTGCCGCGTGGCCTCCAGGTCGAGTTCGCGCAGACGGTGCAGTCGATCACGGACGCGCGAGGCGACGAACTGACCGCGGACGAGCTCCTGACCGCCTTCCACGAGCACTACCTCGCGCATGTCACCCCGTACGAGCTCGGGTCGTACACGCACTCGAGCAGCGACACCGACCAGATCGTCGCCGACCTGGTCGCCGACGGCGAGAAGCGGGAGATCTCAGGCTCGGGGAACGGGCCGATCGACGCGCTGGTCGACGCGTTCGAGCGTGAGTTCGGAATCACGATTCGGCTGCGCGACTACCACGAGCACGCAATGGCGGCCGCCGCGGACGCAACCGCTGCCGCCTACATCGAAGCCGAGATCGACGACGACCTCGTCTGGGGCGTCGGCATCCACCCGAGCATCGTGACGGCGTCGCTCCGCGCGCTCGTGAACGCGGTCAACCGCGCGCTCGCCCTGCGCAGGGCGCTCGAGGAGGCAATGCTGTTCGGCTAGAGCCGAGCCCGGTGCCGCCGGTTGTGAAGGCCGCTCCGTGCTGTCATCATCGTCGCCATGAACCTCGACCAGCTGAAAGCCGTGCGCCTCTTCTCGAGCCTCTCCAAGAAGGAGCTCGAACAGCTCGCCCGGTGGACCGACGAGATCTCGGTCGCCGAGGGCCACGAGCTCGCCCGCGAAGGCGAGTTCGCGCACGAGTTCTTCGTGATCGAGGAAGGCACGGCCGATGTGCTCAAGGACGGCAAGCGCATCGCCGAGCTCGGGCCGGGCGACTTCTTCGGCGAGATCGGCCTGATCGAGACCGAGCGCCGAACCGCGACCGTCGTCGCGACGCGGCCGATGCAGCTGATCGTGATGTTCCAGCGGGAGTTCAAGCAGATGGAACAGGCGATGCCCGCGGTCGCCGACCGCATTCGCTCCGCCATTCGCGCGCGGCTCGACGAGAGCTAGCTCGACCTGCCCGAGCTCTTCGACCCTGCGAGCCATGAGCCGCTGACCCCACGGCCCTGGGACGACGCTCGCACCCGCGAGGCGATTGCGTCGGTCGTGGCCGAGGCGGAGAGCGCATTCGACGAGGACGCGCTGTGGCCCGCTCACCCGATCGACGAGACGGAGGGACCGCTCCCAGCGGTCGCCTCGCTCTACCTCGGTGCCTCGGGCGTGATCTGGGCGTTTCACGAGCTCGAGCACGCCGGTCTCGCCGAGCTGCGACGCGACTGGGCTCCGGTCGCGGTGCGACTGGCCGAGCGCTACCCCGCGCACCCGGATTTCCAGGACCTCGTCCCGGGGCCCGTGCCTTCACTCCTCATGGGCGAGGCCGGGATCCTGCTCGTCGCGCACACGCTCGCGCCGGCGGCGTGGCAGGAGGAGCGCCTGCTGGCGGCGGTGGAGGCGAACGCCGGCAACCCCACCAACGAGCTGATGTGGGGATCACCCGGGACGATGATCGCGGCCCGCGTGCTGGCCGGACGAACCGGAGCGGCGCACTGGCTGCAGGCGTGGCGCGAGTCTGCGGAGCGGCTGTGGGCGGAGTGGCGGGGCGATCTCTGGCAACAGGATCTGTACGGCAGCACCGTCGAATACATCGGGCCGGCCCACGGCTTCGCCGGCAACGTCCTCGCACTCGCCCAGGCAGAGCTCCTCGACGCCGAGCGCCGCACCGAGCTCGAACGGCGGGCGATCGCGACCGCCACGGCCTACGCCGAGCGCAGCGACGGTACCTGCCAGTGGCCTCCGGTGGCCAAGGCGTATCAGCGCCGCACGCAGCCGATCCGCACCCAGTGGTGCCATGGCGCGCCCGGGATGGTCGCCTCGCTGGCCGCGCTCGCCCCGCACGACGAGCAGTTGACGGAGCTCCTGCTCGAGGGCGGCGAGCTGACGTGGCGCGCGGGGCCGCTGAAGAAGGGCGCCGGCCTCTGCCACGGCACCACCGGCAACGGGTACGCGTTCCTCAAGCTCTTCGAGCGGACGGGCGACGAGCTGTGGCTCGAGCGCGCACGCTCCTTCGCCGTGCACGCCGCCGGGCAGATCGAGGAGTCACGCGCGCAGCACGGCCGCGGCCGCCACACCCTGTGGACGGGCGATCTCGGCGCAGCCGTCTACCTGAGGGACTGCCTCACCGGATCGACGGGCTTTCCGACGCTCGACTACTTCTGAAGCCTATTCCTGTCGTGAGCCGAGCTCGCGCGAGCGCTCGGTGGCGGCACTGATCGCGTTCAGGAACGCGGCCCGCACGCCCGAGCGCTCGAGCTCCCTGATCGCGCGGGTGGTCGTGCCTCCCGGGGACGTGACGGCCTCCCGCAGCTCGACCGGATGCATCTCCTCGTCCCGCAGGAGCAGAGCGCTCCCGAACATCGTCTGCACGACGAGCTTCGTCGAGACGTCCCGGCTGAGCCCGAGCAGGAGGCCCGCCTCGATCATCGCCTCGGCGAGGAGGGCGAAGTACGCAGGCCCCGAACCGGAGAGCGCGGTCACCGCATCGAGATCGACCTCGGAGACGCGCACCACCGCGCCGAGGTGGCCGAGCGCCTCCTCGGCGAGCGCCACGTCCGCCTCGCCGGCGGAGCGGCCGGCGGCGAGCCCGGCGATCCCCTCATGCACGAGCGAGGGCGCGTTCGGCATCGCGCGCACGACCCTCGCCTCCGGCGAGAGGTGCCCCTCGATGAACGTGGTCGTCACGCCTGCCGCGACCGAGAGGATGACCTGCTCGGAGGTCACGTCGGACGCGATCTCGCTCAGCACCGCCGAGATGTCCTGCGGCTTCACGGCGACGATCACGAGCGAGGCGCCTGCCACTGCCTCGACGTTGGACGAGCCGACGGCCACGCCGTAGTGCTCACGCAGCTCCTCGACACGCTCGGGCCGGCGGACGGTCACCGTGAGCTCGTCGGGGCTGCGCCAGCCCGAGCTCAGGAAGCCCCGGAGGAGCGACTCGCCGAGGCGCCCGGCGCCGAGGATCGCGATCCGCCCGGCCACCGGCGCCTGGCTAACGACGTGCCGTCGCTGTGCGACGGCGCTTGGCGGGCTCGGGGACCATCCACGCGTGGCCGAACTTCCGCATCTCGCGGATGATCGGCAGCAGCGCGCGCCCCTTGTCCGTCAATTCGTATTCGACACGCGGCGGCGATTCCGGATAGCTGCGCCGGATCGCGACGCCTTGCCGCTCCAGCATGTCGACGCGCTCGGAAAGCGTGCGCGGACTGATGCCGGGGCATGCGTGCTCGAGCTCCATGAAACGCCGCGGCCCTTCGGAGAGGTCGTGGACGATCAGCGGCGTCCACTTCGTGGCAATGATCTCCGCCGTGGCGGCAACAGCACAGTCGCTGCCGTGAGTGTCGTTCATTGTTCTCTTCATGGGCCGCAGTCTACTCCGCAGGTCGCCCCATTGCTATCGAAACAAAAGCGTCCCGCCGCTTCGCGCCGCACCCGCCGTCGAGCCACTCCTGGACCGCCTGTGCGCACTGACGGCCTTCGTTGATCGCCCAGACGATCAGCGACTGGCCACGCCGCGCGTCGCCGGCTGCGAAGACGCCGTCCGCAGAGGTGAGATAGCGGGGCGCAGCTGCGTTGCCGCGCGCATCGCGCTCCACCTGCAGCTGATCGAGCAATCCGTGCTCGGGCCCGAGGAAGCCCATCGCGAGCAGAACGAGCTCTGCCGGATGCGACTCCTCGGTGCCGGCCACGAGCTCGAAGGGCGGGACGCCCGCGTTCTCCTGCCAGTGGATCGCCGCGACGCGCCCGTCGTCGCCGGCGAACCGGGTCGTCGAGATCGCGAACGAACGCTCGCCGCCCTCCTTCAGCGCATACGACATGCGCAGCTTCATCGGCCACCTCGGCCAGGGCGTCACGTCGTCGGGACGAGACACCGGCGGCTCGCCGAGCAGCTCGATCTGGGTGACCGACGCCGCTTCTTCCCGATTGGCGTGCGCGACGCAGTCCGCTCCGGTGTCGCCGCCGCCGATCACGACGACATGCTTGCCGGCGGCGCTGAGACCGCGCTCTTCCGAGCCGGCGATCGAACGCGCGCGATCGTAGAGGTACTCCATCGCGAAGTGGACGCCGTCGAGCTCGCGACCGGGCACCGGCAGGTCGCGCGGGACGCGCGAGCCGGTTGCGACGACCACCGCATCGTGTCGTTCCCGCAACTCACCTGCAGTGATGTCACTCCCGACGTCGACGCCGAAGCGGAACTCGACACCTTCGGCGGCGAGCTGCTGCACCCGCCGCTCGACGAGCCGCTTCTCGATCTTGAACTCGGGAACACCGAAGCGGACGAGGCCGCCCGCAGCCTCGTCCCGCTCGTAGACGACGACGTGCTCGCCGCCCCGCGCAAGCTGCTGGGCGCATGCGAGCCCGGCCGGCCCCGAGCCGACGACCGCGACGCTGCGGCCCGTCTGCCGGGCTGCCGGCTGCGGCGTGACCCAACCCTCGTCCCAGCCGCGGTTGACGATCGCGAGCTCGACCTGCTTGATCGAAACGGCGTTTCCCTCGTTGATCTCGAGCACGCACGCGGCCTCGCACGGAGCGGGGCACAACCGTCCCGTGAACTCGGGGAAGTTGTTCGTGCGATGGAGCTGCTCGAGCGCCTCCTGCCAGCGGTCGCGGTACACGAGGTCGTTCCAGTCCGGGATCAGGTTGCCGACCGGACAGCCGTGATGGCAGAAGGGAACACCGCACTCCATGCAGCGGGACGCCTGCTCGCGCAGCTCGACGAGCGGCAGCGTGCCGACGAACTCGCGGAAGTCGCCGACGCGCTCCGACGGCGGGCGCTCCGGCGCCTCGACGCGATTCAGGTTGAGGAAGGCGCCGATGCGACCCACTACGCGGCTTCCTCCGTCTCCGTCGTGAAGAAGCCGCCGCCGCCGGCCGAGACGGGCTCGGCGAGCGCGCGCTTGTAGTCGTGCGGGATCACCTTCACGAAGCGGAGGGGATCCCAGCCGTCGAGCAGCGCCTGCGCGACCGGCGAGCCGGTACGCTCGACATGCTCCAGCAGCAGGGCCTGGACCGCATCCTCGTCGTCGCCGTCGAGCCCTTCGAGGGCGACCAGCTGCGTGTTGCAGCGCTGCGCGAACTGCGAGTCGTCGTCGAGCACGTACGCGATCCCGCCGCTCATCCCGGCCGCGAAGTTGCGCCCCGTGGCCCCGATCACCACGACCCGGCCGCCCGTCATGTACTCGCAGCCGTGATCGCCGAGGCCCTCGACGACGGCCGAGGCGCCCGAGTTGCGCACCGCGAACCGCTCGCCGGCGATGCCGCGGAAGAACGCCCTCCCGGACGTGGCTCCGTACAGGACGGTGTTGCCCACGATCACGCTCTCCTCTGCGCGGTACGCGGCGCCGTCGGGCGGCCGGACGGCGACCACGCCGCCGGACAGGCCCTTGCCGACGTAGTCGTTGGCGTCGCCGACGAGCGTCAGCTCGATCCCCGGTGCGAGCCACGCGCCGAACGACTGCCCTGCGGAGCCGTGCAGCTCGAACGCCACATCCACGGTCAGGCCGTTCTTCGTGACGTGATGCGAGAGGAGGCCGCCGACCGCACGGTCGACGTTCCGCACCTCGAACCGCCGGCGGCCGTCGTCGAGCGCCCGGATCAACTGCCAGTCGAGCGCGTCGGCGATGGGCGAGACCTGCGCCCGCGTGCGCCGCAACGGGGTGCCGTCGGGCACGTCGGGTGCACGCAGGAGATGCGTGAGGTCGATCCCACGCTCCTGCCAGTGGGTCAGCGCGTCGTCCGGCTCGAGCAGGTCGACGCGGCCGACCAGCTCCTCGAACCGCGCGACCCCGAGGGAGGCCATCAGCTCGCGCACGTCCTCGGCGACGTGGAAGAGGAACTCGATCACGTGCTCGGGCTGACCGCGGAAGCGCTTCCGCAGCTCCGGGTCCTGGGTCGCAATGCCGACCGGGCAGGTGTTCAGATGGCAGGCGCGCATCATCACGCAGCCGGTCGCGATCAGAGGAGCCGTCGCGAAGCCCATCTCGTCGGCACCGAGCAGCGCCGCGATGACGACGTCGCGGCCGGTCTTCAGCTGCCCGTCGGTCTGCACCCAGACCCGTGACCGGAGGTCGTTCAGCACCAGCGTCTGCTGCGTCTCGGCGAGGCCGATCTCCCACGGCACGCCGGCATGGAGGATCGACGAGATCGGCGACGCGCCCGTGCCGCCGTCGTGGCCCGAGATGAGGATGTGGTCGGCGTTGCACTTGGCGACGCCTGCCGCGACGGTGCCCACGCCGACCTCGGCCACGAGCTTCACCGAGATGCGGGCGTCCGGGTTCGCGCAGCGCAGGTCGTAGATCAGCTGCTTCAGGTCCTCGATCGAATAGATGTCGTGGTGCGGGGGCGGCGAGATCAGCCCGACGCCCGGCGTCGTCAGGCGCACGCCGGCGATGTACGGGTCGACCTTGTGACCCGGCAGCTGGCCTCCCTCGCCGGGCTTCGCGCCCTGGGCCATCTTGATCTGGAGCTCGTCGGCGTTCGTCAGATAGTCGATGTTCACTCCGAAGCGGCCCGACGCGACCTGCTTGATCTTCGAGCGGCGGTCGTCGAGGTACCGCGCGGGGTCCTCGCCGCCCTCACCGGTGTTCGAACGGCCGCCGATCCGGTTCATCGCCACGGCGAGCGTCTCGTGCGCCTCACGCGAGAGCGACCCGAGCGACATCGCGCCGGTGGAGAAGCGCTTCACGATCTCGGCTGCCGGCTCCACGTCGTCGAGCGGGATCGGCTCCTGGTCGCGGAAGCGCAGCAGGCCGCGCAGCGTCGAGCGGCGCGCCGAGTCGTCGTTGACGAGGGCGGCGAACTCCTTGTACGTCGCGCGCCCACCGCCGCGCACTGCGTGCTGGAGCAGCGCGATCGTCTCCGGGTTCCACTGGTGGTGCTCTCCGTCACGCCGCCACGCGTACAGGCCGACGACGGGCAGGAGCTCGCTCGCGCTGCCCGGGTACGCGCGCGCGTGCCGGACGAGCGCCCCTTCCGCGAGCTCCCGGGCGCCGATGCCGCCGATGCGCGACGGGGTCCCGGTGAAGTGCCGGTCGATCAGCTCGGGCGAGAGGCCGACCGCCTCGAAGACCTGGGCGCCGCAGTACGACGAGAGCGCCGAGATGCCCATCTTCGAGATCGTCTTCAGCAGGCCCTTGCCGACCGCTTTCAGCGCGCGCTCCTCCGCATCCTCGAGCCGCATGTCCAGCCGTCCCTCCGCGACGAGCTGCCCGATCGTCGCGAGCATCAGGTACGGATTGACGGCGGCTGCGCCGTAGCCGATCAGCACGGCGACGCTCTGCACGCTGCGCGGCTCGCCGGACTCGACCACGAGCCCCGCCTGCAGGCGCGTGCCTGCACGCACGAGGTGATGATGGATCGCGCCGACGGCGAGCAGCGAGGGCATCGCGACGCGCTCTGGCCCGACCAGGCGGTCGGAGACGATCAGGATGTTGGCTCCATCCGCGAGCGCCGCGTCGGCCTCGGCGCAGATTCGCTCGATCGCCGGCTCGAGCCCGTCGATGCCCAAGGCGACCGGCCAGGTGAAGTCGATCGTGTGCGCCTTGAAGACCTCCGAGTCCACCTGCCTGAGCCGCTCCAGCTCCTCGTCGCGCAGGATCGGGTTGTCGATCACGAGCTGGCGCGCATGCTCGGGCGTCTCGTCGAGCAGGTTGCGCTCCGAGCCGACGAGCGACTGGACGCTCATCACGACCGCTTCCCGGATCGGATCGATCGGCGGGTTGGTGACCTGGGCGAAGAGCTGCTTGAAGTACGAGTACATGAGCGGGCGCCGGCCGGACAGCACGGCGAGCGGCGTGTCGTTGCCCATCGAGCCGATCGCCTCTTCACCGTTGACCGCGAGCGGCGCCAGCATCACCTTCATGTCCTCCTGCGTGTACCCGAACGCGAGCTGCAGGCGCCGCACCGGCTCGCCGGCGGCGCGGGCCGGCCGGCGCGCGGGCAGGTCCGCGAGCCGCACGTGCTCGCGCTCGAACCAGTCGCCGTAGGGCCGTCGTGCAGCGACCTCCGCTTTGACCTCCGAGTCGGGGACGATCCGGCCCTGCTCGAGGTCGACGAGGAAGAGCTTGCCCGGCTGCAGGCGCCCCTTGCGCAGAATGCGGTCGGCCGGGATGTCGAGCACTCCGGCCTCGGAGGCCAGCACGACCCAGCCGTCCGTCGTCTCGAGCCAGCGCCCGGGCCGCAACCCGTTCCGGTCGAGCGTCGCGCCGATCACGGTCCCGTCGGTGAAGGCGATCGCGGCAGGGCCGTCCCACGCCTCGGTCAGGCATTCGTGGAACCGGTAGAACCCGCGCAGCTCGTCGGAGACGTCGGCCCGGCCGCTGTAGGCCTCGGGCACCATCATCATCAGCGCGTGCGGCAGCGAGCGCCCGGACAGCACGAGCAGCTCGAGCACGTTGTCGAAGACGGCGGTGTCCGAGCCCGCGGGGCGGATGACGGGCACGAGCTTCTCCATGTCGCTGCCGAAGAGCTCCGAGGCGAGCTGCGACTCGCGCGCACGGATCCAGTTGACGTTTCCGCGCAGCGTGTTGATCTCGCCGTTGTGCGCGATCATCCGATACGGGTGCGCGAGCTCCCAGCTCGGGAAGGTGTTCGTCGAGAAGCGTGAGTGCACGAGCGCGAGCGCACTCGCCATCCGCCCGTCGGCCAGGTCGGGGAAGTAGCGCCCGAGCTGTGGCGCGGTCAACATCCCCTTGTAGACCAGCGTCCTCGCGGAGAAGCTCGGGATCACCAGGTCCGGGCCGGCCACACGCTCGGCCACCCGCCTGATCACGTAGAGCTTGCGTTCGAACGCGAGCAGGTCGCCGTCGAGCTCGTCCGACGCGCCGACGAAGAGCTGGCGCATGAGCGGTGCGAACAGGCCGGCGTGCGCGCCCGCCTGTCCCCGGTCGACCGGAATGTCGCGCCAGCCGAGCACGACCTGCCCCTCGGCGGCCACCGTGCGCTCGAGCAGTTGCTCGAGCTCGCGCCGCCGGAGCTCCTCCTGCGGCAGGAAGCACACGGCGACGCCGTAGCGGCCCGGCGGCGGCAGCTCGAAGCCGGCCGTCGCGCGCAGGAAGGCGTCGGGCAGCTGAACGAGGATGCCCGCTCCGTCACCGGTCTCGGCGTCCGCGCCGGCCGCGCCCCGGTGCTCGAGATGCTCGAGCGCGCGCAGGGCCTGCGCGATCGGCTCGTGGCTGCGCGTCCCGTCCAGCCGCGCGACGAACGCGACGCCGCAGGCGTCGTGCTCGAACGCAGGGTCGTAGAGGCCTTGTTTCCTCACCGGCCCTACTCCCCGCCTGACTGTTGGCTAGTCCGGCGGGGCGAGGGGGTTGCAGGGCCGGCTAGCGCTTTGTCGGGCGCGACTTGACCACGATCTTCGTAAAGGAGGCCGGCGCGCTCATCGCTTCAAAGAGTAAAGGATCGCCCTGACAGCCGCAAGCCCGACCCGTTACTATCTTTTTCGAAGTGAAGCGAGCACGGATCAACTGGTCGAACGCCGGCGGCCGCTGGACCAAGGAGCTGGTCGCCTACGCCCTCGACCGTTATCACTGCCGGCACCTGCGCACGCCCACCGTGCGGGAGCTCCGGGCGGGCGTCGCCGAGCTGCCGAGCCATGCGACGATCCGCCGGATGTACGGCAGCGCGTCGCGGATGTACGAGGAGCACGGCTACCGTGTCCGGGCGCGCGGCGGCCAGCCCGGCCGCAGGACGACCCTGGCGCGCGACTCGTTCGGGCGGTTCCTGCCGAGGACCGAGGTCGAGAGCGGCCGTTAGGTAGTTCCTTCGGATGCGCCGCATCCGGCGCCGCGACACGCTGGCGAGGATGACCTTTGCCTTCGTGATCGCACGAGCACTGCCCCCGTCGTTGTCGGCTCTGTGCGACCAGCTCGACTCCGAGCTGCGCGGCCGCGGCTGGACGCGCGTCGAGGACCCGGACGACGCCAAGCTCGTCCTCAACCTCGTCGACGCGGAGCAGCCGAGGCCGTTCCGGCGCCACGCGCGCGGAACCTACGCCGCGACCCTGTACGACGCCCCCGTCGACGGCCCCTCGATCATCGAGACGAGCTATCCGCTCCTGGTGCGCTCGCTCGCGAACATCGTGCTCGCGCACACGGGCGACGCCGTGTGGTTCACGACGATGGAGCGCGGCACGTACCGGGCGAGCGGCACATCACTCGCAACCGCTGTCCTCGACCGGTTGCTCCCGCTCGCCACCGCGCGGCTCGTGATCGAGAACGACTTCCGCCGCGACCTCGAGCCCGACCTCTGGGACGGCGATGCGCACACCGCGGAGATCCAGCTTGCTGGTGCGCGGATCGACGAGCTCGGGCTGCTACCGGCGCCGTTTCCGATCGACGACCTGCTCGACGCTCGCGACCTGCGGCACGTCAAGCGCCTCTACGGCATCGGCGGCCTCTCGTACGGCAACCTGTCGGCCCGCAAGGACGCGCGACGCTTCTGGATGAGCGCATCCGGGGTCGACAAGTCGAAGCTCGCCGAGCCCGGCCGCGACATCCTCCTCGTCAGCGACTACGACGTCGCGCGCGGCGTGATCGTCCTCAGCGTGCCGCCCGACGCAGATCCGCGCCGCGTCTCCGTGGACGCGATCGAGCACTGGATGATCTACCAGGCGCACCCCGACATCGGCGCGATCCTCCACGTGCATGCGTGGCTGGACGGGATCCCGACGACCGAGTTCAACTACCCGTGCGGGACCGAGGAGCTGGCGATCAGCGTCGCGGAGGCGCTCGCCGCCGAACCGGATCCTGCCCATGCGGTGATCGGTCTGACGAACCACGGCATCACCGCGACCGGTGCGAGCCTCACCGAGATCCTCGACCGGATCGGGAGCTCGTTGCGGACCAGCGTCCCGATGGCCTAGCGCCGGCGCGTCGCCCGGCGCCGTCCGGGTACAACCTCCTGCATGAGCGCCGTTCTGCTCGTCCTGTCGTCGTTCCTCGCCAGCGCGGTCGAGATGGTGGAAGCGCTGACGATCGTCCTCGCCGCCGGGCTCACACGCGGGTGGCGCTCGTCGCTGACCGGTGTCGCGGCGGCGGTGCTGACCCTGGCCGTGGTCGTCGCGGTGCTCGGCCCGGCGCTGACGCTCGTGCCGCTGAACGCGCTCCGCCTCGTCGTCGGGGCGCTGCTGCTCGTCTTCGGCCTGCAATGGCTGCGCAAGGCGATCCTGCGCTCGAGCGGCTACAAGGCGCTGCACGACGAGGACGAGATCTTCGCCCGCGAGCTGCGCGAGGCCGAGAGCGCGCCGCGCGACGAGCGGGCCGGGATCGACTGGTACGGCTTCACGCTCTCCTACAAGGGCGTGTTCCTCGAGGGGCTGGAAGTGGCCTTCATCGTCCTGACCTTCGGGAGCACCCAGGGGTCGATCCCGCTCGCCGCCGCCGGCGCGGCGGTGGCGGTCGTCCTGGTCGCGCTCGTCGGTGTCCTGGCGCGCGCGCCGCTCGCCCGCGTGCCGGAGAACACGATGAAGTTCGCGGTCGGGATCATGCTGACGACGTTCGGGATCTTCTGGTCGGTGGAAGGAGCCGGAGCCGACTGGCCCGGCGGCGACGCGGCGATTCTCGGCGTCCTCGGCTTCGTCGTCCTCTGGTCGCTGACCCTCGTCTCGCTGCTGCGCCGGCGCCGCGGCCGCTGGGCGACGGCGTGAGCGTGGTCGCCTCGTTCGGCAGGTTCTGGTGGAACTTCATCGTCGGCGACGACTGGCTGGCCGCGGCGGGTGTCGCGGTCGCGCTCACCCTCACCGCCCTGCTCGAATCCTGGTGGCTTCTCCCGCCTGCGGTCGCCCTCGTGCTCGCGGTGTCCCTCTACCGCGCGACACGACATTCGTAGGGAACTCACAAGCCTTTCTTAGGAAGAGCAGCCACCCTGGGAGCATGACTGCATCCAGGAACACGAAGATCGGCGCGATCGCGATCACCGCGGTCGCGCTCGTCGCCGCCGGCGGCGCCTTCGCAGCCGGGAAGGTCCACGGCTCGAAGGCCGCCGTCCGCGGCGGGCCTTCTGTCGGCTCCTATGCACCGTCGGAGGGCACGGCGCCGGGCCGGAACGGACGCGGCTTCGGCTTCGGCGGCGGCTTCGGCCGCGGCAACGAGCTCGCCACGGCAGCGACGTATCTCGGCCTCAGCCAGAGCGCGCTCCAGACCGATCTCCAGTCCGGGAAGACACTCGCCCAGATCGCAAACGCGACGAGCGGCAAGTCCTCCTCCGGCCTGATCGACGCCCTGGTCGCCGCCCAGAAGACGAAGCTCGCGGCCGCCGTGACCGCCGGCACGCTCACCCAGGCGCAGGCGGACCAGTTCACGGCGATGCTCGAGAGCCGCATCACGAACATGGTCAACGGCCTCCGCCCCAGCCGTGGCGGCTTCGGCCGGCCAGACGGCTTCGGCAGGCCGGACGGCTACGGCGGCGCTTCGCCCCCGGGCTCCGGCTCCGGTTCGGGCTCCGGGCCCCAGACGGTTCCGAGCACCCACATCTAGCAAGGCCCGCGCATCGGCTCGCGGGGGCGCCGTTTTCGGCCCCCGCGAGCCTTCCCCCCTGGCGGAACAGCGTTCCACGGGCTAGAACATCCGCTGTGGAGACGGAAGCCCGAAGCGGCACCTACTCGCAGTCACTCGAGCGTGGCCTCGCGATCCTCTCCTCGTTTCGGTCCGACAGCCCGCTCCTCGGCGTGAGCGATCTCGCGCGCGAGGTCGGCCTCAGCCGCTCCACCACCCACCGCTACATCTCGACGCTCGCGGCGCTCGGATACCTGCAGCAGGACCCGGGCACGCGGAAGTACCGGCTCGGCCCGCGCGTGCTCGACCTCGGGTTCTCGGCGATCAACTCGATGGACCTGCGCGAGGTCGCCGTCCCCCACCTCCAGGCGCTGAGCGACGAGACCGGACGCACCGTCAACATGGCGGTGCTCGACGGCGCCGACATCGTCTACATCGAACGGTGCCGCACCTCTCAGAGCGGCCAGCGGGACATCGACCTGAATCTGCACATCGGCTCGCGCCTGCCCGCGTACTGCACGTCGATGGGCAAGGTGCTCCTCGCCGGACTGGAAGCCGGCCAGCAGCGACAGGTGCTCGAGCGAGTCGAGTTCACGCAGCGCGGCCCCAACGCATTGACCGATCTCGAGGAGCTCGTCGCCGAGCTCGACCGTGTGCGGCTCGCCGGCCTGGCGGTCAACAACGAGGAGCTCGCCTACGGCCTGCGGTCGATCGCCGCGCCGGTGCGCTCGCAGACCGGCGAGGTCGTCGCAGCGATCAACCTCGCAGTGCACAGGACGACGGTCTCGCTCGACTCCCTCGTCGCGCACCTCGGGCCGCAGCTGAAGCAGACCGCTGCGGAGATCTCCGCCCGCATCGGCTACGGCCGCGCGAACAGCTAGGACGTCTCCGGCTCGACCGCGACCTCGAGCAGGAGCGGCGATGTGCGCTCGCGCAGACCGGGCACGACCTCGTCGAGCGTCGCCTCGAGCGCGTCGAGCGCGTCGATCCGCCGCGCCTCGCAGCCGAACGCCTCGGAGATCGATGCGATGTCGACCGCGCCGAACGACGGCCACGCGGGCGGCCCGCCCTGCCGTGCGGCGAGCTGGTCCATGATCCGGTAGCCGCCGTTCTTGAGGACGACGAGCAGTGGGCCGACGCCGTAGCGCGCTGCGCTCCAGAGGCCCTGGATCCCGAAGACGGTCGACCCGTCACCGAGCACCGCCACGACGGGGCGGCCGGGCAGGCCCATCCGCAGCCCGACGGAGGCCGGCAGGCCCCAGCCGAGGCCGCCCATCGCCGGGCTGACCATGCCGAGCGGCTGCCGGGCCGGCAGGCGCAGCATCAGTTCGTCGCGGTTCGACGGGCACTCTTCGACGACCACCGCGTCCGGCGGGAGCCGGTCGCCGAGCGCCTGCAGTACATGGCCCGCGCTGAGCGGCGCACCGGCGGGAGGCGGGTCGGGCCGGCGGAAGAGCGGCTGCTCGGGCCGGGCCCGCTGGGGCACCTGCGCTGCGAGCGCAGCACAGACGAGGTCCGGCGCGGCGAGGATCGCGAGCTCGGCGGGGCTCCGGTGCACCTCGTCGGCATCGTCGGTGACGACGGCGAGCACGGTCCCCTCGCGCACGAACGGCCCCGGCTCGTACGAGCTCTGCCGGAACACCGGCGCTCCGACGGCGAGCACGAGGTCGTAGGGCTCGAGCGTGTCGCGCAACGGTGGACGGAGGAACGGGAGCGGGCCTGCCCACTGCGGGTGATCCTGCGGGAACCCGGCCTGACCGCTGAACGGCTCCTGGTAGACCGGCGCGCCGAGCCGCTCCGCCAGCGCCACGAGCGCCGCCCAGCGCTCGGGCGTGTCGAGCCGGGCGCCGGCGACGAGCGCCGGCCGCGCAGAGCGGGCGAGCAGGTCGGCCAAAGCGGCGACCGGCTCGTCGCCCACCGCACCGGGACGGAGCACGCGCTGGGGTGCGGCGACCTCGTGCGGCCCGCCGGCCTCCTCGAGCCAGTCGCCCATCGGCACGATCACGATCGCCGGCCCGCGATGGGTCTCCGCCTCGTGGTAGGCGCGCTCGAGCGCGCCGGGGACATCCTGCGCGCGGGACGGCTCGGAGACCCAGACGGGATAGTCGCCCGCAAGCCCGGCGAGGCGTCCGGAGAGAAACGGCTCGAACGCGATGTGCCGGCGATCCTGCTGGCCGATCGCGATCACGATGGGCGTGCGGTTGACGCGCGACGTCGCGATGGCGTTGACCGCGTTGCCGAAGCCGGGAGTCGTGTGCAGCAGCGCGAACGACGGCCGCCGTCGCGCCAGGGCGAAGCCGCTCGCCATGCTCACGACCGACCCCTCGTGGAGGCCGAGCACGAAGTTCAGATCGTCGGGGAGCCCGGTGAGGAACGGGATCTCCGTCGAGCCCGGGTTCGAGAAGATGTCCGTGAGCCCGCGCCGCCGCAGGAAGTCGAACGTCGCGTCGCGGACCGTCATCTCGAGACCTCCTCTGAGCCGGCGAACCGATTCGTCGTGCTGATGCTCATGCTCCTCCTCTTGGTCAGACGTGCTCGAGCCCGACGTAATTCTCTGCGAGGCTCGTCGCGGCCGCGGTCGACGTGGTCACGTAGCGCAACTGCGAGAGCTGCAGCTTCCGGTCGAACTCGTCCGCGCCCGGCGTGTTGTGGAGCATGGACGTCATCCACCACGAGAAGTGCTCGGCCCGCCAGACGCGCCGCAGGCAGGTGACCGAGTACGCGTCGATCCCGTCGCGGCTGCCGCCGACGTACCACTCGATCAGCGCATCCGCCAGGACACGCACGTCGTGCGCCGCGAGGTTCAGCCCCTTCGCACCGGTCGGCGGGACGATGTGCGCGGCATCGCCGGCGAGGAAGAGACGCCCGTGCTGCATGGGCTCGGCGACGAAGCTCCGCATCCCGGTGACGCCCTTCTCGCGCACGGGCCCCTCGTCGAGCGTCCAGCCGGCCAGCTCGGTGCGCGCCCCCAGCTCCTCCCAGATCCGCTCGTCCGGCCAGTTCGAGAGGTCCTCGTCGGGGGCGCACTGGATGTACAGCCTGCTCCGAGTCGGCGAGCGCAGGCTGAGCAGCGCGAATCCGCGGGGATGATTCGCGTAGACGAGCTCCTCGCTGGACGGTGCGACGTCGGCGAGGATCCCGAGCCAGCCGTAGGGGTACTCGCGCGTGAACGTGCGAAGGACGGTCTGGATCGCCGGGCGGCAGATGCCGTGGAATCCGTCACAGCCGGCGATCACGTCGCAGTCGAGACGCTGCTCCTCGCCGTCGTGCTCGAAGCGGACGTACGGCTCGTCGCCCTCGAAGCCGTGCACGCTCACCTCGTCCACGTCGAAGAGCAGCGGCAGGCCGTCCTCGATCCGCGCAGCGATCAGGTCCTTGACGACCTCCGTCTGACCGTAGATGACGATGCTGCGCCCGCCGGTCAGCTCGCTCATCGGCACGTAGTGCCGCTCGCCGTCGAACTGGAGGTGAATGCCGCCGTGGACGATCGCCTCGGCGTGCAGGCGCTCCGCGGCACCGGCCCGTTCGAGCAGGTCGACCGTCCCCTGCTCGAGCACTCCGGCCCGGACGCGCGCCTCGACGTACTCCCGGCTGCGGTCCTCGAGCACGACGGACTCGATCCCGGCGCGATGCAGCAGCGCCGCGAGGATGAGCCCGGCCGGACCGGCGCCGATGATCGCGACATGCGTGCGTTGACGGGTCACGGTTCGTCGAGCACCTGCTGGGCGATCGCGAACGCGCGGTTGGCGGCCGGCACGCCGCAGTAGACGGCCGACTGCAGGAGCACCTCCTTGATCTCGTCGGGCGTCAGGCCGTTGCGCCGGGCAGCGCGGACGTGCATCGCGAGCTCGTCGTGGTGATTGAGCGCGATCAAGGCCGTCAGCGTGATCGCGCTTCGCGTCTTGCGGTCGAGCCCGGGCCTCGCCCAGATCTCCCCCCACGCGTACCGCGTGATCAGGTCCTGGAAGTCGGCGGTGAACCCGGTCGTCCGGTCGTTCGCGGCGTCCACGTGCTCATCGCCGAGGACCTCGCGCCGAACCCTCATCCCCTCTTCGTAGCTCACAGATGCTCCTCGATCAATCGGTTGAAGACGCCGGCCTGCTCCACGCTCGCGATGTGCGCAGCCTGCTGGATCACCTCGAATCGCGCGCCGGGGATCTCCGCGGAGATCTGCTCGACCGTGTCGGGCGGAGTCGACGGATCGTCCGCTCCGGCGATCACCAGGGTCGGGGCGCGAACGCCCCCGAGAGCGCCGCGAACGTCCCAGACGGCCAGCGCGTCGCAGCAGCGCGCATACCCCTCCGGATCCACGGAGAGCAGCATCTCGCGGTACGGGCCGACCTCGGCGAACCCCGGCGTGAACCACCGCGCGAGCACGGCATCGGCGATCGCGGCGAGACCCTCGGCCCGCACGAGCGCGGCCCGCTCCCGCCACTGGCCGGGCTCGCCGAACCGCGCAGCCGTGGACGCGAGCACGAGCCGCTCCACGCGCTCCGGCGCGGTCAGCGCCAGCTGCATCCCGACCGCACCGCCGAGCGAGAGACCGACGAACGAGAACGTCGCGCCGCCGGTGAGGGCGAGCACCTGCGCGGCGAGGTCGCCGACATCCCGAACCTCGGCGAGCGGGGCAGCGCCGTGACCGGGATGATCGACCCGCACGACGCGGCGACCGGCGAGCGCACCCGCCTGCGGGTCCCAGATCGAGGCGACCGAGCCCAGGGAGCCGCACAGAACGACGGTGCCGCTCATTCGCGGTGCAACGCCAGCGCACGGTCGACGAACGCCGCGGCGGAGCCGAGATAGTCCTCGGGCCGCTCGACGGCGAAGCCGAAACGGGCAGCCTCCGCGAGCGTCGCCGGGTCGACGTTGGCGCGCATCCGTTCTCCGTCCACCTGCAGCCCGGTGAGCGACCGCCGGACCGCAGCCACCGCACCACCGGTCGCGGCGAGAGCGGCTGTCAGCGCGCTCCATTCGGCCTGCCAGGCGCCCGCGGCGCGCTCGTGCTCCTGCACGACGCTCTCGAGAAGAATCCCGGCGTTCGCGCGGCTGTGCCGCTCGCAGGCGATCGCCAGCACGGCGCTGACAGGATTGTGCTTGTGCGGCATCGTCGAGGACTCGCCCGCCTCGCGCTCGGCCACCTCGCCCACCTCCGTCTGCGCGAGCAGGACGATGTCGCCCCCGATCTTCGCCGCCGCGCCCGCGGCGCCGGCGAGCGCGCCTGCAAGCTCGGCAATCGGCGTCCTGATCGTGTGCCAGGGCAGGACCGGCTCGCGGAGCCCGAGCTCCTCGGCGTAGAGCGAGTGCACCTCGACGCCTCGGTCGCCGAGCGCGGCGAGGGTCCCGGCTGCGCCTCCGAGCTGCGCGGGCAGCGACGCCGCGATCGTCGCGAGCCTGTCCCTCGCCTCGACGAGCCCGACGAGCCAGTAGGCCCCCTTGAGCCCGAACGTCGTCGGCACCGCTTGCTGCAGCAACGTGCGCGCTGCCATCACGGTGTCCCGGTGCTCATCCGCGAGCCGCGCGCACTCGTCCGCCGCGCCGCGAAGCTCGGCGTCGATGAGCGTCGCCGCGCGACGCGCGACGAGCACGGCAGCGGTGTCGACGATGTCCTGGCTCGTGGCGCCTCGATGGACGAAGGCAGCCTGCGACTCGCCGATCCTCGCGCGGAGCGCGCGCACGAGCGGCCCCGCCGGGTTGGCGGTGGCGCGGCCCTGCACCGCGAGCTCCGCCGCGTCGTACAGCGATGGATCGCATGCGGCGGCGACGGCGGCCGCAGCCTCGGCGGAGATCACACCCGCGCGCGCCTCGGCGCGCGCAAGCGCGCCTTCGGCCTCGAGCATTGCGCGGAGCCACGCCCGGTCCGACAGGGCATCGGCCAGCTCGTCCGGCACGAACATCGCGGAGAACGGGCTCACAGCGAGAAGAAGACGGTCTGCCGCTCGCCCTGCATTCGAATGTCGAAGCGCACGGCACCATCTTCCTGCTCCGCGACGAGGACCGCTCGATCTACCTCCGGCAGCGAGGACAGCACGGGGTCCGAAGCGTTCGCCTCGGTCTCGTCCGGGAAGTACACACGGGTGAGCTGATGCTTCAGCAGACCGCGGGCGAAGACGTAGACGTCGAGGTGCGGCGCGCCGTTCCCCGAGGCGTCCGGCTTCGCGATCACGAACGAGAACCGGCCCTCGGCGTCGGTCGGGCTGCGTCCCCAGCGGCCGCCGGCCGCGTCCCACGCCTCGATCATCCCGTCGACGATCGGCTCGCCGTCGCCGTCGAGCAGGCGGCCGGTCAGCGGGATCGCCGCGGGATCGCCGCGCGGCACGAGCTCGTTCTCGACCCGCCGGCAGAGGCCGATCGTGTAGTAAGGCCCAACGGTCTGCGACGGGGTCGGCGGCAGGGTCACGCGTCGCCCTCCTCGAGCGGCGTCGTGCCGCTGCCGCCGTGGCCGAGCACGATGTTCCAGCGGAACGCGAGCGCCCAGTCCGGCTTCGTGCTGTCCAGGTCGAACTCCGAGATGAGCAGCGCCCGCGCCGCCGGGTTGCGGACCGAGTTGAAGATCGGATCGAACCGGAAGAGCGGATCGCCGGGGAAGTACATCTGGGTGACCAGCCGCTGCGTGAACGCGCGGCCGAAGACCGAGAAGTGGATGTGGGCGGGACGCCACGCATTCTCGTGGTTGCCCCACGGGTAGGCGCCCGGCTTGACGGTGATGAAGCGATAGTTGCCTTCGTCGTCGGTGAGGCAGCGGCCGGCGCCCGAGAAGTTGGGATCGAGCGGCGCGGGATGCTGGTCGACGTGATGCTTGTAGCGGCCGCAGGCGTTCGCCTGCCAGACCTCGACGAGCGCGTTGCGGACGGGCTTGCCGCCGTCGTCGAGCACGCGCCCGGCGACGATGATGCGCTCGCCGAGCGGCTCGCCGTCGTGCTGCTGCGTCAGGTCGTGGTCGAGCTCCGACACGGTCTCGTCCCCGAACACCGGCCCGCCGGCGGGGTGCGCCGACTCGGGCAGGGTGACGAGCGGCCGCTTCGGAGCCCGGAGCCGCGTGGAGCGGTACCCGGGGTAGTCGACCTGGACCTCGTCGCCGAACGAGGGGTCGTCCGGCAGCACGATCGGGGACTCGTCCGTCACTCGCGCCCTTTCGTCTCGAGGGCGCGCAGCGCATCGAGCTCCGCGCGCGACGGCGGCTCGGTCTCGTCGAGGTCCGGCGCGACCCTCAGCTCCCAGCCGGTCGCTTCCCGCGCGTCGTCGACGGAGACGCCCGGGTGCACCCGCACGAGCTCGAGCTCTCCGTCGCGGAGCTCGAGGATCCCCAGGTCGGTGACCACCACCCGGACACGATCGCCGCGACTCGTCTTGAAGTCGAGCCGGTCGACGAATGCGCGGCGAGACTGGCGGAGCATCACGAAGACCTCCGAGACCGACGTCGCGATCTCGGGCGCTCCGCCTCCACCCGGCAGGCGGACCTTCGGCGTCGCGTACTCGCCGATCACCGTGCTGTTCAGGTTCGCGTGCCGGTCGATCTGCGCCGCTCCGAGGAAACCGACGTCGATGCGGCCGCCCTGGAGCCAGTAGGCGAACATCTCCGGCACCGACACGACCGTGTCGGCGGTCTCGGCGAGCTCGCCGTCTCCGATCGACAGCGGCAAGGTGGTCGGCTTGGCGCCGATCGTGCCGCTCTCGTACACGAGCACGCACCCCGGGGCATGCGTGCGGCGCGCGAGGTTGGCGGCAACGCTCGGCAGTCCGATGCCGACGAAGCACACGCTCTCGTCCGTCAGCCGACGCGCGGCCGCAACGGCCATCATCTCGTCAGATGTCCACGTTTGGGTGACGGTCATACCGGAACACCCTCGAGCACGTGCTCCCGCATCCAGGCAGTGAACGTGTCGCGGTCGCGGCTGATCGCATCCCAGGCGACGTAGAACCTGTTGTCGCGCTCGTAGTAACCGTGCGCATAAGACGGATGCGCGCCGCGCGGGACGCAGGCGACCACGTCGATCACCCAGGACGGCAGGACCACGGAGCCGGGCCGCCGCTCGAACCGGTCGACGATCTCCTCGACCGTGACGATCGAGCGCCGGGCTGCGAGCACGACCTCCTTCTGCACGCCGGTGATGCCCCAGAGCTGGACATTGCCGTGCCGGTCGGCCTGCTGGGCGTGGATGATCCCCACGTCGGGCCGATGGGCCGGGACGGCCGCGAGCTGCTCGCCCGTGAACGGGCATTCGATGAACGCGACGCGCGTGTGCTCGACCAGGTCGGTGCCACCGTAGCCGCGAAGCACTCCGAACGGGAGATTCGCCGCGCCGGCAGCGTAGGCGGCGGCCATCCCCGCGTGCGAGTGCTCCTCGAGCTCGAGCGGCGCCGGCCACCCGTTCTCGACCGCGTCCCGCAGGCGGTGCAGCGAGCCGACGCCGGGGTTCCCGCCCCAGGAGAACACGAGCTTGCGTGCGCAGCCCATGCCGATCAGCTGGTCGTAGACGACGTCGGGCGTCATCCGGACGAGCGTCAGCTCACGCCGGCCCTGGCGGATCAGTTCGTGCGCGGCGGCGTGCGGGATGAGGTGCGTGAACCCTTCGAGCGCGACGATGTGCTCGTCGGCGACGAGCTCGCGAATCGCGTCGGACAGGGTGGCGATCTCGGCCATCGAGACTCAGAAGGGGAACGGGTGCCCGCCGCCTCCTTGCACGGTGATCCACCGGAGCTCGGTGAACTCGTCGATCACGGCCTGCCCGCCGAAGCGTCCGAAGCCCGAGTCCTTGACACCTCCGAACGGCATCTGCGGCTCGTCGCCGACCGACTGGTCGTTGACGTGCGCGATCCCCGACTCGAGCTGCTGTGCGAGCGCGAACCCACGATTCGTGTCGCCGGTGAAGATGCCCGCACTGAGGCCGTAGCTCGTTGCGTTCGCGCGGGCGACCGCCTCCTCCGCCGAGTCGACCGCCTCGACCGCGACCACCGGGCCGAACGTCTCGTGGTGCGCGAAGTCGGCGTCCTCCGGAATGTCGGTGAGCACGGTCGCCTGGTAGCAGGGCCCGACCGCTTCGCCTCCGGCGAGCAGCTTCGCGCCCTTCGCGACCGCCTCGTCCACGCGTCCCTTGACCAGCGAGAGCGCCGACTCGTTGATCAGCGGTCCGATGATCGTGTCGTGCTCGTTCGGGTCGCCCGCCTTCAACGTCTTCGCCTTCGCCGCCAGCCGTGCCGTGAACTCGTCTGCGATGGGCCGCTCGACGAAGATCCGGCGCGAGGACATGCAGATCTGGCCCTGGTGGAGGAATGCGCCGAAGATCGACGCGTTCACGGCATAGTCGAGGTCCGCGTCCGCCAGCACGATCAGGGGATTGTGGCCGCCGAGCTCGAGCACGACGCGCTTGAGCTGCCGACCGCAGGCCTCCGCCAGCCGGCGGCCGGTCTCGGTCGAGCCCGTGAAGTTGATCCGGCGCACCGCCTTGTTCTCGACGAGCTCGTCGCCGATCGGAGCTGCCTCGCCCGGCGCGTGGGTGACGATGTTCAGGACGCCGGCCGGCAATCCCGCCTCTGCGAAGATCTCGCCCCAGATCAGGCCGCCGACGACGGGCGACAGCTCGGAGGGCTTCAGCACGACCGTGTTGCCGAGCGCCAGGGGAGCGGCGATCGAACGGGCCGACAGGATCAGCGCCGCGTTCCACGGTGCGATCGCCGCGACAACGCCCACGGGCCTGCGCAGGCCCATCGCCAGCGTGCCGGGATGGTCCGAGGGGATGATCTGCCCCGCCGGGGCGTAGGCGAGCGCCGCCGCCTGGCGCAGCAGGTTGGGCACGAAGCCCATCTGGAACATCCCGAATCCGAAGCTCGCGCCGGTCTCGCGGGCGAGCAGGCCGACGATCTCCTCGAGGCGGCCCTCGAGCACGTCCGCGGCCTTCAGGAAGATCCGCTGCCGCTCCGCGGGGACCGCCTGCGACCAGGCGGGAAAAGCCTCACTCGCCGCGTCGATCGCGCGCGCCGCGTCGGCACGCGTGCCCGAGGGCGCGAGCGCCACGACATCGCCGGTGAACGGATCGCGGTCCTCGAAGGTGCCGCCTCCGCCGGCGGTCCAACCACCGCCGATGAACTGCTGGTACTCGCGCACGCCGGACTGGACGCTCGTCACGGAGGTCTCCTTTCACCACGCCATCGCAGGCGACTGTCCATGTGTCAAGACACCGTCCCATATATCAGAACGAAAAGGTCCACGCCATCTCCGCCTGACGGAACGCGCGAATCGACGCTACCGTCGGGCCGGTGCGGGTCCTCTTCGCCGTCCTGCTCGTCGCGGCCGCCGCTCCGCCGCGGCCCGCGATCGTCTCGAAGCCGATCCCGTTCGGGCCTGCGCGCCGCGCCGAGACCGCGCACTACGCCGAGCGCCACTACGGCATCGACACCTGGCGGCTCGTCCAGCCGCACGTGATCGTCGAGCACTACACAGCAGGCACGACCTTCTCGTCGGCGTGGAACACGTTCGCAGCCGATGCACCGGACCCGGAGCTGCAGGAGCTGCCGGGAACGTGCGCGCATTTCGTGATCGACCGCGACGGCACGATCTACCAGCTCGTCCCGCTGACGACGATGTGCCGCCACACCGTCGGGCTCAACTGGACCGCGATCGGCATCGAGCACGTCGGCACGAGCGACGCGTCGATCCTCGGGAACCCACGGCAGATGCGCGCCTCGCTGCAGCTGACGCTCTGGCTGATGCACCGCTTCCACATCTCGCTCCCGAATGTGATCGGTCACGCGGAGAGCCTGACGAGCCCGTATCACCGCGAGCGGTTTGCCCCGTGGCGGTGTCAGACGCACGCCGACTGGCTGCACAGCGACATGATCACCTATCGCGCGCGGCTGCTTGCGCTCGCGCGCAGCGAGCACGTGAGCGTCTCCCTCGCCGGCGAGCCTGTGGCCTCGAAATGCTGACCACAGACAGGAGCGGAGCGCCCGCCGCCGAAGGCAGTCGGGTGCGGACTCGAATCACCGCCGTCGCTGCGCTCGCGCTCGTCGGGCTCGCTCACGCGGCCTCCGGGTCGTCTGCTCCGCCCTCCGCCGCGATCCAGGCGAAGAACGCGCAGGCTGCGAAGGTGCTCGCGCAGGTGAACGCGCTCGACACCCGGTTCGGCGCGCTCGTCGACGCGTGGGACGGCGCCAAGATCCAGCTCGCGACCACCGAGAAGCAGCTGGCCGCAAATCGCGCACAGCTCTCGGTCGCCCAGAAGCAGAGCCTGATCGCGCAGCGGCGCGCCGCGCGGCTGCTCGTCATGATCTACGAGGGCGAGAGCCCGGACCTGATGCAGCTGCTCGTCGGCAGCTCCAAGCTCTCGGACGTGATCAATGCGGTGCAGTACACGCGGGACGTTGCCTCCGCCGAGCAGCACGTCGCGGCGGCCGCCGTGCGCGCGCGGGACCGATTGACGGCCGCGACCGAGCGCCTGCAGGACGCGGAGCGTTCGCGCCGCGCGACCCTGGCCCAGCTCGACGGCGAGCGCGCGACCATCGGCGCGATGCTCGCGAAGCGGCGGCAGCTGCTGTCGTCGATCCAGTCGGAGATCGTGCAGATGAAGGCGCAGGAAGCCGCACAGCAGGCGCGCGCGGCCGCGGCCGCGCGCGCGCGGCTCGCGCGGCAGGAAGCGCAGCTGAGGGCGGAGGCGGCCCAGCGGGCCAACGACGCCGCCGCGGCTGCCGCCGCTGCTGCAGCCCGGACGAAGCCGTCGCCCGCGGCGGGCACCACTCCGGCCGCGCCGACGCCGGCGACCACGACTGCGAGCTCACCGACGACGAGCGCCACGACGACCGCCGCAACGACCCCCACCCCGCCGGCGTCCGCGCCGGTCTCCGGCGGCCATCCCGCTGCGGCGTCGATCGCCCTGCACTACCTGGGCATCCCCTATCAGTGGGGCGGCGCATCGCCCGGCACCGGCTTCGACTGCTCGGGGCTCGTGATGTACGTCTACGCGCAGCTCGGCGTGCAGCTGCCGCACTTCGCGGCGGGCCAGTACGGCTTCGGATCTCCCGTCCCCCGCGACCAGCTGCAGCCCGGTGACCTCGTCTTCTTCGACGGGCTCAGCCACGTCGGGATCTACATCGGCAACGGGGAGATGGTGCACGCGCCGCAGACGGGCGACGTGGTCAAGATCACCGCCCTCTCGGACTTCGGCTCCCGGTACGTCGGCGCGAGGCGGGTCTAGGTTCGGCTGCGCCGAACCAGGTTCAACTCTCGGCGCGGTTGCGCAGCTCGTCCTCGACCGCGCTGAGGTCGAGGCCGCGTGCGGCGAGCAGCACGTAGAGGTGGTAGACGAGATCGGCCGCCTCCTCGACCACGCGCTCGTCGCTCTCGTCGAGCGCGGCGACGGTCAGCTCGACCGCCTCCTCTCCGACCTTGCGCGCGACCGCTCCGACGCCGGCGTCGAGCAGGTCGCTCGTGTAGGAGCCTGAGGGCCGTTCGGCCGCGCGCTCGCTGATCGTCCGCCAGAGGGCCGGTGCGAAGCACGACAGCGACCCCGTGTGGCAGACGGGGCCCGCCGGGGTCACGCGCATGAGCAGCGTGTCGCCGTCGCAGTCGTCGCGCAGCTCCTCGACGGCGAGCGTGTTTCCCGATGTCTCGCCCTTGCGCCACAGCTGCTCGCGCGAGCGGCTCCAGAACCAGCCCTCGCCGGTCTCGCGCGTGAGCCGCTCGGCCTCGTCGTTCATCCAGGCCAACATCAGCACGCGGCCCGTCGCCGCGTCCTGCACGATCGCGGGCCGCAATGTCACCGCAGCGGCACGCCCAGCTCGCGCAGCTCGCCGCGCAGCGACACGAGCCGGTCGGGATCCTCGTGCAGGATCGAGGCGAGCAGCGCGGCCTGCGCGACGTCGAACGCCGCCGCGACGTGCCGTGCGTTTCCCGCACCGCCCGAGGCGATCACCGGCAGGTCGACCGCGTCGGCGACCGCCGCGGTCAGCTCGAGGTCGTACCCGGCGCGGGTGCCATCCGTGTCGATCGACGTCAGGAGGATCTCGCCGGCGCCTCTGCCGGCGGCCTCGCGCGCCCATTCGACGGCGCCGCGACCGGTCTCGGTCGTGCCCGCCCGCGAGCGCACCCGTCCCTGCTCCGAGTCGATCGCGACGACGACCGCCTGCGAGCCGAGCCGCGAGGCGAGCTCGGTCACGAGCTCAGGGCGGTCGAGCGCCGCCGAGTTGACCGCCACCTTGTCGGCGCCGGCGGCCAGGAGCTCCTCGCCGTCCTCGGCACTGCGCACCCCGCCGCCGACCGTGAACGGGATCGCGAGCCGGTCGGCGATCTCGGCGACGAGCGCGACCAGGGTCGCGCGCTCTTCGAGCGTCGCCTTCACGTCGAGGAACACGAGCTCGTCGGCCCCGGCATCCGAGTACGCCGCGCCCAGCTCCACCGGATCCCCCACGTCGCGCAGGCCCTGAAAGCGAACGCCCTTGACGACGCGGCCGCCGGCCACGTCGAGGCATGGGATCAGACGCGGGAGAGGCACAGCTCCAACGCCTCCTCGAGATAGCGCGCACCGCGCGCGCCGCTCTTCTCCGGATGGAACTGACAACCGAAGAACGAGCCGGAGCGCGCCTCCGCGACGACACCCTCCGACCAGGCGGTCGCGCACGGCGTCTCGGCCGCATAGGAGTGCGCGAAGTAGAACGCGCCCCGGCCGTCGACCTCCGCCCAGCCCATGCGCGGCACGCGGCCCTCGCGCAGGCGCGTCGCGCGCCCGGGGATCAGCCCCAGTCCCTGCACGCCCCCGTCCTCCTCCGTCTCGTCGAGCGCGAGCTGCAGCCCGAGGCAGATGCCGAGGATCGGCCGGTTCGCCTCGAACCGGGCGCGCAGAGCGAGGTCGTGTCCACGGGACATCAGTCCGGCCATCGCGGCAGCAGCCGAGCCGACACCGGGCAGCACCGCGAGATCGGCGTCGGAGACGGAGCCGGCGATCCGGGCACCGAGGCGCTCGAAGGCGACCTTGACCGAGCGCACGTTGCCCGCCCCGTACTCGCAGATCGCAACGTTCACAGGAGGCCCTTGGTCGACGGGAGGCCGGAGCCTTCCGGACGGACTGCCGCACGCAGCGCACGGCCGACCGCCTTGAACGCAGCCTCGGCGACGTGGTGCGCGTCACGACCGGACGACTCGACATTGATCGAGGCGCGGGCGGCCTGCGCGAAGCTGGCGAGCATGTGCGCAGCCATTCCGGGATCGAGCTCGAGCTTCAGCTCGGCGTTCGCACGGCCACCGAGGTCGACCGCCGCCCGCGCGAGCGCGTCGTCCATCGGCACGACGGCGTCGCCGTACCGGGCGATCCCGCGCCGGTCGCCGAGCGCGGTGTCGAGCGCAGCGCCGAGCGCGAGTGCGGCGTCCTCGGCGGTGTGATGGTCGCCTGTCTCGAGATCGCCGGCTCCTTCGAGGAGGAGGTCGAACCCGGCATGAAAGGCGAGTTGCTCGAGAAAGTGGTCGTAGAGGCCCGCGCCGGTTGAAACGCGCACACGGCTCGCACCGTCGAGCGCGATGCGCACGGCGATCCGGGTCTCGGCGGTGGCGCGCAGCGTCCGGGCGCGCCGCCCGCCGGCCGGAGCGACCGGCGCCGGGCGGTCGAGCGCCCGCGCAAGCGCCTCGACCAGCAGGTCGTCGTCCGCTGCATCGAGCACCGAGACGCGGATCGCCTCCGGGTAGGCGCGCACGACCATGCCCTGCCGGAGCAGCCGGTCGTTCAGCGCCGGGCCGTCCTCGACCGGGACGTAGAGGAAGTTCGCATGGGACTCGAGCGGAGCGAGGCCGAGCGCGCGCAGGCTCGCGGCGAGCCGTTCCCGCTCCTCGAGCACCGGTGCCGGGTCGGGTTGCTCCGCGAGTGCGGCGACCGCGAGCGCGGCGGAGAGCGTCGAGACAGGGGCAGGCGCCTGGCGGGCGCTGAGCTCGTCCGCCGTCGCTCGCGCAGCGAGGGCGTACCCGACACGCGCCCCCGCGAGGCCGAAGAGCTTCGAGAAGGTGCGCAGGACGATCACGCCGTCGTCGAGCAGGTCGAGCCCCGTCACGCCGCTGTACTCGAAGTACGCCTCGTCGACGACGAGCGGGCGCACGTCGGGCAGCGGCCCGAGCTCCCCGGTCGGGTTGTTCGGCCGGCACGCAAAGGTGAGCACCGGGTCGACGTCGCCGATCTCTGCACCGGCGAGCTCCGCGGCGATTCGGAAGAGCGGGTAGGTCGGCGCAGCCGGAATGGAGATGGTGTCGCCGGGTCCTGCATAGGCTCGCGCGCAGAGCAGGATCAGGTCGTCGGCGCCGGCCCCGAGCACGACGTTCTCGGGCTCCACGCCCGCGTAGTCCGCGATCGCACGGCGCAGCTCGCCGTACCCGCCGGCGGGATACCCGCTGACCCGCGCGAGCGCGCCGGCGAGCGCGCCGGGCCGGCTCGACGGAAGCGGAAGCGGCGGCGTGTTCTGGTCGAAGCGCAGCACCTGCGACGGGTCGATGCCCGCCAGCCGCGCAACCTCGGCGGTCGGGAGCGCGAAGGCGTACGGCCGGTACCCGGGCGCGAGCGCCCTCATCTCCGGGCCGCCTCTGCGTGAGCAGGCATGCCCTCAGCCGCCGCGAGTGCCTCGATCGTCGGCAGCAGGCGCGCCAGGCCGTCCTCGGTGAGCCGCTGGATCGTCACGGGCTTGAGGAACGTCTCGAGGCCGAGCCCGCCGACCGAGCGCGCCCAGCCGTTCGTCGGCAGGACGTGGTTCCCGCCGGTGGCGTAGTCGCCCGCCGCTACCGGCGACCACGGTCCGACGAACACCGCGCCCGCGTTGCGAACGGCGCCGGCAGATGCCTCGGCCCCGCCGAGCAGGACCAGGTGCTCGGGCGCGATTGCCTCCGCCTCCGCGAGTGTCGCCACGCTCCGGCAGACGGCGTCGTGGCCATGCTCGCGCTGGGCGGCAAGCTCGAGCTCGATCAGCCGCGCGTCGCCGTCACCGACCACGACCACCTCGGAAGGGCCGCCGGGCAGGTCGATCGGCACGTCGCGTGACACCTCGAGCTTCGCGTCGTTCACGTATTGATTGCCCGGCCCGACGATCTTGTCGACCCGCTCGACGTAGGCGAGCCAGCCGATCGCCTGCGGCCCGCCGAGCGCCCACACCTCGTCGAGCCCGAGCACCTCCGCCGCCGCGGCGACGAGCCCGGCGCCCTGCGGCGGCGTGCAGACGACGATCCGGCGCACTCCCGCCGCCTGGGCAGGCACCGCGCACATGACGAGCGTCGAGATGAGGTTGCGGGGGACGTAGACGCCGACGGTGTCGAGCGGCACCCAGCGGCGCTCGAGCGTCACGCCCGGCTCGACCTCCAGCGAGATGTCGGCCGGCCGCTGCGCCTCGTGCCAGCGGCGAACGCGGTCGGCGAGCGCGAGGAGCGCCGCGCGGGGCACGTCGCCCGACGGCTCGGCGCGCGCGGGCTCGGCGCCGTCGAGCTCCACCGCCCACTCCCGCACCGCTGCGAAGCCGCGCTCCTTGATCTCGGCGACGATCGTCATGAGGCCATCCGCTCCACGGGGACGATGAGGATCGACGTCGCGCCGGCGGCCTCGAGCCGCGGCAGCAGCCGCCAGATCTCCGCCGAGGGAACGAGGGCATGGACCGCGACCATGCCCTCCTCTGCGAGCGGGAGCACGCTCGGCGTGCGCGGCGCGACGAGCTCGCAGATCGCGGGCAGCGCCGACTCGGCGGCGTTCAGCATCAAGTAGCGGTGGCGGCGCGCCTCGACGACCGCCCGCAGCATCGCGGCGAACGGCGCCGCGACCTCCTCGTCGCGCGCGACGAGCACCGCTTCGGACTCGAGCAGAACGCCGAGCGAGCGCAGTCCGTTCGTGCGCAGCGTGTTGCCCGACGAGACCAGGTCGACGATCGCGTCGGCCAGCCCCAGGCGCGGAGCGATCTCGACCGATCCGGTCACGTCGACAAGCGCCACGTCGACAGGCAGCAGCTGCTGCGTCAGGTGCGGATAGACGGTCGCGACGGAGAGCCCGGAGAGCTCGGCGAGCGAACGCGCCTGCGACTCCTCCGGCACCGCCGCCTCGAGCCTGCACGAGCCGAAGCCGAGCGGCAGCAACTCGCGCACGTCGGCGCCGCGCTCGCGCACCAGGTCGATGCCCGTGATCCCGCAATCGACGACGCCGTCCTGCACGTACTCCGGCACGTCCGCCGCCCGTACGAGCAGCACCTCGACCGGCGCGTTGCGGCAGGGAAAGGCGAGCGCGCGGTCGCCGGGCTGCTCGGGCCCGAGCCCGGCATCCTCGAGCAGGTGGAACGAGGGGTCGCGCAGACGGCCCTTCGCCGGGACGGCGACCCTCAGGAGGCCGAGCGGTCGAGCGCCGTGCGATAGCCGCCCTCGCCGTGCCGGAGCCAGTGCGCCACGCGCGTCACCGTCGTCGTCGACGCGCCCGTCCTCTCGGCGATCTCCAGATACGGCAGGCCGCGCTCCAGAAGCCGCGCCACCTCCCACCGGTGGGCCATCGCCTCGAGCTCCGACAGCGTGCAGAGGTCCCGGAAGAACGCCTCCGTCTCCGGCCTCGACTCCAGCGAGAGGATCGCGTCGAAGAGATCTCGCATCTCCCTGGTCCGCCATGGGTGTCGGCTCCGGTCCGTCATCGCATTCACATGTTAGCACGCTAACATGATCATATGTGGTTCGAGGGCCCGATCGAGGTGATCCCCGCCGTCGACGTGCTCGGCGCCGAGGCCGTGCGGCTCCACCAGGGGGACTACGACTCCGTCGTCGAGCGCGCCGACGACCCCGTGGCCCTCGCGCGCCGCTGGGCGGACGCCGGCGCCCGCCGGATCCACCTGGTCGATCTCGACGGCGCCCGGTCGGGCCGCGTACGGCCGCAGCTCGTGAGCGACATCGCCGCCGTGGGGCTCCCCGTCCAGGCTTCGGGGGGCATCCGCACTCCCGCCGACGCGCGCGCGCTGCTCGACGCCGGTGCCGACCGCGTGATCGTCGGCACTGCGGCCTGGCCCGACCCGGCGCCCTGGTTCGAGCTCGGAGAGGCGCTCGTCCTCGCGCTCGACGTGCAGGACGGCGTGGTGCGCGCGGCGGGCTGGACCGAATCGGCGGGGATCTCCTTCGCCGACGCCCTCGCCCACGTGCCGGGGCAGCGCGTGCTCGTGACGGCGATCGACCGCGACGGAACGCTCGGCGGTCCTGACCTCGAGCTCGTCCGAGCCGCCGCCGCCGCCGGGGCGCGGGTCCTCGCGGCCGGCGGGGTGCGAGGGCCGGCAGACCTGCGCGCCCTGGGGGACGCCGGGGCCGAGGCGGCGGTCGTCGGCCGCGCCCTCCTGCGCTAGGACCGACCTGGATCTGTCCCACTGGCTGGGACGCTGTTCCATTCGCCAAGACAGTGTTCTAGTATCGGGCGCGTGTGGAGGGCAGAGGTCGAACGAACGATGCAGGCGGCGCTTCCGTGCCTTGACTCCCCAGCGCGGACCGAATTACGGTCGGAACGTCGCACCGCACCTTCGTTCGGCGAGCCGAGACAGCTCGCCGGGCGGACCTGCGGGCCCCTCCAGGAGGTAGCCGACGCAAGGAGGACGCACTTGACGAGACCCTGATCGGAGGCGCTGCGGGAGGCCCCGCCGTGCCTGCGGTTCCTGGTTCGGTCCTACGAAGCTAGCGACTAAGAGGAGACCTGATGAGTTCGATGAGATTCAAAGTCGGTGTCGCATCCACGATCGTGGCTCTGCTGGCGCTGACGGTGGCCGTCTCGTGGGCGGGCAGCGCAGGGCCGGTCGGCTCGGGCACTGCGTCCGCGAAGAAGTCCGTCTGCGGCGCCGGCACGGGCAAGAAGGCCACGGGCACGCCGATCAAGCTCGGCGGGATCGACATGCTGATCCCGGGCGTCGACTTCACGACCGTGGGCAAGACCGCCGCGGCGTACTTCAACTGCGTCAACGACAACGGCGGCATCAACGGCCACCCGATCGAGTACTTCCTCTACAACGAACAGCTCAACCCGGCTCAGGAAGCCGCGCTCGCGCGCAAGCTCATCCAGAGCAACAAGGTCGTCGGCGTGGTCGGCAACACGAGCTTCGCCGAGTGCGGCACGAACTGGAAGTACTACAAGAGCAAGGGCTACGTCGTCATCGGCGCCGGCGTGCAGGCGGAGTGCTACAGCACCCCGTCGTTCGCCGAGGTCAACTCCGGCCCGCGTTACAGCAACGTCGGCGCCGCACAGGCCCTGATCAAGGCCGGCGCCAAGAAGCTCGCGATCGCCTCGCCGGACACGATCTCGGCGTACGCGGACGGCGGGCCTGCCCTGGTCGCCAAGGCGGCCGGCGTCCCGTACAAGATCTTCCCGACCCACCTGCCGGTCACGGACGCCACCTCTCAGCTGCTCCAGATGTACCAGTTCGCCGGCGACGGCGGCGGCATCCTGATCGACTTCACCCCGGACACCGCGCCGGCCTTCCTGAAGGCCGCCGAGGCGCAGGGGATCGTCGAAAAGGTGCTGTGGGGCTCGTCGACGCCGATCGCGAACACCCTCATGGCGAGCCAGTTCTCGCCGACCTTCGACGGTCACCTCTGGATCGACAACGAGTTCTCGAACGTCGACCCGAAGGTCGGCCCGGACTCGGCACTGATGTTCAAGGTGCTGGCCAAGTACGCCCCGAAGATCGCCCCGCAGGCGTTCGCGCAGATGGGCTATCTCGACGGGAAGTTCGCGGTCAACGCCCTGCTCAGCATCAAGGGCGCGATCACGGCGAAGTCGTACAACATCGCCGTCAAGGGCCTGAAGAACCAGAAGACCGACATCCTCTGCAAGCCGTGGTACGTCGGGAACCTGGCCTACCACATCCCGAACAACACGAACATCATCGTCGACTACAAGAACAAGAACGTCGTCGTCAGGAGCGGCTGCACGAACTTCCTGCCGGTCGACGCAGCGATCGCCCAGACGCGTGTCTGGGAGAAGAAGTACCACCTGAACGGCCAATAGACGGATGGTGAGGATCAGGGTGCCCGGAGGCTCCGCATGACCAGCGTGCTCGCGTTCAGCGTGTTCGGCGTCGAATGGCAATTCCTCAAGCCGTTCATCGTCATCGGCCTGGCGTTCGGCGGCGTGTACGCGCTGTCGGGCGTCGGGTTGGTCGTGCTGTACCGCGCGACCGGCGTGCTGAATGTCGCGTTCGGAGCCATCGGAGCCGCCGGCGCCCTGATCGCCTACTACATCGTCAATCACACCGGCTGGCCGCACTGGCTCGCCTACACGATCTGCGTGGTGTTCGGCGGGGTCGTCAACCTTGCCTACGGCATGGTCTTCGGCCCCGCCTTCGCGCGCCGCGACGCGCTCGTCAAGATGATGGGCACGCTCGGCCTCGCGTTGATCCTGCTGGGACTGATGGCCTGGCGCGCACCGGCGGGCGGTGCCTTCGCGCGCTTCCTTCCGCTCGGCACCTCGAACACGCACTACGTGATCCTGAAGACGACCGTGAGCCTGACGCAGGTCATCTCGATCTGCCTCGCATTCGCGATCACGCTCGGCGTGTCCGTCTTCCTGCGCGTGACGAACCTCGGGACGGCGATGCGGGCGCTCGCGAACGACCGTGAGGCGAGCGCGATGCTCGGCGTGCCGGTGCGCAGGGTCGAGGCGGCCGCCTGGTTCGGCTCCGGCCTCGCGTGCGGCGCCGCCGGGCTGATCCTGCCCGACCTGATCACCTCGCTCGACTACTCGGCGCTGACGTTCCTCGTCATCTCGGCACTCGCCGCCGCCCTGATCGGCCGCCTCCGGTCGTTGTGGGTCACCTTCTTCGGCGGCCTGACGGTCGGCCTCGCGCAGTCGATCCTGAGCCCGTACGCGAGCCTCTCCAACTACCGGTCGGCCGCGCCCTTCGTGCTCGCGATCGTCGCCCTCCTCTACCTGTCGCGCCGCCGCGTCGTCACCATTTCGAGGACCGCGAATTGAGCCACCGGAGTGCGTACCTCCAGCGCGGCGTGGTCGTGCGAGCGGCCGCTGCCCTCGGCGTGCTGGCGATTGCCCTCTTCGTGCTGCCACACACCGCCGGCGCCGACTGGATCACGACGTTCACGAGCGTCGCCATCTACTCGGTGGTCGCTCTCGGCTTCGGCATCCTCTACGGGCGCGTCGGCCTGATCTCACTCGGCCAGGTCGCACTGCTCACGATCGGCTGCTGGTTCGGCACACGCCTTGCCTACGCGACCTCGCTCCCGTTTCCGTTCCTTCTGTTGCTGGCCGGAGCCATCACCTGCGCGATCGGAGTCCTCGTCGGCCTGCCGGCGCTCCGCCTCTCGGGCCTCTATCTCGCCCTGATCACGCTGATGTTCGCGGGCGCGACGACGATCGTCCTCTCGGTGATCGATTTCCCGAGCGGCGGCGGCGGGTTCACGGGCCGCTCGAGCACGGGCGCGCTGACGACGAGCACCCCACCCGTGCGCCGCCCGTCGTGGGCGGTCGGGGACGTCGCGTACTACCGCTACACGGTGATCGTCTGCGCGATCCTCTTCCTGCTCGCGCTCGTGCACGTCGCCGGCAAGCCCGGCCGGGCCTGGGCGACGATCCGCGAGAGCGAGCCGGCCGCGCTCGCCGCCGGCGTCAACATCACCCTCTACAAGCTGTGGGCATTCGCCCTCGCCTCGTTCGTGACCGGCGTGGCCGGGTGCCTCCTCGCAGCCCAGGTCGGTGTGCCCCGCGCGATCACCTTCCAGACCCAGGACTCGCTGACGCTCGGCGCGACCGCGCTGATCGGCGGCATCTTCAGTCTCTGGGGAGCAGTGATCGCCGGGATCTTCAACCAGGGACTGCCGTTCCTCTTCCAGGCGCAGTGGGGCCTGAACCCGAACTTCCTGCTGATCCTCTTCGGCGCCGGCCTGCTGCAGGTGCTCCTGACCGCGCCCGGCGGTCTCGCCAACCAGTTCCCGAAGGACATGGCCAATCTTGCGCGGCTGATCTACGGCGGCTTCCGCAGGCTGGCGGGGGCTCGGGAGAAACAGACGTGATCGAGGTCTCCGGGCTGACCGTCCGCTTCGCAGGCGTGACGCCGATCGACAACGTCTCGGTGGTCTTCCCCGGCGGCACGTGCGGGCTGATCGGCCCGAACGGCGCCGGCAAGACGACCTTCTTCAACGTGCTGAGCGGATTCGTCCGTCCCGCCTCGGGCACGATCACCGCGTTCGACGAGAACCTCCTGAAGATGGCCGACTACCGGCGGGCGCGCTGGGGCCTGCGTCGGACGTTCCAGACGGAGATGGCGGTCGAGCAGCTCTCGATCTTCGACAACGTGGCGATGATCCACGAGCACTCGGGCGCGAAACGGTCGACGCGCCGCGACGACGTGCTCGGGGCGGTCGAGTTCGTCGGCCTGACGGCGAGCCCGGGCTCGAAGGTCGGCACCCTTGGAGCACGCGAACGGCGCCTCGTCGAGGTCGCGCGGGCCGTCGTCGGCCGGCCGCGCATGGTGCTGCTCGACGAGCCGGCCGCCGGGCTCCCCGACGAGGAGACCGAGCATCTCGCGGCCGTGATCCAGCAGATCCCCGACCGGTTCGGCGCGCTCGTGATCCTCGTCGACCACGACATGGCGCTCGTCTCGGCCTGCTGCGAGACGACGGCGGTCCTCGACTTCGGCAAGCTGATCGCCTCAGGCCCCACTGCCGAGGTGCTCCGCGACGAGCACGTGATGCACGCGTATCTCGGAACGGACGAGGACCTGTGAGCGACAGCCTGCGCCTCGAGGCCCTTTCGGTCCCGCGCGGCGGTCATCCGGTGATCCGCGAGGTCTCGATGGAGATCCCACCCGGACAGGTGACGGCGCTGCTCGGCGCGAACGGCGCGGGCAAGTCGACCCTCGTGCTCGCGATCGGCGGGGTGCTACGGCCGAACGGCGGCCGGGTCCTGCTCGGCGAGCGCGACCTGACCGGGATGCGCCCGGAGCGCGTCCGCGGCGCGGGCGTCGCCATCGTCCCCGAGGGGCGCCGGCTCCTGTCCGACCTGACCGTGCACGACAACCTGCGGGTTGCGACCTACGCGCTGTCGCGCACCGCCGCCACGCAGGGGATCACGTATGCCCTCGAGCTCTTCCCGGAGCTGCAGAAACGCTGGGACATCCAGGCGCGCCTCCTCTCCGGCGGCGAGCAGCAGATGCTCGTGCTGGCCCAGGCGCTCGTCTCACAGCCGAAGATCGTGCTGGTCGACGAGCTGTCGCTGGGGCTCGCTCCCGTGATCGTCAAGCGCCTCGTCCCGACACTCGCAGCCGTTGCCGAGTCCGGCGTCGGCGTTCTCCTGATCGAACAGTTCGCCCACGTCGCTCTCGGCCTCGCCGAGAAGGCGTACGTGATCGAGGGCGGACGGATCCACTACGAGGGAACGGCGCAGCGGCTGAAGGACGAACCGGACATCCTCCGGTCCGCCTACCTGCTGCGCGGCCAGACCGCTACTGGTCCAGGCTGAGGCGCCACTCGCTCCGCGGGAGCACGGCGAACACCTCGCCGTCGGCCGGCTCACGCCCGAGCACGTCGCGAACCGCCTGCGCACGTGATCTGCGGGCCGGCAGGCCCGGGCGCCGGTCGACGTCACCGAGCACACGCCAGGTGTCGGCGCCGAGTTGCCGAAGGACCACGTAGCCGCCTGCGTTCGGGCTCACCGCCCGATCCTAGAACGCTCTACAGGGCGGCGAGCGCGCGCCCGACCAGCACCTGAGCGAGGTGCGCGCGGTACCCGCTGCTCGCGCTCACGTCCCCCGGCGGCTCCGTGCCCTCGGCGGTGCGCTCCGCGGCCTCGGATGCCGAGGCGCCGCCCGCGAGAGCCTCTTCGACGCCCCGGGCCCGCAGCGGGGTCGGCCCCATGCTCGTGAGGCCGACCTGCACGCGCCCGTCGACCTGCGCGGCGGCGGCGCCGACGGTCGCCCAGTCCTGTTCACGCCGCACGTGCTTGAGATACGTGCCTGCCGTCACCTTCGGGACGCGGATCTCGGTGAGCACCTCCTGCCTCCCGAGCGCCGTGACGAACGGGCCGGTGAAGAACTCCGACGCCGGAATCGTCCGCTCGCCGTCCGGCCCGCGGGCGACGAAGTCCGCGTCGAGCGTGAGCAGGATCGTCGTGAGGTCGGAAGCGGGATCGCCGTGCGCGACCGAGCCGCCGATCGTGCCCCGGTGCCGCACCTGGGGGTCGCCGATCAGCGCGGCGGTCTCGGCGATCAGTGCGCAATGCCGGGCGAGCACCGGGTCGGCGACGAGCGCCGCGTGCCGGGTGAGCGCGCCGATCGCGATCCGGTCGCCCTCCTCGCGGACATAGCGCAGGTCGTCGAGGCGGCCGATGTCGACGAGCAGCGACGGCCGCGAGATTCGCAGGCGCATGGCCGGGACGAGCGAGTGCCCACCGGCGAGCAGCTTCGCGTCCTCGTCGCGGCCGAGCAGCGCAACCGCCTCGTCGACCGAGCCGGCCCGTTCGTAGTCGAAGGAGGCGGGGATCACGCGCCGGCCCTCGCGGCCGCCTGGACCGCCCGGACGATGTTGTGGTACCCGGTGCAGCGGCACAGGTTGCCCTCCAGCCCGAGCCGGATCTCCTCCTCGGACGGATCCGGGTTCTCCGCGAGCAGCGAGATCGCGGCCATCACGAACCCGGGTGTGCAGTAGCCGCACTGGAGCGCGTGCACCTCGTGGAACGCCTGCTGGACCGTGTGCAGCTCGTCGCCTGCGGCAACGCCCTCGATCGTCGTCACGGCGCAGCCGTCCGCCTGAACCGCGAGCACGGTGCACGACTTGACCGACTCGCCGTCGAGCAGGACGGTGCACGCCCCGCACGAGCTCGTGTCGCACCCGACGTTCGTCCCGGTCAGTCCGAGCTCGTCGCGCAGGAAGTACGCCAGGAGCGTGCGCGGCTCGACGTCCGCTTCGCGGGGTGCGCCGTTGACGGTGAGCGCGATCTTCGTCATGCCTTGGCCTCCTGGAGTGCGCGCCACACGTTCTCGCCGTTGGCGGGCAGGTCGACATTGCGGACGCCGAAGTGCGCGAGCGCGTCGACGACGGCGTTCTGGACGGCCGGCGTCGCGCCGATCGTCCCCGACTCGCCGATCCCCTTCGCGCCGAGCGCGTTCATCGGGGTCGGCGTCTCCATCTCGACCGCCTCCCAGGACGGAAGGTCGGCGGCCGACGGGAACGCGTACCCGACGAAGGTGCCGGTCAGCGGGTTCCCGTCCTCGTCGTAGAGGACCTGCTCGTACAGCGCCTGGGCCACGCCCGTCGCGACGCCGCCGTGCACCTGCCCCTCGGCGACCAGCGGGTTGATCAGCGTGCCGGCGTCGTCGACGGCGACGAGCCGGAGCAGCTCGACCCGCGCGGTCTCCGTGTCGACCTCGACGACAGCGATGTGCGCGCCGAAGGGGAACGTCGGGGCGGCCTGGAACTCATGCTCCGCCTTCAGCTCTCCGAGCCGCTCGTCGGCCGAGGCGCGCGAGGCGAGATCGGCCCAGGAGATCCCCGTGGAGGGGTCACCGGCCACGTGCAGGCGGCCGGTGCCCTGATCGAGCACGATGTCGGCCGGGCTCGCCTCGAGGTAGTCGGCGACGAGCTGCTTCGCCTGCTCCACGACGTCGTCGGCTGCGAGCCTCGCGGCCGCGCCCCCGATCTGGGTCGACTTCGACCCGTAGGTCCCGGTGCCCTTGGCGATCTCGTCGGTGTCGCCCTTGTGGACGGTCACCTTGTCGACGGGGAGCCCGAGCCGCTCGGCGGCGATCATCGCGAACGTCGTCTCGTGCCCCTGGCCGTGCGAGAACGAGCCGGTGCGGACGATCGCCCCGCCGTCGTCTGTGATCTCGACCTCCCCGAACTCGGTCTCGGCGACTCCGTTCGTGATCTCGACGTAGCAGGAGATGCCGATCCCGAGCTGCTTCGCGCCTCCCTCGTCGCGGCGGTGCTGCTGCTCGGCGCGCAACTCGTCATAGCCGGCCGAGCGAAGCACGAGCTCGAGCGCGCCCCCGTAGTCGCCGGAGTCGTAGGCGGCATGGGTGACGGTCGTGTGCGGGAACGCGTCGTTCGGGATGAAGTTCCTGCGCCTGATCTCGGCGGGATCCATCCCGAGCTCGGCCGCGAGCGTGTCCATCGCGCGCTCGATCGCCTGCGTCGCCTCGGGCCGGCCCGCGCCGCGAAAAGCCGAGATCGGCGTCGTGTTCGTCACCACCGAGCGTCCCTCGAACTCGATCCGGGGGATCGCATAGACGCCGCTCGCCATCAGCGACGTCAGGTTCGGCAGAAACGCGCCGAGCCCCGGGTAGGCACCGGCGTCCTGCAGCGAGTCGAGCCGGTACGCGAGCACCTTGCCGTCCTTCGTCCCGCCGATCGTGAAGTCGAGGCGCTGTGCGCGGCCGTGAGGCAGCGCGACCATGCTCTCGCTGCGCGTCTCGGTCCAGCGCACGGGCCGGCCGACCTTGCGCGCCACCCAGGCGAGCAGAAGCTCCTCGGCGTTGAGCATCTTCGCACCGAAGCCACCGCCGACGTCGGGTGCGATCACGCGCACCTGCTCGGGCTCGAGCCCGAGCACTCCCGCGAGGACCATGCGGTCCTGGTGCGGTGTCTGCGTGGAGAGCCAGGCGGTGAGGCGCCCGTCGGAGCCGAGCTCCGCGGCGCACGAGCGCGGCTCGAGCGGGCACGGCGCCATGCGCTGGCTGTGCAGCGTGCCCGACACGACGACGTCGCACCCGTCGAACAGCTGCTCGTCGTGGTCCGGCGAGCCCGGGAAGGCCGCGACGTTCGTCCCGGCCTCGGGAAAGAGCAGCACCTCGTCCTTCGCCGCGTCCTCCGGTGTCACGACGGCGGGCAGCGGGTCGTAGTCGATGAAGACGAGCTCGGCCGCATCCGCGCCCGACTTGCGATCGTCGCTGATCACGATCGCGACGATGTCGCCGACGAACCGCACGACGTCCTTCGCGATCAACGGCCTCCCCATCGCCTGGTTCAGTCCGGGGAAGGGCGGCGGGCCGAACGGAGGCAGGTCGAGATCTGCTGCCGTCAGCACCTGCACGTTCGGAAGCTCTTCGGCGGCCGAGGTGTCGACCTCGCCGATGCGCGCGTGAGCGAGGAGCGAACGGACGAACGTGACCGACGCCGCTCCCTCGACGGGCAGGTTCTCGACGTAGCGGCCCTCCCCGCGGAGGAACCGCGGGTCCTCCTTGCGCAGCACGCGGTTCCCGAGGATGCTCACGGGGAGCGAGCCTACCCGCAGCGAGCCTCAGCAACAACACGAACAGTTCCGCGTTCACGATCTCGCAGGCGATCGGCTCGCTCGTGTCCTACGATCGACTGCAAACGTCGATCGGCAGGAGAAGGGAGTCGGCCTTGGCTGAGAAGGTGCTCGTGAGTCTCTCGACCGGGATGGAGGACGCCGAGCGGGTGACCGTCGCGTTCCTCGTCGCGACCGCAGCGTTGAACCAGGGGAAAGACGTGGTCGTCTGGACGACCCAGGAGGCGGTTCGGCTCGGCCTGCCCGGCGTCGCGGCCGGCGAGGCCTGCAACGGCTGCCCGCCCCTCGAGCGGCTCTTCGCACAGTTCGCAGACGGCGGCGGCGAGATCTGGCTGTGCCCGATCTGCCTCGACGCGCGGGGCCTCTCGGACGAGGAGCAGGTCCCGAATTCGAAGGTTGCGGGCGCGACGCCGATGTTCGAATGGCTTGGGGACCACGCGACGGTGTTCAACTACTAGCCGGGAACGAGCACGGCGCGGCCGGTCACCTCACCGTCGTGCAGCTTCGCGAGCACGTCGTTCACGGAATCGAGCGGATGCACCTCCGTCTTCAGCGTGACCTTGCCCGCGCCGTGCAGCTGCAGCAGCTCGTAGAGATCGACCCACGTGCCGACGAGGTTGCCCACGACCGAGTGCTCGTCCACGACGAGCGCGCCCGACGGGATCGAGATCGTCCCGCCGTAGCCGATCACCGAGTACGTGCCGCCCCGCGCCAGCATCGCCGCCGACGCGGCGTGCGTCTGGTCGGTCCCGACGAAGTCGAAGACGATGTCCGCGCCGCGGCCGTCCGTCGCCTCCCGAACCGCGTCCGCTCCATCGAGCACCTCGTCCGCGCCCAGCTCCGCGGCGAGCCGGCGCCGGCGCTCGTCGGTGTCGACCGCGATCACCGTGCTCGAGCCGAGCTCGCGGACGAGCTGCAGGGCGATGTGCCCCACACCGCCCACCCCGATCACGACCGCGGTCGAGCCCGGGACGGCGAGATGGGCCTGCCGCCGAACTGCGTGGTAAGCGGTGAGGCCGGCGTCCGCGTGCGGTGCGACGGCGGCCGGCTCGACTCCGGGGGGGAGCCGCAGCAGCGAGCGTTCGGAGACGAGCACGTACTCGGCGAATCCGCCGTCCACGGACAGGCCCGTGAACTGGTGCTTCACGCAGTGCATGTCGTTCCCGCGTCGGCAGGCGACGCACAGACCGCAGCTGTAGGGCGGGTAGACGAGGACGGCGTCGCCCTTCGCGACGGTCGTAACGCCTACACCGGCGTCCTCGACCCAGCCCGCGTTCTCGTGCCCGAGGACACGCGGCAGGGTCACGCCCGCCGGCTCCATCAGCCCGTCGATTGCATGCAAGTCGGTCGCGCAGACCCCGGCGCCGCCGATCCGCACGAGCACGTCGCTCGGCTGCGAGACCTCGGGGACCGGGCGCTCGATGAGCTCGAGCGGTTCGTGGTACTCGCGCAACAGTGCCGCTTTCATGCCCAGACTCCTCCTCGATTCGACTCAACCAACGCGGATCACGACCTTCATCACCTCGTCCGGATGCTCCATCGCGAAGTGCAGCGCCTCGGGCGCCTCCTGCAGCGGGAACTCGTGGCTCACGAGCTGCGCGAGGCGGCCGGCGTTGCGCTCGGTCAGATCGACGGCCTCGGCGAACTCACCGGTGCCGCAACACGCGACACCGATCACGTCGAGCTCCTTCTCCGTGAAGCTGCCGAGCCGCAAGGTGACCGAGTCACCGGACATGCCGACCTGCACCACCCGGCCGGCGGGCGTCACGAGCTCGACAGCCGCCTCGACCGCTGCCGGAACACCGGTCGCGTCGATCACGACCTGCGGTCCGTCGCCGCCGCTCCAGTCGCGCGCGTGTGCGACGACGTCGCCGGCCGTCGTCCACCGCGTCGTGTCCGCACCGAGGGCACGCGCGGTCTCGAGGCGGTCGTCGAGGAGATCGACGAGCAGCACCTTCGCGCCCCGGTCCTGCGCCGCGACGAGCAGCGACTGCCCGATCGGCCCGGCTCCGAGCACGACGACGTGCTCTCCGTCGGCGATCCGGCCGCGATGCACGGCCTGCATCGCGATCGAGATCGGCTCGACCAGCGCGGCGACCGCCGGGGCCGCGCCGGCGATCGGGAACACCTGGTCGTCGGCGATCCGAAGCAGCTCTTGCAGCCCCCCGTCCTCGTGGACGCCGATCAGGCTGAAGTTCACGCACACGTTCGGACGCCCGATGCTGCAGGGATAACAGTGCCCACACGCAGTCAGCGGGAAGAGGGCAACCGTCTGGCCGATCCGGATTCCGTCCCGGCAGCCCGGCCCGACGGCTTCGACGGTCGCTGCGACCTCGTGCCCCTGGATGCGCGGGAAGCCGGAGCCGCCCGCGTGCTCGGACAGCCGCCCCTCGAAGAAGTGGAAGTCCGACCCGCAGATGCCGACCGCCGCCGGCCGCACGATCACCTCGCCGGCGCCGGGCTCATCGGGCTCGCGCACCTCGCGGACGCGCATCGAGCCGACCGCCTCGGTGACCGCCGCGATCACCGCAGTGTCCTCCTGGCCGCGGCGACGACGTCGTCGACGCCGGGCAGGTACGCGTCCTCGAGCGGCGGGCTGAGCGGGATCGGCGCGAACGGCGCACCGACGCGCTCGATCGGAGCGTCGAGGTAGTCGAAGGCCCCGGCCTGGACCTGCGCGGCGATCTCCGCGCCGAAGCCCCCATGCTCGACCGCCTCGTGCGCGACGACGAGCCGGCCGGTGCGTCGCACCGAGTCGACGATCGCTGCGAGGTCGAGGGGCACCAGCGTGCGCGGGTCGATCACCTCGGCCTCGATCCCGTGCTCCGCGGCCAGGATCTCCGCCGCGGCGAGCGCGTCGTGCACGAGGCGCGACAGGGCCACGATCGTCACGTCTCCCCCCGCGCGCAGCGTCACTGCCTCGCCGATCGCCACGGACGCCGAGTCGGGGACTTCGCCCTTGCGGAAATACAGGGTCTTGTTCTCGATGAAGACGACCGGGTTCGGATCGGCGATCGCACTCGCGAGCAGCCCGGCCGCGTCGACGGGGCGGCTCGGCATCACGACCTTCAGCCCCGGCACATGGGTGAGCCAGCTCTCCAGGCTCTGGGAGTGCTGCGCCGCCCCGCGCTGCCCGGCGCCGCCCTGCGTGCGCAGCACCAGCGGCACCGTCAGCTGGCCGCCGGACATGAAGTGCGCCTTGGCGGCCCCGTTCACGAGCTGGTCGAGCGCGAGCGTGATGAAGTCGATGAACATGATCTCGAGCACCGGGCGAAACCCCGATTGCGCCGCGCCGATCGCCACCCCGGTGATCGCAGCCTCGCTGATCGGGGTGTTGATCACCCGCTCGACGCCGAACTCCTCCGCGAGACCGGCGGTGGCGGTGTAGGGGCCGCCCTCGGCGACGTCCTCGCCGAGCACGAAGACCCGCTCGTCCGCGCGCATCGAGTCTGCGAGCGTCGCCGTGATCGCCTTGATGTAGGTCAGCTCAGGCACGCGCGTAGACCAGTTCCTCGAGCAGCGCCTCGTTCGGGAACGAGCTGCCGCGCGCGTACCGCACGGCCTCCTCCAGCGCGTCGACCGCGTCCGCCTCGATCGCCTGCACGGCGCTCTCTGCGAACCAGCCCCGTGCAGCACCGTCGCGCTGGAGCCGCTGGATCGGGTCCTGCTCCTGCCACTCCGCCGCCGCGAGCGCCTCCCGATAGGCGCCGGGATCGCCTTCGTAGTGCCCGCGCAGCCGGTGCGTGAGGCACTCGAGGAGAAAGGGGCCGCCCCCGGCGCGGGCCGCGTCGAGGTAGCCACGGAACGCCGTCCAGACCGCGACCGCGTCGTTGCCGTCGACCGTCGCTCGCTCGAGCCCGTAGGGTGCGACGACGTCGCTGACACGCTCCACGATCGTGTGCGCGGACCGAGGCGTGAACTCCGCGAAGCCGTTGTTCTCGCAGACGAGGATGATCGGGAGCCGCCACAGCGTCGCCAGGTTCACGGTCTCGTTGAAATGCCCGGCCTGGACCGCGCCGTCGCCGAAGAAGACGACGGCGACCGTGTCGTCCCCGCGCAGCCGCGAGGCCAGCGCGCTCCCGAGGGCGACCGGGATGTTCCCCCCGACGACTCCGGTCGCGCCCATGAAGCCGTGCGCGACGTCGACCAGGTGCATCGAACCGCCGAGACCGCGGCACAGTCCGGTGTCCCGCCCCATCAGCTCCGCGAGCACGCGGTCGAGCGGAGCGCCCTTTGCGATCGCGTGCCCGTGCGCCCGGTGCCCGGAGTAGACCGCATCGTCGTCGCGGAGCTGCGTGCAGACCGCCGCCGCGACGCCCTCCTGGCCCACGCTCAGGTGCACGAGGCCGTGCACCTCGTCTGCGCGTTTGAGCTGACCGACCCGCTCCTCGAACAACCGGATCCGCCACATCGTGGCGAGCAGGTGCAGGGCCTGCTCGCCACCGAGCGGCGGCACCGCCATTACGCCCCGACGGGCGCCGCTCCGACCACCTGCTGCACCGCGGTGACGATCTTGTCCTCGTCCGGCAGCACCCAGGCCTCGAGCGGCTCGCTGTAGGGAATCGTCGCGTCGAGCGCGGTCACCTGCACGATCGGAGCCTTGAGCGACGAGAACGCGTGCTCGGCCACCTCACCGGCGATCACCGTCGAGACGGACGCGTGTCTCGTGGACTGGTCGACGAGGACGAGCCGGCCGGTCTTGTCGACCGACTCGAGGATCGTCTTCGTGTCGAGCGGCGCCAGCGTGCGCGGATCGATCACCTCGGCCTGGATCCCGTCGGCCGCGAGCTGCTCGGCCGCCGCGAGCGCGCGGTCGACCGTCCAGCCCGTCGCGACGATCGTCACGTCGCCGCCGGCGCGACGGACGGCTGCCTCGCCGAACGGCACCAGATACTCGCCGTCGGGCACGTCCCCGTGTTCGAGCGTGAGGAGATAGTGGTGCAGATAGACGACCGGGTTGTCGTCGCGGATCGCGGTCGCCATCAGGCCCTTCGCGTCGGCAGCCGTCGACGGCATTACGACCTTGAGGCCGGGCACGCCCATGAAGAGACCGCCGATCGTGCCGGTGTGCTGGCCCGCCCAGCCGGCCGTGAAGCCGAAGCCCGCCTTGAGCACGAGCGGCACCTTCACCCGGCCGCCGCTCATCGCGCGAAAACGCGGCGCCTCGTTGATCACCTGGTCCATCGCGACGAGCATGAACTCCGCCATGTAGAGCTCGACCACCGGCCGGAAGCCGGCGATCGCGGCGCCGATCGCCATCCCGATCTCGGCCGTCTCGGAGATCGGCGTGACCCGCACGCGGTCCTTGCCGAAGGCATCGACATACGGCTCGTTCTCCGTCGTCGCCATGTTCTGGCCGAAGTACAGAACGGTGTCGTCGCGTTCCATCTCGAGCCTGATCGCCTCGTCGATCGCGGCGATGAAGGGCAGTTCGTGTGCCATGTTCGTCCCTGCCTTTCCTACGCGTAGACGAATTCGAGGGCGGACTCGACGTCCGGGAACGGGCTCTCGAGACCGAAGGTCACTGCTGCCTGCATCTCGTCGCGGACACGCGCTCCGATCGCCTCCGCCTCGTCGGCGGAGAGCGTCCCGTCGGCAACGAGCCGTCCGCGGAACGCCGGGACGGGATCGCCCTGCAGGGCCGCCTCGTACTCCTCGGGCGCGCCGAACTTCTCGATCGCCTCGTGCTCCGGGAAATGCAGCGGCACCCCCGGCGGCGCGATGATGTTGCCGTGGGCCGAGAGGCGGTACATCTGCGACTCGACGAGCGTCGGCCCCTCGCCTGAGCGGGCCCGCGCGACCGCGGCTCCGACCGTGTCGTACACCGCCAGCGGGTCGCGGCCGTCGATCGTCACTCCGGGCATGCTGAAGGCCTTCGCCTTGACGGAGAGATCCTCGCCGTTCGCGCGGTTCGCGTCCTCCTGCTCGGTGCGCGTGTGGACGTTGTAGCCGTTGTTCTCCATCACGTAGACGATCGGCAGCTTCCACAGCGACGCGATGTTCAGCGACTCGGAGAACGCACCCTGCTTGGAGGCGCCGTCGCCGAAGAAGCAGAGCACGACCTGCCCCTGCTTGCGGATCTGCGCTGCCCAGGCCGCGCCGGTCGCATGCGGGATCCCCGCGCCGACGATCCCCGATGTGCCGAGGAAGCCGTTCGACGGGTCGGCGAGGTGCATCGAGCCGCCGATCCCCTTGCACAGACCGTCCTTGCGGCCGTAGATCTCCGCCATCATCGCCTTCGGATCCGTCCCGCGCGCCAGGGGGTAGCCGTGGCAGCGGTAGGTCGTGAAGAACTGGTCGTCCGGCCCGAGGGTGGCGATCGAACCGACGATCGACGCCTCGGCGCCGTCGGCCAGGTGCGTGTGCCCGCGAATCACGCCGGGGTGCTCGATGAACGTCCGCTTCACCCGTTCCTCGAACTCGCGGATGCGGAGCATCTGCTCGTACATCCAGACGAGCCGGTCGCGATCGAGCTGCTCGACTCCGTTCGATGCGCTCACGCTGCGCTCCTCTCTGGTTCGAATTGGGCGGCTGTCGTCTCGTAGGCCCGCCTGAAGATCACGTCGATCGGGTTGTTGCGCAGTTCGTCCGACAGGACCTCGACGCCCCAGGGCCCTGCGTAGCCGTGGTCCCGGCACGCTTCGATGTAGGCGCGCAGGTCGAACTCCCCCTCACCGGGGAGCGCACGGTGGTTGACGGTCTCGTCGACCGCATCGTCCATGTCGTCGATCCTGCCGTCGCTCAACTCGACCCACGACAGATACTCGAGCGGGATCCGCCGCAGGTCGTCAGGCCCGATGCCGAGCTTCGACATGTGCCAGGTGTCGATCGCGATCCCGCCGTTCGGGGCACCGGCACCGGCGACGACGGTCAACACGCTGTCGAGGCTCCGGACGTTGGTGTCGAACGGCATGAGCTCGTAGACGATCTTCGCATCGGTGTGCTCGGCCGCGTCCACACAGAGCTCGCCGAAGCTGTCCGTGAGCTGTGCGAGCTCGGCGGGCACCCCGGGAATGTTGCCGACCTTGATGTGGTGCGCGTCGAATGCATTCGCCGCGTCGAAGAGCAGCGTGCGGATCTTGTCGGAGGCCCGGCGCCGCTCGTCGCCCGGATCGAGGAACCAGTCCATCAGGAACTCGAGCTCGAGGTAGCGGAGGCCGTTGCCGTCGAACGCCTGCTTCAGCTCGCGCAGGCTCTGTGTCTCGAGCAGGTGCCGGAGATCGGCATGCCAGATCCCGAGCCCGCTGAAGCCGACCGTTCGCGCCTCGGCGCACCGGTCGGCCCAGCCGAACAGGCTCCACTCGCGGCCGACATGCACCTCGACGGGACCGGAGATCGTCCAGTAGAGGCCGAGGAGCTCGACGTCCTCGCCGACGGCCATCCCCTACCGCGGCCGGTACGAGGCTCGGACGACCTCGGCGTACGGAACCGGCGAGACGGTCGCGCGGATCTCGGTCTGCACGTGGCGCTCGACGACCGGCTTCTTCGAGCCGCCGTCCTCCTCGCCCCAGACGAGCGTGATCTCTTCGCCTTCCTCGACGTCGGTGTCGACAATCGCGAGCGACAGCATCGAGCTTTCGTTCGAGCTGTAACCGGAGAAGGTCGACACACCGACCTGCTTGCCGTCCTTCAGCAGCTTGTCGTTCGGCCAGGTCGAATAGTTGGAGAGCGGCAGGTCGATGTATTTCGCACGCTCGCCCTTCTTGAAGAGTGTCCCGATCGCGCGCGCGACGTCGTCGCCGTTCCACGCAAGCGTCACCTTGCGCCGCGTCGGCTCGGGCATCTTCTCCAGCGCCTCGCGGCCGGTGAAGTCATGGTCGTACTTGATGAACCCTCCGTAGCCGAGCTCCCACGGAGTCAGGTAGTAGTCGGAGATGTCGTCGGTGTAGTAGCTCCCGCCGAGCGAGCCTGTTCCCTCGTAGCCCTGCGCCGGCAGCCACTCGCGGTACGCCCTCATCGCGTCGCCGGTGAAGACGGCAGGGAGGGGGCACGGGATCCAGCCCGACTCGAGCGTGTTCGTCGCATACACGCGCGATCCGACCTGCCTGAGGCCGAACTCCTCGCCGGCCTCGATCAGCGCGGCGCGCACTTCCTCGCCCTCGCCGATCGGACCGAACAGCTCGAGGCCCGGCACCCCGGACATGCCGTGATGGAGCGCGCGCACCTCGTGGCCGCCGATCGTGATCCGCCCCATGTTGAAGAACTTGATCTCGGGCAGCGGGCCGCCGTTCGCCTTCTCGAGCACCTGCATCGCGGTCGGGCCCTGCACCTGGAAGCGGTAGAGCTTGCGACCTTCCTTGTTCACGGCCGTGCGTTCGTCGCGCTGGAGCGTCACGTCGTAGTCGCCGGTCTCGGCGTGGTACTGAACCCAGTTGTGCGCGGACGGGCGGCCGACGAGGCTGATCACGTTCTCCTCCAGGTGGAAGAGGATCGCGTCTCCGATCACGTAGCCGTCGTAGTTGACGGCCGTGAACTGCTTCGCCTTGTCGACGCCGAAGTTCTTGAAGGTGTTGATGCCGGTCGCCTCGAGAAGCCGGATCACGTCCGGCCCCTTGATGGTCAGGTCGGTCATGTGGTGCGACTGGTCGAACAGCGCGGAGGTGTTGCGCCACGCGTGCTGCTCGTCGCGCCAGTTCGAGAACTCGGCAGCGACCGCGGGATAGACGTACGGGCCGATCTGCGAATTGCGCACGAGATCGACCGGGTTCCCGACCGTCTCGAGCAGGCCTGCCAAGCTCTGGGCACTCATAGTCGCGAGCAACTCCTCTTCTCGACCACACGGATATCTGCCGACGGCAACTGCCTTCGAGACTTGCAGAGGAGTTGACCACTTGTCAAGACACCGTTCTGATTGGTGGAATCGGGCGCGTTAGGATGCGGGTCATGCCGCTGCCGGGCCCCCGCGTCCTCTGGACGCCGCCGCCGGACGTCCGTGAGACGACGGAGATCGGCCGCTACCTCGCCTGGCTCGAACACGAGCGGGGCCTCGTCTTCTCCGGCTACGACGAGCTGCAGCGGTGGTCGGTCGCCGACCTGCCCGCCTTCTGGTCGTCGATCTGGGACTTCTTCGAGGTGAAGGCCCACGCGCCGTACAGCACGGTCCTCGCCTCCGAGGCGATGCCGGGTGCGCGCTGGTTCCCGGGTGCGCGCCTGAACTTCGCCGAGCACCTGCTGGGCGATGAGGAGGACGCCGAGCACATCGCCGTCGTCTCGCGCTCGCAGACGCGCGGGCCGGTCGACCTGACCTTTGCGGAGCTCCGCGCGCAGGTCGCGCGGGCGCGTGCCGGGCTCGCGCGCCTCGGCGTCGGGCCGGGCGACCGGGTCGCGGCCTACCTGCCGAACATCCCGGAGACGCTCGTGGCGTTCGCCGCCACGGCGAGCCTCGGTGCGGTCTGGGCGAGCTGTGCGCCCGAGCTCGGGGCCCGTAGCGTGGTCGACCGGCTGGCGCAGCTCGAGCCGTCGGTGCTCCTGGCCGTCGGCGGCTACGGCTACCGCGACCGCACTGTCGACCGCCGCGCCGAGGTGGCCACCATCCGAGCCGCACTCCCCACGCTGAGGCACGTCGTGCACGTGCCCTACGGCGAGCACGTCGTGCCGGACGCCCTCGGCTGGGACGAGCTGCTCGGCGATCCGGGCCTGCCGCTCCCCTTCGAGCCCGTCGCGTTCGACCACCCGCTGTTCGTGCTCTTCTCGTCGGGGACGACTGCACGCCCGAAGGCGATCGTGCACGGCCACGGCGGCATCCTGCTGGAGCTGCTCAAGGCACATGCCTTCAGCTGGGACCTCAAGCCGGGCGGCCGCCTGCTCTGGTACTCGACGACCTCCTGGATGATGTGGAACGCGCTCGTCGCAGCGCTCCTCGTGCGATCGTCGATCGTCATGCTCGACGGCGACCCGGTCTGGCCGGACGCCGGGTGGCAGTGGCGCGTGGCGGAGGAGACGAAGCCGAGCTTCATGGGCGCGAGCTCCGGCGTTCCTGATGGGCTGCCGCAAGGCGGGCCTGCACCCGGGCCGGGACTGCGATCTCAGCTCGATCCGCGTCTTCGGCACCGCCGGCTCGCCGCTCCCCGCCGAGGGCTACCGCTACGTCTACGAGGAGCTCGGGCCCGACGTGCTCCTGATCAACGGCAGCGGCGGGACCGACGTCTGCAGCGGGATCGTCGGCGGCTCGCCGCTGCAACCCGTCTACGACGGGGAGATCTCGGGCCGCCTGCTCGGGGTCGCCACGGACGCGTTCGACCCGGAGGGAAGGTCACTCGTGGGCGAGCTCGGCGAGCTCGTGATCACACGGCCGATGCCGTCGATGCCGGTCGAGCTCTGGGGCGACGCGGACGGGACGCTCTACCGCAGTTCGTACTTCGAGCCGTACCCGGGCGTCTGGCGCCAGGGCGACTGGATCAGGTTCTCGGAGCGAGGGAAGCTGCGTCGTCACGGGCCGCTCCGACGCGACGCTCAACCGCGGCGGCGTGCGCCTCGGCACCGGCGAGTTCTACGGCGTCGTCGAGGAGCTGCCGGAGATCGCCGACAGTCTCGTCGTGCACCTCGAGGACGACGAGGGCGGCCCGGGCGAGCTCGTCCTCTTCGTCGTGCTCGCCGACGGGGTGGTGCTCGACGACGACCTGGAGTCGCGCATCGCAGCCGGCCTGCGCTCGCAACTGTCGCCGCGTCATGTCCCTGACATGATCCGCGCAGTGCCTGCGATCCCCCGCACCCTGACGGGCAAGAAGCTCGAGGCGCCCGTGAAGCGCATCCTTCGCGGCGAGTCCGTCGACGCGGTCGCCAGCCGGGACTCGCTCGTCGACCCGGCCGCGCTCGACACGTTCGCCGCCATCGCGATCGGAGACTCCGCATGAGAAAGCGCCGCCTCGCGCTCGACAAGATCGTCGCCATCGACTTCCATACGCACGTCGAGATGTCCGAGGCGGGAGTCGATTCGCTTCCGGACGAGCTGCGCGACGCCGCCGTCCACCACTTCCGCGGCGAATCGACGCGGCCCACGGCGCTCGAGCTCGCCGAGCACTACCGCGCACGCCGCATGATGGCGGTGATCTTCACCGTCGACTCGGAGTCGTTCACGGGCCAGCCGCGCGTTCCGAACGAGGAGATCGCGGAGGTGGCCCGGGCGAACGCCGACGTGCTCATTCCGTTTGCGAGCATCGACCCGCACAAGGGGCGCCGCGGGGTCGAGGAGGCCCGGAGGCTGATCGCCGACCACGGCGTGCGGGGCTTCAAGTTCCATCCGAACGTCCAGAACTTCTTCCCGAACGACCGCATGGCCTATCCGTTGTACGAGGTGATCGAGGAGGCCGGCCTGCCGGCGCTGTTCCACACGGGCCAGTCGGGCGTGGGATCGGGCCTGCCGGGCGGCGGCGGCGTCCGGCTCAAGTACTCGAACCCGATGCACGTCGACGACGTGGCCGTCGACTTCCCCGAGCTGAAGATCGTGCTCGCGCACCCGTCGTTCCCGTGGCAGGACGAGGCGCTCGCCGTCGCGGTGCACAAGCCACAGGTCTACATCGACCTGTCGGGCTGGTCGCCGAAGTACTTCCCGCCGCAGCTCGTCCAGCATGCGAACACGCTGCTGCGCGAACGGATGCTCTTTGGCACCGACTACCCGTTCATCAGCCCGGAGCGCTGGCTCGCCGATTTCGACTCGCTGGACATCAAGCCCGAGGTGCGCGCGCTGATCCTCAAGCAGAACGCCATCCGCCTGCTCGGCCTGGACAAGAAGTGAGCTAGGACGGCTCGTCGCGGAGCTGCTCGAGCCAGGCGGCGGCCGCGGCCGCGATCCGCGGCTCGACGCCGAGCTGCTCCACGTAGGCGCCGGCAGCCCGCATCTCGTCGACCCGCCGCGCGGCGTGGGCGCGGCTGCCCTCGAGCAGCCGGTCGAGCAGAGGCTCGCCCAGCACCGACGCGATGTCGTCGCGCACGTGCTGCTCGACGCCGGCGGCATCGGCCGCCGCGAGGCTCTCGAGCGCCGCTGCCGCGATGCCCTTCATGAAGACACTGCGCAGAAGCTTGAGCCCGGCTGCGTCCCCGGGACGCTCTCCGATCACGTCGACCGGCATGCCGAGCGGCCGGAAGAGCTCCGCGAAGCGCGCCGCGCCGTTCCCGGAGGCGAGCGCGGGGGTCGCGAGGCCCGTGGTGGGCACGACCCCGACGAGTGCGACGTCGACGAAGGGCACCGGCACCATCTCCGCGAGCTCGCGCTTCAACTCCGGCGCCGCCGTGTTCAGGTCTGCGTACAGGGTCCCGGCGTTCAGGGCGCCGGCCACCTCCCGCGCGAGCCCGAGAGCGACCGCGGCCGCGTTCACGCTGAGAACCACGTCGGCGCCCGCGACGGCGCTCTGCGCGCTCCCGGCGTTGGCGATGCCGTCCGGCCGACAGGCGGGGTCGAACCCTCGCACCTCGCAGCCTGCGGCAACGAGGTCTGACGCGATCCGGCCGCCGGCCTCGCCGAGGCCGAGCACGGCGACCTGCATCAGCCCTCCACGAGCTCGCGCAACCCGTTGACGTCGTACGACAGCTCGCCGGCCGCATAGCGCTCGCGCAGCAGACGCTCTCGCTCCGCCCGCTCGCCGGCGCGCGCGAGCACCTCCTCGAGCTTCGCCTGGGGGACTGCGACGGCACCGTCGCAGTCCAGCACGACCAGATCGCCGGGCCGGATCTCGGCGCCGCCGATCGCGACGGGGACGTCCAGCTCGCCCACTTCGCCCTTCGTCGCTCCCTGCGCCCGCACGTAGCGCGCCCAGATCGGGAGCCCGAGCTCTGCGAGCTCGTCGAGATCGCGGATCGCGCCGTCCACCAGCATCCCCGCAACGCCTCGCACCTGCGCCTGCGTCGCCAGCAGCTCGCCGACGAGCGCAACCGGCTCCGGCCGCCCGCTCGTCAGGACGAGCACGTCACCGGGAGCTGCGTGGGCGACGGCCGCATGCACCATCGTGTTGTCGCCCGGCACGCAGCGCGCGATGCGCGCAGGCCCGGCGACGCGCGAGCCGGGCACGACCTGGGTCAGCTCGAGATCGACGATCCCTGTCCGCCCGGCCGCTTCGTGCACTGTCGCGACCCCGAGCCGCGCGAAGGCCGCGAAGTCCGTCACAGCGCGTCCATCACGACGGGGAGCTCGCGCTGGAACGCCTCCGCGTACTTGATGTCGCTGCGGCCCGAGATCCGGCGTGCGTGGTTGGCCCGATGCTCCGCGCGCTCGGAGTAGTACTGCCGGAGGTACGACTGGGCGCCCATCGCCTCCATCGCGATGACCTTCTGCTCCCAGACCGGCGTGATGTCGAGGAATGTGGTCGGCACGAATCCGCAGAGCTCGGGCTGGTGCGGCTCGAACAGCAGCAGCTCCGGCGGCGCGATCGTGTCGAAGGCGCTGGCGACCCCGGCGCCGCTCGCGAGCTGGCGCGCCTGCACCGTCGCATCGTGCGCGACCGCGTGATCGGGGTTGAACGGGTCGCGAGCCGCGTGCGTGAGGATCACGTGCGGGGCGAGCTCGCGGACCAGGCCGGTCAGCCGTTCGACCGCCGCGGCGTCGAGGACGAGCGGGTAGTCGCCGAGATCGAGTGGGTGCAGCTCGGCGCCGAGCGTGGTCGCGGCCGCGAGCGCCTCGCCGTGCCGGATCTCCTTGACGCGCTCCTCCGTCTGGCCGGGCCACTTCCAGAGCTCGCCCGACTCGCCCCGCTCGCCGTACGAGAGCGTCACGACGTGTGCCGTCCCGCCCCCCTCCGTCACCGTCGCGATCGCGCCGGCTGCGCGCCAGACGAAGTCCGCCGAGTGGGCGCTGACGACAAGCAGTGTCCTAGGCACCCGCGAGCTCCCTCGTGTTGACGACGGCCATCGTGCGCACGTCCTCCTCGGTGAAGCCTGCCTCGAGCAGGCGGTCGGCCATCAGCGCGAGGCCGTCCTCGACCGGCGGATTCGCCGGCTGGCCGAGGTCGGTCGAGAGCACGTTGTGCTTCGGACCGGTCGCGCGAATAGCCTCGAAGGTCATCTCCCACGACACCTTCCCAGTATGGATCGGCGCGAAGCAGCGCTCCAGCCAGGCGCCGCGCTCGGCAAGCTCGCGCTGCTCGTCGATCGGGACGCCCTGCGTCGGGTAGTCCGGATGCGTGACGACGACGTAGGTCACGCCCGCCGCGAACGCAGCCTCCACCACGCTGTGGATCTCCTCGCGCCCGAGGTGGCCCGTCGCGAGCACGAGGCCGTGGCGGGCGACCACCTCGAGCACGCGCGCCAGGCCGCTGTCGAGGCGCACGGGGCCGCTCGCGACGCCGGCCGCCTCGAACTCCTCCTGGATCGCACGCCAGACCGGCTGCTTGGCGGGCTTGGGGCCGTCCTCGCTCGCCTCGTTCTCGGCGTCGACCGTGGGCAGCCAGACGATGCGGGCCCCGCTGCGCGCGGCGATCTCCACCGCCTGCGCGTTGAGGCCGCCGACTCCCGCGTTCAGCGTGATCGACCCGAGCGCCCGGGCCCCGGGCACGACGGAGCTCACGACCGAGGCCCGCTCGGCCGTCGGCGCATAGTGCGACTTGAGCACGAACCCGGCCAGGCCGAGCTCGGTGAAGCGCCGGGCAAGCGCGAGATCGTCGATGCGCCGGTTTGCGAGGTCCGGCTCGACGTGAACGTGGAGGTCGTAAGCGCCGCGCACGAGCTCCCGCCCGCGCGCCGTCGGCTCAGTGGCCTGCGGCGGCAAGCAGCGATTCCTCCTCGGGAACCGGGGGTGAGCCCTTGATGTGGAAGCTCGCGACCGTCTGCATCCCCCACGCCTGGCCCTTCGCCCGCTCGGCCTGCGACCACACGACCGCCTCGTGGTCCGGGGCGTAGATCAGGTAGCCGCCGGATGCGATCTCGATGCGGTTCCCCCCGGGCTCCCACGTGTAGAGGAAGAACGTCTGCTGGATCGCGTGCTTGTGCGGCCCGGACTCCATCACGATCCCGTGCTCGAGGAAGATGTCGGCCGCGCGGAGCACGTCCTCGCGTTGGTCGACGAAGAACGCCACGTGGTGGAGGCGGCCGGGCGTGCGCGTCTGGTCGCGGGTGTACGTGACGTCGTAGGACTTCTGGTTCGACGCGAGCCACACACCGGCCTCGGTGCCGTCGTCGAGCACGATCTGCTCGGTCAGCCGCAGGCCGAGGTTCTGCTCGAGGAACACACGGTTCTCCGCCGGCTCGACGGCCAGGAAGTTGACGTGGTCGAGATGACGAACGCCGACGCCGCGGCCCGGGTACCGCTGCGGCTGGTTCTTGAGCGCGGGGCGAAGCTCGGGCGGAGCGACGTAGCGCTCCGACTCGAAGAAGAGCTCGAAGCGGTGGCCGTCGGGGTCGCAGAAGGTGTAGGCGGGACCGTGGCCGACATCGCCGTCCGTCCACTCGCCGGGAACGCCCGCTGCCTCGAGCGCGTCGACGCGCCGCGCCAGCGCCTCGGGGCTGTGCGTGCGGTAGGCGATGTGGCCGATTCCCGACTGCGCGGCCGCGGTCAGCTTCAACGACGAGCGCTCGTAGTCGCCGAAGCCGCGCAGGTAGACCGAGTCGCCCTGCTCGCCCGCCACCTCCATCCCGAGAATCTCGCGAAAGTACGCGAGGCTCTCGCCCGGGCTGGGGGTCAGCAGCTCGACGTGCGAGAGGTGCGCGAGGTCGCGGACTTGCTCGGTCAGGACAGGTACCCGCTCGGATCGGCGTCGAGATGCTCGGCGAGCCGGCTGGCGAGCGCCATGATCGTCAACGACGGGTTGACCGAGAGGGTGCGGGGCACGACCGAGCCGTCGCCCACATAGAGCCGCTTGACGTCCCAGGACTGTGCGTCGGCGTCGACGACCGAGCGCTCGGGATCGCTGCCCATGCGGCACGTGCCCTGGACGTGTGTCGAGGCGAGCCCGGTCCAGAGCACCTTCGAGGCCCCCGCCGCAAGCAGCACCTCGCGTGAGAAATCGAGCGCGCTCGCCATGCGCTCGCGATCAGTCGGCGTGAACGGCGCGTCGAACACCTCCCGCCCCTCGTCGTCGAGCCGCACGACGCCGCAGTTCTCGTCGCTCACCATCGCGAGCAAGCCGACCCAGCGGCGGAAACCTCGCACGGCCTCGACGAGCGGAGCTCCCCAGAGAGGGCCGTTCTCGTCCTCGAGGGTCGTGGCGAACGACACGGGATCCTGGATCGTCGTCGCCTCGATCACGAAGCCGCCGTCCTCGTCCCGCTGGTGGGCCATCGCGTGCGCGCTGATCGGGTAGACCATGTGCGCATCCTGGGGCTCGTCGAACAGGCCGTAGACGAGGCGCACCGGATGAAAGCCGAGATGGCGGCCGACGAGGCGGCTGGACGAGCTGTCCGGCAGCCCCGACCGCAGGAGCAGCTGCGGGGTGTTCAGCGTCCCGGCTGCGACGACGACCGCGCCCGCCTCGACCCGGCGCGCCGCGCCGTCATCGGCCACGTACTCGACGCCCGTCGCCTCACCGCCCTCGATCAGCACACGCTCGACGTGCGCCCCGGCGCGCAGCTCGAGCTTGCCCGCCGCCCAAGCGTCGTGGATGTAGGTGTTGAGCGTGGACTTGCCGGCATTCGTCGGGCAGCCCTGGAGGCAGGAGCCGCAGCTCATGCAGTTGGCGTCGGTGTACGACCGGACCGGCTCGAGCGGGGCTCCCAGCTCGCGAAACGCAGGCTCGACCGTTCGCACGCTCTTGCGCCAGTCGGTGCGCTCGCGAACGCCGAGGCGCTGCTCGACGCGGTCGTAGTGTGGATCGAGGTCAGCGGCTCCGAACGGCGCGCCCGACGGACCGGCGAGGCTGCTCGCCTCGTGCCACTTGGCGTAGTCCTGCGCCTGGGCGCGGAGGGCCACCTTCGTGTTGATCGTCGTCGTGCCCCCGACACACCGTCCGGCGAGCAGCGCCACGGCGCCGCCCGCGCCGCCGTCGATCAGCGCGAAGCGAATGGGCCACCAGAGGTCGTGGGCCGCCTTCGCCTCCCAGCGCGTGAAGTCCGCCGCGGTCTTGTGCGGGCCGGTCTCCAGCAGCAGCACCCTGCGGCCACGCTCCGCGAGCTCGCCTGCGACCACGCCCCCGCCCGCGCCGGAGCCCACGACCACCACGTCGAAGCGTTCGGTCACGAGATGCCCAGGTACGACCAGTCCTTCGCCAGCCGGGTCGCGAGCGGTGAGTTGAAGTCGATCTCCTCCCAGGCGCCGGTCGCATCGACGCCGGGCGCGACGAAGTCGCTGTAGAAGGCCTCGATCGCCAGCGCGCGCACGTGCAGGAACGCCGGCGTCCCCGCGTGACTCGCGAGATCGCCGTTCGCCACCGTCGCGAAGCTCTCGAGCACTGCCGCCCGGCCGCCTTCGTCCATCTGTGCGACCAGCGCGTCGATGTACACCGCGGGGCGCACGCGAGCCGACCCGGGAACGATCGCGTCGCAGACCGACTCCACCAGCGCGGCTGTCCCGAGATCGAGCACCTGAAGGCCGGCCATTCGCCGATGATAAATCAGGCAGACTGACATAGGCAATCGGCCATTCCACGATGACTCCTCTTCGCGAACAGCTCGCACGCCCCGGCGCATTCGTCGTCGCCGCCGAAGTGGTCACGAGCCGCGGCCTGATCACGGCGAGCTCGAGCCGCAAGGTGATGGAGCTCGCCCGCGAGCTCGCCGCCGACGAGCGCGTCGACGTGCTCTCGATCACCGACAACCCCGGCGGTCACGCGATGCTCGCGCCGGACACGCTCGGGACCGATCTCGTCTCGCGCGGCCAGGAGGTGATCATCCACCTCTCCTGCAAGGACTGGAACCGCAACGCGCTCGAGAGCCGCGGCTGGAAGCTCGGCTCCGAGGGCTTCGACAACGTGCTCGCGCTGTCGGGGGACTACCCGGTCACCGGGCACAAGGGGCTTGCGGCACCGGTGTTCGACATCGATTCGGTGGGCCTCATCAGTCTCTTCACGGAGATGAACGAAGGTCTCCGCGACGAGCGGCGACCGGATGTTCGGCTCGACCGGACGAACTTCTTCCTCGGCGCCGTGGTCACGAACCACAAGCGCCGGGAGCGCGAGGTGATGCCGCAGTACTTCAAGCTGCGGAAGAAGGTCGAGTCCGGGGCGAGGTTCGCGATCAACCAGATCGGCTGGGACACGCGGAAGGACGACGAGCTGCTGCGCTGGCTGGCGCACGACGGCCTTTCGATCCCGGTGCTCGCCAACGTCTACCTCCTCTCGCGCCCTGCGGCACGCGCCTTCCATGCCGGCAAGATCCCCGGAGTCATCGTGACGGAGGAGCTCCTGGCGGTGGTGGAGCGCGAAGCGGCGAGCCCGGACAAGGGCCGTGCCTTCTTCGTCGAGCTGGCCGCGAAGCACGTGGCGGTGTCCCGCGGGCTCGGCTTCGCCGGCGTCTACCTCGGCGGCCACATGCCGCCTTCGACATTCGGAGAGATCCTCGACCGCGCGGCGTCATTCGCGCCCGACGACTGGCGGCAGCTCGCGCGCGAGATCCAGTATCCGTTCGCCGACGAGTTCTACTTCTTCGAGCAGGATCCCGAGACACGGCTCTCGTCGGAGCGGGTCAATGCTGCATACGTGGCGTCGAAGGAGCACCGCACGACCGAGCTGCGCGTACCGCTGAAGTACCGGTTCAGCCGGCGGCTGCATGCAGCGGCGTTCGAGCCCGACGCACCGCTCTTTCCGACCGGGCGCGCGTTCTACCGGGCGGTCGAGAAGTCCCCCGCCCTCTCGAAGGCTGCGCACGCGGTCGAGCAGGCGGCAAAGGTTCCGCTCTTCCGGTGTCGCGACTGCGGCGACTGCTCGCTGCCGGACATCGCGTACGTCTGTCCGGAATCGCAATGCGCGAAGAACCAGCGCAACGGGCCGTGCGGCGGCACTCGCGAGGGGCTGTGCGAGGTCTACGACACCGAGTGCATCTGGTCGCAGGCCTACGAGCGGCTGAAGGCCTACGGCGAGGAGGAGACGATGCTCGACGGGCCTGCGATCGTCAAGGACAACGCGCTGGCACGGACGAGCGCCTGGGCGAATACGTTCCTCGGTCGCGACCACAACTCGCACCACCGGCAACCCGATCCAGAGTGACGCGCCGGTGGCGACGAGAGGCACGGTGGAGCCCCGCTTCAGCTACGTGATCGGCCGCCTCGACCGCGTGCTGCGGCGACGTCTCACTGCGGCGATCGAGCCGGCCGGCCTGACCCTGCCCGCCTACACCGCGCTCTCCGTTCTCGGCGCTCAGGACGGTCTCTCGAACGCGCAGCTCGCGCGTCGTTCTCTGGTCACGCCTCAGTCGATGAGCGAGGTGCTGACGCTGCTCGTCGACCGCGGCTACGTGCGGCGGCGGCCCGACCCGGGGCACGGACGCGTGATGCGCACGGAGCTGACGCCCGCCGGCCGGCGGGCGCTCGCCCGGTGCGACCGCGCGGTCGACGCCGTCGAGAGCGAGCTGCTGAGCACGCTCGACGACGGGGAGTCGGCGGACCTCCGTGACGCCCTGATGCGCTGCGGCCGTGCGCTCGAGCACGAGCTCGTCGGCCGTGCGGACGAGACGCCGGCGGCACCCCGGTCGCTCTAGCACCTTCGCCCCGCCCCGACAACCGTCGTTTGGCGACGGGACACGGCCGTTTCGCCGGCGCCAACGCCAGGTGCAGCCGCATTCTCGATCGCCTGTGGACGAAATGTTGCACTTTTGTCACATCGTTTGGCGACGGGACACGGCCCGGCACGGCAGGTGGGCTACTCGCCCGCGACGTCGCGCCGTAGAAAGACGAGATAGCCGATGCTCAGCGGGATCGCGATGTAGAGCGTGCAGACCCAGAGCGCACGCACGATCGGCGTCCAGTCGGCCGGCGTCCGGAGGAAGCCGTGCCACGCCTGGAACTGCTCGCCGAGAAGATAGGGGCGAATCGATTCGGTGCCCGGGAGCACCCCGAGCAGCTGCATCAGCAGCGCCCACATCAGCGTCCCGACCACCGCTGCCGCACTGTTGCGCGTGACGGTCGAGAGGAAGAGGCCGAAGGCCGCGATTGCCGCCATCGGCCAGGCGTAGATCGCCAGGCTCGCGGCTAGCAGGCCCAGCCCGTGCCAGGCGCTGACCGTCGTTCCCGACAGCGAGGTGAGATCGTTGAAGCCCCATTCGATGCTCGCGGCGACGAACGCAACCAGGCCCATCGCGAAGACGACCACCGCCGTGTACGTGAACGTGGCGAAGATCTTCGCGGCGAAGATCTCCCCGCGATTCCGCGAACGGGTGAGGATCGTCTTCAGCGTGCCGTTGTGGCTCTCGGAGGCGACGATGTCGCCGGCGACGAGAGCCGTGATCAGCGGGAACGCCCAGATCGACATGAAGAACAGAACGACGAACGGCGTCGCGAGACCGGTCTGCCTGATGTAGCGACCGAGCGGGATGTCGTTCGGGCCGCCCGTCTTGAGGATGAGCACCGTGACGAAGATCAGTGGGACGAGCATCGCCGCGCCGAGACCGAGATACGTCCGCTTCTGCGCGAGCAGCTTGAGCAGCTCCCACTTGTAGACCTTCGTCACGTCGAGTCCCCGCCGACGCTCAAGCGACCGCCTCGTGCTCGGTCATGTCGAGGAAGAGCTCCTCGAGCGTCGCCACCCGCGGCGTGAGCGCGGAGATGCCGATCCCGGCCTGGCCGAGCGCGATGCTGAGCGACTCGATCGCGGCCGGCTCCGCCTGGAAGCGCAGCTCGCCGTGCTCGAGCATCGGCCCGTCGATCCCGTGCGCGAGCAGCAGCGCCCGCGCGCGCTCGGGCTCGCTTGTGCGCAGGAGATAGCCGCCGCCGGCGCTCTCGAGCAGCTCGTCGAGACGACCCTCGTAGATGATCTTCCCTTTGCGGATGATCGCAACGCGGTTGCACAGCTCCTCCACCTCGGCGAGCACGTGACTCGAGAGCAGGATGGTGATCCCCTCCGATGCGAGCCGCTTCACGAGCTCGCGCATGTCGCGCATGCCGGCGGGATCGAGCCCCGTCGTGGGCTCGTCGAGGAGAAGCAGCTTCGGGTCGCGCAGGAGGGAAGCAGCGATCCCGAGCCGCTGCCGCATCCCGTGCGAGTAGCCGCCGACGCGATCTTTCCCCCGGTCGCGCAGCTCGACGACGTCGAGCACCTCTTCGATGCGCGCAGCGGGCACGCCCCCGTCGAGATCGCCGAGCAGGCGCAGGTTGCGCCGGCCGGACAGATACGGATAGAAGCGCGGGCCCTCGACGAAGCCCGCCACGCCGTCGAGCGCGCGCGCTCCGTCGATCAACGGATCACGCCCGAAGAGCCGCGCGTTGCCCTGGGTCGGCCGGATCAGCCCGAGCAGCATCCGCAGCGAGGTCGTCTTGCCGGCGCCGTTCGGCCCGAGGTAGCCGAAGACATCGCCTCGATCGACCGTCAGGTCGACGTGGTCGACCGCGACGATGTCGCCATAGCGCTTGACCAGCCCTCGTGCTTCGAGGGGCGGCGCGTCGCTCACTTGAGCGAGCGCGCCGCCGACTCGGCCGCAGAGGTCGGAATCGATCCGGCGAGCACGTACGAGACGCCGCCCCGATCCCAGGTGAGCACCGTCCCGAGCTGGGTCGCGAGCTCGTGCGCGGTCACGCCGTCGAGTGCGATCGACGGGAGCGCGTCGAGCATCCCGGCCTGTCCGGTCTTCGCGGCGTCCGCCTTGCGCTCGACGACGAGGATCGCCCCGAGGCCCTGTCCGTAGATCACCAGCACAGACCGGGAATCGGCGGGGCCGACGAGCCGCACGTCCTGACGCGGCAATCCGACCAGGCTGTCGGGCGCGACGACGGGGAACGGCGCTGCCGCCTGCACGGCCGCGAGCCCGGTGACCGGCGCGCCCGTACTGCCGCCTGTGGCGCCGCCGCCCGTTTGCGACGAGAGATCGACGATCGTCGCGCCGGCGGGCGGTGAGACCGCGACGTCCGACTCCGGGACGGAGCCGAAGGAAATGTCCGTGGCCTGCAGCGCCAGCACCGGTGACGACGAGCCCTGGGCATACACCGCGATCTTCAGCGGCGTGCCGTGCGTCACGTCCCAGGCGAGCTGGGCGGAGCCGAGCAGCCCGCCGTCGTGGCTCGGCGAGACCGTCACCGCGTAGGCCTCCTGGCCCGCGACATTCGACGGCTCGGCACCCGAGACGGTCCAGTGCTTGCCGAGCTCGGTGAGGAACGAGGTGATCTCGTCGAGCGTCGGCGTCGCGTGAGCGGTGGTGCCCGCGCTCACCTGCTTCTGCGGCAGGTCGGCCGTGTACGCCGTGTTCGAGCTTGCGTCGTAGACCGTCACCTTCGTGTCGGTCCAGACGATCTGGGCATCACCGGCATCCGACTGGAGCTCCAGGCGGCCGCCGTTCGCGTTCGCCCAGAGACGACCGGTCGCGCCGGTCATGAGCGCGGACCCGGCCTGGCCGGTCAGCGCGCCCGAAGGGAACAGCTTGTTCGTGAAGGAGATCCTCGCCGTCACGCCCGCCGGCTCTGCCGCGCCGAGCGCGTCGTGAATCGCCTCGGCGAGCGGCTTCGGCGGGGGCGTCGAACCGCCCCCGCCGCGCGCCGCAACGGCGACGACGCCGGCAACGAGCACGATGACGACCGCGGCGAGCAGAGCGATCAGGCGGGGCGTTGGCAGTGTGCGGAAGATCCTCACGGCAATCCTTTCTCGAGTTCCTCGCCCGGATGATCGCCGCGCGACTCTGATGCTTTCCTGACGAGCTCGATGGTCACGCGCGAGTTGTCCGCGTAGGCGCGGCCACCGTGGCGCTCGGCGGTGGCCCGGACGATCGCAAGCCCGAGCCCGGAGCCTCGGCCGTAGAACCGCTCGAAGGCCCGCTCCCGGTCGGCCACGGGAATCCCGGGCCCTTCGTCCTCGACGCTCAGCCGGGCGAGCCCGTCGTGACGCTCGACGGTGACGGTGATCGCGCCGCGCCCGTGACGGCGGGCGTTCTCGATCAGGTTGGCCAGTGCGCGCTCGAGTGCGGCACGATCACCGCGAACGAGGACCCGCTCGGCCCGGACGGTGACGCCGCTCGTGGCGACCGACCGGGCGAGATCGTCGAGCCAGACATCCTCGCCCGGCGGAGGCGCGGCCTCCTCCCGCGAGAGCGCGAGCAGATCGTCCGCGAGCTGCGCGAGCCGTTCTGCATCTGCCTCCAGATCAGCGACGAGCACTGGGGTCGCGCCGTGGCGGGCGAGATGTGCGACGTTCCCGCGCAGCGCCGTCAAGGGCGTGCGGAGCTCGTGCGAAGCGTCGGCGAGGAACCGGCGCTCGGCTTCGCGGGCGTGTTCAAGCCCCTCGAGCATGGTGTTCAGCGTCGTCGTGAGCCGGCCCACCTCGTCGTGACGGTGCGGGTCCGGCAGCCGCTGCCGGGCATCGCCGCTGCGGCCGATCTCCGCCGCGGCGCGATCCAGGCGCACGAGCGGCCGCAAGGCGCCGCGCATCAGGAGGGCCACCGCCGCGCCGCCGATCGCGGCGGCCGCGAGAGCAGCAAGCAGCGTGAGCGCCCGCAGGGTGCGGACGGTGTCGGCGACGTCGGCCGTCGACGCGGCGACGAGCACCGCCCCACCGCCCGCAACGTCGGCGAGAGGGGCCGAGTAGACGCGAAGGCGGTCATCACCGAAGTCGACGGTGACGTAGTGCCCGTGGCCGCTGACAATCGCCTGCCTGGCGATCGAGCGTGGGAGCACGCGGCCGCCGAGCGAGAGCGAACGCGAGATGATGCGGTCGCGACGATCGACGACCTCGACCATTGCCTGCGTCGATCCAACCGGGGCGTCGAGCGCACCGGGCTGCGTTACGAGCGCCGGGGCAGAGGCGGCGAGCTGCGCGACCTCGACGGCACGGGTTCGCAGCGCCTTGTCGAGACCATGGTGCAGGTGCCGCGCCACGAGCACGTCGACTGCCGAGCCGAGCACGACGACGGCGAGCATCGTCGAGATCGCAGCAGCGAGAATCGACCGCAGGCGAAGGCTCATCGTCCGATCACGAAGCCGACGCCGCGCACGGTCTCGATCAGGGCGGGCTCACCCAGCTTGCGGCGGAGGTTCGTCACAGCGCGATCGACGGTGTTCGCCCGTGTCGCGCCCTGCCAGATCTGGGCGATCGCCTGCTCCCGCGACACGACTCGCCGCGCGTTGCGCAGGAGCAGCTCGAGCAGGTCCGCCTCCCGCGGCGAGAGGATCACCTCACCGCCCCCGCGCTGCACCGAACGGGTCGCCGGATCGAAGGACAGATCGCCCAGCACGAGCAGCTCCTCGGGTGCGTGACGGCGAAGCAGCGCGCGGATCCGGGCGAGGAGCTCGTCGGTGGCGAAGGGCTTGACGAGGTAGTCGTCGGCGCCGGCGTCGAGCCCGGCAACGCGATCCGGAATCTCGTCCCGCGCCGTCAGCAGCAGCACCGGGGTGGCGAGGCCCTTCGCACGCAGCCGCCGACAGACCGCCAGGCCGTCGAGCCCCGGCATGCTCACGTCGAGCACGATCAGATCCGGCGCCGACAGCTCGACGGCGGCGAGCGCCTGACCACCGTCCGCGACGGCCTCGACCGCGTAGCCCTCGGCGGCGAGGGCTCGATCGAGCATTCGCCGGATCGGAGCGTCGTCGTCGACCACGAGAATCGCGGTCTCGGCCATCCGCCCAGGGTATGCGTCTACGTCACGTTGTCGGCGGCCCAGGCTCCGAGCAGCCCGCGGTAGTGCTCCACGAACTGCTCCTGCTCGTGCGCCGGGAACGTCGCCTGCACGGTCTGGACCAGCACGCCGTCGAACTCGTCCGAGGTGAACCACGCATGCGCGATCTCCGGCAAGTTCGCAAGGTGCGTGGCGCAGAAATCCTCGTAGGCGTCGACCTGGAAGTACCCGTCAGCGAGACGCCGGTAGGCCGCGAGCTTCTCGTCGTACGACATGTCCGTGCGATCGCCCCATTCGAAGTAGTCGCGCGAGTTCTGGTTGACCAGCATCTCGCGCCGGGTGATTGCGCAGAACGCGCTCCAGCGGACGAGCGCCATGATCGCCCACGGGAAGTAGTAGTGGAGCGACGTCAGCGCGACGTCGGGCGATGCGTTCGCGTAGTCGATCGGGTAGGCGACACCGTCCTTCACGATCGTCTCGCACGAGTTGAACTCCCAGCGGAAGAAGGCGTTGACGAGCCGCGAGATGCTGACGATCTCGTCGCCCAGCTCTGGCGTCAGGAAGTCGTGCCGCACCTGGTAGCGGTCGTGCATCGGCTTCGACGGGTCGAACCACATGGACATCGTCTCCGCCCCGATCGACAGCGACCGGACGAACACGTCGAAATCCTCGAGCGCGGTCTGGAGGTGCATCATCCGCTCGCCGGACTCGTCGTAGCGGGCCCGCAGCTCCTCCGGAGAGGAGACCCGCGAGACGCCGACCCACTGGCCACCGTCGAACGGCTTCATGAAGAGCGGGTAGCCGACCTGCTCGCCGATCGCCTCCAGATCGAACTGGGCGTTGTAGCGCTCGGCTGTCGGCTGAAAGCGAGGATTGTCGGGCGGCACCTTGTGCGGGATCAACCAGGTCTCCGGCACGCGGATCCCGAGCCGCATCAGCGCGCAGTAAGCGGAGTGCTTCTCCATCGCCTGGAACGTGAAGGGGTTGTTGAGCAGGTACACGTCGTCGACGAGCGAGACCTTCTTCAGCCACGCTCGCGGGAGGTCGTACCACCATGCCAACCTGTCGATCACGAGCGCATACCGCGGCGTCGACCGAAGATCGAACGGCTCGTTGACGATGCGCTCGGTCACGAGCCGGTGCCCGTCGACCGGACCGAGGCGTGCGACGAGCGCCTCGAAGGCGGCGGGCCAATCCTCCTCGGTGCCGAGGAGGAGCCCGATCAGACGGTCAGCCAGGACTGCCTCACAGGAATCTCGGTAGATGATGCGCGATCTGGCGCCGCCATGAGGGCCAGTCGTGCGGAACGTCGTGGCCCCACAGGTCGACCTCGTGTCGAATGCCGCGCTGGGCGAGGAGCGCACCGAAGCGCTTTGTCGACTCGAGAGCTCCGGTCGTGTCCTCCCACTGCCCCTGACCGCACACGAGCAGCAGCGACACGTGGTCGCGGAGCCACTCGAGGTGGTCGCCGCCGAGGTTCGCCACGTAGTCCATCGGGTTGTTGAAGTACACCGCGTCTCCGCGCCGGCCTCCACCCTGCACCGAGACGTCGTACACGCCGCTCAGGCAGATAGCGAGCGGGAAGAGGTCGGCGCGTTTGAGGCAGAAGTTCGCCGCGTGGTATGCGCCGAACGACGCACCGGTGGCGATCAGCTCATGGGTATGCGAGTCGGCCTGCACGAAGGGAACGAGCTCCGCAAGGATCCAGCGCTCGTAGTGGCCGTGCCTCTGGGCGCGCTCCTCGAGGGAGAGGTCCCGGCGCGTCCAGCTCTCGCGGTCGAACGACGGCACGCAGTACAGCTTCACCTTCCCTGCGTCGAGCAGGCCGCCGATCGCTTCGACCATGCCGCGCTCTTCCCAGTCCTGCGCTTCTCCGTTCTCGGACGGAAAGACGACGACCGGGCGGCCGTAGTGCCCGTAGGCGAGCAGGGCTCCTCCGTCGATCTCGATCGCGCGGCGATTCACGACACGGCCTCGATCAATGCGGGGAGACTGGGATCGAAGGCATCGCGCCAACACGTCCACGTGTGTCCGTCGGGGATCTCCACGAGCGCGACCGGGTAGCCCTGCACGGCGAGCGCGTCCGCCATCGCACGATTGTTCGAGCGGTTCTCCTCGGACGTGCCGCACGTGATCGTGACGGGCACGGGGCGCTCGGGGAAGACGTCGCGCAGCACCGCGCCGACGAACCGCGTGATCCGCTGGTAGCGGCCGAACCCCGACTCCTCACTGTCCCAGCGGCGCCGGAAGAAGCTGCCCGACTGCAGAAACAGGCCGTCGAAGCACCTCGGGTGGCGACGCTGCGCGTGCAGCATCGCGAGCGCGCCCAGGCTGGCGCCCATGCCGATGCGCTTTCCGTGCGGGGCGCGTTCGGCGATCTGCGGGAGCAGTTCGCGGACGAGGGCGCCGGCATAGAGCGCCGAGGCGGAATACGTCTCGTCGCGGTCGACGGGCTGGATCAACGCTGCGCGCATCGGTGGAAGCCGTTCCTCCCAGCTCATCACATCGAGGAACCGCGTCAGGCCGGCGTATTCCGCGTACTCCGGTCCATCGTGGACGACGAGCAAAGGTGCGTCGACGCCGGGGGGCTCCGGGGTCGAGTAGAGGAGCACCTGAACGCGTGCGACGAGCCGTCGGCAGCGCAGCTCGACCGGCTCGACCGGCCCGGCGTCCGCGATCGATCCGAGCCAGGCGGGGGCGGCGTACTCGGGCCACTCGATCACCGACTTGTCGCCGAACGGCCCCGGTGCGCGGAGTGGATTGCCCGGATCCGGTCGGAAGGCGCCGTCCGTGCCGATCAGATACTCGAGCCGGTCGGCATTCGGCCGCGCGAAGGTGAGCCGCCACACGCCGGCACCCCACTCGAACGACGGGCCGGGCCGTGGGCGCGAGACCTCCTGCCCGAGCACCACCTCCGCGAAGCGGTGCTCGGGATCGGGCAGCGTGAAGTCGACCGCGTCCTCTCGGACGCGGGGCCGGCTCAGCGCTTGCGCTTCGGTCGATTCTGACGTGCGCGAATCTTGTACTCCCGGACGCGTTCCTGTCGCAGCAGGTGGTTGCGCCTGAGCTCGACGGCCTCGAGCTCCCTCTGCAGCTTCACGTAGCTCTGCCAGCGTTCGGGTGCGAGCGACCCGTCGGCGAGTGCATCGCGGATCGCGCAGCCAGGCTCCTGATCGTGGGCACAGTCGGAGAAGCGGCAGCGCCGGGCGATCTCCTCGACGTCGCCGAAGGCCTGGTCGAGGTCGGCGTCCCAGAGCTGCAGCTCGCGGATGCCCGGTGTGTCGAGCACCACTCCGCCCGTTGGCAGAAGAATCAGCTCGCGGTGGCTCGTCGTGTGACGTCCGCGCTGATCGTCCTCGCGGACCTCCTGCGTCGCCAGCACCTCCTCGCCGACGAGCGCGTTGACGATCGTCGACTTGCCGACGCCCGAGGAGCCGAGCAGGACGGCGGTGCGATTGCCCTCGAAGTACGCGGCCAGCGATTCGAGACCGGCGCCGGTGCGCGCCGAGACGGCCTCGACCGGGCAGGCGCCGAGCGTGACCGTCTCCACCTCGGCGAGATACGAGGTGATGTCGTCGACGAGATCGGTCTTGGTCAGCAGGACCACGGGCTGCGCACCGCTTTCCCACGCCATCGCGAGATAGCGCTCGAGCCGTCGCACATTGAAGTCCAGCGGCAGCGCCTGGACGAGGAATGCGACGTCGACGTTCGCCGCGAGAATCTGCTCTCGCGTCTTCTGGAGCACCTCTTTGCGCGAGATCGAAGTCCGGCGTAGAAGCAGGGCCTCGATCAGGTTGGTCACCCTGTCCAGTCCGACCCAATCTCCGACGCCGGGCAGGTCGTCTTCGCGAACGAAGCGATTGGCCGCGCTCGCGCGAACCTCACCCTCCTCCGTCGCGAGGTCGTAGGCGCCGCGGTGTTGCACCGCGACGCGGGCGGGCACGAGCCCGGCGGCGCGATGCTCTGCGAACGCGGCCTCCCAGCCGTCGTCCCAGCCAAGCCGTTGCAGCAGCGATTCCGTAAGCGGAAGTGTCAACCAAAGCTCCTTTGCGTGTCGTCAGTGGGCCGCCACGACCCGCCGGGACCGCGTCAGGAGACGAGGCGACGGGCTGTGGCGCAGTCAGACCGGGAAAGCACGGGTTGTCTCATCGCTGCACCACCTCCTCGTCGATTTCGGAGCTCGCATCATTGTGCGGCCAGTCCGCAGATTGCGCAAGGGCAACCTCGGTACACTGGCGGCGCCCGCGGCGCGGTGAGGTTCCGAACCGGGTCAGATCCGGGAGGAAGCAGCCCTAAGGATCCCTCACCGGTGCCGCGGACTTTCATCGACGTGGCGGCCGGGCGTAGGATCACCTCTTCCGATCGAGGAGGCAGCCATGCCCGTCGCGTTCATTCAGGAGTTCCGTCTCGTCGGCGACGACCGGAGCACGACGAACTACGACGCCGTGTCCCAGCGGCTGAACGTGGAAGCCGATCCGCCTGCGGGCGCGATCATCCACACGGCCGGCTTCGACGAGGAGGCAGGCGTCTTCCGCATCTTCGAGGTCTGGGAGACGCGCGAAGCATGCGAGCAGTTCTTTCAGCAGCGGGTCATGCCGCTCGTCGAGGAGCTGGCTGCCGGCGGAGCAGATGCGCCGCCGCCCGACCGGCAATCGTTGTACGAACTGCATGGGCTGATGTCGGGCTGATGTCGGGCTGACGTTCGGCCGGGTCACGTTCGCGGGCTCGAGCCCGGCGCGGCTACGATTGCGGCCTCTTTCGGGCGCATAGCTCAGCGGGAGAGCGCTCGCTTCACACGCGAGAGGTCCCTGGTTCGATCCCAGGTGCGCCCATAGGCGAGAGGCCGCTACGGACGCGGCCTCTCAGGGCATCTCGTTGCTTCCGCTGGCGACGCTACGTGGCTCGTGGCCCGCCCGTGGCCCGGTGCAGCCCCAACTCCAGGTCGCCCAGCAGATCGGCACGCTGCGACTCGACCAACCCGGCATAGACGGTGAGCAGCGTCCGGGTGTTGGCGTGCCGGAGGATCGCCCTGGCATCAGATCGGGAACATCGGCCTCGGGATGTCGAAGGAGCGCGTTGAGTACACGTACGGCCAGGCCAGCCGCGTCGGGCAGTACACCGTCCCGGGGGGTGGTTGATGGTGAGTTACGACACACGCGGAGTGTCAGGAATCACGACGAACAGCGGGCGGTATCGCACAGCCTCGGGACTCGGTGTCGGAACGCACATACCCCTCGGCCCGTGCCACGCGACTGCGACTTTGCGATGTCAACACAGGTGGAACGGATTCGTCTACTCCCCGCTCCGGATCTTCAGGGCGGTGTCCGGATCCTTCCTCGCGATTACGTTGTTGGCTGGATCACGTTCGAGATCCCCAGAACTGCTACTGCGCGTCTCTTCGTGTTTACGCTCGACTCAGGCATGACAGACGAGTCAAGTGCTACAGGAGTGTGGCGCGTCAGGTAGCTGACAGCAGCGGGTCTTGGGAGTAGCGTCCCTCGGCCCGGTGCCGCTTTGCATCATCTACAAGGAAGGACACCATGAACGCTGTGACAAACGTACCGGGCAACAAGAAGCCGTCATCCTTCGTTGATGGTGCAGCAAGTTCGGGAACCGCTGTGGGCAACTTCCTTCTCGGCATCACCGACTTCGCCGCCGTCGCTTTCTGCATCGGTGCCGGCATCTACCTCCTCAACTTCAACTCCAGCGGTTCAACGGGTATCGGCAATTCGAACTGGCTCGAGATCATCGCCCACGGCATGGGCTTCTACTTCATCGGCAAGGGGCTCTTCGTTGCTCGCAGCGTCCAGCTCGCCAGGCGGCTGAACCAGCTGGTCGAAGGTCGCAAGGACATCTGAGCTCCATTTGATCCATTGGCTCCGGCGGCGCTTGGCCTTTGGTGTCAGCGCCGAGCGTTCGGATCGCCGCCCGGCCGTGGCGGTGCCAGTGCCGCGGCATAGAGGGGCGAAGCCGAGGACAGAGGAAAAGAAGGCGTCACTCCGCCCCCGGACTTCGCGAACGGCGCCGTCCCCCCAAGGACCCGCCGATGACTTCGACACTAGCCGCGGTGATGGAGTCGGCCGAGTAAAACCTCGGCGGCCATTGTCACCGCGGCGTCCGGGGGCTGGCCCTGCAAGCCGAACTCTGTTTGCCTAAGGCTCCTCAACGCCTCACGCCCCGGGGAGTACGAGATGCGCTTGACGGGAAATGCGGGCTTCGGCCGGAATCCTGGCCGCAGGGCCAGTACAAACATCGTACGCCCTTCTTAACGCGGTAACCGCGTCGGGTGTTAAGCGCCGCTTAGGATCAACTGAGCAGGCGAGGCAGCGGCCCGTTAGCTCGCCCGCCGCCGCCGAGCTGCTCAGTGGGAGGGGTTCAGCAGCTCAACGGGGCAGGCTTGTGATCGCAGCCCGAAGGGTTGGCAGTTTCCCGCGCCGTTGTTATCCGCAGTTCCTCCGCGTTTGCGTCAAGAGATCGTCCTCGCGTAGCTGGCGTCGGGAAGGCAAGGCCGGGTGCTTCAGATGGCGGCCCCCGCAGGTAGGTAGTTACTCCGATGACCTGAGCGCCTGGGCGCGGTAGAACGAGTCCAGGTCACCGGGAGGAGCGATACGTGTCTGGACGGGTAGCGGCGTTGGAGGCCGGCAGTCCTATCGGTTGGGTCAGTGCCCGTCAGGTTGTCATTGCGCTCGCGGTCGTCAGCGTTGCTTGGTGGCCACTGGCAGCGGTCGGTGTTGGCGGGCCTCTGCCCTCTCCGTGGTGGATTCCGTTCGGTGTGATGTTGGAGGCTGCGCTTCTGCTGGGACTTTGGGTCTTCTGGCGAGCCGCCTGGTGGGTCGCGGTGATTGCCGCCGTGGAGGGCGCAGTCCTCGATGGTGCTGGGCTCATTCGCAACTTGTCGGCTGGAGGCGTGGTGGTTCTGTTCCTCGGTCTGGCCTACCTCACGCTGCTGATGCATCCCCAGTTGCGGATCGCTGTTCGCCCCCTGCGCCGTTAGTCGGAGCTGAGGGAAGATCTCTGGCTTGTCAGTCGTCTAGGGGGTTGAACCCGTCGACCCGCCCCTGCGGATGACGATGTTCGGCAACAGGGCAGACGAGGGCTCCGCGACGGCGGGGCCTTCGTTGTCTTGACGGAGCGTCGGCGACCAAGTGACGCCGAGAGACCAGATCGGCCCGTGACAGTTGTCGGAGGGCACGGCCCACCACGGGCCGATCGGGACGCCTATGTCAGTCCAGCGGGCGCTTAAGCAAGACCACCGGCCACGCCATGAGATCGCCGTACTTAAGCGAGAGACCGATCGCTTCCCAACCCTGCGCCCCAAGCGCATTGAGGCGATCCGGATCCCACGCATCAGCGCCTTTTTCAGGCCCTTGGCCTCTGGAAGCGGGACGACAAGGTACTCCCACTGCGTCTGCGTCAACGTCGTCATCTCACACCTCCTCTCCTGACGAGAACGTTCGTACCGGGCGCTTTACGACGCATCAGCGGAATTCCGTACGAAGCACCAGGCGTGGCCATGCGAGATGTGGACAGACCGAGGGTGAGAATCCGCGGGCACCCGGATGGATCCCGCGACCCATCGCAGGGACGATTGCGCTATGCGGCGAGTGGTGGTTCCGGCTCTCGGTGTTCTCCTGCTTGTTTTGAGCCTGGCCGCGGCAGGGAACGGCGCCCCACCGCGTTCTGCGCTCAAATCGTGCAACCTCGGTGGCGTTGTTGCGCGGTGTGGGTCGATGGTTGTTGCTGAGGATCGGGCGCGACCGTTTGGTCGGCGCATTTCGCTTTCCTTTGCGGTGATTCCGGCGGGTCATGCGACCGGCAAGGAGCCGCTCTTCTATTTCGCGGGAGGGCCGGGCGGTTCGGCGTTGGGTGTTGCGAAGTTCGTCTCGCAGGTCTTCGGTAGCTCGGGTCGCGATCTTGTTCTGCTCGACCAGCGTGGGGTGGGACACTCGGCGCCGCTTCTCTGTCCGGCGCTGCCGTTGAGCTTTGCGATTGGCGACCTTCGTGGGTATGCGCGGGACTGCGTCTCTAGCTTGCACGCCGATTCCCGGATGTACGGAACCGACGCGGCGATGGACGATGCTGATGTCCTCCGGGCGGCGCTTGGCTACCGGCGAGTGATGGTCTACGGCGGCTCCTACGGCGCCACGGCAGCCCTCGTCTACATCGCCCGGCACGGAAGCCACGTGAAGGCAGCAATCCTCGACGGTGCGACCAGCCCCGACGTTCCGTTCTTCGAGAAGGCACCGCAGGCCGGACAGGCTCAGCTGAACCTCCTGTCAGCCCGCTGCGATGCCAACCCGAACTGCGTCAAGACCTACGGCCACCTCGCCGCGTCGGTCAGCTCAGTGATCACGCGACTCCGAGCCCACCCGGTGGCGGCCACCGTTGGTGGCGGGTCGGTTCCGTTCGGCCCGGCCGAAGCCGGCCTGACGATCGAGACGCTCAGCCGCGACCCGGCAACGATCCCACAGCTCTTCACCCTCACCCACGAAGCCGCCTCCGGCAACCTGAGCCCGCTCGCGCAGACCTATGCGCAAGCCATCCGGCCGACGCTCGTCGCGACTACACGGCAGGTCATCTACTGGCGGATCCTCTGCTCCGAAGGCTGGGCACGCCAGACCCCACAATCACTCACCTTCGCGACCGGCTCCTACCTCCATGACGAGGCGGCCGCCGAGCTGCAGTTCCGCGCCGCCTTCTGTTCTGCACTCCCCAAACCCGCCGCCGAACCCGACACCGGAACACCACCGAGAAGCGCCATCCCTGTCCTCGCCCTCGTCGGCGGCCTCGACCCACAAGACCCCAAGCCAAACGTCACGCCGATCAAACGGACACTCCCAAACACGACCATCCTCACCGTTCCCGGCGCAGGGCACGGCTCCGTTCAGTACGGCTGCCTACCCCAAGTCGCCGCAAAGTTCCTAGACACCCGCCGCATCACAGCCGCCGACCGGCGTTGCGCCGCTCAGGTCAAGCCACCCTCCGCCCTGCAGGGCTAACACGAAACGGCTGAAACAAACGCTCAAACCATCCTGCACCCGGCTCGCGTCGCGGAATCGCGGGGCGATCGGTCGAAGCGCAATTGCTGAATCACCATCGAGGAGGTCCGAAATGACTGTCGTTTCTCAGCCCACAATCAGCGTTCGCAAGCCCTCTCAGCTCACGGCGCTTGTCGAGAGCACGCAGCTGTGGGCGTCGATCGCGATCATTGCGATGTGGGTTGCGGTCTTGTTCGTCGGCATCTACGGAGCCGACATCACCGTCAACGGTGGCGGCTCGTCAGGGAGCGGCGGCACGAGCGTTCCCTCCGTGATCGTCGTCGCCCTCTTCGCCTTTCTAGCCACAGGAGCAGCTGCGAAATACGGCTACCGCGACGACCACTAGACACCGGCAAAGGACGGCCAAAGTGGGAGAGCCGAGTGGCTGAGCTAGCCGCCGCCGCCGCCTTTGGGCGGTGAGGCGGCGAGGGTCGCTGCGAGGCCGCGCATCAGGGCGAGCTTCTCCGCTGCGTTGAGTTTCGCTTTGGGATGCGGGATGACGTAGAACCAGGGTGGCATCGAGCCGCTACGGATCGAGTCGGTCAGGTCGCCTGCGCTGATGTCTTGCGGCTTGTTCCATTCGGAGAAGTTGAACTGGGAGCGGCCGCCGTCGACGTCACGTTGGATCAGCCAGGACATCGGGGCGACGTTTGAGTACCAGCGCCACTTGGTGAGGTTGCTGTGGCAATCGAAGCAGGCTCGGGCGGCGAGTGTGCGGGTCTGCGGCGAGTCCCATTTCGGCTCCTGCGTGACTGGCGGGTTGGTGTGGTTGCGACCGTAGGGAACGAGTTGGATGAGCAGAAAGAATCCGAGCGCGGCCAGGGCGCCGTAAGCCAGGCGGCGCTGCCAGCGTGGACGGTTTGCGAGGGGGGCCACTCGGGTCAGCGTGACGCGGTTGCGCGGCTCGCGCATCGGTGTTTCCCTGATCAGGCGCGCCCGTAGCTTCCACCGATGCGCGAGCGGTCAAGCCTCGCTCAATTCAGAGGTGCACCTCCATGCCGGGAGGCACCTTCGTGAATCAGACGCTGATCGTCTTCCTCGCGGCCACCGCGACTGCCCTTGCGACCGGGCTCGGGGCGCTGCCGTTCGCCTTCCGGCGGTTCCGCGGCGATCGTCTGCTCGGAGTCTCGAACGCGCTCGCAGCCGGGGTGATGCTCGGCGCAAGCGCGAGCCTGCTCATCGAGGGCGCCGACCGAAGCGTCCCGCGGGTCATCGTGGGTCTTGCCACAGGCGCCGCCTTCGTCCTCGCCCTCCAGCAACTGTTCAGCCGCATCGGCACCCCGGAGGTCGGCCAACTCGTCGGCGCAGATGCCCGCAAGGCAGCGTTGATCATCGCCGTCATGACCGCCCACTCAGCAGCCGAGGGCGTCGGTGTAGGCGCCTCGTTCGGAGGAGGCGACGCCCTCGGCCTCGCGATCACGATCGCGATCGCGATCCACAACATCCCCGAGGGAGTCACGATCAGCCTGGTGATGGTGCCGCGAGGGGCAACCGTCCTCAGCGCGGCGCTGTGGAGCATCTTCACAAGCCTCCCCCAGCCGCTGCTCGCGGTTCCCGCCTACCTCTTCGTCGAGCAGTTCACCGCGATCCTGCCGGTCGGACTCGGCTTCGCCGCCGGTGCGATGATCTGGATGGTCTGGCGTGAGCTGCTCCCCGAGGCGATCAAGCAGAACCCAAGCCGCCGATCAGTCATCAGCTGGGGCAGCCTCGCCTTCACCGCCATGCTCGCCTTCCAAACCTGGCTCCTCGCCTAGCCGGGACGACTGCGATCACACGACCTCGTCGAGTAATACACGGCGAGCGTCGCATGCACCTGGGCCTTGATATGAGATGAGATGAATCGGCCTTGGAGCAGCCGCTCGGCCTCCATTGCGTGTTGCTCGGCGCGGTCGATGTGCCGGTTTGCGTCGGTAGCCGCCATGAGACACCTCCTCCTTGGCTGCAAGATCGAACATCAGCCCCATGGACGCATCCGGGAGGTCGCGGATCAACGGGCCGTGGCAGTCCGGGACGATCACACCAGCGCCGAGTCAGTGACGAAAGCGGCGGCGGGCGGAGACCCTGGGGAGAGGGAGTGGGTCCCCCGCCGACGTTGCGCGCATCCGCAACCGCTGGGTGATCGGCGTCTAGCCCGGCCTGCTCCTCACGTCCAGCGGTCGGGCCGCCCTGAGGGCTGCCAGCCAGTGGCGTCCGCGACGGAGCGAGAAGAGGCCGAGCGGGACGAACAGCAGCGGGATCAAGATCAGGTGGCCGCCCGAGACGAGCACAAGGACGGTTGCGATCCCGAGACCGATCGCGAGGGCACGCATTTGAGTGCTCCTTTGGTTGCGGTAGGTGATCAACGTTCTGCAGCGGACGGTACGCCGCCTCGGGCCAAGCGCACCCCACGGAAAGTCGAGGCTTATGCCAAGCGATCGCTACGTTTCAACTCACGGGTGCAGGACGATGGGTTGCGTTGAGTTCGCCTCGGCGAGCGGCCCTAGACGCAGCGATGACGTTGGCCGGCTCGTCCTCGCGAATGAAGTTCGCGGAGAACCTGGCGACCGTTGCGTTGTCACCACCAAGCCGCGAAGCGAGCGAGACGACGGTGTAACCGGAGGCGAACCCGACGAGTGCGACATAGGTCGCTGTCGGGTCGAGCGGCTTGCCCTGCGCATCAAGCGGGACTCGTGCTTTCCGTGTCATCTCTCTCCTTTGGCTTTCAGGGCTGCCATGCGCTGGTCGTAGTCCTCGCGCAGCGCTTGCATTCGCCGTGCGTACCGGGCACGTCGTTTCGCTTTCTGCTCTTCGGTCTTGTAGTAGCCAGGGTTGCGTTTCCGGTAGGCGGCGTTGGACGCTGCGACCTTGACCGAGTTCTCTGCACGCCAGACGATGTTGCGTTCCGAGTGTGCGGATTTGCAGTTGTCGCACCGGCAGCCGTTGCGGTAGTTCGTCTCGCTGCCTGGGTGCTCAGCCATGGCTCTTCTGTGGGGCCAGGAAGCCCACGGGAGCCACAGGGAGAACCGAGACGGCCTGAGTGCGGCCACCCGGCCCTCCGGCGTCTCCGCGGTTCAAGAGAGGCTCTCCCGTGGCCAGCGCCGCGTGGCCTCCGGCAGCGGCTCCGGCCGCAGCGCATCGTCCGCAAGCTCGACGCACTCCTCACAGGTCAGCGTCTCCTGCAAGAGGAGCTGCTCCGCGATCGCACGACACGGACGCCAAAACGTCCGGCTGCGCACCATCGTCTCCGCCCTGGCCCACAGCCACAAGCCGTACGTTTCAGCCTCTGCCGGTGAAGCGGTTGACTCCTCCAACAGACGCTCGACCGAATGTTGGTCCGACACACCACCAACAACCCCCGCCGCAGCCGCACGCTTCCCGACCTCAATGGAGTCCATCTGCTCCTGCCGACGCTCGAAACTGGTGTGGGGGTGTGGTGGCGGAGGGGCGGAGGCATGCCCCTCCAGCAGCGCCCGACCCGCTGCAAGTGGACCAGTGAACAACATCACGACCGTTGCCTCCAACCGGAACCTGTCATGTGGGTGGGAGTCGAACCCACCGAGCAGCGACGGCGCAGATCCCACCGTCATAAGCTCCGGCGCTTCGTCGAAGCTGACACAGCCCCAACAAGCTCCGTCCGGGACGATCGTCACCGACGAACCTGACATGTCGAACCCGGCCAACCAGCCGCCGACCCAATGTCCTGCCTCTTCGTAAGCAGTCAAGTCACGCTGCCGGTTGGCACGTTCCAACCAGCGCTTGTAGGCGGAGCCACCGACGAGTGTTACCGACTCACGGCGGCACGGCTCGTCGGTGTGCTCCTGACGCAGCGAGCCGTTAGCTGCGCCCTCGACCTCGACGGGAGCACATCGCGTCTCGGTCAAGTCGGTCTCGCTTTCGATCTGATGTAGTCATCGGCCGCACCGTTCAGCAGCCGGTTGGCGAGCGTGTACTTCGACAGACCCATCTCAGACGCTTTCGCGTCGAGCGCCGCATGGGTCGTGATCGGAACATGGAGCGGCAGCAGGTCCCGTGGTTCCTGCGCTTTGGCGAATGCACGGTCACCTTCAGGCAAGCGCCACCAGCTTGTCTCTCTCCCGCTTCGCTCTGGCGATCTCGCGCATCTCACGGGCCAACACCCGCAGCTGCAGAAACAGCTGCTGCTGCTGCTCCCGCAGTTCAGCCCTCACCGCATTGATCTGCGGCCCGCGCTGCTTCTGCGTCAGGCTGGGTTCGGGGATCAGCGACAGCGCGTGTCGCACATCGACGACCTCCCGTGCGACTTGCCGAATCGTCCTTGGCTCTGACTGCATAGGACGAAAAGAACAGTCGTCTGAACCAGCCACAAGGTTTATCCCACCTACCCCGTGGCCCGCTCGTGGCCCGTCGTGGCCCCCACTCGGTAGTCGTCGGTGACCAGCCGCGACATCAGCACGCCGTCACGACGCGGGCCGAGAGCACAGCCGTGCACCGGCGTGCACGACCTTCGCGCTTCACACGCGAGAGGTCCCTGGTTCGATCCCAGGTGCGCCCACCACTGCTCCCTGCCCGCGGCCGAGCGTGCAGGGCGGGTACCTGGTACCTCGGCGAGGTACCAGGTACCGATTCCTCGGGCCGGCCGCAAGCGACCGCGCGCGGTTACGAACGGCGCGACGGTGGTAGAACCTCCCTCATGGCGGAGATTCTGCTGTTCCACCACGCGCAGGGACGGACGCCGGGGTTCATGGCGTTCGCCGACGGGCTGCGAACTGCAGGGCACGTCGTTCACACGCCGGACCTCTACGACGGCAACACCTTTGCCGAGCTCGACGCCGGGGTCGGCTACGCCAAGGAGCTCGGCTTCGAGACGATTGGCGAACGAGGCCGGCTCGCCGCCGAAGGCTTGTCGAACCAGCTGGTCTACGCCGGGTTCTCGCTCGGTGTGATGCCTGCGCAGGAGCTGGCCCAGACGCGCCCGGGCGCGAAAGGCGCGTTGCTCTTCAGTGCCGCGTTCCCGGCCTCGGAGTTCGGCGGCACGTGGCCGCCGGGAGTTCCGCTCCAGATCCACATGATGGAGGACGACGAGTGGGCGATCGAGGACCTGCCTGCCGCACGCGAGCTCGTTGCCATGGTCGAGGACGCGACGCTGTTCGAGTACCCCGGCGATCGGCATCTGTTCGCCGACAGCAGCCTCCCCGATTACGACGAAGATGCGGCGAAGCTGCTCGAGCAACGCGTGCTGACCTTCCTGGGCGACATCGAGTAGGGAAGAATGAGCCATGGCTTCGGGGTTGGCCTCACCGCTTGGACGCCTCCGCCCATCCGCCGCAGACCGCGAGCGCGTGGCTCTCGTCCTGCGCCGCGCCTGCCTCGACGAACGGCTCTCGGTCCAGACCTTCTCGACCCGTCTCGAGTTGGTGTACGCGGCGCGAACGCGGGCCGAGCTCGACCGGCTCCTGAACGACGTGCCGGAACCGACGGTTCTCGGCCGGCTCCTGCTCAGCGTCGTCGCATGGGCTTCGCGGTGGTCGCACGAGATCAGCCTCGCATGGCGGGTGCCGCGCACTCCGCGGATGATCCTGCCCCAGTGCGACCGTGTGGTCATCGGCCGTTCGCCGCTCTCGGATTTCGTCGTCGCCGATCAGACGGTCTCCGCAGTGCACGCCGTCCTGACGTACACCGACGGAAGCTGGGCGGTGCGGGACGAGGCCTCGCTCAACGGCACCTTCATCAACGGCTGGCGCGTCGTCGATGAGATTCTCGTCCGGCCCGGGGACGAACTGACCATCGGTGCGAGCCGCTTCATCCTCGCGGCACCAACACCCTGACTCGAGAATCGTCCGCGACCCTCGCGCTGCTAGAGAGCATTCGCTGCTGTACGTGACCGACCTCAGGGACCGCTGACGCGCTCCGGCTCGTAGATCGACCGACGTGATCGCGTTTCTCCTGGCACTCGCGCTCGCTCCCTGGGCGCACCCGCTTGCGTTTCGCGCCGTGCCCGGCTGGCAGACAGGGGCGAGCGGAGAAACTCACTCGTTCTACGGAGGGCCCGGGATCCGGGCGCGCCCGCCTCTGGAGTCGACAGCCTGGATCGCGAAGAACGTCCGCTATCGAGACCGCGCCACAGCCGATCCGCCCACCAAGACACTTGCTCAGCTCCCTGCCGGCGGAATCGTCGTGTGGGCGGTGATCTACAGCCCCGTCGAGAGCAATCCCCGGCCGCACCCGATGCGGCTCGACCTCTCGAAGGCCCGGCACCTGGAGTGCTGCGACGGCCCCGTGAGCGTCGTAGGGGGTGACGACGAGCTGACCGGCTACGGCCCCGGCCGCGCATATTCGGTGATCGTCCGCGTCTACTTCGGATCGCGCCCCACGAGGAGCCTGCGCGCCCAGGCCCAGCATGCGCTGAACCAGCTGCGGCTGCCCGCGCCGCGCTGATCCGCGGCGATCGTAGTCGGTCACGCTGAAACCACCTTCGCGGCGGCTAGCATCTACCCATGGTGTTGGCCGGCGATCACGACCGCGACCAGGCTGTCGCGGCTCTCCGCGAGAACTTCCTTCGGGGCAGGTTGACCCTCGACGAGCTCTCCGCCCGCACCGAGGTCGTGCTCCATGCGCGCTCGCTGAAAGAGCTGCGCGGCGCGCTCGCCGGGCTTCCCCGTGCCATGCCGTTTGCGCAGACCGCCGTCCGCGGCGGACTGGCCGTGCTCCTCACCGGCGTGTGGCTGCTGTTCAGCTTCACGTTGCTCGCCGTGCTGGGGCTGATGGCACTGATCCACGGTGCATCCGCCGTCGAGCTGGCCGGGTTCCTGCTCGTCTGGCTCGTGCCGACCTACCTGCTCGGGCGGCTCTGGCGCGGCTTGCTGCCCCGCCGCTAGCGCAAGCCCACGGGGAAGGGAGCCGCGCTGGCGACCATCGAGGTGAGCACGCCCCAGGGCCCGGCGAAGGTGCACCTGCATCCGGCGGACGGGCCGAAGGGCTTGCTCGTCCTGGGCCACGGGGCGGGCGGCGGCGTGACGGCGAGAGACCTCGTCGCCGCGACCGGCGCCGCGCGCTCGGAGTCGATCAGCGTCGCGCTCGTCGAACAGCCCTACCGCGTGGCCGGGCGGCGCTCACCCGCCCCGGCGACGCAGCTCGATGCTGCCTGGACGACGGTCGTCGACCACCTCACCGGCGAGCATCTGCGCGGGCTGCCGTTGGTCGTCGGCGGCCGGTCGTCCGGAGCGCGGGTCGCCTGCCGGACCGTGGAGGCAACCGGAGCGATCGGCGTCCTCTGCCTCGCCTTTCCACTCCAGCCCGCGCGCCGCGCCGGAGCGGCGCCGGCGGCGAGCCGTCTCCCCGAGCTCGACGCCGTGACCGTCCCGACCCTCGTCGTCCAGGGCACGCGCGATCCGTTCGGGATGCCCCCGGCCGCCGCACGACGCACCGTGGTGCAGATCGCCGGCGACCACCGGCTGCAGAGCGACCTGCCGGGCCTGACCTCGGCAGTTCGCGGCTGGCTCACCGGCGTGGTCGGCGCCGCCTCCTCGCAGCCGTCAGGCTGATTGCTACCGTCGGCCGATGCCGACCGGGCACGCAGCGCCACACGCACCTGACCGCCAGCACTACGGCGTGACGTTCGCCCTCCTCGCGATCGCCGGGATCTCGTACGCGCTGCTGCAGTCGCTCGTCGCGCCCGCACTGCCCGAGATCCAGCATGCGCTGCACACGTCCGAAAACTCCGTCAGCTGGGTGCTCACCGCATATCTCCTGAGCGCGTCCATCGCGACGCCGCTCATCGGACGGCTCGGCGACATGTACGGCAAGGAGCGCCTCCTGATGATCGTGCTCGTGCTGCTCGCCGCCGGCACGCTGGTCTCTGCACTCTCGACGACGCTCGCGGTGATGCTCGTCGGCCGCGTGATCCAGGGTGCCGCGGGTGGAATCTTTCCGCTCGCCTTCGGGATCATCCGCGACGAGTTCCCCCGCGAACGAGTGGCCGGCGGCATCGGTCTCATGTCGGCTCTCCTCGGCGTCGGCGGCGGCGTCGGCGTTGTCCTCTCGGGGCCGATCGTCGACCACTTCTCGTACCACTATCTCTTCTGGCTGCCGCTGATCCCGATCGTGATCGCGACCGCGTTGATCCAGGTCTTCGTGCCCGAGTCGCCGATCCGCGTTCCCGGCCGCGTGAACTGGGCCGGGACGGCACTGATGTCGGCGGGCCTCGCCGCCGTGCTGATCGCCGTCAGCGAGACGGCGACCTGGCACTGGCTCTCGGCGAAGACGATCGGCCTGATCGCGGTCGGGGTCGTGCTGCTCTTCTTCTGGGTCCGGAGCGAGTCGAGATCCGACCACCCGCTCGTCGACATGCACATGATGCGGATCCGCGGCGTGTGGACGACCAACGCCGTCGCCCTCCTGCTCGGGTTCGGGATGTACTCGTCGTTCATCGTCCTGCCGCAGTACGTCGAGACGCCCACCGACGCGGGGTACGGCTTCGGCAGCTCCGTCACGCAGGCGGGGCTGTTCCTCGTCCCCTCGACGCTGATGATGCTGATCGTCGGGTCGCAGACCGGCCGGTTCGAAAGGCGCTTCGGCTCGAAGCCCCCTCTGCTGGCGGGCGGCGCGTTCGCGATGGCGTCGTTCCTGATCCTCGCCTTCGCCCGCAGCGAACGCTGGGAGATCTACCTGGCCGCGGCACTGCTCGGCACCGGCATCGGCCTCGCGTTCGCGGCGATGGCGAACTTGATCATCGAGAACGTCGGCCCGGAGCAGACCGGTGTTGCGACGGGGATGAACACCGTGACGCGCACCGTCGGCGGCGCGTTCGGCGGCGCTGCAACCGCGTCGATCCTCGCCGGGACCGTCACGTCGAACGGCTACCCCACCCCACACGGATTCACCCTTGCCTTCGCCGGTTGCGCCGCGGCGCTCGGGGTCGGCATCCTCGTCGGCCTCGCCATCCCGCAACGGCGGCCCGAGCAGGCCTTCGGGCCGCACGAGGTCGGCGACCTCCAGGCCGAGGCCCTGCCCGCGGAGATCTAATCTAGGCTTCGGCGCCGCGCGCGAGCTCGATCACGCTGTGCAGCCGGGACTCGTGAGCCACGACCTCGCCGATCACGACCACGGCGGGCGACGTGAGACTCTGCGCGTCGGCCGCGATCGTCCCGAGCGTGCCGATCCGGCGCTCGGCGCCCGGAAGCGAGAGCCGAGAGATGACGGCCGCGGGCTCGTCCACCGGTCGTCCGGCGAGAATCAGGTGGTCGGCGATCGTCTCGAGGCGGGCGAGCCCCATGAAGATCACGAGCGTTCCCGGCGTCCCCGCCGGCCGTTCGTAGTCGAGCTCACGGCCGTCGCCCACGTGCCGGTGAGCACGGTCAGCTGGGAGGCGACACCGCGGGCGGTCAGCGGGATGCCGGCCGGACCCGAGATGGCGGTCAGCGTCGAGAGCCCCGGCACGACCTCGTACTCGATGCCCGCCGCCGCCAGCGCCTCGACCTCCTCGGCGCCGCGGCCGAAGATGAAAGGGTCGCCGCCTTTCAGCCGCACGACCCTGCGTCCGAGCTTGCCGTGGTGGACCAGCAGTTCGTAGACCTCCTCCTGGTTCAAGGACTCGCGCGCGATGCGCGTCGCGCCGACCGCACGGCTCACGAGGTCGGATGAGACGAGCCGGTCGTAGACGAGGATCTCGCACGCGCAGACGAGCGCTTCAGGACGAGCTCGAGAGTCGAAGCTTCCTTCGTCACTCGCCCGATACTACAAAAAGTAAAGCGACTGGCGGGGGTCGTTGCTTTTGTTTTGATAGCTTGGCTTCTCGTCTCTTCCTCTGGAGATGACTTGGGGGCATGACAGCCGGGCCGCCCGACAGGGGTCGGCGGCCCGGCCACCTTCTCACCGGTCTCCCGAGATAGTTGCGTAGGCAAGTATCTGCTACCGTGACCGGCATGGAGCTCGGCGTCTACACCTTTGCGGAGCTGACCTCGGACGAGATCACGCCGCGCGAGCGCCTGCTCGACCTGCTCGAGGAGATCGAGCTCGCAGACCAGGTCGGGCTGGACGTCTTCGGCGTCGGCGAGCACCACCGGCCGGACTTCACCGTCTCGGCCCCGGCGGTCGTGCTGGCGGCGGCCGCGGCGCGCACGAAAGCGATCCGGCTCACGAGCGCCGTCTCCGTGTTGAGCTCCGACGACCCCGTCCGCGTCTTCCAGGACTTCAGCACGCTCGACCTGCTCTCGGACGGGCGCGCCGAGATCATGGCCGGCCGAGGCTCGTTCATCGAGTCGTTCCCGCTCTTCGGCTACGACCTGCGCGACTACGACGAGCTGTTCGAGGAGAAGCTGCGGCTGCTGCTCGCGCTGCGCGAGTCCGAGCAGGTCAGCTGGCCCGGCGGCCACCGGGCCGCGATCGACAACCGCGGGGTCTACCCGCGGCCGCTCCAGCAGCCCTTGCCGGTCTGGGTCGCCGTCGGCGGTGCGCCCGAGTCCGCGCTCCGCGCCGGGATGCTCGGTCTGCCCATGGCGCTCGCGATCATCGGCGGCCTGCCCGAGCGCTTCGTGCCCTTTGCCGAGCTGCACCGCCGCGCGGGCGAAGAGGCCGGGCACGGGCGCCTGCCGCTCAGCATCAACTCACACGGCTACATCGCAGACAGCGCCGAGCAGGCGTTGGACGAGTCGTTCCCCTACGTGGCGGCGATGATGAACAAGATCGGCCGGGAACGTGGCTGGGCGCCGCACACGCGCACCGACTACGACGCCGCGGCCACACGCCGCGGCGCGAACTTCGTCGGCAGTCCCGAGCAGATCGTCGAGAAGATCCTCTACCAGCACGAGCTCTTCGCCCACGACCGCTTACTCGTCCAGTTCAGTGTCGGGACGATGCCGCACGCGAAGATCATGCGCTCGATCGAACTGTTCGGAACCGAGGTCGCGCCCGTCGTCCGCCGCGAGTTGGCGACCGTGCACGCCTAGCCCCGGGTACCGATTCGTTAGATTCTCGCTGTCATCGCGCCCCGGGCCGCTACGCGGGCGGATGCTTCCGGCCTTCGAGTCGAAAGGAACCGATGTCGTTATCCGGTCGAGCCGGAGCGAAGGCCGTTCTCGTCGAATCGAACGGCGTCGAGTTGCCGTTCGGCGTCGTCGCGACGAAGATCCGCCCGCCGGCCGTGCGGCCCGGCGCCGTTTCGAGAACCGCGCTCGTCAACCGGCTGCGTGCGGACCGCTCGGCGCGCGTCGTCTCGATCGTCGCACCCGGCGGCTACGGCAAGACGTCGCTGCTCGCGCAATGGGCCGCGCGTGACGACCGTGCATTTGCCTGGATCTCGCTCGACCGGCGCGACAGCGATCCCGTCGTGCTCCTGCGCCATCTGGTCGCAGCGCTGGCGACCGTCGTGCCGGTTCGCCGGCGTTTCCTCGACACGCTGGCCGCGGCCGAGCCTTCGATCTGGACTTCGCTGGTCCCGCAGCTGGAGAGGCTGGTCGCAACCGCAAAGCAGTGTGTGCTCGTGGTCGACGACCTGCACGTCGTGGACGGAAGCGACTCGAACGAGGTGCTGGCGATCGTTGCCCAGCACATTCCCGCCGGCTCGGCACTCGTTCTCTCCGGGAGGACCGAGTGCGACCTGACGACGAATCTGCGCAGTCACGCCGGCCTGCTCGAGATCGGTTTCGGCGACCTGGCGCTGACGCGCCGCGAAGCGGAGCTGCTGTTGCGGGGCGTTGGAGCGAAGCTGTCGGATGCGGATTTCGCAGACCTGATCGAGAGGACGGAAGGATGGCCCGGGGGTCTGTACCTGGAGACGCTGTCGATGGCGGGGCCGATCTCCGGCCGGCAGCGCCCGGGTGCCCGTGCCGGCGTCACCTCCGCCGACGACGCCTATGTCAGGCAGTACTTCCAGTCCGAGTACCTGACCCTGCTCACGCCGGTCGAGCTGCGGTTCCTGCGGCGCACCTCCGTGCTCTCGAAGCTCTCGGGCGACCTGTGCGATGCTGTGCTCGGACAAGACGGCTCGTTCGAGGAGCTCGCGGCACTGAGACGCTCGAACCTCTTCCTGGTCTCCGCCGGGGACGACGGTTGGTGGCGCTACCACCGTCTCCTCCGTGAGCTGCTGCGGCGGCAGCTGCTCGAGACCGAGCCGGAGCTCGTCCAGGAGCTCGGCGGCCGCGCCGCCGACTGGTTCCTGGCGCACGGCGACCCCGAGTCGGCGCTCGAGCACGCGCTGGCGGCGGGTGACACGGACCGGGCCGCGCTGATCTTCGAGCAGATTGCGTTTCCGGCGTCCAGCCGCGGCCACGGGAAGCGGGTCGAATCGTGGCTCGGGCAATTCGACGACACCGCCCTGGCCCGCCACCCGACGCTCGCCGTGCAGGCGGCCCGCATCCACGCCCTGCGAGGATCGACCGAACAGGCCGAGCGCTGCCTGGCTGCTGCCGAGGGCTCCGAGGTCGACGATCCCGAGCTGAAGGGGCGGATCGCCAGCCTCCGGGCGGTGCTGTGCCGCGACGGAGTCGGCACGATGCTCTCCGACGCGGGTCTCGCCGTTGCGCTCCTGCCGGACGAAAGCGACTGGCGGGCCCCGGCGCTGTTCATCTACGGCGTCGCCAAGATGCTGCTCGGCGACGACGAGCGCGCGAGCGCGCTCTTCGACGAGTCGGTGATCCACGCACAACGCGTGGGCTTCAGCGAGCACGTGCTCGTCGCGACGAGCGAGAGCCTGTTCCTCGCGGAAGCGGCACGGGACCACGCAGCCTCGGGCAGGCTGGCCCTCGAGCTCGCCCGCGTGCTCGACGGCGGCACGTTCAACGCCACGGCTCCCGCAGCGCTCGCATTCACCGCGGCAGCGCGGGCGCAGCTCCGCCACGGCAACTGGGACAACGCGCGTGCGCTGTTGAACCAGGCGCTGAAGCTCACCGCGTGCCTCACCGATGCGATTCCCTGGCTCTCCGTCCAGACCCGTCTGGAGCTCGCCCGGATGTTCGTCGCCCTCCGCGATCTCCCGCTGGCCAGGGCCTTGCTGACCGAGATCGACGCCGTGTTCGACACGCGTCCCGACCTCGGTGTGCTGGCGGAGCGCACCGAGGCGCTTCGAGAGCTGCTCGACGACCTGGCCGTCGTCGACTACGGCAAGCGCTCCAACCTCACGGCAGCCGAGATGCGGCTCATGCCGTTCCTGCCGACCCACCTCTCGTTCCGCGAGATCGGCAACCGCCTGCATCTGTCCCGCAACACGATCAAGACTCAGGCGATCGCGGTCTACCGCAAGCTCGGCGTCTCCACCCGCGGCGAGGCGATCGAGGAGGCCGTGCGCCTGGGCCTGGTCGACGACACGTGGCTGACGGCGAGGGAGCCCGGGCGGGACGAGCCCGCGAGACCAGGCGCTTCGCAGAGCTGACCCCGACCTACGCGCGGCGATCGCGAGCGCGCCGATGAGTGCCACTGTCCGACGTGCGTTTCACGTTCGCCGCCGCAGGCTCGGAGGCGCCTCTTTGCATCTGCTTTGCGCCGCTCAGCGCTGGCTCCGGGGCACGATAGGTTGTCGCCCAGGATGGGTGATGTCAGCGTCAGCCTTCTGGGTGGCTTCGAAGCTGAAGTCGACGGTGTGGCGGTTCCGCCGAAGGCCTGGCGGCTGAAGAAGGCGCGCGAGCTCGTGAAGCTGCTCGCGCTTGCGCCCGGCCACCGGCTTCACCGCGAGCAGGCCATGGACGTCCTCTGGCGGGACCTCGCCCCGGCGGCGGCGGCGAACAACCTGCATCAAGCGGTGCACGTCGCGCGGCGCACGCTCGACCCCGATGCGATCGAGCTGCGGGACGAGGTTCTCTCGCTCGCCGCGAACGTCGATGTCGACCGGTTCGAGCTCGCAGCCGCGGACGCGCGGCGCCTCGCGACGCCCACGGCCTACCGGGTCGCGCTCTCGCTCTACGGCGGCGAGCTCCTGCCCGAGAACCGCTACGACGACTGGGCGGACGCCCGCCGCGAAGAGCTCTCGACCCTCGCGGCCGAGCTCGAAGAGGAGTCGGCCGTGCTCGGAACCTCGAGGCCGTTCGGACTGCCGGCCGACGCAAGCTCGTTCATCGGCCGGTCACAGGAGCTGGCAGAGCTGAAGTCGCTGCTGCGGCGCACACGCCTCCTCACGCTGGCCGGGACCGGAGGGGCAGGGAAGACACGGCTCGCGCTCGAGCTGGCCCGCAGCGCCGAGCCGTCGTACGAAGCGGGCGCCGCACTCGTCGAGCTCGCCGGCCTCGCCGATGCTCGGTTGGTCCCCGAGGCGATCGCAGCTGCACTGGACATTCGCGCCCTGCCGGCGCACGACCTCGTCGACACGGTGATCGATGCTCTGTCGGCTCGAACGCTCCTCTTGGTGCTGGACAACTGCGAGCACGTCCTCGCGGCGACGGCCGCCCTCTCGGACCGGCTGCTCCGGTTTGCGCCCGAGCTGACGATCGTGGCAACGAGCCGCGAGCCGCTGCGCGTGGCCGGGGAGGTCGTCTTCCGCGTCCCGTCGCTCGACATCCCGAGCCCCGACCGGGCGCTCCCTCTGAAACGGCTCCTCGAGTACGAGTCCGTCTCGCTCTTCGTCGAACGGGCGACAGCGTCGTCGCCCGGTTTTGAGCTCGACGCCGAGAACGCGGAGGATGTGGCGCGCATCTGCTTCCGCCTCGACGGCCTGCCGCTCGCACTCGAGCTTGCCGCGGGGCGCGTCGGCGTCCTCAGCCCGGCGGCGATCGCGCAGCGGCTCGACGACCGCTTCCGCCTGCTGCGCAGCGGGAGCCATGCGGCGCCGACGCGGCAGCAGACGCTGACCGCGACGCTGCAGTGGAGCCACGATCTGCTCGAGCCCGACGAGCTGGTCCTGTTCCGGCGGCTCTCGATCTTCGCGGGCGGGTTCGAGCTCGAGGCGGTCGAGGAGGTGTGCACGAGGAACGGCCTCGAGGCTGCCGAGATCGCCGACGTGCTGGCCCGGCTCGCCGAGAAGTCACTCGTCACGTTCGAGGAGGCGCACCGGAGGCGGCGCTACCGCCTGCTCGAGACCGTCCGCATGTATGCACGGGAACGGCTCAGCGACGCCGGCGAGGCTCTCGCCGTCGCACACCGGCACGCCGGCTGGGCGCTCGCGCTGGCAGAGCGGGAGCGCGGGTCGGCTCGGCTCGACCGGGAGACGGCGAACCTGCGCACCGCGCTCGACACCCTGCTGCGGGAGGAGCCGCACGACGCCCTGCGTCTCTGTGTCGCCCTCCTGCCGTTCTGGCTGCGCCGCATCGAGCTCGCTGAGGCGAAACGGCGGTTCGCGGTCGCGCTCGCGGCGAGCCCTGAGCGCACCGCACTCGGGGCCGAGGCGCTCCTGGCAGCCGCTGCGATCGAGTTTCGGAGCGGCACGCTCTCCACCGGAATGCCGCTCGCCGAACAGAGCCATGCCGTCGCAGCGGAGATCGCCGACCCGCACCGCGAGTGGCGCGCGCTGCAGTTCCTCGGGGAGTTCGGCGTCGCGGGCGATGCGGCCGAGATCGCCCTCCCGTGGCTCGATCGTGCACTGGCGCTCGCCCGGGAGGAGCGCCTTGCGGCGTGCGAGGCGATCAGCATCCACTCACTCGGCGTGGCGGCCTGGATCGCAGGCGATCTGCCGCAGACCGACGAGCTGATCGCAGAGAGCATCGAGTTGTTCCGGGCGCTCGAGGATTCGACCGACCGCATCCCCTCCCCGCTCAATGTCGCGGAGATCCGGTTGAGCCAGCCGGGGGGCCTCCCCGGTCTGAGGCATCTCTTCGAGGACACGCTGCAGCCGTTCGTCGAGATCTCCTGCGCTGCGGCGGCCAGCTATGCACTGGCGAACCAGGCCGCAATCGCCCGCGTCCGCGGCGACCTCGTCCGAGCGCGGGCGCTGCTCGACGAGAGCGAAGGACGGTTCGCGACAGCGGGTGACGAGGCGGGCCTCGCGACGGTCGCCGTGCGCCGGGCGTACACCTCACTCGCCGAGCAGGACGTCGCCGGAGCGCAGTCGCAGCTCGAGCGCGCGCTCGAGCTGAGGGCCGGCCTGGGCGATCGCCGCGGGCGGGGGCTCGTGCTCTCCGGGCTCGGCCTCGTGAGGACGATCGCCGGCGACTACGCGCACGCGGAGCGCGATCTCGCCGAGGCTCGCGACATCTTCCGGCGGGCCGGCGACCGTTGGGGCCTCGCCAGCACGCTCTGGCGCACGGCCGACCTCGCGATCGTTCGCGGCCGGCTCGACGATGCCGAGTCCGCTCTCAGAGAAGCGCTCTCGGTGCTGGGAGAGACGCAGCGCCACCGCTGGCTCGCCAGCACGGTCGCAGGACTGGCCGAGGTCGCGGTGCTCCGCGGCGACGCCGTACTGGCCGGCGAGCTCTTTCGCGACGCGCGCGACCGGTACGCGTCACGAGACGATGTGCTCGGCGTCGCGACGATCGACGAACGCCTCCGCAGCATTGCTAAGGAGCCGCTAAGGCCGGGCAAAGGCTCGCCGGATACACCTGTCCGGCAAGCCAAGACGAAAGGGAGAAGGACATGACTGAGACCATCGCCCCGGTCCTCGGGGAGGCAACGGTTCAGGAACTGCGGGAGGCTGTCCGGGGAGAGATCTTCACGCCGGACGACGAGGGGTACGCCGAGGCGTGCCGGGTGTGGAACGGCGCCCACGACGGCCGCCGCCCCGCGCTGATCGTCCGGTGCACCGGCGCCGCCGATGTGGCAGCGGCGATCGGCTTCGCGCGCAGCAACGACCTGCCCATCGCCGTCCGCGGCGGGGGCCACAGCGTGGCCGGCTTCTCGACCGTCGACAACGGCATGGTGATCGACCTATCCCTGCTGAAAGGCGTTCGGGTCGACCCCGGCGCCAAGCGCGCGACCGTCGGCGGCGGCGCCGTCTGGGCGGACGTCGACCACGAAACGCAGGCGTACGGCCTCGCGACGACGGGCGGCCTCGTTTCGACCACCGGAGTCGCCGGCTTCACGCTCGGCGGGGGGATCGGCTGGCTGATGCGCCGCCACGGGCTCGCGTGCGACAACCTCGTCGGCGCCGACGTCGTCACCGCCGACGGCCGCCTCGTGCACGCGAGCGAGACCGAGAACAGCGACCTGCTGTGGGGGCTGCGCGGAGGCGGAGGGAACTTCGGCATCGTGACGCAGTTCGAGTTCGACCTGCACTCCGTCGGGCCGATGGTCTACGCCGGCCCGATCTTCTACGCAGCCGACGCCGACCGTGACCTCATGCAGGCGTTCCGCGCCTGGTCGGAGGACGCGCCCGACGACATCACCGCCCTCGTCAACCTCACGACCGCTCCGCCGCTGCCTGTGATCCCGGCGGAATGGCACGGCAAGAAGGTCGCGGCGCTGATCGCCGTCTCCGCCGGCGGGCTCGAGTCGGGCGACTCGCTGGTGAGCGAGTTCCGGGACGTCGCGGAGCCGATCGCCGACCTGCTCGGGCCGATGCCGTACCACGTGATCCAGACGCTCATCGATCCACTCTGGGGGAAGGGCATCAACTCGTACTTCAAGGCGACGAACCTGTCTCGCCTCGACGACGAGCTGATCGACCGGCTGACCGAGCTCCATCTCACCGCCCCTGGGCCGCAGTGCGAGATCCACGTGCACCAGATGGGGGGAGCGATCGCTGGGGTCGCAGACGATGCGACGGCGTTCGCCGAACGGTCGATGCCGTTCGTGCTCAACGCCGTGACCGGCTGGCACGATCCGTCGGTCGGCCCGGCGCACCGAACCTGGGCCCGGAACGTGGTCGAGTCGGCGGCGGACGCGACCACCGGTCGCGCCTACGTCAACTTCCTCGGAGACACGGACGCCGCCAGGTCCTCCTACGGAAGCGAGACGTACGACCGCCTGGTCGCGCTCAAGAACGAGTACGACCCGAGCAATGTGTTCCGGCTGAACCAGAACATCGAGCCGGACGCGTCGGCTGCGTGATCTCGAAGCCGCTCCCGCGGTTCTGAGCGGCGGCCTCCCGACGGAGGCCGCCGCTCAGGTCTGCGAAACTCCGCGGCATGGGCGCCGACCGGGCGGGTTAGAGAATGGGCCAGGCAATCGGCGACATCCTGCCGCTGGCGCTCGCGGTGGCGATCAGCCCGATCCCGATCATCGCGATCGTCCTGACCCTGGGCACGCCGCGCGCCCCTCGAACGGGGCTGCGTTCACGATCGGCTGGCTCGCCGGGCTGACGATCGCCGGGGCGCCCCGGCGACCTGGACGAGCGTGCTGAAGCTCGTCCTCGGCGCGCAGCTGATCGGCGAGGCGATCACAGGCTTCAGCTCCTAGCCGCCGCCCCCTAAGGCTTGCTGCAGGCGACGCCGACCGCGCCCCACGACCGCCAGCTCCGGCCATCGTGCAGCCAGAGGAGCCAGGCGCGGTGCAACTGCTCGGCCGGCGTGACGGCGAACGGGAACGACGCGTTCCCCGGGTGGCTGAACGCCGCCACCGGCCGCCCTTTCATGCGCAGCCAGGTCTGCGCCGAGAACTGGAAGCCGCCGAAGTGGCCGTTGCCGGTATTCGCGGTCCACGGCCCCTCGTGCGCGTGCACGCAACTCGCCTGGGCGAGCCACGAGGCCGGGGGACTCGCTGAGCGGGCTCCACTCGAGGCGGCGAAGACCAGGGCCCCCACGAGGCCGAGAATCAGCACGCGCATCAGGGGGTTGTAACAAAGTGGTGCCAATTTCAGGTCGGTAACAACAACGGATCGGTTCGGCTACCGTGGATACCGCGTTACTCCTGGCATCGAGGCCGCCGAGCTACCAGCACCTCCTCTTCGACGTCACCGCCGGCCGCAGCGCAGAACGGTCGCCGTGCGATTCCCGCGCGGTGAACGACCGATCGGGGTGCACGATGCTCAAAGCTCATCGGAACGGCGACGCGCCTGCAGGGCTGCGCGCGGCCATCGTCTCCACGTATCCCCCGCGCGCCTGCGGGATCGGGACGTTCGCCGCAGACGTTCGTGCCTCGTTGATCGGCCTGGACGAGATCGAATCCGTCGCAAAGGTCGTGATCGTCGACGATCCCTCCCGGCCACAGCGTCCAGGTGTGGTGGCGACGATCACACAGGGAACACGCGGCGACTACGTCCGGGCAGCACGCATCCTCGGCCGCCGGAACGTCGACGTCGTGCTGCTCGAGCACGAGTACGGCATCTTCGGCGGCAGCGACGGCGAATACATCCTGTCGCTGGCCGAAGAGCTGACGCAGCCGCTCGTCGTGACCCTGCACACCGTCCTCTCGGAACCGACGGCGCACCAGGCGCGCGTCCTCAGGAAGCTCTGCGGCCATGCCGAGCTCGTCGTCGTCATGACGGAGTCGGCGCTGCGCCTGCTCGTCGACAACGGAACGTGTCCCGAAGAGAAGATCCGCGTCGTCCCGCACGGCGCACCGACGTTGCTCGTCGAGCGGGCGGCGGCGGGGGAGGTTCCCCGTGATCGGGCCGATCGCCTGCGCGGGCGGTTCGTCCTCTCCACCTTCGGTCTCCTCTCCTCGGGCAAGGGCATCGAGAACGTGCTGCGCGCGCTGCCGGCGATCATCGAGGCGCACCCCGAGACGCTCTATGTCGTCGCCGGACGGACACATCCCGGCGTCGCCCAGCGTGAAGGCGAGCGCTATCGGCTGTCGCTGCAACAGCTCGTGGCGGAGCTCGGGCTCGGCGAGCACGTCGAGTTCGACGATCGCTTCCTCGCCATCGACGAGATCGCCGACCTGCTCGCAATGACGTCGGTATTCGTGACCCCGTACCTCGACCCCGACCAGACCTCCTCCGGCGCGCTGACCTTCGCGATCGCCGCCGGCTGCGCCGTCGTATCGACGCCCTACCGCTACGCGGAGGACATGCTCGCGAGCGGCGCAGGCGAGCTCGTGCCGTTCGCCGACCCCGGCGCTGTCAGCTCGGCCGTCTGCCGGTTCATCGAGGATCCAGAGCTGCTCGGCGCAGCCCGCGCCGAGGCACGGCGCATCGGAGCGGCCGTCAGCTGGCCGGCGGTCGCAAGCGTGACCGCCGAAGTGCTGCGCGAGGCGATGGAGCTCACGCCACACCGCGAAGCCGTCGTCAGCCTCGAGCCACAGCCTGCAAGTTTCCGCCACGACCATCTCCTGACGATGGTCGACGACGCCGGCATCGTCCAGCACGCGCACGGCGCGATTCCGAACCGGAGAAGCGGTTATTGCGTCGACGATGTCGCGCGGCTCGCGGTCGTCGCACTCGAGCTCGGGCGCCGTTCCGACGAGCAGCTCTGGACTCCCATCGTGTACCGCTCGCTGGCGTTCCTGCATGACGCGACCGACGACTCGCCCGGCATGCGCAACTTCATGGCCTACGACCGCCGCTGGCTCGACGAGCCGCACGTCGGCGACCACGTCGGTCGCGCGGTCTGGGCCCTCGGGGAGATCCTCTCGACTGCCTGGGCGGCTGCGCTGGTCGAGCCGACCCAGCGTCTGCTCGACACGCTCGTCGGCGGTCTGAACGGCCCGACCTCGCTCAGGACCGACGCGTACGTGGTGCTCGGGCTCGCGCGACTCGATCCGGACCGGCTCGACGATCCGGCGCGCCGGCTGCTCGAGTGCGGCGTCGACCGGCTCTCGGCCGCATTCGACGCGACGGCTTCGCAGGACTGGCTCTGGTTCGAGCAAGCGCTCGCCTATGACAACGCTCGTCTTCCCCAGGCGTTGATCGCGGGCGGTGACGCACTCGGACGAGCCGATCAGGTCGCGTCCGGTCTCGAATCGTTGCGCTGGCTCGGCGACGAATCGGGGCTGGCAAGTGGAATGCTGCGGCCGACCGGGCACCTCGGCCGGAAACGCGGCGCCGCGGCACGGGCCGACGGGGACGAACAGCCGCTGGAGGCCTCGGCGTTCGTCGAGGCGGAGCTCGCGGCGTTCGCGGTCACCGGTGCCCGCGAGCACGGGATCCGCGCGCGACTTGCGTTCGACTGGTTCCTGGGGCGCAACCACCTCAGCCGTCCGCTCTACGACTTCGCCACAGGGGGCTGCAGCGACGGCCTCGGCCATGAGGAGGTCAACCGCAACGAAGGGGCAGAATCAACGCTCGCGTTTCATCGCGCGGCGCTTCTCCTCGACGCGGCCGATCTCTCATCTGTCCCCTCGACGCGGGCAGTCGAGGCCGTCGCGTGAGCAAACGCGAACTGTTCGAAAGGCACGCGGACAATCCGATCCTCACCTGCGCCGACTGGCCGTATCCGGTGAACGCCGTGTTCAACCCGGCCGCGGCGGTGATCGGCGACGAGACGCTGATCCTCGCCCGGGTCGAGGACCTGCGCGGCATCTCGCACCTGAGCATCGCGCGCTCGGTGAACGGCGTCGACGGCTGGACGGTCGACAGCGAGCCGCTGCTCGCCCCGCTCGAGGGAGTCGAGAGCGAGGAATGGGGCTTCGAGGACCCGAGGGTCGTGTGGATCCCGGAGCTCGGACGCTGGACGATCACCTGCACGTCGTACGGCCCGCCGGGCCCAGCCGTCTACCTGGCGCTGACCGACGACTTCCGCGCCGTCGACCGGCACGGCGTGATCAAGGGCGCAGACGACAAGAATGCGGCGCTCCTGCCCGAGCGCATCGGGGGCAAGTGGATCCTGTTTCACCGACCGAGCCACGAGGCCGCCGCCGGCTCCAGCGGCGAGATCGCACTCTCGCGCTCCGACGACCTGATGAGCTGGAGCGCACCCGAGCTCGTGCTCGCACCGCGAGAAGGAGCCTGGTGGGACTCGCGCAGGGTCGGGATCGGCCCGCCGCCGCTGCGCACCGATGACGGCTGGCTGATCATCTATCACGGCGTCAAGGACACGATCGCAGGGGGCCTGTACCGCGTCGGTCTCGCTCTGGCGGCCCTCGACGAGCCGGCACGCATCACCCACCGGCTGCCCGAGTGGATCCTCGGCCCACAGGCGACCTACGAGCGCGTCGGGGACGTCGGGAACGCGATCTTCCCGTGCGGCCTGCTCCACGACGAACCGAGCGGGCGTCTGCGCCTCTACTACGGCGTCGCCGACACCTCGATCGGACTGGCGACGGCTCAGCTCGACGAACTGCTGGCCGCGGTGCTCGTCGCACCCGTCTGAACCATCTAGGCTCGCTCCGTGGAGGAGTTGACGCTGCTCGACTGGAAGCGTCGTGTCTTCGAGCTGTACGCCGAGGTGCGGAGCGAGCACGATTCCGAGCGGGCATGGCGGCACTGGCGCGACGCCCGCGACGAGCTCTTCCGCTCCCACCCGCAGACGCCGATCCCGGCGGGCGCAAGCTTCGAACGGCTCCCCTACTTCGACTACGACCCGGCGCTGCGCGTGCTCGGCACGGTCGAGCAGGTCGAACGGGTCACCCGTGAGATCGCAACCTCGGGCGAGCGCCCGTACTCGTTCACGCGATTCGCGCGCGTGCGTTTCTCGCTCGCCGGCGAGCATGCACTCGACCTGTACTGGCTCGACGGCTACGGCGGCGGCGTCTACCTCTGCTTCGCGGACGCGACGAGCGGCACCGAGACGTACGGCGCCGGCCGCTACCTGCTCGACACGGTGAAGGGCTCGGATCTCGGCGAGCGGAACGGGAAGCTCGTGCTCGACTTCAACTTCGCCTACAACCCGTCTTGCTCCTACGACCCGCGCTGGGTCTGTCCGCTCGCGCCGCCCGGGAACAGGCTCACCGCGCCGATCCGAGCGGGCGAGCGCTACCCGCTCGAGGCGAGCTGACGCAGCGTGCTCTCGACGTCGGACGCGAGGAACGGATACACGTAGAGCGCCCGCTCGTCGCCGCGGCCGTCGAGGAGGTAGGCCGCCTCGGTGTGGCTGATGTTGTGGATAGTGACGCCCTGAATCGTCTTCGGGGCGTCGACGACGGCGATCTTGTAGGCCGCCCAAACCTTCCGGAGCGCCGCCGCAGGCCCCACGGCCCAGTGCCAGTTCTCCCCCACGTGCCACTTGCTCATGTCCGCGCGCAGCGTCGCCCGGCCGTTTCCCCACTGGTTGACGCTGACCGCGATGATCACCGGCCGTTCATTCGCCGGCAGGCTCGATTCGACGACCCCGAGGATCTTCGCCTCGACCGGGCACAGGTTGCGGCAGAGCGGATCGAGGAACGTCACGATCACCGGACGATTCCGAAACGCCGTCAGTGACACGGGCTTCCCGTCCTGATCCCGGAGCGAGAACCCCGGAGCGCGCCGGGCGCCGGCCGTCCAGCTCACTACCGGCGTCGCCGGTGACTGCGTCGCGGACGCTCGGTCCGGCCCGCGCAGCTGGACGATCAGAACACCGATCGCCACCCCGACGACTGCGATCGCCAGCAGGAACAACCACCGGAGATGCCCGTGCACACGCATTCAGCCCGCGAGAAACTCGCTCTGCTCGGCACGAGAGCGCTTTCCGATCTCGATCGGGAACGCGGTATAGCCGTGCACACCCTCGGGCCACAGGCTGAGCCGGGCCTCGTTTCCCGCCGCGCGCCAGCGCGCCTCCATGAACAGGGAGTCGTCGAGGAGCGGATCCAACGTCCCACACGAGAAGAGCGCCGGCGGCAGGTCGCGCAGGTCGGCGTAGAGCGGCGAGATGTCCGGCGCGCGGCGATCGCCGTCCGACATCCCCGGCAGGAAACAGTCCGCGAACCAGTCCATCAACGGACTCGACAGAACGAGCTCACGGTCCCCCCACAGCCTGCGGCTCGGCGTGCCCGTCAGGTCGAAGGGACCGAACACCAAGTTGGCAGCGGCGAAGGCGCGGGGCGAGATGCCGTGCCGGTCACGAAGACGCAGCAGCGAGACGACCGCAAGCTGGGCACCCGCGGAGTCACCGCCGATCGTCAGCCGCCCGTCTCGGTGCTCGAGGAGCCACAGCGCGGCCGCCTCGCTGTCGTCCGCGCCCGCGGGATACGGATGCTCGGGCGCCAGCCGGTAGTCGACGCTGATCACCGTCAGCCCGGTCGCCTCCGCCAGCTCAGCGAGGTGCGGATCCTGCAGGTCGGCGCCGCCGATCGTCCAGCCCCCGCCGTGGAAGTGCAGATAAGCGCCGCGCGACTCCGGCGGTTCGAGGACGCGGAGCGGGATCTCGCCGCCCGGCCCGGGAATGGTGATCGTTCGTGCGTGGTCGAGATAGACGGGCGGAGGAAATGCGCCCCGGCCGTCGCGTCGTGCCTGCCGGGTCACTTCCGGCGGCAACTCGTGCACCTTGGGCATCGACGCGAGCAGCCGCTCGAGCCCCAGGTTGAAGGCACGAGTCTCCGCGAGCATCTCGTCGGCGGTCACACCGGAGAGAGTACGCCGCGCTACAGCTCGTCGCGCCGGCGGATCACGACGGCCCACCAGATGCCGATCCCGATCAGGAGAGCGAGCGGCAGCAAGAGCGTGAGCAGCGAACCGGTCTGAAACGATGCAACGGTCATCAGGTCTCCCTCGGTCGTAGATCGCGAACAGGAGCTGCCTCCCGCCGCGGCCCGCTCAACGGGTCCAGCCAGCGATAGGCGGCGACGAAGATCGCGATCAGGAGCGGCACGGAAGCAGGCACCCACATGATCCCCGCCGCGAGCTGCTGGTCGGCCAGGGCCGAGAGGCCGCCCGGCCGGGCGGCGAGGGACGCGTACACGCCGTAGACGGGCGCGGATGCGAGCCCGAGCACGACGGCCAGGACCCAGCTGACGAGCAGGGCGGCGGTGCCGTAGGCCACACGCTGCCCGTCCGAGAGCTTCGGCCGCGCGGTTGCGGCCGGAACGAGATGCACCCACAGGAGCAGCGCCGTCGAGAAGAAGAGCAGGTGCTCGAGGTCGTGGACGAAGACGTTCCGCAGCGTCAGATCGTAGAGCGCCGGCAGATGCCAGCCGAGCAGCACGACGGAGAACGCGACGAACGACGGACGCGGGCTCGCGAGCGAGCGCCCGATTCTGCGCAACGGTCCAAGGGTCGGCCCGACGAGCACCGCGCGCGCCACGGGCCGCCGGACCGACGGTGCCAGCGGCTTGAGCATGCGCGGCCACGGGCGCCCGAGGAGGAGGAGCGGCGGCGCGACCATCGTCAACAGCACATGCTGCGTCATGTGAGCCCAGAACAGACGGTCCGAATAGGCGTCGACCGGCGAGGCCACGGCGAGCGCGAGCGTCGCGAGCCCGCAGTAGAACGCAGCGCTGCGTAGGCGATTCGACTTGACGGTGCGCCGGCCTCCGAGTGCATAGAGGAATCCCGCCGCCACGAGCACGTACAGCAGCCAGCCGACCGGCCAGTTCTCGCTCCGCAGCAGGAAGCCCATCCCTAGAGAACGTAGAGGATGAACCAGGTGGCCACGCCGATCGCCGCGAGCACGGTCGCGAAGAAGGAGAGCGAGGCAAGCTCGGGGCGCACCAGGGAGAGCGGGTCGTCGATGTCGGGCGCCTCGCGATCCGGATCGCCCGCGGCTTCGCCCGTTGCGAATTCCGTCTTGTTCTCGAACTTGCGGTAGCGCAGCGATGTGGCGAGGGTCGTCTCGAGCCAGTACACGAGACCGAGCACGAACAAAACCTGCAGCCCCGTCCACCCGAGGTAGACGCTGGCGTAGCCTCCATCGGTCGGCCCGAAGCCCTGACTCGCCCACTCGGCGATCTGCAGTACGACCGCAGCGAGGAGCAGGACGAGCGCAACGCCGCCCTTCTGCCTCCACGCCCTGAGGTTGTCGGCACGGTGGTTCGCAAGCGCGAGCCGAAGGAGCAGCGCAGCAACGACGATGCAAAGCATGGTCAGCGTCCCGAGCGTCGCCGACGGGTCCACGTGCTTCGGCCGCCAGAGCCCCTGGGAATTCAGCGAGCGAAGGTAGAAGTACGCGAAGAGGAACGCGAAGAAGAAGAACACCGTTGCGCTCGACCAGAGCTGTGCGGCGATGCGCAGATTGTCCGCCATCACCCTGGGCGGCTCACGCTCGACGACCGAGTAGTCGGTCGAGTGGCTTGCGAGCTGGCTCATCGCGTCGGCCTCGCGGGGGCGACGACGGGCCGCTGCAACAACGAGCCCGCGTCATCGCCATAGGGATACGGGTCCGAGCCGAACGTGGGAATGGTGTCGAAATTGTGCACCGGGACAGGCGAGGGCAGCTGCCACTCGATCGACTTCGATCCCCACGGGTTCATCCCGGTCGGGACCCGTGCAAAGACCTGCGACCAGACGAGATTCGCGAGGAAGATCAACATCGATCCGCCGAGCACGAACGCCGAAATGGAGACCCAGACGTTCGCACCCTGCAGGTAACCCGCGTAGGTGACGACGCGCCGCGGCATCCCGAGGAACCCGATCACGAGCAGCGGGCCGAAGGTCGAGTTGAACGAGATGAACATCACCCAGAAATGCCACTTGCCGAGCCGCTCGTCGAACTTGTAGCCCGTCATCTTCGGCACCCAGTAATAGATGCCCGCGAAGAAGGTGAACAGCAGCCCGCCCATGATCGTGTAGTGGAAATGCGCCATCGAGAAGAAGCTGCCGTGCGTCGTAGTGTCGCTCGGCACGTCCGACAGGAACACACCCGACAGGCCCCCGATCAGGAAGTTGAAGAGCCATGCCAGGCAGAAGAGCATCGGAACGGTGAGGCGTATACGCGCCTTCCAGAGCGTCCCCAGCGCGCAGATGAAGATGAAGCCGGTCGGCAGCGAGATGATCTCGGTCGAGAGCATGTAGAACGGGCGCAGGCCGGCGTTGATGCCGCTCACGAACAGGTGGTGCTGCCAGACGAGGAAGCTCAGCAACGCGATCCCGAGCATCCCGGTGACGGCGAGGCGATACCCCCAGAGGGGCTTTCGCGAGAACACCGGGAGGATCTCGAGCAGGATCCCCATCCCTGGAATGGCGAGGATGTAGACCTCGGGATGGCCGAAGATCCAGAAGAGGTTCTCGTAGAGGTACGAGCTCCCGCCGGCCTGGTCGTTGAAGAAGCTGGTCTGCGCGGTGCGATCCATCGTCAGCATCAGGAGCGTCGAGATCAGGACCGGCGCCGCGAGGAGCATCAGGACCGAGGTGCTGACCGTGGCCCAGACGAAGATCGGCAGCCGCCCCCAGGTCAGGCCGGGCGCGCGCATGGTGATCACGGTCGCGAGCATGTTCAGGCCGAGCAGCGACATCGACAGGCCGACGAGCGCGAAGAACGCGATGTAGGCGTCGATGCCCATGTTCGACTGCTCGTTCAGCGGCGCGTAGCCGGTCCAGCCCGTCGGGAAGCCGCCGAAGACCCAGGACGTCATCAGGACCGTCCCCGCCGCCATCAGGAGCCAGAAGGTGAGCGCCTCGATGCGGGGGAAGGCCATCCGCCGCGAGCCGATCATCAGCGGGACGAGGTAGTTCGCGAACGGGCCGAGAATCCCGCTCGTCATCATCCCCATCATCATCGTGCCGTGAACCCCGACCAGGGTGAGGTAGTTGTTGCCGTTCCAGACGAGGTGCTGGGGCCGCATCAGCTCGAACCGGATCAACATCGCGTTCAGGCCGCCGATGAAGATGAACGCGCCGATGCCCAGGAGGTACTGGACGCCGACGACCTTGTGATCGGTGCACAATCCGAAGTAGCGCCCAAGTCCCTGCTGCTCCTTCTCGCGCAGAGAGGGCGGCTTGCCCATCATGCGCTGGACCGGATAGTTCGCGAAGCCGAGACCAACCAGGAACCCGATCACGCCGACGAGATACGCGATGAAGAGAGCGATGTCGTTCTGGCCCGTGTCGCCGAAGTACTCGATGCTCGGCCCCGTGATCTGGTGCCCGAGCCACCAGCCGGCGTAGAAGCCGACGACGGCGAGCACGACCGCCGTCAACAGGTTGAACCCGATCAGCCGGCGCAGGTTCATCCGGCGCGATACTGCGGGTCGGGGGAATACGACGTGCTGTACTTCGGCAGGTACTTCTCGACGCCGGCGAACTGCGCCCGCCGCGCTGCGATCCACGTCTTGAAGTCCGCGGCGCTGACGATCCTCCCGGTGTCGAACATGTAGCCGTGCCAGAGGCCGCAGAGCTCAGCGCAGCGGATCTGGAACGTGCCGATCTTCTCCGGCTTCACGTAGGCGACGTTGTCGACGCCTGGATTCGCATCCGCCTTGACGCCGAGCTCGTACGCCCAGAACGAATGGACCGCGTCGAGCGACGTCACATGAAATGTGATCTGCTGACCGACCGGCAGCACGAGCTCGGCCGTCTCGACCCCGCCGTAGGTCGGATAGCGGTAGGTGAACTCCCACTGCTGGCCGATCACCTGCACCGGAAGAGAAGCACCGCTCGGCTTCGTGACCGGGTTCGGGCCGCTGCCGCTCCCGGCGCCGTTGTTCGCGAGCAGCTCCGTCGTCCCGAAGATCGCGAGGAAGAGCACCGCGATCGTCGTTGTCGCGAGCCAGGCGATCTGAGACGGCATGTGCCCGCGGATCGCCGCGCCGTCCCGCAGTTCCGTCTCGCCTTTCGGGGCGCGGAACGCCCAGAGCGCGTACCCGAGGTAGCCAAGGATGAAGACGGTGAACGGTGTCATCACGACGAGCAGCACGGTGTTGTCGGTGACCTGGCCCTTCGCGACCTGGGTCGCCTTCCCCGGCGGCATGTTCGGCCCGAGCACGAACACGACGAGCGGCAGCACGATGGCCGTTCCGATCACCGTGATCGCCGCGATCCGGCGACCGTGACTGCTCCTAGACCACATCGACGTACCCGTCCATGTAGCCGACGGTCTGCATCGGCCCCCCGAAGCCGTAGACGAAGCCGGCCGCGCAGGGCACGAAGCACTGCCACCTGTAGTGGCCCTTCTTGCCGGTGCGGAACGTGAACGTGACCGTCTCGTGCGCATTGCTCATCGGGCAGGGGGCGAAGCCGCACTGGTTCTTCGCGTCGTCGTCGACGCCCTGGATCGGCACGATCACGCCCAGCTGTGGGATCGCAAAGGTGTGCGAGGCGGCGTCGGGGTCGATGACGGAGAGGGGCTTGCCGTTGAGCGTGAACGTGCCGCCGACCAGGCCTCGAGCCTGGGCGAGGAAGGGGTTGCGCAACCCGCTCTTGCCGTCGAAGTTGTAGAGCGTCACGTGCACCAGCGTGTTCGCGGGGAGCGTCCAGACGGTGCTCCGCTTCCAGACGCCGTTCTCGCGGACGAGGTACGAGACCCAGTTCTCGTTCGGCGAGAGCTGCGGCCCGACGGCGGCCACCGTCTGGAGCGTCAGGTCGACACTCTGGGCATGGGCGGCGGCGGGGACGTCGTACGGGGTCGGGCCGTTCGTGAGCGCACCGATGTACAGCCCGATGAGCACGGCGACGACGAGCACGCCTGCCGCAACGACGAGGGCTTTGCCCGAGGCTCCCACCGGGGCCGGGTATATCGCCTGCCACCCCCAGAGTCGAGCTTTGTTACAGAAGTGTCATTTCGGTGTCATGCGCAGGTCGGCTCACGTCTGAGGGGCGCAGCGGTTAGGCTCGCACTCGAGGTCGTAGATGCGAATCCTGGTCATCGAGGACGAGCCCCGGATTCTCGAGTTCCTGCGCCTGGGACTCGAAGCCGAGGGGTTCACGGTCGACGGAGCGGACGACGGAGCGGTCGGGCTTGGTTTGGCGATCGCCGAGCCGTACGAACTCGTCATCCTCGACCTGCTGCTGCCGCGGCTCGACGGGTTCCGCCTCCTCGGAGAGCTCCGCCAGGCCCGGCCCGACTTGCCGGTGCTCATCCTGTCAGCACGCTCCGACCTGCCGTCCAAGCTGCGCGGATTCGGACTCGGCGCGAACGACTACCTCTCGAAGCCGTTTTCGTTCGACGAGCTCGTCGCGCGCGTGCGTGTCCATCTGCGGAAGGGCCAGGACGTCGGCGGGCCCGCGAGCCTGCACCTCGGCGAGCTGAGACTCGACCTCGCTCGGCGCCGCGCTCAGGGCGGCGGCTCGGCAATCGACCTCTCCGACCGGGAGTTCCGGCTTCTCTACCACCTCGCCTCGCACGCCGGGGAGGTCGTCAGTCGCGAGCGGCTGCTCTCCGACGTCTGGGGCTACGGCTTCGACCCCGGCTCGAACGTCGTCGATGTCTGCGTTCGCCGACTGCGCAAGAAGCTTGGGCCGACGTGGCCGATTGAGACGGTGCGCCATGCGGGATACCGGCTCGCGGTCGCATAATCTCGCCGACCTCGCCTGGGCCGCCCTCACGGTGGGCTGCCTGGCGGCGATGATCGAGTGGCCGAACTGGGAGGCCGTCCCATTCCACCTCATCTGGGCCAGCCTGGCGTTGGTCTACGGGTACCGCATCTGGAGGGCGAGCACCACCGGGCTCGTTCTCATTGCCGTGGTGCTCGCCGCCGGCGCCACGATCCTCGTGGACGCACACGACGGGTTCGTCCGCTGGGCAGAGCTGGCCGAAGTTCCGCTTCTGTCCGCGATGTTCCTCGCAATGGTCTGGCATGCCCGTCGGCGCGCCCAGGCGCTCGACACCGTCCAGGCCCTCGCCGAAGAGCGGGCGGCCCTGCTCGAACGCGACGAGCGCCTCCTCCTGAATGTCTCCCACGAGCTCCGGACCCCGGTGACGATTGCCTGGGGCCATCTCGAGCTGCTCGAGCGGCGCCTCGGCGAGAGGACCCCAGAGCTGTACGTCGCCTTCGACGAGCTCGCACGCATGCAGCGCATCGTCGACCGGATCCTGCTGCTGGCACGGGCTCAGCGCGCCGACTGGATCGAGCGCAGACCGATCGGGCTCGTCTCCTTTCTCGAGGATGTGTTCATGCGTTGGGCCGAGGTAGCCCCGCGCGCCTGGCGTCTCGGGTCGATCGTCGATGTCACGGTCGACGCGGACGAGACCTGGTTGCGCGCCGCACTCGACGCGATCCTCGAGAACGCGGTGCACCATACCGAGCCGTACGCGGCGATCGACCTGTCCGCCCGCGGCGACGCCAACGACGTCGTGATCGTCGTCACCGACGGCGGCGACGGGATCCCACCGGCCTCGCTCGACCAGATCTTCGAGCGCTTCACCCGCACCGATGACTCCCGCTCGCGCCGGGAAGGGGGTGCAGGGCTCGGCCTGGCCATCGTGGCGGCGATCGCCCAGGCCCACGGCGGCTCGTGCTCGGCACACAACGCGCCGGGGGCAGGTGCCTCGTTCGAGCTGCGCCTCCCCCTCCAACAGGCGGCCCGGGCGGACGAGCAGCAAGCCGCAGGCCCGCTCCTCTCCGCACGGCCGGAAGCCCGGCTCGAATCTGCTTGAATCGACGGGTGGCCGCGCTCTACCGCAAGTACCGTCCCCAGACCTTCCAGGAGGTCGTCGGGCAGGAGGCGGTGGTGCGGACGCTCACGAACGCGATCGAGCAGGGCAAGATCCGCCAGGCCTACCTGTTCGCCGGCCCGCGCGGCACCGGGAAGACCTCGCTCGCGCGCATCCTCGCCAAGGCGCTGAACTGCGCGAGCGGGCCGTCCGCGACGCCGGACAACACCTGCCACGCCTGCGTGGCGATCACCGGCGGCACGTCGCTCGATGTGATCGAGATGGACGCCGCCTCCCAACGCGGCATCGACGACATTCGCGACATTCGCGACCGCGTCGTGCTGCAGCCGGTCGAGGGGACGTACAAGGTCTACATCCTGGACGAGGCGCACCAGCTCACCGACGCCGCCTGGAACGCGCTGTTGAAGCTGATCGAGGAGCCTCCTCCCCACCTGCTCTTCATCTTCTGCACGACCGAGCTCCAGAAGGTGCTCCCGACGGTGCGCTCACGCTGTCAGACATTCGTGTTCCAACGTCCGCGGCTGGCCGAGCTCGTGCGGGTGCTGCGCTGGATTGCCGACGGTGAGCAGATCGACGTGCCGGACGCGGCGCTCGCACTGATCGCGCGGTCGGCGCGCGGCGCCTACCGCGACGCGGTATCGACCCTCGACCAACTGGCCTCTGCAACCGGCGGGACGATCACGGTGCAGGACGTCCTGCAACTGCTCGGTGCAGTCGAGGACGAGGTCCTGTTCCGTCTCTGCGACATGGTGGTCGGCAACGAGACAGCCGAGGCGCTCCTCTTCCTCGAAGAGCTCTCCGAGCAGGGTCAGGATCTGGGCAGGCTCGTCACCGACCTGCTCGAGCACCTTCGGCATCTGCTGCTCGTCCAGCACATGAACGAGGTGCCGGACTCGCTGCCGGTGACCGACGAGGCACGCGACCGCCTCCGCGAGCAGGCAAACCAGCTGCCTGCATCGACCGTGATCCGCCTGATCGACCTTCTGGCGGTCGCAGTCGACGACATGCGGCAGGGCGGCGACCCGCGGCTGCCGCTCGAGCTGGCGCTCGTCAAGGTGACCCGGCCGGCGTCGGACCTGTCGCGGGAGGCTCTGGCATTCCGCCTCGAGCGGCTGGAGCAGGGACATGCCGCGCCTCGCGAAGCGCCTGTTGCTTCTCCTAGCGCAGAGGACGCTGCGGCTCCGGCCGAGGAGCCGGCCCCGGAACCTCTGCGCGTGGAGCTCGAACAGCTGCAGGAGGCCTGGCGCAGGACGATCCTGCCGGCGGTCGAGCAACGGTCGATCCCGATCGGCCAGACACTCGGCGAGGCGCATCCGGCGGCGCTCGCCGGCGACACGCTCACGCTCGAGTTCCCGCCGACGGCTGCGTTCCATCTCCGCGTCGCGGAGGACCCGAAGAACGCCGAGATGCTGCGGGACGCCCTCTACGAGGTGACCGGACGCAAGCTCGCGGTCACGTTCGAGCTCGGAGAGGCTGGGCACACTGCGGATGAGGAAGAGGCGCCCGCGAGCGAGGCGGACGTTCTCGAGTTGATGAAGAGCACCTTCGACGCGAGGGAGCTGGACGAATGAGCTTCGACCTGAACGCACTCATGAAACAGGCGCAGGAAATGCAGGCCCAGATGGCTCAGGTGCAGGAGGAGGCCTCGAAGGAGACTGCCGAGGCCTCGGCCGGCGGCGGAATGGTGACGGTCGTAGCGACCGCCGCCGGAGAGATCAAGGAGCTACGCATCGACCCGAAGGCGATCGACCCGGATGACCCGGAGATGCTCGCCGATCTTGTGATCGCCGCCGCGAACGAAGCTCTTCGGTCTGCCCAGGCCAAGGTCGAGGCGAAGATGAAGAGCATGCTGCCGTCCGATCTCGGCGGCCTCCTGCCGGGGCTCTAGCGATCGACGAGAACTTCGTCGCGAAGCTGCTCGACGTCGGCGCCGAGCTGGCGTTCCCGGCCGGGCACGTCGTCGTCGACGAGGACAATCCGATGAGCGGCCTGCTGCTCGTTCTGCAGGGCCTCCTCGTCGTCGAGTCGCCGAGCGGAGAGGACGAGCGCGGTCCGGGCAACGTCGTCGGGGAATGGGAGCGCCTGGACGGGAGCGACGACGTGCGCGTCGTCGCTCGTTCCGACGTGCGCCTGGTCGCCGTCGACCGAGCCGCCTGGGAAACCGCCCAAACCGGCTAGGCCGCGACCTCGTGTGGCAGTTCGTTCACGGTGGCTGCCACCGGACTGGTCTAGCTGCGGCAGGTCGGGGAAGTTCGGGATGTGCAGGGGACTCGTTGGGTCGTCACAGTTGCTCGACGGATGCGTTGCAAAGCTGTGTGGGTGGCTGGGGCGGGCCGGATCGACCGTGGCCCGCGCGGCCCCGGGGAGGGCGGCCCGTCCGGGAGGGACGGGCACAATGGCGATCGTGTTCAGCCCCTCCGTCGAGAACCTCGTCGCCCAGCTGACCCGCCTGCCCGGGATCGGATCGCGCACCGCCCAGCGGCTCGCGTTCCACATCCTCCAACGTCCGAAGGAGGACGCGCTCGCGCTCGCGGCCGCGCTCACCGAGGTTAAGGAACGGGTTCGGTTCTGCCGCGAATGCGGCAACCTCACCGAGGAGGAGCTCTGCGGGATCTGCACCGACGCACGTCGCGACCATGCCCTGATCTGCGTCGTGGAACAGCCGGTCGACGTCGTGTCACTCGAGCGGACGCACGAGTTCCGAGGGCTCTACCACGTGCTCGGCGGCGCGCTCTCGCCCCTCGACGGCGTCGAGCCGGGCGACCTACGAATCGACGAACTGCTTCGCCGTGTCGACGCGAACGGCGTCCAGGAGGTCGTGCTCGCGATGAACCCGAACATGACCGGCGAGGCGACGGCAGGCTTCATCGCCGACCGGCTACGCGGACGCGTCCGCGTCACCCGCCTCGCGAGCGGGCTCCCCGTCGGCGGCGACCTCGAGTACGCCGACGAGGTCACCCTCGGGCGTGCGCTCTCGGGCCGGCGCGAGATGTAGCGCCCGCTCGAGCGCCCGCGCCAGGAAGCGCTCGGTCCGATGGGCGATCCAGAAGCAGAGGCCGGCGAGGGGCAGCTCGACGAAGAGGGCGAGCGCGATCGACTTGCGCAGCTCGTCCGCGTGACTCTCGAGAACCACGTCGAACCACGCGTCGGTGACGAGCAGCGTGCCCGTCGCCCCCGCGAGCGCCCCCACCCAGGGCGACCGCCGATAGGCGGCAAACGCGGTCGCGAGGAAGAGCACCGCGAGGCCGGTGTCGAAGCCGGACCAGGCGAGATCCCAACGATCCGTCACGTGATGCGGCTTGAGCGACTCGGACAGCCAGATCGTCCACGGCAGCAAAGCCAGCCCGATCGCGGCGAACCCGATCACGACCCATTCGCGGAATGTCCAGGAGCGGAACCTCATGCCTGCCTACACTGTCGCAAATGACGACTATCCATTTCGAAGCGGTGCCCGCAGTCGAGGCGAGACGCCGGACGCCCGGGCTCGTCGTCATGAAATTCGGCGGCACCTCCGTCGGCGACACGGACAAGCTGAAGCGCGTCGCCGAACGGCTGGTCGCGGCCCAGGAGTCGGGCTCGAAGGTCGTCGCGGTGCTGTCCGCCATGGGCAAGACGACTGACGAGCTGATTCGCCTCGCCCACGAGGTCTCGGACCACCCGCATCCGCGCGAGTACGACATGCTCGTTTCGACCGGCGAGCGGATCTCGAATGCGCTCTGCGCGATGGCGATCCACGACCTCGGCCACGAGGCGGTGTCGTTCACCGGGTCGCAGGCCGGGATCGTGACCGACGGCAGCCACACCAAGGCGAAGATCGTCGAGGTGCGCGCACAGCGGATCCACACCGCTCTCGAGGAGGACAAGATCGTCCTCGTCGCCGGTTTCCAGGGTGTCTCGACGTCGACGCACGACGTCACGACGCTCGGGCGGGGCGGCTCCGACACGACCGCCGTCGCGCTTGCGGCGGCCCTTGGCGCCGATGCCTGCGAGATCTTCACGGACGTCGCCGGCGTCTTCACCGCCGACCCGCGGATCGTTCCCACCGCGCTCAAACTCGATCAGGTCACGTACGAGGAGATGCTCGAGATGTCCGCGTCAGGGGCGAAGGTGATGGCGCTGCGTTCGATCGAGGTCGCTCGTAGCTACGGTGTGAAGCTCCGCGTTCGCTCGACGTTCGTGGAAGGCGAAGGAACCTGGATCGGCGAGGAGGACGAGGTAATGCTCGAGAAGGCGATCATCTCTGGCGTGACCCACGACACCTCGGAGGCGAAGGTGTCGATCATCGGGGTGCCCGACCGCCCGGGGATCGCCGCGAAGGTCTTCCGGGATCTCGCCCGCGCGGGCGTCAACATCGACATGATCGTCCAGAACGTCTCGCAGGACGGCGCCGCGACGATCACCTTCACGCTGCCGAAGACCGATCTGCCGATCGCCGAGCCGATCCTCGATGCGCTCGCCGCCGAGCTGGGGGCCAACCGCATCGAACGCGACCCCGATATCGCGAAGGTGTCGCTGATCGGGGCCGGTATGAAGAGCCATCCCGGGGTGGCCGCCGACATGTTCGACGCGCTCGCCGACGCCGGGATCAACATCGAGATCATCTCGACGTCGTCGATCCGCGTCTCGTGCGTGATCCGCGCTGCTCAGGTGGAGCGCGCGGTCCAGGCCGTGCACGATCGCTTCCAGGAATTTGCACAGGCGCGGGTCGATGGCTGAGCTACCGCGCATCGGCGTCGTCGGGGCGACGGGCGCGGTCGGGACGGTGACGCTCGGCCTGCTGCGCGACCGCGGCTACGAGAACGTCCGCGTGTTCGCGAGCGCGCGGTCGGCCGGCCGGGATCTCGGCGGCTGGTCGGTCGAGGAAGCGACACCCGAGGCGCTCTCCCGCGGCGACGTCGATATCTTCCTCTTCTCCGTCGGAACGAGCGCGTCCCGCGAGCTCGTACCGCTCGCGGTCGCCGGCGGAGCGGTCGCGGTCGACAAGTCGTCTGCCTACCGGCTCGAGCCGGGAATCCCGCTCGTCGTCCCCGAGGTGAACGCCGCCCGCGCGCTCGAGCACGACGGCATCGTCGCGAACCCGAATTGCTGCACCATCCCGCTCACCTGCGTGCTCAAGCCGCTCCACGACGCGGCAGGTCTCGCGCGGGTGCGAGTTGCGACCTACCAGTCGGTCTCCGGTGCCGGAGCGCAGTCGATGGAACGGCTCAGGAACGAGGCGCCCGGCGACCACGACCTGCGCATGGACTGGGACTTCGACGGCGAGGAGTTCGACGAGGAGTCGAAGCTGCGCGCGGAGACGCAGAAGATCATGGAGCTGCCCGAGCTCGCGATCCAGGCCACCTGCGTCCGCGTGCCGGTGATGGTCGGCCATGCGGAGGCGATCTGGATCGAGACCGAAGACGAACTGACGCCGGATCAGGCTCGCTCGCTGCTGAGATCGGCACCGTCCGTGCGCCTCGACGAGTTCCCGACACCCGGCAAGGCGGCGGGGATCGACGACGTGCTCGTCGGTCGCATCCGGCGCGACCCGACGGTCGCGCATGGGCTGGCGCTCTTCCTCGCGAGCGACAACCTCCGCAAAGGCGCGGCGCTGAACGCGATCCAGATCGCGGAGCTCGTTCTGCGCCGCGAGCGCGCAGCCGCGTAGTCGCGCCGGTGCGCATCGGCATGCTCGGCCGGTTCTTCCCCGGCAACTGGCGGCCGCCTGCCGACGAGATCCGCTTCGCCGCGGAGAACGGTTTCGCGGCGCTCCAGATTCGCACCGACAGGCCCGGCGAGATCGCGCGCGATCTCCGGGCGGATCTCGGCGAGGTCGGCCGCGTCTTCTCCGAGACGGGCGTCGAGCCGGTCGTCGAGATGCTGCTGCGCCTGAGCGATCACCCGTCGGTCGCCGTCGCTCTCGAGAAGAACCTGGCGGCGCTTGCCGAGCTCGGGTGCCGTCGCGTGCACGTCCACCCGGTGCCCGGCGCGCCGGACATCGACGTGGCGAAGCTCGAGCAGGCTCTCCCGACGCTGTTCGGCGAAGCGATCGACGTGGCGACGGCGAACGGCTTGATCCTCGGCGTCGAGCACAACTCGCGCGAGCACCGACTCCTCGTCGAGCCCGAGACGTGCTCCGCGCTGCTCGCGGACGTCCCGGCGCTGTCGTTCGTCTGGGACCTGAACCACGCCGATCCGCACGCGTTCGCCCATCTGCGCGACCGGCTGAGCCTGGTCCACGCGTCCGACACGCCCCTCCCGACGACGAACCACCACCTGCCGATCGGCCGGGGGAACGTCGACTTCGCGGTGCTCGCCGGGGTCGAGGTGCCGGTGATCCTCGAGATCGGGGGCCTCCCCGCCTCGGGCGGGCCGGGCTTCGACACCGACGACGCGCTGCGCCGGTCACGGCAGCACCTCCTCGAGCTCACCGCCGAGAGCTAGGTCGGCGGTGTCGGCGCCGGAACGCCCTCGGGCACGCCGAACGCATCCTTGACGACGCGCAGCACCTTCTCCCGCTTGCCCTCTGCCGCCGGCTGCAGCCCCCCGAGCTCGAGACGGGACAGTCCCACGCGGCCGGCCGCGCGCACGAGTTGGAACCCGAAATCGGCGAGGAAGTCGCCGGGGAAGACGGTCTTGTGCACCCGGAAGCGCTCGTACGCCGACTCGCCCTCGCGGTAGCGATACGAGAAGGCCTCCAGCGACGGCGCTCCGCGGTCGCGGGCCTCGCCGATCGCCGCGAGGAACAGCGACTGGAGCACCCACGGGCTCGAAGCGTCCGTCAGGTACGCACACGTCACGAGCATCGAATCGTCGGAGGGCGGACCACCCGGCAGCTCGAACGCCCGGGGGAACGCCTGCGAAGGCCCGTACTGCATGGAGCCGAGCACCCGCCCGTCCGCGTCGTAGTAGACGGTCCCCCAGGCCCCGAAGTCGAGCTCGACCTTCTCCATCCAGCGGTCCTTGTCCGTCGTCCTTTGCCCGCGCGTCTGCCACCAGACGCAGTTGTGGCAGACGGACGGCGCAGTCTCGAGCGTCAGCTTGGTCAGGCCGGCGATCCGGGTTGCCACGGCGACCTACCGCTGGACGTCGTCGACGACCACGTCGACCGACGTCGGCTCGACGTCCGCCATCCGAACGAGGTACTCGACCACACGCTTCTGCACCTCGGCGGCGACGTCCGGAATGTTCGCGCCGTAGTCGATCACCACGTGCACCTCGACCTCCAGACCGTTGACGCGTGCGCCGCGGCGCTGCTTGGTGTGCACGCCGGGCACCTCTGCCGCCGCGTCCGCCGCATAGCGCGCGAGCACATCGGGCGAGATCACGCTGTGGCCCTCCATCAGTTCCTGGATCGTAGAACGAGTTCGGTCACTTCGGGGCGCGCAAAGAAGCGGAACGGTACGAACGTCGTCCCGAGGCCCGGCGACACATGCATTACCGTGCCTCCCTTCTCGAAGACCCCTTCGGCGTAGGGGGCCTTGGGATGTGCCAGCAGCAGCTTGCCGAAGCCGTAGGGCAGGACGATCTGCCCCGCGTGCAGATGACCGGCCAGGATCAGATCCCAGCGCCCCGCCGGGACCGTGTCCAGGGCGCGTGGAAAGTGGCAGAGCAGGATGCGCAGGTCGGCATCCGCGTCCGCGAAGCTGCTGCTCTGCTTCTCCAGCCAGGTGCGCGGATCGACACCCGCGAGCTCGAGGCGCTTCCCCCGCTCCTCGACCACGACCGACGAGTCGACCAGCATCGTCCCGTGCTCGAGCCTGCCGAGCTCGACCGGCCGGGAGAACGGGTCACGCGAGAGGGCGTAGTCGTGGTTGCCGAGCACGACGTAGGGATGAGGCAGTTCCGCGAGCAGCGCGAGCAGCTGCCGCTCGGCACGCGGCCGCGAGAGCAGGTCGCCGGTCACACAGACGAGATCCGGCCGGCGCTCGGCGACCCAGTCGACGGCGCGCTCGACCGCGCGCACGCCTCGCGACGGGACACCGAGATGAAAGTCCGAGAGATGCGCGATGCGGAGGCCGTCGAGCTCGGGCGGCAGCCCCGGCAGGGGCAGCTCCCTGATGCGCAGCCGCACCCAGCCCGCCTCGAACCACCCGTACGCAACGACGAGCGCCGCGAGCGCGGCAATCCCGACGACGAGCCAGCTGGCGAGCGTCAGACTTCGAGCTTCTCGAGGACCGGCTGAACCGAGACGACGTGCCGCTTGAACTTCAGCTCCGACTCGGCGAGCCCGGCGGCCACGCCGACGAGCTGCGAGAGGTGGAGGATCGGCATCTTGAAGTCACGGCCGGTCGACTTCTTCAACTTCGACTGCCAGGCATCGAGCGAGAGATGGCAAAGCGGGCACGGCGTCACGATCGCGTCCGCTCCCGCCTCGTACGCCTGCTCGATCGGCTGGATCAGCTCGGCGAGCGCAGTCTCCTCGCGCGCCTGGATGATCGGGAAGCCGCAGCACTTGATCTTCGCCGGATAGTCGACCGGCTCGCCGCCGCAGGCTTCGATGATCCGCTCGAGCGACCACGGCCGGTCCGGGTCCTCGAAACCCTGGATCTTCGACGGCCGCAGGATCTGGCACCCGTAGAAGGGGGCGATCTTGAGGCCTTTGAGGCCCTTGTGGGCGGCGCCTTTCAGCAGCTCGTAACCCTCGCCCTCCGCAATCTCCCAGAGCAGGTGGCGAACATCGACGTCGCGCTCGTAGGCCGGCACCCCGACCGAAACGAGGTTCTCGTTGACCCGCGCGCGCAGCTCGGTGTCCCCGAGCAGCATGAAGTTCGCCTGGCGCAGATTGAGGGTGCAGACGTTGCAGACCGTGAGCAGTGTGTCGACACCCTCGGCAGCTGCGTAGGACAAGATCCGCGCGTTCAGGTGCAGGTAGTAGTCGGGCTCCGCCTCGTGGATGTCGCCGGCGCCGCAGCATGTCACCGACTCGAGCTCCACGAGCTCGAGCCCGACCTTGGGCGCGAGCGCCTGCGTCGCCGAGTCGAGCTCCTTCGCCGACAGCGACGCGAGGCAACCCTTGTAGTACGCGACCTTCCTCATGCGTCTGCCTCCTCGTCGGCGATGAACGGCCGGTGATACGCGCCGGGCCGGTCGTAGATCTCCTCGAGCGTCTCCTCGCCCGAATGGCCGTGCGCGAGCCGCGCGAGCGCATGCTCGCCCTGCACGATGCCGGCAAAGCCGTTCCGGCCCTGGTCGCGCACGAGGTGATGAAGCCGGCGCGCTTCCTTCACGTCCTTGGCCACGTGCGGCGGGAACGGCGGCGGCACCTTGCCCTTGCGTGCCAGATCGAGCGCGAACCGGGTCTGCTTGATCGCGGCGGTGATGCCCTGGGTCTTCGGCACGAGCTCGGTCTCGCGCAGCCAGCCCGTCGTCCGCGCCGACGTCACGAACCACTTTGCGTGCTTCGCGCCCATGTCGCGCTCGATCCCCTCGGCCATCGACTCGGCGCCGAGCTTCGCGATCGCATCGCGCGGATCGACGCCTTTCGGGCAGCGCTCGGTGCAGAAGTAGCAGCGGGTGCACTCCCAGATCCCGTGCTCGCCGTTCAGCTTCTCGAGCCGCGCCAGCTTCTGACCGTCGCGCGGATCGCCGACGAAGCGCATCGCCTTCGCGAGCGCCTGCGGACCGGTGAACAGCGGGTCGGCCTCCATCGCGTTGCACTCCGAGACGCAGCAGCCGCAGTTGATGCAGAGCGCCTCCTTGTGGACGACGTTCATCCGCTCCTGGGTGATCAGGTGCTCCTTGCCATCCGGCGGCTCGTCGTAGCCCGGCTGCAGATACGGGTTGACGGAGTTGAACTTCTCCCAGAAGGGATCCATGTCGACGACGAGGTCCTTGACGATCGGTAGGTTCCCCATCGCCGAGATCACGGGCACGTGGCCCGCCTGAGCGACGTCGTACATCCGCGTCTTGCAGGCGAGCACCGCGGCGCCGTCCATGCGCATCCCGCACGAGCCGCAGATCATCATGCGGCAGCTCTTGCGGTACGCCAGCGTCCCATCGTGCTGCTCCTTGACGATGTCGAGGCAGTCGAGCAGCGTCGCCTCTTCGGGCGCCGCGATCTCGTACTCCTGCAGCTCGCGCTCACCTGTGCGCGAGTTGAAGCGCCAGACCTTCAGGCCGACCTGCATCGTCACTAGTACTTCCTCTCCATCGGGTCGTACTTGGTGTAGCGGACTTCCTTCCACGACAGCTCCGGACCGTCGCCCGCCCAGCGCGAGATCGAATGCTTCATGAAGTTCTCGTCGTCGCGGTCGGGAAAATCGTACGGACGTGCGTGCGCGCCACGGCTCTCCTTGCGGGCAACGCCGGCCTGCAGCATGCATGCGGCGAGATCGATCATGTTCCCGAGCTCGATCGCCTGGGTGAGATCGCTGTTGAAGACCTCGCCCTTGTCCTCGACGACGACCCCGCGCTCGTACCGTTCGCGCAGCTCGGCGATCACCTCGACCTGCCGCGTCATCTGTTCCTCGCGGCGGAAGACTCCGAAGTTCTCGAGCATCGAGGTGCCGAGGTCGTTGCGGATCTGCCACGGCCGCTCACCCGCCGACACGTCGAGCAGCGCTTTCAACTCGCGCTCGGCATCGGCTTCGGCGCTCTGCGGCACGTCGATCGTCGTGTTCGCCAGAGCCCACTCGGCTGCGGCGCGCCCGGCGCGCCTCCCGAACGTGATCGTCTCCATCAGCGAGTTGCCGCCGAGCCGGTTCGCACCGTGCACCGACACGCAGGCGACCTCGCCGGCCGCGTACAGACCCGTCAGCTCGGTCTCGCCGTCGTTGCCCGTCTCGACGCCGCCCATGTGGTAGTGGGCGCCGGGCCGCACCGGCACCGGGTCGTAGATGGGATCGACGCCGGCGAAGGTCATCGACAGCTCGCGGGAGCCCGGCAGCCGCTCGATGATCCGCTCGGCTCCGAGGTGGCGCATGTCGAGCATGACGGAGCCGTTGATCCCGCGGCCGGCATCGATCTCGGTCTGCTCCGACCGCGAGACGACGTCACGTGACGCAAGCTCCATGGCGTTCGGCGCGTAGCGCTTCATGAACCGCTCGCCCTCGCTGTTGATCAGGTACGCGCCTTCGCCACGGCAGCCTTCGGTGAGCAGGATCCCGGTCGGGTAGAGCGTTGTCGGGTGGAACTGCATGAACTCCATGTCCTTCAGCGGCAACCCGAGGCGCAGCGCCATCGCAGCGCCGTCGCCCGTGCAGGCATAAGCGTTGGTGGTCGTGCGATAGATGCGGCCCTGCCCTCCGGTCGCGAGCACGACGGTCTTCCCGCCGACCGTCTTGATGCCCCCGTTCAGGAGATCCCAGCAGATGACGCCCTGGCAGCGCCCGTCGTTCTCCACGAGCTTCCAGGCGAAGTACTCCTCGTACACCGTGATGTCGCGCTTGACGAGTTGCTCGTAGAGCACCTGGATCAGCACGTGGCCGGTGATGTCCGCGGCGTACACCGTTCGCGGCGAGCCGGCCGCGCCGAACGGACGCTGCGCGAGCTTGCCGTCCTCGCGGCGGGAGAAGAATGCACCCCAGTGCTCGAGCTGGTAGATGTCGCCCGGAGCCTCGCGCGTGAAGATCTCGATCGCGTCCTGGTCGCCCAGATAGTCGGAGCCCTTCACCGTGTCGAACGCGTGGATGTCGGGCGAGTCCTCCGCCGCGTTGCCGAGCGCCGCATTGATGCCGCCCTCGGCCGCGCCGGAGTGGCTGCGGGTCGGGTGGAGCTTCGAGATCACGCCGACATTCGCGCCTGCGTCGTGGGCCTCGATGGCTGCGCGCATGCCGGCGCAGCCGGCGCCGACGACCAGAACGTCGTGGGTTGCTTCCACGTAGAGGGACGCTACCGAAGAACCCGGAGCAGCCGGGCGAGAAGCGATGGAGCCTCCGGCCTCGCCCGGGCGGCGCGCTCACGCTCGAGGTCGGCCTTCGTGTAGGCACGCTCGCGCATGCGGCGAGTCGCATAGCGCGGCTTCCAGATCGTCGGCCGCGGCATCAGGCCGGCTCACTGTGGACTATCCACGGGGGACCGTGGTCGCACAGCATGCGAGCGAGCGCGACGCGCCGGCTCGGCGCCGCGACCATCAGATCGTCGGGCCTGCGGCGCGGATCGACTCGTCGACGTCGGCGAACCGCTTTGCGAAGTTGTCCACGAACATCGCGGCCAGCTCTCGCGCCTTGCGGTCGTAGAGCTCCGGATCGCGCCAGGTCGAACGCGGGTCGAGCAGCTTGGGATCGACGCCCGGAACCCGCACCGGCACGTCGAATCCGAACACCTCGTCGACGCGCAGCTCGGCGGGTTCGAGCTTCCCGGAGAGCGCCGCGCGCAACATCGTGCGGGTCTCCTGGATCGGCATCCGCTGGCCTTCACCGTAAGGCCCGCCCGTCCAGCCGGTGTTCACGAGCCACACGTCCGCGGCATGCGCATCGAGCTTCTCGCCGAGCATGTGGGCGTAGACGGCAGGCGGCTGCGGCAGGAAGGGCTGGGCGAAGCAGGTCGAGAAGGTGGGCTGCGGCTCGGTGACGCCGATCTCGGTGCCGGCGAGCTTCGCCGTGAAGCCGGACAGGAAGTAGTAGAGCGCCTGTGCACGCGACAGCTTGGCGATCGGCGGCAGGATGCCGAAGGCATCCGCGGCGAGGAAGATGACCGCTCTCGGGTGCCCCGCCCGCTTGGCGTGAAGGGCGTGGCCGATCCGCTCCAGCTTGTATGCGGCGCGTGTGTTCTCCGTCTTCGAGTCGTCGTCGAGATCGAGGCGTCCGAGCTCGTCGATCGTCACGTTCTCGAGGATCGTTCCGAAGGTGTGGGTCGTGCGAAAGATCTCGGGCTCTGCCACCGGCGACAGGCGGATCACCTTCGCGTAGCAGCCCCCTTCGATGTTGAAGACACCGCTGTCTCCCCAGCCGTGCTCGTCGTCGCCGATCAGCGAGCGCTCGGAGTCGGCGGAGAGTGTCGTCTTGCCCGTGCCGGAGAGCCCGAAGAAGACCGCCACGTGGCCGTCCTCGTCGACGTTCGCCGAGCAGTGCATCGGGAAGATGCCTTCGAGCGGCAGCCTGTCGTTCATCACGGTGAAGATCGACTTCTTGATCTCGCCCGCGTAGTAGGTACCGCCGACGAGCAGCTCCGTGCGACCGGGATGCAGGACGACGAACGTGCCCGTGCGCGTGCCGTCTTCCTCGGGGTCCGCCTCGAGGTCCGGGGTGTGCAGCACGACCGCCTGCGCAACGAACCCCGCCTGCTCCTCGGGGTGGAGATCGATGAACATCGTGCGGGCGAAGAGCGCGTGGTACGGATGCGCGGTGATGACGCGCACACCGAGCCGGTGCGCGGGGTCCGCTCCCGCCCAGGCGTCCACGATGTAGAGCGCGTCCGCTGACCCGAGGTGCGAGGTGATCTTCTCGCGAAGGCCGTCGTAGTGCTCTTCGGACAGCTTCTGGTTCACGTCTCCCCACCAGATGCGGTCCGTCGAGGACGGCTCATCGACGAGGAACTTGTCCCTCGGCGAACGGCCCGTGAAGGCACCCGTGTCGACGACGAGGGGGCCGCCCTCGGCCAGCTTTCCGTCGCCGCGCCGCAGCGCGTGGGTGTAGAGCAGTGACGTGGTCGGGTTTCGATAGACGGCGCCGGAGGCGTCGATCCCCAGGTCCGTGAGATCCACGCGGGCGGGCAGCTCAGTCGCTGTCATCCGAAAGCGCCTCCTTCAACGTGTCGGGCGAACGGGTGCATGGTACGGACTTCGATGCCGCGGCGGCGCTCCTGGCCCCACACCGGGCCCTAGGTCTGCCAGGCCCCATCGCGGAGCACGGGAACTCGCTCGCCGTCGGCGGTGATGCCGTCGATCTCGAGCTCGGGCGCGCCGATCATGAAATCGACGTGCGTGCCCGACTCGTTCACGCGGCCCAGATCGTCGCGGTCGACGAGGAAGGGGAAGCCGCTGCCGAAAGCGATGTGGCTGGCGGCGTTCTCGTCCAGCAACGTGTTGAAGAACACCGTGCCGAGCGGACCGATGCGACCTTCGCGATCGACGAGCGCCAGCTCGCCGAGCCGAAGCGCGCCGTCGTCGATCGCGAGCTGTGAGCGCAGCGCCTCGACGTTCGAGTCTGCGTCGATCTGGACGGCCACACCACCTTCGAAGCGCACGCGCAATCCGGGAATGATCGTGCCGTCGCGAAGAACGAGCGGCCTCGTCGCGGAGACATGCCCTTCGGTGCGCACCGGGTCGGGCGTCGTGAAGACCTCCTCGGTCGGCAGATTCGGGAAGTGCCGCAGGCCGTCGACCGTCGAGAAGTCCGCCGCCCACCAGGTATGCGTCGGCAGCATGCCGACGGTCAGCTCCGTGCCGGGCCCGCGCAGCTCGACCGCGTCGAACCGGCGCGCGGCGAGGCGCTTCGCCGAGTCCATCAGGACATCCATGCGCTCGTCCCACGCCCGGGTGGGGTCCGGCTCGTCGAGACGCAGCACGTGCTCGAGCTGGTGCCACAGCATTTCGTATGCCTCGTCCTCCGGCAGTTCCGGGTAGACGAGCTTGGCCCACTCGGGATGTGGGCACGGTGCGATGCACCAGTTGGTCGAGCGATCGCCCACGATCTTGCCGAGCTCCTTGACCCGCGGCAGCATGTCCTTGCCGGCGAGGCGCATGTCCAGGCCGTTGAGCGCGTTCGGCGCCACGACGCCGACGAGCGTCACGCGGCCGCCGCGCGCCTCCGCGTGCGCGAGCATACGCCGGCCGTACCACGCCGGAACGAACTCGAGCGTGTCCGGGTCGGCATGCTCGATGCGCGCGCGCTTGATCCACGCGTCGAAGTAGTCGACCTCGACGAACTTCGCGCCACGATCGTACGCAGCCGCGGCGACGGCACGCGCCAGTTCTTCCTGGCCCAGCTCGGCGGTGACCATCACGATCTGGCCGGACTGGATGTTCGCCCCGTACACGGCGAGCTCGGCCAGACGGCTCCAGCGATCACCCATCAGGCAGGCGATCCTATATCGCGCGGCGAACACCGTGGAGTGACTGTCGAGGCCGCAACGGAGCGGTTCCTGGCGACTGCGGGAATCAGCGCCGGGACACGCCGGGTCTACGCGGCCGACCTGCGCGAGTTCGCGCGGTGGTTCGGCCCTGACAGCCCGATCGAGGATGTCGACGTGCGGGTCCTCGCCGACTGGGTGACCGAGCTCGGGCGCGCACGGCCAGGCGGCCGTCTGGCGCCCGCGACGATCGGACGGAAGCTGACGGCGGTGCGGTCTCTCCTGCGGCACGTGCTCGGCCGCGAGCGGGTGCCCGACGGCTCGTTCGCGCCGAAGCGGCCGCGCCGGCTGCCCGACGCGCCGAAGCAGAGCGAGGTCGAGGCGATCGTCGATGCGCTCGACGGCGAAGGCCCGCTTGCGCTGCGCAACCAGGCGCTCGTCGAGCTCGTGTACTCCGCAGGGCTGCGCAGCGCCGAGGCAGTCGGGCTCGATCTGGCCGACGTCGATTTCGAGCAGGAGCTCGTCCACGTGCGCCTCGGCAAAGGCGGCAAGGACCGGGTCGTGCCGCTCGGCGAGGAGGCGGCGAGCCTCGTCGCGCGTTATCTCCGTGAGTCGCGTCCCCAACTCGCGCGGGGTGCCGACGATGCGCTCTTCCTGTCGACGCGCGGACACCGGCTCGACACGTCGACCCTGCGCCGCCTCGTCCGGCACCCGCACCGGCTGCGCCATGCGTTCGCGACCCACCTGCTCGAGGGCGGCGCCGACCTGCGAACGATCCAGGAGCTCCTCGGCCATGCCTCACTATCGACCACGCAGATGTACAGCCACGTCGACGCCAAGCGCCTGCGGAAGGTCTACGACCACTCTCACCCGCGCTCCTGACCGCGCGGGACAGGGCGCTTCGAGACACGTCCGGCGTCTGACCCCCGCCAGGTCCCGAAGAGCCGGCTCGCGGAGCCTCGGTCGTGCCACCCGGCGGCCGGGCTGCTCCGCGCGGCTGTCAACCATGCGACCAGACATGTCCCTCCAAGCCACGTCCGGGGTCTGACCCCGGTTCCAAGGCTCCGAGGCGTGCACCGGTGCCTCTGGACAGGGGTCGCGCGACCCCTGGCGAAACCGGTCGAATGGATCGTGATCCCGAGGTCGACGGCTTCCTGGCGCTTCTCGCCGCGCAGCGTTCGCCACGCACGGTGGACGCCTACCGTCGCGACCTTGCAGCCCTGGCCTCGTACCTCGGCAAGCCGATCGGAAAGGCAACCCTCGAGGAACTCGAGCGTTACATCGCCCAGCTCCGCGCGGACGGGCTTGCGAGCTCGACGATCGCACGACGTACTGCATCGACTCGCAGCTTCTTCCGACACCAACAGCTCCTCGGCGCGCGCAGCGACAACCCGGCCGCGGCGGTCGCGCTGCCCCGACGCACGAAGCCGTTGCCGAAGACCCTTTCCCCGGGCGAGGCAGAGCGGCTGATCCAGGCCGCCGCCGGCACACAGCCGCGCTCACTCCGCGATCAGGCGCTCGTCGAGTTGCTCTACGGCGCGGGACTCCGGGTCTCGGAGGCGGTGGGGCTCGACCGAGCGGCGGTCGACCTCGACGACCGGCTCGTCCGTGTGATCGGCAAGGGCGGGAAGGAGCGGGTCGTGCCGGTCGGCCGCCACGCTGTCGAGGCGCTGCGCCGCTACCTCGCTCGCGGGCGCCCGTATCTCGACTCCCGCCATCGACCCGAGCTCTTCCTGAACGCCCGCGGCGGCCCGCTGACCCGGGCGGGCGCGTTCCTGATCCTGCGGAAACTGGCCGCAGACGCGGGCCTTGACCCGCTTCGCGTCCACCCGCACCTCCTCCGGCACTCCTTCGCCACGCACCTCCTGGAGGGAGGAGCCGACCTCAGATCCGTTCAAGAAATGCTCGGCCATGCCGATCTTTCGACAACCGAGCTCTACACCCACGTAACCGATCGGAGACGTCGGGAGTTGTATTACCGAGCGCATCCCCACGCTCGCAGAAGATCAACGGAGGAATCAGTTGCCGATCGATCCGCACGTCGAGCTGTTCCTGGCCCTCGCATCAGCGGCGGTGTTCCTGATGACGAAGGCCGGCCTGTCGAAGAACGCGCTTGAGCTCAAGCGGCGTCGCGCCGTTTGCCCGTCGTGCGGCCGTCACGACGGCTGCAGCTGCGTGTAGCTACTTCGCGGCTTTGCGCCGGAGACCCTGCGCCACTTTGGTCGCGGCCTCGCGCAGCTCACGCGGCTGCTCGTCGTCGTCGCCGAGCGAGGCGAGGATCTGAATCGTGTCCGGACGCGGCGAACCGTTCTTCAACGCGACGACGGCGAGTCGCCTCACCGCCTCGTTGCCATCGTGCGTCACCAGCTCGTGCAGCAACGGACGCACGTCGTTGACATCACCCGGATGGTCGCGAGACAGCCTTTCGAGCGCGAGGAGCGACGACCCGCGCACGGCCGGGCTCTCGTCCTCGAGCCCTCTGCGCAACAGCTCCTTCTTCGTGCGGAAGCGAAACTGCCCGATCGCGCGATAGGCGATCGCCCGGTCCCGAAAATCGGCTCCTCGCGCCGACGCCTCCAGCAACTCGTCCCACTCGGCGCGGAGCTTTGCAAGCTCGCGCTCGTTTCCCTCGTCCGCGAGCGCGTCAGCTTGAGCCGCGGCTTCGGCGAGCGTCACTACGAGACGTCGGAGACCGGGCGCGGCGGCGGGCCGATGTAGCGGGCCCCCGGTCGAATCAGGCGGCCGGTGCGCTTCTGCTCGAGAATGTGGGCCGACCAGCCTGCGACGCGAGCGCAACCGAACATCGCGGGCGTCAGGTCCGGCGGAATGCCCGCGAAGTCGAGGACGACCGCGGCCCAGTACTCGACGTTCGTCTCGAGCTGGCGGTCGGGCGACTTCTCGCGCAGCACCTTGAGAGCCGCTTCCTCGAGCGCCGCCGCGACCTCAGCCTTCGGTGCGCCGAGCTCGAACGCCGTCCGCTTGAGCACGGTTGCGCGAGGATCGTAGGCGCGGTAGATGCGGTGGCCGAAGCCCATGATCCGCTCGCCACGGTCGAGCAGGTCGCGAACGTACTGCTCGGGATCTCCCGCCAGTTCGGCGCCCTCGATCATCGGCAGGACGCGTGCCGGTGCCCCACCGTGCAGCGGCCCGGAGAGAGTGCCAACGGCCGACGACATCGCCGCCGCACAGTCGGCGCCGGTGGAGGCGGCGATCCGCGCGGTGAAGGTCGACGCGTTCAGGCCGTGCTCGGCCGCCGAGATCCAGTACGTATCGACCGCCTTGACGGCAGCCGGATCGGCCTCGCCTCGCCAGCGAATCAGAAATTTCGCGGCGGCGTTCTCACCGTGCTCGATCTCCGACTCCGGCACCGCGGGCTGTCTGCCCCGAGCCGCCTGAGCGACGATCGTCAGCGTCGCCGAGGAGAGGCGGGCGAGATCGTCGCGCGCCTGTTTGTCGTCGATATCGACGAGCTTCTTCATCCCCCACTTCGGGCCGAGCGTCGCGAGCGCCGCCTGGAGGTCGGCCGGCACCGAGCCGCTCGGGTCCTGCAGGTGGATCGCTTCCGTCGGGGGCAGCGGCGAGTCGATGTCCTCGTCGACGAGCAGGCCCCAGACGTTCTCGAAGGGATAGTGGCCGACGAGCTCTTCGATGTCGACGCCGCGGTAGCGAAGGTAGCCGCCGTCCTTGTCGGGCTCGGCGATCTCTGTTTCGAAAGCGATGACGCCTTCGAGACCGGGACGGAAGTCGCTGGTCGCGCTCATCGGACCCGAACGGTACACAAGGTGAATCGGGCCGTGGTTGGCCAACCGGTGTGTAGGCTGGCGCGCGCATGGCGCACCGTGTCACCCTCATCCCCGGCGACGGGACCGGCCCCGAGCTCACCGAGGCCACACGGCGCGTGCTCGAGGCCACCGGAGTCCCCTTCGACTGGGACGTCCGGCACGCGGGCGTGGACGTGATGGGGCACGAAGGGACGCCGCTCCCCGACCAAACGCTGGCCTCCGTGAAGGCGAACAGGGTCGCGCTGAAAGGCCCGATCACGACGCCGATCGGCACGGGTTTCCGCTCGGTCAACGTCGCGCTGCGCCACGAGCTCGGCCTCTACGCCTGCCTGCGCCCCTGCAAGACGTTCGAGGGAGTTCGCTCGCGCTACGACAAGGTCGACCTCGTGATCGTGCGCGAGAACACCGAAGACCTCTACGCCGGGATCGAATACGAAGCGGGCACGCCAGAGGCGGAGCGCGTGATCGCGGAGCTGAACGGCTTGCAGGCGAAACAGATCGCATCCGGGTCAGGCATCTCGGTGAAGCCGATCAGCCGCGCGGCCTCCGAGCGAATCATTCGCTTCGCGTTCGAGTACGCACGCGCCCACGGTCGCAAGCGAGTGTCGTGCGTGACGAAGGCGAACATCATGAAGTTCACAGACGGGCTCTTCCTCGACGTCTTCCGCGAGGTCGCGAAGGACTTCACGGAGATCGAGCCATGGGAGAATCTCGTGGACGCCACGTGCATGGGCCTCGTGCAGCGGCCCGAGGAGTTCGACGTGCTCGTCCTCCCCAACCTCTACGGCGACATCTTGAGCGACCTCACCGCCGGCCTCGTCGGCGGGCTCGGGGTCGCCCCGGGCGCGAATATCGGGCCTGACGTCGCCGTGTTCGAAGCGACTCATGGGTCGGCGCCGAAGTACAAGGGCCAGAACAAGGTCAACCCGACGGCAATGATCCTGTCGGGTGTGTTGATGCTCGATCATCTCGGCGAGCGCGACGCTGCAGAGCGTCTCGAGCAAGCGGTCGCGGACGTGATCCGCGAAGGCGAGCAGGTCACGTACGACATGAAGGCGTCCCGCGACGACCCGACGGCAGTCGGAACGAGTGAATACGCGGACGCGATCATCGAAAAACTGGAGGCTCAAAAGTGAGCAAGAGGCGGAAGGTCACCGTCGTCGGCGCAGGGAATGTCGGCGCGACGTGCGCGCAGGTACTTGCGCAGCGCGACTACGCCGACATCGTTCTCGTCGACATCAAAGAAGGGCTGCCTCAGGGGAAGGCGCTCGACATCAACCAGATGGGCGCCGTGCTTGGCTACGAACCGAACGTCACGGGCTCGAATGACTACGCGCCGACTGCAGATTCCGATGTCGTCGTGATCACCGCGGGCCTCCCCCGGTCGCCCGGCATGAGCCGTGACGACCTCGTACAGACGAACGAGAAGATCGTCAAGGACGTCACCGAGAAAGTCGTCGCGCAGAGCCCTGACACGATCCTGATCGTGGTCTCGAACCCGCTCGACGCGATGTGTCATGTGGCGAAGAACGTCTCGGGCTTTCCGAAGGCGCGTGTCTTCGGCCAGGCGGGAATCCTCGATACCGCTCGCCTGCAGACCTTCATCTCCTGGGAGACCGGCGCATCGATCAAGGACGTGACCGCGGTCGTGCTCGGCGGCCACGGCGACCAGATGGTCTCTGTCATCTCCGCGACGACGGTCGGCGGCGTGCCCATTCGCAAGCTCGTCTCCGAGGAGAAGATCGCCGCGATGGTCGAGCGCACTGCCAAGGGCGGCGGCGAGGTCGTCCAGTTGCTCGGCACCTCCGCCTGGTACGCGCCGGGCGCAGCCGCCGCGCAGATGGTCGACTCGATCATGCTTGACGAGAAGCGCGTCCTGCCGTGCACCGCGTTCCTCGAGGGCGAGTACGGCATCGACGGCCTCTACATGGGCGTGCCGGTGAAGCTCGGCTCGGAGGGGATCGAGCAGATCCTCGAGGTTGAGCTCGATGCCGCGGAGCAGAACGCCCTCGGCAAGAGCGCCGACGCCGTTCGCGACGTCGTCTCGGTGCTCTCGACATAGCTCGACCGCGCCTGGTGGCGCGCGGGAGCGGATACACCCTTTGGCCGATACTTCCGGCCGCGTTCGAGCCGTAGCCTGGCTCCCATGCAGGCACTCCGAAACCCTTCAGGGATTACCGACCGACAGCGCCAGGTTGTCGAACTGATCGCCCAGGGTCTGTCGAACGACGAGGTCGGGCTCGAACTCGGGATCTCTCCCCGCACGGCGAAAGCGCATTGCGATGTCCTCCGGCAGAAGCTCGGCGTACCGCGAAGGCGGCAGATCCCGGTCGCGTTTCGCTTGCTGACGGGCGAAGACCCGCTGGCGAACCGCCTGGAGTCGGCGCGAGCCGACAACGGGGGCTGACGGCGAAGCGGCGTCTGCGGCGTAACCCTCCGCCGCGGACGCCCCAGCCCCTTTGATTTTCTGTGCGAGAGGCGTAGCGTTCACCGCGACGAGCGACACGTCGTTGAGCGAGGGCAGGCAGCCATGACCGCAGGGACGAGACAAACGAAGCCGGTCCGCCGCGAGCGTCGCATCATCGAGCGGCCGCGGCTGATCAAGCTCCTCGACGAGTCAGAGGCGCGCGTGATCCTGCTGCTGGCTCCAGCCGGCTACGGGAAGACGACCCTCGCCCGGCAGTGGGCTAAAACACTGAACGGCGCCATCTGGGTAACCCTCACCCCTGCTCACCGAGACGTGGTGACGTTCGCCGAGGATATTGGAGTCGGGTTGGATCGCCTCGGCGATCACGAGTCAACGGCCTTTATCCGCAAGTACCTTCGCGCGCGGAGCAATCCACAGAGAGCTTCTCGGGAGGTCGGGATCGCTCTGAGTAACCGTCTTCGTGCCGTGCGCGCGCAATGGCTTGTCTTGGACGATTACCATGAGTTGAGCGCTGCACATGACGTCGATGATCTGGTTCGTGTGATCGTCGCGCACACTGACGCTCGTCTGTTGATTGGAACGAGGACGAGACCGTCGTGGGCCACGTCGCGCCGCAGACTTTACGGCGAAGTCCTGGAGGTGGATCAACGACAGCTTGCGATGAGCGATAGTGAATCCGCCCAACTGGTCGGGCGCGGCGCCAACCGCGTCAAACTTGTCTCACAGGCCAGAGGCTGGCCGGCGGTACTCGGTCTTGCATCCGAGATGAGCGATGCGTCGATCCAGGGTCGGTTGGCCACACCGCTCTACGAGTACCTCGCCGAGGAAGTCTTCCAGTCGCTCTCGCCATCGCTCCAGGAACAGTTGTTGGCGTTGGCTCTCCTTCCCGATCTTTCTCCACCTCAGCTGAAACGGCGGTTCGGCGAGCTGAGCACGCAGGTGGTTGAGCAAGGCCGAGACTGTGGCCTGTTGACAGGCGAGGGCGCTCCGGAGCTACATCCCCTAGTGAGCAACTTCCTGCTCACTAAGCTTCAACTGGACCCGGCTGGGCACGACCTCGCCGAACAAGCTGTCAAGGATTGTCTCACCTTCGAACGATGGGATCGCGCAGCAGAACTAATCGAACGCTTCGAGCTTCAGGACATGGCACAAGCTGCTCTTGAGCAGGCGTACTCGCCTCTGGTTCGCAGCGGCCGAATCGGTTCGACATCAAGATTCGCGGCTCAGCTTCGGAGCGGCCTTGGGGAAACACCCCCGGTGGTGGACCTCGCTGACGCCGAAGTGGCACTAAGGGACGGGGAGTATCGCCTCGCCGTGGAGATTGCGCGAAGGACAAGGCCTCGGTTTGCAGAGTCCCATCCGTTGCGCTCTCGGGCCGCAGCAGTAGAAGGAGCTGCGGCCTTTCAGCTTGCACTCTTCGTCGAATCAGAGAATGCCTTCGAGGCCGCGCGCGAGGAAGCGCGGGACGCGAATGACCACGCCGAAGCGTTGCATGGGCTGGCGCTCGCGGCAATTTTCGGAGAGCGGCCTTCCGCTGACCGCCGACTCGGGGCGCTCGGAGAGCTGGCGCATCGAACCTCAGGGGCCCTTGACGTCGCCCGCTACGCCGCAGCGGCCCTGACTCGGATGCGGATCGGCGACGGCTTCGTGGATTCGCCGTACGCGCAGGACGCCCTACGCGTTCTGCCGACCATTGAGGATCCGCGAGCTCGCACGAGCGTGATGTTCACGGTGACATATTGCCTCGCTCTTCAGTGCGAATTCGCGCGAGCGAGAGAACTTGCTCATCAGACATTGGCGGAAGTCGACTTGTACCAGCTCGAATTTGCGAGGCCCCATGCAGCCTGGAACCTCGCGTTTATTGAGCTTGGGATGCGAGGGTTTTCTTCCGCCGACCGACACTTGCGCGCCGTGGAGGACGCTGTCCAGTCGAATCCACACCCTCATCACCTCCTCAACGCTCGCGTGCTCAGATCGCGCCTACTCATGGAACTTGCGCGTTTCGACGAGGCCTATGAACACGTTCGAAGTTCGGTGAGCGAAGCCGCAATGCCGGCCATGCACGGCGAGTACATCGCGACACGAGCCCTGGCGCTCAGCCTGCTCAATCGAAGCGACGAAGCCCTTGAAGCCGCGGCTGTGGCCGCGCGCACTTCGATCTCAAGCGAGGTCAGGGTGCTAATTGACGGCGTTTGTTCAATCGTCGCGGCTGGGGAGGGTGATGACGCTGGGGCCGCCAGGTTCATCGAAACGGCCCGAACCAGGGGAACCTGGGAACCCGCGATCTGCTGCCTTCGAGCGTCACCCAGGCTGTGTGCATCGCTCGCGAAACAGGACGACATCCGGCCCCACCTGGAGTGGCTCTTTGCTCGATCCAACGATCTTGCCCTGGCTCGGAAGGCGGGGTTTCGAACTAGGACAGGTCGAGGCCCTACGGAGAGACTGTCGCCACGCGAGCTAGAGGTGCTCGACCTCATCGCGCAGGGCTACCGCAACCGAGAGATCGCAGCGGCCTTTGTTATCTCTGAGTCGACGGTCAAGGTTCATGTGCGCCACATCCTCGAAAAGCTTGGCGTGCGAACTCGAACTCAAGCCGTAGCTCAGTTCACGGGTCTGAACTAGGCGGAAATCGCGTCGGTCTCTAGCACCGAACCCGGCTCTACGTAGTCAGCGCGATCGGCGCTCGAGACCAGTTCGAACGCCGGTCCCCGAGCCATTCGATAATCCTCGTCCGCTCCCGCGAGTATCGCCTCAAAGGCAGCAACAACAGCGGTGTCGAACTGCGTTTCAACGGCCTGAGCGAGTCGGAGCCTGGCGACGCGGCTGGGCATAGCGTCACGATAAGGACGATCCGATGTCATCGCGTTGTACGCATCTGCAACGGCGATGATTCTCGAAAGAGTCGGAATGTCGTCGCCAGACACGCGATCCGGATACCCCTGACCGTCTACACGTTCGTGGTGGTGTCTGACGATCGCGGCAATCTCAGCGTAAGTGTCCACGTTCGCGAGGATCCGTTCTCCAATCTCGGAGTGCCGTTGCATTTCGCGACGTTCTTCGAGCGTTAGTGCGCCAGGCTTCTCGAGCAGCCCCGCGGGAAGTCCGATCTTCCCGATGTCGTGCACGAGACCGCAGAGGTGCGCCAAATCTGCGTAGTCCTGACCAAGATCCATGCGCCTCGCGATGTCGCGCGCGTAGATCGCGACCGCGGCTGAATGACCCGCTGTGTACTGATCGCGAGCGTCGAGCGTGGCGATGAGCCCCTTGGCGAACGACAGGTTCGCCGCCCTGAGTTGGTCGTTTGCCACCTGCAGGTCCGTCGCCAACCGTTGCTGTTCTTGGTAAAGCAGGAACCACCGCTGTGCAGCCAACGCTGGCGCGAAGAAGAGGGGCAACGTCCACGGCGAGATGTCTGTGTACGACAGCGCAAGAACGGCGACCGCCGAGCTGTAGAACGGAACAGACGCTGCGATTACCGGCAGAGAGTCCCTCGCTGGAACAGTCCAAGACCCATAACCACGCAGCCAATAGGTGAACGAAGCGAACGCGGTGTCGGCCACCTCCGCGACCATCGCCGCCGCGAGTGCTGCGACAACCGTTTCACCCGCACCACCGTTCATGAACATCGAGACCAGAGCGACGGCTCCGGCCGCCAGTGCGCCGATGATGGATCTGCTCCCCGCGTAGGCAATCCGGCCGGCCCACGGGAACGAGATGCTCAAGCCGGAAGCGCCAAACACGATCATCGCCGCAAGCGGTCCGAATAGGACGGCAGCGAAGATCGCCGGCAGCAGCGAGATCGAGACCGTCAGATGGCCGCGGAGAGTGATGGAGCCGCGCTCGGCGTACGCGGAGGCGAACGCGAGGCCGAGTACGGCCACGACGTTCCCGCCCAGGCCCTGCCCGAGCAGGATCAAGCCGACCGCAAGGCCGACAGCCGCGACGACAACCGCGACTAGATAAGCGAGAACCGGAGTACTTAGCTCAGCGAGTTCTCGACGAATCTTGAGAAATACTTGCGTATCCCCCAAATGGGTTATATCCTCCTCGATGCCGTCAGTCCAAACCAATACGGGGGATACTCATGAGCAAGTTCGCGAAGTTCGTGAAGAGCGCCAAGATCGCCGGGGGTATGGCTTCCTGGTAAGTCAGGCTTTCCGCAGTTAGCGCTTACGCAGTTAACTGGGTTCGACACCCAGTGGCCTCACCCCTTTGGGGGAGTTGTCCACAGGGAGAAGAACTTGAAAGTATGGGTTTTTGGAGGGCCGTCCACAGGGCGGCCCTTCGTTTTGCCCGCTAGCCGATCAAGCCGCGCCGAAAGCCCACCGCGACCGCATGGGCGCGGCTCCGGGCCTGCAGCTTGGCGAGCAAGTGCCGAACGTGGCTTTTCACCGTTTCTTCCGAGAGGAAGAGGCGAACCCCGATCTCCCGGTTCACGAGGCCGTCCGAGATCAGCTGCAGCACCTCGAGCTCCCGTGCGGTCGGCTCCTGTTCGAGCTCCCGAGCGGGTTGCTGGAACGGAATGACCTCAGCAACATTGGCGTCGCGGCGAGCTGCCACGGACTCAAAGCGGGCTGAATGCTCCCGATACCGGGTCAGGATCTCGTCGCGCTGAGCAGCGTCCATCGAGGCAGCTATCGGCCGTTCTCGGGGCCAGCATTAGGACGAGACCACCCAAAGGAGTGACGTGACTTCCGCGGGAGGACTCTGTCAGAGCCGGATCAGCCGGTGGCGCCGCGTGCGCAGCTCCTCGGGCTCGGGCTCCTCGACGACGCCGATCCCGTTCTCACGGCCCGTCGAATGCAGAATCCGCCCCTCGCCGAGCCAAAAAGCGATGTGATCGACCGGGTGCCCGTAGGTGATGAGGTCACCCGGCACGAGGTCGGCGACCTCGAGACCCGCCTCGTCCTGTTGGGCCGCATCCCGCGGGACGAGCCGGCCGAGCCGCCGATACGCCATGTGGACGAGCCCGGAGCAGTCGATCCCGCCCTCGGTGAGGCCGCCCCAGAGGTACGGGGCGCCCAGGTAGGAGCGCGCGACGTCGAGCGGCGAGCCGTCCGCCGGCTCCGGCAGCTCACCCAGGCCCGCTTCGAGCGCCTCGTCCCGCACCCAGCCGGGGTAGGCGTAGGCGGTGACCACACGCGCCCAACCGTCGGCACGCTCCTCGACGAACAGGGGCTCGCCGCGCAACGCCTGGGTCACCTGCTCGGCCGCCTCGTCCGGCTCGGCCCGGACCGGGGCCACGTCGACCCCGCACCTCACGGCGTCGTCGGCCGGCCGGCATGCCGCTCGATCTTCTGCTCGAGCATCGTCTTCACCCGGGGCCAGTCGTCGTCGAGCACCGAATACCAGGCCGAGTCGCGGATCGAGTCGGGCAAGATCATGTGCTTGCGGAAGATCCCGTCGAAGGTCGCCCCGACGCCGAGGAGCGCCCCTCGAACGCGGAGGTTGCGCGCATCCGTCTTGAACTCGACCCGCATCGCGCCCCAGCCCTCGAATGCGTTCCGCATCAAGAGGTACTTCGTCTCGATGTTCGCTCCCGTCCCCCACTGGGAACGCTCCAGCCACGTCCAGCCGATCTCGAGCCGCCGGTGAAACTCCTCGACGTTGAGGTAGCGCGACGACCCCACCGGGCGTCCGCCCACGCAGACGACGAAGGGCACCTCACTCGTGCTCTCGAGCGCAAGGTCGAACCAGCGGTCGAAGCCGAGGGAGTACATGTTGGTGTACCGGTGAATCTGAGGGTCGCGCTCGGCGGCCTCCCTGAGACCCTCCCGGTGGCCTTCCTCGATCGGCTCGGCGCGAACGATCCGGCCGGCGAGCGGGCCAGAGGGACGGAGCTCTGCGCGATGCATCTTCATCAGTATTGCCGCACGGGGAAACCGGCGGTATTACCCTTGTGGACGAGGAATGACGAACCCACCTGAACTTCAGGTGACAGCCGGGGGGGCAGTCGCGCTCCAGCCGGTCGCTGTCACGAGAAAGACCCCGCGGCGCCTGTTCTGGGATCGCTTCCGCCAGGACAAGGCGGCGCTCGTCGGCGGCGTCGTCATCGCCGTGCTGATCTTCATCGCATTCTTCGGCGGGCCGATCGCGACCCGCATCACGGGCCACCCCCAGAACACGACCTACAACAACATGACCGACGCCTACGGCGTGCCGCTCGGCCCGAACCGTCAGTTCTGGTTCGGCGCCGACGCTGCCGGCCGCGACCTCTTCGTCCGCACGATGTACGGCGCGCGCACGTCGCTCTTCGTCGGCATCGTCGCGTCCGGCCTCGCCGTGCTGATCGGAACGATCGTCGGGCTGACCGCCGGCTTCGCCGGCGGCTGGGTCGACTCGGGGCTCTCCCGGTTCGCCGACGTGCTGCTCGCCGTTCCCCAGATCCTGATCGCAGTGGGCATCGTCGCGGCGTGCTCGACGAGCAAGGACGGCTGTCTCGGGGGACTGATCCAACCGGGCCTCACTGTCGTGATCGCCGTGATCACCCTGTTCTCCTGGTCCTACATCGCGCGCATCGTGCGCGGCTACACACTCTCGCTGCGCGAGAAGGAATTCGTCGAATCGGCACGCGCCGCGGGCGCGAGCAACATGCGCATCGTCAGGTCGGAGATCCTCCCGAACCTGATCGGGCCGCTCATCGTCTATTCGACCCTCTTGATCCCGACCAACATCTTGTTCGAGGCGGCACTCTCCTACCTCGGGCTCGGCGTACCCCCCGACGAGGCGTCCTGGGGATCGATTCTCACCGACGCCTCACAGTTGTACGACGTCGCCTGGTGGCTCATGCTCTTCCCAGGCGCCTTCCTGATCATCACCACGCTCGCCTTCAACCTCCTCGGCGACGGTCTCCGTGACGCCTTCGACGTGAGGTCCGAACGATGAGCGAACTTGGATGCCCCCCAGAAAGGAGAAGTCCCGCATGAAGAAGTTTCTACGGCTCGCGGTGATCGTCGCGGCCGTCGCCGCGCTCGCGGCACTGGTCGCCGGGTGCGGCTCGAAGAAGTCGAGCTCCACGACGACCACCACGTCGTCCTCGAACTCCGCCGGCGGGGTGGTCGGCTCCGGAACGTTCAGTAGCGGCAGCCCCGCAAAGGGTGGCACCTACACCGTGGGCTGGGAAGCCTCGTTCGGCTTCACGAACAACTTCGACCCGACCGGCGAGTACCTCGGCAACGCCTGGGGCCTGTACTCGAACCTGATGCTCCGCGCGCTCGTCGGCTACAACCATCTGCCCGGAGCAGCCGGCAACGTCACGGTCGGCGATCTCGCGACGAGCTCGCCCACGCCGTCGGACAACGGGCTGACGTACACCTACACCCTGCGCAAGGGCGTCAAGTTCGGACCGCCGGTGAACCGTGCCGTCACCTCGAAGGACGTCGCCTACGCGATGCAGCGGCTCGCCAACCCGAAGGACGGCGGCCAGTACTCCTTCTACTACACGGTCATCAAGGGCTGGAACGACTACGCGAGCGGCAAGGCGAAGTCGATCTCGGGCATCGTGACTCCCAACGACTCGACGATCGTCTTCCACCTGACGAAGCCGACGGGCGACTTCAACCTCAGGATGTCGATGCCGGCGACGGCGCCGATTCCCGAGGAAGTGGCCAAGTGCTTCGAAGGGAAGCCCGGCGACTACGGCCGCGACGTCGTCTCGACCGGCCCCTACATGATCCAGGGCGCCGACAAGGTCAACGCATCGTCGTGCTCCACCCTCAAGCCGATGAGCGGTTATGACGGAGCGAACGGGAACCACATCATCCTCGTGCGCAACCCGGCATACGACCAGTCGACGGATCCGACCCGCAAGAACTACATCAACACGTTCAAGTTCGTCGTGAACTCGAACGCCGACGACATCTTCGCGAAGGTGCAGTCGGGTGCCTACCAGGACGAGGTGTCGAGCCCGGCGCCGAAGACCATCCGGCTCTACGCGACCACTCCGTCGCTGAAGCCGCGGATGATCCCGAACGTCGGTGACCGCACCAACTACCTGTCCATGAACCTCACGCAAGCGCCCTTCGACGACATTCACGTCCGGAAGGCGATGAACTGGATCATGGACAAGGCGGAACTGCAGAAGGCGTGGGGCGGCCCGATCCCGGGCTCGATCGCCACGCACATCGTTCCGCCCGTGCTCTTCAACAACGGCCTCGCCGAGTACGACCCGTACGGGACGCCCAACAACGCGGGCGACCTGGCGAAGGCGCAGGCCGAGATGAAGCTGTCGAAGTACGACCCGGGCAAGACCGGCAAGTGCACCGCCAGCCAGTGCAAGGGCGTGCTGACGATCGCCGACACACGCGGCGTCGACACGCGCATGGTCCCGGTCATCGAGGCTGACGCTGCGAAGATCGGCATTTCGCTGACCGTGCGGGCGATCAACGGTGCCTATCCGACCATCCAGACTCCCTCGAAGAACATTCCGTTCGCCGAGCGCCCGAGCTGGGGGAAGGACTACGCCGACCCGTACACGTTCTTCGCAGAGCTCTTCGACTCGAGCACGATCATCAAGTCGGGGAACACGAACTACTCGCTCGTCGGCATCACACCGGAGATCGCAAAGACGGTCGGTGCCAGCGGCAACCTCAACAACGTTCCGAGTGTCGACTCGTTCATCGCGGGCTGCAGCCTCAAGCTGGCTCAGGACCGCACGAACTGCTGGGAGGCGCTCGACAAGAGGTTGATGTCCACGGTCGTCCCGTGGATCCCCTACCTCTGGCCGAACAACGTGTTCATCATCGGCCCGAACGTCACCCACTGGAACTACGACCAGTTCACAGACGGTCCCGCCTACTCGTCGGTGGCCGTCCAGCAGTAAGGAAGTGATCTAGGGGGCGGGACACGCGTCCCGCCCCCTTCCACCACCCACACCGAGCCGAGAAGAACACCAATGGCCTTCTACATCGCACGGAGACTCGCCTGGACACTCGTCGTCGTCGCCTGCGTGCTCGCGATCACCTTCGCGGTCTTCTTCCTGCTCCCCGCCGGAGACCCCGCGCTCCGCTTCGCCGGCAAGAACCCGACGGACGCGGAACTGGCGCAGATCCATCACCGGCTCGGGCTCGACCAGCCCCTCTACCAGCAGTTCGGCAACTTCACGTGGCACTTCTTCACCGGCGACAAGTACGGCTGGCCCGGCCTCGGGTACACCTACGCGAGCGGCAGCTCGGTGAAGTCGCTGATCGAGGCGCGTGCACCCCGCACGCTCCTCCTCATCATGGGGGCAGCGATCATCTGGCTCGTCATCGGGGTCGGCATCGGAGTGCTCTCCGCGGTCAGACGGCGATCGGCGACGGACCGATTATCCATGGGCTTCGCGCTCTTCGGGATCTCGACGCCCGTCTTCTGGCTCGGCCTGATGGCGCTCTACATCTTCTGGAGAAAGCTCGGCTGGGTCGGCGGCACCGGCTACGTCTCGCCTGCCGACAGCATCACCGGCTTCTTCTCGCACATGATCACGCCCTGGATCGTGCTCGCGCTGCTCTACGCGGCGTTCTATGCGCGGATGACGCGAAACAGCCTGCTCGAGACCCTCGGCGAGGACTACATCCGAACTGCGCGCGCGAAGGGCCTGCCGGAACGAACCGTGATCTTCAAACACGGCCTGCGCGCCTCGCTCACACCGATCGTGACGATGTTCGGACTCGACATCGCGCTGCTCGTCGGCGGCGCCGTGATCACCGAGTCGGTGTTCAACCTCCAGGGCCTCGGCTACCTCGCGATCAACGACGCGCTCCAGCAGGACCTACCGGTGGTGCTCGGGGTCGTGCTCGTGGCGTCGGTGGCGGTCGCGCTCGCCAACCTGGTCGTCGACATCCTCTACGCGTTCATCGACCCCCGCGTCCGATACGCGTGAGCGAAAAGCAGCTTCTCGACGTCCGCGGGCTGACGGTCCGGTTTCCGACCGCGGACGGCGTGGTGCAGGCCGTCTCCGACGTCAGCTTCACCCTGTCCCGCGGCGAGACGCTGGGAGTGGTCGGCGAGTCCGGCTCGGGCAAGAGCGTCTCGAACCTCGCGATCATGGGCCTGCTCAACCAGCAGCGCACGGTGATCGAGGGGCACGTCGACTTCGAGGGCCGCAACCTGCTGGGGCTGCCTCCCGAAGAGCTGCGCAAGATCCGAGGCAAGGACATCGCGATGGTCTTCCAGGACCCGTTCGCCTGCCTGCACCCGATGTACCGCGTCGGCGCGCAGATCGCAGAAGCGGTCACCGCGCACTCCGACGTGAGCAAGAAGCAGGCGTGGGCCCGGGCCGTCGAACTGCTCGGTCATGTGGGCATCCCGAACGCGAAGTCGCGCTCTCGCGACTATCCGCACCAGTTCTCCGGCGGCATGCGCCAGCGGGCGATGATTGCGATGGCGCTCGTCCACAACCCGTCGATCCTGATCTGCGACGAGCCGACGACCGCGCTCGACGTGACCGTGCAGGCGCAGATCCTCGAGCTGATCGAGGCGGTCAAGCGCGAGTTCGACATCGGCGTCATCCTCGTCACGCACGATCTGGGCGTCGTCGCCGAGACCGCAAATTCGGTCATGGTCATGTACGCCGGCCGGGTGATGGAGTACGGCCCGGCCGTCCAGATCTTCGAGCAGCCGCAGCATCCGTACGCCTGGGGCCTGCTCGACTCGATGCCGAGCGTCGAGCAGCGGCTGTCGGCACTCGTCCCGATCGAGGGCTCGCCCCCGTCGCTGCTCGCCCCGCCGACGGGCTGCCCGTTCCATCCCCGCTGCCGCTACCGCTTCGAGCCGTGCCCGACCGAGCGGCCGCCGCTGCAGGCGCCCGTCCCCGACGCGCATCCGGATGCGTGCCACCTGTCGTGGGAGGACAAGCAGCGCGAGGGCGGCAAGCGCTCGATCGCCCGTCTCGGTGACGCCGCGTGAGCGAAGCGGCGGCGAGCACGAGTGTGAGCGAGGGCGGCGGCAACCTCGTCGAGATCGACCACCTGACGAAGCGCTTCGCGGTGAAGCAGGGAGTCTTCGCGCGCGGCACGGCCGAGGTGCACGCGGTCGAGGACATCTCCCTGGACGTCCGCCGCGGCGAGACGCTCGGCATCGTCGGCGAGTCAGGGTGCGGCAAGTCCACGACCGCGCGCCTGATTCTGCGGCTCCTCGACCCGACCTCCGGCACGATCCGCTTCGACGGGCGGGACATCTCGACGCTCTCGCAGCGTCAGTTGCGCCCGTTGCGCCGCGAGATGCAGATGATCTTTCAGGATCCGTACTCGTCGCTGAACCCGCGCAAGACGGTCGGCCAGATCATCGGCGCGCCGTTCGAGATCCATGGTGTGAAAGGCGGTAAGCAGCGGGTGCAGGACCTCCTCGAGACGGTGGGGCTCAGCCCGGAGCACTACAACCGCTACCCGCACGAGTTCTCCGGCGGCCAGCGGCAGCGCATCGGTGTTGCGCGCGCGCTCGCGCTCTCGCCGAAGCTGATCATCTGCGACGAGCCTGTCTCCGCCCTCGACGTGTCGATCCAGGCGCAGATCCTGAACCTGCTGCGGACCCTGCAGAACGAGTTCAACCTCACCTACGTCTTCATCTCGCACGACCTTTCGGTGATCCGGCAGATCGCCGACCGGATCGCCGTGATGTACCTCGGTCGCGTCGTCGAGATCGGCGACAGCGAATCGATCTACGAGAGCCCCAAGCACCCCTACACGGCGGCGCTGCTCTCGGCTGTTCCGCGGCCGACGGCGGCGAGCGGGCGGCAGCGGATCGTGCTCTCCGGGGACGTGCCGTCGCCGGTCGCCCCACCCGCGGCGTGCGTCTTCCATCCGCGCTGCCCGCGCTTCCACCAGGGGCACTGCGACGTCGACACGCCGGAACTGCGCGAGCTCGAGCCCCACCACGAAGCGGCCTGCCACTACCCCCTCGAGCGCTGGCCGATGACGGACGACGAGATTCGCCAGGCCGAGGGCACGAAGCGCGCCGACAAGCCGGACCTCGAGGGCGCGGCCGGTGTCTGACACCGATCGGTGTCAGACACGCCTCGAGAGCTAGAGCTAGGCAGCCAGGCCGGCGAGCTCGCGCAGCGCGGCGAGCCGCGAAAGCGCCTGGCCCTCGAGCTGGCGCACACGTTCCCGCGTCAGATCGAGCTCGTGCCCGATCGCCTCGAGCGTCCAGGGCTCGCCCTCGAAGCCGAAGCGCAGCTCCAGGATGCGCCGCTCCCGCTCCGGGAGCGCGTCGAGCGCCTTCCGGATGTTCTGCCGGCGCAGTGACTCCTCGGCCTCGTCGAACGGATCGGCAGCCTCGCGGTCGGCGAAGAGGTCTCCGAGCTCGCCCTCGTCGTCGGCGCCGACCGTCTGGTTCAGCGACACGGACGCGGACGCTGCGGAGAGCGCCTCCTCGACGTGCTGGAGCGGCAGGCCCGTTGCCTCCGCCAGCTCTTCCTTCGTCGGCTCGCGGCCGAGCTCGACCTCGAGCCGGCGCGCTGCGCGCGAGAGCTTCTGCTGGCGCTCGACGACGTGGACCGGAACGCGGATGGTGCGTGCATGGTTCGCCACGGCGCGCTGCACCGACTGGCGGATCCACCAGGTCGCGTACGTCGAGAACTTGTAGCCGCGGCGCCAGTCGAACTTCTCGACCGCACGATTCAGACCGAGCGTCCCTTCCTGGATCAGGTCGAGGAACGGCACTCCGAGACCGCGGTAGCCCTTGGCGATCGACACGACGAGGCGCAGGTTGGACTCGATCATGCGGCGCTTGGCCCGGCCGTCCCCGCGCTCGATCGCCTTCGCCAGCACGACCTCTTCGTGCGCGGTCAACAGCTTGTGCTTGCCGACATCCGCGAGGAAGAGCTGCAGGCTGTCGCCCGCGCCCGACGGGGCGTCGGCCTCGTAGATGACCGGCTCGGGCTGAGCCTTCGTGTTCTTCTCCTCCGTGACCGGCTCGCGCACCTCGAGCCCGATGCGCTCGAGCTCCTTCACGAGATCGACGACCTCGGGCTCGCCCAGGTCGTTCTCGACCGCAAATGCCTCGAGCTCGGCCGGTTCGATCCAGCCGCGCTCCTCGCCCGCCTCCAACAGGGTACGGGCGCTCTCCGTCTCAAGCAGTTCGTTCAGCTGGCTCTGAGTCAAGTCGGAATCGATGTCCTTTCGTTTCTGCGACCGGTCATGCAAACCTTCCCGCGCCAGGGTACCGCCCTTTCGAACGCGCGCGGCGGCGGGCGGATTCCCCTCCGACGAGAGACTGATTATGTCCGGTTTCGGACCGGAAATGTTGTAAGGACTGTTGCAGCTCTGTTACGAGCGCTTCCTGGGCGCGCGCTTGCGCTTCGGGGCCGGGCCCCGGTCGCGCCGGTCCTGGAGCAGCTCGGCCGCCCGTTCCGGGCTGATCGACTCGATCGAGTCGGCCGCCCGCAGGCTGGCGTTGGTCTCGCCGTCCGTCACGTAGGGGCCGAACCGGCCCTCCTTGAGAAGGATCGGCTTCCCGCTCACCGGGTCGTCTCCGAGCTCCTTCAGCGGCGGCGCCGCGGCGCGCCTGCCGCGCTGCTTCGGCTCGGCCAGCTTCGCCAGCGCCTCGTCCAGGGTGATCGAGAAGAGCTGCTCCTCCGTGTCGAGCGAGCGCGACTCCTTGCCCCGCTTCACGTAGGGGCCGTAGCGCCCGTTCGCCGCGAGCACCTCCTCACCGTCGGACTCTCCGAGCGAGCGAGGGAGCGTCAGGAGCTTCAGCGCCTCCTCGAGCGTGACCGTCTCGGGTGACATCGTCTTGAAGAGCGACCCGGTGCGCGGCTTCTCGTCGCCGTCCACGACCTCGGTCACATAGGGGCCGTAGCGGCCCGAGCGCACCGCGATCGTCCGTCCTGTTTCGGGGTCGACGCCGAGCTCGTGCTCCTGGTTTCCCTGGGCGAGGATCTCCTCGGCGCGCGCGGACGTGAGCTCGTCCGGCGCGATGTCCGGCGGCAGCGTCTGCCGTTCGGTGCCGCGCTCCAGGTACGGACCGTATCTGCCGACGCGCACGACGATGTCGCTGCCCGGCAGCTCGACCGTGTTGATCTCACGCGCGTCGATCTCCGCGAGCCGTCCTTCGACGAGCTCCTTGAGGCCGGCGTCGCCGTCCTCTCCGAAGTAGAACCGCTGGAGCCAGGCCGTCCGCGCCTCGTCGCCCGAGGCGATCTCGTCGAGGTCGTCCTCCATGCGCGCAGTGAACTCGTAGTCGACGAGCTGCGGGAAGTGATTCTCGAGCAGCTTGACGACCGCGAAGGCGAGAAACTCGGGGATGAGCGCCTGACCCTGCTTGCGCACGTAGCCGCGGTCGAGGATCGTGCCCATGATCGCCGCGTACGTCGACGGACGGCCGATCCCGCGCTCCTCGAGCGCCTTCACGAGGCTCGCCTCGGTGAAGCGCGGCGGCGGAGACGTGGAGTGGCCGTCCGGCTCGAGGGCGGTCCCAGTCAGTGCGTCGCCCTCGGCGAGCGGCGGCAGCACCTTCTCCTCGGCGTCGCCGGAGGGCTCGTCGAGGCCTTCCTCGTAGGCGAGCAGGAAGCCGCGGAAGGTGATCACCGTGCCGGCCGTCGAGAACTCGGTGGCGCGCCCGTCGGCGGCGGTGGCGGCGATCCGCACCGAGACCGTCTGGCCGCGCGCATCCTCCATCTGCGAGGCGACCGTGCGCTTCCAGATCAGGTCGTAGACGTTGAACTCCTCCGCGGTCAGCTCGCGGCGCACCTGTTCGGGCGTGCGGAACCTGTCGCCTGCCGGGCGAATCGCCTCGTGCGCCTCCTGGGCGTTCTTCACCTTGCGGTTGTACTGCCGGGGCTGCGCCGGCACCGAGTCGGCCCCGTACAGCTCGCGCGCCTGGTCGCGGGCAGCGGCAAGGGCCGACTCCGACAGGGTCGTCGAGTCGGTGCGCATGTAGGTGATGTAGCCGTTCTCGTAGAGGCGCTGGGCGACGCGCATCGTCTGCTGCGACGAGAGCCGGAGCTTGCGGCTCGCCTCCTGCTGCAGCGTCGAGGTCATGAACGGCGCCGCGGGGCGCCGGGTGTAGGGCTTCTCCTCGACCGACGAGACGGTGAAGGCGGCCCCGTCGAGACCCTTTGCGAGAGCACGGGCCTCGGCCTCGGTCAGCTGGACCGCGTCGGCGGTGCGGAGCTTCCCGTCCTGGGCGAAGTCGCGGCCCTGGGCGACGCGGCGGCCCTCGACCGACGTGAGACGCGCGGTGAAGCCGCCGGGGTCGTACGTCGCGACGATGTCCCAGTACTCGGCCGCGACGAACCTCATCCGCTCGCGCTCGCGCTCCACGACGAGCCGCGTCGCGACCGACTGCACGCGACCTGCCGACAGGCCCTGCATGATCTTCCGCCAGAGCACCGGCGAGACCTCGTAGCCGTACAGGCGGTCGAGGATGCGCCGCGTCTCCTGCGCGTCGACGAGCCGGCTGTCGATGTCGCGCGTCTCCCCGAGCGCGCGCTCGATCGCGGGGCGGGTGATCTCGTGGAAGACCATGCGCCGCACCGGCACCTTCGGATCGAGCACCTCGCGCAGATGCCAGGCGATCGCCTCTCCTTCGCGATCTTCGTCCGTCGCGAGCAGGAGCTCGTCGGCGTTCTTCAGCTTGGCCTTCAGGTCGGTGACGACCTTCTTCTTGCGCGAGTCGACGACATACAGCGGCTCGAAGTCCTTGTCGACATTCACGCCGAGCCGGGCCCAGGTCTCGCCCTTCAGCTTGGCCGGGATCTCCGACGCGTTGTTCGGCAGGTCGCGGATGTGTCCGATCGACGATTCGACCACGTAATCCGGGCCTAGGTAGCCGGCGATCGTCTTCGCCTTGGCGGGCGACTCCACGATCACGAGCTTCTTGCCGTTTGCTCCAGCCATTCAGGGCGGCACCATAGCGCTGTGGGCCAGATCAGCGATACTCGCCGCCGGTGACGCGTCCTCCCCGTCCTACGCCGCTCTACTCCCTGATCGCCCTTGTTTCCTGGCCGGTGCTGCGGTTTGTCTTCCGGTATCGAGCCGACGGGATCGAGCATCTGCCGGCCTCGAGCGGCTATGTGCTCGCGGCCGGCCATCTTTCGAATCTCGACCCGTGGGCGATCGGGCTCGCCCTCTGGCCACGCCGCTTCCTCCGCTTCATGGCGAAGTCCGAGCTCTTCTGGTTCCCGCTCTCGGCGATCGCGGCAGGCGCCGGCGCGTTCAAGGTGAACCGCGGCCGGGCCGACTACGCGGCGATCGAGACCGCCGTCCGGCTGGCGCGCGCAGGCAACGTGATCGCCATGTTCCCGGAGGGCACGCGACGGCGGAAGGGCCTGCGGAAGACGCGCGAAGCAGGCGCGCACACCGGAGCGGCGCGGATCGCGCTCGAGGCCGGAGTGCCGCTCGTCCCCGCCGGGATCAAGGGAACCGACGGGCTGCGCCGGCTCGAGCCGTGGCGCGTGCGCTACGGCGAGCCGATCGAGCTCAGCGACCTCGCCGGCCGGGAGCCCGCCGAGGCCGCGCGCACCGCGACCGACCGGCTGATGGCGGCGATCCAGGCGCTGGAGGGGTCGCTGTGAGCGGTCTCCTGCTCGCGATCGACGGCGACTCACTCGCCCACCGCGCCTACCACGCCCTGCCGAAGTCGATCCGCCTCAATGCGCTCGTCGGCTTCGCCGGCTTCCTACAACGCCTCTGGGAGACCGAGCGGCCGGATTCCGTGCTCGTCGGCTGGGACTCGCTCGACACGCCCACCTACCGCCACGAGGCGCTGCCCGCCTACCAGTCCGGACGCGTGTTCGAGGACTCGATCCTCGAGCAGCTCGACCTCCTGCCCGCCCTCGTCGAGTCGTTCGGGTTCCAGGTGGGGAAGGCGCCCGGGTACGAGGCCGACGACTTCCTCGCGGCCGCGGCCCGGGCCTGGCCCGGCCCCGTGCTCGTCGCCACCTCCGACCGCGACGCGTTCCAGCTCGTCTCGGACCGCGTGCAGATCCTGCAGCCGGTGAAGGGCGTCTCCGAGCTCGCGCGGATCGGGCCTGCCGAGGTCCGCGAACGCTACGGCGTCGAGCCGCAGCAGGTGCCGGACTTCATCGCGCTCCGCGGCGACCCGTCGGACAAGATCCCCGGGGCGCCCGGAGTCGGGCCGAAGAAGGCCGCCGACGTGCTGAAGCAGCACGGCTCGCTCGCCCAGGCGCTCGCGGACGGCCGCTTCCCGCAGATCGCCGAGGAGCTGCTCCTCTACCGGGAGATCGCGACGATGGACGACCAGGCGCCGCTGCCCGAGCTCGCGCCCACCCCACCCGACTGGGCGCGCGCCGCGGCGCACGCGCACGCGCTTGGCCTCGAGGGGCTCGCGAAGCGCCTGCTCGAACGAGCCTGACTATGCTGCCGCGCGATGGACGAGTGGCTGAAGCGGGTTGCGGCGGCGATCGGGGCCGACGAGGAGATCTCGGATGACGACGCCGACGCGCTGCTGCAGATCGCCAGGATCGCCGCGCACGAGAGCGGCGACCGGCGAAACGCGCCTCTGCTCGCGTACCTGGTCGGCCGCTCGCGCCGCGACCGGCCGCTCGGCGAGATCCTCGAGGCGGTACGCGGATCGAGCTCGTAAGCAACAGCGCATTCGCGTACCTGCATCCGACGGGATCCCACCCCGAATCTCAGCAGCGGATGGTGGTGCTGCACGAGCGGTTTCCCTTCGCCGAATGCACCCCCGCCACGCTCGACGACGTGCTCCGATGCCACACGCCCGAGCTGGCCGAGCTCGTGCGCGACACACGCGGCTGGATCGACGCCGACACGATGTGCAGCGAGACGACGTACGAAGCCGCGCTGCTGGCGGCGGGCGCGGCGATCGAAGCGGTCCGCCGCGGTGGGTTCGCCCTGGCGCGGCCGCCGGGCCACCACGCCGAGCGCGAGCGCGCGATGGGCTTCTGCCTGTTCGACAACGTGGCGATCGCTGCACGCTGGGCCCAGGCGGAGCTCGGCCTACAGCGCGTCGCGATCGTCGACTGGGACGTGCATCACGGCAACGGCACGCAGGACGTCGTCTCGGGCGACGACTCGATCCTGTTCGTATCGCTTCACCAGTGGCCGCTCTATCCGGGCACGGGCGGACCGGATGAACAGGCGGACAACCTCGTGAACATCCCGCTGCCCGCCCGGAGCGGCGACCACGCCTACCTGCAGGCCTGGGAGACCGTCTCCCGGGCGGTCGAGGGCTTCTCTCCCGACCTCTTGCTCGTCTCGGCCGGGTTCGACGCCCACGTCGACGACCCGCTTGCGGACATGGAGGTGACCGCCGGCGGCTTCACCGAGCTGGCCCGGCGCGCAGCGCAGCTCGCGCCCCGGGTCGCCGCGGTCCTCGAGGGCGGCTACAACCTGCGCACCCTCCCCGACCTCGTCGAGGCGGCGCTCGCAGGCTTCTCGCACTGAGCGAAATGTTCCGTGAATGCGCGGATGTGCGGGCTGCGCGCCGGAGGCATGGTCGGCAGTGCGGCCGCAGTCCGCACCAACGCGGTTGCGTCCGCCTCGCGAAAGGAGGCTCTCGATGGCAACCATCGAGAAGGGCGCAATGTTCGAGGCTCCCGGACGCCCAGGCAGTCCGGTCGAGTTGAACGAGCGCTACGAGAACTTCATCGGCGGCCATTGGGTGGCGCCGGTGAAGGGCAGGTACACGGAGAACCGCACGCCCGCCACGGGAGAGCCGTTCACCGAGGTGCCGCTGTCGACTGCGGAGGACATCGACCTCGCGCTCGACGCGGCGCACGCCGCGAAGGACGCGTGGGGCGAGACCTCGACGACAGAGCGCGCCCGCGTTTTGAACCTCGTCGCCGACGCGATCGACGAGCACCGGGAGATGCTCGCCGTGGCCGAGAGCTGGGAGAACGGCAAGCCGGTGCGCGAGACGCTGGCGGCGGACATTCCACTGGCCGCCGACCACTTCCGCTACTTCGCCGGGGCGATCCGCGCCGAGGAGGGGCGGATCTCGGAGATCGACAAGGACACGATCGCGTACCACATCCAGGAGCCGCTCGGTGTGGTCGGCCAGATCATCCCGTTCAACTTCCCGATCCTGATGGCGGCGTGGAAGCTCGCGCCGGCGCTCGCGGCCGGGAACTGCACGGTGATCAAGCCGGCCAGCCCGACACCGTGGTCGATCCTGAAACTGATGGAGGTCCTGGAGGAGATCCTGCCCGCGGGCCTGATCAACGTGGTCAACGGCCCCGGCGGCGAGATCGGCAAGGCGCTCGCCACGAGCAAGCGGATCGCGAAGATCGCGTTCACCGGCGAAACGGTGACCGGACGGCTGATCATGCAGTACGCCGCCGAGAACATCATCCCCTCGACGACCGAGTTGGGCGGCAAGTCGCCGAACGTCTTCTTCGCCGACGTGATGGCGTCCGACGACGAGTTCTTCGACAAGGCAATCGAGGGCCTCGTGCTCTACGCCTTCAACAAGGGCGAGGTCTGCACCTGCCCGTCGCGGGCGCTGATCGAAGAGTCGATCTACGAGCCGTTCATGGCACGGTGCCTCGAGCGGATCGCCGCGATCAGGCAGGGTCATCCGCTCGACCCGGCGACGCAGATCGGCCCGCAGGTCTCGGCCGCACAGCTCGAGAAGATCGAGAGCTACGTGAAGATCGGCCGCGATGAGGGTGCCGAGCTCCTGATCGGCGGGGAGCCGTCGCACCTCGGCGGAGAGCTCGAAGGCGGCTACTACTTCCAGCCCACCGTCTTCAAGGGCCGCAACGACATGCGGATCTTCCAGGAGGAGATCTTCGGCCCCGTCCTCGCCGTGACGACGTTCAAGGACGAGGCAGAGGCGCTGCACATCGCGAACGACACGATGTACGGCCTCGGTGCCGGCGTCTGGACGCGCGACACCGCCAGGGCGTATCGCATGGGCCGCGCGATCAAGGCGGGGAGGGTGTGGACGAACTGCTACCACCTCTACCCGGCCCACGCAGCCTTCGGCGGGTACAAGGTCTCGGGCGTCGGACGGGAGAACCACCGGATGATGCTCGACCACTACAGCCAGACGAAGTGCCTGCTCGTCAGCTACGACCCGAAACCGCTCGGGTTCTTCTAGGAGGACGGCCGGGAGGCTGCCGCGCCGGCAGTCTCCCGGCCTCATTCACCGTCGGCGACCGCCACGAGCCGGTAGACGGCTTCGACCTCGTCGGCCATCCGGCGGGCGTTGAGGTACTCCCGGACGCGGCGGCGCCCGTAGTCGCCCAGCTCCCGCCGTCTGGGCGGATCGTCGATCAGCGCGATCAGGTTGGCCGCGAGCGCCTCGACGTCGTCGGCAGCCCCGACGAGACCGGCCTTGCCGTGCTCGACCAGCTCGGGCGCCCCACCCGAATCGACCGTGACGACCGGCTTGCCCATCGCCATCGCCTCGATGTGAGCCAGGGCGCAGGGATCGCCCACCGACGGCAGTGCGAAGATGTCCGCCGCGGCGAGAATCTCCCGCACGTCCCGCCGCTGGCCCGTGAGCACGACCTGCCGGCCGAGCCCCAACTCGGCGACGAGCCGGCGGAGGTGCTCCGTGTAGCTCACGGCACCCTCGGCGGTGGTCGGCGCCAGCTCCTTGCCCACGACGAGCAGCCGCGCCGCGGGGCGCTCGTCGACGACTCGCCGGAAGGCTTCGATCAGCGTCGCCTGCCGCTTCCAGGCCACGAGCTGCGCGATCGTCACGATCAGAGCGTGGTCCGGCTGAACATCGAACTCCGTGCGCACCGCCTCGCCGTCGACAGTTGCCGGGTCCCACAGGCCGGGGTCGACCCCGTTCAGCACCGGGAAGATGCGCTCGCGAGGGACGCCGGCCTCGTGGATCGGCCGGCCCGTCCAGCTCGACACGGGGATGATCGCATCCGCCTGCCTGACCGCGAAGCGGGACAGGGCGGACATCCAGTTCCCGTATTTCCAGTGGAAGTGGACGATGTACCTGGCGCGCGTCGAGCGCGAGAGCAGAAAACCGTAGAACGCGTTGCGCGGCCCCTTTTCGCAGTGGACGACGTCGATCCCGTGGCGCCGGATGTACCCGGGCAGGCTCAGGGCGTCACGAAGCGCCGGGACGACGGAACGGGCCGCGGCGCCGACCAGCGACCGGCGAGAGCCGCCGGCGACCGGGCCGAACTCGGCCGGCCGCAGACGGACGTCGGCGGAGACCGGCAGGACCCCCCGCACCGAGGTGCCGTCGGACTGGAAGGGCTCCTGGTCGGCGCGCCGGTTGTAGAGCACGTGCACCTCGACCCGCTCGCGGTCGAGGAACCGCATCAGGTTCGCGTGCACCGAGATCGCAGGCGAACTGGTCGGCTGCGACACGATGAACAGCACCTTGAGCTTCCGGCTCAGCTGCTCGGGCGTGAACCTCCGGCCGGGATCCGGGAGATCGAGCGCATGCGGCACCCGCTCGAAAAACGGCGCACTGCTCTCACCGATCGGTGCTCGTTCCAATCGCAACCCCTGCAATTCGCCTGCCTGCTCCGATCAAGAACCGGAGTCGCACTGCCGATACTGTCAGCGGCGGCGCGGCTCTGCGGCTGGACTGACGGCAATCAATCCCTCCGTTCACCGCGTCGCCTTCACTTCCTGCGGCGCCTGGGCTAGCGGTCCTCGAAGGCCATCGGCACCACGTTCGACGGCGCGCCCGGCTCGGCTGCCGGACCGTCGGCCGGGTCGTCGCACAGCGCGGTGGGCAGGCCGGGCGGCCTCGGGCCGGGCAGGGCCGGAGCCGGCCGGAGCCTCCGGCGGGCCGCCAACTGGCGGCGCCAGTACTCCACGAGCCGGTTATCGACGCTCACCCTCGCCGAATCGGCAGGCGAGGTGCCGGGCTTGAATCTCTCCGGCCCTGACCCACCGGCGATCTGGAAGGATCAGGGCTGATGACATTCGACGAGGCGACGACCCGTCTGCTCGAGCTCGCCCGGGGCAGGGAGGGGATCATCACGGCCGACGTCGTCGAGAACGACAGCGAGCTGGCCGACCAGAAGCTGATCGTCTCGGCGGCCGCCCATGCGCTTGCAGGCTCGACGAACGTGTTCGCAACCTCCGGCGGACCGGGCTGGTTCCCGTACCAGGAGCTGCGTTTCACCGACCTGCACTGAGGAGGGACATGATGATCCTCCTGCTGGCCCGGCACGGCTCGGACGAGCTCGACGGGCCGCTGCACGATGTCCCGAACGCGACACCGTACGTCCTCGGCCCCGAGGGGCTGGACCGCGCGGTCCAGCGGCTCCGCGTGCCGGCGCCCGGCGACTGACGGGCGGCCTACTTCGCGTCGTCCAGCTCGTCGACGTGCCCCGGGCGCCACTTGTCGATCACCGCGGTGATCGTGGTCGGGCCGCCCGGCTGGCTGTCGATGCTCAGCGTGCCGCCGATCAGATGCAACCGCTCACGCATCGTCTTCAGCCCCACGTGCCGGCCGCCGCGCCCGCGCGCGCGTGCCTGTGGATCGAAGCCGCGCCCGTTGTCCTGGACCCGGACGAGCAGAGCGTCCGAATAGCCGCGGAGCTGGATCGAGACCCGGCTCGCTGCCGAGTGCCGGGCGACGTTCGAGAGCGACTCGCGCAGCACCCGGTCGACCAGGATCCGCTGCGAATCGGTGTGCAGCCCGAGATCTCCCTCCGACGAGACGTCGACGTCGGTGTTCGGTGACAGGGCGCGAAATGCGTCGACCTGCTGCTCGACCACGAGCTCGAGATCCGAGGAGGCGGCAGCGCCCTCCTCCATCGCGAACATCATCGAGCGCAACATCCCTTCCACGCTCGCGAGCTGCGACATCATCCGCTCGAACTCGGCATCGAGCTCGGGATCCGGATCGGGGGACGACGAGAGCGTCGTCTTCTTTCTCAGATTGCTCAGCTCGTAGCCGAGCGCCGCAAGCTCCTGCAAAGGTCCGTCGTGCACGTCGAATGCCAGCCTCGAGAGCCGCCGCTGCAGCCCCTCGAGCGAGACATTTTGTTCCGGAGACGTCAGCGACGTCACCTCCTGCCCGACGGTCGATTCGACATGCCCGTTCGCCGAGTCGTTGGCTCGGAGGGCCGCGAAGCCCGACCAGCCGGCCGCGTCCATGATGCTGCCCACAGATTGTCCTCGATTCTTTGTGCGCCGCGACGAATCGCGAACCGCACAGCCGCATTGCAGAACCAGTTGCATCTAAGTCACGATGCTGTGGGCCAGCAATCCCTCGAACGAGGGTACGACGACGCTTCGCGGTCGAGGATCAGGCACTGCGGCGCCGCACGAGCCAGGCGCCGACAGCGCAGGCGACCGCGAGCGCGATCGCCCAGAGCGCGCCGGCCGGGACGGCGCGATGGAGCGCGTCGAACGACGAGCCGGAGGGGACGGCCGGGGCTCCGGCGATGCCGACGAGCGGCTGGGCGGTGGTCTCGGTGGGGCGGCGGCCGTTCGATCCGGAGCCGCCCGAGCCGCTCACGCCGGCGCCCGAACCGGTCCCGCCCGGGCCTGAACCGGTCCCGCCCGCGCCGGTCTCACCGGGCACGGCCGAGCCCCCGCCGGAAGCTGCAGGCGGCCGCGTGGCGCCGACGGCGGCCGCGTTGGAACCGCCGCCGTAGGCGTACTGAACCGGTGTGACACTGCCGGCGTTCGCCGTTCCGGGAGCTGCGAAGAGCAGAAGCGCGACCGCAGCGGCGATCTTCGTCCTCACGCGCCGAACTTAGCTCATGCGCCCACGGGCGCCGGCCCGACCGACCGGCGAGTCGGCGCAATTTGCGGCGAGTTCCGGCGACCCGCGAACGGACGCGCGGAAGGGCGGCTCAGCGATCTTCGAACGCGAGCGGCACGACGTTCCGGTGCCGCTCGGCGGCCAGGAGCTCGACGTACACGTCGACCACCTGATGCATCTCCGGGCGGGGGTCGTTCCGCCACCGCGCGGGGAGCGCGGCCCGCGCCTGCTTGCGCGCGACCTGCTCGCGCTGCCAGTGGCCCAGGAGACGGTTGTCGACACTCACCCCTGCAAAATCGGCATGAATCGCCCTCAGCTTGAGAGCGACCGGGGGCCGTCCGATTCACCAGAGAGGGTTGCGCAACATGAACGGCATGCCGATAGGGAGTCGGGGCGGCGCCACGCGAGGGGAGAGGTTCGCCGCGGCGTCGCCCCGACGCTCTGTTTCGACCGGCCGATTCTTCTCCCTTGCTCCGGAGATCGCTTCCGCTGGACCTGAGATGTCGGCATCGAAATCCCAGCCTCGCGCAAGTGGCGGCGAGGTGATATTGATCGAACGAGCTAACCGACGGACGGCGCCTACGTCACATCGGACAAGAAAACTGCAACACCGAAGGGGAGAGAAATGACTGCAAGTGCGGCAACAGTCGAGGGACTGTCGCGGCTTGGGCTACCCGAGCGCGAGCCCAATCAGATAGACCAGACCCGCCCAGCACGCGCAGCAGAAGAGCAGACAGGCCATCAGGCCCAGGTTGGGGCTCCTCCCCGGCTGATTCGTGATCGGGTGCATCACGTCACCATCCTTTCCGTGATCGCCGCCGTCCAGTTGGGCTGGATCGCTGCATTGATTTACGGCCTGTCGCTCCTGCTCGCATAGCGCCTGCTCGAGCATTCCCGCACGCTGTCTGGGGAAAGCGTGCACCCCAGTTGACCGATTTGTCAACTGGCAAGGCCGACCGGCCTCTCCGAACGGGAGCATCGCGGAGAGGCATCCCGGCCGCTATGCCCAGATTCGGAGTCCGCCAAACCCGCTCCTGAGCGCCCTCCGGCGGTACAGGCTTTGGCGCCGGCGGCTGGACGTTTCCCCCAGAACCATGCAGAATCAAGGCCGATGGCGAAGCCGCTGACCCCGCCGCAGATTCGGGATGCCGAGCTGCCGAGAGCCCTGCGCGGGTTCGAGGTCGAGGCGACCCGGGCGCTGCTCGCGGATGCTGCCAGCGCACTCAGCGCGGTGACGCGCGAGCGCGACGAACTGCGGAAGCAGGTCGGAGAGCTTGGAGAGCAGGCAGCTCGCAACCCGACCGATGCGGAGCAGCTCGGGGCCGTGCTGCTGACGGCGAAGCGCGCGGGCGACGAGCTGATCGCCAAGGCCGCCCAGGATGCCGAGGAGATCCGCGCCGGGGCCGAGCAGGCGCGCCTCGAGGCCGAGAAGCAGCGCACGCATCTGCTCGTCCAGGCCCAGGCCGAGGCCGACGACCTCGTGCGAGACGGCGCCGCCACCGCCCAGTCCCTCGGCCGAGAGGCCGAAGAGCTTCGCCACTCGATCACCGAGCGTCGCCAGGAGTTCATCAGCTTCCTGCGCACGGCGCTCGACCAGCTCGAAGGCGTCGAGTCGGTCCGGCCCGTCGTCGGCAAGACGGCCGACCTCGACGGCGATCTTCTGGCGCAACTGCCCTCCGAGCAGTAGCACTCTGCACCTCTCGATCCGGCGGCGCGGAGAGCGCGCGGCGGCGCGTGCGGAAATGCAGTTCACACCCGTTCCGGATGCCCACCGATTGAGGGATCAACTCGCTTCTCGCGGAGACCGAGTGCGAGGGTATGAGACATCGCCGCGTTCTCCCGTCACGTCGCACCGCCCTCGCACTTCCCCTCGCCGCGATCGCCCTCCTGGGCGCCGGCCTCGCCTTCGCAGCGACTCCCTCCTCGGCCTCGCCCACCTGCTCCTTCTACGCCTCGCCGGGCGGCTCGGACGCAAACAGCGGAACCTCCTCGGCACCGTTCGCGACGGTGGAGCACCTCGCCTCCGCGCTGGCCCCCGGACAGACCGGTTGCCTGGCCGCGGGCGCGACCTTCGCCGGCGACGTCTCCCTCTCGCACGGAGGACAGGCGGGAGCACCGATCGTGCTCACGAGCGCCGACCCGGCGAGCCCGGCGACGATCAGGGGCCGCATCACCACGTTTCCCGGCGGCGACTGGATCACCTTCACCCAGTTGAAGCTGGACGGGATCAACCCGGGAGCGCTCCCCAGCCCGACGGTGGGCTCGGACCACGTGATCTTCTCGAACGACGACGTCACGAACGACCACACGGCGATCTGCTTCGACCTGATCAACAGCAATTGGGGCGTCGCCCACTACACGACGATCGACAGCAGCAGGATCCACGGCTGCGGCGTGCTGCCGTCCACCAATCAGGACCACGGGATCTACGTCAGCGGGTACTACGCGACCATCACGAACAACTACATCTATGACAACACCGATCGCGGCGTGCAGTTGCGCGGGTCGCAGAACGGGACGATCCAGCACAACGTGATCGACCGTAACGGCGAAGGTGTCATCTTCGGAGACCAGTTGACCTCCAACAACGACGTCTCGGAGAACATCGTCTCGAACTCCAACATCCGCTGGAACGCCGAGTCCTTCTGGGGAAGCGGCCCCGTCGGCACCGGCAATTCCTTCCACGACAACTGCATCTGGGCGACCAACAGCGAGTCGTACTACGACAACCAGGGCGGCGTGGACGGGCCCGACGGCTTCACCGCTTCGGCGAACACGATCGGAAACCCGCTGTATGTGAACGCGGGCGCCGGGAACTATGCGATCCCGAGCGGCAGCCCGTGCACGGGCAAGGGACCCTTGACGAACGCGGTCGGCGTGACGGCCGCTCCGGGCACGCCGCCGCCGACGGCCGCGACGACGACAGCCGCGGCCACGACGACGACGACGCCGCCCGCCGCGAGCACGACCACGACGAGCCCCGCCCCGACGACGACCGCTCCGGCCGGAACCACGACGACCACGAGCAGCAGCCCTCCGGCCGCTCCAAGCCCCCCGCGCGGGACTGCTTCGAGCTCGGCCCCGACCGTCTCCGCCCTGCCGTCGATTCACGGGACGCCTGTCGTCGGATCCTGGCTCGCCTCGACTCCGGGGAGATGGACTGCCGCGGGCTCGACGTCGTACTCGTGGCTTCGGTGCGGGGCTTCGGGCGCCGCCTGTGTCCCGATCGCCGGCGCCACCGCCGGCGGCTACAAGCTCACGACCGCGGATCGCGGCTCACGCATCCGCGTCACCGTGATCGCGCAGAACGCGAACGGCTCGACCTCGGCCACCTCGGCAGCCACGGCGCCCGTCGTCGCACAGCACACCCGCTAGGCGCGGGCTGCGAGCGGCACGGCGCGCGCGGCGTAGTGCAGCTCGGGATATCCCGGCGCGCTCTCGCCCTCCCGCACGGCTGCGCCGTCACCGTCCAGGCACTCGAGCAGCTCGAAGCCGGCGGCCTCGAGCTGCTCGAGTTGCGCAGCGCGGCTGATGTAGTAGTGCAGAAGCCGATAGTCGTGCGCCTGGTCGTTGACGAGGGCGTAGTCGCGCTCGTGGCGCTCGAGCCTGGCGATGCGCCGGTGATTCCGCTCGCGCACAGGCAGGCGCGCGAGGTTCCAGAGAATCCGCGCCGGATTTCGCGAACGGGTCACGAGCGCAGCCGGCTTCGGCACGTTCGGGAGAAAGGCGATGTTGTGAGCCGAGAAGAGGAGCAGCCCCTCGTCCGTCAACACGCGGCGCAGCTCACGCAGCACACGCGTGCGCTCCGGGTCGTCGAGCACTCCGAGAACGTTGAACTCGGCGACGACGACGTCGCGTGAGCCGTCTGCCAGCCCGCTCAGATCCGCGAGGTCGCCGACCTGGAACTGCAGCTCGGGGTAGCGGCGGCGGCAGTGGTCGACCATGGCCGGCGAGATGTCGATGCCGAGCACGTCTCCTCCACGAGCCCCGAGGTAGCCCGTGATGCGTCCCGCGCCGCACCCGAGCTCGAGCACGCGGCCGGCCAGCGCATCGGCGTAGTGGAGCAGCAGAACGACTTCGGGCGGACGCAAAGAACGCGTGGCGTAGTCGCCGACGAAGTTCCGCTCGGCCCAGACGTCACTGCTCCGCGACACGCGCGGAGCGTACCGGCTGTCCCGGTTCACGAGCCCGCCAGGATCCCGTCGAGCGCTGCGTCGAGAGCCGCGTCGACGTGCTCGTGCATCCACAGCGGACGCAGCGTGTGGTCGCGGCCCGGCAGGAAACTGACGGCGACGTTCGGCCAGCGAGCCTGCTGCGCGAGGAGACCGTCGCGCGTCATCTCGTCGCGGAGCGGCTCGCCGTCGCAGAAGAAGAACCGGAGCTCGGTCCCCGCAGCCTGCAGCCGGTCGAATGCCTGCGCGACCAGCTCGATCGTCGGTGACGGCTTCGGCCGGTCGGTTCGCCGGACGAGTGCGCGCGCAGGAGCCTTCGCCGCCCAGCCGAGGAACGCGGCGAAGCGGTCGGCCGAGACGTCGCCGCGCAGAATTCGCTTCCAGATCACCGGCTTGACGAGCAGGCGCGTGCGCCGGAGGTCGCGCTCGGCGTCGAGCGCCTCGTCCCAGTAGAGGATTCGGGGATTGATCATGAAGGCGGCGGCGATGCGGGGATCCTCCAGCGCCGCCTGGAACGCCCAGGAACTGCCCGAGCAGAGGCCGACGACGACGAACCGATCGCCGATCCGCTCCTGCTCGAGCCGGTCGAGGCCGGCTCGCACCTGCTCCGTGAAGCGGGGCTCGTAGAACTCGGCGACATTGGCGAGCACCTCCGAGTCGCCGTCGGAGTCGCCGATCCCCTCGAGGTCGAGGCGAAGCGACGGAACGCCCCGCAGCGCCCAGCGGCGCGCCGTGTCGACCCAGAGCCGGTGCGGCCCGATCCGGCGAACAGCGCCCGCATTCAGGAAGACCGCCGTCAAGGGCTTCCGCTCGCCTTCCGGCACGGCCGAGATGCCGACCAGGCGGCCGGCGGGAGCAGGCGCCGTGAACGGCCGCTCGCTGAAGCCGCCGAGCCGCAGCTCCTGCACGGGCAGGCCGGCCTGCACCGCCGGCCCTCCGTGCTGCTGAGCCCCGGCAATCTCGTCGAGCCAGGCCTGCACCGTGTCGAACACCTCATCCGGCGTGCGTGACCGGTCCGGCTCCGCGAGCATCGCGGAGAAGCCCTTCCCGCTCGCGACGGTCAGGCGCGCTCCGGCGTCCGTCGCCGCAGCCTGCAGGGCGGCATCGGGCTTGATCCCGTCCCGGTCGAGGAGCAGCACCCGCGTCTCCGGCGACAGCGGCTGCGTCGCGAGGTTCACGGCCGAGAGCGCGGCGACGGTCTCGGCCGAGAGGACGAAGCCGCCCGGCGCGAGCATCTGCTCCGGCAGCGGCGGGGGCTCGGGAGAGCCGGACTCCACGATTCGCGCCGTCTCGAGCGCGGAGAACGCGGACAGCTCGCGGACCAGTGTTCGCCCGCGGGCCGGCGTCGCCCAGAGGACGAGGTGGTCCACCTCGCCCCGGGCTGCCGCCTCGTAGACGAGGAGCCCGCCGACCCCGATGCCGATTCCGACCACGGTCTGCACGGCCGCCTCGGCGCGGGCCCAGGCGGCCGCCTGCTCGACGGCTGCCTGCCACGCGGCCGGCGTGCCGGGATCCGCCGGCCCGCCGGCGCTGTCACCCGTGCCCGGAAGGTCGAGCCGGATGACCGGGTGCCCGTGCGCGGCGAGGTGAGCCGCCCAGTCCCTGAGTGCCCGGTGTGAGGCGATCTCGTCCCAGCCGAAGGGCGGCGCCAGCAGCACGGCCGGCCGTCCGTGCGGTTCGCTTGGCGGCCGGTAGACGGCGAGAAATCGGTGCGGGTCGTCGCCGAGGTAGAGAAGCTGCTCGGTCACGAGACCTCCACCTCGAACGGCGCCAGCAGGTTCAGCGCCCGGACCGACACGGTGCCCGCTGCCGCCGGCTCGTCATCGGCGGGCCGCAGCACGATCGTCCTGGCCCCACCGGGCTCGATGCTGAACGCATCGTCGTCCGGCACGAAGCCGGGCCGCGACAGCCGAACGCCGTAGGCCATCCGGCCGGACCCGATCGTCACCTCGATCGCGCCGTCGCGCTCCGACGCTGAGGCGGTCAGTCCGAGGTCGGCCGCGCTGCGGCGCCTGTTCGGCGGGCCTACCGGGAAGCGAAACGCCTGGCCGAGCAGTTCACCTTCCTGCTCGAGCGATGCGACGACCAGATGCTGCTGAGGCTCTCCGAACCGGTACGCATAGCCGACGTCGACGAACCGGCCGAGGATCGCCTCGACCGAGTGCTCGATCACCGCGTGTGCAGGAATGTCCACCGCCACCTCGGCCTCCTCGACCCGAAGCTCGCCGTCCCGATACAGCGCCACGCGAAGGCGGGCGCGCACCGGCCGCGGGTGATCGTTCGCGACATGCACGCTGACGCCGTTGAGACCCTCGTCGGTCGTCCAGACCGCGACCGGCGCGAGCGCGCGGCGGAGATGATGCAAGGCGACCTTCGGCTCGCCTCTGTGATCCAGCACGCCCCAGCCCGAACCGGGCGCGAGGTCTCGCGACCAGAGGATGATCCCGCCGCTCGTGACCGAGGCGGCGCGCCGCCACTCGCCGAAGACCTCGGCCATCACCTCGCCCGTCACGAAGCGCGAGCGCTCCCAGTACTCCTCGTTCGATCGTTCGACGCCGTGCAGGAGCCGGAGATAGTGGTCGCGCACGTCGGCGAAGTCCCAGCTCGCTCCGACATCTCGCATCACGCCCTCGTCGTGCGTGCGCGGAGTCTCGTCGGGAACGTTGGCGAAGGCGAGGCACTCGGAGGCGAACGGAACGGACGCGCGGCGAACGTCGTCGAGCGGACGGAGGTAGGCACCCACGCCGAAGTAGTTCGCCACGCCGCGGTCGGTTCGAAACGGCTGGTCTCCGCCCGTGGGCGCCGACGGGACGTACACGGCGTCGACCCCGGCTTCGCCGATCAGCGTGGGGATCAGCCCGGCGAAGAGCTCGCCGCGGCCGAGAGCCGGGTCGAGGCCGAGCATTCCGACCTGCTGTTCCACCTCGCTGTTCCCACAGAGCACCGCGAGGCTGGGCCGTCCACCGACCTCGTCGAGCACCTGGCGCACCTCGGCCTCGACGAGCGCGCGGAACTCCGGGTCGGAGACCGGATAGTCCATGTTGGCGAACATGAAGTCCTGCCAGACGAGCAGGCCGAGCTCGTCGCAGAGGTCGTGAAAGAGCGGTGAGGCGTAGGTGGTCGTGCCGACGACGCGGATCAGGTTGAGACCGGCATCGCGCAGCGTCTCGAGGGTCCGCCGCAGCTCCGCCTCCGGCACGGGCGTCCAGACGACCCCGCGTGCGAAGACCGGCGTTCCGTTGACGTTCAGCTCGAAGCGGTCCGCGTCCGGGCCTCCGTTCAGCGTCAGCTCGCGAAAGCCGACGCTGCGGACGAGCTCGCTGTCCACCGCGCGGATCCGCAGGCTGTAGCGGTGGGGCTCCCCGTGAGTGTGCGGCCACCACCGTTTCGGACCAGCCAGGCGCAGCTCGCCTCCGCCCGGGGGCAGAGAGGTCGTGCGCGAGTCGAGGTCGACCTCGAGCGGGCCTGCGGAAGCGTCGGTCTCGATTTGCAGCACTCCGTCGGGGCCGTCGAGCCGCGGCCGGACGGTCGCCCGGAGTGGCGGCCGCTCCGCGACCCAGACGTCGCGCCACGGCCCCACGACCGGCGGGCCGGGGGCGAATCCGGGAGCGCGGCCCAGAAGCGTCGTGCGGAACCAGCGCAGGTTCCCGTCCCTGGGCACGTTCGACCGCCACCGGGCACGAGGCTTCCGCGAGAGCTTCAGGAAAGGATCGAGAGCGCGTGCGCAGACCACCAGCTCGTGCGCTCCGGCAGACACGGGCAGGGTGTGCGAGATGAACATCGAGTTGCTCCGCAGCACATGCGCGCCGTCGAGATACACGTCGGTCACGGAGGCGAGACCGCCGATCTGGACGACCGCGCTCGCACCGGCCGCAGGGAGCTCGTGGCGGAACCAGTGGTCCTCGCCGTCGCTGCCCAGCACCGGCAGGCTCGCGTCCCGCCAGTCCAGCTCGCCGGGCGCTGGCGGTGTCGTGAAGCTCGCAGCGGGCGTCGTCGCCGTCTGCCACGAGTCGAGGCGCTGCGCGGGCATCAAGCGAGGAGCTTCGCCAGGCCGGCGATCGCGTCGTCCCAGGCCGCAGCGAGCGGCACGCAGGCGGCTTCGACGTCGAAGTCGCGCCGACGGGCAAGCTTGAACGAGAGTGCCTTGGAACCGGAGGTGATCGTTCCAAGTGCCTGCGTCACGTCGGCAGCGGCCGGGCCGAAGAGCCATTCGACGTGGGAGGCGCACGCCTCGAACGCCGACCCGGCCATCCGCACGGTCGCGAAGGCATAGGTGTGGTAGTAGGCGTGGTCGCCGGCCAGGAGGCTCGGGAGATGGGCCGCCAGCGAATCGGCGAAGCGGGCGAACGGGTTCGACACCGGACGACGGCTGAAGTGCTCGTCGAACAGCGACCGGGAGACGGCCTGCAACGCGTCGCCCTCCAGCGCCTGCCCCGCGTCGAAGCGCACGATCTCGATGTACGGCGGGAGCGAGTTCTCCGCGGTGCGGTCGTCGAGCCGCAGGCTGCCGCGGAAGTCGTCGCCGGAAAGCTCGAAGAGGCCGGTGTTGTGGAAATACCGCAGGCGCTCGCCGGCGACGTCGATCCCCTCGATCACGGCCGAGCTCTTGACGTGCTCGCTGCGGTAGGCGGTGGACTGGGTGTCCGGCAGGAACCACGAGTCGAGCTCGACGATCACGGTGCGGCCGGCGCGAAGCTGCTCCTCGATCTGGTCGGGCAGCGGCCGGTACAGCTGCATCTCGTGAATGTCGATCCCGAACAGGCGCTCGAGATCCTGGGGCGCCGGCTTGAAGAACGTCCACTGGTCACCCTCGAAATCGGTGCGGATCGTGCCGCCCAGCATCGCCACCGGCTCGTAGCCCTTGGCGTGAACGAGCTCGATCAGGATGTCGGAGTAGCAGTTCGTCTCCGGGTAGGCGCGTGCGGGATCGTGCAGCGCGTGGGAGCGATAGGTCTGCGGGTCGAGCTGGAGCAGGCTGAGCATCAGGCGCTCCTACGCAGAGGGCTCGAGCTGCACCCGGATTTCGGTCGGCCACGCTCCCAGGTCGCAGCCGTGCTCGAACAGCATCGCGAGCGTGATCCGCTCCAGCCCGAAGCCGACACATGCCGTGTGCACCTCTCCACCGTCCGAGCGGGTGATGTCGTAGAGCCCCGAGAAATGCTCCCGGTGGCAATTGAACGAGGCGACGGCCGTCGGCTCCTCTCCGCCGATCGGGACACCGACCTCGAGCTTGAGGGCCTGGGAGCGCTGGCTGCGGGCGAGCATGCGGCCGGTGCGGCCGAAGAACGGATCCGAAGCCACGTCGGCGTGGGCGTCGAGCCCGAGCCCCTGGAGCAGCTCGACCGCCCGGTCGCACCACCTCTGACGCCAATCGGCGACGAGGTCGGGCGAACCGAAGCGAACGAGCTCACGCTGGTGAAACATCTGCATGCGGGCCGGGTCCGAGGACGGCTCGTTTCGGAACACGTAGGACCCGCCGAGATCGAGGGAGACGCCTCCCTCCGGCAGGTCGCCGCGAGCCGCCACTGCGGGGTAGGAGGGATAACAGGCGGCGGGCACGAGGACGAGATCCGTCTGATTCTGGAACGAGCTCCAGTCGGCATGGGCCGCAGCATGCTCGGCCAGCTCGACTGCCTGGTCCTCGTCGCCGGTGAACGAGAAGATCGAACCTGCGAGGTGCGGGAACGAGCCGAGGTAGCCGATCGCCTCCAGCTGCCGGCGAGGGATCACCGGCGGGAACGCCATCCGCTCGACGCTCACGACATCGTCGATCGCGCTGTGCGTCACCAGCGTGTCGAGCGCGAGCCGCAGCGACTCGAACTGCGTGCCGCGCCCGTAGACGCCCGGCACCCCCGACGGGATCAAGAGGCCGTTGGCGGTGAGCTCATCGAGGAATGCCAACTGCTCCGCGGTCCCCGCAACAAGCTCGCTCAAGGCTTACACGTCCTTGGCGACGAGGAGGAGCGTGGCGTTCGTCTGGTGGATGCGCTCGTTCGCGATCATCAAGGCCGCGGACATGCTGTCGCGCAGATGCCGCCCGACGCTGTACGGGGTGTCGTTCTTGAAGCCCACGATGCCGCACACACCCATCGCGCCCTGGCAGACGCGCGGCGCCTGTTCCGAGGCGGCGATCTTCAGGTAGTTGAAGCGGAGCGCCTGCGCCATCGTCTCGGAGTGCTCCCCGTCCGGGCTCTCGAGCGTGTCGGTGAAGTCCTCCAGCCCCGACCGGACTTCCGCCCGTAGCAGGGAGAGGTCGACCATCAGGTGCGACAGGCGCGTGGCCGCGGGAATCGGCTGGCCCGGCTTCTGCCGGGCCGAGTCCCGGACGAACTTGCGCGCGCGGTCGAACGCATCCGTCGCGATCCCGAGCCAGAGATGCGACCAGAAGATGTGTGAGACCGGCACCATCGTCTGCGCGCTCACGGCCGAGAACGGCTGCGGCAGGACCTGTTCGGCCGGGAAGCTCGCGCGGATCACGAACCCGGGCGAGCAGGTGCCGCGCATGCCGAACGGATCCCAGGTTCCGGCTTGCTCCAGCTCCGTCTGGCCCTTCCGCGTCAGGACGATCACCTGATCGCCGCCGTCGGCGTCCTCGGAGCGGCGCATCGTGGTGAACAGATCGTCGGCGTGACCTCCGTAGCTGACGGTCGGCGCCTGCTTCTCGAACGAGCACAGCCCGTCGTCGTTGGTTGCGAGGAACGCGACCGAGCGGCCCATGTCGCCGCCCGTCCCGACCTCCGAGGTCGCCGAGGCGATGAGCCGCTGCTCGGAGACGAGGTCGCGGAGGTAGTTGTCGAACCACTCGCTGCCGTCCCGGTGCCGCACGATGCAAGCGACCTGGATCTGATGCATGGCGAACACCATCGCTGCGGCGCCGCATCTCCGTCCGAGCTCGAAACAGGCGCCGGCGAGCTCCTCCGTGGAGGCGCCGCCGCCGCCGAGCTCCGTCGGGACGAGCGCGGAGAGCGCGCCGATCTCCTTCAGGGCGTCGACGGCCTCGGTCGGGAACCGCGCCTGCTGGTCGACGTCGTCCGCGTGCGGCGCGGCGACCTCGGCCGCGATTCGCTCGACCGACGCGACGAAGGACGAATCCGGCACGACGCCGGCTCTCGGCCTCACGAAGCGTCCTCGACTCCGAGGGTCGTCAGCGCCGCCCGAATCGAGCCCACGCTCTCGAAGGCGGTCCTGGTCAGCATCTCGTCCGGGAACTCGACGTCGAACCGGTCCTCGAGGGCCAGCATGAGGTTGACGCTCGCGTGGGAGGTCATCCCCGCCTGGTAGAGGTTGGCGTCGTCCGGCAGGCTCTGCACATCGACCGGCAGGCGGCCGTGCGCTTCGATGATCTCGCGAATGCTGTCGGTCATGGGGTCGCCACCACGATCGCCGACGCGTAGGCCCGCTCGTGCGTCACGCTGACCGCGAACTGCGAAAGCCCCGCTTCGGAGGCGAGCGCCGCGGCCGCGCCGCGCAAGACGAGCTCCGGCGCTCCGTCGGCGGCGCGGTGCACCTCCACGTCGCGCCACGAAACCGGGCGGTCACCGACCCTGAGCGCCTTCATCGCCGCTTCCTTCGCGGCGAAACGGCCTGCCAGCCTGGCAGGGTCGACCTCGCTCCCTCGACGGCAGTCCTCGACCTCACGGCTCGTGTAGATGCGAGACAGATAGCGCGTCCCCAGCTCGGAGCCCAGCGTCGCGGCGACCTCCTCCACGTCGACGAGATCGATGCCGACGCTGAGCCCGTTCGGCGACCCGGGCGCAGTGGTGTTCGGCTTGCCGCAAGCAGTCGAGGGCACACCTCGACGATAGCGATGACAACCGGCTGTGGCGGGAGGTTCGGAGTGGCGCATCGATCCGTCCATGAAGTGTTGCATCGGCAGAAACGAGGGGCGCTTGAGCAGGGTGCGAAGCCTCCGGCTCAGGCCGCGAGCCGGGACGCCGGGAGGACGTGTCGAAGCGCCCGGGCCATCGACGGCCAGCGCAGCCGCTCGCAGGCGTCGGCCGGGCTGACCCAGGCGTAGGAGTCGTGTTCCCAGTTGAGGATGGGCTCCCAGCCCGCTGCCACCTCGACGAGGAAGCAGACGACGCGCTTCTTGACCACCGGCAGCACGCGCCGCCCGCCGAGCGAGCCGGACGTGCCCGGGATCGCGTACGCGAACTCGTGCGCGGTGTCGTCAGCTTCGAATCCAACTCGCAGCCCGGTCTCCTCGAACAGCTCGCGCTCCGCCGCCTGGTGCGGCGACTCGCCGTGCTCGAGCGCTCCGGCGACGACGTGCCAGTGGCCGCCGAGCACCTCGATCCGGTGCGTCACGAGAACTTCGGCCCGGCCCGGGCGCGCGATGAAGAGGGCGACCTCGACACCGGTGGACGCGGGGCCCGGGCTCGCCCATGTCTCGCCCGGCCACATGCCGACCGCGCCTCTCGACCGTCGTGGAGCTCTCGGGAGCAGCCGCACTTAGACGAAGCGGACGACTGCGAAGACGAGGAGCGCCACCCACAGAAGCTCGACGGCGGAGACCAGCACCAGCACGGCGACTCCGATTCTCCGGAACGACGCGGACTCGCCGACGGTGCTCTCCGCGACCGTCGCCCGTGGCGCGACGAGATCGACGGCCTGGGCGTGATCGAGCGCGTAGGAATGGTCCGCAGCAGTCATGCTCCTACTATCGAAACGACCGAGGCACGCCGCCCTAGCCGATGGGTGAGACCTTCAAGTCCTTCGGACCTGCCTCGATCGAGGGATGCCGCGGCCGGTGAGTATCGTCAGGGAATGCCCGAAGACGTAAGCGCGTGAGCGCAGCCCACCCCGGTCGCGGCGCCGTGCTCGACGTGTGCCACTACTACGGGCCGTACCCGGGCAACTTCATCCCGAGCCTCGTGGCGACGGGCACGGCCGTCTCCGAGCGGCTCGGTCTCGGGCACCACTGCGTCTTCCCCGCGCGGATGCAGAGCCGTCCCTGGGCCCGGCTGTTGCAGGACGCGGGGATCGGCACGTCGTTCGTCTCGCCGACACACCGCGTCGGCGTCGCCGCGGAGCTCGGCCGGATCGCAGAGTCGACCAACGCCGTTCTCGTTCGCTCGCAGTTCACGAGCTGGGACCTCGAAGCGGGCCTCACCGCCCGACGGAGGAGAGCCGCGTCCGTCTGGCACATGCACTCCGGCAGATTCGGGCGCGCACCGAGCGGCCGTTCGCGGCTCAAGGACGCGATCAAGGTGCGCGGCCTCGGCGGCCTCTGCGACCGCGTCTTCGCCGTGTCCGACGAGATCCACCGCCTGGCCGCAGAGCGCGGCTTTCCCGAGCGGAAGATCCGCACCGTGCTGAACGGGATCGACGTCGGGCGCTTCGACGACCTCCCGACGCGCCAGGAGGCGCGCGCGCTGCTCGCCCTCGAGACGGAGGCTCCGATCGCTCTCGGCTTTGCCTGGTCTCCGCACACGAAGGGGACCGACCTGCTCGTCGAGGCGGCGCGCGCCCTGGGAGAGGCGGGCGAGCTCGAGGTCGTGCTCGTCGGCGACCCCTCTCTCGAGCAGAGATTCGGCGGCCCCGGCGCCGGCTGGCTGCACGTCATTCCGCCGCGGGACGACGTCGGGACGATCTTTGCGGCATCCGACATCTTCGTGAGCTCGTCGCGCGACGAGGGCTTCTCGTACTCGATCGGCGAGGCGATGGCGTCGAGGCTGCCCGTGATCTCGTCGGACATCGCGGGACCGGCGCCGTACTTTGCGGCGGCGGGCGTGACCACGTTCCCGAGTGAAGACACGGCCGCGCTCTCCGCCGCGCTGCGCAGCGTGCTGGGCGACGACGACCGAACAACCAAGGCCGAGGCGAACCGCGACTACGTGCGGAGCCACCTCGACCTGAACACGCACGTCACCCGGGTGATCGAGCTCTTCGGCGAGCTGCTCGCAGAGCGCTCGGCCTGAACCGCCACTCACGACGACGAGCGTCGATCGCCTCGAAGCGTCCGTCCCGCGCGTACGTGTGAACTGCGCGGGCTCCCGCGACGTCGCCGGCCTCGAGCCGCCCGAGCTCCCGTTCCTCGTAGCGCAGCGGGTCGAGGACGGTGATCTCGCGCAGCGAGACGGCCCAGCCGTAGCGCCGAGAGCAGTCCTGCGCCGGACGAACGACTCGATCGCCGTCGCGCAGGATCGCGCCTGCCGGACGGGCGGCGCGGATGTCGCAGACGACCGGGTTCCCGGGATGCGGTGTCCACGGGCCGAGCGGCGAAGCGGCGAAGAACACGTGGAGCTCGTCACCGAGTGTCGTCCCGTATCCGCCGACGGACGCCAGCATCCACCAGCGTCCGTGCGCCTCGAGCAGCGTGGCATCGGCGGCGCGGATGTCGTCGACGAGGACGCGGTCGAGCTCCCACTCGGTGGGGAAGGACGACGCGCGATACAGCTGGATCTGGGACGCCTCCCCGGTCTCGGGGATCATGTAGACCTCGCCGTCGTACGCGAACACGAACGGGTACGAGAGATGATGGTCGGCGCGCAGGACCGGCACCGGCGGCCCGGCGCTGCCGCTGCCCGGACGAAGCTCGACGTGCGAGATGACCCCGCGCCCCGCACCGGGCGGGATGTCCTCGACGAACAGGTGATGGCGTCCGTTGCGCTCGAACAGGCACGGGTCGGCATAGGTGTGGCCGCTGTGCCAGCTCACGAGGCCCGGGTCGTCGCCCCACCCGCCGAGAGCGTCCTCTCGGCGCTCCCGGACGAGCACGTACCACGGCCGCCGGTACAGCACGTGGTTGAGGAGCACACGCCCCCAGCGCGGAGCCAGACGCAGGAAGCCCGAGAGCTCTCCGGCCGGCCGGAGACCGCCGCGCGCCGGGTCGGCGACCGGCTCGGCGAGGCCCGGGACCGACTCGGCCGCCCGGCAGGCGAGCGTCGCGCTTCGCCAGAGCGCGAGATTCAGACCGAAGGCGAGCGAGACCGGCTGGACACCCGCGACGGACCGGCTGACGACCGTCGGGCCGGCCGCCCCTCCGAGCAGGGTCGCCTCGATGACGACCACGCCCTCGTCGTTCGCGATCGCCCGCCGGAACGCCGGCTCGGCGCGCTCGCCGAACGGCCCGTACCGCAGTTCGACGATGTCCGGGCCGGCGGGAGGATCCGCCGAGGCGAGCCAGAGCGTCAGGCTCGCGTCACCACCGGACAACGGAGGCGGTTCGAAGTCCGCGGGCGCAAGGGGGTCGTGTGAGCGGCTGAAGAGATGCCGCTCGATACGCCGCTGCGCGCGGCTGACGACCGAGCTCTTCGGCGCGTCCACGAGCCGCACCTCCGCGACGGTCAACCTGGGAGAGACCGCGAGCAGCTCGACGGCGTGAACCTGCCACGCCGGCGGGCGCGGCCCGTCGAGCACGACTGCGACCGACCGCCGGGCGGGCTCGCTCATCCGCCCGTGTGCGCAGCCGCCGCGTCGGCCTGCCGCGCCAGCAGGCTGCGCGGACCGGGCGGCGACGGACTGGTCAACCCGTAGCCGCTGCACCCGCCCGGGGTCTTCAGACGGAGATCGCCGAGCGAGGCGGCGACGAACCTCGGCCGCTGCACGACATTGTCGCCGACGCTGTAGCCGTCCGGGCCGGAGATCCCCCCGCGCGCGTCGTAGTACTGATTGCCCGCGCTCGCCCAGACGCAGTTGTGTGTCACGACGTTGCCCGTCCCGACGACCCCGCCGGCCGGGTACGAGCTCTCGACGTTCCACCGCACTCTCGAGTTGCTGATGATGTTGTCCCGGACGGTGATGTCGTGCGACGCGCTGGGACCGTCACCCGCGAAGATCACACCCGAGCCGTTCGCGTTGATCACGTTGTGCGCGATCAGGACGTTCCGCGCAGCCGGATACAGCTGGATGCCTCGATCTCCGTTGTCGAAGATCCAGTTGCCGAAGATCAACGTCCTGCCCGAGGTTGCCTGGGCATAGATCCCGTGGTTCATGTTGGTGGTCGGCCCGCAGTCGTGAATCCGGCTGTTCTCGATCGTCGTGCTGCGGGCGTAGCCCCAGGTGTCGGTGTTGCCGAGCGAGAAGCAGATGCCGCCGGCCGTCGTAGCTGAGGCCGGATTGGAGACGTCGACGCGGTTCCACACCGAGTGGTCGCCGTTGACGATCGCCGCGGGCAGGGTTGCCGAGCCGCCGACGATCGCGAGATCCTCGATGGTGACGTAGTTCGCCTTGTCGCTCACCCAGACCACGCCGTGGATCGTCGCCGGATGGTCGGGGTCGGTGCTTTGCAGGGTGATCACGGTCCGCGGTGTGCCCGATCGCGAGAACGTCAGTTTCTTCGCCTGGTAGTCGCCCGGGGGAATGCAGCCACGGTCGCCCGGGCGGAGACCGTCGACGAACCGCTGCAGCCCGTGACCGGGACGCATCTCGCGCGAGCACCGCTTATCCGGATGCTTCGCGGCGTGGGCGTGTGCCGCGCCGGCCAGAATCACGAGGCCCGCGAAGACCGCGGAGAGCAGGAACAATCTCGCCGGCGGCACGAGCTCCATGCTACCGCCGGCCGAAGTCGCCCGATCGCCGCTCGAGTACTACGCTTGGCGATCCACCGTGGCTCTCTTTCGCCCACTCGTCATCGTCTATCACGCGGTCTCCGACGACTGGAACGACCCGCTGTCCGTCCGGGTCGCCGATTTCGAACGACAGATGCGGAAGGTCGCCGCGCGCGGCTACCGCGGAGCGACCTGGCGCGACCTGCTCAGCGCCCCCGGCAACCGCAAGCTCGTGCACATCACGTTCGACGACGCATTTCGCAGCGTCGGGAACGCGCTGCCGGTTCTCCGTGAGCTCGGCCTTCCGTGCACGATCTTCGCGTGCTCGGGATATGCGAACGACGGCGGCAGGCTGAGCATCCCTCAGCTCTCCCACCGCTCCGACGACGGCGAGATCTCGACGATGGACTGGACGACGCTGCAGGCGATCGCCGAGGACGGGCTGGTCGAGATCGGTTCGCACGGTTGCGCCCACGCCGACCTCGTGCAGCTCTCGGACGCCGAGCTTCGCGCGGAGCTCGGCGACTCGAAGTCCGAGATCGAGGACCACCTCGGCCGCCCATGCGCAACGCTCGCCTACCCGTTCGGCAGGCAGGATGCCCGCGTCCGCCGGGCGACGGCGGCCGCCGGCTACGCCGCGGCCTTCGGCGCGCCCGGGGTCTCGGGCCACGTCGATCCCTTCCGGATCCCTCGCACCGGCATCTGGCGCGACGAGCCGCCGCTGCGACAGATGGTCAGGACGCAGTTCCTGACCCGCCTCGTGCTGGAACGCCGCGGCGGGAAGCTGCCCTAGGCTTCCGCGGACCGGGCCGGCAACAGCCGAGCCAGGTTCGCGAAGGCAAGGAGCAGCCCCAGCGTGATCCAGAGCTCCTTCTCGTACTGGGCCGACAGGAAAAAGAACGCGGTCAGCATGCCCACGGCACCGACGAACAGGCCGCGGCCGACGAGCTCCAGCGCCCCTTCGCCCCTTTTCCTGAACAGCCCGACACCGCGGCGGGTCGCCTCCAGCACGACTGCGAGCACGCCGAGGAACAGGACCTCCCCCACGATCCCCAGCTCGGCGAGGATCTGCAGGTAGGTGTTGTGCGTCGGCGCGCCCTGTGTGACGACCACGTCCGCGCGCGGCAGATCGGTGTCGGTCGTGACCGCATAGATCGGCGAGACGACCTCGAAGTTCTCGAGGCCGACTCCTCTGACCGGGTGGCGCTCGAAGACCTGCAGCGCAATCGACCAGAGGTCGGTTCTCCCCGTCCCCCCGCCGGAGCGAAGGTCGCCCAGTCGCGAGAACGCATGCGGCGGCGCCAGGAGCACGAGGTAGATCGCCGCGACCGACGCGACCACGAGGGTCATCCCGAGAATCTGCGCACGGGCACGACCCGCGAAGACCACTGCGAGCACGAAAACGACCCCGAGTGCAACGACGCCGCCCCGCGACTGCGTCAGGAACACCGCGACGAGGCAGATGACCGACGTGACGAGCATCGCAACGCGGTAGACACGGCTGCGGGCCGGCGCGAGGGCCATGAAGAGCGAGAGCGCCACGGCCGACACGAGCACGGCGGCGGTGAAGTTGGGGTCGCCGACGCCGCCGGCGAGCCGGGGCGAAGCGGAGTGGATGAGGCCCGCCAGACCTGCGACAGCGCTCAGCGCGGCCCCGAAGACGTAGACGTAACAGAGGTTGGTCAACGCCGGCCCGGCCTGGACGAACGACACGATCACGAGCATCAGGAGCGGCCCCTGCGCGAGCCGCGCTGCGCTCGACACAGCGCTGTGCGGGTCGGCGGCCCACAGGCCGGACGACAGCGACCACACCACGAGCGCGGCGGCGACGAGCCCGAACAGGCGGACCGGGAACGTGATCTCCATCCGCCCCTGCCCGGCGATCATGCGGTAGACCCAGACGACGACGAGGACACCGCCCGCCCCCTTGGCGGCCAGAACGCCGCCGTTGAACCCGCCTGCGATCTGCACCAGCAGGTCGCTGAGGAACGTCAGCGCGAAGAAGATGCCGAGCGCCGCCACCGGCCACCTGGTGGCGATCAGCAGGAAGACGGCGCCGAAAACTCCCTCGACCACGAGCAGCGGCCGGTGAACGGCGACGTAGACCGTCGCGAATCCGAACAGCATCAGGAGCGCGCTGAGGACCGTCGAGCGGTCGAACGGCCGCCCCGGTAGGCGCGGCAAGGCGAGTGGCCTGGAGAGCAAGCTCATCGACGTGGAGGGAGGGTAGCCCGGGCACGCGCGCCCGAGTGAAACGCAGACTTCGCCGCGGGCGTCAGGAAACCTGGACCGACGGCTGAACGCTGCCGACGCCTGGGCGGCCGAGGCTCTCGCCGTAGAGCTCGACCGTCTGGCGGACGACGGCGTCGAGCGAGAAGTCGCGCAGCTGCCGCTCGCGAGCGGCGCTGCCGAGCTCGGTGCGCCGGGCCGGGTCGGCGGCAAGCTGCCCGATGGTCTTTGCGAGCCCTTCGGGATCGCCGGGCGCGACGAGCAGGCCTTCGACTCCGTCCTCGATCATCATCGGAATGCCGCCGACGCGGCTCGCAACGATAGCGCAGCCCGCCGCCATGTACTCCAGGATCGCGAGCGGGGCTCCTTCCCGGTCGGAGGCGAGCACGGCGAGGTCACTGATCGCGAGCAGGGCCGGCACGTCGTGCCGCTCACCCAGAAAGTGCACGCGATCCGCGAGCTCCAGGGAGCCCGCGAGCTCCCGCAGCGTTTCGAGCTCCGACTGGTAGTCGCCGATGACGAGCAGCTGGAGATCCGGCTGGTCCCGGCGCAGCAGCTCGAGTGCCCCGATCACGAGATCGACGCGCTTCTCCACGCGCACGCCGACGCAGGCGATGGTCAGGGCCTCGGGCGGGAGCCGAAGCTCGCCTCGAACCGCACTCACGTCCGCGGGTGTGTTGAACGTGATGCCGTTCGGGATGACCACGATCTTCGACGGGTCGATGCGCTCGATCGAGATCATCGACTCGCGATCCGGCGCGGACACCGCGATCATCCTCGTGGCGCGTCGCGCGATCAGAAACCGGTCGATCAGCATCCGGCCGCGGTTGCCGGAGAACTGCCAGGAGTGCTCGTGCGCGAGGAAGACCGGGACACCGGTGAGCAGAGAGATGATCGCCCCCCAGAAGTTCGATCCGTGCTTGTGCGTGTGGAGGATCTCGATCTTCTCCCGCCGCATCAGACGTACGAGCTGGAGCCACGGAAACAGGTCGTAGCGCGAGCGGCGCTTCAGCTGGAACACCTTCACCCCCGCCGCCTTCGCCTGCTCGACCAGGAGCCCTTCGGACGACCGCGAGAGACACAGGTAGCGGTCGTAGATCTGCGGATCGAGGTGCGTGAGCACGCTGACCGCGAGTCGCTCCGCGCCGCCACCGGCATCGCCGGTGCAGTCGAGGAGATAGAGGATCTTCACCAATCTAGAGCCTGATTTTCCCTGCTCAGCGACGCATTCACACCACGATGCTAGCCGACGCTTCGGCGGCTCCACCTCCGCGAATCCGCCGACATCGAGCCGCCGACGACGCGACTAGGATGACCTCACGTGGGAGAAGAGGAACGTGAGGAGCCCCGTGACCTGACCTCGACGGTCGTCCGGGGAGTCAGCCTCGCGGGCACCGGCTACCTGCTGGCGCAGGTGCTCAATCTCGGGTTCTTCGTCGTTCTCGCGCGCCTGTTGAAGCCGGCCGACTTCGGCGAGTTCACCGCGGCAACGGTGCTCATCAGCCTCAGCATGCTGGTCACGGAGTCCGGGCTCGCCTCCGCGGTCGTGCAACGACGCGACCGGCTCGAGGCCGCCGCGGCAACTGCGGTGGTCGCGACCGCGATCTCCGGCATCACCATCTCGTTGCTGGCGCTCGCAACCGCGCCGCTGGTCGGCGCCTTCTTCCACAGCAGCGAGATCACCGCCCTCGCAGCGGCGTCGGCGGGAACGATCTTCCTGCGCACGATTGCGACGACGCCCGACGCGCTGCTGCAGCGTCAGTTCTCGTTCGTGCGCCGCCTCTTCATCGAGCCGGCGCAGGTGCTCGCGTTCGGTGTCGCCGCGGTGATCGCCGCGGCGGCCCACCTCGGCCCGTGGGCTCTGGTGATCGGTCAGTACGTCGGGTACACCGTCGACGCATCACTCGCCTGGGTCCTCGTCCGCTGGCGCCCGAACCTGCGGCTGGTCTCGTTCGCGATGTGGCGGGAGCTCGTGGGGTACGGGCGCCACATCTTCGTCGCCACCTCGGTCCTGCGCGTCGGCGACCAGTTCAGCACCCTCGTCCTCGGCCGGGCGCTCGGCCCGGCCCCGCTCGGGCAGTTCCGCTACGCCGGACGGCTCGCCGGGACTCCCTTCGGGCTGCTGCTCGCGTGCGCCGCCTACGTGCTCTTCCCCGCCTTCTCGCACATCGCCGACGACCAGCCGCGCCTCGAGGGAGCGTTCCTGCGCTCCCTGCGCTGGATCTGCGTGCTGTCCTTCCCGGCAGGCCTCATCTTCGTCCCGCTCGGGATCCCGATGGTCGAGATCATCTTCGGCCCGGTCTGGCGGCCTGCCGGCGAGGCGCTGGCCGCCATGTGCCTGCTGCCCGCCGGCGGCATGCTCGCGTCGATCGTGTCCGAGGCGCTCAAGGCGATCGGGCAGCCCCGCTACCTGACCCGAATGCACCTCGTCACGACGGCCGTCACTGCGCTGAGCCTCCTTGCGCTGTACCGGTTCGGCCTGAGTGCGGCCGCCGCGAGCGTCTCGATCGGGGCGATGGTCGGCGGGTCGTACGGGCTCGTGCTCATGCACCGGGTCGCGGGCACACCGCTGGGCGCGATGGTCGCCGAGGTGTGGCCGTCGGCGATCGCAGCCACGGTCGCTGCACTCGTGCTCCTCCCGATCCAGATCTTCGTCGTCGATGCTGCATCGCACGGGGACCTGCTCGGCCTCGTGATCCTGGTCGGCGAAGGGCTGGCGTTCGCACTCGTGTTCGTCGGGGTGCTGCGCGTGATCGCGCCGACGACGGGACGCGAGCTCATCGCGACGCTCCGCGGTCTCGTGGGACGAATCGCCGCCCTGCGCCGGCCGAACCCGGCAGCGGCATGACGCCGCGGTTCAGCGTCATCGTCCCCGCGTACAACGCCACGGGCACGATCGAGGCGACGATCCGGTCCGTCCTCGCTCAAACCGCGACGGAGCTCGAGCTGATCGTCGTCGACGACGGATCGACCGACGGCACCGGCGACCTCGTCGCGGCGATCGCCTCGACCGACGAACGCGTCGAGCTCATCGCACAGCCGAACCAGGGAACTGCAGGAGCGCGCAACACGGGAATCGCCCGCGCATCGGCGGCCTACGTGAGCTTCCTGGACAACGACGATCTCTGGATGCCCCGCTACCTCGAGGCTGCCGGCGAGGCGCTCGACCAGGCCCCCGCAGCGGCGTTCGCGTACTGCGACGCGTGGACCCTGGTGCACACGGCCTCGCGGCTGCGACGCCGGACCGAGCTCGAAACGCGCCCCGGCCCCGAGCCCGGAGCTTCGTGGGAGGAGGTCTTCGTGACGCTCGCCGCGCGTAACTTCGTGATGAGCTCGGCCACGGTGCGGGCCGCTGCGCTCCACGAGGTCGGCGGCTTCGCCCGCGAGATCACCGGCACGGACGACTACGACCTCTGGTTCAGGCTCATGCTCGCAGGGCACACCGCGGCCCGGGCGGGAGACACACCGCTGCTGCTGCAGCGAGACCGGGACGACTCGCAGTCGAAGGACGACGTGATGATGCTGAGAGGGCTGCTGCTCGTGCTGGAGCGGGCACTCGCCGACCCGCGCACACCGCTCCCGGCACGTCCGTTGCTCGAGCACCGGATCCACGAGCTCGAGGGAACGATTGCGAAGGCGCCGGCAGACGGTCGGCGGGCGCAGATCTCGGACACCCTCCGCCGGCAGGCGGCGAAGCTGCGCGAGCGGCTCCGGCCGGCATCCGTCTACGGCGAGACGCCGGCCGAAGTCGCCGCCGCATTCCCGCACCTCGCCCGCGAGGGTCGGGACGGTGGGAGCCCTCAAGGTTGAATGCCGCCCGCCGATACTGGCTGGGTGGTTCTCGTACCGAGATTGGCGGCCGGCGCCGCCGCCCTGCTCATGACCTCGGGAACGGCCTGGGCAGGCGGCCCGCCAAGGTCGACGTCGGCGCAGGCCGAGCGGAATCTCCTCGGGGCGGTCCGCATCCTCCGCCGCTGGAACCTCGGCATCACCGACCGGCGGACCGGCCTCGTTCCCAAGAACACGACGGCGAAGTGCCAGGGCCGTGGAGGCGCTCACGGAGGGCGCTACACTCTCTTCTCCTGCGTGATTCGACGCGGCACACTGCGGGTTCGCGTCCTCTATGTCACCTTACCCAGGAGTGGTTTTGAGCTCCGAGCCCATCATCTCGTCCACCCTTGATGAGAAGCTAGACGGACGACAAGCTCCGCTTCGCCCGGCGCGAGCCGCGTGCGAGCGCCGCCGATAGCTCCGCGACCAGCTGCGACGAATGTCCTCCTACCAACGCTCACAGGCGACCATCTCGGCGCCGGCCAACTACCTGAGGGTCCTCCGCGAGCGGTGGGTGATCGTGCTGCTCACGGTTCTCGTCTGCGTGACCGCGGGCGTGCTGAGCGAGCGAAGCACCGCCAAGAAATACAGCGCCCAGAGCGACCTGCTGATCTCACCCGTCGACAACGGCGACAGCACCTTCGTCGGGATCAACGTCTTCCGGAACATCTCGTCCGATCCGACCTCCAACGTCCTGACGCTCGCGCGCTACCTCAACACGCCGGCGACCGCCCAGCTCGTGCGGCGGAACCTGCACCTGCGCCAGTCAGCCGGCTCGCTGCTCGGGATGATCTCCGTCCAGCCGTTGAGCCAGACCGACATCGTCTCGCTGCGCGCGTCTGCAACGAACCCGGTTCTGGCGGCCCGGCTCGCGAACGGGTTTGCAGACGCGACGATCGCCAGGCGCACGCAGCAGGTTCAGTCGGACGTGCAGAAGGTCGTCACCAGGCTGCAGGCGCAGATCAACCAGAGCGGCGCGCCTTCGTCACCGGCCGTCGCGCTCGTCCAACAGCGCCTCGCCGGCCTGAAGTCGCTGATCGGACTACCCGACCCGAGCGTCGCGGTGCTCAACCGCGCCGAGACGCCGACGGTGGCGGATCAGAAGTCGACCAAGCTCGTCATCCTCGCGACGGCGCTGGCAGGGCTGCTGCTCGGCTTCGGGATCGCGCTCCTCGCAGACTCGCTCGGCGGGAAGATCCGTGGCGAGAACGACCTCGCGACCCGCGCCCGCATCCCGATCGTGGCGCGGGTCCCGCGGCTGACCCCGTGGCTCGTGCGGGAGTACTTCGGCCGCCGCACGAATCTGCCGCCGGCAGCCTGGGAGTCGTACCGCACGCTGCGCACGAACCTGCTCCGCTCGACCGTCCCCGGCGAGACGCCCGTGATCCTCGTCACCAGCTCGATGCCCGGCGAGGGCAAGACGTTCACGGCGATCAACCTGGCGATCACCCTGGCGGCGCAGAACTCACGGGTGCTGCTCGTCGACGGCGACTTTCGGAGACCGATGATCGCGAGCTTCTTCGGTGTCGCGCCGCCGAGGGACGGATTCCGGTCCACCTTCATCGAGCGGAACTTCCGCAAGGTCACCAGAGACGCGCCCGGCTACGCCAACCTCCGGCTCGTCCTGCCCACGCTCAAGGACCTCGGCCAGATCGACGAGCTCGACCCGGAGCGCGTGGCGCAGACATTCGATGCGCTGCGCGACCAGGCAGACGTCGTCGTCGTGGACTCTGCGCCCGCCGACGTGTCCGACCCGCTGATCCTCGCGTCCGCCGCGGACATGATCCTCATCGCAGTCCGGGTCGGCTACACCCGGCGTGAGCGGTTCGACTCCCTGCAGGAGTCGCTCGCGCAGCACGTCGTCTCCGCGACCGGCCTGGTCGTCACGACGCGCGAGTCCGCGAAGGAGGCCGTCCACGGATCGACGATGCCCGTGGCACTCGAGTTCAAGCCGCCGAGCACGTCGGCGGCACGGCAGCGCTGAGCGGCTTCGCCCTAGCGTGCGCCGCGGCCCGAGAGGATCCGCGGGAGCGTCAGCATGCAAATGACCGTGTCCACGAGCAGGCTGCAGTGGCGCAGGTACCAGAGGTCGTAGGCCAGCTTCTCCTCCGTCTCCAGCGCGTCGGAGGCGTACCCGCCCCGGACCTGAGCCCACCCCGTGATGCCGGGCTTCACCAGGTCTCGACGGGACCAGAACGGGACCTCCGACTCGAGCATCGAGACGAACTCCGGCCGCTCGGGCCGCGGGCCGACGATCGACATGTCGCCGCGGAGCACGTTCCAGATCTGCGGCAGCTCATCCAGCCGGGACCGGCGGAGAACGCGCCCGATCGCGGTGATCCGGGCGTCGCGGTCTGCAGCCCACAGCGGGACGCCCTCTCGTTCGGCGTGCTGGGACATCGTCCGGAACTTGAGGATCGTGAACGGATTCCCGTTCGCCCCGATCCTCGTCTGGCGATAGATCGCGCTGCCCGGCGTGAGCAGGATCATGATGAAGAGCAGCGGGAAGAGCGGCAGGAAGAGGACCAGGATCAGCGTCGCGATCACGATGTCGAACGCGCGCTTCGAGAATGCGCCGTAGGGCCGCTGGTAGAGGTGCAGAACACTCATGAACCACGCCGAGGTGAGTTGGCGAACAGGGAGGCGGCCGAAGACGTGCTCGTAGAACTCAGGCAGTCCCACGACCCGGAACCCGGCTCCTGCGACCTCGAGGAGCGCCGAGAAGACCTCCGGTCGGTTTCGCTGGACACCGACCACGATCAGGTCGGGGCGGTGCTCCTCGACCGCACGCTGCAGGTCGGCGACCGTCCCCAGCACCGGGACGTCGCCGAACGGGCGCTCCGAGGGATCCTCGACGACGACACCGATCGGGATGAAGCGGACCGCGTGATCGACCCGAAGCGAGTGCAGCAGGTCGCCGACGCCGTCCCGGCGCCCACCCACGACGAGGACGGTGCGGTCGTCGGCCGAGAACCGGGAGCCGATCCAGTTCCAGAGCGTCGTCACGGCCAGCGCCGTGACTCCGACCGTCACGACCTGCGTCACCCCGAGCGTCCAGGCGCTGGTGACGCCGACGAGCACGATCGTGGCGCCCGTGGCAGCCAGCAGGTCGACGACGAAGCCGCCGATCACCTCGAGGTGCGCGAGATGACGGCGAAACGACCGCACCGAGATGACCCACAGCGCGGCGAGCAGGAACGAGCTCAGGAGGGCGGTCCACCAGGGCTCGGAGTAGGCGATGTCGAGTAGGAGAACGAGCCAAACGAGGAGCCCCTCCCCTACGGAGACGATCCGCCGCCGCCGCGTGCGGGCGACGACGTCGGCGGCAGGTGCCGCCGGGACCACCTGCGGCACACTGACGATCCGAGCTCGCTTTGGCAGTTCTGTGGCCACGTCCGCAGTCGTCGCCTCCTCGGTGATCAACACTCTTCCGGCGTCGTGCCGGCCGCAGGGCCCCAACTAGCCGCATTGTGCGCGTCCCGACCCAGACCCGCAAGACGCAGCTTGCGACGCTTCTTCCGCACGTTGCGCCAACCGCAACGGTAGCGATCACCCTTGTCTGGGCGTTCCGCGACGGCGGCTATCCGACTACTTCGTGGTACCCGGCCGGCGTCCTCGTCGGCGGACTGCTGATCGCGCAGGCCCTCGGCCGGTCATTGCACGTCGGTTGGGACATCCAGACCGCAGCCGTCGGCAGTGTCTTTGCATTTGCGACGATCGAGCTCGCGTCGATCATCTGGGCGAGCTCGAAAGGCGCCGCCTGGGACAGCGCAAACCGCACGTTCACCTACGGGCTCATCTTCCTGATGTTCGCCGGCTGGCGGTCCTCGGAACGCGCGAAGCACCTGCTCGCGCTGTTCCTGATCGCCGGCCTGACAGCGGTCGGCATCTGGTCGCTCCACTCGGCGGCACAGAGCCCCGGCACCGCGTTCCTCTTCGGCCGACTCGCGCTCCCGACGGGCTATGCGAATGCGACCGCCGCGCTCTTCCTCATCCCGTTCTGGCCCGCCGTCTCGCTCGCGGCCGATCGCAAGCGGGGAGCGCTCTTTCGCGCGCTCGCGCTCGGCTGCGCGGCCGGCCTCGCGGCGGTCGCGTACGTCCCCCAGTCTCGTGGTGCGCTCTACGCCTTCCCCGTAGCCGTCGTCATCCTCCTGGTGCTGGCCCGGAACCGCCTCCGGACCTCGCTCGCCCTGATCGTTGCACTCGCTCCCACGGCCTACTTCATCCACACGCTGTCGGAGCCCTACGAAGCCGTGACCCTGGCCGCTCAGACGCATGCGACGAACCGGGCTGCCGTCGCAGCGATTCTGGCCGGTGTGTTTGCAGCGCTGCTCGGAGCGGCGATCGCCTTCGCGGACGAGCGGTTCGACTTCGGGGTGCCTTCGTGGTACCGGTACGTCCGCATCGGCGCGCTCGTGCTCGTCCTCGCCGCCGTGATCGGGCTCGTCAGCACGCACAGCCCGAGCGCGGCGGCGCGCAGCGCCTGGACGTCCTTCCGCACGCCTGAGGCGAGCGGCGGGGTCGGCGGCACCCGCCTGCTCGGGAACCTCGGAAGCAATCGCTACGACTTCTGGCGCGTCGCCCTGGGCATGGCGAAGCGGCATCCCCTACTGGGCGTCGGGGCCGACAACTTCAGCGAGGGGTACCTGCAGCATCGCCGCTCGGGGGAGCAGCCGCAGTACCCCCACAGCCTCGAGATGAGCGTGCTCTCGCAGACCGGAGCGATCGGCAGCATCGTCTTCCTCGCGTTCGTCTCGCTGGCGGGAGTGGCGGTCGTCCGCGCACGGCGCTTCCGCACAGCCTCTTCGGCGCTGATCGCAGGCTGCGCGACGGCGTTCGCCTACTGGCTGGTGCACGGTTCCGTCGATTGGCTCTGGGAGTTCCCGGCCCTGGGCGGCACCGCGTTCATCCTGCTCGGGCTCGCGATCTCGCGCGAGCGCACCTCGGCCGGCCCCCGTTCGCTGCGCCTGGCGGTGATCGTGGCGACCGCCGTGATCGCTGCGTCCTTCGTCCCTCCCTGGCTCGCCGCCCGGCAGACCGAACGGGCCGCGGCGATCTGGCGGGGCGACCCCTCGCTCGCCTACTCGCTGCTCGACCAGGCGGCCGGGTTGAACCCGCTCTCGGACACCCCGGACCTGACGGAGATGACGATCGCAGCGCAACAGGGAGACGTCGCCCGGATGCGATCGAGGGCCGAGCGGGCGATCTCCCGCGACCACAACAACTGGTTCTCCCAGCTGCAGCTCGCGGTCGCACTGTCGCACCAGCAGCAGTGGGCCGCGGCGCGGCGGGCCGCAGCGATCGCCCTGCACCTCAATCCGTCGGAGCCGCTCGCCCGGGACGTGCTCCGCTCGGTCCGGACGCGGTCGCCGCTCAGGCTCGATGCCCTGAACACGGCCGTCCGCAACCGGCTGGAGTCGCTCGATCCCCGGCTCCGGCCTAGCCGAAAGGCTCATTGACACGAGCCGGGGCGGGCCCAGACTAAGGGGGCGGGAACAACTGTCCCCAAGGGCAGCTACGATCCCGGTGGAAATCCATAGTCTGCGGCAAGCACATGCGGCCATTGAGTAGCGGGAGGGGAAGTTTCATGAGGCGGTTCACTGCATTTTCGATGGGTTTGATCGCACTGGCGGTCGTCGGGTCTGCGGCTGCGGGCGGTTCCACCGTCGTGAGCGGTTACGGCGGCAAGGCCGGCGGGCCCGTCGGGGCAGTTGTGACCTCACACCCGGCAAAGACGGCAAGCGGCGGCGCGACGCTGCCCTTCACCGGCTTCAATCTGGTCGGGATCACTTTGCTCGCACTCCTGCTGGTCGCGCTCGGTGTCGCGCTGACCCGCCTGGCGCGCAAGCACGAGATCTCCTAGCCCGAGAACGTCCTCGCCAGAAGCGCCGTTCGCCTAGAGGCGACGGCGCTTCGGCGTGCTCGCGATCCGCCGCAGCGCGGTGAGCGGCGGCCCCCACCGGACGCAGCCGGCGAGGAACCCCGTCCCCCACGCGAGATGCATGGCGGCGAAGACCGCCGGCAGCCGGACCGCAGCCGCAGGCCCGTTCGAGCGGGCGGCGGCCCCGGTCGCAGCCGCGATCGCTGTTCCGTAGGCGGCGGCGCCGATCCTCGCCGGTGGCTGCGCGACGCGCGGCCCGACCGCCGCGGCCGCGAGCAGCAGCACGATCGCCGGAGGCACGAGGTGCGTTGCGCGCATGCTGTCCGGATGAGCCCGGCTCGTCTTCGCGCGGTAGTAGCCGTACCGGCGGTACTGGCGCACCAGCGCACGGATGCTCGAACGCGGGATGTACTGCGCCGCCATCTCCGGGACGACGACCATCCGCCCGCCTGCCGCCGCGACCCGGGCGCCGAGCTCGGAATCCTGATTGACCGGCCAACCCTCGTCCCAGCCGCCGACGCGCTCGAGGAAGCTCCTGTCCAGCACACCGGTGAACCCGGTCAGGGCTTCGATCTCCTCCCCGGTCGCATGGCGGAAGCTCGCACCGCCGGTCCCGAGCCGAGACTCGAGAGCGAGCGCGACCGCGCGCGAGCCGGGATCGACGCCGTGCGGAACCTGGGCGCCGCTCGCCCAGATCACGCCGTCACCACGGCACAGCCGTTCGACACCGAGCGCGAGGTAGTCGGGCGGATAGAGCGTGTGCGCATCCATGCGCGCGACGATGCTGCCGCGGGCCGCGCGCAGTGCGACGTTCAGGCCGGCGGCGGTCTGCCCGGCCGGATTGTCGAGCACGCGGATGCGCGGTTCGACCCGAGCCAGGTCCTCGAGAATGGCGCGCGTCCGGTCAGTCGAGCCGCCGTCGGCGAAGATGAACTCGAGCTCACCCTCGAAGCGCTGGCTCCGCATCGTCGCAACGGTGCGTTCGATGTGGCGCTCCTCGTTGAGCACCGGGGTCAGCACGCTCACGTCGACGGTCAAGCCGGCGCACCGGTCAGGAACGCCGCGAGCCCACGGGCCTCCGCCTCCGTCGTGTGAGCGCGCGCGACCACCGTTCCAGCTTCGACCAACCGGGTGCGCAGACCTGCGTCCTCCGCCAATCTCCGCAGAGCGTCGGCAACGGCCTGTGCATCTCCCGGCCCGACGAGGAGCGCGGCGTCGCCCGCCAGTGCGGCGACTCCACCGACGTCGGTCGCAACCGTCGGCAGACGCGCGGCGAACGCCTCGATCAGCACCTGCGGCATCCCTTCCGTCCACGAGACGTGCAGGAACGCATCGGCGCGCTCGTAGGCCTCTCGCAGCCCGGTATCGATCCCGACATAGCCGCGCAGGGTGATCACGTCCTGCAGCCCGAGCTCGGCGACCCTGCGGGCGAGCTCCGGCTCCAGCGGCCCTTCTCCGTAGACGTCGAGGTGCCACGGCGGCTCTGCGTCCGGACCGGCGGCCAGCTTCGCCATCGCAGCGGCGAGCAGGAGCGGGTTCTTCTCCGCGTCGAGGCGGCCGACGGTCAGGATGCGGCGCGCGAACGCGCCTCGTCCCGGCGGGTCGTCCGACCGGACGTCGGCCTCGGCGACGAGCGAGACGTGAAACTGCGCCAGCTCGCCTGCAGCCGGAAACTGCCTCGCGAGGTCGGCGCCGACGACCGCAACCGGGCACCGGCGGGCCAGCGTCCTGAAGGCGCCCTGCATCAGGTCGGCCGCCAGCCAAAACACGCGCCGGCCGGGGTGGCGGCGACGCACGTACGCGCGGCTGTCCTGACGTACGCCGAGCACGACTCTCTTCCCGCGCAGCAGGCCCATCGTCGCGATCACGATCGACATCGGATTCGGGCCCAGCGCCCAGACCACATCCACGTGGTCGAGCGCCCGCCAGGCGGCGACCGCGCCGCGCAGGAGCCCGCCCACCGCCGCGCGGGAGCTCGCCAGGCTCGGGTAGAAGGGAAGCCCGACGAACCGCACCGAAGAGGGCAACGCGTACGGATACGGCTCCGGGGACGGATCGGCACGACCGATCAGCGTCAGCGAACCGACATGCGGTTCGAGCGCGAAAAGGAACAGGACGAAGGCCCGCTCCCCGGAGACGCCTCGATCCGTACGACGGAAGCGATAATCGATGTAGACCCCGAGCCGCGGCGCGTCGCGCTGTTCGAATGACCGGGCCACCGCGCCAGGGTAAACGATGAGCCACCCGAAACCTCCACGCTTCTCGGGCTCCAATGCGGCACTGGCGGCGTCGATCGCGTTGATCCTGCTCGTCACTCTCACACCGACGCATGCACATCACGAACTTCACCTTCGCCCCTTGCACGATGTCTTCGCGGCGTTCGATCCAAGCCTGGATCTCGTTCGCCTCGTCGGCGTGATCGGGAACGTCGTGCTCTTCGCTCCGCTCGGTGCGGCCCTCCGCTCCCGCGGCACCGAGCTTCGGTGGGCGGTCCTCGCCGGGCTTGCGCTGTCAACGGCCGTCGAGGTGGCGCAACTGGTCGTGCCGGGGCGGACGACGTCGGTCGACGACGTGCTCCTCAACACGCTCGGCGTCGTCGCCGGATATCTCCTCGCCGCACGCCGGCCCTCTCGCTCCGGCCCGGCCTGACCCACCGTCAGACGAGCGGCACCGGCCCCTGCCCGTTGGACGCGACGACGGTGTTCTTCCCGCGGCGCTTGGCGTCGTAGAGGCGGCGGTCGGCGTCCGCGAGCAGATCGTCGGCATTCGAGGTCGACGGGAAGCACGACACGCCGAAGCTCGCCGTCAGCGAGATCTTGGCGCCTTCGTAGTCGATCGCCGTCACCTCGAGGGACTCGCGAATGCGCTCCGCGAGCTGCGCCGCGCCGTCGAGATCGGTGTCGGGCAAGAGCACCGCGAACTCCTCACCGCCGAGCCGCACGGGAAGGTCGACGTCGCGCGAGCTCGAGTGAACGATGGCCGCGAAGCTCCGGAGCGCCGTGTCCCCCGCGGCGTGACCGTAGGTGTCGTTGACGCGCTTGAAGTCGTCGAGGTCGGCGAGGACGATCCCGAGCGGTGAGCCGCTGCGGCGAGAGCGGACCACCTCGGCGTCGAGCCGCGCGAGAAAGCTCCGGCGATTGGCGAGGCCGGTCAGCTCGTCGGTCACCGCCTGCCGCTGCACCTGTCCGTGCAGGCGCGCATTCTCGAGCGCGATCAGCGCCTGTGCGGCGATCCACGCCGCGGCATCCTCCGCCTCGGGCCCGAAGCCGGCGGGGGCCGGGTACAGCGTCATCACCGCCGGCCTGCCTTCCGCGACCTCCAGCGGCACCTCGAGCTTTCCCTCCGCGTCCGCCGCCACGGTGCCACGGCCGGCCAGTTGAACACCGTCCGCAGTGATCGTCCCGCCTGCAGCACCGGTCGCCTCGACCGACGCCTGCAGGATGACCGGGAGCAGTGCATCCGGGTTGTGCGTCGCCGCCAGCGTCTCGCCGACGAGAGCCACAGCGTCGCGGACGGTCGTTGGCAGAGGCTCGGCGCGGCGCCGGACCTCACGCTTCCCGATCACCCGGAACGCGACCACGGCGGCGAGCAGGCCGATCAGGAGCGGCCACAACCACCGCAGCGGGATCCCCCACTTGGACCGGTAGGCGTAGAGGACGGTTGCGGCGTGCGCGTTCTTGCTCAGGACCTCGCTGTCGCTGAGATCGTGCTCGAGCACGTCGGAGATCGCCCGCCCGTTCAGCGACGGCGAGGCGGCTGCGAGGCGCCCGGCGATCGTGGTGAAGAGTCCGGTCGCGGGCGCCTGCTTCCGCGCTGCCTCGAGAAGCGGCACATCGGGCCGGGCCGCGACGACGACCTGCCCTGCTTTTCGCGCCCCGCTGTAGACCGTGATCGCCGCGTGCGGGAGGTCGATCGCAGACCGGCCGATCGTCCGGCCGTTCCACAGGATGAACCCGACATCCGGGTCGCCGGCCGCGATCGCGCGTAGCGCGGTCGCATTTCGGTGGACGAACGCCGATTGGACGACCGCCCGGGCTGCGAGACGCGCCGCGCGGCGCGAGGCGGCCTGCTCACGGACCGTGATCAGATCGTGCGCCCCGCGCAGGGTGTTGCGCACGTCGTCGACGCGGTTCGTCTGGGCGCGGTTGAGGACGGCCGACTCGACCGCCCAGGACGCTGCCGCGACCGAGAGCCCGAGGAGAACCGCCGCAATCGCGACCGAGGTTCCCGCCGTCCGGAGGGTGGTCGACTTGACCGCCGGCGCGCGGGTCTCAGTCTCTCCCTCCCCACTCCCCTCTTGGCGCGTAATAGTCGGAATCTAGTCGAAGGGACTGATGGAGGAAGAAATCTCCATCCCCCGAAAGGGGGACGCGTGGCAACGACGGTCAGGGACACGGGCTCGGAGCCGAACGGCCTCCCGATCACGGAGAGCCGGCATCTGGTGGCGAAGTGCACCGGCACGATCGGCTATCCGGACGACCATGCGATCGCGGTCGCCGAATGCTCCCTGCTGATCGCCGACCAGCTGGCCGTCGCGGCCGACGTGCGGCAGACGATCGCCGAGGGAGCGCTCCTGCACGACGTCGGCAAGCTGCGCGTCGACGAGCGCATTCTCTCGAAGCCGGGGCCGCTGACCCGTGCCGAGCGGCGCAAGATCGAGCAACATCCGGTCGAAGGTGAGCAGATCATCGCCAGTTCGGTCGAGCCGGGAGTCGCGCAGGTCGTGCGCGCACATCACGAGCGCTGGGACGGCTCGGGCTATCCGGCCGGGCTCGCCGGTGCTCAGATCCCCTTGGCCGCTCGTGTCGTCGCCGTCGCTGATGCCTACCTCGCAATGCGCGAGGAGCGTCCGTACCGCCAGCGCGTCGACAAGGATGCAGCGATGCGCGAGCTCACCAAGTGCGCCGGCAGCCAGTTCGATCCGGTCTGCGTGCAGGCGCTCTTGCGAGCGGTCTGAGCTCCGCACGGCTGCTCGCCGAGCACGCAAGAAGGGCGGATGAACACCGCCCGGCTGAGCGTTCTCTACTGGGTCGTGCTGGCCGGAGTGGCAGCGCTGCAGATCGCGCCGCTCTTCTTGATCAAGTTCCTGCCGCTCGTGGACCTGCCGAACCACGAGGCACGGATCGCGATTCTCGCCCATTACGGGTCGAACCCGTCGATGCACAGGTACTACGTCTCCGACTGGCGGCCGATCCCAGACATGGCGTTCGACCTGTTCGCGGTCCCGCTCGTGCGCCTGGGCCTGACGCCGGCCGAAGCCGGACGCTGCTTCCTGGCGGTCGCCGTGCTCCTCTATGTGATCGGCGGGCACCTGCTCGCACAGGCGGCGGCAGGAAAGCGGTCGTGGCTCGGCGTGATCCTCCCGTTCCTGTTCTACAGCTCCGCCCTGCTCTACGGGTTCGTCAACTTCGTCTTCGGGTTCGGTGCCTTCCTGGTCGTCTACGGGCTGTGGCTGCGCTGGCATGGCCGGATGACGTACCGGCGAACCGCAGCCGTCGCGGCGCTATTGCTCGTTTCCTTCCTCTCCCACCTGGCGGCCTTCGGCCTGCTCGCGACCTCGATCGTCGTCACCGTCGCATTCGACTGGGCCGTGGGACGGACGTCGCGCACCGACTGCGTCCGGACCCTGCTGGCGTTCCTCCCCGCGCTCGCGCTGCTCGTCTACAGCGAGACGGCGCGCGGGAGCAGCGGAACCACGGCTTGGGGATCTCTGTCCGAGAAGGCGCACGCCCTGGGCGGGAGCTACCTGTCGTACGACTACAAGCTGGATGCCCTCTGGATCCTGGGCGTCGTCGTGATCGCGGTGACGGCGGTCCTGCTCTCTCGATCGATGAGGATCGAGCCCGCATTCGCGACACTCGCGGTTCTCTTCGCCCTGATCTTCGTCGTGTTGCCGCACACCCTCATCACGGCGACGAACGTCGATGCCCGCGTCGTGCCCGCTGCGATTGCGTTCTTCCTGTGCGCGGTCCGCCTTTCACTGCCGCCGCGGACCGCGGCCGCGCTGGCATTGTGCGTCGTCTTCTTGGGTGCCGGCCGGATCATCGCGATCACCAGGCAATGGCGAACGATCAGCGCCGAGATCGCAGCACAGGTGCAGACGCTCGACGCTGCGCTCCCTCGGAACGCGAACGTCTATTCACTCTTCCCCGAAGGCGGACCTCAGATCGACAAGCGTGAGCGGGCGTTCGCGCACGTCGCCAGTTACGCGACGATCGACAGGAACGCGCACGTCTCACGGACGTTCGCCCAACGATCACAACAGCCATTGGTCTCGCGCATCGACGAGGCGGCCGCAGACAATGCGGTGCCGGCGTTCACGCTCAACCCCGCGACGTTCCGGCGCTACTCCTACGTCTGGACGTACGATCCCACGCCCATCCTCCGGCGCGAACTGCGGGGAAGATGCGCCCCGATCTACGACCGGGACGGGTTCTACCTCTGTCTTCGCCGGTCGAGCTCGAGCTCGGGTCAGTGACGGGCGCCGAAGTCGGTCGTGATGACCGTCACCGGCATCCCGCGGTAGACGCCCGGCGCGGAGCTCAGGTGGACGGCGGCAACACCGATCTCGCGCCACTGCGGATTCAGGATGTTGGCCCGATGCTCGGGAGAGGCCATCCACATCGCGATCGCCCGGTCCGGCGTCAGGTTCGGCGACGACCACAGCAGGTTCTCGCCGACCGACCAGAACCGGTAGCCGCTCGAGCCGTACCACTGGCCGACGCGCTTCCAGAACGGCGTGCCGTCCCGCGAGCTGTGATCGAAGTAACCGTCGTACGCCATCTGGACGCTGTGCGCATTCGAGGCCGTCGTCAGGCGCGTGCTCAACCGCAGCGGAGCGAGACCATGATCGGCGCGGGTTTGGTTCAGCTTCTGGAACACCGCGGTCTCGAACGAATCGAGGGTGGACTTGTTCTTCGCCGCCGCTGCCGGGACGGCGCACACCGCGAGGACGAGCAGGAGGACGGCGACCTGCAGCCCGCGGGCCGCACCGTTCCCCGCCCGGCACGCTGACTGTTCTCTAGCCGGTCTCATGGATGGTCTGGTCGCGGAGTGCGCGCCGGCCGGAGTGGGAAACCGGTTCGACATTCTTCTCGCGGTACATCGACTCGTCCGCGACCCTGAGCAGGCGCTCCTCCAGCGACGCATTGCCGATCGCCTCCTCGGCCAGACCGACGCTGGCGGTCACCGAGATCGCCTTGCCCGCGGACACGAACGTGAGTGGATCGAGCGTGCGTTTCACCGAGGCGGCGACGGCGGCGGTGTCGGTCGTCGCCGTGGGAGAGAAGAGGATCGCGAACTCGTCGCCGCCGAGGCGCGCGACGACCGATCCTTCCGGCGCGGCCGACCGCAGCTGATCCGCGACCTGGCGGAGCAGCTGGTCGCCGGTCGCGTGCCCGTGCAGGTCGTTGACGTTCTTGAAGTCGTCGAGGTCGATGAGGAGGAGCACGAGCGACTGAGCGACAGCGGACGCCGCAAGCGCCTGCAGCTCCTGGTGGAAGCCGCGCCGGTTCAGGCAGCCGGTCAGATAGTCGTTCCGCGCGAGGTACAGGAGCTGCTCGCGCGCCTTCGCATTCGCAAGCGCAAGCGTCATCGCGTCCGCGAAACGCTGCGCCATCTCGAACTCCTCGTCGCTGAAGAACTGGCCCTCACCCTCGCGGTAGAGGCTGAACGCGCCCACGACGGCTCCACCGGAGATCAGCGGGAAGCACATCACCGCCTCCGGGTCGTCGTCGGGCGTTCCGAGCACCTGTCCGGCGCGCGCGTCGAGATGCGCCTCGTTGGCGAGCACGGGCCGGCCGTTGGCGGCCGCCCAGCCGATCAGCCCCTCACCGAACTTCGGGCGCATCTGCAGCGTCTCCTCCTGCCACGTCCCACGCACGACGAGCGGGATGATGACCTGCTGCTCGATGTCGGCTTCGGCGATCAGAAGAGACGAGCACGGGACGAGTTCCACCACCGCCTCGGCTGCACGCTCCAGCAGCGCGGCCAGGCTCTCCTGGCCGAGGAGGTCGTGATAGAGCGCCGTCAGACGCTCGTAGGACGCAACCAGGGCGCCACATTCGCATTTTTCCACGGTGCCGCAGACCTCCAAAACCTCGGCGAACAGTGAAATCATCGTCGCCCCCCTTTTGCGGGGCATCCCCCAAACACGTGAGATTGGCCCGAGCGGGACGGAGGCCCACCGACGACGTACGATTCGCTCATGAGACGGCTGTGCTGTGCGCTCGGTCTGGTGCTCGCCGTCGCGGTGTTCGGCCTCGCGGGAGGGTGGAGCAGCGCGGGGCGGCCCAGGCTCTCCGAGAACTCGCGCCAGGTCGCGTACCCCGCCGGCCTCGGCACCCAGCTGGTCTCGAGCTTCCACGTCGCGAGGAGGCGGCTCGCCGCGGCGCCGCGGTGCAGCCGGGGAGCCGCTGCGGTCGGGTCCGCCCGCACCGCCTACGCAGCGCTCGTCACCCAGGCCGCGGTGATCCGGCGTGCGCCCAGCGCGCGTGCGAGCGTCATCACGCGGCTCGGTCATCTGGACCTGAACGGCCTGCCCCAGGTGCTTGGAGTGATCGGCGTGCACTTGAGCGCCCGCTGCGCGCCCGACTGGTATCGCGTGCAGTTGGCGGTCGTGCCGAACGGAACGGCGGGCTGGGTGCGGGCGTGGGCGGTTCGCACCTATCGCGTGCGCTCCAGGATCGTGATCGATCTCTCCGAGCGGAGCCTCCGGCTGTACCGCTCGGGCGCGCTCGCGCTGCAGACGCCGGTTGCGGTCGGCGCCTCCGCGACACCGACGCCGCGCGGCCGCTACTTCGTCAACGAGCGCTACGAACTGCCCGACGCCCGGGGCCCGTTCGGCCCCGCCGCGCTCGGCATCTCAGCGCATTCGAACGTCCTCCAGCACGTGTGGGTGGAAGACGGCCCGATCGGGATTCACGGCACGAACGAGCCGTGGTCGATCGGCCGCGCGGCGTCGCACGGCTGCATCCGGGTCGCGAACGACGTGATGCGGCGATTGTTCCGCCTCGCCCCGGCGGGCACGCCGATCGTCGTCACTGCGTAGCGCGTTTCGCCGGAACCGCCGAGACGAGCTTCGCGTCGACGATGTAGCGATGCGTGGCGAAGAAGCGTGGATGGCACGCCTGGAGGCGAAGAATCTCCGAGCCGTGGTCACGGAGCACCGAGAGCGCGGTCGCGGGAACGACGTAATGCCGGATCACGCGGTACGTGAAGGCTCCGTACGGCACCTCGAAGGTGACGTAGTCGCCGATCCGGATGTCGTTGATGTCCGCGAACGGCGCGAGGTAGGTGGTGCGGTGGCCGGCGATGTAGATGAGATGCCCCTGCCCGGGGAGCGCCGAGCCGACGTAGTGACCGGGGCCGCGCTTGAGGGTCGAGTGGTCCGTGCCCTGGACGACCACCATGTTGAGCCCGATCCGACCGATGCGCAGGCGGCCGACGGGGTCGCCGACCTGCAGCGTGCGTGCGTAGATCCGCGCGTCGGCGGCGAGCCGGCGCTCGGACGAGACGAGGTCAGCACGAGCGAGTCGAGGATGAAACTCCGCGGCGCGGCGCTCATAGGTGTGAGAGAGCCGTGCCTGTTCGAAATGGGTGTAGAGGGCGGTGAACGGGTCCTGCCACTGCCAGACGACCACCACCCAGACGAGCGTGAGGACCCCGGCCGTGACGAGCAGTGCGCCGAGGATCCGCGCCAGCCTCCGCATCAGCAGCCGGCCGCCGTGCTTACGGGGTCGCGGGAACGGTGACGGTGACCGTGACGGTCGAGACGACGGGCACCGTGACGGTCTGGGTGACGGTCTGAGGCGGGAGCGTGACGGTGGTCGTCTCGATCGAGGTGACCGGCTGGACGACCGTCTGCGTGTGATCCACGACCACGGTGCTCTGGTTGGTCACCTTGACGACCCGCTCCACCGGCACGAATTGAGACACCGTCGAGACGACGTGACGCACTCCGCCGGGGGTCGTCACGACCTGCTTGTCGACCACCGTCTGGTACGAGGTCGCCGTTTGCGAATGGACGACGGTTCGGCGAACGACGACCGGCACGCGCTTGACCACCAGCTTCCCGTGCTGCCGCACCGTCACGACCTTTCGAACCGTCGTCTGCACGTAGGAGCTCGAGCCGTTCGCAGCGCTCGCGCCGGTCAACTGGCTCGCGGCGAAGTACCCGCCGACGACGAGCATCGCGACGATCACGAACGCCAGAGGGACCTTTACTTCCGTGGACAACGAGTTGCTCCACCACCAGCGCCAGAAGGCGAGCGACCGCCAGTTGTCCCGAAACACCTCCACCCCCTGACGCCCCCGTGAACCAGGGACTGTAGCCGTGGGGACGAATCATGCACGGGCGGTCGGCGCTCAAGCGACGGCGGGCCAGACCGATGACCCAGACATGAGGAATCTGCTGCTCGGCCTCGCGATCGGAATCGCCTCCTTGCTGGTCGGAGGGACGACCGTCGCGCTCTTCGGAATCGTGGTCCTCGCCCCCCTCGCCGCGGCGCTCCTGGCACTCCGCAAGCGGGCGTCGCCCGGCGCCGGGCCTTCCCCCGTGCGCTGACCAGAGTCGGCCTGGAGACCCGCTCGCGAGACGAATCCTTGTCCGCGACGCCGGCGGCTGACGCCCCTTACGCCGCCGCCGGGCTCGAGACAGCGAGGCCGCACTCGACGGCAGCCGCGATGAGGCGCCGGTCGTAGGCGACGAGCTCGTCCGCCTCGATCCGGAGCGCGCTCGCAAGGTGGATGGCATCGAGCGTCCTCACGGCCGCCGAGGCGAGATTGGCAGCAGCGCGGAGGAGCCCATCGCCGACCTCGACCAGCATGCAGGAGGCGAGCAGCCGCTCGGCCTCCTCCCGAACCTCCTGGGCCGGATTTGCGAGAGCTGTCGCGCGCAGCACCTCGACGACCGCGATCCGACTTGTCGCAAGCACCGGCCCGCCGTCCAGGTGCCGCTCGAGCGACGCGCTTTCGGGCTCCTCGATCACCAGCTTCACTAGCGCCGAGGAGTCGGTATAGAGGAGCCGGCGCTCAGCGCTCAGCGCGATCGTCCTGGATCGCCTGGCTCGCCGTCAGCTCGCCCAGCACGGGAAAGCGCCGAGGCGGCCGCGTCAGCGGCTCGCCCGGCGTGATCTCACCCGCGGCCACGAGGCGATCGATGCGATCCCTCGGAACCGGGGCCAGCAGCGCAACCAGCGCGCCGTGGTGGGTCACTTCGATCGTCTCGCCGGTCCGCACGCGCCGTATCGTCGCAGTGAGACTGTCGCGAAGCTCCCGGATTCCCATCCGTGTGGCCATAGTAGCCACATTATACCATCGGCAGCGTGCTTCGCCCGCCCTCGCTCATCGAGCTCGACCCCACGGCGAGCCGCCGGTCACATAGAAAAAGCCCTGTTTCCAGGGCTTTTTCCGTAGCAGGCCTGTAAGCCGGATTCTGTCTTGGATGACCATCCCTCTTGGCAGCTACCCGGGCCCTTCGGCGGGCAGCCTATGGCGGGCCCTGTTCGCCTTGCACCGGACGGGGTTTGGCAAGCCGCCGCGTCGCCGCGACGCTGGTGGGCTCTTACCCCACCGTTTCACCCTTACCGCCGGCATCTCCGGAGACATCCCGGCGGCGGTCTGCTTTCTGTTCCACTTTCCGTCGGCTTTCGCCGCCTGGCTTGCGCCAGCGTCCTGCCCTGCGGTGTCCGGACTTTCCTCGACCGACCGTCTTGCGACAGCCGGCCGCGGTCACCCGGCCTGCGCCGGAATCGTAGCGCCTGCCACGAACGCGCCCTCGTCGGCGAGCTGGCTGCCGCACTCGGGACAGAAGACGCCGCCGCGTGCATGCATGACGAACTCGCCGCACGTGAGGCACTCGAGCGATGCGCCGCGCAGCAGTGCGGCCAGCTCCTGGTCGAGCGTCCGATGCAGGGGCGCGACGTTCACGGCTACAGCTCGCGAAAGACCCCGACGACCCGGCCGATGACCTGCACGTACGGCGCGTAGATCGGCTCCATGCTCGAGTTCTCGGGCTGCAGCCTGATGCGGTCCTGCTCACGATAGAACGTCTTGACCGTCGCCTCGTCCAGCGCCTCGTCGGTGCCTGCGAGCGCGACGACGATCTCGCCGTTCCGCGCATCCTGCGCGCGCTGCACGATCACCAGGTCGCCGTCGAGGATGCCGGCGTCGATCATCGACTCGCCCTTGACCCGCACCACGAAATCGCCCTTCGTCGAGGCCGGCATCGGCACGTAGCCCTCGATGCTCTGCTCTGCGAGGAGCGGACCGCCGGCTGCGATCTCGCCGAGCACCGGCAACCGCGTGACGTCCGCGGGCTCGACGGCTGCCGATCCCACCTCGTGACGCTCGCGGCCGATCAACTCGAGCGCGCGCGGCTTCGTCGGGTCGCGCTTCAGCAAGCCCGCCCGCTCGAGGTTCGCGAGATGTGCGTGGACGGTCGACGGCGAGGCCAGGCCGACCTGCTCGCCGATCTCGCGCACGGTGGGCGGATAGCCGTGCAGGTCGACGTACTCGACGAGGTAGTTCCAGATCTCCTGTTGGCGGGCCGTGAGCACGGGGGCTCCTTGGGGTTTCGTTGACGAGGACGAACGTGTGTTCGCCATCAGGGTAGAGACTCCTGCGGACGCCGTCAACGGAGAAGAAGAAAAGCCGCCCCACGTGGGAGCGGCTTTCGATGCGCTGGAGAGGACTTGAACCTCCACGACCGCAATGGCCACTAGGCCCTCAACCTAGCGCGTCTACCAATTCCGCCACCAGCGCGTGAGAGCGGGGATTGTACCCGCGACTCAATCGATCGGCGTCAGCTCGCGCTCGAGCGTCGCCCGGTCCGCCTCGAGCCAGACGGGCAGCGACAGTCCCTGGCCGAGCGTCTCGGCCGGCTCGTCGACGAGGAAGCCGGGACCGTCGGTGGCGATCTCGATCAGCACTCCGTCGGGCATGCGGAAGTAGACGGACTGGAAGTACTTGCGATCCTGGACCGGTGTGGGCCGAAGCCCGACCTCGGTCAGCCGTTGCAGCCAGGCAGTCTGGTCCGCCGCATCCGCGGTGCGCCAGGCAATGTGGTGCGTCGTCCCGGCTCCGATCAGCGCCGCTTCCTCGACCGGCTCCGCGAAGAACAGTGGAGCGTCGGGAGCGAACAGCCCCGCATAGAGGTCGGGGTTCCCGATCACTGCGACATCGCGCAGACCCGCCGTCTCGGCGGGGTAGAGCCGCAGGTGCAGGCCGTCGGGGTCCTCGAGCTGGAGCTCCTCGGCCACGTTCGGGGATTCGAGCCCGATCGACTCGAGCGTGCCTCGGCCCAGCCGTCCCGGCTCGGCGCGCGGCCACTCGAAGAAGGTGATCAGCGTTCCCGGACTGCCGACCGCGTCGCCGAAGTAGAGGTGGTAGCTGTGCGGGTCGTCGAAGTTGACGGTCTTCTTGACCAGCGTGAAACCGACCCGGTCGCGGTAGAAATCGAGCGTCTGCTGCGCGTCGGAGCACACGCACGTGATGTGGTGCAGGCCCTGCAGCTGCATGCGGCCGAGTCTAGAGCGTCGACTACTTGAGCAGTCGGAAGAGCACGATCGAGTTCAGGAAGAACAGGAACGCGATCACGGCCGTCACGCGGGTGAGGTTGCGCTCGACGATGTGGGTGCCGCCCTGCGAGGCAGGCGTGAAGCCCATGCCGCCGAGACCGGCGTCCCGCCCGGAATGCATGAGGATCAACCCGATCAGCGAGACGCTGAGGATGACCTGGATGACGGCGAAGACAGGCAGCATCGCGGCCGTAGGGTAGCTAACGCCGGAGCGCGGGCGGGAACCGGCGCGCGGCCGCCCACCGCTCCGCCATGATTCCGCGGTGGACACGGACGAGGCACGGCAGAAGATTCACGACCTGCTCCTGACCGGGGACAACCGGCTCAAACAGGGAGTCTCGGCCGAGAAGATCCGCCAGAGCTACGAGCAGGCACTTGCGGTCGCCCGCGAGCACGGCCTGGAGGACAGCGTGGGGCCGCTCGTCGCGATCAGGCTCGCCGATCTCGAACGGCTCGCAGGAGGATCTCCTCCACCCGTTCCGCCTGCCGCCTGACGTCGTGCTCCGCGGCCGCGCGCCGCGCCGCCTCGTTCGGGGACGGGAGCGCGGCCGCCGCCTCGAGGGCACGCGCGAGCTCCGCGGCATCGAGCGGGTCGACGAGGACACCCGCGCCGTCGGGCACGAACTCGGGTGGTCCGCCGACGCGCGTCGCGACGACACTGCGCCCGCAGGCCATTCCCTCGAGCAGCGCCTGCCCGAACGGCTCGATCAACGCCGGCCCGCACACGACGTCCGCTGCACTGAGCCAGCCGGGCACGTCGTCGTGTGCGACCCGTCCGACCACGCGCACGGCTGCGCGGCCTTCGAGTGCGCCGCGCAACGGCCCGTCGCCGACGAACGTCAACGAGCCTCGACCGAGCGTCGCAAATGCGTCCGCGAGCCGGACGACGTTCTTCCGTTCGGTCAGCGAGCCCACGTGGACGAACGCCGGCGACTCGAGCTCGGCTGCGGGGGCGACCGCCTGGAAGCGCTCGAGGTCGACGCCCGAGTCGACGACCTCGGTCTTGCCGCGTGCCTCCGGGACACGTTCCTCGAGCTCGTGCTGCAGGTAGGCCGACACGGTGACGACCGTCGCCGCACGGCGCACGACGCGCCGGGTGAGAAGCGCGACACCCGGCACCTCCCCGATGTTGCGAACGTCGCGCCCGTGGGCGGTCACGACGAGCGGCGCGTCCACCTCCGAGGCAAACAGCCCGGCGGGGACGAGGAAGTGCGCCCACACGACGTCGGGGCGCGCGGCGCTGCGCACGCGCCGGCGCAGCTCGAGAAAGCGCGCCTTCCCGCCCGCGCGGCGGTCGAGGACCGCGAGCTCGACGTCGTGCCCCCGCTCCCGCAGGGCTCGTTCGCCCTGCGCCACGAACACACCGAGGTCCGGGTCGTCGGGCCCCGGATACATCTGGGAGACGAGGAGGATCCGCATCGCCGTCAGCGCGGCGCGCGGTCGCGGTCGTGCTCGCCCCACTCCTCCCGCAGCACACCGCAGATCTCGCCGATCGTGCAGTGGGCACGCAGGGCGACGCGCATCGGGATCAGGAGGTTCTCGGTTCCCCTGGCGGCGGCCCGCACCGCCGCGAGCGTGCTCGACGCGTCGTCCTGGTTGCGTTCGGCGCGCAGCGCTGCGGTGCGCGCACGCTGGCGCCGCTCGGCTGCGGGGTCGATCGCCTGCAGCTGGATCGGCTGCTCCGACTCGGCCACGTACTCGTTGACACCGACGATCACGCGCTCGCCCGACTCGACGTCCCGCTGCCACCGGTAGGCCGCCGCCTCGATCTCACCCTGCACGAAGCCCTGCTCGACCGCGCTCACGGCGCCGCCGAGCTCGTCGACGCGCTCGATCAGCTCCCACGCGCGCGCCTCCAGCTCGTCGGTGAGCGCCTCGACGTAGAAGGAGCCGCCGAGTGGATCGGCCGTCGAGGTCGTGCCGGCCTCGTTGGCGAGGATCTGCTGTGTCCGGAGCGCGATCGTGGCCGCATGCTCGGTCGGAAGGGCCAACGCCTCGTCGAACGAGTTCGTGTGCAGCGACTGCGCGCCGCCGGCGATCGCCGACAGCGCCTGGATCGCGACACGCACGATGTTGTTCTCGGGCTGTTGAGCCGTCAGCGTCGACCCGCCCGTCTGCGCGTGAAAGCGCAGCGCGAGCGCCTTCGGGTTGGTCGCGCCGAACCGCTCGCGCATCACGCGCGCCCATAGCCGCCGCGCTGCGCGGAACTTCGCGACCTCCTGGAAGAAGTCGTTGTGCGCGTTGAAGAAGAACGAGAGCCGTGCGCCGAAGTCGTCCGGCGAGAGCCCTGCCTCGACGGCGGCCGAGCAGTAGGCGATGCCGTTCGCCACCGTGAACGCCAGCTCCTGTGCGGCCGTCGAGCCAGCCTCGCGGATGTGGTAGCCGGAGATCGAGATCGTGTTCCACGACGGAATGTGCTCCGCGCAGTACGCGAACAGGTCGGTGGTCAACCGCATCGACGGCCGCGGCGGGAAGATGTAGTTCCCACGCGCGATGTACTCCTTGAGGATGTCGTTCTGCACCGTCCCGCGCAGCGCGGCCCCGGGGACACCCTGGTCCTCGGCGACGAGCTCGTACAGAAGCAGGAGGAGCGACGCCGGTGCGTTGATCGTCATCGACGTCGACACGTCGGCGAGCGGGATGCCGGCCAGCAGGATCTCCATGTCGGCGATCGAGTCGATCGAGACGCCGGTGCGGCCGACCTCGCCCTGGGCGAGTGGATCATCGGAGTCGTAGCCGAGCTGCGTCGGCAGATCGAAGGCGATCGAGAGCCCGGTCTGGCCGCGCGCGAGCAGGTAGCGGTAACGCTCGTTCGACTCCTCCGCGGACGCAAACCCTGCGTACTGGCGGATCGTCCACGGGCGGCCGCGGTACATGTCGCGGTAGGGGCCGCGGGTGTACGGATACTCGCCGGGCAGCTCGAGCGCGGTCTGCGCATCGGCGGCCGTGTAGACCGGCTTCACCTCGATGCCGCTCTCGGTCTCGCGCCCGTCGGTCGCCGCCACGCCGAAAGTATGCTCGTGGCGATGACCGTCCGCGTCCGCCTGTTCGCCGGCCTCCGCGAGCGCGCCGGCTGGGCGCAGCGGGAGATCGACGTCTCGAGTGTCGCCGAGGTGTGGCCGGCGCTGGGGCTGGGCGAGGAGCCGAGCGGCCTGCTCTACGCGGTCAACAAGGAATACGCGACCCCCGACCGCGCGCTGGCCGACGGGGACGAGGTCGCGCTGATCCCGCCGGTCTCGGGCGGCGCGTTCCGGCTCAGCGACGAGCCGCTCTCGCTCGAGCGGGTCGTCGACGAGGTGCGCGACGACGAAGCGGGTGCGATCGCGACGTTCACCGGCACGACCCGCATCCATTCCCGCGACCGGACCGTCACCCACCTCGACTACGAGGCGTACGAGGGGATGGCCGAACGCGTGATGGCGGAGATCGCAGACAGCCTGCACACCCGCTACGAGCTCCGCGCGATCGCCATCCACCACCGCGTCGGGCGCGTCGGGATCGGTGAGACCTCCGTCGTGATCGCCGTCTCGGCCGCGCACCGGCAGGCCGCGCTCGCGGCGTGCAAGGACGCGATCGACGAGTTGAAGGAACGCGTGCCGCTCTGGAAGAAGGAGGTCTACGAGGGCGGCGAACAGTGGATCGGCCAGGGCTCATGAGCAACATGGATTCCGGCCCCGACGATCCCGATTTCGACTACCGCGGCTACGACCCGATCCAGCCGCGCGGGACGGACTGGCGCGGACGCCTGAAGAAGCTCTTCGCACCGATCATCGCGGCGGTGCTCGCACTCGCAAAGTTCTCGTTCGTCCTCGTCAAGTTCTCGGCGATCTTCATCTCGGTCGCCGCGTACGCGCTCATCTTCGGCTGGAAGTTCGCGATCGGTCTCGTCGTGCTGATCCTGGTCCACGAGATGGGCCATTTCATCGAGGCGCAGCGCGAGGGGCTGCACCCGAAGCTGCCGGTCTTCATCCCGTTCGCAGGCGCCTACGTTCGGTACACGCGCGGCAACCCATGGCAGACCGGGCGGGTTGCGATCGCCGGGCCGATCCTCGGCGGGGCCGCCGCGTTCGTCTGCTACCTGATCGGCAAGTCGCAAGGCTCGAACCTGTTCCTGGCACTCGCCTACTTCGGGTTCTTCCTCAACCTGTTCAACCTGATCCCGATCGGGTTCTTCGACGGTGGCGCCGTCTGGCGCTCGGCGAGCTTCCTGCGCCACGGCGGCGGGCAGGGCAAGGCGCTCTTCATCTACGCGCTCTACTTCGGCACGGCGCTGATGTGCGTGCTCGGGATGTTCGCGTCCCACGTCACCCAGCACCGGCTATGACCGACGACCGGCAGATCCTCGATCACCCTGCGAACGACATCGAAGCGTCGATCGCGAAGATCAGCGCCGAGCTCCGCGCGGGGTTCGAGAAGGTGGCCGAGGTCCCGCGCCCGGCCGTCGCCCTGTTCGGTTCGGCGCGCGTGCCGGAGGGAAGCAAGCCCTACGAGGACGCGCGTGCGGTCGGCCGGCGTTTCGGCGAGCAAGGCTGGACGGTCGTCACCGGCGGTGGCGGCGGCGTCATGGAAGGAGCGAATCGCGGTGCACAGGAGGGCGGCGGCGTCTCGGTCGGCTTCAACATCGAGCTGCCGCACGAGCAGGGCTCGAATCCGTATCTCGACATCCAGCACACGTTCAACCACTTCTATGCGCGCAAGGTGTGCTTCGTCCGCCCGTCCGAGGGGTTCGTGATCTTCCCCGGCGGTTTCGGGACGCTCGACGAGATGTACGAGTCGCTGACCTTGATCCAGACGGGGAAGATCCGTCACTTCCCGGTCGTCCTCTACGACTCGGACTACTGGGGCGAGATGATGGACTGGATCAAGGGAGAGCTGCTCTCCGACGGGATGATCTCTCCCGCCGACCTCGAGCTCCTGCACGTGACCGACGACCCGGACGACGCCGTCCGGCACGTGCTCGCCCAGTACGAAGAACGCCGCGCCGACGACCCGCGAAAGGGTGTCTGACACCGCAGGTGTCAGACACCCTCTACAGCGTCGTCGGGATCACGATGTACGGGCCGGGTGGCGTCTTGCCGGGCCCGTAGACGGTGGTCGGGCTGTCGGGGATGTAGTGCGACTTGAAAGTGTCGTGGCGCAACTGCTTGCCGTTCGCGGCATAGACGGTGCGGTCGACGGTCACGTCGAAGCCCTTCTCGCCGGTCCCCTGCACGACCTTCACCGACCCGTGCGGCGCGTTCGGATCGACCGCATAGTTCATCGACGGGCTCGTCCAGTTCACCAGCGCGCCCGTGTGCGAGACGACACGACGGTGCTCCGAGGTGCCGTAGAACGTGAACGTCAGCGTAGCGTCGGTGTACGAGGTCTTGATCAGGATCGCGTGCTTCAGGTCGTTCTTGAAACGGAAGTCGGGGCCGCCCCACGCCACCGTCGCATCGCGGCCGATCGGATAGTGCGCGAGGTAGAGGTTGTGGTTCGTGCGCGCGAGGATCGGCAGCCCGATCTCGAACGCGTCGTTGAAGAGCGTCGTCGCCGTCTGGCAGACCCCACCGCCGATCGAGGGCAGCACGAGCGACCCGATGATCTCCTGGCCTTCGAGAAACCCGCGCTCCGCGGTTCGCGGGCCGACGACGTCGTTGAACGAGAAGACCTCGCCGGGCTCGACGATCGTGCCGTCGATGAAGTCGGCCATCAGGTGGACGTTGTGGATGCGGTTCGACGACGACTCGCCCATCTGGGTGGTGTACGAGACCAGTTCCTGCCGGATCCCGAGCTTCTTCGCCTTGGCGGTCGTCAGGTCGGGGTCGCGGGGGCCGAGCTCGACGCGAGCGACCTGGCCCCGCTGCGCAGCCGTCATGACCGCGGCGGCGAGCTGGTTCCCGTCGACATCGTGGCCGGCGCGTGAAGGCACGACGCGCACGCGGCCGCCCGCGGCGACGAACTGCGCGTTGTGCGCCCGGACGATCCACCGCCCGAGGCGCGGACGGATCGCCCGTGCGAGCTGCTCGCCGTCCAGCCGGACGTCCGGCGCGTCGACGCGCAGGGCGCGTGCGATCTGGACGGGAGTGAGTGCGCCGAGGCGGGCACCGTGGTAGTCGATCGCCACCGGGCGCGTAACTAGTGCACGCGCTTCCGAGGCCGCGGCCTGCGCGGCCGCGTCACCGACCTTCGGCCGCAGCCGGACGTAGGGCGCAGCGAGCACCGCGCGGTCGAGCTCGAGGCGCCGGAGGAGCGCCGCGCGATCGAGCCGTAGGCCCGTGCGCGCCGGGGTCGTCGTGACCGTCGTCCCGTGCACCGAGACGGTGGCGGCGACCGGGGCGCGGTTGGAGCGTGCGATCTGCTGCAGGACGTTGGTCGCGTCTCTCGTCGGCGCAACGACCGGAGCCACGTCGACGCGGCGCGGGACGAGCAGCGATCCCAAGGATCCCGCGGTGAGGGCGCGAGTCGCGGTCGCACGCCTGTCGATCGCGACGAGCCAGCCCCGGCGCACGTGATAGGCGCGCCCCGCAGCTCGGATCGTGACCGTCCGGCTCGACCACGCCCGCAGGCGCTGCTCGATCCGGGCCTTGCTCTGGCCGCCGACGTCGATCCCGAGGACGTGCACACCCGGCTTCGCGGCTCCGTGGAACTGCACGGCCCGGAGGACAGCGGCGCCGACGAGCGCCGCGACGACGATGCTGATGACAACGACCCCCCGCCTCATCTTCAACAGTGAAGCAACGGGCTCGGCGGGCCGCCGGATTCTCGGCGTAATCTGCAGGCCGTGGAGCTGAGAGACCTGCCGTCGGTGGACGAGCTCGCGCGCACCGTGGACGACCCGCTCGCCGTGGACGCCGCCAGGGCCGTGATCGCCCGGGCGCGCGACGAACTGCGGGCCGGGGTCGATCCCGGCGATCTCGCCGCGCGGGTCCGGGACGAGCTGAGGGCGGCACGCCGGCCGGCGCTGCGGCGCGTGTTGAACGCGACCGGCGTGATCGTGCACACGAATCTCGGGCGGGCCCCGCTCCCGCAGGCTGCCCTCGAGCGAGTGGACGAAGCGGGCCGCGGCTATTCGAATCTCGAGTACGACCTGGAGGCCGGGGCGCGGGGGTCGCGCCAGGACCACGTGGACCGGATCCTGACCCGGCTCACCGGCGCCGAAGCCGGGATCGTCGTCAACAACAACGCGGGCGCGATGCTGCTCGCGCTCGCGGCACTCGCCGAGGGACGCGACGTGCTCGTCTCGCGCGGCGAGCTGATCGAGATCGGCGACGGGTTCCGCATCCCCGACGTGCTTGCGCGGTCCGGCGCGCGGCTCGTGGAGGTCGGCACGACCAACCGGACACGCGCCGACGACTACGAGCGCGCAGTGCGCGCGGAGACCGCGCTCCTCCTGCGCGTGCACCAGTCGAACTTCCGCGTCGTCGGCTTCACCGAGCAGCCGACGGTGCCGGAGCTCGCAGCGGTCGCGCGGCGACACGACGTGCCGCTGCTCGACGATCTCGGCTCGGGCGCGCTGCTCGAGCTCTCCGACGAGCCGACGGTCAGGGGAGCGCTCGCGGACGGCGCCGACCTGGTCTGTTTCAGCGGCGACAAGCTGCTCGGCGGCCCGCAGGCCGGCATCGTCGTCGGCCGCGCCGCGCTGATCGAGAAGCTGCGCAGGCATCCTCTGCACCGCGCGCTGCGGATCGACAAGCTCGGGCTCGCGGCGCTCGAGGGAACGCTGCTGCTCTACCTCGAGCCGGAGCGCGCGCTGCGCGAGGTCCCGGTGCTGCGCATGCTGCACGAGGACGCCGTCACCGTGCGCGCCCGCGCCGAGCGTCTCGCGGCCGCGGTCGAGGGCGACGTCGAGGAGACCGTCGCACGTGTCGGCGGCGGGGCGCTGCCGCTCGCCGAGCTGCCGTCGTTCGCCTGCTCGGTCGCCGAGGAGCTCGCGGAGCCGCTGCGCAGGAACGAGCCGCCGGTGATCGGCATCGTCCGCGACGCGCGCCTCCTGCTCGATTGCCGCACGCTCGCGGACGGCGACGTCGACGAGGTCGCCGCCGCGGTTCGCGCATGCCGCTGACGGTCGGCACCGCCGGCCACATCGACCATGGCAAGACGTGGCTCGTGCGGGCGCTCACCGGCAAGGACACCGACCGGCTGCCCGAGGAGCAGGCACGCGGCATCTCGATCGATCTCGGCTACGCCCCGCTCGAGCTGCCGGACGGCCGGTGGGTCTCGCTCGTCGACGTCCCTGGCCACGAGCGGTTCGTCCGCACGATGATCGCCGGTGCGACCGGCATCGACCTCTTCCTGCTGGTCGTCGATGCACAGGAGGGAGCGCGGCCGCAGACGCTCGAACATCTGGCCGTCCTGCGGCTGCTCGGCGTCGACCGCGGCGTGGTCGCGGTCACGAAGGCCGACCTGGTCGACGAGGAGACGCTCGAGCTCGCCCTCGACGAGGCGCGCGAGCTCGTCCCCGGCGCGGAGGTCGTCGCCGTCTCCGCGAAGACCGGTGCCGGCCTCGACGACCTGCGGGCCGCGATCGCGCGCGTCCCGGTCGAGACGCGCGACGCCGAAGCTGCGACGCGTCTCTACGTCGACCGGGTCTTCACACTGCAGGGTGCCGGCACGATCGCGACGGGCACGCTCTGGTCGGGCTCGATCGGCGCGGGCGACCTGCTGCGGGTCGAGCCGCGGGGCTCGACCGTGCGGGTTCGCTCGGTGCAGGTGCACGACACGGCGGTGGAGCGGGCCGAAGCAGGACAGCGTGTGGCCGTGAACCTGCCGGCGGTCGAACGCCGCGACCTCGCGCGCGGAGACGTGCTCGTCGAGCCGGGCCACTATCCCGTCTCGTACCGCCTCGACGTCCGGCTCGAGCCGTTGCAGGAGATCCCCGCCGCGGTGACGGTGCACGTGGGAACGAAGGCCGTGCCGGCGCGTGTGGTGCGCGACGGCGAGTACGCACAGCTTCGACTGCAGGAGCCGGTGGTCGCAGCGCGCGGCGATCACGTCGTCTTGCGCACCGACACGACCGTCGGCGGCGGAATCGTGCTCGACCCTGCGCCGACCCGCCGCCTCGAACGGGCACGGCTCGCGGCGCTCGACCACGGAACGCCGGCGGAGATCGTGAGCGCCCTCGTCCACGAGCCCGTGACCGCGCCCGAGCTCCAGGCGCGCGGGCTGCTTTCTCCTGCCGAGCTCGCGCAGGGGTTGTCGTCGGTGCACTCGGCCGGCGACCACTACTTCTCCGCGGCGTGGCTCGACGAGACACGAACGGGCGTGTGCGAACGGCTCGCCGCCCGCGCCGCGTCGAGCCCGCTCGATCCCGGGCTGCCGCTCGCCGAGCTCCTGCCGAACGAACCGTGGTCGCCGTCGATCCTCGGTCTCCTCGACATCGAACGCCGCGGCGCGAAGGCGTACCTGCCGGGGGCGACCGCTGCGCTCGGGGAGCGTGCCGACACAGCTGCAGCACTCGAATCGCAGCTCGCCGGCGAGGAGATCGCCAAGATCGACGACAAGCAGCTCGCAGCGTTCCTCGAGGAGGAGGGTCGCATCCGGCGCGTCGGCGATGGGTACGCGGTGTCGCCGGCGCTGTACGACCGCGGACTCGAACTGCTGCCCTCACTCGACGCGATCACACTCGCGGCCTTTCGCGACGCGCTTGGAGTCGGTCGTCGCACCGCGCAGCTGCTGCTCGAACGCTACGACGCAGACGGGATCACGCTGCGGCGCGGCGACGTCCGCACGCTGCGGCGCCGGCGCTGAACAGACAGCGGGCACCGAGCCGTTCTTCAGCCGTCGTGATCCGAACGGCTCGGTGCCCGATCTCTAGCGGCCGAAGCTCGGCAGGCGCCGCAGTTGCGACAACCTCGGCAGTTCGGGAACGAGCTCGAGCAGCGAATGCCTGCGCCGGGTGTGGGCGAGCAGGATCCGGCCCGTCACGAGGATCGCTGCGAGCGCGATCGCCTGGCCGCCGAGCACGATCCGGTTCACGTCGACCGCCGGCTTCCACGTCGCACGGCCGTCCTCGACGATCCACGCTCCGGACGGGCGGGCCATCAGGCCGAAGCCGCCACCTCCGCCGGAGTCGGTTCCCTCGTGGTCGCCCATGCCGCCGCCGCCTCCGCCGCGAACGGTCGCCGCGGGGATCACGGTGAGCCCGTTCTTCTCGTAGGGCTCGCCGTAGACGCGTTTGACGCTCACTGCATCACGCGCGCCCGAAATGAGCTCTTGCAGCTCCATGGCTCCTCCTTTTCTCTCGACCGATCCACCAGCATCCCACCGCCGGCGGTCCCTCGCCATCCGCGTGCTCGCGGATTCACGAAGCCAAACCTGTTCACCGTACGATCCGAGTCGTGGAGCGGCGGGGGCCGGTGCCCCAGCGGGTCTTCAAAACCCGTCAGGTCTGGCAGCCCCAGGCTGGCTCGGTTCGACTCCGGGGCCGCTCCGTCCCGAACAAATACCCGCAAAGCGGCATGTATTTTCCACGGCCGCAAAACGTTCAGCCCGCGTCCGAATCGAGTTGGACGCCGACGCACCAACGGGTTTGACGATCGCGCGGACCATCGCGCACGACTTGCTGGCCGCCCCGAACAGAGCTAACTGTGTCGACATGCCAGCTCCGGCCAAACCGCGCCGCCCTCGCACCGCGACGTCGCGCGTGGCTCGGGAAGGCGTCCAACTGCGCCACTCACGCCGCTGCGGCCTCCATCTGGGCAACGCCTGCTCGTGCACCCCGAGCTATCAAGCGCAGGTCTGGTCAAACCGTGACCAAAAGCCAATCCGAAAGACCCTCCCGACCCTGGCAGCGGCACTGGCCTGGCGGCAAGAAAGCCAGGTTGCGCTCCGGCGCGGGACGATGCGCGCGCCCACTCAGATCACGGTTCGGCAGGCGGCTGAGGAATGGCTGGCCGCCGCTGAAGCAGGGATCATCCGTACCCGCTCAGGAGACCCCTACAAGCCATCCGCGCTACGCAGCTACCGGCAAGCCCTCCGTCAGCGAGTCCTCCCCCAGATCGGCTCCCAACGCCTCAGTGCCGTCACCCGCAACCAGATCCAAGACCTCGTCGACCGACTCGTCGCCAATGGACTCGCGCCCAGCACGGTCCGCAACTCGATCCTGCCGCTTCGCGCCATCTACCGGCGCGCCCACCACCGCGACGAAGTCGCCACCAACCCCACCCTGAAACTCTCGCTGCCCTCCGTCCACGGCAGACGCGACCAGATCGCCGACCCAACCCACGCCGCCGCCCTTATCGCAGCTCTCCCCGAAGACGATCAAGCGCTCTGGGCCACAGCCTTCTACGCCGGCTTACGCCGCGGAGAGCTCCAAGCACTCGCCTGGAACGACGTCGACCTGGAAGCCGGGCTCATCCATGTCAACGGCTCCTGGGACGTGCGAGCCGGACCGATCAGCCCCAAGAGCAGAGCCGGCCGACGCCGCATCCCGCTCACTACAACCCTCCGCCGCTACCTCGTTGCGCACCAACTCCGCCGCGGCCGCCCAACCACCGGCTACGTCTTCGCAAATGGGAACGGACGCCCCTTCGACCCCACCACAGCCATCAACCGGGCCAGAAAAACTTGGAACAACAAGAACCTTCAACCCCTCACTCTCCACGAGTGCAGGCACACCTATGCCGCCTTCATGATCGCCGCGGGCATCAACGCCAAAGCCCTCTCCACCTACATGGGCCACTCCACCATCACAACCACCCTCGACCGCTACGGACACCTCCTACCGGGCAACGAAACACACGCGGCAAACCTCCTCGAAACACTCCTAAATCTCTCAGTTCACGGGTGAGCTTGGAGGACAAAACAAGCTAGGTCGCGCCAAGGTAGGCCTTATGCTTCCGATACCTGCAATCTGATATCCAGCATCTCTGTCCAGAAGCGAATTGGGCGCACCGGACCATCGCGTCGAAGAGAGTCTGATCGTTCAGTATTCGCCGCGAACTCTCGCCGGAGATAATCCGCGAGATTGTCGCCATAAATGACAATGTCGGTCTGCACGACTGAAAAGACTGGATTGCCGGACATCCACGGGTCGTTCGGAATCGCTCGGTGGCCGAAGACCGGCACCAGCAAAGGCGCATCCGTCACGAGTTGCTCGACGACAGTTAGTCTTTTGGCAGGATCCGAGGGACGCACGCCCCAGCTCTCCAACCAATACCCATTCTTAGACACATCAAAAGAAATTCCTGCCAGAAGGCGCGACTGCCATTCCTTCATCGTCCGCCGGGCGTTACTTCGCCAGTCGGGAAACCCTGATCCGGTTGGAAGAGTCTCCGTTAACAATTCTCGCAGGTCAGGAGGGAACAAAAGTCCCGCCTCTTGTTCCACGCGAGCTAGTTCGTCGGTGGAGAGTCCATCGCCTCGAAATTGAGCTGGAATCAGTTCATGGAAAATAGTGCACCACCTTCCCATTAGCAAAATCAAGGCAATTGATAAAATGACCCATAATGATCTGAAGTCCAGAAAGCATCACCGTTGGCATTATTAACCACGATGCGTAGTCGATCTCGGCCACCTGGGCCAGGTGGGTTCACATCGTAGATCGTGTACTCCCCTTTCGGCAGACCTCTGTCGCCATTCTTGAACTCATGAGGTTCGTAGTAGCCATCGGGAGATTTGAATCCGTTCTTCTTAAGGTACTCATATTGGTTGGCGACTTCCTCCGGTGGCTCGAAGTTCCCCATCTGCACCCGCCAACCCCATGCCGGAAGGGGTAGGTCCTCTTCGCCCGACTCCCGATCAACGAGAGATTGATCGACGGCCTCCTGCTGACCGACATCGAGAACCTCGCCTTCCTCACTTCCAGCGGGATCTGAGGTCATTGTTCCCGTCAGGTCGTAGCCGTTGATGGGGTCTTGGCTCGCGTAGTCGTAGTTATTTAGCGAGCCACCTTCGATTGGGTCGATAGCGTAGAATCGGCCGAGGGTGGGGTCGTAGGGGCGTGCGCCCATTTCGATCAGGTCGCTGGTGGGGTCGAGTTTCTTGTCCCAGGCCCCGGTGTAGCGTTCGAGGGTGTTGTTGCCCGTGGCGGGTGTCGCGAGGTCGCCGAAGGGGTCGTAGTGGTAGGTGTTGGTGCGGGTGCCGGTGTTGTCGGCTTCTGCTGTGAGGTCGCCGTGGCCGGAGTAGTAGAGGTAGCTGGGGTTGATTCCGGCGACGGGGGCTTGGGTGTAGTGGGCTAGGTCGCCGTCTGGCCCGTCGGCGTCGAAGAGTGTGATCGTTCCGCTGCTGTCGGTTTCGATCAGGCCGCCAAGCAGGTAGCGGGTAACTGTTCCGTTGAGGGTGCGGCTACGCCGAACGCCGGCGGCGTCGAAGCCGTAGCTGACGCTGCTGGCTGTTCCGGCTACGTCGGTGGCGTTGGCGCTTAGCGTGATCGTGCCGCTGACCTGGCTGCCGGGGGTGGGTGCGGTGAGGTTGGTGCGTGGGAGGCTGGGGTTGGCGGTGACGGTTTGACTGGCTTGGCTGGAAGCGCTGGACAGGTTGCCGGACAGGTCTTGGGCGATCAGTTTGTAGTAGTAGGTGGCGGCCGGGAGTCCGTTTGTGCTGCCGTCGCCGTTGTCGGTGTAGGTGAGTTGGGTTGTTTGTCCGATTTCGTTGCCGGTACCGGGCGTGAAGCCGGAGGTGGTTGAGCGGTAGATGTGGTAGTAGGCGACCCCACCGCTGTCGGTTGATGCCGTCCAGGAGAGGCTGACCGTGCCTGGGGTCGTGGTAGCAGCGGGGCTGCCGGGGGCGGTTGGTGGGGTGGTGTCGACGGGGATGGGTTTGTAGGTGGCGAGGGTGACCGCCCAGTAAGGCGTGGTTTTTCCGCTGTAGGTACCCGAGGCGGTTTGCGTTCCGGTGGTGGTGACGATCTTGTAGGTGAGGCGCGTGCTGCCGCCGGCCCCGCTGGCGTTTCCGGCGATCTGGAAAGGCGAGGTCGGGGTCAAACCTTCGGTGCCGTCGCCAGTGTCGCCGTAGGCTCCGATGACGAGTTCGGGGCTGGTTTGCGTTGCGCCGCTCGCGCCGGAGGACGGGCTGGTGCTGTGTCCGATCGCGGCCGCTGTTGCGTCGAGCCAGGGGCTTTGCGTGAGCAGGCCGCTGAAGTCGTCTGCCGCGATCTCTCGCCCGTGGGTGCTGGTTGAGGCGAAGATGGCGGTGATCGTGTCGCCGGTTTGCAGGGCGGTTGTGACTCTGGTGGAGGCGACGGCGACGCCGGCGGTGGCGCCGCTGCCGTTGGCGATCGTGGGTCGGTCGATGGTGTAGGTGTTTCCGCGGCTGTCGGTGACGGAGGTGAGGGTGGTGTTGCCTTGGCCTGCTGCGACGATCACGGTGTCGCCGACGGGCGCGGCGGCGGTGATCGTGAGCGTGATCCGGTCGGTGGTGTTGATGTTGTTCGCGGTGCCGAGCTGGGTTCGGAGGGCGATTCCTGGGGCGGTGGTGGTGTTTTGGACTTTGACGACGCGGCTCGGCGCGGCTGCGGTCTTTGAGTTTTCGTTGGTGACGGTGGCTCCGATTGTGTGCCAGCCGTCACTGAGGGTGGTTGTGTTGAGTGATCCGTTGAAGGGCGCGGTGGTGATCGGGCTGCCGGTGTTGGTTCCATCGACAGTGAACTGTTCGCTGAGGCTTCCGGGCGGGGTGAAGCTGCCGCCGCTGAGGCGGCCGCGGCCGTCCCAGTTGAGGGTGTCGCTGCCGCGGCTGCTGACCTGGCCGTCGCCGGTGTAGCCGTAGTTGGTGACGGCGGTGCCTTTGGTGACGCTGGTCAGTTGGTCGAGTGCGGTTGCGGAGTAGCTGAGGCTTGCGTCGGGGGTTCCTTGTCCGCAGGTGGCGGTGGAGTTGTTGTAGAGGGCGCTGCGGTTGCTGTCGAGGTCGTAGCAGTAGCTGCGCGCGAGAGAGCCGCTCACGGTTGACAGCCGCCCGATCGGGTCGTAGCTGTAGTTGGTTGTTTCGGGTGTGACGATGCCCTGACCGGTTCGCTGCTCGCTTGCTCGCTGGCCGTTCTGGAAGTAGCTGTAGTTGAAGTCAGCGAGCGCGTTTGCGTCCGTAAGCGGCGAGGTCGGGTTGGCGGGGAGAGTGCCGTGGCGGTTGAGTTGTTGGCTCTTCCAGCCGGCATTGTTATAGGTCTGCCAGCTGAAAGTGCCGTTCGGGTACTGGACCGCTTGCAGGTTGCTGCGGCTGTCGTAGTAGAAGCTCCATTGCTTCCCGGCCGGGTCCGTTTCGGTGGAGAGCCGGTAGTCGTCGTCGTAGCTGTAGCTGGATGTGTAGACGGTGCTGCTGGGGAGCGGGCCGGTCGCGACGCGACGGCTCGTGACGTTACCGTCGAGGTCGTAGATCAGTTCCATCTCCGCGCTGAAGGAGTCCGTCGTGTCAATCGGAGCGCCGTCCTCGTTGTAGATGTTGGTGACGGTGCCGCTCGCGTCGGTTGCGCTGCGGAGATTTCCCGCCGGGTCGTAGCTGTAGGTGGTGTCCTGGCTTTCGCTCGGTGCGCGTGAGTTGGTCAGCCGGTCCTCGTTGTCGTAGGTGGTGCAGGTTGTGCCTGCAGCGTTCGTTGAGGAGCGGACGCGGCCGAGGATGTCGTGGGCGGTCGTTGTGGTGGCGGTTCCGGGGATCGATTCGCTTTGCAGGAGACCGCGCTGGTCCACCACGGTTGCGCCTGTACAGGCGGGTGTTGCCGTAGCGCCAGCGGGGTAGTAGGTCCAGGTCGTTGTGAAGGCGGCGAGTGGGCTGCCGCTGAGCAGTCCGGTGGTGGGCTGTAGGCGGCCGACGTTTCCTTTCGGCATCGTCTTCGCGATCAGCCGACCGAAGGTGTCGTAGCCGTAACTGGTGACGAGGTTGTTGCTGCCGTCGCTTGTGAGTGAGTAGTCGGGCCGGCCGGTTTCGGGCTTCAGGTAATGAGTGAACGTGACGCGGGCCGGGCCGCTGCTGCTGTTCGCGGGTGCTACGAGACTGGTCAGGTTCAGATAGCCGGGCGACAGCGACGTTGTCGGGATCGCGACCGCCGAACTGCAGTCGGTCGGATTGGCCGCCGTCATCCTCAGTCGCACAAGGGCTGACCCGGTCGTCTCGTTGTACTCGAGGACGAGCCGGTGTTTCCCGGCCGACAGAGTGATCTTGTTCGAGCAAAACGGTGAGGCGGCGGTTTGGCCGCTCCACTGGTTGATCGCTTGCATCCCGTCGATCGTCAGGCGGGTACCGTCGTCGGCCAACGTGGCGAAGATGTAGCTCGCGGCTTGAGGGACGGTTAGGACGCCGCTCCAGCGAGCCGAGAAGTTGTCGGTCACTCCAAGCCCTGCTGGGCCACCGGTTCCCCAGTCGAAGTCGACGTTGGGGTCCGTTTGCAGTAGCGCTGGTCGGCCGCTCAGGGTTGCGTTGGTGAAGTACTGGGCCTTCAGTCCCAGTAGCGCGGTGCCGGGATTGGTCGCGTCACCAACGACGGTCTCGTCTCTGCGGTAACTCGTGATCGGCTGTCCGAGCGGCCCCACCCCATCGGGATCCGCCCCCCGGACAGACTGGAGGGTGAAGTCGAACGGGTCGTAGGTGTAGTCGGTCGGGTTGCTGGCTTCGTCTTCTGTCCAGGCCACCTGGTTTTGGGCGTTGTAGGAGCTGAGCCGGTAGTTCGTCGGCGTCAGTCCGTCGTCGACCTCGAGCGGATGACCGAGCTTGTCGTAAAACACACGCAACCGCTTGCCGGTGCCGGCGAACCTCGGCGGCGTCAGCTCCGTACAACCCAACAGACCCGGTGTCGGCCAGCCTGTGCCGTGCGTTCCTTGCGTCGGCGTGTGCAGCGTTCCGCTGCCGCAAGCAGGACCACTCGTCGTGAAGTAGGCGAATGTCCAGGTCGCGGTTGGGCTCGTGGGCGCGTAGTAGCGGTTGCGGACGGCGTCGCTTACCGTCTGCACCCGATTGCTGCCGTCGTAGCTGATCTGGACTGAGTGGCCGCTCAGATAGCCGGGGCTCGCATTGTTTGGGTCGAGGTCGTCGGCGTTCTTCACCGCTGCCGGCAGCGTGCTCGAGCCTGTGTAGTCCAGTTCGGCGATCGGCAGTGTGCGCCCGCCGTCAAACACCTTGGACAGCCGGCCGCTCGTGCCGAGCGTCCCGTCGCCGACGTACTTCCAGGTGATGTTCGTTGGCGTTCCGGCTGCGTCCGGCCCCTCGACGCACAGCAGTGCGCCGACGCACGACCAACTCAACGTCAGTGTCGCAAGCTGGTGCTCAACGCCCCCTCCGTCCTTACCATAGGCGGTGATCGTCTGTGGGCGGCCGCTGCTGTCGAAGTTGTAGGCGATCCGCGCTTGCCCCGCCGGCGCAGCAGGAACCTCAGCGCTCAGCAATGGAGCGATCCCGCCACTCCCGGGCTGCCCATAGGTGTAGATGCCTCCCGCGGCGCTGGTGTAGAGGAAACCGGTCGTCGTCCCGCTGCTGCTTGTGCGTACCAGTGAGGACATCTCGCCAGGCGGCGACTGGTAGGTGTCGGAGGTTCCGACGTGGCTGTAGTACTCCGAGTTGCCCGTCGCCGAGACAAGCTCGACCGCATCGAACTTGTTGCTGCCAGTCAAAGCGTTGTGGTCGATCAGCTTCGCTGGTGTGCCGTCGCCGATCCCCAACGTCCACCCAGGAGCGCCCGAAAACGTCGTTGTGCTCGGGTCGAGCGCGTTGAAGGTCAGATTCGCGGAGATCGTGCCCGCGGCGGTTGTATAGCTCGGCCCCGGCAACGAAACGACGAGGTTTCCAGTCGCTTCGTTCACCGCCAGCGGCCCGCGCGACCAGATCGGCCAATCGCCACGCAATCCGAGCTTCGGCACCTGCACGCTGAACTGCCGACACTCACTCCAAGCGCTCGTCAGCCCCCAGTTGTCGCTCGCCTGCACGCGCCACCAATACGTCGTCCCGTCGACCAGCCCATTCGTCCGCCACGAGCTCGCGTCGTACAACAACCCCGAATCGCCTCCGCTTACCAGCTGACTGCAGGCCGAATCGCCGTACAACCGGTACTCCCAATAGAAGGCCGGAGAGTCCGGATCGGAATCTGTCGCGCTCAGCGTCGGCTGGGTCGTCGGCACCGACACACCCGCTGCCGGGGTTGTCAACGTCGGCGTGTTCGGCGCCGAGTCGACCACAAACGAGGGTCTCGGAGAGACCTCGCTCGACGAGGCTCCGTGCGAGTCGACCGCGAAGGCCTGGATGAAAAACGGGCCGCCGCGCGGCAGTTGCGTATACCCGCTCAGACTCGACGTGCCGCCATTCGCCACCGTGGTTCCATCCCCGACCGCGAGCAGGTTGTTGTTTTGGTCGTACACCCCGAAATGCACATGGCCGCTATCGCCGTCAGCGTCCGAGAACGTCGCCGACAACGTCGGGATCTGCACCCCCACCACCGACCCGTTCGCCGGCTGAACATTCGTCGGCGTCGACGGCGTGTTGTTCCCGACACTCGAACTATTCGACGACGTAGCAGGGGACGAACACCCGTCGATGTTGCACGCCGCGACCGTCGAATAGACAGTGTGGTTTCCATCCGCCGGCTGAGTCGTATACCCCGGGATCGAAGGACTCGAGGTTCCCGAAGCAACCACCGTCCCACCACTCCGCACCCACTGGTACTGGTACGAGGTGACCGGGTCGTTACACCACGTCCACGACCCCGTCGTCGAACTCACCGCACCACCGACAGCCACCGAACTCGGCGTCACCGACGGCAACGCACTATTCGTCGGCGGCCCCGGGAAACACGGCGGCGGCGGACCAGCCGACCGCTCCTTCCCCAACAACCACACCGGATCCGACGCAGCCGACAACAACACCGCCCTGCTGAACCCACCAGGAGACACCTGGCGCACATCCGCGGCTGGCGCCGCCAAAGCCGACCCTGCGAACACACCAGCAAGCACGGAAACGAGCACGCACACAGGCAGGCAAACGCGCGGCATGAGAGGCCTCCAAGAGGGGAGAGGAAATCTCGTCCGGTGAAAGAGCGGCTAACTGGACGAAGTCGAACGCCGACACTACGACTTCGCGACACCGCTTCCTATCGCTCGAACGAGTGAACCTATGACTAATGTCAAAAAGGGTACGACCGGACGAGTTGCCCCTCTTGCGCGTGCGCCTGCCTTCGAACAGCCATGAAAGGACATCGAGCGAAGTAGCGGGCAGGCGACGAAAGAGCGTTCTTCGCTTGCTCAACAGCCGGTGCGCTGCCTAGAGTCTGCGGATGCCTGCGGCCCCGACTAGCCCAGACATCGGGTCTGCCGAGGAGACGTGGCATCCAGCTCGCTCTGGCGCCAAAACCCTTCCTCAACGACTCGGCGCGGGTTTGGCGCTTTGCCAGGCTAGCCGTCTAGATCGACGCTAGATCTCAACCAGGGGCAGGATCGGCTCAGAATCGATATGCGTTGCCGCGCCCTTGCGCCCTCCTGATCGGAAGACCTGGAAGACGCTCGACCCATCCATGAGTTCCCAGATTGGCTCGGTGTCGTCTCCGGCCGGGGTCACGACGCTCAACGAACAAGTTCCCCAATCGAGCCTAAGTGTCCCGTCCTCGAATATCGAGACTCGCTCGACTTTTTGGTACTCCAGCTCAGCTATCACCGTCTGAACACCTTGATCCGTCGGCGAGACACGATGGATGTCTTCGTTTCTCGTTGACTCGAAAGTCCATACACGTTGGTTCACGAGTAGAGCGACTTCGCCGGCATCGAATCTGGATCTCGCGCGCGCGGCTCGCTCTCCCCGTACAAACTCGAACTGGAGCACATCGGCGTTTGCGTATAGGACGCTCGAGCAGTAGAGACCCTCAATGTCCTGGAGTGCCTGCCGTAATGTCATTGCTTCCCGTAGCGCGGATTCTCTGCCAAGCCCTTAGCGATCTGATCGATCTCATTGTAAGGCAGTCGGTCATTGCTAGGTATCCCCTGGGCTTTCTTTTCCTTTTCGACCTCGCGGCCGAGAACGCGCCGTCCTTCCGGATTCAGGCCGTTCGAGTTCGCGGCATCGCGAATCGCTCGATTCTCACCCCGCGCGTGCCCTTTGGCGCTTACAACGTTCGCACCAGGGGCCGGAGTGGTGACCGTCGGACCTTGCGAGTCTGTGTATTGCGATGGCCCTGAGTTGGCGTCCTGTCCGCCTGGGGTAATTAGCCAAGCGAGCCCGTACCCTGCCGCCCCCGCCAATCCAAATCCTGCAGTTGTGCCGGCACCGGCAAGCGAAAGGATATCGAGACCCGTGATCGCGTCTCCCCATCCGAGGGCACCAACGGCTATGCCGAACGTGCCTTGGGCGCCGAGGCCGTCGGTGTCTGTGTCGAAGGTCGGTTGATCGTCTGTGTAGGCGTAGGTGGAGCCGGTGGCGAGGTTGGCGGGGTCTGCTTGGAGGAAGCGGCCGGTGGTCGGGTCGTATTCGCGGGCGCCGAGGTGGGTGAGGCCGGTGGGGTCGTTGTAGCCACCGGTGTATTGGATTGGGTTGTCAGGCGCGCCGGTTGTTGGGGTGGCGGTCGGGTTTCCCCAGGCGTCGTAGCTGTATGTCCACTGACCGGCCCCCTGGGTTTGGTCCATTTCTATTGAGGGTCCTCGTCGGCCCACACCCAGTGAGCGTCGTCGACGGAGTCGACACGCGTGCCGGATCGACTGGTCCAGGTCGTGTGTGGGGAGTCGCTCTCACTTAGGTCCCGCGTTGCATCTTTTGGCGAACTGGGTTGGGGTCATCATGCCGAGCCCGCGGTGGGGGCGCAGCGTGTTGTATTCGACCAGCCATTCGGCGATCACGACTTGGGCTTCGAGCAGGCTTGCGAACTCTTCGCCGTTGAGGACTTCGTCGCGCATCGTGCCGTTGAAGCGCTCGACGAACGCGTTTTGTTGCGGACTGCCTTTCTCGATGAACGCCGTCTTGACGCCCTGCTCTGCGAGCCATTCGCCGAGTGAGGCGGCGACGAACTCGCGGCCGTTGTCGGACCGCAACAGCTGCGGCTTGCCGTGCCTGGCGAAGAGCTGCTCGAGCTCGGCGATCACGTCGCGGGCGCCGATCGAACGGGCCACTTTGCAGCCGACGGCGACCCGTGTGTACTCGTCGACGACGTTGAGGATCCGCAACGAGCCACCGTCGCGGGTGCGGCCACTCATGAAGTCGTACGACCAAACATGATTCGGGCGCACCGCCGGCAGATTCCAGACAGCCTGCTCCGCAGTTCCCTGCGCCCGGTTGGCGAGGTTCGAGCTGCGCCGGGGCGGCACCCGATGGCCCTCCAGCCGCCACAACCGCTCGATCCGTTTGCGGTTGACCCGCCACCCCTCGGACCGCAGAAGCGACCAGACCCTGCGGTAGCCCCAACGCGGATGCGCGGCCGCCAACTCGTTCATCCGGCCGACCAGCCGCAACTCGTACTCGGCCGGCAGCCGCTCGTAGCGCTGCGTCGAGCGATGCTGCCCGACCAGCCGGCACGCCCGACGCTCCGACACCTTGTGCCGACGCTGCAGATAGACGGCCGCGTCCCGCCGGCGCGTCGGGCTCACCATTTTCCCCGCTGCAGATCCTTCAGCATCGAGATGTCCAACGCCTGCTCCGCCACGATCTTCTTCAGCCGGCTGTTTTCCTGCTCCAGCGCCTTCAACCGCTGCGCCTCGTCCTCCTTCAACGCGCCGTACTTGATCCGCCAACGGTAAAACGTCTGGTCGCTGACCCCCAGCCGCTTACACGTCTGCGGGATCGTCAAACCCTGCGCCTGCAGCTTCTCGGCCTCCCGCAACTTGGCCACGATCTGCTCCGCGCTATAGCGCTTCGCACGCATCGACTACCTCCATTCGGTCTCTCAAAGTCAGCCAACACCACACACCAGCTGGACCAAATGAAGGGGGGCCGGACACTTCAAACTGGGTTCGAAACAAACCAGCTTGGCGTCGCATCGTCGTATGGGGTTTCTGCCTCGGAAACGGAGTGGCTACGCGAAGGATCCTTGCGTCGATCTGGATCATCCCAGCGTTGCTGGCCATCCAGCCATCCACCTCGCTCGCCGCAATAGTCGGGCTCGTCGGCGGAGCGATCCAAGGAGGGGCAGTGGGGGTTGGCGTCATCCGCGCATCGCGGGTGGAGGTTCCCTACCTTGTTCTTCTCCGCGAGCAATTCAGGTGGAAGTTCCGCGACGGCATGCTCCTCCTCGCCACCTGCTTCGCCATCTTGGCCTCGTGGTGAGCGAGAGCTCAGACTGCCGCCAATCTCGAAACGAGGGTGGTACAGGAGGGACTCACGGGTCGTGTTACCCGCAACTGGGCTCACCGCGAGATCGACGAACCGAGATCATGGCGGTGTTTGGCTTTCTGGCTCTCATAGACTCGTGAGCACGAGCCGGTGAGTGAACTGGTCGGTCATTCGAAGATGCAGAGGCGGCGATGGGTCATGGGACTTCGCGCCAAGGGTTCACGTCCGTTGGACAAGTCGATCACATTCGACCACGCGATGTTTGGCTTCGGCTCCGTCCTTGTCTGCCTTTGCATCGCGACGATGACCGCTGGATGTGGGGCGCGCCAAGCTGGATCAACTACCGAAGCCTGCGCAACTGCATCGCGGCTCCAAACGGGCTTCGTCCGCCTCAAGGACTTCGACGTATTCGGCGTCTCGGGTCGTTCAAGCCGCGTGGCGACCGATCCCCTTTTCCCTAGTTATCCTCAGGCGCTTCTGCCGCAGAAAATCCGACTGCAGGCGCGACAACGACTGACGAAGTCCCTGCGCGTCACCGCAGTCGACTGCAAGAGCGGCCAGTCAGTTCTCTTCTACGTCCGGGATAACCCCAATCAACGGCCGATGCCGGTGTCGCGATTCAGACGCAACGGCGTCCGCTCAGTTCGACTTTCCTGGCCACCACCGCTCAGCGCGCCGGATCCGCCCAGCTGGTTGCTCGCTCCATTGTTCTACGAGCCTGGAATCGACGTCCTGACCTTCTCCAGTGGTGCCACGGTCGTCGAACAACTCTCAGTTCGAGTTTGCGTGCCAAGGCCCGGGCCGACCGCCGAGTGCTAAGCGCGAACCAACTCAGTCGCGGCGCGTTCTCGGTCGTGAAGCTCGACTTCACGCCGCCGCGCGTGATCCGCGTGGGTCGGCGGCTCTGATCGCCTTGGTAAGTGGCTCGACGATTTCGCGTGGGACGAATAGGTCTTCGAACACGCGGTCGGCGCCAACGTGGTGGGCGAGTTCCGGATGGTGTCTCACTGGCGTAGCCGTTCGTCGGCTGTCCTTGCCGTCGATGAAGACAGCGGTCTTTTGGTGGTCCGATTCGAAGAACGCGAATGGGCTTTGGCTGTGCAGCATGTAGGGAGCGGGTTCCTTGAATCCTGCGCGGAGAAGGATGGGCCGCGCTATCTCAAGAGCTCGCTCCGGCGATCCGAGGAAGCGGTTCAGTTCGGGGCGGCTCAGCGGAAGGGGTCGGAAGAGATTGCGGACCCGTACTCGCTCGGCTAGGTCGGCGACTACAGGATCCTTGATCTGCTTTGCTAGCCGTTCGATGAACGCCCAGAGCACGTAGTCGTCAATCTCAAGGACTTGATCAAGCCGCAGTGCCTGTCCGGCGATCGCTGCGCGAAGTGCGTCGAAGCCGGCAATCGGCTTTAAGAACGACGCGTCAGCCCTAGTTCTCTCTCCGACGAGGGCGAGTAGTTCGCCGACCATTCGTTCGGCGCAACGAACGGCTTTGTGGAAATAGACAGTTTCGTAGAGGGCTTGGCGCGCTTTTAGGAATCGCTCGACGACATGCACAGCTTTTCCGCGTTCGAACCCGATGATCGGCTGGCCGTTGAGGTCGCCCACGGTCAGAGTCGAGATCAACCAGTTGAGGTCGTAGCCGTGCTCAACGCCGGTCATCAACGCGTCGCGCTTCAAGAAGTCCGCCCGGTCAACGTCGACGTCGCTGGAAAAGATCCGGGCGGTGTAAGGAAGGTACGAATGTCCGGCCACGAGCGCGGCGATCCGTTCGCTGAATCCATTTTCAAGCCCCTCGAGTCGCTTGCGTAGAGAGCTGTCTTCTGAGAGCAGGAGCGCCTGGGTTACGAGTTCGTGCCATTGCATCTTCTCGTTGAGCCATGAGCGCGGTGGTGGCGCGAGGTGTTTGGCCCAGTCGGAGAAGTCGTATTCGCCGATCACGTGCCGTTCCCAGGCATGCGAGAGCGGTCCGTGTCCCAGGTCGTGGCAGAGCCCAGCAACGACCATGTCGCGTGCGATCTCGTCGTCGGGCTGGAGTGACTCGGCGAGGAAGGAGCGGGTCGATACGCGAAGCGCGGCGACGAAGCGACTGGTTAGGTGGGCGACGCCTAGAGCGTGGGCAAACCGCGAGTGCTCGGCTGCGGGAAACACGAGGTGGGCTAGTCCGGTTTGTCGGATGCGCCGGAGGCGTTGGACCTCTGGGCAACTGAGCAGCTCCATGACCAGGGTTTCGCGGCCGCGAAACTCGATTAGTCCGTGCACAGCATCTTGAACGCGTTTCACCATTCGTGGATCACCTGCCGCCGTTCGAGCGCGTCGAGCAGTGCGCGGAATCGGGCGCTGAACTCGCCGTTCCCGAGCGTTGCGAAGGAATCCGATGCGTCGAGCCGCACGAATGCGGACCGTCCGTCCGGAGAGAAGGACGGCCATGGCTCGCCGTGGGAGTCGATCCGCGCGCGAACGGTGGCCACAAGTTCCTCGAACAGTGTCTCTTGAGAAGTCTCTTGAACGCGATCGAGCTCGGCGAGGACACTCTTGACCGACTCGCGATCCTTGGCAGCGAGCTGGTCCCCTCCCAGGAGGACAACGCAGTCGCAGCGCGTTCTCTCGATCAGCTCCTCAAAGTGGTCGCCCTTGAGGCCGTGTTCGAGTGTCTTCGCTCGTTCAGTTAGGGCCATAGCTTTGGAGCGCGGCATCAGGCGTGCGTCCTCTCCGCTTGCCAGGTAACGCGCCATCTGTTCCAGCTCTTGCCAGGGGCGGAAGAGCGGACCATCTGCGACGCCGACCAAGGCAGGCAGCTCAGCCACTGCTCGTCGCAGCACAACGTCTGCCTCAGGTCGGTCTTTTGGGTCATCGGCGAGCATCTCGACTAGCAGGCTCCGAAGGGCGGCGTGATCAAGCGCGTTCAGGGTCTCTCGATGCTGTGACCAGCCGCGGTCGAGACGGGCAACGAGTTCGCGTTCGGCGAGGTCGCGTTCGTCATCGGTTTCCCATGTCAGATTGTCTTCTTTGGCGAACAGCGGGAAGTGCCCGAACTGGCAGGCGTATATCGAAGCTGCGAGAGCCCATACGTCCGAGGCGGCACTGTGGGGCGCCGTTCGCCGCAGAAGTTCTGGCGCTCGAATGCGAAGGCTTCCCGATGCCTCGCTGGACTTGAACTCAAGCGCCGGCCGGCAGACCCCAAAGTCGAGCAGGATGTAGCGGCCGTCCTCCCAGCCGATGTTGTCAGGCTTGATGTCGCCGTGAACAAGCCCAAAGTCGGAAAGGAACGCGATCGCGCGTGCGATGTCCGTCAAGACGCAGGCCGCTTCGATCAGTCCCTTGAACCGCCAGTCCTGAAGGGGCGTCAGCTTCCGCTCTGCGAGAAATGGGCTTGCGGGGTCGGCCGGGTTTTCGAGGCGGTAGGTGCGAATGATGTTCGGATGCATCATCGAGAGCGGGTAGGCCTGCATCTCGCGCGGGATCAGCTTGGCAGCGCCCGTCAAAAACTGTTTGAGCACGATCTCCCTCTCACCACCGGCAGACATCCAGACTGCGTCGAACACACGCTTCTGATGACCTGTCATAGGAAGGCGACTCTTCAACCGCACCTGCGGCGGTGGCGTGACCTCAACGCAAGCGGCAACAGCTACGGCTCGCTCCACAACGTCGGACCGACCGGAGTCGGAGTGAACCTTGATCCAGGCGAGAACATCTTCTGACCGCAGGTCGACGGCGTTGAGGTCTTGCATCGTTTGCCATCGGACCGCGAGCGCATTAAAGACAGTGACGAACTCTTCCTCCGACCACTGCGACGCTTTCATCAGGCCCATGAACGACGTGAACCCTGCGAGCAACTCGTCAGCTGCTTGCTTATGCGAGCCTCGACCGCTCAGATCTTCTAGCAGCACCTTGGTAAGCCGTCGCAGCGCGGCCGCCGCAGCGGGCATGCCGGCAAGTAACGCTGCGTCGATGTCGTACTTCTTTAGGATCTGGGCGACCGACGGCTTGTTCACGCGCTTGGTCGCCGCGGCGGTCGAAGATGAACGGGGCATTGGGGTGCGCCTAGGTTTGAAGGACAGACTCGGAGCGTGGGGTCGCCCGGGCCTTCCTAGATCGGCCAAAGCCGGTCTTGACTTTAGTCCGCGGCGGTAGGCGGCTCCCAGCGGCGGTCGATTCCGCTAGCCGGGGGGCCGCGTCAGAACCTCGCTACGAGCCTCCAGCGTCCTCGGGAAAGACCTCGATGCGAAGGACTCCGTTGTCGTGAGCCCAACTCGTGAGCCAATAGGCATCGTCAACGCGAGCCAGCTCGTACAACGCCTCGCAGACTGCTTCGGCGGCTGACCAACTGTTCACGGCCACGACAACGTAAGGAGTGCCGCGCGGGTGGGGAGCATATCCGTGGTCGAGATATCCGGCCCCTTCGACCCACATGCCGGCCGGGCGCCCGTCGACGCGGGCCATCCACGGCAGCTGTTCCTCGACAGCGAGCTTCAGCTCCTCAAGCCGCTCAAGCTGGCGATCGGCGGCACGGCGATCCCGCTGACTTTCCGGGTCGGCCCAGCGGCCACTCTCTAAAGCGCTGGTCTCGGCCGGGGCGTCGGCACGACGCTCAAGCCAACGGCTCGGGGCAAGCAGATCCGCTGAAAAAACGTCAGAGCCCACGTCAGATCTTGCCCCAGCGCATCAGCGAGCGAGTCTAGTGAGGACGTCTCCGACAAGCAGACGGGCATCTCTCTTCTGTGGAAAGATCGAAGCAGATGCGTGGATAAAGTCGTGGACTTCCTGTTGAGAAGTGGACGACACGATGAGAGTTTTCCACTCGGTCGGCCGTCCTGCGAGCGGGAAGTTCCGCAATTTGCAGCTGGGTAGCCGATCTGCGCACACGCCTCCTTGTGGATTTGACGAACACCGAAACGGTGTTTGTCTTGCTCAGCCAACATCGCGAGATGTAGAGTGGGACACGGACGAGGGCACCCGCATTTGCCAACGTTCGATTTCAGAAGGGGAGACAATCAATGCGGAAAGAAGTTGAGGCGTCGGCCGCCACCCAGGGCGAGAGTGTGGCGGCCTCATTGTTTGCTAGGTCGGTTTTCAGTTCGGCCGACACTTCTCGTTCGACGGTGCGTGAGGTCGCCGTCGCGGGGTTGCGTCCGTGGCCGGAGAACCCACGCCGGATCCGGCCGGAGCGGCTTGCTGATTTGAAGCGGACGCTGACAGCGGATCGAGAGATGTTGTGGGCACGGCCGTTGATCGCGTTGCCCGATGGCACGGTTATCTGCGGAAACCAGCGTCTGCTTGCGGCGGTGGAACTTGGTTGGGAGACAATCCCAGCGGTCACTGTGGAACTCGATCCTGAGCGGGCCAAGTTGTGGGCGTTACGTGACAACAACGGCTTCGGCGACTGGGATCAGCCAGCGTTAGCCGAGTTGCTCGAGGAGCTACGACTCGACGGCGTCGAGCTTGCACTGACGGGGTTTGGCAGTGGGGCGATTGACGAGATCCTCGCCGGCATCACGACGCTCGTTGATCCGGATCTGGTTCCCGACCGCCCGACTCGCGGGGCCGTGTCGCGTCCGGGTGAGCTCTACGAGCTCGGCCCGCATCGCCTCGCCTGTGGCGACGCGTGCGACCCGGACCTGCTCGCGGAACTGCTGGCAGGTGTGCGGCCGGAGGTGTTGTGGACCGATCCACCCTATGGCGTCTCGTATGTGGGTAAGACGCCGGAGGCGTTGACGATCAGCAACGACAACGACGGCGCCGAGGACCTGCTCGCCTCGACGCTTGCGGCGGTGTCGCCGTTGTTGGCGCCGTCGGCGCGGTTCTACATCGCGACCCCTGCGGGACCGCAGGGCACCGGGTTCCGTCGGGCTGTTGAGCAGGTCGGTTGGCGCCATCATCAGACGCTTGTTTGGGTCAAGAACTCGCTCGTTCTTGGCCACAGCGATCATCATTTCCAACACGAGGAGGTCCTGTATGGCTGGACGGCCGGGAACGGCCGGCCGGGCCGCGGCCGCCACCAGGGCAGCCGCTGGTACGGCGACAACGCGCAGTCATCGGTCTTCTTCTTCGATCGGCCGTCCGCGAGTGAGACGCATCCGACGATGAAGCCGGTGCGACTGATCAGCGCGATGCTCGCAAACAGTTCGCTGCGAGGAGATCCAGTGCTCGACCTGTTCGCTGGCTCCGGATCGACCTTGATCGCCTGCGAGCAACTCGGCCGGCGCTGTTTCGCGGTTGAGCTCGACCCGGGCTACTGCGACGTAATCCGAGCCCGCTACGAGGAGCAGCGTCATGGCCGCTGAGCGCAAGCCGGGCTCGAACCTGGGTAAGGCCGCGATTGATTGGGAGGCGGCGTTCCTCTACTACGCGGCGTTGGACCCGGGGCAGCGCAGCTACCAGGCGGTTGCCGACCAGTTCGGGGTGAGTGCCCGAACGGTGGAGCGGCACGGCCTCGTCGACCAGTGGAAGCAGCGTGCCGCGGCGATCGACCGCGACGCCGCTAAAACCGCCGCCATCCAGCTTGCGAAGGATCGTGCGGACAAGCTGGCCAACGTCGACAAGCTGATCGAGGCGAGCTTGACCAGCTACGCCAACCAACTTCTGCAAGGGAGCGTCAAGCTGAGCCCGGCGGATCTGCCGCGGTTGCACAAGCTGCGCACCGAGCTCTGGAACGACCCAACCGCCGACCCGCCAGCAGCAGAACACGAGGTCATCGAGGACGAGCAGGTCGATCCGACCGAACACAAGCTCGCGGTCCTGCGCGCCCTGCACGACGCCGGCATCCTCCAGCCGGGCGAGCAGCCCGATGACCGCGGCGATCAAAGCGAGGTCGCCTGATGGCCACAGCCTGGAGTGCCGCTGAGCGGCGGGCGATCGATGCCGCCTACCTGCTGTTCGGGCCGGCCCGGCTGCGCAACTGCCCCGTCACACCGACGGCACGGCAGGAAGCGTTCCTGTTGTTGAAGCAGTACGAGGTGTTCTTCGGCGGCGCCGCCGGCGGCGGCAAGACCGCTGCTTTGTTGATGGCGGCGTTGCAGTACAGCGACGTGCCCGGCTACCACGCCCTGCTTGTCCGCACCAGCCTGGCCGAGCTGTACCTGCCCGGCAACCTGATCGACCTCAGCCACCAATGGCTCGCCGGAACCAAAGCTCGCTGGAACGGCGACCAGCATCAATGGCGCTTCCCCGGCCCCGGCCCAGCAGCTGCCGGGGGTGCCTCGGTCGGGTTTGGCTACCTGGCAGACCAAACCGATGTCGCGCGCTACGCCGGTTCCAGCTACAGCTTCCTCGGCTTCGATGAGCTGACCCGCTTCGGCGAGCTCCTCTACCGGCGCATGGCCCGCGTGCTGCGCCAACCCACAGGCGTCCATCAAGGAGCAGCAGCACGGGACGGCACCCGACTCAACGATGTTCCGGTGCGGGTTCGCTCCGCCTCCAACCCCGGCGGCCCCAACCATGAATGGGTGCGCGCCCGCTTCGTCGATCAGTCAAGCAGCGCCGAAGGCGCGATCTTCTTGCCCTCGCGGCTGGTCGATAACCCGCATCTCGACCACGCCGCCTACGCCGCCACCCTCGCCCACCTCCCCCCGGCAGAACGGGAACGGTTGCTGAACGGTGACTGGGAGATCGCCGACGACGGTGAGCTGTTCCGGCGCGAATGGTTCCCGATGATCGAACCGGCCGAGATCCCGCCCGGCACCGTTTCGGTGCGCTACTGGGACTTGGCCGGCACCGCCCTTTCCGCGGCAAGCCGCGACCCGGACTGGACAGTTGGGCTACGCCTCGAGCTGCACCGGCGAACAGGGGTCTTCTACATCACCGACATCGTCCGCGACCGCAAAGCCCCCGGCGGGATCGAACAACTCGTCGCCGCCACAGCAGCAAGAGATGGGCGTGCGGTGCCGGTCGTGATCGAACAAGAACCCGGCGGCTCCGGCAAAGCGATCATCGACCGCTACAAACGCCACATCCTGCGCGGCTACATCTGCCGCAGCGACCGCCCCACCGGCCCCAAAGACATCCGTGCCCGCCCCGCCGCCGCCGCCGCCGAAAACGGACTGATCCGGCTCGTCCGCGGCCCCAACACCAACGCCTTCCTCGACGAACTGACCGCCTTCCCAAACGCCCGCCACGACGACTGCGTCGATGCCCTCTCCGGCGCCCACACCGACCTCGCAACCCGCAGCCACCGCCCCGCCCGCGTCTACGACGCCACCCAAATCGCGATCAACCCACTCAGCCAAGCCGGCACCGGTGCTGGCAGCTCATTCCTGAGCGACGAGCAACACTTCGAACAACTCGCCAACCGGCTCGGCGTCCCGCTCTGGAGGCCCGGCGAATAGACCATCCTGTGTGAGGCTCGCCGAATCCTCGACGGCTGTTGACTGTGTGTCGGTAGCGGAGTAGAAGGGGTTCAGGTCGAGCGGGAGAGCAGGGATGTTCAGGCGGGCAACGGCACTCGTGCTGGTCAGTGTGGCCCTCGGGTTGGGAGGCTATGCGGCCGCCGCGGCACCGACCGCCAGCATCACAAATGACAGCCCGGCTCAGGCGCTTTGCAGCCCCGGCTATGTGGACGCGATCATCGGCGGCGAACACAAGTGCCTGCACGCGGGTGAGTTTTGCTCCGCCGACAACGAATCGGACTACGAACGGTACGGCTTCGCCTGCGTCGACGGCCGCCTGCAGAGCCACACCGCAACCACCACGACAACCACGCCGACGACCACGGCGACAACGCCCACGTCGGTCTCAACGTCGACCGCCGCGACAACAACGGCGCCAACACCGACCATGTCGGTCCCCTCGGCGCCGACGACGACCGAGACCGCGATCACCACCGGCCCGATCACCGGAACAAAGCCACCCGGTCCTGTGACGAAGGCGCCCGGGCTCGGTCACACGGTGCGTATCTCGCGACGCAGCCAAACCGCTCGCTGCACTCCCGGTGTGCTTCCGGACCGACATTGCTCACCCGGCGCCTACTACAGCGCGCTCAGCAAAGCCGTCCTCTGTTCCTCGACCTTTCACACCGGCTCGATCCGCAACGTGCCCGACTCCGAGAAACGTCAAGTCGAGGTCGAGTACGGGATGACTCCGAAAAGCTACGGGCGCACGATCGAGATCGACCACATCATCTCCTTGGAGATCGGTGGCTCCAACGACATCGCCAACCTCTACCCAGAGCCCGGCTCCGGCCCGGCGAACTACCACATCAAGGACAAGCTCGAGAACAAGCTGCACAAGCTCGTCTGTGACGGCTCAATGACATTGCATACCGCCCAGGTCGGAATCGCACGCAACTGGAAAACGCTCTACAAGGCCGTCTTCGAGATCGCACCCTAAGACAGGACATCGGGCTGCTTCAAAGGTTGCGGAGTTCGAGAGGATCCCGACCGGTTAGCTCTGAGTAGGCGCCGGGTATCTGGCGTCGTCGCTCGACAGAGAGTCGGGTTCGAACTACGTCGCAGTGCATCCGAACAGTGCGTGGTGAGATCGATAGGTGTTCGGCGATCTCAACCTCCGTCATCCCCGCCGCGATGCAGCCGACCATCTGCTGTTGGCGAAGGGTCAGCCCTAGAACCGAATCGGCGGAGCCGCGTCTTCCTGGTGGGGCGTGTTCCACTGCGCTTACTCGCTCTCTCCGAGTGAAACGTTCAGCGCCGCAAAACGTTCTCCGATGATGACAAAGGTCACCAATACCTGTCAAGGGTCGTCATCGGCTGGATGACATGCGCGTTCGCTGCTTGTCAACAGGCCAGTTTTTTGGGGCAGGCTCCTAGCCCGCGATAGTGACCTCAACTATCACGCTCGTTCTTGACCACGGTCCTGCCGTACGCCCGCGCGGTGACCTGCTCCTATAGAGAGTCGATAGCACTTTGGAATGTCCGAGGTGACGACTCTCTAGACCCTAAGAAAGCGGCGGATCGTCAATCCGGAACCGATCGCTCCGAGCCCGAGCCCCGTTGCTATCAGCACCAGAGCAACGATCGGGAATGCCATCGCGTGTACGTCCGGATCGCCCGTCAGCTTCGGCAAGATCGCCGGCAAAGCGACCGCCTTGCCAAGGACGAGGAAGAACACGGCTAGTAGAGATCCGAGGACCCCGCAGATGAGGCCTTCCAGCATGAACGGTCCGCGAACGAACCAGTTCGTCGCGCCAACGAGTTTCATGACCTCGATCTCTCGGCGCCGCGAGAAGATAGACAGGCGAATGGTGTTCGAGATCAACAGAATCGACGCGGCAACGAGCACCAACGTGGCGAGCACGAACACAACCTCGATGGCGTGCGCGACTTGGAGGATTCTATGCGACGTCCGTTTACCGTCGACCACGTTGTAGACGGACTCCGACTTGTGTCGGCCTGTAATCGAGGAATAGAGCTTGTCGACGTTCTCCGGTGTATTTGGGGTCAGGTCTAGCCGGTCGGGCAGCGGGTTTTCTGAAAGACCTTGCGAAAGACTCGGGTACTGCTTTTGCATTATTCGCAGCCCCTCTTCCTTCGAGACGTAGTGGAGGCCGCCACCCTTCACGTAGGGGTTCGACTGAAGCTGCCTCGCGTACTGCGTTTCTTGTGCCGGAGTCGCGCTGTGCGTGAAGTAGACCTTGACGACAAGCTCGCGCTTCACGTGATTCGACCATGAGACGGTCCACGTCCCGAGGGCGATGAAAAGCCCGAGCAGAAACATCCCGATCAGCACCGTCATCGTGGCGGCGATGGTCGTCGCCAGATTTGCACCCAGCGACCACCATGCCTCGGAGAAGAGCAACTTGCCGCGACTGGTCACGGAAGGCACGCCCATAGATTAACGGTGGAGTCCCACCTCAGTAGGTCTCCTTCTCTGGCCGTCATCCACACCGCTGCCGTTTTCTTGTGCCACCCACGACGCCTTTGATTGCGGCTAGCGGGATCAACCCGAGGTGACGGGAGTCCTCCGATGTGCGGTTGTCACCCGCCACAACGAACCAGCCGGGCGGCACGACGGAGCCTTGATCCTCGCGTGCGGCCAGCCAGGCAGGAATCAGATCGCCTTCACAGGCAACGACGCGTTTGACCCGGAGCGCGGGGCTGCCGGGCAGTCTATGCATCGGCGTCTCAAACACGATCACCTCGCCCTTTTGCGGCTTCCGTCCTCGAAGCCGCATCGCAAGCACTCTCTGCCCCGTGCGGAAGGTCGGGAACATACTCGTTCCGAGTACGCGGATCACCATGACGCGCCGTGGAACGAAAAGCGCACCCAGAGCACCGGCGACAGTCGCCGGCCATGCGAGCCTCATAGTGTGGTTGTTTCCATGGTTCGTTCAGTCCGCTCACTTAGACCGGAAGTTTCGGCGCGACACATCAGCGCGTAGTCGCCGCCTAACGCAAGGAGGTCGTGGTGAGTGCCACACTCGACCACCTGTCCTCGACGCAGAACGACAATGTTGTCAATCAAGCGAAGGAGATCAAATCGGTGCGACACGATCACGGTGGCGTGGCGAGTCGATTGATCTCGGAGGCCCTCAAGAAGATCCGCCTCGCCTTTCGCGTCGAGACTGGAGTTCGGTTCATCGAGCAGCACGAGATCAGCGTCGACTCGCATGTATGCGCGGGCCAGCGCAAGTCGTTGCGCCTGTCCGCCCGACAAGGCAACGCCCTCACGGCCCCGCCCGTCAACGAAAAGGCGACTCAGGAGCGTGTCGTAGCCGTATGGCAATGCACTGATGTCATCTCCGATCGACGCGCGATCCGCCGCGCGAACAACCGATCCCCGATCATTGAGTCGTCGCAGATCGCCGAGGCCGATGTTTTCGGCGGCCGTTAGCTCGTAGACTCGATGATCCTGGAACACAGCTGTGATTCGTGATCGCAAGCTCACTGGGTCAAGTTCGCGAATGTCGGTGCCGTTCCAGGTAATCGCCCCTACATCGGGATCATGGAAGCGACACATGAGCTTGACTAGCGTCGTCTTGCCAGCTCCGTTCATACCGACCAACGCGGTACTCGTTCCCGCACGAAGAGTCAGGTTGACTCCGCGAAGGATCCAGTCGTGAGCGGCGTCATAGCGGAACCAGACGTTCTTGAATTCGATTTCATCAAGCCTTGGGGCCACGAGCGAGCCGGGCGAGAGGTCGTCCTGGCTCTTGACGACATTGATGTAGTTCGGAAAGAGTCGGAATCCACGAGCAATGTCGCCGGCCCGAAGAACAATTCCTGAGATTGCGCCTTGAATCGCGGATATCGCTGCAACGAACAGTGTTATGTCCCCAACAGTGAACCTGCCCTGACGAACTCCGTTCGCGACGACCCAAAGTCCGATTCCCAGAACTCCTGCGCCGAGGATGAAGAGCCACGACTGAGTTAGCGCGTTCCGACGATCGAGCCTCAGTGTCTCTCCCCCGGCAAAGTCGAGCAGTGCTGCATATCGCTCCGAGACGTACGAGCCGAATCCGAACAGCCGCATCTCCTTCGCTGCACTAGCGTCCGTGGTGAGCATTCGCTGAGCGATCGCCAGCCGATTGGTTGTCGACAGCGCGACCGAGAGGTCTGCGTATTGGTGAGAGAGACGATGCTGAGCGATCAGCGACGGAGCTGCAGCGAGAGCGAGAAGGAGCACCATCGGCGGCCAAATCAGATAGACGACGCCGACGAAGCTCACTATCACGATCGACGCCTGAGCAACCTGCGGTATTGATGATGTTAGGACCGACGGAAGGGTCTGGGCGGCTTGCTCTGCCAGTGCGAGACGGTCACAGAAGCTCGGGTCCTCGATAAAACGGAGCCCTGTGAAAGATGTTGTCCGTCCGAAGAGCCGCCGCGCCGCGAGGACACTGACGCGTCTCCTTGAAGCGCTCGCGGCAACCGCCGCAACCTGGGCCAGAATCTGCGGGACCGTACCAGCAGCTACGGCGAGCCCGACAAGCAGAGCGAGCTCGCGGGGCTCAGCCGGGTGGTTGCCGGCGAGCTGGTCTATCAGCGTCCGCATCGCTCCAGCTCCGATAGCGGGTGCCACTCCCGCAGCGACCGAGCAAACAAGTGGGAGCAGACATAGGGCGGGTGATGCCTCCCATTGCAGATGGAGCGCCGCGGCGGCTGTCCCTGCGAGAGCGGGTCGGTTCTTCCAGCTAGACGTTATGCCCTGCCGAAACGGCCATCTGCGGCTTAACCGTGAAGTCTTTAAGGTTAAGGGCGGCCTCCGTGACGACACCGCCCACCACGCGGAGCAGCGTCGGGTAGGCCTCGACGCCGAACGCATCGCGAACAGTGTTGTCCTCTCCAAGCCAGGCGACGTGTGTTGCTACCTCATCGAAGGATCGAGCGAATTCAGGAACACCCGACTCTTCGTGTCCGTGCACGAAGACAAGCGTCTCTTCAGGGAACCGGTCATTGCCGAGCTTCTTTTGAAGTCGGTCACACGCCGGGCATGTCGTCGACACGAACAAGGCGACGATCGATCTAGACGCATCATCCGACGTGATCGCCGATCCGTCTAGCGCGATCACATCGAACGGGCGAACATGCCGACCGATCTCCGGAAGCATTCCATTGACGTTTGACTTCAGCTGCTGCGCAGCTAGCTCCCTCAGCCGCCTGGCGAAGGCGAGCGAGAAGAGCAAGTTGAACATGGTGATCGTGCCGATCACGACCAGAAGCACAATCGCAACAGTGCCGCCCACTTTCAGTCACCCCCCACCCGGACAGACTCCTACTTCGCGGCCCCGACCGCGACGAACGCAAGATCGTCCCACCGGACAACGCAGACGCCGACCACAAAGCCCGCAAAGGCATATGCGGCACCTTCCGGCCACATGATCTGCAACGCGCTCGGTTGAGAGATCGCGACCACAAGGCCGACGGTCGAGCAGCCGATGAGCAGAAGGTTGCGAACAAGGTGACGCACAGTGATCGCAGCTCCGTCAGCGCCAAAACAGCTGCATTCGATCTCACGATGTGAATCGAGAATCAGGGCGACACCTGTCGTCAAGATCCCAAGGGTCAAAGTCGAGAAAGCGAATGCGGCCACCGCAAACGAATCGACGACGAGGAGGGTCGCGCTCACCGCCTCGAGACCGATCAGGAGCACTGCAAGTGAGCTCGCAAGCAATGGCGGTGAGAGAGATGCGCTTGCGAGCGAATCAACAAACGCATTGAAGTTCGACGGACGTACCTTCGCTGCCACCGCGGCGATAAACGTGGTGGCTAACAACGCGCGGAGAACGAGAATCAGTCCTGACATGACAATGTCCAGGCTAAGGACAACCAACAGGTCTAATCAAGATGTCTGGGTGCGACATGTCGGTCAAGCGCACGTATGAGCGCGGGCGCCCGTGGCACGTCCACGAGCGCCCGCGTGAACCGTCGCCTCGACCTAAGCTACGTGACAGGTCTGGCACGTCCCGTTAGTGAAGTTGCAGTTACATAGGCAGTCGAACGCCTTTGGAATGTAGTAATTCGGGTTGATGTCGACACAAAGCGCGTGGTCGACGCAAGCACAGATTTTGCCGTTATCGCTACAACACGCGCCGGCGTCCTCTGCGCGTATCACGCGCGTCAGAATCGCATCACCAACATCCGCAAGCCGATTCTGGATCGACGTTGCCGCCGCCATGACGTTCCCTCTCGCAAGATGCATGAGCTCCTCCTAGCTCGAGTCCTGGCCCGCGACTGAACGCCTATCAAGTGCGATCCGACAGGCAAAGCCGCCGAGTCACTGTGGCTCGAGCATACGAACACACCACGGGCAACCACAAGATGCGCGTCTACGTCATGTCGGTCGCCAACATGGCGCACACCGACAGCTGCACGACGACGCCTTACTCCGCCGGGCGAAGTCATCCCGTCGACCATGCCTCCGAGATCGGACTTGCACGCAAACGACAAACGCCACTCCGACTCACTCGACGACGCGTCCCCAATCCAAGCTCGGACATTCCGACGCTGAGCAAGGACGCCCAAGGGTGTGGCGTGTGCCCCGACGGCCTTGTGGTTAACTCGCAACGGTGCGTCGCTTCGTCGTCGTGAGAGATGCGCAGGGCGCCGGGTCTGGGGCTACGCCAATTGGTCCGTGGCGGAGTGTTTGGCGACGCTTGCGCCGGGATCGCTGGGGATTCGTATCGCTGTGCGCCGTAGTGCTGGTTGTCTGGTTTGCGTTTTTTGGTGGTGCTGTGGTGTCGAGGCTTGTCGGCCACGATGGCGCGACGCCGTTTCTGTATGCGGCGAATGAGGAGCAACGAGCCGTCGGCCCATGGACGAACGTGCCGATGCCGGCCAATCCGCCGTTTGGCGAGTTCGGGAATCTGCTGCCGGCGCCGAAGGGGACGAAGTCGACACTCTTTGTGTTGGGGGCGGACGGCCCGCTTGGTCGTGACGAGTTGATCCGGGTGCTCGACGGCTTGCGAACGTCGCTTGAGATCGCGATCGGAGCGATGCTGATCGCGCTCCTGATCGGGTTGCCGCTGGGGACAGCTGCGGGCTATTTCGGTGGTGCGGTCGACGCGGTGGTGTCGCTGTTTACGGACGCGATCATGGCGTTTCCGCTGCTGCTGTTTCTGCTCTTCGCGAACCGCTATCTGATCGGGGATTTCCGCCAGGTCGGCTGGGGCTGGGTGATCCCGGCCGGGGCGCCGGCGGAGGCTTTCCTGATCGGCGTGTTCACCGCCTTCTATCCGACCCGGCTTGTGCGGGCGCAGGTGTTCGAGCTGCGAAACGCGGAGTTCGTCGAGGCGGCGCAGATGATCGGCGCCTCCGACCGGCGCATCATCGGGCGCCATCTTCTTCCGCACCTTGCACCGACGCTGCTGGTCTGGTCCGGGGTCGCGATCGGGGCGAACATCCTCGCCGAGGTCGGGTTGAGCTTCCTTGGCATCGGCGTGCAGGTATCGACGCCGACTTTGGGCTCGATGCTCTCGACGGTCTGGGGGACGATCTTCAACCCGCAGACCTACAACAGCAAGAGCTACACGCCCTGGCAGACGATCGTGCCGATGACGATGATTGTCCTCACCGTCCTCTCCTTCAACCGGCTCTCCGAAAGCCTGCGCAGGGCGTTTGAGCCGAGGACGATCCGATGAGAGTCGCCCGCTACCTCGTCGGACGGGTACTGCGCAGCCTGTTGGTTCTGTTGACGATGATCGCGATCACCTTCGCGCTCTACTTCGCCATCGAAAAGCAACCCCCCGTCGCAGACTTCTTCCCAGCCGCTGCCCACGGCACACCCGCCACACCCCAACAGACGCAACTTGTGCGGCACCTGTTCTACCTCGACCGCTCAAAGGTGAACCTGTACTTCGGCTACCTCGGGCACCTGGCGCGTGGCGACATCGGACACCAATCAACCATCCAGGACGGAAAGATCGTCAACGAAGGACCGATCTCGATCTACCCGGAGATCCGGGCAACACTCTCGATCCTCTGCGGCGGCGCCATCCTGGTCATCCTGCTCGCGCTGCCGCTCGGCGCGATCGCTGGGAGCCGGCTCGGCTCCTGGACCGATCGCGGCATCTCCCTCCTCACGCTGCTTCTGCTCTGCACGCATCCGATGATGCTCGCCCTGATCCTCCGCAGCGCCGGAAACGGCGTCCACTGGCTCCCAACGAGCGGCTACTGCACCTTCATCCAACACCCAGCCAAGATCACGCCCTACACACCAGCGAACTATCACCCGTGCGGTGGCACAGTTGACTGGGTGACGCACCTGATCCTTCCCTGGATCACGTTTGCGCTGCTCTTCCTTGCCCTCTACACGCGGATGGTGCGCGCAAGCGTCGCCGCAACGATCCACGAAGACTTCGTCCGCACCGCCCGCGCTAAGGGGGCATCGCAAACCCGCATCCTCAGACGCCACGTGCTCCCAAGCGCCAGCCTGCGCGTCCTCACGATGGTCGGAATGGAAATCGGCACCGCGATCGGCGTCCTCATCTACATCGAGTCCGCCTTCAGCATCAACGGCCTCGCCAACTACGCCGTCACCGCACTTGGTGGCGCCGGCTCAACACTCGACCTCCCCGTCGACCTCGCGATCGTCGTGACAATCACCCTGATCGTCATCATCGGCAACCTGATCGTCGACCTCCTCTACGCAGTCCTCGACCCCCGCGTCGGCCTCCAACAAGGCCCACAACAAACCAAGAGCCTCGTCGGCGGCATCTTCTAAACCAACGACCACCCCTGAACCGCCGCCTCGGCAAGCGCCCTCTTAGAGAGAAGCGGCCCGGAGGCCGCCTCTCTCGCTGAACCGGGACAAGAAATTCCCCGTAGCTCAGCCCTGTGGTCTCAGGTGGACCCAGTACTAGGACCTCGGGCCGGACGGCAAAAGTTGATGATTTGCAGGACTTTCAGAAACACCCGATTTGCAGGGACCTTTACGCAGAAGCCTCTGTCCGGCGCGCCTGCGACGCTCCGCGGAGAGGGATACGTGCCCCCGTAGCTCAGTTGGAAGAGCGCCCTGTTGGTCTCAGGGGTCGTCGCAGGTTCGAGTCCTGCCGGGGGCACACCTCTCTTGTTTCTCTCTTCAAGAGAAGGACACACGCCGACATACCGCTAACCAATCCCTTCTCCGTCTTTTTGTTTGACGGGTTTCCGCGCGCCTGTTCGACATGCGTGCAGGAACGCCCACCCGTGGCATCGAGCGGCTCGCCGTGACACTCAAATCTGTAGTGCGATGCTCCGGAACGCAGGTCAGCTTCCTCCCTACGAGAGGGGCCGCGGATCACGCCGACGCGCCGGCAACCAAATCCTCGAGAGCAGCTGACGAGGTACGTGTGTGGGTCCGATAACGATCTTTGACAAGTCGGCTCTTCAGGCGCTCAGCATGGACGAAGCTGTGTGGTTCGATGCGTTTTTTCTTGCGAACGTCGTGCCGCTTTTCTATGTCGAGACGCTCGCTGATCTAGAGAAGCACGTCGCGGAAGGGAAGTCGCCAGAAGATCTGGTGGGGATGTTGGCGGAAAAGACGCCGTCGGGTGCGGCGCCGAACGTCTACCACCGGCAGCTAGTCCTTGGCGAGCTCTCTGGTCTGCCAATCACGATGACCGGTCAGGTCATCGTGAACGCCGGCGAGGTGCGACAGGCGCCCGACGGCAGCGTTGGAGTACATGTGGACGAGTTCCCGGAACAAGCAGCCCTATTGCGCTGGTCGGAACACGACTTCCTCGAGATCGAACGCGACGCGGCAAGGAAGTGGCGAGCCGACCTCGCTAAGCAGGATCCGGAGCGCCAGATCGCCGTGCTAAAGAACATTCTTCCAGTCAAAGCCAAGTACTCCGACCTCGGCCAACTGAAGGAGTTCATCGATTCGTTCTGCGCAAGTAGGGAGCCAGAGGTGATCACCCTGGCGCTCGAAGTGCTTGGCGTGCCGAACGAGTTCAAACGCGCCGCGCTCCAGCGCTGGGAATCAGCCGGCAACCCGACACTCGACGAGTTCGCACCGTACACAACGCACGTCTTCAAGGTCGATCTCCTTTTCTACCTCGGGATCTATCGCGGCTTCATTTCCGGCGAGCGTGCGAGCAACCGCGTCGACATGGCCTACCTGTACTACCTGCCGTTTGCGATGGTCTTCGTCTCTGGCGACAAGTTGCACCACCGGACAGCACCACTCTTTCTCCGAGACGACCAGTCGTATCTAGGCCACGAAGAGCTCAAAGCAGCCTTGGCCGAACTCGACAAGCATTACGACACGCTCCCGGAGGAAGTCGAAGCAGCTCGGCGTTTTGCAGTTCGCGGCCTACCCGCCGCCGGAGCTCGAGAACGCCGTCACGCGCCTCTGGGATAAGCACATGCGCCACGACTGGCGCGAGAGCGCACAACAGAAGCAAGCGGAGCTTGGCAAGCCACGAGACAACGACGCCGACCGACTGACCGTAGCCGAGATGAGAGCGCGCATCGACGAAGCAGAAGCTGTTCCCAACGGCGGTGAGCTGGCTCAAGATGAGCCTGACTATTTCGTGATTCGCCGACAAGTGCCGGTGAGGAAGGGCAAGTGGCGCATGGTCTCCAAGGAAGTCGAAGAGGCAGACGAGCAGTAGCCCTCCGCCCGGAGACAATGTCGAGAGGTCACCCGGGCGCGCGGCCACGATCCGGGAAAACGGCTAAACAACTTCGGCTGGCTGTGCATCGGTGGATGTGGTCTCGAAGCGAGGAGCGTCGGAAGCCGAGATTGCGGAGGTCTATCGCCGCCGTTACACGGGCTTCCTGCGGTTGGGTTACGCGCTCTTGGGGGAGCCGGAGCAGGCGCGCGACGCGGTTCAGGAGACGTTCGCGACGGCTCTCCGGGAGCGAGCGTCGTTCCGGGCCGAGGGGAGCCTTGACGGCTGGCTCTGGCGGACGATGCTCAATGTCTGTCGTCAGGAGCAGCGGCGGCTTGTCCGCTACACGGACGCCCTGCCGCCGGAGCAAACAGACAACGGGCATCCGGCGACTTGGCCCGAGTTGCGGGCTGCGGTTGCGGCGCTTCCCGAACAGGAACGGACAGCCGTCTTTCTGCACTACTACGCCGGGCTTACGCAAAGCGAGGCTGCCGAAGTGCTCGGCGTGCGTCCAGGCACCGTCGCTGCGACTCTCAACCATGCACGCGCCAAGTTGCGCGTCGCTCTCGGAACTGAGGTGACCCGACGACCGACCTGCTCGACAGTGCAATTAACGACCTTGTTCCGAGCTTCGTCGATGAGCAGCCTGACTGGGCCGACGTTGTCGCCCGGGCGGCCGCAGAACGGACGGACCGCGTGCGAGTGTGGCGGCGGCCCCGGCTTCTAATCGCCGCGGTCCATGTTGGTGGTGTTGGTTGCGCTGATGGCCACGCCGGCGTTCGGTGTGCAAGGGTTTGTGCTCAATCTGCTTGGCCGCAAGAACGTCTCCCTTCGCGAACAGCCCCGGCGGCGCCGAACGAAGTCAAGAAAGAATTCGAGGACCTTTCGATCGGGTGCGCCCGCCATCTGGACACCCGAGGTGATCGCAGGTCAGGCCCGCGTCGTAACGGGGTTCTCGATCGCAGGCCCGGAAGACGATTCCAAATCACCGTCAAGAACGGAAGAATCCGCAGCCAAAACCTGAAGCCGTTCGCATTCGTGTTCTAAGGGCGTAGCCGTGCCGCTGCTCCCGCTGCTCCGTCCTAGGCCCTCGCTTCCGTCACGCGCGCGGGAGCTAACCGCGACTGCTGTGTCGGTTAAGCCGCATCCGCGAACAGCGGTGACCGCGAACGAGCCAGTGCGCATCCTTCAATGAACACGCTCGACATCGTCGCGACGAACCTGGCAAGCACCTCCGGTCGCGCGAGGAAGGCCTCCCATTGCCGCCGAGACAAGGTCGTCGTTTCAGTCCAACCGTCTGAGTCAGAGTCTTTCCCCCTCGAGATGTGGAGCGCACGCGAGCGGCCAGCTTCTCACGCCTACCTGCTTCAGAGCACCGGTTGCTCGCGGGATCATCTGCAAGGGACGGCAAATGTCGAGCGGTTCGCATCGGCGGCTAGTCGCTTCAGCACCTCTTCCACCCGATGCGCTACGAGAACCTGTCTGCGCGGCCGGGCGCGGTTGTCTCGAGAGCCGGGGCCAGTGACCGATCGAGCCTGACGAGCTGCCTGCGGCAGCGCGCATGCCGCGATTGGCGCCTTAAGGCACCAGACTTCGCTTGACTGCTGACAGTGGGGGTTGGCTGTGGGAGAACCCTCGGTAGAAGCAGTTGTGGTGGCCTGCGGCGGCCATCCGCTCCGAGCGCACTCGACCCCGAATCTTTAGGAGGCTCTGGTGGCGTCGCGGGATCGAATTCGAGCCCTTCGAATCTCGGCAGGGTGGCCCGCGCTGACGGGTCCAGATGGAGAGGGCGCGGCGGCTCGGTTCGGTCGGCGGCAACTCGGGCCTCGTGGGCTTCGCCGCGTGGCGTTGCTGGTCTTGGCGTTGGTCGTGTTCGGGCTTGCGGGGGCGGGTGCGACGCGGATGAGTTCGGCTCGATGCGGCGACTGTGGCGCTCTATCGCAGGCGGTGTTGGTCGGATTCGCCAGTCGATTATTGGCATGTGGGTGAGGGGAGCGGCGGGTTCTGTCCTATCGTCGACGACGCCCGGTGGGCTGCCGACGGCCGTCACTGCGGGTTCGTTGTTCCTGCGTGGGCAGTCGGGCGCGCCGAGTGACGATGGCGCGATCCAAGACACGGCTGCCCCGTCGGTTATGGCCATAGCCCGGCCGGCGGTGCAGGGCAGACGGTGCCTGGGGTTTGGCGATCCGACCGATCGGGAAGCCGTTCTCGCTCGAGGTCTCGGGCGAATCTCAGGGAACGATGCGAGCCAGGCCGCTGGCGAATCGTTCAACGGCGGCATTTCGGCGAATTTGGGTCGGTACGACTGCTCCTGCATGAAATTGTGCTGGCCGTATCCGACTTGGCCGACGTGGCTTACGTTTGCGCGGGTCCTCGGCTACACCGGCGTCCGGCATGTTCCGACCGGGTCGGCTCTGACGGTTGGGGTCTGGTCGCACATTGTTGCGACCTATGACGGCACGACGATGGCGCTGTATGTGAACGGCGTGCTCGTGGGAAGCATGCCGTCGGCTGCAAACGAAGCAGGCACCTCCACATTGGAGCTTGGCAAGTTCATGTTCATCTACGGCATCACCAACTATCCCGGGTTCTTCTACGGGGTCGCTCGATGCAGGCAGCGCTTTACAACTATGCGCTGACGCCGTTTCAGATCAGCGGCCATTGGTGGGTGGGTGCGCCGCCGATCGTTCCCGCATCACAAACCAATGGGGACGGATCGCCGCCGCCTCGACCACGGACATGAAAGCCGAGCCGGTGAACACGGCAACCGGCAGCTACTACATGTCGGCGACGGATCCGAAACTGGCCGGGATCGGGGTACCGTTTTCGTTCACGCGCGCCTACAACTCGGCCGACGCCACAGCCGGTCGGCTCGGCAGAGCGCTGGGTCGACAACTTCGACTGGTCAGCAACGACTGCCGGCAACGGCGACGTGACCGTGCGGTCAGGCTCCTGGACAGACCTTGCATTTCAGCAAAGCAGCCAACCGGCGCCTACGTCGCCGACCCAGGTGGCCGGGCGAGCCTCGCCCCGAACGGCACCGGCCTCGAAGCTGGTCACAACCGCCCAGCTTCACTACCTGTTCGACTCGCAAGGTCGGCTGGTCAGCGTTCACGACCGAAACGGGCAGGGAGTGAACCTCCGCTACGACGCGAACGGGTTCTCGACGGTGACCGACAGCGCCGGCCGGATCGTCACCTTCACGATGAGCGGCGGACTGCTGCAGAAGGTGACCTTGCCGGACGGCCCCTATACGCAGTTCTTCTACACCGGCGGTCTGCTGACCTCGGTGCGGGACGCGCGCGGCGGCACGACGACCTACACCTACGACACCGGCAACAGGTTGAAGACGATCGTCGACGAAAACCTGCACACGCTCGTCACAAACACCTACGACCCGACCTCCGGACGGGTCGTTGAGCAGGACGACGCACGCGGAAACCCCAGCTACTTCAGCTGGAACGCCACCACCCAGACCTCAACGTTCACAGATGCGCGCGGGAAGCTCTGGAAAGATGTCTACGCCAACAACGTCCTCTTGCAGAAGATCGACCCGCTCAACAACACAACCAGCTACGGCTACGACGGCAACCTCGACGATCGGCTGCGGTCACCGACCCGCGCGGCCACACAACAAACATGAGCGCATCTACGGCAAAGGCAACCTGCTCAAGCCCACACCGCCGTCCCCGTTCGCGTTCAGCGAAGGGCTGGACCAATGACAACCTCAACGCCGTCAAGACACACACCGACGGGCGCGGCAACACCACCAGCTACGGCTACGACACGGCCGGCAACCTCACGACAATCACGGGCGCCGACCCGGACGGGGCAGGGCCACTCGACAGCCCCGGTGCACGACGATCACCCGCGACCCCGCCGGAACCGGCCTAGCAAGAGCAATCCAGGACCCACGGGGCAAGACGACGCTGTACGGCTACGACAACCAACACAACCTGAGCAGCATCACGACGCCGCTAGGTGAGAAGACAACGATGGGCTACGACAGCGCCGGCCGGATGACCAGCCGCGTCGACCCGCGCGGCAACGTCCTCGGCGCCAACCCCGCCTTGTACACCTGGCAGTACACCTACAACGAATTCGACGAACTCCATACGCAGACTGACCCGCTCAGCCACGTGACGACGTTGAACTACTACCCCGACGGATCGCTGCAAACAAAAACCGACGCGAACGGCCACGCCACCAGCTACACCTACTGGCCCTCCAACCAGCTGAAAACCGTCACTGCGCCCGACCCGGACGGAGCCGGGCCGCTCACCGCACCCGTGACCAGGTACGCGCTATGACCCCGCCGGCAACCTGACCGGCCGCACCGACGCCAACACCCACACCACCAGCTACGGCTACGACGACGCCAGCCAACTCACCAGCACACAAACACAACTGGAAAGGTCACCAGCTACAGCTACGTCCCGGACGGCAACATCAGCTCAACCATCGACGCGAACGGCAACGCCACCCCAACCTCGGGTGACGGCACCACCAGCTACGGCTACGACAACCTCAACCGGCTCACCTCGGTCACCTACAGCGACGCCCACAACAACCCCGAACCTCAGCTTCACATACGACGAAGACAGAACTGGAAAACCACATGGTCGACGGCGCCGGCACCGTCAACTACAGCGTACCACAACCTCAACCAGCTCACCACGGTCAGCCGCGGCAGTATCACCTTCCAGCTACGACGCCTACGACCCAGCCGGAAACATCAGCCAACGCACCTTCCCCGACACCACCGTCGCCAGCTACGCCTACGACGACGACGAACACCTGCAAAGCCTGACCAACGCAAGCGTCGGCACCACCAGCTACGGCTACGACCCCGCCGGCAACCTGATGACCCCAACCCAGTTCCCGCCCGAAAAGTGCAACGTCGGGACCTGCAGGTAGGAGACCGCCGGACGGCTCACCGAAAGCAAAGACGCCAAAGGCGCCTCCACCCTGGCCGACTTCACACAAACACTCGACCCGGTCGGAAACCCACAAACGCTCACCCGCACCGGCTCGATCGCGACCACCCAGGTCTACGGCTACGACAACCTCGACCGGCTCACCTCCGTCTGCTACCAGACGACCTGCCCAACGAATGCCAACAAATCTCCTGGACCTACGACCCGGTCGGAAACCGCCTCACCGAAACCCGCGCCACAACCAACACCGGTTACACCTACGACGGCGACGACCGCCTCACCCAAACAAGCGTCCCCGGCACCAACCCCTACCCCGCCCAAGTCCAGACCGACGGTGCCCAGCCCTACTGGCGCCTCGACGAAACCTCCGGCAGCAGCTTCGCCTCGAAAGTCGGGACATACACCGGCACCTGGCACGGCTCACCCACCCTCGGCGTCACCGGCGCCCTCACCGGCGACCCCGGCACAGCGGTCACGCTCGCGAGCTCCAGCCAATACGGAACAGTCGCCAACGCAGCCGGCCTGAACAAGACCAACAACTTCTCCCTCGAGCTCTGGCTCAAACGAAGCCGCAGCGGTGCCCTCCAGGCAGTCGTCGGCAAACCGCTCACGACAACCACCAAGTCCGAGAACTACGCCATCTGGCTGACCACCGCCAACAAGCCTCAGTTCGAAGTCGGCGCGGGCACCGGCACCAAATCGGCCGTGATCACCTCAAGCACCGCGATCACCGACACCACAACCTGGCACCACATCGTCGGCACCTTCGCCTCCGGCGTCCTCAAGATCTACCTCGACGGAACCCTCACCGGCACCAACTCAGCCGCCGGCTTCACCACCGTCACCACCAACACCTCGGCGCTCAACATCAGCCTCAACAACGCCACCAACTACTACGGCGGCTCCCTCGACGAAATCGCCGTCTACGGCACCGCCCTCACCGCAACCCAAATCACCGACCACCACAACAAGGGCGTCAACACCCCACCACCCGCCGTTACCGCATACGGCTACGACAACGACGGCCGACAAACAACCGCCGGCGCCAACACCTACGCCTACAACCTCGCCAACCAACTCACCGCCGCAACCGTCAACGGCACCGCCAGCACCTACAGCTACGACGGCGACAACAACCGCCTCACCACAACCAGCGGCGGCACCACCACCAACCAACTCTGGGACACCAACTACAGCCTGCCCCAACTCGCCCTCGAACAAGACGCAAGCCACAACCTGCTCCGCCGCTACCTCATCGGCAACGACACCAACTCACTCACCACTCCGGCCGGAAACTTTTTCTACCAGCACGACACTCTCGGATCGACCAGCAACATCACCGACGCCACGGGCAACCTCCAGTGGACCTACGCCTACGAGCCATACGGCGCACCCACGAGCCAAACGGTCAAGAACAATGTCAACGCCCCGACCAACCCACTCCAATTCAACGGCCAATACGCGGACGCCGCCAGCAGCCTTTACAACCTCCGTGCCCGGCAGTACGACTCGACGTCGGGGCGCTTCCTCAGCCAAGACCCCGCCAACGCTTCTATCGGCTCTTCGTACGCGTATACCGACGACCGGCCTTCCACCTTCTTTGACCCGAGCGGATCGGATTCCGATCCAAGTGGATCACAGGGATGTCCTGGGATCCTAAGCTGCTTCGGCACATGGTTCGTCCACAAGGAACTGGGCTGGCATGCTGGTTGCGAACGATCGACCTCATGTCTACTCCATTCCGAATTCGACGCAGCACTCTTCGTCCTTCCAGGCGGGCTGGAGGACAAGGCTGGTGTCGGAGCTGTCGAAGAGGCGAGCGGCTTTGCCCGTCTCGTAATCGGTCGAACATCCGACCTCACGGCACCTGCCGCACTTCAACCCGGCGAGTACACGCTTCTAGATCGACTAACGCCGTCACTCAGTTCACCGAAAGCCAATTGGATTCGGAACTCGACAGCGTTGCGACAGGAGTTGCGCAGTGGCGTCACCCAGATTAGGGATGCGTCACCCGGAAACACAGCAGGGGAATTCCTCAATGCTGAGAGAAACTTGCTCACCAACCGAGGTTGGACGTTCGACCCCACGACAAGCACGTGGAATGCCCCGTGAGAGGATCAACCGGTAGCGAAATGGTCAGCCATGGAGAGTTCGGGCTCGAGGAAGCCGTCCTTCGAGCGTTTCCGTTTCTTGCTGAGTACGGGTTCGTGCGAGTTGGCGCCGACGACGTCAGCGTGCACTACGACGCTGATTGCGTCCGGCTTGCAATCCGCCATGACCCTTTGTCCTATGAACTCTCGCTTGAACTGTCTCGGAACGGTCATCCGGACGAGGCGGCGCATCCATACTCGATGCAAGACATGATTCGCGTTGAGAACCCGGACCTAGCTGAGCGATATCGTGATTTCGCAGCAACGTCCGTGGAAGCTACCGCCCGAGGCTTACAACAACTCGCCGATGACCTGAGGAAGTTCGGTGAGCGCCTACTGAAATGCGATCCCGAGGCGTTTGCTGCAGTCGAGCGCGAGCGCCGCAAAGCGATCAACGCATTTGGGAGGAAAGTTCAGGACACGAGTGACCGCACGCGAGCGCAGGCGGCCTTTGACCGTCAAGAGTGGAAGCAGGCTGTCGAGTTGTACGAATCGCTCACTGACTCGCTGAGCCCCTCCGAAATCAAGAGACTCGAGATTGCGCGCAGCCACTCAAAAGGCTCCGGCTCGGCGTAAAACACATTTCGCACCGCATGCCCACACCGCCTAGGTCGCCGCCGGCAATCACGACTGGATGCAAGGAGGCGTTTTCTACCTTGACAACGCCAAGATTTCGTGGTCGTGCGCTGGTGTACGCAGGTTCTACGCTGCTACTACGCACCTAGCCCCCTACGGGCTGGAAAGTCGCGCAGTCAGTCACGCACACCGAACATCACGGCCCAATGACCCCGCTAATCGGGCGTTTTGCGTCACCCGTGTTCATGG